>NZ_JBWKOC010000003.1:536992-981704 GCF_059415885.1 Caulobacter sp. GW821-FHT09H08
GGGCGTAGCTCAGTGGTAGAGCACAACCTTGCCAAGGTTGGGGTCGAGAGTTCGAATCTCTTCGCCCGCTCCATTCTTCCGGACTTCTGGGGGAATGGAGCGACTATATATCTCGCGAATGGGCGGGCGTAGCTCAGTGGTAGAGCACAACCTTGCCAAGGTTGGGGTCGAGAGTTCGAATCTCTTCGCCCGCTCCATTCTCGAAAACCTTCCGAACATTTGAAGCGTCCGACAGTCGGCCCCGCCAGGGTCCGATCGACGATTCGCGTGTCGATCCCCGCCGGAGCTTCGCCTAAGCTCCGCCGCATGACTCGCATCGCATCCTGGCGCGCTGGCATGGCTGGCGTCTGTTTGGCCACGCTCATGGTCTCGGCCGCCTGGGCCGGCACGCCTTCGCCGGCGGTCCTGGCCAATCTGGTCATCCGCTACGAAGCCCTGGGCGACCCGGGCGAGGATCCCGATTCCGGTGGCGCGGCCGATGCGCGCTGGCGCCTGCCGGACGTCTCGCCGGCCGCCGACGCCGATCGCACCGCCAAGCTGAAGAAGATCCAGGCCGAACTGACGGCCATGGACATCAAGGGCCTCAACGACGACGAGCGCCTGACCCGCGACCTGCTGCTGTTCAGCCTACGCGATCGGATCGAGGCCGCCGGCTACGACGAGGCGCGGATGCCCTTCAGCAGCGACGGCGGCTTCGACGTCATGATGCTGTACCGGGCCAGCGGCATGAAGCTGCGCAACGAGGGCGAGGCCAGGCGCTGGATCGCCCTCCTGAACGGCATGCCGGGCTGGTACGCCTCGAACACCGCCAACGCCCGCCGGGGCGTGAGCACAGGCTTTGTCCAGGCGATCTCCACCGCCCAGGCCGTGCAGGAACGCGCCCAACGCGCCGTCACGACGCCCTTGGTCGACGATCCGCTGATGGCGCCGCTGCGCGCGTTGCCCGACAGCATCCCCGCCGCCACCCGCGCCGCCCTGGTCGCCGAGGGCGAGAAGGCGATGACGGACAAGGTCGCCCCGGCCCGCGCCGGCTTCGTCAAGTTCATGACCGAGGAGTACGTCCCACACGCCGCCAAGAGCCTGGCGGCCTCAGACCTGCCAAACGGCAAGACCTACTACGCGTTCCTGGCTCGTCGGCACACGACCACCGACCTGACGCCGGACCAGATTCACGACATCGGCCAGGCCGAGGTGGCCCGCATCCGCGCCCGCATGCAGGAGACCATGAAGGCCGCCGGCTTCCAGGGCGACCTGACGGCATTCATCGCCATGCTGCGCAAGGACACGCGCTTCTACGCCACCAGCCGCCAGCAACTGCTGGAGAAGTCCAGCGAGATCGCCAAGCGCGCCGACGACCAGCTGCCGGCCCATTTCGGCGTCCTGCCGCGCCTGACCTATGGTGTGCGCCCGGTGCCGGCCAGCATCGAGCAGGGCTACACGACCGGCCGCTATTTCGGCGGCGACGCCAAGGTCGGCCGGGCCGGCGGGCTGATGATCAACACCTCGGAGCTCGACCAGCGGCCGCTCTACGAGCTGCCCGCCCTGGTGCTGCACGAGGGCGCGCCGGGCCACCACATCCAGACCGCCCTGGCCGCCGAGCAGGTCAACGTGCCGGAGTTCCGTCGCAACCTCTACTTCACGGCCTTCGGCGAGGGCTGGGGCCTCTATTCGGAGTGGCTGGGCGAGGAGATGGGGATCTATCGCGATCCCTACGAACTGTTCGGCCGGCTGTCCTACGAGATGTGGCGCGCCTGCCGCCTGGTGGCCGACACCGGCATGCACTGGAAGGGCTGGAGCCTGGAACAGGCCCGCGCCTGCTTCACCGACAACACCGCCCTGTCGCCGGTGAACATCGAGGTCGAGCTGAAGCGCTACGTTTCCTGGCCAGGCCAGGCCCTGGCCTACAAGATGGGCGAGCTGAAGCTGATCGAGCTGCGCCAGCGCGCCGAAAAGAAGCTGGGCGACAAGTTCGACGAGCGGGGTTTCCACGACGCTGTGCTGCTGCATGGTTCGCTGCCGTTGTCGGTGCTGGAGACCCGCATCGACGCCTGGATCGCCCAGCAGGCCCAGCAATCGACCAAGACCAAGAAGAAGGGCTGACCATGGCCAAGATCACCGTCCTCGGCGAATGCATGGTCGAGCTGTCGCCGGAAGCCCCCCATGGGGCTCACGACGGCGGCCCGCCGCTGTACCGGATGGGCTATGCTGGCGACACCTTCAACACGGCGATCTACATGGCCCGCTTGGGCGACGAGGTCGCCTATTGCACGGCGCTGGGGCAGGGGGATCCCTTCAGCGAGGGCGTGCTGTCGACCATGCGCCGCGAGGTCATGGACACCCGCCTGGTCCGTCAGGTCGAGAACCGGCTGCCGGGCCTCTACGCCATCGTTCTGGACGATCAGGGCGAGCGGAAGTTCCACTACTGGCGTGAACGCGCCCCGATCCGTGACCTGTTCTCGGCCCACACCGCCGACCAACTGATCGAGGCGGCCAAGGCCAGCGACCTCGTCTATCTGTCGGGCGTCACCCTGGCGGTGATCGGCGACATCGGCCGGGCGCGCTTGCGGGATATCCTGACCTATGTCCACTCGCACGGCGTGGCCGTGGCCCTGGACTTCAACTACCGCCCGGCCCTGTGGCCCAATCCCGAAGCGGCCCGCGCGGCGCTGGACGGCGTCGTGCCGGCCTGCCGCTACATCTCGCTGAGCAGCGAGGACAGCCGCCCCCTCTACGGCCGCGAGGCCGAGGACCTGGCCGCCGAGTGGGCCGCCGCCGGGGCCGAGGTGGTGGCGCGCGACGAGAGCCACGCGGTCAATGTCCACCGCGCCGACGGCCGCACCGCGACGCCCGCGCCCGGTCGCGTGAAGGCCGTCGACACCACGGGGGCGGGGGACAGCTTCAACGCCGCCTATCTGTCGTCGCGCCTAGCCGGTCTTCCGATCGATGAGGCGGTTCGTCGCGCCCACGCCATGGCAGCGCTTGTGGTATCCCATCGCGGCGCGATTCTGCCCGCCGAGACTTCCCTTGAGGGCGTGCGCACAGCCTGAAGACAGTATGCTTGATTTCACTGAAAGCCTGGAGGTCGATCGCCTTCAGGCCGCTCTGACCCGACAGTTCCTGGTCCCCGCCTTGCCGGCCCTGGAAGCCATGTTCCTGGAGCTGCGCGCGCAGGCCGACCAGGCGCTGAGCGCCGAGACGGACGGCGGCTACGCCAAGGCCTATCCCAAGGGGCGCTGCATGGAGATCACCGCCGACGTCCTGGGACGCCTGCAGGGTCGCCTGGCGCGCCCGGTCTCGGCCGGCGAGAAGGCCTTGAGCGCCTTCATCAAGCGCGGCGGTCGCGTCAATTCGATGTGGGGCATCCTGCGGGAGCGCTACTTCCAGAACGCCATCCAGCTGGGCGCGCTCTATGTCGACGTCGCCAACGACACGGTCGACATCCGCAAGCCCAAGGTCGAGATCCTGCCGGTCGCCGATTCCGGCATGGCGCTGGTGCGCGACGCCGCTCACTTCGCCCAGATCGGTGAAAGCTACTGGGACGCGACCTTCTACGCCAACACGGCGCTGCCGGAGCTGGCGCCCTACTTCCCGATGATCCTGCTCCACCCGAAGGGCTATCTGCTGCTGGCGTCGCGCAACGCCTTCATGGTGCGCCTGTTCGCCCGTAACGGCTTCCGCCTGGCCGAGCAGTGGCTGAGCGAAGGGCCCCAGCTGTCGGCGGCGTCGATCGAGGCGCTGCGGGCGGCCTGCCCGCCGGACCTGCTGGGCGCCGATCTTGGGCCGGACGCGGCGCTGAACGCCTGCCGCCGGGCGCGGGGACGCAAGTGGGTGATGAACGCGGCTTCGGTGGCGAATCTCTTCGCGGCTTTCGACCGGATCCCACCGGTGAAGGCGCCGGCGGAAGACATCGCGAACGCCCGTCCGGCCGCGAGCGTAGTCATGGCTGCCGAGTAGGAAAATCAAAGGCTTAGGCCTTGGAGTGGTGAGGGGTATAGGAATATCTTCCTCTCATTGGGAAAATAAACCTATAGTCGTGTTCGCCGGTCGCACTCGCGGCCCGGAGGAGAGCACGCCATGCTGGTTCAAGCCCTTGAGGATATCTGGGCCATCTCGCCCGATCCCCGACGCGACCGCCTGACCGTCGGCTTCGTCACCCACCTGGTTTCCCTGGCCACCGGCGTTCCGGCGGCCGAGATCGCCGCCCCGAGGCGGGCCTCGCAGGCCGCCGTCCGCGCGCGGCAGTTGGCGATCTACCTGACCCACATCACCTTTCACTGGTCGCTGGCTCGCGTGGCCTTCGCCTTCGGTCGCGACCGGACCACCTGCGGCCATGCCTGCCGCAAGATCGAGGACATGCGCGAGGATGCGATCTTCGACCGCCGCCTCGCCGACCTGGAGGCTTGCTTGCGCCAGGCCCCGGCCCGCGCCGAGGATATCCCGCAATGAGCGTGGCGAGCGTCGATCAGGAGGTGGAGGCGCATCGTCTGGCCGAGCGCGCCATGCGGCTGCTGGCGAGGCCCGGCGCGGTGGTCGAGGCGCAGGGCCTGGGCTACGGCGTACGCCTGGGCGCCAGCCGCCGGCGCAGCGTGATGGTGACCCTGGATGAGGCGGCCTTCCAGGCCTTGGCGCGTGAAGCGACGCTGAAGCCGCGTCCGCAAGGCGGCTGGACCATGGCCGCGAGACCCGAACCTGTCTCTTCGCCGCCGCCGGGGCGGCCGGGCGTGATCGAGGAAGAGATCGTCCTGCCCGGAGGCGGAACGGCGAAGCGCAATCTTGGCGAGTCGCCGATCGCCTGGCTGGCCCGCCGCCGCGACGCCGAGGGCAAGCCCTGGCTGACGCCGGTCGAGGCTGCCGCCGGTGAACGCTTGCGCGAGGAGTTCGAGACCCTGGGAACCCAGGGCCGCACGACCATGCGCTGGGACCTGACGCCGCGCGTGTCCGGCGGCCGTCCGGGACTGGCCCCGGCCGAACGCGACCACGCCACGCGCGAGCGGATCGTCAGGGCCTTGCAGGCGGTCGGTCCGGGCCTGCGCGAGATCCTGGAGCGGGTCTGCCTGATGGGCTCGGCCCTGGAGACGGCCGAGCGCTCGCTGAAACTGCCGCGCCGGGCGGGCAAGACGGTCCTTAAACTCGCCCTGCAGCGCCTGGCGCAGCACTATCGGATGGCTTGAAGAGGTTAGCGGTTGCCGCCGGCCACGGCGATGATCTCGCCGGTGATCCAGAAGCTGTCCGGCGAGGCCAGGAAGGTCGCCACCGGCGCGATGTCCGAGGGCTGGCCCAGGCGGCCAAGCGGGGTCTGGGCGACCATCTGGGCTTCGAAGTCGGTGCCGACGATGCCCATGGCGTGGGTGCCTTCGGTCTCGACGCCGCCGGGCGAGATGGCGTTGACGCGGATCTTGCGCGGACCCAGCTCCTTGGCCAGCACGCGGGTGATCGAGTCCACGGCGGCCTTGGTCCCGGTGTAGACCGAAGCGGTCGGGATATCGACCGTGGTGGCCGCCGAGCTGATGTTGATGATGCTGCCGCCGTCCGGACCGAAGCGCTTGGCCGCTTCGCTGCTGGTCAGCAGCACGCCCAGGACGTTGGTGTCGAACTGGCGACGGTATTCGACTTCGCTGAACTCTTCGATCGGCGCGAAGGCGTAGACGCCGGCGTTATTGACCAGGATGTCCACGCCGCCGAAGGCCTTGGCGGTCTCGTCGAACAGGCGGGTGACATCGGCGCCGTCGGACACCGAGCCCTGGACCGCGATGGCCTTGCCGCCGGCGGCGACGATCTCGGCCACCACCTTGTCGGCGCCCTCGCGGCTGGAGGCGTAGTTGACCGTGACGGCGGCGCCGTCGGCGGCCAGGGCCTTGGCGATGGCCGCGCCGATGCCCTTCGAGGCGCCGGTGACGATGGCGGTCTTGCCCGTAAGCTTGCTCATGAATCTCTCTCCGTTCGGCCCAGGGCCGGTCGCCGTGATCGGCGTATGGTTCGACATTTAGATAATCATCGAAGTGATTCAATGAGCGGAGGGCGAGAGAATTTTTCGGCGACGTTCGATGGGTTCTATCGGCGACGCACGTTCTCGCTCCCATATGGGCGGGGAAGAGTTCGAAGGAGATGCGCAATGTCGACGACGGAACGTGCGGTGCTGGCCGGCGGCTGCTTTTGGGGGATGCAGGATCTGATCCGCAAGCGTCCGGGCGTGGTCTCCACGCGGGTCGGCTATTCGGGCGGTGACGTGCCGAACGCCACCTATCGCAACCACGGCACGCACGCCGAGGCGATCGAGATCGTCTTCGACCCGGCGGTGACCAGCTATCGCGAACTGCTGGAATTCTTCTTCCAGATCCACGACCCGTCGACCGCCAACCGTCAGGGCAACGACATCGGGCTGAGCTATCGTTCGGCGATCTACTACGAGAACGAGGCGCAGCGCGCCGTCGCGGTCGATACGATCGCCGACGTCGACGCCTCCGGGCTGTGGCCGGGCAAGGTCGTCACCGAGGTCGAGCCGGTCGGCGACTTCTGGGAAGCCGAGCCCGAGCATCAGGATTATCTGGAGCGGATCCCCAACGGCTATACCTGCCACTTCGCCCGGCCGGGCTGGCGGCTGCCGAAGCGGGCGATCGCCTAGATCTCGGCCAACTGCGCCAGGTAGGCGTTCAGCACGTCGCGCTGCAGCGACAAATAGGCGAACTTGCCCTGGCGGCAGATACGGATCAGCCCAGCGATCTCGAGCTCTTTCAGGTGATGCGACATGGTCGCGGCGGTGATCTCGTAGCCGGCGGTCAGCACGCCGCAGGGCGTGGGCTCGGCGGCGGCGCCGACGTCCCTGAGGATCTGGCGACGGCGCGGCTCGGCCAGGGCCTTGGCGATCAGGTTGATCTGCTTCTCGTCGAGAACGGGGCGGAGCGCGGCTTCCATGACCTTCATATGCGGTGGAGCGAGCACTGACGCAAACCGCGCTGCGAAAACCCCGCCCTTCGACAGGCTCAGGGTGAGGTTTTCGACTGAACGGCCCTGGCAGTAGTCCTCACCCTGAGCCTGTCGAAGGGCGGGGACGGGCCAAGATTCCTAGTGCTTCAGCATGTGCTTGATGTCGCGCATCTGGTCGTGGCCGGACTTCACCGAAGCCCAGGCCTTTTCGATCACCGCCCGGGTCTGGGGTTCGACGTCGGTGTCCTTCAGGGCCTTTTCGTACTTGGCCTTGATGTGGTCCTCGCCGGCCTCGACCTCGCTGACGACGGCCTCGTCGCCCTTGGTCACGGCGTCCTTCAGGTTCAGGAAGGCGCGGTGGGCGGCGGCCAGGAGGGTGCCGTCGTCCTTGGGCTCGCCGCCCAGGCGCCGGACCTCGTCCTGCAGTTCCGAAGCGACCGAGCGGCGCTCCTGGGCCCGGCGCTGGAACAGGTCCTGATAGCGCGAGGCGTCGGCGTCCTTGGCGGCCTCGGCATAGCCGTCGGCGCTGTCGATGGTGGTCTCGACCAGGCCGTTGACGAGCTTGATGTGGTCTTCGTTCGTATGCATCGCGCGGACTCCGCGTTGAGGAAGGGGAGCCGGGTCAACGCGGGGCGGGGGCGAACGGTTCAGCCGTCCTTGGCGGGTAGCTGGGCGCCGACATGGTCGATGCCCAGGGCCTCGCAGTGCAGGGCCTGGCGGTGGCGCTCGGCGGCGCTGGCCTTCTGTGCTTCCGTGCGCTGGTCATGGCAGGCCGGGCACGAAACGCCCTCGACATAGAGCTCCGAGGCCTGGCCCTCGGGGCTCACCGGCATCCGGCAGCCCCGGCACAGGACGTGGGTTCCGGGCGTCAGGCCGTGACCGACCGCGACGCGCTCGTCGAACACGAAGCACTCGCCGCGCCACAGGCTTTCCGGTTCCGGCACCTGCTCCAGATAGTCGAGAATGCCGCCCTTCAGGTGGAAGACGTCCTCGACGCCCTCGGCCTTCAGGAAGGCGGTCGACTTCTCGCAGCGGATGCCGCCGGTGCAGTACATGGCGACCTTCAGCGGCGCGGCGTCGGGGCCGCGCTCGGCTTCCAGGCCCTGGCGATAGCCGCGGAACCAGGCTGGGAAGTCCGAGAAGCTGGCCGTCCTGGGATCGATCGCGCCTTCGAACTGGCCGACGGCGACCTCGTAGTCGTTGCGGGTGTCGATCACCACGACGTCCGGATCGGCGATCAGGGCGTTCCAATCGGCGGGCGCGACGTAAGTCCCTGCGTCGGTCGGATCCAGGTCCGGCTCGCCCAGGGTGACGATCTCTTTCTTCAGCCGGACCTTCATCCGATAGAACGGCATGCGCTCGGCCCAGGCGGTCTTGGGCGCGAGATCGGCGCAGCCGGGCAGGGCGCGGATGTGGGCCAGCACCGCCTCGATGGCGGCGTCACCGCCGGCGATGGTGCCGTTGATCCCCTCGGGGGCCAGCAGCAGGGTGCCCTTCACGCCCAGCCCGCAGCACAGCGCCGCCAACGGCCCCTGGATCGCCGCCGGGTCGGGAAACCGCGTGAAGCGGTACAGCGCGGCGACGCGAACCTCAGCCAAGGCGAACTTTCGCGTCGTGCTGGATGCGGGCGACCATCGACTTCAGGCCATTGGAGCGCTGCGAGGACAGGGCGCCGGACAGGCCCAGCTTGTCCATCGCGCCCTTGGCGTCGAAGGCGGCGATGTCGGCGGGCATGCGGCCCGAATAGAGACGCAGCATGATGGCCACCAGGCCGCTGACGATGTGGGCGTCGCTGTCGCCCCGGAACTTCAGCGTACCGTCGGCTTGAGGTTCGGTGACCAGCCAAACCTGGCTGGCGCAGCCGCGCACCTTGTTCTCTTCCGAGCGCTCGGCGTCAGTGAGAGGCTCGAGCTCCTTGCCCAGCTCGATCACGTAGCGATAGCGCTCTTCCCAGTCGCCCAGGAGCTCGAACTCGTCGGCGAGGTCGTTGAGGGCGATGTCGATGGCGCTGGTCATGGCGGGCCAATTAGGGGGCGGTTTGCTGTATGGCAAGCGCAGCGGGTCCGTCCCCGCCCTTCGACAGGCTCAGGGTGAGGACCACTGTTGAAGCGCTTCAGTAGAAAACCTCACCCAGAGCTTGTCGAAGGGCGAGGTTTGCGGTCCTCAAGCCGCAGGCAGGATCAACCGCGCCAGGAAGCCCGCGCCCAGGCTTGACGACAGCTTCAACTGCCCGCCCATGGCGCGCGACAGCAGGTCGACGATCGGCAGGCCCAGACCCGCGCCCTCGTGGGCCCGCGTGAGGGTGGAGCCGCCCTGTTCGAACGGCTGCAGCAGACGGGGCAGTTCCGAACTCTCGACGCCCGGACCCTGGTCGCGAACGGTGATCTCCACCTCGCGTCCGATACGGGCTGCGGCAATGTGTACAACTCCCCCGGCGGGCGAGTGCGTAACGGCGTTCTGCAATAGGTTGGTGAGCATGGTCCGCAGGCCACGGCTGTCGGCCGCGACCGGGGGCAGGGCGCCTTGGCCGACCACGTGGACGATGACCTCGCGCCGGGCGATCTCGGCGCTCAGGCTCTCGATCACGTCCTCCAGCGCCTCGTCGACGGACTCCGGCGCGACCTCGATATCGGTGACGTGGCCTTCCAGTCGGGCGATCTCGACGATCTGGTTCACGAGCTTCAGCAGCTTCATGCCGCTCTCGTGCACGATGCCCGCATACTCCTTGTATTGCGGGCTTCCCAGCGGTCCGTAGAGCTCCTGGGAGAGGATCTCGGAGAAGCCGATCACGGCGTTCAGCGGGGTGCGAAGTTCGTGGCTGACCATGCGCAGGAACGAGCGCTTGCGCTCGTCCAGGGCCATGCGTCGACGCTCGGCCGCGGCCACCCGGCGCTCGGCCGGGGTGGGGTCCGCGAACGCGGGGTCGATCGAAGCGTCCATGGACGCCGGTTCTGGCATGGTGGGCTCCCGGACCTTCTGTCCGTGATGGCTTGAGCCCGGAACATGACCGACGGCGCTTACGAATCCGTTTCCGTCCACAACGAAGTGCATGGCGGGAGGTCGCTTAACGATTGTGCGGCCTTGGAGGGAACGGCCCCGCCGCGTTAAGGTTTGACGACGGTGAAACTTGTCCACCGCGCTGAAGTCGACCGGCCTTGGAAATCGAAACACTTCCAGACCCGATCCGACGCCCCGCCCCCCCGGCGGGGTTCGACCCCGCGCATGTCTGGCGCATGGGGTGGCTGGCGTTCATCTGTCTGGGCGGCGCGGCCGCGGCCTTCGCCCAGAACCCCGGCGGTTGGCCCGTCTGGGCCGCGCTGAGCGTCGGCGCGGTTCCGGCCATCGCCTCCCTGATCTTCACGCGCCAGGACGAGCGCACCCAGTCGCTTCTGCTGGTCCTGTGGGCCGTCGGCGGTTCGCTGGCGGCGGTGCTGACCGGGGGCGTCTCCGGCGCGATGGCCGCCTGGTGCCTAGCCCCGGTCGCGGCGGCCTCGATCCTGGACCAGCCCCGGCGTCTGGCCGAGGGCGCGGCCCTGGCCCTGATCGGCGGCTGCATCGCGGCCCTGGCCCAGCTTTCCGGCCTGGCCCCGCCGGCCCCGATCGGCCCGCTGGCCTTCGTCCTGGGCTTCCTGGCCCTGGTCACCACGGGCCTGGGCCTGGCCGCCGGACTGCTGATCGGCCGTCGCCGCCAGGGCGCGCGCGACGACCGCAACGCCACCGAGATCCTTTACCTGGAAACCCTGCTGGACGGTCTGCCTCATCTGGCGATCGCGGTGCGAGGCCAGGGCCAGATCACCGCCGCCCGAGGCGCGCCGCCGCCCGGGATCACGGTCGTCGATCTCGTCAACAAGGGCCTGATCGCCGCCGCCGCGCCGGGAGACCGCGCGCGCCTGACGGCCGCCATCGCCCAGGCCCAGCGCGACGGCGAGGCCTCGCTGATCTTCAATCCGGTGCTGGGCGTCGAGCGCTCGGTCGCCATCGACTTGCACCGCGTGGCCCCCAGCCAGCTGGTCGGCGTGCTGCGCGACGTCACCGTCGAGCGCAATCGCGAGACCGCCCTGGACCAGGCCCGCGCCGACGCCGAGGCCCTGGCCGCCGGCCGCGCCCGCTTCCTGGCCAATATGAGCCACGAGCTGCGCACGCCGCTGAACGCCATCATGGGCTTCTCGGACATCATGCGCGCCAAGATGTTCGGCACGCTCAGCGATCGTTATGCCGAATATGCCGAGCTTATCCACGAAAGCGGCGGCCACCTGCTGGACCTGATCAACGACGTGCTGGACATGTCCAAGATCGAGGCCGAGCGCTTCGAGCTGCAGCGCGGCGTCTTCGACGCCCGCGAGGCGGTGCAGGCGGCCATGCGCCTGCTGCGCGTCCAGGCCGACACCGCCAGCGTCCAGCTGCGCGGCGTGCTGCCGCCGGGCGATCTGGAGGTCGACGCCGACCGCCGCGCCCTGAAGCAGATCGTGCTGAACCTCGTCTCCAACGCCCTGAAGTTCACCCCGCGCGGCGGCCAGGTGACGGTCACGGCGCACGGCTATGACGGGGTGCTGGAGATCGTCGTCGCCGACACCGGCGTCGGCATCAGCCCGGAAGATCTCGAGCGCCTGGGCCGTCCCTACGAGCAGGCCGGCGGCGCCGAGCAGCGCTCGCGTGGCACGGGCCTTGGCCTGTCGCTGGTGCGGGCCTTCGCCAAGCTGCACGGCGGCGAGATGGTCATCGAGAGCCGCCTGGGCGCGGGCACCACCGTCTCGGTGCGCCTGCCGGTGCTGCTGGCCCCGCCGGCCGTCGAGGCGCCGGTCGCGCCGCCGATCGCCGTGCCGGTTCCGCCGACCATTCAGCAGGTCGCGGTGTCGCCGACGACCCTGGGCGACAACATCATCGCCTTCTCGCCGCGCGCCAGTGGCGAGCTCTGATCCGACCGCCTCGGCGCGGCCTTTCCTGCCCGCCAAGGACTTCGCGGTCAGCCGCGCCTTCTACCAGGCCCTGGGCTTTGAGACCTTGCTGGACGGCGAGGTGGCGATCTTCGGCATGGGCCAGACCGGCTTCATCCTGCAGCGCTACTACCAGCAGCAGTGGGCCGAGAACTTCATGATGCAGCTGATGGTCGACGACCTGGACGCCTGGTGGGCGCGTATCCAGAGCCTCGACCTGCCGGGCCGCTTCGACGTCCAGCCGCCCAAGGCTCCGGCCCTGCAGCCCTGGGGGCTGAAGGTCGCCTATGTCTACGATCCGGCCGGGGTGCTGTGGCACGTGTGCCAGCGCCGGCCCGGCGCGGTGCAGGACTAGCGTAGACTAGATCTACCGCAAGAAAGCCCGGCCGGCCGCGAAGTCGCCGACCTCGACATAGGCCTTGCGGGTCACCTCGTCGCCGCGACCGGCGAAGGCGAACTCCACCGTCACCGCCTCGCGCGGATCCAGCTGCGAGATCGCGTCGGCCACGGCCGGCGGGAAGCGGAAGGCCAGGCCCGTCTTGGCGCCGGTCGGCAGCAGGGTGAGGGGAGCCTCTTCCCGGGTCTCGGCCGTGAACACCAGGCTGGCGCTACGCGGCGCGACCTTGCCCGACAGGTTCCGGCCCGAGCGGGCGTCGATATAGGGACCCAGCGTGCGGTTGGTGTCGCGCACCACGATCCGGGCGACATAGGGCCGCTGGCCGTTTTCGAAGGTCGCGACGGCGGTCACCGCCTTGGCGCGGCCCGCGAGGCCGAACATCAGGCGGTCGGCGCCGAAGCTGGCCGGTTGCGACAGCCGCCATACGGGGATGGTCGCCGAGACCGAGCGCTCGGCCTTCCACGCGGCGACGTCGCCCGGATAGTTCATCGCCATCAGCTGCGAGTAGCCGTCGAAGGCCTTCTTCACGCGGCTGGCGGCCAGGGTCAGGTCCTTGGAGTCGCAGGCCGCGCCGGCGGCCTTGCCGCGCGCGCGTTGCTCCAGGGCGGTGACCTGCTGCTCGCTGGCGCCCGAGCGCAGCGTCGCGCCCCGGGCCTGGGCGCGGGAGGCGTCGAGCGCGGCCGAGATCGTGGGCGTGAACAGCCGGCAGCGGCCATCGGCCGCCGTCATCAGCGTGCGTTCGTAGAGCTGGTCGGCGGCGTTGGCGGCAAGCAGCGCGGTGGGAGCGGCCATGGCCACGAGCCCAATCGACACCCCGATCCATCGCGCCACGCGACCTTTCTGGTCGTTATTCGGCGTCATTTTCTCGTATGCTTCGAGACTTGAAGGGCGAGCTATGCGCCCCTTGTGGTTGCGGTTCGGTTAGCGATGCTTCTTTCGACGGATATCTGGGTCGGCGCTCTGATCCGCCGCGCCGAGCTGGGTGGCGCCTTCGCCATGGTGGCCCGCAAGGGCGATGCGCGGGCCGGGGCGGTGCTGGTCAAGATCGTGGACCGTCGAGCCAACACCGCCCGTCTCTACAGCGAGGCCATGCGCGGCGATGGCGAGCGCTTCTGGATGCAGCCGGTCCGCTCGGAGTTCGAGCCGGACCTCGACGCCTATGCCGAGCGCGCCGCCCGCATCGATCCCGATGTCTGGGTAGTCGAAATCGAGGACCGCGAGGGGCGGCATTTCCTGACGGAGCCGGTCGAGGCCTGAATCTCGATAGGCGGCTTGAATCTTATAAGTGGAGCGCGTGTGGACAACTCGACTCCTGGGCTACGTTAACCCTGCTCCTAAACCGGACCTAAAGCGTGTTGGCGGCATGGTGCGCGGGCTTTCGAACCCCATCGAACCCAGTAGCCGCCATGCTTTTCCTGATGAACGACGTCGTCCTGAGCTTCGAAGCGGCCGAACTGGCGCCGCCGATGACGCGCGACCGTTTCGCGGCGCTGTCGCTGAACTATGTCGGGGAACTGGGCAAGGAGCTCTTCGCCGAAGAGCCGCTGCTGCACCGCAAGGACCTGGAGCGCGTCCAGCGCCTGGCGGCCCTGATCATCGCCAAGGCCCCCGACGTCAATGCGGCTCTGTTCGTGGCGCCGGCGCGCGGGTGCCGGGTGGCCGATGTGCAGGTGCGTTACGCTCAGCTGAGCGTGGAAGTCATGGGTGCGCTGCTGCAGCGCCAGAAGGCCGGCGGTCTCACCAATGTCGAAGCCGACCGTCAGGTCTGGCGTCGCCTGGCCGCCTAGCCTCTCTTTTTTGGCGCACGTCCGGGCGGCGAACCGCCCACACTTCGCCTGACGTGCTTGTCAGCCAACCAGACTGATCAACCAGCTCAATGTCACCGCCAGGACGACTAGTCCGGCCAGGGTGACGCCGAAGCACAGCGCGCTGGTGGCCGGGTGCTGCCGGCTCGTGGCGCGATGATGATGGTCAAGCAGAGCCATCTTTCGATTTCCTCCATCCGCCCATCGATCTGACGTCGATAGTGCGTGATTGGGGAAGCATGACTCCAAACCCATTGTTCGAATAGGGGTATTTTGACGCAGTTCCGGGCAGGTCAAGTCGCCATACGGACTGGTTTGCCTTGCTAAGCGCGGGTCCCGCCGCCTAGCTTCAATTCGGGGTTGTGAATTGGGGGCGAGATGGTTTCGGGATTCGGCCGCGCGGTTCTGGGCGCGGCGCTCGGCGTGGTGATGCTGGGCGGAGCGGGCGCGGCCCATGCCGAGTGGCAGAAGGCAGAGAGCGCCCACTTCGTGGTCTATAGCGACGGCGGCGAAGGCGGCCTGCGCGACTTCACCGCCAAGCTAGAGGATTTCGACGCCCTGCTGCGCCTGTTCCACGGCCGGGCGGCCGACCAGGACGACGGCGCGCGCAAGCTGGACATCTATCTGGTGCGCAGCGCCGACCAGCTGCGCCGCGCCTTCCCGGAGGTCGAACATGCCGCGGGCGTCTATACGGCGGGGACGGGGGACATCTTCGCGGTGGCGATCCGCAAGTCGGACGGCCTGGCCGACGACTCCGTGCTGCACGAATACGTCCACCACTTCATGCTGCAGCACTATCCGGGCGTCTATCCGGCCTGGCTGGTCGAGGGCTACGCCGAGTACTTCATGACGGCGAACTTCGAGGACAAGAAGGTCCTGGTCGGCGCGCCGAACGGGGCGCGGGTGTCCAACCTGCTGAACGGGTCCTGGGTGTCGTCGCGCGACCTGCTGACCAAGCGCTCCAGCCAGCTGACCGACCGGCAGAGCGCCCTCTACTATGGCCAGGCCTGGCTGCTGGCCCACTACATGCTGTCGGACCCCGAGCGGAAGAAGCAGCTGTCGGCCTTTGTCGCTGCCACGGCGCGGGGCGACGATCCCCTGACCGTCTGGCCCAAGGCGACCGGGATCGCGGTCAACGATCTCGAGACCGTCATGCGCGGCTATCTGCGCAGCGCCATCCCCAACAAGACGTTGGTCCGTGACAAGCAGCCCGACTTCCCGATGACGGTCGCGACGCTGCCGGCCTCGGCGGGCGATCTGCTGCTGGAGAACCAACTGGCCAAGCGCGGTCCGCCCAAGGAGCTGGGCGAGCGCCTGCTGAAGACGGTCCGCGCCGACGCCGCCCGGTATCCGGGCGACCGCCTGGCGACCCTGGCCCTGGCGCGGGTCGAGGCCGGCTATGGCGATCGAGCGGTGGCGGACAAGCTGCTGGATGACTGGATCGCCGGCCACGCCGACGACGCCGAAGCCCTGCGGCTGGCCGGCGAAAGCCGCCTGGATGCGGCCAAGGCGTTGGAGGGCAAGCCGGAGAGCAAGGTCCTGGTCGCCGAGGCGGCCCGTTTCTTCGGTCGCGCCAACAAGGCCCAGCCGGACACCTACCAGACGCTCTACGACTTCGCCCGGACGCGCATGGGCGAGCCAGGCTATCCGACCGACAACACCCTGAACGTGCTGGAGCTGTCCTCGCAGCTGGCGCCCCAGGTGCTGACGATCCGCTTCACCGCCGGCCAGGCCCTTGCGGCGCGGGGACGCTATGGCGATGCGGTGCGGATGTTGGAGCCGGTCGCCAACAACCCCCACGGCGGCAAGAGCGCGGACGCGGCGGCCGAGCTGCTGAAGGCGATCCACGAAAAGACCGGCGCGGCGGCGAAGTAGGGCGGGCTGTCACAAAACGGCGCTTGAAGTCGCTCCAGAAAGCCGCATAGCCTCAATTTAAGATTGCGGTTGGGGTGGCGTGATGCGTCGGGGCGTGAAGATGGGTTGGCTCGCGGGTCTTCTGGCGGGCGCGGCGATGGTGCTTCCGGCGACCGCCCACGCCGAATGGAAGCGGGCCGAGAGCCAGCACTTCATCGTCTACGGACACGGCGAGCGATCCGTCCGCGAATACGCCGTGATGCTGGAGGACTTCGACGACCTGCTGCGCCGCCTGCACGGGCGACCCAAGGACGACGCGGCCGCGCGCAAGCTGCCGGTCTATCTGGTCTCGGACCTGTCGGACGTCCAGCGGGTCAATCCGAAGCTGGAGCGTGTGGCGGGCGTCTATTTCTCGGCCCCGGGCGAGGTGTTCGCCATGGCCATCCGCGACGTGGTCGGCGGCGACAACGACCAGAACCGCGGCGATGACGCGGTACTGCACGAGTACGTCCACCACTTCATGATGCGCTACTACCCCAGCGCCTATCCGGCCTGGCTCGTCGAGGGCTACGCCGAGTACTACATGACCGCCGATCTCGGGAAGCAACGGCTGACGGTCGGGGGCTTCAACGCAGGCCGCGCCCGCACCCTGACCCGTCCGGGCAGCTGGATTCCGATGGAAGACGTGCTGGGCAAGACCACCCAGCAGCTGAAGAAGGACGAGGGCGCGTCGTACTACGCCCAGGCCTGGCTGCTGACCCACTACATCGTCTCGGACCCGGACCGGTACCGCAAGCTCAAGCCCTACCTGGAGGCGGCGCGTACGACCCAAGACCCGGTGGGCGCCTGGAAGACGGTCTATGGCGACGACGCCGAGGGCCTGGGCCGCAAGCTGAAGAGCTACATGGGCAAGCCGATCGCCGCCGGGGCCCTGCCGCGCAACCCGGGCGACGAGGCTGGGATCACGGTGACCAGCCTGTCGCCGGGCGCCGACGACCTGCTGCTGGAGTGGCAGCGCCTGAAGCTGGGCGTGCCCGAGGCCGACCGGGAGGGATTCCTGGCCAATGTCCGCAAGCGCGCCGCGCGCCAGCCGGACGACCGCTTCTCGCGCCTGGTGCTGGCGCGGGCCGAGACCCGCTATGGCGATCGCGCGGCGGGGGAGGCGACGCTGAACGCCCTGCTGACCGCCGATCCCAAAGACCTGGACGCCCTGATCGTGCTGGGCGAGAGCCGCCTGAGCGCCGGCCGCGTCGACCAGGCCGCCCGGCCAGCCGCCTTCGCCGACGCCGGCAAGTTGTTCGCCCGCGCCTTCAAGATCGACCCGGACGACCCGGTGGTGCTACGCGGCTATGCCGACTCCCAAGCCTTGAAACCGATCGACGAGAACATCGTCAATGTGCGACTCAAGGCCCTGCGGGTCTCGCCACAGGTGGCGGCGTACCGGCTGGAGGCTGCCAAGGCGCTGATCGCCTTCAACGACCTGGACCTCGCCCGCAACGTCCTGACGCCGCTGGCGGCCAGCCCGCACGGCGGCGACAAGGCCGCGGCGGCCCAGGCCATGTTGAAGTCGATGCCGGAAGCCAAGCCGGCCGCGGAGAAGAAGGGTTGAGCATGCGTCGATCGATGTCGCGGCGGACATTCGCGGTCAGCGCCGCGATGGCGCCCCTGGCGCTTTCGACGGGCGCACGCGCCCAGACGACCGGCGACTGGCTGCATACCAGCACGCCGTCGTTCTCGCTCTATGGCCGGGTCAGCCAGAAGACCCTGGTCGAGATGGCCAACGACCTTGAGGACTTCGCGGGCCTGCTGCGCGCCCTGCACGGTCTGAGCGGCCCCGGCGACGAGCGGCCCCTGCCGATCTATGTGACGCCGCGACAGTCGGATCTTCTGCGCATCCGGCCGGACCTGGCTCCCTATATCGCCGGCTATTACAGCGCCTCGGTCGGCGATGTGTTCGCCGCGCTGAGCCTGGAGGGCGACGACGAACGCGGTCGGCAGGTGCTGTTCCACGAATACACCCACCACTTCATGAAGCAGCATGCGCCGGCCGCCTACGCCTCGTGGCTGGTCGAAGGCTATGCCGAGTACTTCATGACGGCGCGCTTCAAGCCGGATGTCGTGGAGGTGGGCGTCACCAGCCGGCGGGTCGCCTGGCTACGCGGCACCAACACCTGGACGCCGTTCGAGGAGATCCTGGGGCGGCGGGCCCTGACGGGGCGCCGGACCGACATCGCCGCCTTCTACGCCCAGTCCTGGATCCTGACCCACTACATGATGTCGGATCCCGAGCGCCTGGTCCGGCTGACCCGCTACGCCCAGGCCGTGGCCGACGGCGGCGATCCGGTGGCCCTGGCGCCCGAGGCGGTCGGCATGCCGCTGGCGGACCTGGAGCGCGTCCTCCAGCGCTACATGGGCTCGTTGCCGGGGCGGCGCATGGCGCGTCCGCCGTCGAGCGCCCGGCAGTTGACGGTCACGCGCCTGTCGGCCTCGGCGGACGACCTCCTGCTGGAGAACCAGCGGCTGAAGATGGGCGTGCCCAGGGAGAAGCGTCCCGAGGTCCTGGCCATGATCCGCGAGCGCGCGGCCCGCTATCCCGGCGATCGCCTGGCCGAGCTGACCCTGGCGCGGGCCGAGAACGACTTCGGCGATCGGAGCAAGGCCCAGGCCCTGCTGAAGCATCGCGTCGAGGCCGATCCGCGCGACGTGGAGGCGATCCAGACCCTGGGTTGGTCGTACATGCTGGAGGCCCGGGCCAATCCCGCCCAGGCGCCGCAGCTGCTGAAGGAGGCGCGCGACTGGTTCGGCAAGGGTTTCGCCGTCGACGCCAACAACGCGCTGCTGCTCTACGACTACGCCATCAGCCGCAACCGGGAGCCGGGCTATCCCAACGACAACGCCGTCAACGTGCTGCTGCGCGCCCAGCAGTTGGCGCCGCAGGTGGCGCAGTTCCGCATCGCCGCCGCCGACGCCCTGATGCGGCGCGACCGTTTCGACGAAGCCGCGGCCATGGTCGAGCCGGTGTTCAACGATCCGCACGCCGGACCCCAGGCGGCCGAGGCCAGGCGGCGTTTCGAGGAGGCCATCGCCCGGCGACGGCCGACCGGAGCCGCCGTGGAAGGTGACAAGGACGCTCCGGAGGGGTAGTCCCCCGCCATGAGCTCTTCTCCCGCCGCTGAAGCCGCCCGTCGGCGCACCTTCGCCATCATCAGCCACCCCGACGCCGGCAAGACCACGCTGACGGAAAACCTGCTGCTGGCCGGCGGGGCGATCCGGGCCGCCGGCGCCGTGCGCGCGCGCGGCCAGACGCGCCGGACCCAGTCGGACTGGATGAAGATCGAACGCGAGCGCGGGATCTCGGTCTCGGCCTCGGTCATGACGTTCGACCACGATGGCCTGATGTTCAACCTGCTGGACACCCCGGGCCACGAAGACTTCTCGGAAGACACCTACCGCACCCTGACGGCCGCCGACGCGGCGATCATGGTGCTGGACGCCGCCAAGGGCATCGAGCCCCAGACCCTGAAGCTGTTCGAGGTGTGCCGCCTGCGCGACATCCCGATCATCACCTTCATCAACAAGATGGACCGCGAGGCCCAGGACCCGTTCGAGCTCTTGGACGAGGTCTCGTCCAAGCTGGCCCTGGACCCCGCGCCGCTGTACTGGCCGGCCGGTTCGGGCGGCCGCTTCAAGGGCATGCTGGACCTGCGCAACGACAAGTTCATCCCCTACGCCAAGAAGAGCTCGACCGACGAGGAGGGGCATCCGGACCCGATCGCCTTTAAGGGCAATGCGGTGGTCCAGTACCTCGACCCCGATGAGCGGGCCGAGCTGGAAGACAACGCCATGTTGGTCACCGAGGCCGGCAAGCCGTTCGATGTCCAGAGCTTCCTGGAAGGCCACATGACGCCGGTGTTCTTCGGCTCGGCCCTGCGCCACTTCGGCGTGTCGGAGCTGCTGGGCGGCATCGGCGCCTATGCCCCGCCGCCGCATCCGGCCAAGGTCAGCAAGGGCGGCGTCGACACCCATGTCGCGCCCGGCGACAACGAGGTTTCGGGCTTCGTCTTCAAGGTCCAGGCGAACATGGACCCCAACCACCGCGACCGGATCGCCTTCCTGCGCCTGACCAGCGGCCGCTTCACGCGCGGCATGAAGCTGAAGGCCCAGAACACCGGCAAGGCCATGAGCGTCAACGCGCCGATCATGTTCTTCGCCAGCGACCGCGAACTGGCCGAGGACGCCTTCGCCGGCGACGTGATCGGCATCCCCAACCACGGCGTCCTGCGGGTGGGCGACAGCCTGTCCGAGAGCGGGACGATGCGCTTCGCTGGCCTGCCCAACTTCGCGCCGGAAATCCTGCGTCGCGTGCGGGTCAAGGATCCGCTGAAGGCCAAGCACCTGAAGAAAGCGCTGGAAGGCCTGGCCGAGGAGGGGGTCACCCAGTTGTTCCGGCCGATGATCGGCAGCGACTTCATCGTCGGCGCCGTCGGCCAGCTGCAGTTCGAGGTCATGGCCGACCGCCTGGCCAACGAGTACCAACTGGACTGCATCTTCGAGGCCAGCCCCTATGCCGAGGCGCGTTGGCTGGTCGGCGAGCGGGCCGACGTCGAGGACTTCATCAGCAAGCACAAGTCGGCCATGGGCCAGGACATCGACGAACAGCCGGTGTTCCTGGGCAAGTCGTCCTGGGAAATCGGCTACGTCGCCGAGCGCTACCCGAAGGTCCGCTTCGAGCGGACGAAGGAACGGGCGTAGGTCTGGGCTAAAGCCCCGCCAGGTCCCGGTCCATCGCCGCGCCGTCGAACGGCACGACGATGATCTTGCTGCCGTGGCCGTTGCCGCCGGTCTGGGCGTCCTTGGGGATGTCGACCACGGCGAAGGTCATGGCCACGACGTGGCCCTTCTCCATGACCACGCCGGGGCGCTCGAGCTTGTTCCAGTGGTTCGTGGCGCCGTTGGCGTAGCGGATGAAGTCGGCGCCGGGCTCGTAGGCCAGGCCCTGGACCTTCCACTGCGTGACCCCGTCGCGCGAGATCAGGTGATAGGCGCGGCGCTCGCGCCAGTGATTGACGACGATGTGGTACCAGCCGCCGCTGAACCACACGACGGGGTCCTCGAACGCCCGCATGTCGCGCTGGGGTATCCCGGCGACGTCCCGATAGACGCTGTCGCCCATGACGGCGTAGGGGCCGAGGATCCCGGTCTTGCTGATCAGGATCTGTCCTGAGCGGGGGACGATCTGATAGGCCCCGTCGGGTCGCAGCAGGACGCTGAAATTGGCCGCCTTCGCGGGCGTCGCCGTCGGCGTGTCCCGGATCGCGACGTCGCCCGGCGTCTTGACCAGCTGGAAGCGGCTCTGGTCGTAGCTGATCGTCCCCAGCTGGCTCCACGGGCCGTCGATCCTGTTCGAGACGAAGACGTCGCCGCCGCGCGTCTCGCTGACGACGGCGGCATAGCTCCCGTCATCCAGCCTGAGGGCGGTGACGTTGTGGCCCCGGCCGCCCTGGTTGTCGGGCCAGGTCAGGCCTTGGTCGCGATAGGGTCCGAGCAGGGTGTCGCTGATCGCAAGGGTCGCCAGGGAGTCGCCCCAGCCCTTGTGACCGCGCGCCTGGTCCCAGCGGCTGGCGAACATGCGGTACTTGCCATCGGTCCCTTTTAGGATCTGGCCGTCCCAGTAGTTCCACTGGGTCATCGCCGTGTCTTCGAGACCGTTGCGCGGGTCGCGCGGACCGACCTCCGCCGCGCCCCAGGCCGTCATGGACAGCTTCGCGGCCGGCATCGGCTTGAAGTAGTCGATGAACGCCTTCGGCCCCAGCGTCGGCGGCTTTTCGGCGGCGACCTCGGTCGGGGCCTGCGCCGCCCGGGAAGGGGCCGGGCCGACGAGGAGGCAAGTCAGCGCCGCGGCGGCGGCGAATCTGAGACGCACAGACATCGTCATCTCCCTTTCCCGGCCGACCTAGGCTTTCCGCAGTCCGTAGTCCCGCGCCATGCCGCGATAGAGGTCCAGCAAGGCGTTGGCGTCGTAGCGGCCGCCGTGGGTGCGTCTCGCGGGGCGCGGCGAGGGGGCGGCTTGAACGGCGCCTGGGGCCTCGGCGGCGTTGATGCCTTGCGAGAGCAGGTTCGGGCGCGGGCCCTCGCCGGCGTTGTGACCGTCCTGGTCGAAGACGGCCTCCTGGTGGCGCGTCGGCTCCCAGATGAAGGTCCCCCAGCCGCGCTGGTTTGGCGCGTTGTAGACGAGGTCGTTCAGGCAGCGCTTCCGGCTGGAATACTCCGCCGCGTAGAAGCCATGGTCGCGGTAGCGGGACGTGAAGCCGTTGAAGGTCTTCTCCCAGTCGCCCTCGGCCGCCTGCTGGTAGCAGGAGAAGCCCAGGGCATCGAAGCGCACCCCGCGCGAGAGCAGGCTGTCGGTCCAGTGCTGGACGATCGGCCAGTGGCGGCCCAGGTGGTTGTGCAGGCTGGTCTTGGTCTTCGGCGAAACCTGGCGCGTGGCGTCGAGGCCGCTGCTCAGCAGAGCCGCCAGCCTGTCGAAGCCGCCGGCGTCCGGAACGTTCAGGTGGACGGCGTCGGTGCTGGGATTGCCGGTCTTCATCGGCAGCGGCACGCGGCCGTCGGGCCACAGCAGGCCGAAGGTGATCTCGTTGCCGATGACCACCATGTCCGGCGTCGCCCCGGCCTTGTTCAGAGCCGAGAGCACGTCCCGGGTGTGGTCGCCGACGGCCTTCACGAGGCCGTCGAACGGCAGGTCCTTCCAGGCGGCGGGTTTCACCTGCTTCTGCGGGTCGGCCCAGTCGTCGCTGTAGTGGAAGCTGACCGTCAGGTGCATGCCGGCGGCCTTGACCCGCCTGGCCATGGTCACGGTCTGGTCCTTGCCGCACCAGGGATCGACGGCCCGGGCGCGGGAGTAGCCGTTGGCCGGATCGACGAAGACCCGCAGCTTGATGGCGTTCATGCCGGCGTCGGCCAGGATCGCCAGGATGTCCCGTTGCTGGCCGCCGACGGAGTAGGTCGCGCCGTCGGCCTCGTCCTGCGGGATCCACGAGATGTCGGCGCCCAACAGGAACGGGCCGGGCCGCGTCCCCTTCTGGGCCGCAAGAGCGCCGGGCGCGGCCGCCAGCAGGGGCAGGCCGGCCAGCAGGGCGCGGCGATCGAGCTGGAGCATGGTCGTTCCTCCCGCACCCGTTGTTCGGGCGCCTGTCTCATAAAATGAGACATCATTTCA
The DNA here is from genome assembly GCF_059415885.1 of Caulobacter sp. GW821-FHT09H08. Classification (NCBI taxonomy): domain Bacteria; kingdom Pseudomonadati; phylum Pseudomonadota; class Alphaproteobacteria; order Caulobacterales; family Caulobacteraceae; genus Caulobacter; species Caulobacter sp. GW821-FHT09H08. Next base: position 560,123 of record NZ_JBWKOC010000003.1, read on the forward strand.
TTTTGTGAGTTTAGCCATGGGCGCCCGGCGAAGGGAAGGGCCTCGCACTGGCGGCGGCGCGACGAGTCGCTATACGGAGCCGGAAAACGCCGTTCGGGAACGCATCATGACCGCCCCTCTCGCCATCGGACTGGTCGCTCACGACGACAAGAAGGCCGAGCTGGTTGCCTGGTCCGTGGCCCATGCCGACTTCCTGAAGGACAAGGCGCTGTTCGCCACCGGCACCACGGGCGGCCGGATCCTGGAGGCGCTGCCGACGCTGAACCTGGTGCGGCTGAAGAGCGGCCCGCTGGGCGGCGACCAGCAGTTGGGCGCGATGATCGCCGAGGGCCGACTGGACGTGCTGATCTTCTTCGTCGACCCGCTGTCGCCCCAGCCGCACGACGTCGACGTCAAGGCGCTGATCCGCCTGGCGACCCTGGCCAATATCCCGTTCGCCTGTAACCCGGCGACGGCGGACCTGATCGTGGGTTGCCGGCCGGAATAGGCCAGCTTCTCGCCTCCTCTGCGGGAGGAGAGATCAGCGTGCTTACCCCCCGAACTTCATCAGGTTCGGCTTGGGGATCGCGGCCTTGAAGCTGCCGCGCGACTTCGCGGTATCCAGCCCGAACTCGGCCCAGGCGGCCAGGAAGCCGCTGGCGGCGTCGCCGGGCGTCGCGGGGACCAGGTTCAGGACGGGGCGGGCGGCGAGGGCCGCGCGGGCGGCGGCCCAGGCGTCGGGCTCGGCCGTGGCGTAGACGCCGTCCGAGGCGACCAACTGGCCGGCCAGGCCGGGATCCAGGAACTTCAGCGTGACGGAGGCATCGGTCGGCAGGTCAGACAGGCTGCCCAGGGCCTCGGCCAGGGCGGTCAGGCTCATCGCCGCGCCGGTGGTGCGCCGCTCGCCGCCGGCCGCGCCCTTGATCGCGGTCGGGTCGGTCCCGCCGTCCAGCTTCCGCACGAAAGCCCAGCCGCCATAGCCCGGATCGGGACGGCAGAGGCTGGCGATCCAGACGGTGACGGCGGCCATGGGCGGGCTCCAGAGAGACGACGATGTGGCCGTCTTCTAGCCTGCTTCGCCTAGGCGGGGAGAGGGGAGCGGCATATCGCCCGTGAACGAAAAGTAAACTGGGGATTAAATCTTAGGGTTAACGTCATTTTAAGTTCAGTGAACAATGTTCTAACAGGATGCGTTACCGCCCACCTCGCTGTGTATTCGCTAAAGCAAGAAGTGTGCCAATTCACTACATAATCGCCCATTTTGGTCGAAATTTAGATAAAGGTGTAAAAACATAGGAAATATTTATGGTTAACGCCGCATAAACACAGGTTAACCACTTGTTAAAGTCGTTGGCTCCGGTTTTGCTAATTACGCGTTGAACCTCCGTCGGTCTGTCCCGACGTGGGACGATCCGTAGGCGGAGTGCGCGAGGGATGTTCGAGTTCGGGCGGGATCTGAAGCGGTTGTTCGGCGTCGACGCCGAGGCTGGCTTCAAAGGAGCGTGGCGTGAGGGGCTGACCGGGGGCGATACGTCGCTGCTGGAGCTGCTGGACGTTCGCCTGCTGACCAATGAAGCCCGTTCGGCCGACGTGGTCGCCGGGCGTATCGGGGCCAAGGACCGCGGCGCGCGCCTTCTGGAGGCCGCCGTGATCTGGCGCGAACTGGCTCGCCGCAGCGGCGACGCCGCGGCTCTAAGGAAGGGCGCGGCTCAGGCCGAGGCCGCCGTGAAGATCTTCGAGACCGAGCGTCGTCATGACGCCCTGGCCGCCGCCCGCTGCGAGCAGGCGGTCCTGGCCATGCTGGGCTCGGACCTGTTCGGCGACGAGGGCCTAGTCGCCGCCGCCTCGGCGACCCTGGCCCGCACGCCCGTCAACCAGCGCACCGCGCTGTGTGGGGCGCTCTCCGCCGGCCTGGAAGGCCGGACGGCCCTGTCCCAGAATGATATCGACCGTGCCCTGGCCGCCGTGCAGGCCTATGAAGCGCCCCTGCGCGCCCTGGCGGCCGCCAAGCGCGTGAAGGGCGGGCCGGCGCGCCTGCTGCTGGCCGATCAGCGCGCCGCGCGCATCGAGCTGGTCCTGACCTGCGGCGAACGCATGAAGGATCGATCGCTGGCCGAACTGGCCGTGTCGGAGGCCAAGGCCGCCGCCGCCGTGCTGGATCCCGATTTCGAACCGCTGGCCTGGGCGCGGCTGGAAGGCCTGCGCGGCTCGGCCCTCGTCCTGCTGGGCGAGCTGGACGGCGAGCTGACCCACATCACCGCCGGCGCTGAAGCCCTGTTCGCCGCCGTCGAGGTTCTCTCTTCGGAACACAGTCCGATGGACTGGGCCCGTGCGGGCGCTTCGCTGGGCGCGGCCCTGCAGGCGCTGGGTGAGGCCTCGACCAACGAGCGCGCCTTCGAGCAGGCCGTCTCGGCCTACGATCGCGCCACCATGGTGCTGAAGGCCCAGCCGGCCCTGGCCCTGCGGGCCGTGGTCGCCAACAACCGCGCCCTGTGCCTGGCCCGCTGCGCCGAGCTGACCGCCGACCTGGCCGTGCTGGACGCCGCCGAACTGGCTTTCAAGGCCGAGCTCTCGGCCGCGCCGGGCGCGCGCGATCCGGCCAGCTGGGCCGTGGCCCAGATGAACCTGGCCCGTCTGTACGAAGCCCGTGTCGAGATCACCGGTCGCGACGACGGCCGTCTGGCCCGGGCCGGCGCGGCCCTGGCCTGCGCCTTCGACGTCTTCTCGGAACTGGGCCTGCGGTCGCTGACCGAGCTGGCGGCACAAAGCCTGCAACGACTGAAACAGGCCCACGCCGCCTGATCCGAAATGGAACACCGGCGGTAAGGGCCGCCGAAAAAGACAAGTACAAGAGGGATGAACACGTGATCGCTTCGCTCGCTCTGGCCGCCGCCCTGTCCAACGCCGCTCCGGCGAAGGGCGCGTCCGACATGCTCATCCCGGCTTCGGAGCCGCGCATGGCGGTGGCCGTGCTGAACTGCCTGGTCAAGAACGACGGTCGCCTGACGGCCTGCACCGTTCAGGACGAGACCCCGGGCGACCTCGGCGTCGGCCAGGCCGCGCTGTCGATGGCGTCGCAGTTCCAGGTCGACCTGCTGGGTCCGGACGGCAAGAGCCGCGCCGGCTCGTACATCCAAGTCCCGGTGCGCATTCGCATCCGGTAGTCGCCTAACAGTAATCTCCCAGAGGCGGGGAGCGACGACTGTCTTGTGGTGGGACAGAGCGTCGCGCCCCGCCTCTTCCCACTTCCCAAATCGCAAGTCCTAACGCCCTGTTAACCATAACGGGCGCATTTTCACGCCTCGAAACAACGCGGCCAGTACGGCCGAATCCGACGAGGCTTTGCATGACGGGCGCCGAGGTTCTTGATGTCGGTCGCGATGCGATCTGGCTGACGATCCAACTGGTCGCGCCCTGCCTGATCGTCGGCCTGGTGGTCGGCGTCGCCATCGGCCTTTTCCAAGCCCTGACCCAGATCCAGGAACAGACCCTGGTCTATGCGCCGAAGATCGTCGCCATCTTCGTGTCCCTGCTGATCTTCCTGCCGCTGATGGGCTCGCTGATGAGCGGCTTCATGCGCCAGATCGCCGCCCGCATCGCCGGCATGTAGGGAAGGGCGAGCGCTCCGTGAATTCCTTCGCCACGGCGTTTCAGGTCTATGTCGCCGCCCTCGTGTTCGCACGGGTGGGCTCCATGGTCATGACCATGCCCGGCATTGGCGAGCAGTCGGTGCCGCCGCGCATCCGCCTGTCCTTCGCCCTGCTGATGGCGCTCGTTTTGGGACCGCTGGTCTCCAACACCGTGCCGCCGATCCCCAACACCCTGGGCGGGCTGGTCGGCGCGGTGATCCACGAGATCCTGATCGGCCTGATGGTCGGCTCGGTCCTGCGCCTGTTCATGAGCTCGCTGACGACGGCGGGCGAAATCATCTCGATGCAGACCACCCTGTCGTTCGCCCAGAGCACCAACCCCTCGATGCAGGGCTCGAGCACGGCGGTGGCCACCTTCCTGTCGATGATGGGCCTGACCCTGGTGATGGCCACGGGCCTGCATCACCTGTTCATCGGCGCGATCGTCAAGTCCTACACCCTGTTCCCGTTCACTCGCCCGGTGCCGATCAACGACGCCGTCACCCTGGCGGTGCAGACCGTGGCGCAGTCGTTCACGCTGGGCGTCCAACTGGCCGCGCCGGTGATCGTGTTCTCTCTGGTCTTCAACCTCGCCACGGGCCTGGTCGGCCGGGTCATGCCCGCCTTCCAGATCTTCTTCGTGGCCTCGCCGCTCAGCGTGATCCTGGGCCTGTCTCTGCTGGCGCTGTCCCTGGGCGGCATCGCCATGGTCTGGACCGACCGCTACCGCGAACTCCTGAACGTGTTCAGCTAGGAGGCGCGCATGGCGGACGACACAGATCCAGAGTCGAAAACAGAAGATCCATCAGCCAAGAAGCTTTCGGATGCGCGCGCCAAGGGCGACGTCGTCAAGTCGGCCGACATCCCGCAACTGGCCTCGCTGGCCGGCGCGGTGTCGGTGATCCTGATAGCCGGCGGCTGGCTGACGCGCGACCTGGCCTCGGCCCTCTATCCCTTCATCGCCCATGCCGGGACGATCGACGTGTCCAGTGGCGGGGCGATGGTCGTGATGAAGCAGGCGACCCTGGCCGCCATGCCGCCGCTGCTGCTGGTGATGATCGTCACGGCCGTCATGGGCGTGGTGGCCAATATCAGCCAGACGGGCTTCATGCTGACGCCCGAAAAGCTGAAGCCTGACTTCAACAAGCTGGACCTGATGAAGGGCCTGGGCCGCATCTTCGGCATCGACGGCATGGTCCAGTTCGCCAAGTCGGTGGTGAAGTTCAGCGTCACCGGCATCATCGCCTGGATGGTGCTGAAGCCGCATATCGGCGAGGTGCGCAACCTGGTCGGCATGGACGTCGCGGTGATCCTGCCCGAGGCGATGAAGCTGTCGAAGAGCCTGTTCATCGCGGTGATCATCTTCCTCATCGGCACCGCGGCCTTCGACTACTTCTGGCAGCGCATGCGCTTCATGAACCGCATGCGCATGACCCTCCAGGAGGTCAAGGAAGAGTACAAGCAGTCGGACGGCGACCCGCACATCAAGGGCAAGCGCAAGCAAATCCAGATGCAGCGCTCGCGCCAGCGGATGATGCAGGCGGTGCCCAAGGCGACCGTGGTCGTCATGAACCCGACCCACTACGCCGTCGCGCTGAAGTACGAACCCGGCGAGACGCCGGCCCCGATGTGCGTGGCCAAGGGCGTCGACGAGCTGGCCCTGAAGATCCGCGCCATCGCCGAGGAGCACGGCGTGCCGGTGTTGGAAGATCCGCCCCTGGCGCGCGCCCTGCACGCCAGTGTCGAGGTCGATGAAGAGATCCCCGTCGAGCACTTCGAAGCCGTGGCCAAGGTCATCAGCTTCATCATGAACGGGAAGAAGCCGCAGGCTCGCGAGCAGGCCCGCGCGCGTCCGATGTGACGCTGACTCCACAAAAATGACCTACAGCGCGGGAAACGCTATGGTTTCCTCGATTGCGGGTGAGTCGCAGCCTCACCGTAGAAGGTAACATTGCCGCCCATGGCCGATTTCCAGCTCCAGGACAAAGCCTCCACCGGCGCATCGCGTCGGCGCTTCGATCCGTGGCTGATGGGCGCGGCGGTGTTCTTCGTGGCAGCGGCGGCGTTCTCGGCCGCCCCGGCGCTGAAGGCCGGGCCGACCACTCTGGCGGGTCTGCTGCTGCTGCTGGGCGTGGCCGGCGTGTCGATCCTGGGCCTGGTGGCCATTCGCGGCTCGGCCGCGTCGGGCAACGACGCCGACCAGGCCGAGGGTTTTATCGAGGCCCTGAGCGAACCCGCCGCCCTGGCCGCCGCCGACGGCCGCCTGCTGGCCGCCAATCCGACCTGGCGCGAGATGATGGGCGACAGCCGACGCCTGCCCAAGGGCGTGGCCGGCTCCAGCCTGTTCGCCGCCCTGGTCCAGGCCCGCAAGGGCGAGATGGCCGAGGGCGTCCTGCGCGCCGGCGAGGCCGACCACACCGCCAAGGTCTCGCGCCTTGCCGGCGGACGCCTGCTGATCCGCCTGACCCCGATCGTTGTCGCCGAGCCGGTGGTCGAGGTCGCGGCGCCCGCGCCCGTGGCCGAACGCGCCGCCCCGCCGCCCAGCTCGCTGGACGCCTTCGCCGGCGCCTCGCCGTTCGGCGCGGCCCTGCTGGAAGGCAGCGAGCCCTTCAAGTCCAAGGTGCTGGAAGCCAACCCGGCCCTGAACGCCATGACCGGCGCCAAGGCCGGCATGGTCTTCGGCGACCTGATCGACCCGGCCTCGCGCACCGAGGCCGAGACCCGCATGAACGAGGGCCGCGCCGGTCCGTTCGAGGTCCGCCTGGCCCGCGATCCCAGCCGGATCGTCCACCTCTATCTCTACCGCGCCGAGGACCGCGTGGTGGCCTACATGATCGACGTGTCCGAGCAGAAGCAGATGGAGCTTCAGTTGGCCCAGTCGCAGAAGATGCAGGCCATCGGCCAACTGGCCGGCGGCGTCGCCCACGACTTCAACAACCTGCTGACCGCCATCCAGCTGCGCCTGGACGAGCTGTTGCACCGTCACCCCGTCGGCGACCCGTCGTACGAGGGCCTCAACGAGATCCGCCAGACGGGCGTTCGCGCCGCCGACCTGGTCCGCAAGCTGCTGGCCTTCTCGCGCAAGCAGACCGTCCAGCGCGAGGTGCTGGACCTGGGCGAGCTGATCTCCGAGTTCGAGGTTTTGCTGCGCCGCCTGCTGCGCGAAGACGTCAAGTTGATCACCGACTACGGTCGCGACCTGCCGCAGGTCCGCGCCGACAAGAGCCAGCTCGAGACGGCGGTCATGAACCTGGCCGTCAACGCCCGCGACGCCGTGCGCGCGGCCAAGGGCGGCGGTATCGTGCGCATCCGCACCGCCCGCCTGACCCGCGACGAGGCCATCGGCCTGGGCTTCCCGGCGGCCGAGAGCGACTGCGCCTTCATCGAGGTCAGCGACGACGGCCCCGGCATCCCGCCCGACGTCATGGGCAAGATCTTCGACCCGTTCTTCACCACCAAGCCGGTGGGCGAGGGCACGGGCCTGGGCCTGGCCACGGTCTACGGCATCGTCAAGCAGAGCGACGGCTGGATCCACGTCCACAGCCGTCCGGGCGAGGGCGCGGCGTTCCGCATCTTCCTGCCGATCTACGAGGCCCCGGCCGGCGTCATCGCCGCCCAGCAGGCCGCCGCCGCCGAGCCGGTCAAGCCACGCGCCGCCCGCGACCTGTCGGGCGCCGGCCGCATCCTGTTCGTCGAGGACGAGGACGCCGTCCGCAGCGTCGCCGCCCGCCTGCTGCGCGCGCGTGGCTACGAGGTGTTGGAGGCCGCCGACGGCGAGGAAGCGTTGATCATCGCCGAGGAAAACGCCGGCACGATCGACCTCCTGATCTCCGACGTGATCATGCCCGGCATCGACGGCCCGACCCTGCTGAAGAAGGCCCGCGTCTATCTGGGCGCCGCGCCGGTGATGTTCATCTCCGGCTATGCCGAAGCCGAGTTCAGCGACCTGCTGGAAGGCGAGACCGGCGTGACCTTCCTGCCCAAGCCGATCGACATCAAAACCCTGGCCGAGCGGGTCAAGCAGCAGCTGCAGGCGGCTTAGGGCCGTCTAATCCTCCCCCTTGGGGGGAGGATTGTGAATCAGCGCTTCGCCTGCGCTACTTCCCTCATGTCGACGTTACCGCTAACTCGCCGCGCCGCCACAGGCCTCGGCCTCGCCTTTCTCGCCACGCCGGTCCCGATCTCAAGAGGTTGGGCCGCCGGCTCGACCGCCCCGCGTTGGGGCGTTCACGAGATCGCGCTGAAGGCGGCCGCCCCCGGCAATCCGTTCGACGTCGCGCTGTCCGCCACGTTCACCGACGGCAAGACCACCCTGAAGATCCGGGGCTTCTTCGACGGTGACGGGACCTGGCGCATCCGCTTCAGCCCGCCGACCGAAGGCCTATGGCGCTGGACGACAGCGAGCCCTGTCAAGGCGCTGAACGGCAAGACCGGGACGGTCACCGCCGTCGCGCCGCGCCCAGGCGACCACGGCCCGCTGCACGTCGTGGGCGGCTATCACTTCGCCCACGCGGACGGGACGCCGTACCGCCAGGTCGGCACAACCGCCTATGCCTGGGCGCAGCAGTCCGACGCGCTCTGCGACCAGACTCTGGCCACGCTGAAGGCCTCGCCGTTCAACAAGGTGCGGATGTGCGTCTTCCCGAACGTGGCGGCCGAGCCGATCCATCCGTTCGGGAAGGCCGGTGAGAGCTGGAACTACGACCGCCTGAACCCGGCCTATTTCCGTCGCCTGGAAGACCGCGTCCGGCGGCTGGGTGAGCAGGGGATCCAGGCCGACCTGATCCTGTTCCACCCCTACGACGCCAAGAGCGGCTGGCACGCCATGACCCCGGCGCGGGACGACCGCTACGTCCGCTACATGGTCGCCCGGTTTGCCAGCTTCTCGAACGTCTGGTGGTCGCTGGCCAACGAGTATGACCTGGTGAAGCCGAAATCCGTCGCCGACTTCGAGCGGATCGGCCAGTTGATCCAGCGCGAAGACCCGTACGGTCGCCTGCGCTCGATCCACAACTGGCGGGAGCTCTACGACAACGGCCGGCAGTGGATCACCCACGCCAGCATCCAGAACGGCTCGGCCGTGCTGGACGACACCAGCGCCGAGATCCTGCGCAGCGTGTGGCGCAAGCCGGTAGTCTATGACGAGGTCCGCTACGAGGGCGACATCGATCAGCGCTGGGGCAATCTCACGCCCCAGGGCATGGTCGAGCGCTTCTGGCACGGCCTGGTCGCCGGGACCTATGTCGGCCACGGCGAGATCTATAAAGGTCCCACTGGGGGCGGCGACGGCTGGACCGCCAAGGGCGGCAAGCTGCATGGCGAAAGCACGCCGCGCCTGGCCTTCCTGAAGTCGGTCATGGAGGCGGGGCCCAAGCCCGGCTTCGAGCCGATCGACAAGTGGTGGGACCAGCATCTGGGCGGCCAGGCGGGCTCGTACTACCTGCGCTACTTCGGCCAGGCCGCGCCGACGGAATGGGCCTTGGCCCTGCCCAAGGACGAGCTGAAAGGTGGCGAGCGGTTCCAGGTCGATATCCTCGACACCTGGAACATGACCGTGACGCCGGTCGAGGGCGCCTTCGTCATGGCCAAGAAGGATGCCTACTTCCTGCACGACCCCAACCGGCCGACTGTGGCGCTGCCCGGCCGGCCGTGGATGGCGGTGCGAGTGCGGCGGGTTTGAACGTCGAAACCCCGCCCTTCGACAAGCTCAGGGTGAGGGTTCGATTGAGGCGCCGCAAAAAGTAGACCTCACCCTGAGCTTGTCGAAGGGCGAGGGCGGCCCCTCACGCCTTCGCCGGCAGGAACTTCGGATTCCGCAGCAGGGCCGCGCTGACCAGAGCCACCAGCAGGCCGACCGGGAAGATCTCGGCGAAGGTCATCGGCATCCGGAACAGCGGGTTGGCGTATTGCACCTTCATGGTCTGCATCTCGGCCGCCAGCTTGGCGTAGTCGGCGGCGGAGATGCCCGCGGCCTTCTTCTGGGCCAGCATGCTGGCCGTGTACTCGTCCATGAAGCGGTAGTGGGTGAGGGCCAGATAACCCTCCCAGATCAGCACATAGGCGACGCCGGCGACCACCGCGACGCCCAGGCCGATCAGGAAGGCCGGCCAGAACTTGATCACCCCGCCCAGCACCTTGTCGCGGTGCTGCTTGATGGCCAGCAGGATCGCCGACAGGCCCACCAGCATGATCAGATAGCCAAGGAACAGGCTGTGCTTGGCGGACATGACGATGGTGGCGATCATGCCCAGGATGATGATCACGCCCGAGATCAGGCCGTAGGTCAGGATGGTGCGCTTCATGGTGTTCCTCCTCCGCGCCGCCCCCTGCGACGCGCCCTCAAGCTGCCCGTTCTCGTCGCCGGAACGGTATCGCCCAAACGGGTGAATTCGACCGTTTCGCGTCTTGGGGTGACGGTCAAGCTCGGCAAGGGGAGCCTAGGGGATCAGCGCCAGCTCGCGCGCCTTGCCGACCGCCTGGGTGCGGCGGCTGACCTCCAGCTTGCCATAGAGGTTGGCGACGTGGGTTTTCACGGTGTTGGGCGAGAGGCCAAGGTCGCGAGCGATCTCCTTGTTGGAGAGTCCGGCGGCCAGGCGCTCCAGCACCTTCACCTCCTGGCCGGTCAGGCCGAGCGACGCCAGGGCGGCGTCGTTGCGCGCGAAGGTCTCGGGCCGCGCCCGCGCCGCCAGCTTGAAGCCGACCCAGACCCCGCCTGCCGCGAAGGCCACGCCGACCAGGCCGACATAGGCTCGCCAGGGGAAGGCTTTCAGCAGGAACTGCTGCTCCAGCCATTGCAGGGCAAAGGCCCCGACGGCCAGGACCAGCGCCCAGACGAGGATGGTGCGGATCATCGGGGAAGGGTGCGTGATCGCAGCCCCGCGTCAACCAGGCTCAGCCCAGCCGCGCCTTGGCCTCGGGCGGGGCGACCTGGTCGAACAGGATGCGCAGGTGCTGGTCCTTGGCGTGGTCGTTGTGCAGCTCCCACGACAGCGAGACCGGCAGGCGCAGGCGGCCGCCGTCGGGCAGACGGGCGATCAGCACGCGCCACGAGTAACCATCGCCCGGATCGCCCAGCGGATCCTTGAACTCGACCGGCGCGGGGTCGCGCAGGCGGAACAGGCGCTCGGGATTGGCCTCGAACCAGACGCGGTCGGCCTCGGCGGCGGGATCTTTAATGACCTTGGCGGTGAGTTTACGAGCCATGAGGGCGTCCTAGCATCAAGCGCGCCGACTTCCCATCCGCCAGCGGCGGATGAGAAGCCGGTCAAACGCGTGATGGTCGCCTAGCGCCAGCGCGCGCCGGGACCGCTGAAATAGGTCCGGATCACGTGCCCCCAGGGGATGATGACCGGGAAGATCACGACCATCAGGCAGGCGAAGGTCACCGACCAGGTATTGGCGTCCATCTGGCCCGACAGCTGCTTGGGCAGGGCCACGGTGGTCAGCCAGATCACCTTCCAGGCGACCTCGAACATCAGCAGCGGCAACATGCGCAGCGGATGGCGCAGGCCCATGAACGCCACCAGCGACAGCGCCCCCAGCATGCACTGGACGACGCCTTGCATCAGCTTCCAGGACGCGTGGTCCTGAACGATGCCGGGCCAGACCTGGGCGCCCAGGGCGAAGGCGATCAGCGCGTAGCCCACGCGCAGCAGGTTGAGCCGCCAGGCGGGCAGGCCGCCGTTGACGGTGTCCGGGGCGGGATCGGTCCAGGCCTTGGCGGTGTCGACGGCGGCCATTATTCGACCTCCTTCAGGATCTTCTCGATGCCGGCCAGGCGAGCCTTGATCTCGTTCAGGCCGTCCAGCAGTTCCTGCTGCTTGTTGGCGTCCTGCAGCCGGGCTCGGGCCTGCACGACGGCCGCGCCGTAGCGCATGCCGAAGACCAGCAGGATGGTCAGCAGCGGCAGGGCAAGCGTCAGAAGAAATATAGGCTCGCGCATTCAACGCCCCTCTTTCTCGGGTTTGTGGGACAGCGTGACGACCGCCGCCGCGATGCTTTCGGGCGTCAGTTCGACGTGGAAGGGCTGGGCTTCGAAGTAGTTCAGCGCCTTGCCGTCGGCTGACAGTTCCAACTGGCTGGAGACCAGGCCGGCCTCTTCCAGCTTGTTCAGGTGCAGGTGGAGCAGGGGGCGGCTGATGCCGATCTCCCGCGCCAGCTGGCTGACATAGTTGCGTCCGCCGACCTTGAGCGCCGCGAGGATGCGGAGCCGATGCGGGTTGTCGAGCGCCGCCAGGATGGCGGCCAGCTCGTCTCCCGAGATCGCTGTCGGTTCAGATTTCATATGTCAGTTATTTCTGACATGTGAAAGTGAGTCAATGGGCGTCCGCGAAGCCTTTCAGCGGGAGGGCAGGGACGCTACCTCGCCACGACCCTTGGCAGGGCGGTGATCGGCTCCAGCACGATGTCGCGGAAGAAGGTCTCGGCGCCCTCCGACTGCAGCTGGATCGCGCCGTGAGTCAGGGGCTTACCGTCGGCGGTCAGGTCGCGGACCTCCATCACCGGCACGCCGTTGACGACATGGACCGCGCGGTCGCCCAAGACATAGAGGTCCAGGGTGTTCCACTCGCCGGCGGGCTTTTCGGCGTCGCTATGGGCCTCGACGTTCCAGTTCGCCGTGCCGCCCTTCGCGGCGAGGGCGCGGCCGCCGGGGGCGTAGCGCAGCTTCGGCGCGATCAGCGAGGCGTCGTCGACGCCGTCGGTCACGACCGCGATGGCCTCGCCGACAGGGACGACCATGCCGACCGAGCCGGTCATGATCTCGAACTCGACCGACTGGCTCCAGGTGCCCCAGACCACGCCCGGCGCGCCGTGTGTGTGGTATAGTAGGCCGTTGTTGGGCGCCTGGTCCTGGCGCGGCGCCCAGCGGCCCTTGCCCCACTTGTATTGCAGGCGCAGGTGGTAGTCTCGGAAGTCGCCCTTGTGGACCAGGCTGCCCCAGGTCTTGCCGTTGACGTAGAGGGCGGGGCGGCCGTCCTCGACCACGACCTTGAACATCTCCGCGCTCTGCACGGTCGCGCCGATCGGAGCGATGGGCGGGCGCTTGTAGGTCACGGCGGGATCGGCGTAGCCGAGCCAGGCGTCCCAGGCCTTGAGGTCCTTGCCGTTGAACAGCGAGACCGCCGGGCCGGTCGCCTGGGGAACGTCCGTCAGCGACAGCACGGCGCGGGGCTCGGCCAGGGCGGAGCCGGCGACGGCCAAGGTCAGGGCGAAGGTCAGGGTCTTCAACATGCGTCCTCCCGCGCCCACTCCGGGACGGCGCCTCACCGTATCTGGCAGCGCTGTCATATCAAGCCTCAAGCGGCGCGATGGGGACGCTCAGCGCCGACGTTCCATCACCACGATGGGCGCGCCCTTGAAGGTGGCATGGGTCTTCAGGGTGAAGCCGACCTTGGTCGCCAGGGCGATCGAGGGGGTGTTCTCGACGTCGATGATGCAGGGCACGACCGGCGGCGCGTGGACTTCGTCGATCCAGGCTAGGCCCGCGCAAACCGCCTCGGTCCCGAAGCCTTGGCCATGCGACCAGGCCGCCAGCACCCAGCCCATCTCGGGCAGGCCGTACAGGCTGGGCTGCAGCTCGCGGCGCAGGTCGGCGAAGCCCACCTCGCCGACATAGCGGCCGGTCGAGGTCTCGCGCACCGCCCAGTAGCCGAAGCCTAGGACTTCCCACAGGCCACGAGCCCGCATCAGGCGGGTCCAGCTCTCCTCCTCGGTGAAGGCCCGGCCGCCCACGTGCCTGACCACCAGCGGGTCGGCCCACATGGCGCGACTGTCCTCGAAGTCGGACAGCTGCGGCGGGCTCATGGTCAGGCGGGCGGTGGTCAGGGTCGGAGCAGGCATGACGACTCGGGTTTGCGAGTTGAGCGCGGGGCAAGCTACACCGGCTCGCCGATCAAAGAAGACCCAGGGCCTCATGACCACGCCGCAAGACGCCATCGCCGCCCGCCGCAAGCTGACCAACAAGCTGATCGCCGCCAAGGACGCCGCGCGCCTGCGGCCGTTCTTCGACCCGCGCGTGACGCTGATCGCCGGCGACGGCTCGCTGCTGCTGGGCGCCGAGGACGTGCTGGCCGCCTTCGCCAGCCAGTTCGCGGAGAAGGGTTTCGGCGCCTATGTCCGGACGACCGAGGAGATCTCACTGAACAGCGAGGGGACCCGCGCCGCCGAGCGTGGCCGCTGGGTCGGCTCCTGGAAGGACGCGCCCGAGCAGTCGGGGACCTATCTGGCGACCTGGAAGAAGGTGACCGGGCAGTGGATCATCGAGAACGAACTGTTCGTGACGCTGGCGTGAGCAACGGGCCGAGCGGGCGTTAGATGACAGGGAATTAATTTTTCCGTCCGGGAGAGCAGCCCTACGGCTTCGTCCTCCAATACGGTTCCCGGGAGGAACAGCCTTGCTCAATCGTCGCCATATGATGTTCGCCACCGCCGCCGCGGGCTTCGCCGCCACGGGCGGTCTGCCGACCCTGGCCCTGGCCCGCGAGGGTGAAGTCGCCAAGCTCAACGCCTTGTTCGACGACATCATGGCCAAGCAGCTGCGCCAGTCGCCCGAGACGGCGACGGGCCTGGGCCTGGACAGCGGCGACCTGGCCTGGACCAAGAGCCTGCTCAGCGACCGCTCGTCGGCCGCCATCAAGGCCGGCGCGGCCCAGACCAGCGATCAGCTGGCCGCCCTGCGCGGCATCGACCGTCGCGCCCTGAAGGGCATGGACGCCGTGAACTACGATACCGTCGAGTTCGTGCTGGCCGTCCAGGACGAGGGCAACAAGAAGTTCAGCTACGGCGGCGGCGGTTCGGGCGCGCCCTACATCCTCAGCCAGCTGACCGGCAGCTACCAGTCGATGCCGGACTTCCTGGACACCCAGCACGCCATCGAGACCAAGGCCGATGCCGACGCCTATCTGTCGCGCATGGAGGGCTTCGCACGCCTGATGGACCAGGAAACCGCCCTGGCCAAGCAGGACATGGCCGACGGCGTGATCCCGCCGGACTTCGTCATCGACAAGACCCTGATCCAGATGAAGGCCTTCGCCGACACCCCGACGGCCGAGGCGCCGCTGGTCAAGTCGATCGCCCGCCGGACCAAGGAGAAGAACATCGCCGGTGACTGGGCGGGCGAAGCGACCAAGGTCTACCTGAACTCGGTCCTGCCGGCCCTGAAGCGCCAGATCGCGCTGCTGGAATGGGCGCGTCCCAAGGCCGTGCACGACGCCGGCTGCTGGCGGCTGAAGGACGGTGGCGACTACTACGTCACGTCGCTGAAGAACTACACGACCTCGACCCTGACCCCCGACGAGATCCACCAACTGGGCTTGGACCTGGTGAAATCGATCTCGGCCGAGGCCGACAAGCTGTTCAAGAGCATCGGCATGAAGACCGGCACGGTCGGCGAGCGCATGCGCGAACTTGGCAAGGACGTTTATCCGAACACCGATGCGGCCAAGGAACAGCTGATCGCCGACCTCAACGTCAAGGCCAAGTGGATCGAGAAGCAGCTGCCGGCCTATTTCGGCGCGCTGCCGAAGGCCCCGCTGGAAATCCGCCGCGTGCCCAAGGCCATCGAGGCCGGCCAGCCGGCGGGCTACTACAATTCGCCGTCGCTGGATGGAAAGCGCCCCGGCATCTACTGGATCAATCTGCGTGACACCAAGGAACAGCCGAAGTTCTACCTGACCACCCTGACGGTGCACGAGGGCGTCCCGGGCCACCATCTGCAGCTTTCGCTGTCGAACGAGGCCCAAGGGCTTCCGATGCTGCGCAAGACCATCGGCTTCGCGGGCTACAGCGAGGGCTGGGCGCTCTATTCCGAGCAGCTGGCCGTCGAAATGGGCATCTACAAGACCGACCCGCGCGGCCAGATCGGCATGCTGCACGACGCCCTGTTCCGCGCGGTGCGCCTGGTGGTCGACACCGGCATGCACCACAAGAAGTGGAGCCGCGAGCAGGCCGTGAGGTACATGGCCGAGACCATGGGCGACGAGGAAAGCGGCTCGATCACCGAGATCGAACGCTACGTCGTGTGGCCGGGCCAGGCCTGCAGCTACATGATCGGCAAGATCGTCTGGCTGCGCGCCCGGGCCAAGGCCCAGAAGGCGCTGGGCAAGAAGTTCGACATCCGCGAATTCCACGACGCGGGCCTGCTCTCGGGCATGACCCCGCTGACCGTGCTGGAACGCGCGATCGACGACTACATCGTCGCCAAGGGCGGCAAGGCGTAGTCGTTCAAACACTGCCGTCATCCCGCGCTTTATGCGCGGGACCCATGGTTCAGCTTAGGTATGCACCTCACGTGCAGCGGACAAATGGGTCCCGCGAACAAGTCGCGGGATGACGGTGAGATTTTGAGAAGCTCGGGGAGCCCTAGCTCCAGCTGTCCGAAACGCCCGCGCGCCGCGCCACGCCCTTGACCGGCGCGCTGGGCCGCAGGGCCGCCGCGGGCTTGTCGCCCGGCTTGCCGTAGAGCCAGCCCTGGGCGAAGTCGACGCCGGCCTGGCGGACGATCTCCTCGACCTCCACGGTCTCGACCATCTCGGCCACCGTGCGGATGTTGAGGTCCTTGCACAGCTCCACGAGGCGACGCACCAGCGCGCCGTCGCGGCCGTTGTCGGCCAGCTCGCGGACGTAGCGGCCGTCGATCTTCACGATGTCCAGGTTCAGCTGCTGCAGATAGGCGAACGAGGACGAGCCGGCCCCGAAGTCGTCCAGGCAGACCATCGAGCCCATGGCGCGCAGGCTCTGGATGTGCTGGTTGGCGACCGTCAGGTTGTCGATGGCGCAGGTCTCGGTGACCTCGAAGATCAGCCGGTTCTTGGCCTCGTCGAACTTCGACAGCAGGCGGCCGACATGGTCGACGAAGGCCTCGTTGCCGATGGTCCGGCCCGAGACGTTCACCGCCAGGCGCAGCTTGCGCTCCTGGTCGTTGGCCAGCTTCTTGACCGCCTGCTCGACGATCGCGTGGTCCAGTTCCTCGATGAGGTCGAATTCCTCGGCCATCTTGATCATGGCGAAGGGGCTGCCGCCGTCCTCGAAGCGCACCAGCACCTCGTGGTGGTGGGCCAGGCCCGTGGCTAGCGAGACCACCGGCTGGAAGGCGAGGGTGAAGCGGCGCTGGCTGACCGCCACGCCCAGGGCGCCGGCGCGGGCCAGGGTGCGCTTGACCGAGCGATTCATCGCCTCCGACAGCGTCATCGGCGGCATGTCCTTGAGGCCTTCGCGCAGGAAGTCGTCGAGGGCGTAGCGCAGGGCGCGCAGGGAGCGGGCCGAGCCGCCGCCCTCCATCGGCACGACGTGGGCATTGGCCTCGGCGGCGACCATGCGGGTCAGGCGCTTGACCATGTTCTCGGGACGGTCGTCGCGCTGGCGCAGCAGGGCGAAGCGGTCCGGGGTGAGCTGGGTGGCGGCCGCGCCGCCGTGGGACTCGGCGCGCACGGCGCTGGCGACGCGCACGTCCAGGGCGGCGGCCTCGCTGGGCGTCAGGCCTTCGCGCATGGCGCCCAGGCCGGCGAACTCGACCATGGCCAGTTCCAGCTCAAGGCCGGTGACGCGGGCGGCCTCGAACAGGCCCTGGGCGATGTCGTCGAACGACTCGCGCGGTTGCAGGCTGCTGGCGCTCAGGGCCGGGCCGGCCGGCTGGGCGGCGGTGACGGCGCAGGAGACGCGGCCTTCGTTCTCGGGCAGGGCGCGCAGGACGACGCGGACATGGCGGCTGTCCTTGCCGGCGAGGCGCAACACGACGGGGCCCCGGCGCACGCTGTCGTCGGCGCAGGCCAGCATGGCTTGCATCAGCGGCTGGTCGTCGGGATCAAACAGGTCGGACCAGGATTGGCCGGTGAGCCCGACCTCGGTCATGCCCATGACCTTCTGCGCGGCGCCAAGCGCCAGGCGCACGCGGCCGTTCTGCAGCTCCACGAGTAGGTCGGCGCTGGCGAACGCCAGGCCGAGAAGGCGACGCGGATCGATCGACAAGGCGGCAGTCCCCCCAAGAAGCGGACAAGCTTGCACGGCGGGACTTAAGGACGGGTTTCGCCGCGCGGGTGCGACATTCTGTCAGGTCTCGGCGCGAACTTGGCCTTAGCTGACGCTATAGACGTACTCCGGCCGGCCATAGACGCCGATCAGGTTGACGCCGAAGTTGGCCCCGTCGGCCAGGTCCGTCAGAAACGCGGCGTTCGAGAGCGCGTAGGTGCCGACGTCGGCCTTCTCGGCCTCGGCCAGCAGCCAGCCGACCATCGCCGCCTTGGTCCCCAGGCCGTTCGCGCCGTCGCCGCCATAGTAGGCGAAGTACTGGGCGCGAGACATGGTCACGCCGTTCATCACGAACGTCGGGTCCAGCAGGGCGTGGAGCTTGGTGTCGCTGGGCGTGGCGCCGAAGATGGCCGCATAGGCCTGGCGGGTGGCCGCGAACAGGTCGAGCGAGCCATAGGCCGCCTGGAACTGCGCCTGGCCCGCGCCGACCTTGCCCAGATTGACGGCGAAGTTGATGTAGCGGTTCTCCAGCGAGAACAGCTGGTAGTAGGCCGAGTTGATGTTGTTCGGATTGCTGCCCGTCGGCGAGACCAGATAGTCGATGCCGCCCAGCGAGGGGATCGAGCCGGTGAAGAACTGATAGCTCAAGATCGCCACCGAGGTCGTGGCGTCCGCCGTCTTGACGATCTGGGCGATGGCGGCGGCCTGGGTCATGGTCCCGGCCCCGACCTTGGTCGCCAGGTCGGTGACCGTGGCGTTGCTGGTCTGGCGCAGGATGTTCGTCCCCGCCGTCAACACCACCTGCGACGGCTGGGCCGAGGCGATGTCGGCCACCGACAGCTTGTAGGTGCCCGTGCCCGAGGCGACCATGGACTGGGCGGACAGGTAGTACGTCCCGCTGGTCTGGACAGCGTAGCTGCCGCGAGAATTGAGGTTTGTGCCGCCATCGTCGTACGTGCCGATCAGCGCGCCCGTGCTTGAGCGCAGCTCCAGCACGGGATCCGCCAGCGTCCCGGCGCCGGTCGACGAGCCCTCGAGATCGAACCGGTAGGTGTGTCCGGCCACCAGGGTGACCTTGAACCAGTCGACGTCGCCGGCGATCTCGACCGTCCCTGTCGTGGAGCCCCCGACGGAGACCGCGCCCGTCGTCGCCGTGGTCGAAAGATAGTCGTCGACGATCGCCGCGCCCTTGGCGCCGTAGATCGAGGTGATCCCCGCGATGTCGTCGCTCGACAGCTTGCCGCTGAGGTTCTGGCTGTTGGCCAGGTAGTACATGACCGCGCTCATGATGGGGCTGTGTTCCAGTCCCAGCGCGTGGCCGATCTCGTGGACAGCGACCTCGTAGAAGGTGGTCGGGTCGTCATAGGCGTCGACGTCGAAATAGATCTGCGCCGTCGCGTAGTTGACCCCGCTGAACCAGGAGGCGGTGGTCCCCAGGGTCGATCCCTGGCCGGGGCCGGCGCGGCCGTCGATCGCCAGGTTGCCGACCCGGATGTTGACGCTGGCCGAGTCCGTGGCCTGGACGAAGTGGATGTTCGCCACGGCCTCCCAAGCGGCGAAGGCCGCCACGACCGAGGTCTGGTAGTTCACGTTGATCGGGGTGTCGAAGTCCTTGTAGCCCTGGTACGTCGTCTTCAGCGTGCTGTAGTTCGACGTCGCGAAGCTCCAGGTGACCGTGGTGGTCCCGCCGCTGGCCGCCCAACGTTCCCCAGACAGAACAGGCATGGCTCGGTCTCCGTGCGTCGCCGATGGGGCGCTTGGCGCCAGTCTAGGCCCGCACGGCCTAATCCGACCTTAAATTGGCTACGACAGAAACGGTCGTTTCTATGGGTGAGAACATCTTGCGAACTTGGAACAAAGCATGTACGCATTAAACATGTTCCACAGGCCGTTGTGGCGGGGCGCGGGAAGCGCCGATCGGGCGGCCGGAATCATGGGATAGAGGCGGATCAACAATGACAAGTCAGGCGGCTTTGAAACTCGTGGGCAAGGAAGAAGGCGACAAGCAACGCGCGCTAGAGGCGGCTCTCGCCCAGATCGACCGTGCGTTCGGCAAGGGCTCGGTGATGAAGCTGGGCGAAAAGGGCAAGGTCGAGATGGAGTCCGTCTCCACCGGCTCGCTCGGCCTGGACATCGCGCTCGGCATCGGCGGTCTGCCCAAGGGGCGGATCATCGAGGTCTACGGCCCGGAAAGCTCGGGTAAGACGACCCTGGCCCTGCACGTGGTGGCGGAAGTCCAGAAGGCCGGCGGCACCGCCGCCTTCGTCGACGCCGAGCACGCGCTCGACCCGTCGTACGCGCACAAGCTGGGCGTCAATCTCGATCACCTGCTGGTCTCGCAGCCCGACAACGGCGAACAGGCCCTGGAGATCACCGATACCCTGGTGCGCTCGGGCGCCGTCGACATCGTGGTCATCGACTCGGTCGCGGCCCTGACCCCGAAGGCGGAAATCGAAGGCGAGATGGGCGACAGCCTGCCGGGCCTGCAAGCCCGTCTGATGAGCCAGGCGCTGCGCAAGCTGACCGCCTCGATCAACAAGGCCAACACCATCGTCATCTTCATCAACCAGATCCGTCACAAGATCGGCGTGATGTACGGCAGCCCGGAAACGACGACGGGCGGCAACGCGCTGAAGTTCTACGCCTCGGTGCGCCTGGACATCCGCCGCACCGGCTCGGTGAAGGTCCGTGACGAGATCATCGGCAACAACGTCCGCGTGAAGGTCGTGAAGAACAAGGTGGCCCCGCCGTTCCGCGAGGTCGAGTTCGACATCATGTACGGCGAGGGCATCTCCAAGCTGGGCGAAGTCATCGACCTGGGCGTCAAGGCCGGGATCATCGACAAGGCCGGCTCGTGGTTCTCGTACGGCAGCCAGCGCATCGGCCAGGGCCGCGACAATGTCCGCGAGTTCCTGAAGACCAATCCGGACGTCGCCGCCTCCATCGAGGCCGCTGTCCGCAAGTCGTCGCAGAAGATCGAGGAAGAGCTCCTCGTCGGCGGTCCGGAAGAGGGCGAAGAGGACTAGTCCTCGGCCCCAAGAGTTCGCGGCCTTCGCCCGTTTTCGCGGGCGTCCCCGCCTTCAACACGCCCGCGGCGGACCGCCGCGAAGGCCGCGATATCAGGCCGCCTGGACCCCATGCCAGGCGGCCTACTCTTTTGTCCTCCCCCTTCATGGGGGAGGTGGCCCGAAGGGCCGGAGGGGGCAGCGTAGGCGCCATGTCTTTTTCCCCTCCCCCTCTGGGGGAGGGGGACCGCCGAACGGCGGTGGAGGCCTTCGCCGCCGCCAAGCCGCCAGACCCCCTAAACCCCGCTGCGCACCCCGTTGCCCCAACGGCAAGCCGCGCCACATCGCGCCGCAATCGGCTCTTTTTCTCCCCAAGCCGGGGCGCTGCCTCGGACTCGGTTTCCCCTTCGCGAAAAACCGCGCTATGCAGCGCGCGACTTCCGGCCGCTCGCCGGACCGGTATGCAAGACTTTGAGACGCTCATGCCCAGCTTGAACGAGATCCGCAGCACCTTCCTCGACTACTTCGGCAAGGCCGATCACGCCGTGGTTCAGTCCGCGCCGCTGGTGCCGCAGAACGACCCGACCCTGCTGTTCGTCAATGCCGGCATGGTGCCGTTCAAGAACGTGTTCACGGGCGCCGAGACCCCGGCCCATCCGCGCGCGGCCAGCTCGCAGAAGTGCGTCCGCGCCGGCGGCAAGCACAACGACCTGGACAATGTCGGCTACACCGCCCGCCACCACACCTTCTTCGAGATGCTGGGCAACTTCTCGTTCGGCGACTACTTCAAGGAACAGGCGATCCACCACGCCTGGACGCTGCTGACCGGCGAGTTCAAGCTGCCCAAGGAAAAGCTGCTGGTCACGGTGTATCACACCGACGACGAGGCGGCGGACCTGTGGAAGAAGATCGCCGGCCTGTCGGACGATCGCATCATCCGCATCCCGACCAGCGACAACTTCTGGTCCATGGGCGACACCGGCCCGTGCGGCCCGTGCTCGGAAATCTTCTTCGACCACGGCCCCTCGATCCCCGGCGGCCCTCCCGGCAGCCCGGACGAGGACGGCGATCGCTTCATCGAGATCTGGAATCTCGTGTTCATGCAGTTCGAGCAGCTGGCCGGCGGTGACCGCATCAGCCTGCCCAAGCCCTCGATCGACACCGGCATGGGCCTGGAGCGCGTCGCGGCCGTCCTGCAGGGCGTGCACAACAACTACGACGTCGACCTGTTCAAAACCCTGATCGCCGCCAGCGTCGAGCTGACCGGCGTCAAGGCCGAAGGCGCCGAGGCCCCGTCGCACCGCGTCATCGCCGACCACCTGCGTTCGTCCTCGTTCCTGCTGGCCGATGGCGTGACGCCGTCGAACGAAGGCCGTGGCTACGTCCTGCGCCGGATCATGCGCCGCGCCATGCGCCACGCCTATCTGCTGGGCGCGCAAGAGCCCCTGATGCACCGCCTGGCCCCGACCCTGGTGGCCGAGATGGGCCAGGCCTATCCGGAACTGCGCCGCGCCGAGGCCTCGATCGTCGAGACTCTGCGCCAGGAAGAAGAGCGCTTCCGCGTCACCCTGGGCCGCGGCATGGGCCTGCTCGACGACGCCACTGCCAATCTGAGCGCCGGCGGCGTGCTGGACGGCGAGACCGCCTTCAAGCTCTACGACACCTACGGCTTCCCGCTGGACCTGACCCAGGACGCCGTGCGCGCCAAGGGCCTGACCGTCGACACCGACGCCTTCGACGCGGCCATGCAGAAGCAGCGCGAGATGGCGCGCGCCAACTGGGCCGGCTCGGGTCAGCAGGCCGGCGCCGCCGCGTGGTTCTCGATCAAGGAAAAGGCCGGCGCCACCGACTTCGTCGGCTATGAGAACACCGAGACCACGGGCGTCGTGAAGGCGATCCTGGTCGACGGCGTCGAGGTCGAGAGCGCCTCGGCCGGCGTGACCGCCGAGGTCGTGCTGGACCGCACCAGCTTCTACGCCGAGAGCGGCGGCCAGGCCGGCGACACCGGCGTGATCGAGGCCAATGGCCGCGAGAGCCGCGTCATCGACACCCAGAAGCAGGCCGGCGAGCTGTTCGTCCACCGCGTCGAGCTGTCGGGCGACCTGAAGGTCGGCGACCAGGTCGTGGCCTCGGTCGACGCCGAGCGCCGCCACACCACCCGCTCCAACCACTCGGCCGCCCACCTGGTGCACGCCGCCCTGCACCATGTGCTGGGCCCGCACGTCGCCCAGAAGGGCCAGATGGTCGATGGCGAGCGCATGCGCTTCGACTTCAGCCACGGCGGCCCGCTGACCGCCGACGAGCTCGACCGCATCGAGGCCGAGGTCAACGAAGTCATCCGCCAGAACGTCCCGGCCGAGACCAAGGAAATGGCCCCGCAGGAGGCCATCGAGGCCGGCGCCGTGGCCCTCTTCGGCGAAAAGTACGGCGACAGCGTCCGCGTGCTCACGCTCGGCAAGTCGCTGGCCGACAACGCCAAGGCCTATTCGGTCGAGCTGTGCGGCGGCACCCACGTGGCCCGCACCGGCGACATCGCGCTCTTCAAGATCGTCTCGGAGCAAGGCGTCGCCGCCGGCGTGCGCCGCATCGAGGCCCTGACCGGCGAGGCGGCCCGCCGCTTCCTGCTGGACCAGGCGGGCGTGGCCAAGTCGCTGGCCGATCAGTTCAAGACCCCGGTCCTGGAAGTCGGCGCTCGCGTCGAGGCCCTGATCGCCGACCGCAAGCGCCTCGAGAAGGAACTGGCCGACGCCAAGAAGCAGCTGGCCCTGGGGGGCGGCGGTGGCGCTGCGGCCGGTCCTGAGGACGTGAACGGCACGGCCCTGATCGCCCGCGTCCTGGACGGCGTCGGCGGCAAGGAGCTGCGCGGCGTGGCTGAAGAGTTCAAGAAGCAGCTGACCTCGGGCGTCGTCGCCCTGGTCGGCACCTCGGACGGCAAGGCCGCCGTGACCGTCGCGGTCACCGCCGACCTGACCGGCAAGTTCAGCGCCGCCGACCTCGCCAAGGCCGCCGTGATCGCCATGGGCGGCCAGGGCGCCGGCGGCAAGGCTGACTTCGCCCAGGGCGGCGCCCCGGACGACAGCAAGGCCAACGAAGGCCTCGCGGCCGTCAAGGCGGCGCTGGCTGGCTGATCAGGCCGCTAGCTTATGAATGACGAAGGGGGCGTCGGGAGACGCCCCCTTTTTCATGTCCGAGATGGTCGCCGCTAGTTGGCCTTCGCGGGAGAGGCGCACGGCACGTCGTTGGCCGTCCAGTCGAAGTCATAGGTGGCCGGCACCTTCTCGCCGCCGCCGACGGCCCCCTTTCGGCCCGAGGGATTGAAGGCGATCCAGCCCATGCTGTTGTCGAACGCGGCGATCCGCTCGTTGTCACGCCGTGCGACGCTGGCGTCGATCTCCGGCTGCTCGATGCGCGATCCTCGGACCATGCGTATCGACCCGTCACGCAGCTCCCAGGCGCGGTAGTAGTTCCGCCCGAACAGGCGCGTATCGAAACTTGCTTTCGAGGACCATTGCTTGGCCTGGGTCGTACTCGGCAGTCGCACCGTCGTGACGTGGCAGCTGTATTCGGACTCGGTATAAAACGGCGCGTCCTGGTTAGGGCCCGCTGCTCGAATCCGCCGCTCGGGCGGACTGAATCCGCCGCCGGGAAGCGCCAGCGACCTGGCGCCGCCGCCGTCATCGTCCCAATCGACCGCTCCGGTTCCGCTGATGGTGAGGATGCTGGCGCCCGCCTTCAGGTCATAGCGCCACTGAACGTCGTCGATCGTCTGCCACACATCCCCGACGGCGCGCTGCCGGAAGGCGTCCAACAGCTGTCCGGTCGATACAGTGGAGAACTGCATCTGCTGCTGCAGGCCTTTGACGCCGCGAACGATTTGGGTCGACACGATCCGCGCCGGCTTGTCGAAGCCTGCCCGTGCATCGATCTCGTACAGATTGATTTCGTCGGGAGTCGTCGGCGGCTGCCACGCCAGCTTCTCCAGTGCGCTGCCTTGCGCGGTCAGCGGCAGGACCCAGTTCACCGGAAACACCGGCCGGGCGCTCGCCAGGGCCACGGACGGCAGCGTCCCGTCCAGCCAATAGGCAGCGCCATCGATACGCGCGCGCACGAGCACATGATCGAAATATTGCGGAACCGGCAGGCGCTGCCCCAGGCCGTCATCGGCGCCGGTTGAGTTTATGAGGACGGGCTCCGCATCGATCCCCAGTTCGTGAAGCAGCGCCAGAAGCAGCGTGGTCTTGCCCTTGCAGTCGCCGTAGCGGCGCTGCCAGGTCTCTTCCGCCGGAGCCGGGGTCAGATTGCGGCCATTGAGACCCACATAGATGTATCGCACATCCTGCTGGACCAGCTTCAGCGCGGCCGCGGCGCGATCGAGAGGGCTTGCCTGCGCCGCCGCGATGCGGGCGGCCTCGCGCTTGATCGCGGAGTTTGCGTCCAGCTTCGCGGCCTTCGCATAGAGGGGCGCGAAATGGCGCGAGAGAGACGGCCAGTCGGCGAAGTCCGTATATTCGACAGCGCGCTGCCACTGGTAGCGCGCCGGCGCGTCCTTCGGCGGTGAAAGCACGGCCGGATTGTCGAAGCGAAACTGGACCGCGCGCTCGCTCGCCGCCATCGCCGGCGTCATGTCGTCGGTCATTTTCAGGTTGGGCTTGTGGCCTTGATCCCAACTGAGTCCGAGGCGGTACCGACCCGGCGAGGGGGCCGGCGTGAGGATGAGCAGGCCAGCTTCATTGGGGCCCAGCGTGGGGTCGCTCGCGAAGGTGGTCAGATCCACCTCCAGTTCGTCGCCGACCCGCAGATCGGGAATGCGAAGGACCGCCGTCAGCGTCCCGTCGAGCTTTGCCATTTCCAGCTGGTCTTCGCGCCGCAAGATCTCGAACGACGAGTCTTTCAGGACATCGATGATCTGATCGTCGCGGAAGATCTTGATCTCATGCACGATGGGCGCATCGGAAATCGGGTCCCAGGCAATCGAAATGTTCCCGAGTTGCAGGGCGCTCGACTGCAGAATCTTGATCCGATAGCCGAAGTATTGCGCCTGTCCCTTGTCGCCGAGATGGATCTCCAGATCCTGGCGGCGAACGAAGACCGGACCGCTGACGTTCTCCGGTGTCGAAAGTAAAGCGGAGGGCGTGACCCATGTCGGGGCAGGACCTCGGCGAACCTGCACGGACTGTGCGTACGCAGAACTGGCGACCAACATAGACGCCATGACGATTACGGAAACGCGCACCGCTTTACCCCATCCCACTTCGCGCCATTGTGGCGAGCGCGAGATCACTTTCAAGTGGCGCTTGTGTCTCGTTGCAAGCGAAAGTGTTTCCCTGCGTGACGCGGCGCGGTCGCTCGCGAGGCCTATGCCTCAGGTCGCGTGCTCCCATTCCGCATCCGCCATGGCTTGACGAAACCGCGTCGAGCGCCTCAATTGATTTACAAATGTAGTTCAAACCTTGGAGGCGCTCGTGGCGCGAAAGGCTCTTCAGTGGGGGATGCTGGCCCTGGCCGCCGGCCTGTCGCTCGCCCTCGGCGGCTGCGGGGCCAAGGAAGGCCAGCAGGAAGCGCAGTCCCTGAAGGACAAGTCCCTGGCCCCGCCCGCGCTTTGGCGGGTCGAGGTCGTCGAGGACTCCGGCGGCCAGACCGGCGCCACCGAGGTCTGCGCGCATCCGGAACTGGTCGCCTCGTTCAGCCGCGTCGAGGCGCGAGTGAATGGCGCACTCTGCGAGCCCTACGGCAAGGCGGCCAAGGACAGCGCCGACGAGCATATCGGCCGCTGCCAGGCCGACGGCCTGCGCTACGGCCTCTATGTGACCACGACGCGCAAGGCCGCGGACGACTTCACCGTCCGCTTCGCCCTACAGCCGCTGCAGATGGAGGGCGGGAAGGTCGTCCAGGCCCGGCGCTATCACCGCGTGGGGCCGTGTCCCGCCGGCTGGAAGGCCGGCGACCAAGGCAAGCCCGGGGCTTACGGAAAGACGGGCGGCGCGCCGACCTCCAGCCTGCTGACGGGGCAGGGCGCCACGATGCGGCCGTAAGGGCGTCAGCTCTTCAGGAACGCCGCCAGCTTGTTGCCGTCCGGATCGCGGACATAGGCCAGGTAGTAGCCCTCGCCATAGGCCGGGCGCGGACCGGGCGGGCCGGCGCACGCGCCGCCCAGCGCCAGGGCCGCGGCGTGGAAGGCGTCGACCTGTTCCGATGTCTCGGCCTTCAGCCCGACCATGATGCCGTTGCCCGCCTTGGCCGGCAGGCCGTTCTCGGGCGCGCAGATCATGACGGTGGCGTGTTCGGGATCGGGGCCGTAGCCGATCCAGTCGCCCTGCCGCCACAGGCGCTCGCTGCCCAGGGCGCCCAGCACGGCGTCGTAGAAGGCGCCGGCGCGGTCGATGTCGCTGGCGCCGATCGTGATGTAGCTGATCATGGGGTCTCCTCCTGACGAAGGAGCATAGGAGACTAGCTGCCGTGGGCTGTCAGCAGTAGCGCAACCACCGACAGGGTGATCGCCGAAACGGCCGTGGTCAGGGCCACGGTGCGGGCTGCCCCTCGGGAGAAGACGCCGTAGGCGCGGGTCTGGATGAAGACGTTCACGGCGGTCGGGGCCGCCGCCAGCAGGGTCGCTCCGGCGCGGAAGGCCGGCGGCGCGGGCGTCAGGCCGATGGCGAACCAGGCCAGCAACGGGAACAGGACCAGCTTGGCCAGGGCGCCCAGCAGGATCGGCGTGTTGGCGGGCGCGGCCTCGCCCTCGGTCTCGCGCAAGCCCAGCGCCGCGCCGAGGGCCACGAGGCCGACAGGGCTGCCAGAGGCGGCGGCCATGCCGACGGCGCGGTCCAGGGGCTCGGGCAAGGCCAGGTCCAGCAGGGCCAGGGCGACGCCGGCCAGGGCGGCCGCCACGACCGGGTTGCGGAAGGCCTGCACCGTCGAGCGCCAGACCGACCGGCCCGCCGCCCAGCCCAGCAGGCCCACGCCCGTGGCGGCCAGGACCACGAAGTCGATGGCCACCGCGCCGGCGACCAGGCGAGCGGTCTCCGCGCCCAGGACGGCGGCGGTGATCGGCAGGGCCAGGAAGGCGCTGTTGCCGACACCCGAGGCCATGGCCGCCCCGGCCCGTTCGGCCTTGCTCCAGCCCAGCACGCGGCCGGCCAGGATGACGGCCGCCATGACCAGCAGCCCGGCGCCGGCATAGACGGCCAAACCCGTCAGCAGGTCATGCCCGGGCCGACCCAGCCTCGACAGCGAATGGATCAACAGGGCGGGGAAGCCGACCCAGTAGACATAAGCGGATAGACCTTGGGTCATCCGCGCGTCGAGCAGACGCAGACGGCTCAGGGCCAGGCCCGCGCCGACCAGCAGGAAGAAGGGCCAGACCCTGGCCAGGACGTCGAGGACGAGGGCGGTCACAGGGGATCGATCAGCCTTGGCGCTCGTCGCCTGGCAGGCGGATGTGGACCAGCTTCCAGGTGAACAGCTCGCGCCGCTCGAACGTGAAGATCGTGACCTTGCCGCCGCCGTTCGGACGCTTGATCGAGATACGCACCCGGTTGGGGTCCCAGTATGCGATGCCGGGATAGGGACCCCGGATCGAGTCGCGGACCTGTTCGCCCAGCGAAGGCTCGGTCGTCGGGGAGGGCGGGACCTGCCCCGGCGCATAGCCGCGCGTCAGCGCCGACAGGCCCGCCACGGTCAGGTAGCGGTCGACCTTGGGCTCGGGCGGGGCGATGGGCTCGATAGCCTTCTTCAGCGCGCCCAGCGGATCGCGCCAGACCGACGGCGCTTCGGGCTGGGCGGCCGGGGTGTCGGCGGCCAGCTGGCCCGTCAGGCTGCTGCGGACGGCGGGGAAATCGACCAACTCGCCGATCGCCTGCACGTCCTCGTACTGGGCGGCGGCCTTGAGCGCGCGGAAGGCGAACCACGGCGCGGTGGCGAACGCGGCGGCGAAGACAAAGATCGCCAGCACGATCAGGTCCCAGATCCGCTTCTGCAGGGTCATGCCGCCTCCCTAGAACCTGCCTTGGACAGGTTCTAGATTCCAAGGATGCGAGCGCGTTTAGCGGGCGAAACCGGGCACACTTTCGCCCAACGCGCTCGAAGGTTAACGGGGGTAGATCAAATCCCAGGCCGCGCCGCAAGGTTGCTCGCCTGGCGAGCGGGGCCAAAAGAAACGCCGCTTCCCGGGGCGGAAGCGGCGTTGAAGGGAGATCCGACGGGGAGGAGTGTTCTCGACGGATCTTGGGCGATGCTTGAGCCCAGTGAGCCGCGTCGGCTCCAGGCCAGTTGAATCCATACTGGTTGTATGTGTCAATTATCGCCTGATAATTGTATTTGGCGCGACAAACCGCGCCTCGCGCTCGCCGGCGGGGACTGGTATCAGGCTCTCGGGGGACGCTTTCAGTACCGAGAGTAACGACACATGTTGTGCCGTCCCGCGACGCGTCTGCGCGCCGCCGCTGCGTTTCTCGCGGCCGCCTTCCTGCTTCCCGCCATCGCCGCCCACGCCGCCGACCTGGATCAGGACGTCCTCTCCGAGATCAACTATGTCCGCGCCAACCCGACCGAATATGCTCGCGAACTGCGGCGCGCGCCCGACTGGGTGTTCGAGCGGGAAGAGTCCGGAGCGGTCGAGGAGGCCATCGCCTTCCTCGAGCGGCAGCAGCCCCTGCGGCCGCTGAAGGGCGACCAGCGCCTCGACGCCGCGGCTCGCCAGCACGCACGGACGCAAGGGCCGCGGGGCGACGTCGGCCACGGTCCGGCGGGCAGCCTGGGCGTCCGTCTGCGGAGCAACGGCGTCTATGCGGGCCTCTCGGCCGAGAACATCTCGTACGGCTATGACGACGCGCGGGCCATCGTGCGGCAGTTGGTCATCGACAGCCGCGTCGCCGGGCGAGGCCACCGGCGCAATATCTTCACCGCCAGCTACACGACCGCCGGCGTCGCGTGCGGCGACCATCGGCAGTGGGGCTCGATGTGCGTCATCGACTTCGCCGGGGCGCTGATGGAGCGGGGCCGGGCGGAATAGCCGGCAACGAAAAACGCCCCGGAGGCAGTCCTCCGGGGCGTTCTCGTTTCAGGCCGAAACCTGGAAGCTTAGGCCATGGCCTTCTTCAGGTTCTCGTCGATCTTGTCGAGGAAGCCTTCGGTCGTCAGCCAGCCTTGCTTGTCACCGACCAGCAGGGCCAGGTCCTTGGTCATGTAGCCTTCCTCGACGGTGTCGATGCAGACCTTTTCCAGGGTGGCGGCGAACTTGGCCAGCTCTTGGTTGTCGTCCAGCTTGGCGCGGTGGGCCAGGCCACGCGTCCAGGCGAAGATCGAGGCGATCGAGTTGGTCGAGGTGCTCTCGCCCTTCTGATGCTGGCGGTAGTGGCGGGTGACGGTGCCGTGGGCGGCTTCGGCTTCCACCGTCTTGCCGTCCGGGGTCATCAGCACCGAGGTCATCAGGCCCAGCGAGCCGAAGCCCTGGGCGACGATGTCCGACTGCACGTCGCCGTCGTAGTTCTTGCAGGCCCAGACATAGCCGCCCGACCACTTCAGCGCCGAGGCGACCATGTCGTCGATCAGGCGGTGCTCGTAGTGGATGCCCTTGGCCTTGAAGGCTTCGGCGTACTCGGCGTCGTAGATCTCCTGGAAGATGTCCTTGAAGCGGCCGTCATAGGCCTTGAGGATCGTGTTCTTCGTGGAGAGGTAGACCGGATAGCCGCGGTTCAGGCCGTAGGCGAACGAGGCGTGGGCGAAGTCGCGGATCGACTCATCCAGGTTGTACATCGCCATGGCGACGCCCGAGCCCGGAGCCTGGAACACTTCGTGTTCGATGACTTCGCCGTCTTCGCCGACGAACTTCACCGACAGGGTGCCCTTGCCCGGGAACTTGAAGTCGGTCGCGCGGTATTGGTCGCCGAAGGCGTGGCGGCCGACGATGATCGGCTGGGTCCAGCCCGGCACCAGGCGCGGAACGTTCTGGCAGATGATGGGCTCGCGGAAGATCACGCCGCCCAGGATGTTGCGGATCGTGCCGTTCGGCGACTTCCACATCTTCTTGAGATTGAACTCGGTGACGCGTTGTTCGTCCGGCGTGATGGTCGCGCACTTGACGGCGACGCCGTGCTTCTTCGTGGCGTTGGCCGCGTCGATGGTCACCTGGTCGTTGGTGGCGTCGCGGTTCTCGACCGACAGGTCGTAGTAGTCCAGTTCCAGGTCCAGATACGGGAAGATCAGCTTATCCTTGATGAGCTTCCAGATGATCCGGGTCATTTCGTCCCCGTCCATATCGACGACGGGGTTGGCGACTTTGATCTTGGCCATTGCGGGGATGTTCCTCTGGCGGTGGCGCGCCTGTGGCGATCTGGCGCACAGGGCCAGGAAGCGGCGCGGACGGGGAGGCTATAGACTGTTGCGTCGCGACGGAAAAGCGGATCGGTTGCAGGTCCTTAGTAACTTCAGCGTTGGAATGTCGGGAATCTGCGCAATAGCTCGCGGGGGGCGAGCCCGAAGCGCGTTTTTGAAACGCGCGTCGATTGTTTAGCTGCTGAGCCAGTCTGCGGGCAGACTGGCTCTGGGAGGGGGTTTGAACAACGGTTCAGCCGTGATCGCCGGAGTGACGGAGCCGCTGGCCAGGCGGCTGCTGATCATGGTCGCTATCCTGTCTATCGCCGTGACGGGCGTCGCGACGGCGGCGGCCTTCGTCTTCGTGCGCAAAAGCGCCGCTGACACCCAGACCCGGCACCTGGCCGAATATGTCGGCGAGCGGGTCAAGACCGAAGACCGCCTGTTCTCAGACCTCGTGAAGGTGCATGACGCCGCCGCCGAGGCCCTGACCCGGCGCCTGGCCATGGGCGACGACCCGGCGATCCACGCCCAGTTCGAACGCCTCTTCCCCGAGAAGGGCGACGGCACCCGGCGCTCGATCCCGGGCCTGTTCAACGGCGCCCGGATCGGCAACCGCTACATCTACGGCATCGGCTCGTACCTGCCCCAGGCCGACACGATGAGCCTGCCCGAGCAGGAACTGTTCGTCGCCGCCACGGACGTCGTGGCCTCGACCGGCGAAACCGAGATCCGCCACTACGACAACTTCTACTTCTTCACGCCCAGGACGCGGCTGGTGATGTTCGGGCCCAACCGCCCGGACAAGCTGATGTACTACCGGCGCGACGCGCCGCCGAACCTCAGCATCGCCGAGGAGGAGATGACGACCCTGACCCTGCCGGAGAACAATCCGACTCGGGTCATGAAGTGCACCAAGCTGCGGCGGCTGATCTCCGACCCCAGCGGCCGGGGCCGCAACGCCGCGTGCATGACGCCCTTCTACTACAAGGGCCAGTTCATGGGGGCGTTCGGCACCAGCCTGTCGCTGGACAGCTACCTGCTGCGCGCCGTGGCCGACGCCTTGCCGGGCGGCCGCAACATGATCGTGGCCGACGATGGCGAACTGGTCGCCGCCGCCGGTCTGGCCCGCAACGGCGCGATCGACGTCGGGGTGCTGCGCAAGTTCGAGGTCGATAACGACCTGAAGAACCTGGTCGATGTCGTCCGCGCTCAGAAGCGCGACGTCGGCACGGTGATGTCGCCCAAGGGCGACCGCCTGGTGGCCTATGGCCGCCTGATCGAGCCGGGCTGGTGGTTCCTGATGACCTTCCCGTCCAGCGACATCGTCTGGTCGTCGCTGAAGACCGCCTCGTGGGTGCTGTTGTTCGGCTTCGTCGGCGTGCTGCTGCAGGTGCTGCTGATGTACCGCCTGACCAACCAGATGGTCGCCACGCCGCTGCAGGCCCTGGCGGAGGCCCAGCGGGTGGGCGATCCGCAGGCCGCCGAACCGATCGAGAAGCGCCCCGACGAGATCGGCTCCCTCGCCCGCGCCCTGCGCGGCCAGCGCGAGCGGAACGAGGAGCTGCGCCGCTCGCTGGAGACCCGGGTGGCCGAGCGCACCGCCGAACTGGAGCGCGCCAACCAGGCCAAGTCGGTGTTCCTGGCCAACATGTCCCACGAACTGCGGACGCCGCTGAACGGGGTGATCGCCATCGGCGACCGCCTGGCCGACGAGCAGAACCCGGAGGTGCGCCGCGAACTGGCGGCTCTCGTCACCTCGTCGGGCCGTCTGCTGGAGCAGGTGCTGGGCGACATCCTGGACGTCTCCAAGATCGAGGCCGGCGAGTTCCAGCTGACCCTGGCGCCGTTCGACCTGACCCAGCTGGTGCGCGGCATGGCCGAGCTGCACGCGGCGGCGGCCGAGGCCAAGCGCCTGGCCTTCCGCTGGTCCGTCGCGCCCGAAGCCGCCGGGACCTATGACGGCGACGCGGGCCGGATCAGCCAGATCCTCTCCAACCTGCTGGCCAACGCCGTGAAGTTCACCGCCCAGGGCGAGGTCTCGCTGGAGGTCGACCGGGTCGGTGAACGTGTCCGCTTCACGGTCCGTGACACCGGGGTGGGTTTCGACGACGCGGTCCGTGATAGGCTCTTCAAGCGCTTCGTCCAGGCCGACCAGTCGATCACCCGCCAGTTCGGCGGCACGGGCCTGGGCCTGTCGATCTGCGCGGCTCTGGCCGGGATGATGGACGGCGAGATCTCGGCCGAGGCGACGCCGGGCGAAGGCGCGCGGTTCTCGGTCGTGCTGCCCCTGCCGCGCTGCGCCGAGGCCGAGGCCAAGCCGGCGGCCGCCGACGACCGCGAGATTTCCTTCGAGGGCATGCGGGTGCTGGTGGCCGAGGATCATCCGACCAACCGCAAGGTCGTCGAGATCGTGCTGCAGCCGTTCGGCATCGACTTGACCATGGTCGAGGACGGGCAGGCGGCGCTGGACGCCCTGGAAGCCGCCAGCTTCGACGCGGTGCTGATGGACATGCAGATGCCGGTGATGGACGGCCTGTCCGCCACCCGCGCCATCCGCGCTCGCGAGAAGGCTTCGGGCGCGCCGCCGATCCTGGTGGTCATGCTGACCGCCAACGCCATGGAAGAACACGTCGCCGCCGCCGAGGCCGCCGGCGCCGACCTGCACCTGGCCAAGCCGCTTCACCCGGCCCAGCTGCTGGAAGCCCTGGCGCGGGTGCGCGGCGGCTAAAGGCTTTGCGTGATCCCCGCCCTTCGACAGGCTCAGGGTGAGGATCAAGACATCGCACTGGAAACCTCATCCTGAGCTTGTCGAAGGACGAGGTTTCGGCTCGCCTAGAACTCGTCCAGCACCGCGCGACCGACCTCCGCGATCAGTCGCTCGCGGGCGACGGCGTCCGCCGTGGACGCGGTCAGGAACACCGCCAGCGCGATGCGGCGGCCGTCCTTCAACTCGATCACCGCCAGGGCGTGGGTCTGCGGCGTGACGCCCAGGTCCGGGCTGGCCGAGCCGGCCGCCTGGGCCAGCGCCGCGCCCTTGGGCAGGACCGCCGCCAGGTAGCCGCCGTCGTGTCCCAGCAGTTGGTTGAAGTCGGGCGCCACGCCCAGTTCGCGCGTGTCGAAGGCTTCCAGCAGGCGGGCCATGCCGACCGGCGTGGCGGTGTCGCGCGGATCGCCCTGGCGCTGGTCGGCCGCCCGGGCGCGGTCGGCGGCCGAAACAGCCTGGACCTTGCCGCGCCAGACGGCCTCGCTCTTCCACTCGGCGCGGAACGAGGCCAGGCCACGGCTCTCGGTCTCGACCTGGCGGCGATAGCGGTCGACGCTGACGCCCTTGATCCCGCGCACGTCCAGCCAGCCATTAACCCCGCCCGGCCCGCCGATGCGACGGGTCAGAAGGTCGAGCGCGGTGGTGTCGCCGTGCAGGGCCAGGGTCTCCAGGTCGGCGACGGTCCAGGTCTGGCGACCGGGCCACGCGTCGGCCACGGCGCTGGGCGGCGGCGACAGGTCGACGTCGCGGACGGGCAGCACCTCGGTGAGCGGCAAGCGGCCCGCCGCCGTCTCGGCCATCACCGCCGCCAGGATCGGAACCCGCGCCCCGGCGCCCAGGGGAAAGATACGGTCGCCGTTATGGGCCCACAGCTGGCGGGTGGTCAGGTCCTCGACCGCCACGCCCAGCACGGCCGGCGCGGCGCGGACGGCAATGGCGTCGATGCGCTTGTGCAGCCGCTTGGGCTTCATGGTCGGTTCCTGCTGCCCCAGCATCGGCTTTTCGCCGCAGGCGGCGAGGACAGGCAGGGCGAGAAGGGCGGTCAGGACGGCGCGGCGCGACATGCCGTTTGAACGCGGCGCTGGCGGTTCGGCTGCGCTGAACACTTGCATCCGGCGCTCAGTCGGCGGCAAAGGGTGCGGATGACCGACGAAGCCGTGACCAAGCCCATCCCTCCCTGCGTGATCCTCAACGAGCCCCAGCTGGCCGAGAACATCGGCTCGGTGGCGCGGGTGATGGCCAATTTCGGGCTTTACGAGCTGCGCCTGGTGCGGCCGCGCGACGGCTGGCCGCAAGAGCGGGCCTGGGCCAGCGCCTCGGGCGCCCACTGGCCGCTCGACGACGCCAAGGTGTTCGATACCCTTGAGGAAGCGATCGCCGACCTGAAGCTGATCTACGCCACCACGGCCCGCCCGCGCGAGACGCGCCTGCCGGTCTACACCCCCCGTGAGAGCGCCGCCCACCTGGCCGAGGAAGTCGCGCAAGGCCGCAAGGTCGGCCTGCTGTTCGGCGGTGAGCGCGCGGGTCTGGAGACCCACGACATCGCCCTCTGCCAGGCCATTGTCTCGATCCCGATCGACGAACGCTTCCGCTCGCTGAACCTGGCCCAGGCGGTGTCGATCAACGCCTACGAATGGAAAATGACCCAGGACGACCGGCCCTGGAAGAAGTTCGAGCACAATGTCGAGGAGCCCGCCGATCAGGCGATGCTGCTGGGCCTCTACGAGCATCTCGAGGGCGAGCTGGACAAGGCGGGCTTCTACCATCCGCCGGAGAAGAAGCCCTCGATGGTCCGCAACCTCCGCGTCCCGCTGGCCCGGGCCCGCCTGACCGACCAGGAGGTTCGCACCTTCCGGGGCGTGATCACCGCGCTCAGCAAGGGCCGTGGCCGCGTCCTGGCGAAGCTGGCCGAGAAGGCCTCGAAGAAGGACTAACTATCGGCACGCCTCTTGCCGAAAGTCGGTTCGCGCGCTCAAACTCGCTCCAAACAAATGTTTGGGAGGGCGCCATGAACCGTCGGGAACTGCTGGCCGTGGCCGGCATGCTGGGCTTAGCGCCCACCTGGGCGCCGACCCTGGCGCGCGCGGCGGACGGCGATCCCATGGCCGCGCGGGACGCCTATCTCTACGCCCTGCCGCTGATCGAGATGGCCACCACTCGGGCGCGTCTGCTGAAGGCGCCCGGCGCGGCGATCAACACGCTGAACCACACCCGCACCCTGTCGGACCACAAGGCCCGCTGGGTGACCACGCCCAACAACGACACCCTCTATTCCTCGGCCTTCCTGGATCTGACCAAGGGGCCGGTGACCCTGACCATCCCGCCGCTGGGCAAGCGCTACTACTCGGTGGCGGTGATGGACATGTTCACCAACAACAACGTTGTGCTGGGCTCGCGCACGGTCGGCGGGGAGGGCGGGACCTTCACCCTGGTCGGGCCGGGCCAGGCCTCGACCGGCCCCAACCCGACGCGGATCGCCACCCCACACGCCTGGCTGCTGATCCGCACCCTCACCGACGGCGGCGCCGACCTCGACGCGGCGCACAAAGCCCAGGACGGCTTCGTGCTGAAGGGCCCCGCCGGTGGACCGGTGGCGACCTACGCCGCCCGCGACGCCAAGCCGGCCGACTATTTCGCGACCGCCCGCGCGCTGCTGGCCAGCGATCCCGCGCCGCCGACCGACGTGAAGGCGCTGAAGCGCGCCGCCGCCTTCCTGGGCGCGGGACCCTATGACGATGCGACGGCCGTGACCGGCGTCGAACAGGCCCGGATGATCACCGTCTTCGCCAAGGGGCGGCAGACCTTCGTGAACGGCTGGTCGTATCCGCGTCCGAACCTGGGCGACTACGGCCAGGACTATCTTTATCGCGCCATCGTCGCCCTGCAGGGCCTGGGCGCGCTGCCGGTGGCCGAGGCCATGTACATGAAGGCGGCCGGCGACGACGGAGCGGGGAACTTCACGGGCGACGGCCTCTACCGCCTGACCATGCCGGCGCAGCTGCCGCTGGACGGCTTCTGGTCGCTGTCGATGTACGAGGCCACGGCCGACGGCCAGTTCTTCTTCACCGACAATCCGATCAACCGCTACACGGTCGGCGACCGCACGGCGGGCCTGCAGCGCAATGCAGACGGAACCCTGGACGTCTGGATCGGCCGCTCCGATCCCGGCGGCGACAAGAGCGGCAACTGGCTGCCGGCCCCGAAGTCCGGACCGTTCGCCCTCTATCTGCGCGCCTACCTGCCGCGCGCGGAGCTGCTCGGCGGGGCGTTCCGGTTCCCGGCGGTGGTCAAGCTCTAGTCCTGGACCGCCAGCCCCCGCTCCAGGTGCTCGACCAGCAGGCGGACCTTGGCGGGCAGCAGGCGCAGGTGGGGATAGACGGCCCAGACGCCTTCGTCGGCCGGACGGTTGGCTTCCAGCAGCGGTACCAGTCGACCCTCGGCAATGGCGGCGTCGACATAGAAGTTCGGCAGCTGGCAGATCCCCAGGCCCCGTAGCGCGGCGTCCAGCACGGCATAGCCGCTGTTGCAGCGCCAGCGACCCTGCGGCTTGAAGGCGATCTCGCGCTCACCATCTCGGAACGGCCAGGTGTCGGCGGCCCCCAGCACGCAGGCATGGCTGGCCAGGTCCGCGATGGCTTGCGGCGCGCCGGCGCGGGACAGATAGGCGGGCGCGGCGCAGAGACGGCGGGTGCGCGAGGCCAGGCGCTTGGCGATCAGTCGACTGTCCGTGAGCCGCCCGAAGCGGATGGCCAGGTCGAAGCCCTCGCTGACGATGTCGCGCACGGCGTCATTCAGGTCGATCTCGATGGCCAGCTTGGGGTGAGCCAGGGCGAAGGCGTTGATCGCCGGGACCACGAACCGCTCGCCATAGGCCGCCGAGCAGGTCATGCGCAGCTGGCCCTTCAGTTCGGCGTCCTCCTCGCCGACGGCGGCCAGGGCCTCGTCGCGGTCCAGGATCAGCTGGCGGCAGCGGACCAGGAAAACGCGGCCGGCGTCGGTCAGGCTGACCCGGCGGGTGGTGCGATAGAGCAGGCGGGTCTGCAGCCGCTCCTCCAGCCCGGCGACCGCGCGGCTGACGCCCGAGGTCGAGAGACCCAGGCGCTGGGCGGCGCGGGAGAAGCTCTCGGCCTCGGCCGTGGCCACGAATTCGTCGATTCCGTCCCAGCGGCTCATGGCGAGGGCATGCGCTAATTGTCCCTATTGAGCAACAATGTTTTGCGCGTATCGGGATTATCGACGCGGACCGCGAGGCGTACCAAGATCGCTCGAAATCTCGAGGGAGCCTCTGATGAAAACCCGCGCCGCCGTCGCCTTCGCCCCCAAGCAGCCGCTGGAGATCGTCGAGGTCGACCTGGAAGGCCCGAAGGCCGGCGAGGTCCTGGTCGAGATCAAGGCCACGGGCGTCTGCCACACCGACGCCTACACCCTGGACGGCCTCGACAGCGAAGGCCTGTTCCCCTCGATCCTGGGCCACGAAGGCGCGGGCGTGGTGGTCGAGGTCGGCGCGGGCGTCACCTCGGTGGCGGTCGGCGATCACGTGATCCCGCTCTACACGCCCGAATGCCGCCAGTGCAAAAGCTGCCTTTCGGGCAAGACCAACCTCTGCACGGCGATCCGCGCCACCCAGGGCAAGGGCCTGATGCCGGACGGCACCAGCCGCTTCTCGTACAAGGGCCAGACCATCCACCACTACATGGGCTGCTCGACCTTCTCGAACTACACGGTCCTGCCCGAGATCGCGGTGGCCAAGATCCGCAAGGACGCGCCGTTCAAGACCGCCTGCTACTGCGGCTGCGGTGTGACCACGGGCGTGGGCGCCGTTACCAATACCGCCAAGGTCGAGCCGGGCGCCAACGCCATCGTCTTCGGCCTGGGCGGCATCGGCCTGAACGTCATCCAGGGCCTGAAGCTGGTCGGCGCCAACATGATCATCGGCGTCGATCTCAATCCGGCGCGGGAAGAGTGGGGCCGCAAGTTCGGCATGACCCACTTCGTCAATCCGAACGACGTGCAGGGCGATCTGGTCGCCCACCTAGTGGCCCTGACCGACGGCGGCGCGGACTACACCTTCGACGCCACCGGCAACACCGGCGTCATGCGCACGGCGCTGGAAGCCTGCCACCGCGGCTGGGGCGAAAGCATCATCATCGGCGTGGCCGAGGCGGGGAAGGAGATCTCCACCCGCCCGTTCCAGCTGGTCACCGGCCGGGTCTGGAAAGGCACGGCCTTCGGCGGCGCGCGCGGCCGGACCGACACGCCCAAGATCGTCGACTGGTACATGGACGGGAAGATCCAGATCGACCCGATGATCACCCACGTCCTGCCGCTGGAAGACATCAACAAGGCGTTCGACCTGATGCACGCGGGCGAGAGCATCCGGACCGTGGTGACGTTCTAGGTCTTCCTCCTTCTCCCCTTGCGGGAGAAGGTGTCGCCGCAGGCGACGGATGAGGGGTTGAAGGTGCGATCAGCCGCGCACGGCGAGACCGGTGCGACCCCTCATCCGACCTGCTCCGCAGGCCACCTTCTCCCGCAAGGGGAGAAGGACACTCGAGTAAACCGATGACCATCGAAACCACAGCCACCCACCGTGTCGCCGGCGGTACGCTGCGCTACTGCAAGCACGCGCCCGCCAGCACCGGCACGCCGATGAAGTTCACGGTGTGGACGCCGGACGGTGAGGGCCCGTTCCCCTATCTCGTCTGGCTGTCGGGCCTGACCTGCACCGAGGACAATTTCACGGTGAAGTCGGGCGTCTACGCCCATGCGGCCAAGCACGGCGTGGCCATCGTCGCGCCGGACACCAGCCCGCGCGGGGAAGGCGTCGCCGACGATCCGGCCTACGACCTGGGGCAGGGCGCGGGCTTCTATGTCGACGCCACTCAGGCTCCGTGGGCGCCGCACTTCCAGATGTACTCGTACGTGACCAAGGACCTGCTGGAGGCTATCGACGGCGCCTTCCCGCTGGACACCTCGCGGCGCGGGATCTTCGGCCACTCGATGGGCGGCCACGGCGCGCTGA
Source organism: Caulobacter sp. GW821-FHT09H08 (assembly GCF_059415885.1). Taxonomy (NCBI): domain Bacteria; kingdom Pseudomonadati; phylum Pseudomonadota; class Alphaproteobacteria; order Caulobacterales; family Caulobacteraceae; genus Caulobacter; species Caulobacter sp. GW821-FHT09H08. The sequence continues at coordinate 599,798 of NZ_JBWKOC010000003.1, forward strand.
CCATCGCGCTGCGCCAGCCTGACCTCTTCAAGTCGGTCAGCGCCTTCTCGCCGATCGTCTCGCCGCTGAACTGCCCGTGGGGCGACAAGGCGATGACCGCCTATCTGGGCGAAGATCGCGCAACGTGGCGCAAGCACGACGCCTGCGCGTTGATCGAGGATGGGGCAGGGGAGAGCTTCGACGAGATCCTGATCGACCAGGGCCTGGCCGACAACTTCCTGGAAAGCCAGCTGAAGCCCGAACTGATCGAAGCCGCCGCCGCCAAGGCCGGCCGCAAGGTCACGGTCCGCCGCCAGGACGGCTACGACCACAGCTACTTCTTCATCTCGACCTTCATCGGCGATCACGTGGCGCATCACGCTCAAAGGTTGTAATTTTGATCTCTCGACCGTTGAAGGCGCATGGTATTCTGCTATGCTGTCTTCATGGTCGCTGAGCCCTCCATCTTCGAGGTCGACGAGGAAGCCGAAGCCGAAGCTGCGGCCGACGCCGAAGGCATGGCCGATATCGCGGCCGGTCGGGTCGTTCCGCATGAGGAAGTGGCGGCTTGGCTCGATACCTGGGGAACACCGGACGAGAAACCCGCGCCTGAGACGTGGCGCAAGTAGTCTGGACGCGGCCGCGGAAGGCTTGGCCGATCATCCTCTACGCGGTCGCCTGGCGACGGCGACGCTGCGAGAACTGGTCGTCGTTTCGCCCTACGTGATCCGCTACCATGTAGGCGACGGCAGATCGTCCGTGTCCGCCACGCAGCCCGCGTGTGAACTTTCGGTAATTCATCCTGGGTTCAGGCGGCGGACGGTCCCCTCACGGTCAAGCTGACTGGAGGGGAAACCAAATGAAGCTCGTATCGCTTGCCGCCGTCGTCGCCATGGGCCTGAGCACCTCGGCCTGTGTGTTCATCGACGCCGACGAGGCCCACCCGAACATCGCGGTCACCAAGAGCGACGGCGCGCCGCTGGAGGCCCTGCAGGCCGCGCGGGTCGACAAGGACGACCTGGTGATCCGCGTCTCGTCGAACGGCTGCACGCGCAACGAGGACTTCGCCGTCGAGAGCAGCCGTCGCGACGGCCTGACCGCCTTCACCTTCGTACGCAAGCGCCCCGACATGTGCCGCGCCCTGCTGCCTGAGGGCGTGGAGCTGCGCTACCCGCTGGACGCCTTCGGCGTCGAGCGCGGCGGTCAGGTCCGCGTGCGCAATCCGCTGAGCCGTCCGTAGCCGGCCCGGGGGGCGGGGGAGGTCACATTGACTCCCCCAGCCTCTTCCCCCATAAGCCACCCCTTCACGCCGCCGGCTCGCCGCGCGGCGCGGAACTTTATGACGGATTGACCCGACGCCGCCGTTGAGATCGCACCTCCTTTGGGGGAGCCGGCACGGATCGAATAGAAGAGTGACCTATGTCCAAGCGCCATAGCGCCAAGTACAAGATCGACCGCCGCATGGGTGAAAACCTGTGGGGCCGTCCGAAGTCCCCGGTCAACCAACGCTCGTACGGTCCCGGCCAGCACGGCCAGCGCCGCAAGAGCAAGGTTTCGGACTTCGGTCTGCAGCTGCGCGCCAAGCAAAAGCTGAAGGGCTACTACGGTAACCTGACCGAGAAGCAATTCTCGCGCACCTACGAGGAAGCCGCCCGTCGCAAGGGTAACACCTCGGAGAACCTGATCGCTCTGCTCGAGTCGCGCCTGGACGCCATCGTCTATCGCGCCAAGTTCGTGCCGACAGTGTTCGCCGCCCGCCAGTTCGTGAACCACGGCCACGTGACCGTGAACGGCAAGCGCGTGAACATCCCGTCGTACCGCTGCAAGGCCGGCGACGTGATCCAGGTCCGCGAAAAGTCGCGCAACATGGCTCTGGTTCTCGAAGCCGTCGCTTCGAACGAACGTGACTTCGCCGAGTACGTCTCGGTCGACGCCAAGAGCCTGTCGGCCACCTTCGTCCGCGCTCCGGAACTCTCGGAAGTTCCGTATCCGGTGAAGATGGAACCGAACCTGGTCGTCGAATTCTACGCTTCGTAAGCGTCGGATCCGAACACAGATACGGAAAAGGCCCCGGAGCGATCCGGGGCCTTTTTTGTTGTCGGCGATGGTCCCTTGGGATCAGCCGTACTTCTTGGCGAACGCCTGGTCGGTCATGGTGACGTAGATGATCGCCTCGACGAGGGCGACGACCGACGGGATGAAGGTCCAGCAGAACACCAGATACAAAATGCCCGTGCCGATGCGGCCCAGGTAGAACTTGTGGCCGCCGATACCGCCCAGCAGCAGGGCCAGGACGATGGCGATGACGCGGCTCTTGTTGCCCACGGGGGCGACGTCGGCCTGCGGCGCGCCGCAGTGCGGGCAGGCGGGCGCCGACTTGTGCAGGCTCTTGCCGCAGCCCAGGCAGTATTTCTGTTCGGTCAGGCCCGGCGCCGCGACGGCGTCCGGCTTCGGCACTTCGATCGTATCGGGTTCACTCATGAACACCCCCCAGTTCCATAGAGTGAGGAAGCTTAGGCGAAGGTTCTACTTAAGCTAGCGTAAATGTATAACACTCGCTTCGGCCGGGGCGGCCCTTAAGGGACGGAGGGGTCTTGAAAGCCGCCAGGCGCTCTCCCACCTTAGTCGGGCGGGACCGGGCCCCTCTGGCAAGCGATGCAAGCGCTTGTGATGTCGGACCGCATCGGGTGTTCTCGATGTCTGGGTCCGGCTGCCTAGCCCCCCTCCCCAAAGGCGCCGCCTCTCGTCGAGGACACCCGATCCAATTCTTTTGGACCGGAGGCTCCGACCATGCCCCTTCTGATGTGCCCCAACTGCGACGGCTCCATGCAGACCGTGCAGCGCGCCGGCGTCGAGTTCGACATGTGCCCGCGCTGCCGTGGCGTCTGGCTGGACCGGGGCGAGCTGGAAAAGCTGATGACCCTGGAACGCGAGGAGGCCCAGGCCGCCTACGCCCAGCCGCGCCCGTACAGCCGTCCCGACCACCACCACGACCACGGTGATCACAGCAAGCGTTACGACGACGATGACGACGACCGCCGTCGTCACGGCGGCGCGTACGGCCAACACAAGAAGAAGCGTTTCGATCTCTTCGACATCTTCGACTGACGATCATGAACCACTTCAAGACCTACATGCTGCTGGCGGGCCTGACGGCCCTGTTCACGGGCGCGGGTTTCCTGATCGGCGGGCCGACCGGCATGCTGATCGCCCTGGTCCTGGCCCTGGCCATGAACGCCTTCTCCTACTGGAACGCCGACAAGATCGTGCTGCGGACCTACGGCGCGGTGGAGGTCGACGAGAGCCATCCCGAGCCGCTGATCCGAAACTACGTCGTCGACACGGTCGAGATGGCTCGCAAGGCCGGCCTGCCGCGTCCGCGCGTGACGGTGATCGACAGCGCCCAGCCCAACGCCTTCGCCACCGGCCGCGACCCGGCCCATGCGGCCGTGGCCGCCAGCACGGGCCTGCTGCAACTGCTGACCCGCGAGGAGATCCGGGGCGTGATGGCCCACGAGCTGGCCCACGTGAAGAACCGCGACACCCTGGTCATGACCGTCACGGCGACCATCGCCGGCGCGATCTCGGCCCTGGCCAATTTCGCGTTCTTCTTCGGCGGCGGGCGGGACGAGGAGGGCAATTCCAACGGCGTCGGCGGCCTGATCGGCGCGATCGCCATCGCCATCCTGGCTCCCATCGCCGCCATGCTGGTGCAGATGGCCATCAGCCGGGCCCGCGAATACGAGGCCGACCGTATCGGCGCCGAGATCGGCGGCGACCCGGCCGCGCTCGCCCGCGCCCTGGAGAAGATCGAGGCCTACGCCCGTGGCGGCTACGTCAACCACGAGGCCGAGCGCAATCCGGCCACGGCCCACATGTTCATCATCAACCCGCTGAACGGGAAGGGCGCGGACAACCTGTTCTCGACCCACCCCTCGACCCACAATCGCGTCGAGGCCCTGCTGCGGCTGGGCGTGGGGCAGGGGACGCGCCATCCGGCCGTCGCCGCGACCACCACCGTCCCGGCCAGCCGCGAGACCCGTAGCCCGGGGCCCTGGAGCTAAGGCGCTCCCAGCCCCGCCGTCCTCGCCGCCCCCACAGCGAGGACCCATGGCGACGTCAGGCGAAGAGCATCCGCCTGGCGTCGCCATCTTGGCCTAAGGCGCGACCGGGAGCTTGCGGCTGTACTCCCAGGGCCACGGCGTCCCGAGATCCCCCAGCACCGACTTGACCAGCGTCGGGACGATGCGCTGACCGACGCCGCTATTGGTCAGCACGACAACGCAGCGCTTGCCCTTCTCGACGCAGCTGACGTGGTTGTCGGTGATGTCGTTGTGGCCGCCCTTGAAGAAGGCGTGGCCCTGCGGCCCGTCATAGACGACCACGCCGATGCCGGCGGCCAGCCCGATCTTGGCGTTGTCGGGATTGTCCTTGATCAGGAACGGCGGGAACTGGGCCTCGCTGACGATCGGGAAGCTGGCCTTGGCGAACTCGGCGCGGGTCTTGGGCGACAGGCCCCAGCCCGAGACCATCGCCGCCGCCAGCTTGCCCATGTCGGCGATCGTGGTGTCCAGCGAGCCGGCCGCCCGGACGCTGGAGCGGTCGTCGTGATCCTCCCACTTGCCGTCCTCGTGGATGCCGTCGGCCAGATTGCCCTTGAAGTCGTCGCGCCAGATCATGCTGGAGCGGGTCATGCCCAAGGGCTGGAACAGGCGCCGGTTCATCTCGTCGCCGACCTTGAGGCCAAGGCTCTCCTCGATGACGAACTGCGCCAGGTTGATGCCCTCGTTGGAATAGGCGTAGCGGCTGCCGGGCTCGAGGTTGAAGCGGAACTTGTTCTCCGGATCGTAAAACCTCTGGTCGGCCAGGCCCGAGCTGTGGGTCAGCAGGCGGCGCAGCGTGATCGTCTTCCAGCGCTCATCGACGCCGAGGTCGGCGTATTTCGGATAGGCGGGCAGGGGCTTGGGCAGGTAGTCGGCGACCGACCTGTCGAGGTCGACCTTCCCCTCGTCGACCAGCATCATGACGTAGTAGGCGAAGGCGGTCTTGGTCAGCGAGGCCGCGTACATGATCGTGTCGGTCTGCAGCGGATCGCCCTTGGCGTTGCGGACGCCCTTGGCGACCACGTGGACGACCTTGCCGTTGTCGATGACGGCCACGCCGACGCCAGGGACCTTGCTGGTCGCCAGCAGCTGGTCGATCTCGGCGTCGAGCTTCTTGAAGTCGCCAGTTCTGGATTCTGGGGCGGCATAGGCCGGTGCGGCGAGAACGCTGGCCAGGGATGCGGCCAGGAAAGCTGAACGAAGACGCACGATACGCTCTCCAACTGTGTGAAGACCAAAGCCCGACCGGCTTCGGGGCTGGTCAGGTCGCCAGCGGTGGGCGATCTTCAACTGAAGTTTGGCGGTTCGTACAGAGGTCGATGACCGGCGTTCACTCTCGCAGAGGTTTTTTGTGCGCCGGAGCGGCCCTGACGCTGGCCGGCTGCGCCACGACGCCGACGCGGGTGGCCGCCCAGCCCGGCGAGACCTGGCCCGAGCTGGAAACCCTGCTGTCCGTGGAGACGATCGCGGACGTCGTGACGCTTCGCGTGGCGTCGAAGGGCTGCACGGACCGCGCCGACTTCGTGTTCTGGGTCGAACGCTGGGACGACCACGCGGTGGTCGCCTTCGCCCGGCGCCGGCTGGAGACGTGCAAGGGGGCGAAGAGCGCGGCGACCGTGGCGTTCAGCTATGCGGAGCTGGGGCTGGCGCCCGGCCAGCGGATCGTCATCGCCAATCCGCTTTCGCCCGAACGACACTGACGGAGGCGCGCGGCATGTTCGGCAAGATCCGCAAGGCGTTCGACGGCTTCGTCGAGGACGTGGCCCGTGAATCGCGCGAGTGGAAGATCCTGTGCACGTCGTGCGGCCGCCAGAAGTCGCTCGCTTCGGTGGGCGGGATCCGCTACGGCGCGTCCGGGACCAAGTACACGCTGGGGACCTGCTCGAAGTGCGGCGGTTTCCGGATACTGCGGATCTACAAGCCCGAGAAGCCGCCTAACCCTTCGGCGTGAACCGCTCGATCATCCAGGGCATGACCCGCGCCGGTCGCTTGGCGGCGATGTCGATCAGCACCCAGTCCGTGCGGCACTGGGCGCACATCTCGCCGTCGGGGCCGTCGATGCGAACATAGCGCTCGAAGCGCGGCCCCTTCAGCTCCCCGACCCAGGTGTAGCCGGTGGCGATCTCGTTCGGCAGCAGCTCGCGGCGGTAGTCCACCTCGTGGCGCCGGCAGATCCAGCTCCACGGCGCGCGCTGCTCGGCGTCGGCCCAGGCTTCCCAATGAGCGATCGCCAGGTCCTGCGCCCACGACAGGTAGACCACGTTGTTGACGTGGCCGTTGGCGTCGATGTCCGACGCCTTGGGCTCGAAGGTCAGGGAATAGGCGTCAGCCGGGGGCGTGAAAAGTCGGCTCACGCCGCGATGACGCCCTGCTCGGTCAGGAAGGTCTTCAGTTCGCCCGACTGGAACATCTCGCGGATGATGTCGCTGCCGCCGACGAACTCGCCCTTCACGTAGAGCTGCGGAATGGTCGGCCAGTCGGTAAAGGTCTTGATGCCCTGGCGCAGGTCGTCGTCCTGCAGGACGTCGACGCCGATGAATTCGACGCCCAGGTGGTCGAGGATCTGCACGACGACCGACGAGAAGCCGCAGCGCGGCTGGTCCGGCACGCCCTTCATGAACACCACGACCGGATGATCGGCCACGGTCTTGGCGATGAAGTCGAGGGCGGGGGAGGAGGCGACGTCGGTCATTGGATAATCAAGTCTCTGTGCTTAGAGCGTGACGGGCGCCGAAACCGGTGGCCACTTTCGGCTGTCACGCTCTCCGGCGGAAGCTTTCAGCTAGGCGCCAAGGGGCTCCGGGTCAAGTGCGGCGGATCAGCTGCGGCTGGCCGCCTTCTCGCGTTCCTGGGCCGAGAAGCGGGCCATCTCGATCTGGGCGCAGACGCCGTTGGGCATGTCGCGCTCGACCACGGCGGCCAGGCGCTCGACGTCGGCGCGGGTCTCGGCGGTGATGCGCACGGTCGACAGCGACGGCTCGGTCAGGGCGTAGCCGAGGCAGATGGCCTCGGCGTCCCAGCCCAGCGTGTTGTGCAGGAACTCGTAGCCGCCGACGTCGGCCAGCGGATCCGAGCGGCGACGCCACAGCGAGGGCTTGGGCGCCGCGCTCTCGCCGCCTTCGCGCAGGGCCTGGGGCCAGAAGTCCTCGCCGATCACGGCGAAGTCGTGCTGGATGGCGTGGCGGATGCGGTGGCGCTCGGCCCAGCCCGACGACAGGTTGAACGGCGAGGAGATCGCCGTGACCATCTCGTTCTTCAGCAGGCGCGGATCGATGTCGCTGCGGCTGGCGATGCCGACGCCGCGTATGGCGCGGCTCTCGTGCAGTGAGCGCAGGCCGGCCTCGAAGGGCAGCGGCAGGGTCGGAGCCAGGGGATCGTTGATCAGCACCAGGTCCAGATAGCCCAGGGACAGGCCGTCGAAGGCCGAGCTCAGCAGGCTGTCGACCGCCTTCTGGCCGAGCTGGGCCGCGTCGCCGCGCACCCGCCAGGTGATGAACAGCAGTCGCCGCTCGACCGAGGCGAAGGCTTCGCTCGCGCCCTTCAGCAGCTCGGGCGAGTCACCCTCGACCTGGAAGCTGTTGATGCCGTTTTCCAGCGCCGTGAACACCAGGGCGCGCCAGTCGTTGGCCCGGAGGCGCGAGCTGTCGGCCAGGCGCAAAGTGAGCGCCGAGACCGCCATGCCGGAGGCTCCGAAGGGGCGATAGCGCAACCTGAGTGCTCCTAGTCGGCGGGGGCCAGGGTTTCGAGCGCCAGGGCGTGTAGGGTCCCGCCCAGCACGTCGGCCAGGGCCTTGTTGACCAGCTGATGCTGACGCACGCGCGGCAGGCCCTTGAAGGCCGGAGAGACGATCCGGGCCTTCCAGTGGTCGTTGTCGCCGGCCAGGTCGGTCAGCACGATCTCGGAATCCGGAAACGCCGCGGTGAGGCGGGCTTCGAGCTCGGCATGGGACATGGGCACGGGGAGATACTCCGATCGGTGACGATCCTTATTACCGTTAAATCTTAAGGACCCGCGCATGCCTGTGGAATGGGTGTTTTTCTACTTGCGATCTCTCGGTGATCACGAGATCATCACGCCGGCGTGATAATTCCGTGATGTCCTGTGAGGTCACCAATGAAGCGCGTTCTGCTGCTTGGGCTGGCGGCAATGCTGCTGAGCGGGTGCGGGCCATTCGTCTATTCATCTCAGCCGCTGTTCGAACCTGCGGATGCCGGTGCGGTCTCGCCGCTTCGGGCCGGCATTTGGGTCTCCGATGATCCAGATGACCACTGTCGGCCTCGTCCACAATTGCCGCTGCGGCGCTGGAGGGGATGCGAGAGTTGGATGCTGGTGGGCGACCGTGACATCGCGCAGGTCGACGACAAGGGCGTCTGGACCAGCACGCGTCCTGTAATCGTCTCGGGAACGCCTATGATCTGGCAATACGGACCGGACGAGGATGGGAGCGACCCTGATCGCCGCTACGGCTATTTCGGAATGAGGCCTCTCGCGCAGGATTCCGAAGGGCGGGTCACGCGTCTGATGATCTGGGCCGCGTTGTGCGGCGAGCCGAAGCAGGAAGCCGGTCGGCCTGCGTCAGAGACGCCCTTGAAACTCGATCCCGCTGCGCTCCTGCCTGGCTTGGCGCTTTCGGAGTCTGGCTCGGACTGTGTGGCTTCCGATCAAGCTGCGGTTCGACGTGCGGCGACGTTCGGGGGCGAGCATCCCGAATGGACCTTCGGCTTTGGCATGCGCTGGGTCCGCGAAGCCCGCCCGGACGACTTCGCGTCTCACTGACCAAGGTTACGGCAAATTCATTGCGCTTTGGGCGAGGGGGAGGGCATCTACGGCGGATGACGTCCTTCAAGTTCGGCGCCCTGGCCGCCGCCCTCTCCCTCGCCGCCGCCACCTCGGCCTTCGCCGGTCCCGGCGACAAGGCCATCGACGATGTCCGCATCTTGTCGGCCGACGACATGCAGGGCCGCCTGGTCGGCTCGCCCGGTTCGGAGAAGGCGCGGGCCTACATCCTGTCGCGGTTCGCCGAGATCGGTCTCGCGCCGATCGGCGACAAGTTCGAGCACACCTTCGAGTTCGCCAAGCGCGATGGGACCAAGGTCACGGGGACCAACCTGGTGGCCCGCATCAAGGGGACCAAGCCCGGCAAGGCGCTGGTCGTCTCGGCCCACTACGACCACCTGGGCGTCCGCAATGGCGAGACCTACAACGGCGCCGACGACAACGCCTCGGGCGTGGCCGGCCTGCTGGCCGTGGCCGAAGCCTTCAAGGCCAAGCCGCCCAAGCACGACGTGATCCTGGCGGTGGTCGACGCCGAGGAGGGTGGCCTGCGCGGCGCCAAGGCCTTTGCAGCCAACCCGCCGGTCCCGCTGGAAAGCATCGCGCTGAACATCAATTTCGACATGATCAGCAAGAACCCGAAGAACGAGCTCTACGTCTCCGGGACCTCGCCGTTCCCCTATCTAAAGCCGATCCTGGTCAAGGTGGCGACGACCGCGCCGGTGACCCTGAAGCTGGGCCACGACACCGACGAGGGCGGCAAGGAGAACAACTGGACCACCCAGTCGGACCACTACGCCTTCGGCGAGAAGGGCGTGCCGTGGGTCTATTTCGGCGTCGAGGATCACCCCGAATATCATAAGCCAACGGACGATTTCGCGACCGTGCCGCAGGACTTCTTCAAGCGCTCGGTGGCCACCGTGGTGCAGGCCAGCGTGGCCCTGGAAAGAAATCTGGACGACGTCGTCAAGTCGTCGGGACGCTGACAACCCGGTTTGAGGAATTCAAAACGCGGCGAATTGTCACCCGACTGGCGCCAGGAGGCCATCTCTCCTTAAATTAGGCAGGTTCTTCCTGAGTCTGCCCCCGAGGAGTGCGCGATCAATCTGGCCGTCGTGAGAACCCGGATCTTCAAGACCGCGCCGACGGTGGGCCTCATCGTGGGCGCGGCGATGGTGACGGACTACGTCGTCAACATCCTGTTGCTCAACGATCCCGCCGCCTACACGCCGGCCACGACGCTGCTGATTTCGCTGATCGTGGCCACGCCGCTGGCCTACTGGCTGACCAGCCAGCGCATGCGTCTGGAGCAGATCCAGACCGAGCTGACGGCCAGTCTCGACGCCAAGCAGCGCGCGGTCGAGGACGCCGAGAACGCCCTGGCCAAGTATCGCGAGGCCGACCGCCTCTACCGCCTGCTGGGCGACAACCTGACCGACCACGTGGCCCTGTGGACCGCCGGCGGGGAGCGACTCTACAGCTCGCCCAGCATCGAGCGGATCACCGGCTACACGCACGAGGAGTTCATGGCTCTGCCGCCGACCGCCATGGTCGGCGAGGAGGACTTCAAGCGCGTCCAGGCGATCATCCGGGGGCTGGTCCCCGGCGGCAAACCCGAGAGCACCGACTACGAGTGCTTCCGGAAGGGCGGCGAGGCCATCTGGCTGGAAAGCACCTATTCGCGGCTGGGCGACGGCTCGGGCATCCTCCTGGCCACCTCGCGCGACATCACCGAGCGCAAGCGGCTGGAGTTGGACCTGGCCAAGGCCCTGGAGCTGGCCGAGGCCGGCTCGGCGGCCAAGTCCGACTTCCTGGCCAACATGACCCACGAGCTGCGCACGCCGCTCACCGCCATCATCGGTTTCGCGGAGGTGCTGCGGCGCTCGCGCAGCCTGAACAAGACCGCCGCCCGCCAGGTCGGCCACATCCTCGACGCCAGCGGCACCCTGCTCAGCGTCGTCAACGACGTGCTGGACTTCTCGCGCCTGGAGGCGGGCGGGCTGGAGCTGGATCCGGGCCCGTTCGACCCGGCGGCCATGGCTTCGTCCTGCGCCGCCCTGGTCGAGGAGCGCGCCACGGCCAAGGGCCTGGCGGTGCGGGTCGAGATCGACAAGGACCTGCAGCCGATGAGCCTGGACGGGCCGCGCCTGTCGCAGGTGCTGCTGAATTTCCTCTCCAACGCCGTGAAGTTCACCGCCCACGGGACGATCACCGTCGCCCTGCGCCAGACGGTCGAGGGTGATCAGGCGGTGCTACGCGGCGAGGTCACGGACACAGGCATCGGCATCGCGCCCGAGCATCGCGAGAACATCTTCGACCGCTTCTCGCAGGCCGACGCGGCCGTCTCGCGCCGGTTCGGCGGCACGGGCCTGGGCCTGGCCATCTCGCGCCGGATCGTCGAGCGCATGGACGGCCGGATCGGCGTCGACAGCGTCGAGGGCGAGGGCTCGACCTTCTGGTTCGAGGTGCGCGGTCCGCTGGCCGAGCTGCCGGCGCCGGGCGAGGAGGCGGTGTCGCCGCTCGACGCCGACGCGGGCGTGCGCCTGCTGCTGGTCGAGGACAACGCCGTCAATCGCGAGCTGATCCGCACCATGCTGGAGCCCTTCGGCATCGGCGTGGAGACCGCCAATGACGGCGTCGCCGGCGTCGAGGCCATGCGCCAGGGCCAGTACGACCTCGTCCTGATGGATGTGCAGATGCCGGTGATGGACGGCCTGACCGCCACTCGCGAGATCCGCGCCATGGAAGGCGCGCGAGGGGCCGCGACGCCCATCGTCGCCATGACCGCCAACGTCCTTCCCGAACAGATCGCCAACTGCCTGGCCGCCGGCATGGACGACCACCTGGGCAAGCCGATCAACCCGACCAAGCTGCTGGAGACGGTGGCGCGCTGGTCGGGCCGGGTGCACGCGGCCTAGGGCGTGCTGCAAAAACCTCGCCCTTCGACAGGCTCAGGGTGAGGTTTTCGAATGACGTGAAGTCGTCCTCACCCTGAGCCTGTCGAAGGGCGAGGACGGCCCTCAATCCACGCAGATCGCGCCGGTCGTCTTGCCGTTCACGACCTTGGCGTAGCAGCCGAACTGGCGATTGGTCTTCTGGCACTGGCCGGTGACCTCGCCCGTGGCTTCCAGGTTGCCTTCCAGCACGCATGCGCCCTGGCACTGGCTCTTGTCGGTGCAGGCCTTGCCGGCGTCGGCGTAGGGAACGACGCAGGTCGGGATCTGGGCCTTGCCCACTGGGGTGATCGCGCCGCCCTTGGCCGAGCAGGCCTTGGCCAGGGTCTCGGCCGACGGAGCGGCCGGTTCGGCCGTGGGCGCGCAGCCGGCCAGCACGAGGCCGGCCAGCGCGGTCAGGATCAGGGTACGCATACTGAGAACTCCGAGGATCAGGCCTTCGGCGCGTTCATGTAGCCCGGCAGCCAGGCCTCGTGCGCGGTGCGCAGGGCGTCCAGCGGGATGCTGAACAGGCCCTTGGACGCGAAGGCTTCACCACCGGCGACGCCGGCCAGGTTGGCGTGGACGCCGGCCGCCTTGGCCGCTTCCAGCACCGCGTCCGGGTCGGGCGTGGCGATCAGATAGCGGGCCTGGTCCTCGCCCAGCAGGTAGGGGTGGGCGTGGGCGGCGCTGGTGGCGTTCAGGGTGACGCCGACCTTGCTGGCCAGGGCGATGTCGGCCGCGGCGATCAGCAGGCCGCCGTCCGACAGATCGTGGACGCCGGCCAGCAGGCCCGAGCTGATCAGCCCGCGCACGAAGTCGCCGTTCTTGCGCTCGACGGCCAGGTCGACCGGCGGCGGGGCGCCGTCCTCGCGGCCCAGGATCTCGCGCAGATAGATCGAGGCGCCCAGTTCGCCGTGCGTCTCGCCGATCAGCACCAGGGTGTCGCCTTCGGTCACCGAACCGAAGCCGGTGCGCAGGTCGAAGTCTTCCAGCAGGCCCACGGCGCCGACGGTCGGGGTCGGCGGGATGGCGACGCCGTTAGTCTCGTTGTAGAGGCTGACATTGCCGCTCACGACCGGGAAATCGAGCGCGCGACAGGCCTCGGCCATGCCGTCGGTGGCGCGGACGATCTGGCCCATGGTCTCGGGCTTTTCGGGGCTGCCGAAGTTCAGGTTGTCGGTGATGGCGATCGGCAGGGCGCCGGCGGCCGTCAGGTTGCGCCAGGCTTCGGCCACGGCCTGCTTGCCGCCCTCATAGGGGTCGGCCTGGACGTAGCGCGGGGTGCAGTCGCTGGTGACGGCGATGGCCTTGCCGGTGCCATGAATGCGGACGATGCCGGCGTCACAGCCGGTGGCGCTGTCTTCCAGGGTGTCGGCCATGACGTGGCGGTCGTACTGCTCCCACAGCCAGCGCTTGGAGGCCATGTCGGGGCAGCCGACGATCTTCAGGACGGCTTCGTTCCAGTTGATCGGGGCGGGGATCTTGGCCGGGTCGAGGCGGGCGTCCAGCTTGGGCTGCACCCACGGACGATCATACAGCGGCGCGTCGTCGAACAGCGGGGCCAGCGGCACGTCGCAGACCGTCTCGCCGTGGTGCTTGAGCACCAGGCGGCCGGTGTCGGTGGTGTAGCCGATGACGGCGGCGTCCAGGCCCCACTTCTCGAAGATGGCGTGGCCGTCCTGCTCGCGGCCGGGCTTCAGGACCGCCAGCATGCGCTCCTGGCTTTCCGACAGCATCATCTCGTAGGCCGACATGCCGGTCTCGCGCTGCGGGACCATGTCCATGTTCAGCTCGATGCCGACGCCGCCCTTGCCGGCCATCTCGACCGACGACGAGGTCAGGCCCGCCGCGCCCATGTCCTGGATGGCGGCGACCGCGCCGGTGGCCATCAGTTCCAGCGTGGCTTCGATCAGCAGCTTTTCGGCGAAGGGGTCGCCGACCTGGACGGTGGGACGCTTCTCTTCGGAGTCCTCGGTGAATTCCGTCGAGGACATGGTCGCGCCGTGGATGCCGTCGCGGCCGGTCTTGGAGCCGAAATAGACGACCGCCAGGCCCGGACCCGGGGCGGCCGAGTAGAAGATGCTGTCGGCCTTGGCCAAGCCCACGCACATGGCGTTGACCAGGATGTTGCCGTTGTAGCCCTTGTGGAAGTTGGTCTCGCCGGCGACCGTGGGCACGCCCACGCAGTTGCCGTAGCCGGCGATGCCGGCGACCACGCCGTCCACCAGGCGCTTGGTCTTCGGGTGCGAGGGATCGCCGAAGCGCAGGGCGTTCAGCAGGGCGATCGGCCGCGCGCCCATCGTGAAGACGTCGCGCATGATGCCGCCCACGCCCGTCGCCGCGCCCTGGTAGGGCTCGATGTAGGACGGGTGGTTGTGGCTCTCCATCTTGAAGATGATCGCGTCGCCGTCGCCGATGTCGATGACGCCGGCGTTCTCGCCCGGACCGCAGATGACGCGCGGCCCGTCGATCGGGAACTTCTTCAGCTGGTTCTTCGAGGACTTGTACGAGCAGTGCTCGGACCACATCACCGAGAAGACGCCCAGCTCGACCAGGTTGGGCTCACGGCCCAGGCGGTCCAGGACGACGGCATACTCGGCGGGTTTCAGGCCGAACTCGGCGGCCAATTCGGCCATGGGCTTTTGGGGCGTGCTCATGGGCGCGCCTTCTAACCCGGTCGGTCGGATTCCGCCACAGTCCGTGGGGACTTCTTCACGCGAAAGCGCAGCCTTTCGGCGCGAACGGCGCCGTGGCAGCCTGATCGCCTCGGGGAGACTTGCATGATCCAGCGTATCGACCGCCGCGCCGTCCTGACCGCCCTGGCGGCCGCGCCTCTCTCGGGCGCGGCGCGGCCGCGCGAGGTGCGGGTCAAGATGGTCACGGACAAAGGGACCATCGTCATCGCTCTCGACCTGGCTCGCGCGCCGATCACGGCCGGCAACTTCCTGGCCTATGCAGACAAGGGGATGATGGCCGGCGGCAGCTTCTATCGGACCGTCTCGCCGAAGAACGACAATAACCCGGCGACGATCAGCGTGATCCAGGGCGGGCTGGGCGATGGCGGGAAACGCCTGCCGCCGATCGCCCACGAGACGACCAAGGTCACCGGCCTCAAACACAAGGACGGCGTGATCTCGATGGCGCGGGATATGCCCGGCTCGGCGACCTCTGAGTTCTTCATCTGCCTGGGCGACAACCCGGCCCTCGACTATGGCGGGGCGCGCAACAAGGACGGCCAGGGCTTTGCCGCCTTCGGGCGGGTGGTGCAGGGCATGGACGTGGTCCGCGCCATCCACGAGGCCGCGACGGTCACGCGAGCCGACGATCCCTACATGAAAGGGCAGATCATCGAGAAACCCGTGCGAATCCTTGAGCTTAGCCGGAAATAAGGCGGCTTGGCCGGAGGAACGGGGTGACTCCGAGCCCGTTCTTCTACCGTGCGTCATGAGCGCGCTGTGTAGAAGGAGTAAGCCCGATGGCTGACAACAACCGCAACCCGCAGCAGCAGCAGAACGACCAGCAGCGTCGAGCCCCGGACCAGCAGCAGAAGCAGGGCGAGCAGCGCCAGAGGGAGCCGGCGCCGAACGAAGCGGGCCGCGACCCCGGCGGACAGGCCAGCCAGGATGAGAACGTCAGGCGCGGCGACCGCTGACCTTTTGAATGTCTCTCCGTAGAGGAAGGGCCGGCGGTAATCCGCCGGCCCTTTCTGCTCCCCCTCTGGGGGAGCTGTCGGCATAGCCGACTGAGGGGCTAATGCGGCCCGAGCAGAGCTGCCCCCTCCGGCCCGCTGGGCCACCTCCCCCAGAGGGGGAGGAGAACTACTTCGCGTCCACCACCGGCAGCTCGATGAAGCTGGCCGTATCGCCCGCGTGGAACACCCGCTGCGTCGCCTTCACGTAGTCGGCGGGCTTGGCGAAGAAGATGTTCGGCACGAAGGTCTGCGGGTTACGGTCGTAGAGCGGGAACCAGCTGGACTGGACCTGCACCATGATCCGGTGGCCCGGCTGGAACGTGTAGTTCGCGGTCGGCAGGATGAACTGGTACTTCAGCGGGGTGTTGGGCGTCAGCGCCTTGGGCGCGCTGAAGCTCTCGCGATAGCGGCCGCGGAAGATGTCCATGCCCACGGCCAGCTGATAGCCGCCCAATTCGGGCTGGCTGGGGACCTCGTCGGGGAACACGTCGATCAGCTTGACCACCCAGTCGCTGTCGGTGCCGCTGGTCGAGGCCGTCAGGTTGACCTTCGGCACGCCGGCGATCTTCATCGGCGCGGTCAGGGGCTCGCTGACATAGGTCAGGACGTCCGTGCGGCCATCGACGGCGCGCTGGTCGGTGACCAGCCACTGCTTCCAGCGATCGCTGTCGGCGAAGCGCACCGGACGCGACAGGTACGGCACCGGTTTGGCCGGGTCGGAGACATACTCATCATAGGCCGCCGCGCCCTTGGCCGCCGCCGGGGCCTCGAAGCCCAGGCCGCCATTGGGCTCCAGATAGAGGTTCTTGGTCTTCCCCTGGGGCCAGCTGGCGTAGCGGTTCCACTTGTTGGCGCCCGGGTCGTAGATCAGCACCGGCGGCGTGTCGGCCTTGGGGCCGTCCTTCAGGTGCTGGTCGAAGAAGGGTTTCAGCACGTCGCGGCGGAACTGCAGGGCGGTGTCGCCGTCCCACTTGAACGGACCCAGGTTGTAGCCGTCGTAGTTCACCTGGCTGTGCCGCCAGGGGCCCAGCACCAGGAAGTTCTTGTCGTTGGCGGTGTCCTTGGACTCCAGCGCCGGATAGGCGTGCACCGCCCCCCAGATGTCCTCCTGGTCCCACAGGCCCTGGATCCACATGGTCGGCACCTTGAGCGGCGTCTTTTCCATGGTCTTGTCCAGAGCCTGCTCGCTCCAGAAGCTGTCATAGGCCGGGTGCTCGCTGACCTTCTTCCACCAGGGCAGCTTGTCCAGGCCGTGGTTCTTGGCGTAGTCGCCGGCCGAGCCCTCGCGCAGGAAGTTGGCGTAGTCGTCATAGCCCTGGCGCTGCACGCCTTCGCCAGCGCCGCGCACGGTGGTCTGGCCGGTGAAGTAGTCGAAGTTCACCTGCCGGAAGGCGCCGAACTGGAACCAGTCGTCGCCCATCCAGCCGTCGACCATCGGGCTCATCGGCGCCGCGGCCTTCAGGGCCGGGTGCGGATTGACCAGGGCCATCACCACGGTGAAGCCCTCATACGAGCTGCCCATCATGCCGACCTTGCCGTTGGTCTCGGGCACGTTCTTCACCAGCCAGTCGATGGTGTCGTAGGCGTCGGTGGAGTGGTCGACCTCGGACGAGTTCAGCGGCCCCTTCAGCGGCCGGGTCATCACGTACTCGCCCTCCGAGCCGTACTTGCCCCGGATGTCCTGGAAGACGCGGATATAGCCGCCATCGGCCACGAACGGCTCGTCGCCCTGGGGCAGGATGCCCAGCATGCGCGGGCTGTCGGCGCGGGCGGCGCGCTTGGCGGCGTTGTAGGGGGTGCGGGTCAGGATGATCGGCAGGCTCTTGCCGCCCTTGGGGACCACGATGACCGTGTAGAGCTTGGTCCCGTCGCGCATCGGCACCATGACCACGCGCTTCTCGTAGTCGTGGTTGATCTTGGTCTGAACGTACTTGCCGTCGATGTCCGGCATCATCGCCGAGGTTTGAGCCTGCGCGGCAGTGGCGAACATCGAAACGGCTGCAGCGGCCAGCAGACCGGCGCGCAGGGTGGAGACGAGACTCATGGATGGCCCTCCTACTGAGGCGGGCACCTTATGCTCGGGATTTTGGAGCTGCTACAGTGTAACAGCGCGCGTCAGCCCACTTTTTGATCAGTGGGCGGTGAGAGGAGGGCGACGATCGGACGCTTGAGCCGGAACTGACGGCATGATCTATCGAGACGATCGGAGGTTGTCTTGCGCTCACTGCTCGTCCTTTTTGCGCTTTCCATCCTGAGCGCCTGCGATCGGGCGCCGGTTACGGAAACCAAGCCTCAAGCCTCGCCGGGTCCGACGCAGCCAGCCGCTTCGCCCAAGGCGCTCGCCGGAAGTGTTTTCGAGGCCGACTACCAAAAAGCACTGTGCAACTGGCCAAGCGGGGCATGGGAACAGCATCTCGACTCGTTCAAGACCGCGCCAGAGTCTCCCTCGCCCGAGAAAGCGCTGGCGGATACACGCGCCGCCGAAAAACGCTTGCTTGCTTCGACGCTTGGCCGGGCGCGACGCGAGGGCTCCGTGCTGATCGTTTCGGGCGGGCGCTTTGCCGACAATCCGGAGGAGGGGGATGGTTGGGGCGTCTATGACTATCTCGGGCGCTTGGCGAAGGCGCCGTTCGACATTGTCCACGGCGCCCACTGGGAGTGGGATGCTTGGTATGTCGTCGACGCCAAAGGCGCCCATGTCGCTCTGGGTGGGCCTCCGGTCCCTTCCCCGAACGGGTTTGCCTTCGCCGCCACCGGCGATGACGTCGAGGGTGAAAGCCTGAATGGCATCGAAATCGCGGACTACGCGGGCGGCGGCTTCCGGCGCACGCGGCTGGAGGTCCTGGCGCCCTGCAATCCGCGCTGGATCGACGGCGATACGTTGGAAGTGAAGCTGTTGCCTGACTCGGCGCGTGGCGAAGCTGGCCTGGTGAAGGCCGAACCTTCCGACTGGAAGACCGCTCGGGCCGTGCGTGATGGAAAGGGCTGGAAGCTGATTCCGCCCGCTACCTGACGCTACGCGCTCTGGAAGATGCTGCGGAACAGCACCGCGCCGTCTTCCGAGCCGAGGTCGGCGTCGAAGGCGCGGTCGGGGTGGGGCATCAGGCCCAGGACGTTGCCGCCCTTGTTGACGATGCCGGCGATGTTGCGAGCCGAGCCGTTGGGGTTTTCCTGGTAGCGGAACACCACCTGGCCTTCGCCCTCGATCCGGTCCAGCGTCTCTTCGTCGGCGAAGTAGTTGCCCTCGCCGTTGCCGACGGTCATGACCGCCTGGCGCTGCTCGCCATAGCCGGCGGTGAAGCGGGTCTGGCCGTTGACGATGTCGAGGCCGACGGGCTTGCAGACGTACTTGAGGCCGGCGTTGCGCAGCAGGGCGCCGGGTAGCAGGCCGACTTCCGTCAGCACCTGGAAGCCGTTGCAGATGCCGACGACGGCGACGCCGTTGTTGGCGGCCGTGACGACTTCCTTCATGACCGGGCTCTGGGCCGCCATGGCGCCGCAGCGCAGGTAGTCGCCGTACGAGAAGCCGCCGGGCAGGACGATCAGGTCCAGGTCGTCCGGCAGGGCCGTCTCCTGGTGCCAGACCATTTCGACACGGGCTCCGGCGGAGCGCTCGATGGCGACCTTGCAGTCACGATCGCAGTTCGAACCGGGGAATACGACGACGGCGGCTTTCATGGCGCGGGCCTGTAGCACCGTTCGTGACGGATGTCAGTCCCGATCCCCAATATCCGCTCATCCCCGCGAAAGCGGGGTTGAGCGGTGGCGAGGGTCAGGCGCACTCGTCCAGTTCAGGCGCGACGGGCTCGCCGGTCGGGGCCGGAAACGGCGTCTTGAAGGTGAAGGCGGCCGGGGTCGGGCCGTGAGCCTTCAGCAGGGCCAGCTTTTCCAGCGCCTCCTCGACGGTCGGTTCGTGGCCGGCCGGCACCCACCAGAGCGCCATGTAGGTGTCCATGTGCTCGAACCATTCCTTGCGGCGGCGCATGATCTCGATGTGGCCGCTGCGATAGACGAAGGCGCCGAGGGCGGGGATATCCTCCCAGACCGACAGGTTCGGAATGAACAGCGGGTCGCCACCGATCGCCATGTCGGTGGCGTTGTTGCCGTCGCCCTTGAGGCGCCAGACGAAGCCCGGCGAGCTTTCGGCCAGGGCGTTGATGCGGTCGAGATTGTCCGCGAAGTCCTTGATCATCGGGTGGTCGATCGGGGCCCTCAGGCGTCCGACATTGACCTCGGCCAGGTGGAACTTCGCGCTCATCGACGTCTCCCTTTCGGTGATGCTCGCCGAACATTGTGCGGCAAAGCTGGGTCCGAAAGGGGCGGGGCGGATTAAATTCCGCTACTGGGGGAGCCGAAAACCCCGCCCTTCGACAGGCTCAGGGTGAGGTTTTCTAGTGAGCCGCCTTTGCAGTAGTCCTCATCCTGAGCTTGTCGAAGGACGAGGACGGGCCCTCTCAGGCGATATCGATGCGGTAGCTTTCGATGACCGTGTTGGCCAGCAGCTTCTCGCACATGGTCTTGACCTCGGCCTTGGCGGCTTCGGCGTCCGTGGCGTCGAGATCGAATTCGATGACGCGGCCCACGCGGGCCTCTTTCACCGACGGCCAGCCCAGGCCGTGCAGGGCGTTCTCGACAGCCTTGCCCTGGACGTCGAGCACGCCGGGCTTCAGGAACACGTGGACGGTGGCTTTCACTGACAAGTTCTCCCTTCGCGGCGCACGGCGTCGCGACAATTCCAACAGAAGGCTTAGTGCACGCCGCCTTGGATGACGGTCGGCATTTCCTTCATGATGCCGAGGCGGCGGGCCACCTCGGTGTAGCTTTCGATGACGTTGCCCAGGTCGCGACGGAAGCGGTCCTTGTCCAGCTTCTCGTTGGTGGCGGCGTCCCACAGGCGGCAGCTGTCGGGGCTGATCTCGTCGGCCAGGATGATCCGCGAGAAGTCGCCCTCATAGATGCGGCCGAACTCGACCTTGAAGTCCACCAGCGTGATGCCGACGCCGCTGAACAGGCCCGACAGGTAGTCGTTCACCCGCAGGGCCATGGCCATCATGTCGTCGATCTCCTGGGTCGCAGCCCAGTTGAACGCGGTGATGTGCTCCTCGGTGACCATCGGGTCGCCGAGCTTGTCGTCCTTGTAGTAGAATTCGATGATCGAGCGGGGCAGGGGCTGGCCCTCGGTCAGGCCCAGGCGCGTGGCGATCGAGCCGGCGGCGATGTTGCGCACCACGACCTCGAGCGGGACGATCTCGACTTCCTTGATCAGCTGCTCGCGCAGGTTCAGGCGACGAATGAAGTGGTTCTGGACGCCAATCCCGTTCAGGCGAGTCATGATGTACTCGCTGATCCGATTGTTGATGACGCCCTTGCCCTCGAGAATAGCCTTCTTCTGGGCGTTGAAAGCGGTCGCGTCGTCCTTGAAGTACTGGATCAGGGTGCCGGGTTCGGGACCCTCGTACAGAATCTTGGCCTTGCCTTCGTAGACTTTCTTGCGACGGGTCGTCATGGCTCTCGGCGAGGCCCTTCTGGGAAGCGTGCGACCTGTCAAAGAAACGAAAAGCGCGCGCGGCGGATAGCTGCGCGCGGCGTTCGACTCAAGGCCGCTCACTAGAAAATGTCCTGTGGAACCTACCTGAATGAGCGCTGTGGCGCAAACACGGGCGGGGTTTTTCGGTCTATGCTCCGACCTTAAACGTCACCTGCGGCTTATCCGCCGATTGCAGCGGAGGGCGGCACGGGATATGCAGCCGGCTCACGAGCATGATAGCCGAAAGTGGATGCCGGTTTCGGCGACTATCATGCTCCAAATGTTTAGAACTGGAGCCTGTCGCCGCCAGACTGACTTGTCTGGCCGCGACAGGCTCCGGGCGCACTTGGGGCCTTCATGACCACCTTCGACGAACGCGAACAGGCTTTCGAACGCAAGTTCGCGAACGACCAGGAACTTGAGTTCAAGGCGACCGCGCGCCGCAACCGCCTGCTGGGCGAATGGGCTGCCGGCCTGATGGGCCTGGCGACGGTCGAGGAATATGCGCGCGCCGTGGTGAAGTCGGACTTCGAACAGCCCGGCGACGAGGACGTGTTCCGCAAGGTCTTCCAGGATCTGTCGGGTTCGGGCGTCGCGGCGTCCGAAGGCGAGGTTCGCATGAAGATGGCCGAACTGCTGGCCGTCGCGCGCGAACAGCTGAAGGCCGGCGAGTAAGCTTCTCGCTTAAGCCGAACGAATGAGGCCGCCCCAAAGGGCGGCCTTTTTCTTTTGAGCTGTCATCCCGGGCGTAGCGCAGCGAAGATCCGGGACCGCAACAGGCTCAGAGTTTCCGGCGGTCCCGGATCGCGCCAGGGCGCGTCCGGGATGACAACGGAAGGCGCCTACCAGATCCGCGAGCGCTTCTCCGGCGGCAGGTAGAACTTGTCGCCGGCCTTGACGCCGAACGCCGCGTACCAGGCGTCGACGTTGCGCGTCGGGCCGATGACCCGGAAGTTCGACGGCGAGTGCGGGTCGGACGCCATCTGCTGCTTCAGCGAATCGTCGCGCGACTTGTCCTGCCAGCTCTGGGCAAAGGCCAGGAAGAAGCGCTGGTCGCCGGTCATGCCGTCGATGGTCGGGGCGGGCTTGCCCTTCAGCGAGGCGTGGTAGGCGTCGTAGGCGACCTGCAGGCCGGCCAGATCCGCGATGTTCTCGCCCATGGTCAGGGCTGGGTTGATCTTCATGCCCGGCACCGGCTCGTAGGTCCCGTACTGACCGCCCAGCACCGCCGCCTGGGATTCGAAGCGCTTGGCGTCCTCGGCGGTCCACCAGTCGCGCAGCTTGCCGGTGTCGTCGATCTTGCGGCCCTGGTCGTCGAAGCCGTGGCTGATCTCGTGGCCGATGACCGCGCCGATCGCGCCATAGTTCACGGCCGCGTCCGCCGCCGGGTCGAAATAGGGCGCCTGCAGGATGCCGGCCGGGAACACGATCTTGTTCTCCAGCCCGCCGTTGTAGGCGTTCACCGTCTGCGGGGTCATGGCCCACTTGCCGTGGTCGACCGGCTGCCCCAGGTCCTTCAGGGTGTAGGCCCACTCGAATTGACCGCTGCGGCGGACGTTGCCGTACAGGTCGTCGGCGTCGAGCTTCAGGCCGGTATAGTCGCGCCACTTGTCGGGATAGCCGACCATCACCGTCATCTTCGACAGCTTGGTCAGGGCCGCCTGCTTGGTGGCCGGGGCCATCCACGGGGCCTTCTGGATGCGCTCGGCCATCGCCACCTTCAGATTGGCGATCAGCTCGACCATCTGGGCCTTGGACGAGGGCGGGAAGTACTTGGCGACATAGGCCTGACCGACCAACTCACCCAGGCTGCCGTCGACCAGCTGCACGCCGCGCTTCCAGCGGGGACGCAGCTGGGTCTGGCCGCTCAGGACCTTGATGTAGTCGAAGCGGCTGTCGACGAAGCGCTTGGAGAGGTACGGCGACATCTCCAGCACGCCCTGCACGGTGCGCCAGGCCTTCAGGGTCTCCAGCGGGGTGGCGGCGAACAGCTTGGCGAGATCGCGGACGGCCGTGTTCTCGCCCAGCACCACCTGGCTGCGGCCCGTGATGCCGGCGGCGGCCAGGTAGTCGGCCCACGGCACTTCCGGCGCATAGGCCTGCAGCTCGGCCATGCTGACGGGGTTGTAGACCTTGTCGATGTCACGGCGGTCGGCGACGGCCCAGCTGACCTTGGCGATGGCGGTCTCGAAGGCGACCACGTCGGCGGCGGCCTTGGCCGGGTCGGCGTAGCCCGCCATCTTCAGCGCCCGCTCGGCGAAGGCCGCATAGGCCGCCAGCTGCGGCTTGAAGCCGTCGGTCAGGTAGTAGTCGCGGTCCGGCAAACCGAGGCCCGACTGGCCGATATAGAGCGTGTTGAGCTCAGGGTTCTTGGCGTCCGGATAGATGTCCAGCGAGAACAGGTCTGGGCCGAAGCCGCCGTGGGCCTGGCCCATCGACTTGGCCATCTCAGCCTTGGACGAGATCGCCTGGATCGCGGCTAGATCGACCTTCAGCGGGGCGTCGTCGACCTGCTCGACCTTGGCCTCGTTGGTGAAGCCCTTGTAGAGCGCGCCGATCGGGGTCGAGGCGTCGGCCGTCTCGATCAGGGTGCGCAGCTGGTCCTGCGAGCGGTTGTAGACGTCGTAGCCGACGCCGGCCGAGGCCTGGTCGGCGGGGATGGTCGTCTTCTTCTCCCAGGCGCCGTTGGCGAATTTGTTGAAGTCGTCGCCCGGCTTCACCGCGACGTCGCGGGCCGTCAGGTCGACGCCCCAGGCGCCGTACATCGGCTTTTCGGCGGCGAAGGCCGCGCCGGAGATCGCGGCGACCGAAACGGCGGCCAGCAGGAAGATGCGCATGTGTAGGATCCCAAACCCCTCAGAAGCGGGGATGCTGCACCATGCGCACCGGCGGCGCAGATGAAAAACTTGTAATCTCCCAAGCGCAGGGCCGATCGCCCTCCCGGCGAGCGAAAAGGGATTTCCCTCTGCCCGGTTCAATGGTCTGATCTCCCAAAAGATTGGTCAGGCCAGGCTGGCGCGTGGAGGAAACGATGAATGACCTTGCGAGCCGACGGGCTTTCATGATGGCGGCCGGTGTCGGCGGGGCCGCTCTGGCGGGCGGCGAGGCCCTGGCGCAAGCGGTGCAAGAGGTCGCCGGACCCGGTCCGGTCGTGACGTCTCGGCACAAGATCAGGTTCGCGGTGATCGGCCTCGACCACTACCACATCATGAGCATGACGGCGGCCGTGAAGCGGGGCGGCGGCGAGTGCGCGTGGGTCTACGCCTACGGCAATGACGCCAAGCAGCTGGCCGACTTCAGGAAGCAGCACGGCGACGTGCCCGTGGCCGCCAGCATCGACCAGATCCTGAACGACAAGTCGATCCAGCTGGTCGCCGCCGCCCCGATCCCCGACCAGCGCACGCCGCTGGGCCTGAAGGTGATGGCGGCGGGCAAGGACTATCTCGCTGACAAGCCGGGCATCATCACCCTGGAGCAGTTGGCTCAGGTGCGCGCGGCGGTGAAGAAGACCGGCCGCAAGTACGCGATCATGTACTCCGAGCGGCTGGAGGTGCCCTCGGCGATCAAGGCCGCCGAACTGGTCCAGGCCGGGGCGATCGGCAAGGTCGTGCAGACGGTGAACCTGGCGCCGCACCGGATCGGGACCGGCCGTCCGGACTGGTTCTGGGACAAGGCCCGCTACGGCGGCATTCTCACCGACATCGGCTCGCACCAGGCCGACCAGTTCCTGTTCTACACCGGCAGCAAGACCGCCAAGGTCGTCGCCAGCCAGACCGGCAACATCGCCAACACCGACCATCCCAAGTTCGAGGACTTCGGCGACATGACCGTCGTGGGCGATGGCGGCACGGGCTATGTCCGGGTCGACTGGTACACGCCCGACGGCCTGGGCGTCTGGGGCGACGGGCGGCTCTTCATCCTCGGGACCGAGGGCTATATCGAGCTGCGCAAATATATCGACCCGACGGGACGGCCGGGCGGCAACCACCTGCTGATCGTGGACCGCAAGCAGGCCCGCTACATCGACTGCAACGCCGTCACCCTGCCGTTCGGACCGCAGTTCGTGAACGACATCGTCGAGCGCACCGCGACCGCCCAGGACCAGGACCAGGCCCTGCTGGCCGCCGAGCTGGTGCTGACGGCGCAGAAGACCGCGACCAAGCCGGTCCTGGGTTAGGGGAGGGGACGATGAGCAAGCTTACGCGTCGTGGCGTCATGGCCGCCGGCATCGCCTTCCCGACCATCGTGCCGGCCACGGTCTTCGGCCAGAACGCGCCGTCGAACCGGATCAATATCGGCGTCATCGGCGTGGGCCGCATCGCCCGCGGCCACGACATGGCCGAGACCTTCAAGTACGACCATGCCCAGATCCTGGCGGTCTGCGATGTCGACTCCAAGCGGCTGGCCCTGGGCAAGCAACTGGTCGACGAGACCTATTCCAAGAAGTTCGGCCGCCCCTGGGACAGCGCCCGGACCTATGCCGACTATCACGAGGTGCTGGCCGCCAAGGATCTGGACGCGGTCATCATCGCCACGCCCGACCACCAGCACGCCATCCTGGCCACCCACGCGGTCAAGGCGGGCAAGGACGTCTACCTGCAGAAGCCGGCCTCGCTGACCATCGCCGAGGGCCGGACCATGGCCGACGCGGTGGCCAAGACCGGACGCATCCTGCAGATCGGCTCGCAGCAGCGCTCGGACAAGCCCTGGCCGCAGTTCCGCCGCGCCTGCGAGCTGGTCCGCAACGGCCGCATCGGCCAGCTGAAGCATGTCGAGGTCGGCCTGCCGGGCGATCCCTCCGGCCCCGAGGCGCCGCAGCAGCCGATCCCGGCCAACCTGAACTACGACGCCTGGCTGGGCTCGACGCCGGAGGCCTACTACACCGAGATTCGGGTACATCCGCAGGACAGCTTCGACCGGCCCGGCTGGCTGCGCTGCGAGCAGTTCGGCGCGGGCATGATCACCGGCTGGGGCACCCACCACGTCGACACCGCTCACTGGGGCATGGACATGGAGCACTCCGGCCCGATCGAGGTCTGGGGCTCGGCCGAGTTCCCCAAGAGCGGCCTGTGGAACGTGCACGGCAAGTTCCTGACCCATGCCCGCTACGCCAACGGCGTGACCATGGACATCTCGGGCGACTTCCCGAACGGGGTGAAGTTCATCGGGACCGAGGGCTGGATCTTCGTGGCCCGCGACGCGGCCGTGACGTCCAGCGATCCCAGCTTCGGGGCGAAGCCGATGCCGGCGCTCAGCGCCAGCAGTCCTAAGATCCTGGACAGCGTCATCGGCCCGAACGAGGTCCATCTGCGCCGCTCCGAGGAACAGCACGGCGACTGGCTGGACTCGATCCGCACGCGCAAGCCGCCGTCGGCGCCGGCCGAGGTCGGCCACCGCGCGTGTTCGACGTGCCTGCTGCACCACGCGGCCATGAAGACCGGCCGCCACCTGCGCTGGGATCCGAAGGCCGAGCGCTTCATCGGCGACGACGAGGCCAACGCGATGGTCAGTCGCCCGCAGCGCAAGCCCTACACGTTCTAGGGGATGGCGATGATCACCCGTCGCGACATCGCGATCGCCGCTGGGGCGGTGGTGCTGACCTTGGCCGGCGTGGCCGTCGCCCAGGCGCCCAAGCCGGACCTGCTGGGTCCCTCGGTCTGGCGCTGGGACGACCTCAAGCCCCACGACACCGACGTCGGCGCCTACGCCCAGATCGTCCGTGCGCCGACCGCGACGCTGGACGAGCTGGAGATGCACGTCACCACCCTGAAGCCGGGGCTGAGTTCGCACGCGCCGCATCAGCATCCGAACGAGGAGCTGGTGATCATCCGCGAGGGTGAGGTCGAGGTGCTGTCGGGCGGGGTCTGGAAGAAGGTCGGGCCGGGCGGGGTGGTGTTCAATGCGAGTAACAGCCCGCATGCGTTGAAGAACGTGGGGACCACGAACGCCGTCTATCACGTGATCAACTGGAAGCCGCCGACGCGCTAAAAATCCCTCTCTCTATGAGAGAGAGGTTCTAAGGGCCCCCCAAGCTTCCGCTTTCTGCTTGAACGTCCGCGCCGCATGCGCCGGAGACGACGAGGGCAGGGCGATCGTCGCTATGCGCTCGCCGATCAGCCGCCCACCCAGCTTCGCCGCCGTGCCACCGTTGAACGCCACCACCCGCAGCGCCGGCAGGCCTTCAATCAGCTTCACCAGATCATTCGCCGCCGGATCACGGATCGCCGCGTCCAGGCTCCCGGGCCGCTCGGCTTCGGCGATCACGTCCCAGAGGCCGACGCCGTGCGCCAGCAAGGCCGCCAGCCGCGCCTCGTAGTCCAACGGCACGAGCGCCACGTCCAGCACGCCCTCCATCAGCCGCCAGAAGGCGTTCCTGGGATTGCCGTAGTACTGCTGAACCGCCAGCGAGGCCTCGCCCGGCAGGCTGCCCAGGATCAGGACGCGGGTATCCGCGTCGACGACCGGCGGGAAGCCTGATTTGCGCAAGGGACTGGGTTGGAACTGCGTCATGCACAACCATACCCGTCATTCCCGCCCTTGTGGCGGGAACCCCTCTATCCGCCGCAGGTGCGGGAGGGGCGGACTGCTGAGCAGTCCGCTTGCATCTCACGTGTCAGCTGAACCAGAGGTTCCCGCCACGAGGGCGGGAATGACGGTGATTTTTGATGGCTCAGCGCAGAGTGGTCCCTAGCCCTGTTCCCCGAAGACGCGCTTGAAGATCACGTCGACGTTCTTGGTGTGGTAGCCGAAGTCGAACAGCTCCTCGAGCACCGCGTCCGACAGGGCCTTGGAGACCACCGGGTCGGCCTTGAGGAAGTCGATGAAACGACCCTCGCCGCGCCACACCTTCATCGAGTTGCCCTGCACGGCGGCATAGGCGTCCTCGCGCGACACGCCTTCCTGCGTCAGGGCCAGCATGACCCGCTGCGAGAAGACCAGGCCGCCCAGCTTGTCCAGGTTCTTGGCCATGTTGTCGGGATAGATGTTGAAGCGCTCGATCACCCCGGCGAGACGGCGCAGCGCGAAGTCGAGGTGGATGGTGGCGTCGGGGCCGATGCCGCGCTCGACCGACGAGTGGCTGATGTCGCGCTCGTGCCAGAGGGCGACGTTCTCCATCGCCGGCACCACGGCCGAGCGGACCAGGCGGGCCAGGCCCGTCAGGTTCTCGGTCAGGATCGGGTTACGCTTGTGCGGCATGGCCGACGAGCCCTTCTGGCCCGGATCGAACGGCTCTTCGGCTTCCAGCACCTCGGTGCGCTGCAGGTGGCGGATCTCGGTGGCCAGGCGCTCGACCGACGAGGCCACGACGCCCAGGGCCGCGAAATAGGCCGCGTGGCGGTCGCGCGGGATCACCTGGGTCGAGACCGGCTCGACGGCCAGGCCCATCTTGTCGGCCACGTGCTGTTCGACGCGCGGGTCGACATTGGCGAAGGTGCCGACGGCGCCCGAGATCGCGCAGGTGGCGATCTCGAACTTGGCCATCGCCAGGCGCTCCTTGGCGCGCTGGAACTCAGCGTAGTAGCCAGCCAGCTTCAGGCCGAAGGTCAGGGGCTCGGCGTGGATACCGTGGCTGCGACCGACGCAGACGGTCATCTTGTGCTCGAGCGCACGGCGCTTCAGAGCGGCCAGGACCAGGTCGACGTCTTCCAGCAGAAGGTCAGTGGCCTTGCTCAGCTGCACGGCGAAGCAGGTGTCCAGCACGTCCGAGCTGGTCATGCCCTGGTGCAGGAAGCGGGCTTCCGGACCGACGATCTCCGACACGTGGGTCAGGAAGGCGATGACGTCGTGCTTGGTGACGCGCTCGATCTCGTCGATGCGGTCGCTGTCCCAGACCGCGTCGCGGCCCTTTTCCCAGATCGTCTCGGCGGCGAGCTTCGGGATGGTCCCGATCTCGGCCATGGCGTCGGCGGCGTGGGCCTCGATCTCGAACCAGATCTTGTACTTGGTCTGGCTGGACCAGATGGCGGCGGCTTCGGGGCGGGCGTAGCGGCTGATCATGGGCGGGCGTTTCGGCCGCTCGGGCCGGTGAGTCAAGGGAAGAGACTTATTACTTGCCCCCTCCGCGCTGCGCGCTCCTCCTCCGGAGGGGGAAGAAGACGCCGCGATCCTTCTTCCCCCTCCGGGGGAGGAGGATGCGCAGCATCCGGAGGGGGCAAGTAGGCGACTAAGCCCCCGCGCGTTCCTTCATGTGCTTGACCATGCCGATCGCGGCCAGGGCGTAGTGGACGCCGGCCCAGGCGTAGAAGCACAGCGAGACGATGATGCCCTGCTGGCTCGAAACGGCCAGGGTGGTGCGGCAGTGGGCGGCCAGCTCGGCCGGGGAGCCCTTGGGCGCGACGCCGCCGGGACAGGTCGCCGCGAAGCTCTGGCCGCCTTCCGCCCCGAACGAGGCCATCACGCTTTGGACCACGCCGCCGGCGTTCGGGGTGTTGAAGTGGAACTGGGCCAGGTGATCGATCAGCCAGCCGGCGAAGACCGGGCCGCCGCCCAGGGCGATCAGGTTCAGGAAGAAGAACAGCAGGGCCGTGGCGGTGGCGCGGCGGCGCGGCTCGAACGAGTTCTGAACCACGGCGAAGGTCGGGGCCAGGTAGACGTAGTGGAAGATGCCCGGGACCAGCAGGATCATCGCCGTCGCCTTCCAGTCGCTCTGGAGGTAGGCGAGGATGTAGATCGGCGTGCAGATGATCAGGCCGATGGCCGGCACCCAGGCGTACCACTTGACGCTGCGCTTGCCGGCCCAGTCGCTGATGAAGCCGCCGACCAGGGTGCCGACGCCGGCCGAGAAGCCGCCGATCAGGCCGGTGATCAGGCCTACCTGCGCCAAGCCTAGCCCGAAGGCCCGCACGAAGTAGGACGGCACGAAGGCGCCCGAACCGTACGAGCCGAACGAGGCGATGGTCACGCCCAGCACCATGTTCAGCACGGGCCACTTGAAGAACAGCACCTTGAAGACGGCCCACAGTTCGGAGAACTCGGTCGCCATGGAGAAGGCCGGCTTCGGCGCCGGTTCGACCACCAGGGCCTCGGCCTCCAGCGGGCGCTCGACGACCTCGGAATGGCCGCGCGGCGGCTCCTTGACCACCAGCTTGACGATCAGGGCCAGGATGATGCCCGGCAGGCCGACGATGACGAAGGCCACGCGCCAGCTGAACTCCTGGGCCAGCCAGCCGCCGGCCACCGCGCCGAACATGGTGCCCAGCGGGATGCCGAACGAATAGATCGACAGGGCCGAGGCGCGCTTCTTGGGCTCGTAATAGTCGCTGATCAGCGAGTGGCTGGGCGGCGAGCAGCCGGCCTCGCCGACCCCGACGCCGAAGCGGTAGAGGGCCAGCTGGGCGAAGCTGGAGGCCGAGCCGCACAGGGCGGTGAAGCCCGACCAGATGACCAGCGACAGCGAGATGATGCTGACCCGGTTCCAGCGCTCCGCCAGGCGGGCGATCGGGATGCCCAGGACGGTGTAGAGCAGGGCGAAGTAGAGGCCGCCCAGCAGGCCCAACTGGGTGTCGGTGAGCCTCAGGTCGACCTTGATGGCCTGGCCGATGGTGGCGATGATCGTCCGGTCGATGAAGTTGAAGGTATAGGCCGCCAGCAGCAGGCCCAGCACCGTCGCCTTGTAACCGTTTGAATAAAGCGGCGGTTCGCCGCCGGACGCACGCGCGTCGGCCATCCTGACTCTCTCCCTTCAAACATTTGTTCTACTGTTTGAAGGGACTGTAGACGTTGCGGAAGGCGAAGCGCCAGAGGCTAAATTTCGAGCCTCCGGCGCCTCGCGAAATCAGGCCACCATCTCGTCGCGAATGGTCTTGCGGGCCGCCCAGAACAGCCCGAAGGCGGCCAGGCCCAACGTGGCCGAAACCATCAGCGCCCAGCGGACGCCCTGCGCCTCGCCCAGCCCCATCGGGCCGGCCAGCACGTCGCTGAGGATGCCCACGGCCAGCGGACCCAGACCCAGGCCGATCAGGTTGATGACCAGCAGCAGCACGGCCGAGGCCGTCGCCCGCAGCGCCGGATCGACGATGCTCTGGGCGGTGGCGTAGACCGGGCCGTACCACAGGGTTCCCAGCAGGGCGTTGATGGCCAGCAGGCAGATGGCGGTCATCGGCGCATCCAGGCTGACGGCGGTGATGAAGATCGGGATGGTGATCAGCGAGGCGACGGCCGGCACGGTGACATAAGCCCGCAGGTCCTTGGCTCCCAGGCGGTCGGCGAAGACCCCGCCGAGCCAGGCGCCGATGACGCCGGCCGTGCCGCCGATCAGGCCCAGCGCCAACCCTAAGAAACCGGCCGACTTCAGGCCGAACATGGACGCCAGCTGGGCGAGCTCGGGGCCGTGGTTGCGGAAGAAGAACGAGGAGGTGAACGGCGCGTGGCCGTAACCGATGAAGGCCTTGATCGAGGCGGCCAGGGCCACCAGCCAGAAGGTCTTCTTGGTCGCCAGCACCGCCAGGGCGGCGGCGAAGCTGATCTGGGAACTGGCGCGGGCGGCCATCTCGGCGGCCAGCTTCTTGCGCGGCTCCACCAGGGTGAAGGCGGCGATCAGGGCGAAGATGACCCCCGGCGCGCCGGCGACCATGAAGGCCACGCGCCAGCCATAGGCGTCGGCGATCAGCCCGCCCATGGCCATGCCGGCCAGGGTGCCGAGCGGCGTGCCGATCGAATAGAAGGCGATGGCGCTGGCCCGCTTCTCGCGCGGCACATAGTCGGTGATCAGCGAGTGGGCTGGCGGGGTGCAACCGGCTTCGCCGACGCCCACGCCGATGCGGGCCAGGATCAGCTGCCAGAAGTTCTGGGTGAAGCCGCACAGCACCGTGAAGGCGCTCCAGGCCGCCACCGAGGCGCCGATGATGAAGGGCCGGTTCCTGGTCTCGGCCAGCCGCGCGATCGGGATGCCCAGCACGGTGTAGAAGATGGCGAAGGCGAGACCCGTCATCATGCCCAGCTGCCAGTCGGCCAGGTTCAGGTCGCGCTTGATCGGCTCGGCCAGGATGTTGACCACCTGCCGGTCCAGGAAGTTCAGGGTGTAGATGATCAGCAGAACCCAGAGGGCGTAGCGGCGATAGGCCGTCGAGACGGGGGCGATAACGGGTGACGGCGTGGCGGCTTCCGCCATGGACTCTCTCCCTCGAACATTTGTTCTAATCGTTGAGGCCACCTTAGACGCACGGTAAGCGGAAGCGCCATCCGGCAATTGCGTCAGGGGAAGAGAGCTCATGGAACTCGTGATCGGCACCAAGGCATGGTCCACCTGGTCCTTGCGTCCGTGGCTGGCGCTCAAGCGCACCGGCGCGGCGTTCGAGGAGATCGAGGTCGAACTGCGCCAGGGCGAGGTGACCACGGCCAGGATCGGCGAGATCTCGCCCAGCAAGCTGGCCCCGGCCCTGAAGGACGGCGACCTGGTGGTCTGGGACTCGCTGGCGATCTGCGAATACCTGGCCGAGAAATTCCCCGAGGCGAAGCTGTGGCCGGCCGACCCGACCCTGCGCGCCCTGGCCCGCTCGTCGGCGGCCGAGATGCATTCGGGCTTCCAGTCCCTGCGCGGCGAATGCCCAATGGCCCTGGACGAGGCGCCCCGCAAGCTGGACCTCTCCGAGGCGACCCAGAAGGACGTGCGCAAGATCGTCGAGCGCTGGAACCAGCTGCTCGCGCGCTCGGACGGGCCGTTCCTGCTGGGCGACTGGTCGATCGCCGACGCCTTCTGGACGCCGGTGGCGACGCGCTTCCGCACCTACGGGATCGCGCTCGCGGACCATGGCGACGCGGGGGCGGCGCAAGCCTATGCGCAGCGCCTGCTGGAGACGCCGGAGTTTTTGGCGTGGGAGCGGGCGGCGAAGGGGTAGGGGCGGTTCGCAGTTCGCCACCCATATTTCCTCCGTCATTCCCGCCCTTGTGGCGGGAACCCCTCTGTCCGCCGCAGGTGCGGGAGGGGCGACGTGCTGGGCACGTCGCTTGCGCTTCACGTGCCAGCTGAACCAGGGGTTCCCGCCACAAGGGCGGGAATGACGGCGGTTTTAAAGGTAGAGATGACCCGGGAGCGTTGTCGGCCCTAGCCCTTGCGCGGCTTGTGCAGTTCCGGCTGCACCAGCGCGTGGATGTCGATGCCGTAGATCGTCAGGCCCTCGATATTGGCGTTGTCGATCGAGACGCCCGACATGTTGATGTCGTCGAAGCGCGCGCCGCTGAGATTGATGTCGGTGAAGCTGGCCTTCGACAGGTTCACGTTCTCGAACCGCGCCTGAACCATGCCGCAGTTGACGAAGCTGATGCCGCCCAGCCGGCGGTTCTCGAAGCACGGCGCTTCTGGCGGCTTGGGCGCCGCGAGCGGCTGGCCAACGTCGATACGGTTGCCGTCCAGGTCGGCGAAGACGAAGGCCCGCAGGCCGTAGTCCTTGTCCTGTAGCGACTTGACGATCCGCGCCCCGGCCGCGACCAGGCGCTCATGCAGGGCGTCGACATCGTCGACCATCAGATGGGCGATATTGGTCGTCGAGGCCTTGTGGTCCTTGACCAGGTTCAGATGCAGCTCAGCGCCGTCCTTCTCCAGGATCATGAAGCCGACCGGGTCGCCGTTCTCGAAGGTCTTCGTAAAGCCCAGGACGTCTCTATAGAAGGCGTAAGCGGCCTGGATGTCGCGCGTGAAGGCGGACGCGGCCAGGCGGCCGAACCGGATGGTCGAGGTCGATGAGGTCATCGCTCGTCATGTCCCTATGGAAGGGCAGGGGCGGCGGTGCGCATGCCCGGGTGCGGAGCGGTGTCCGGCTCCGACCCTGCCATAGGGAGATTGGGAGGCCTAGAGCCCTTCGGGGACGCCGTTCTTGACCGGCGGCGGGCTGCAGCGGCCGGCGCGGGCCTGGACCACGTAGAACAGCGCGCGGCCCTGGGCGAAGGCGCTGTGCTCGGCCAGCGGGTTGGTCGGCTGGCCGGTGGTCAGGCTCAGGGCCTGCTCGCCGTTCGGCGCGGCCTGGCCCAGCGAGGCCTGGTTCCATTTGCTGAGCGCCGGCGCGCAGGCGGCGACCACGGCCTCGGCGACCACCTCGGCGCTGTCGCGCGAGCCGGCCAGGCTATAGGCCCAGCGGCGCGCGCATTCCTCGACCGGAGTGGACGGATCGGCGGCGGCGGTGACCCCGGGCGCGGTCTTGAAGTCGGCGCAGATCTTGGAGTTGGCCATGCCCTCATGCGGGTTCTCGCATGCGACGAGGCCGAGGGCGGCGAAGGCCAGGACGGCCATCACAGGTTTGCGGATCATCTTTGGATTTCCGTCACTTAGCGGGGGCAGATCTGGACGGCGCGCGAGTTCAGCTTCCCGCGTTCGTCGTAGTACGAGATCGTGGCGTCGCGGCAAACGCCGCCGCCCGTGGTGTTGGAGACCTGCTGATAGGTCCCGCCGGTGTTGGTGGCGACCGGGTTGCCCATGTGGTCGTAATAAACCTGACGGACCTGTTGGGGCTGCGGCCGGGCCTGATAGCTCGACGCACCGCGCGAGCCGCCGCTGTAGTAGGCCGTCCGGGTGCGGCAGCCGCTCTTGCCGATCTCGCGACCGACCAGGGCGCCGCCCAAGCCGCCCACGATCAGGCCCGTGCCGCCACGCTTGATGGCGTTGCCGACCAGCGCACCGCCTAGGCCGCCGATCACGGTGCCCGTGGCCTTGCGGCTGCGGCAGGTGGCGGCGTCCGCGTCGGTGGGCGCCAGAGCCGGCAGGGCCATGGCGCCGATGGCCAGGCCGATGACGATGAGCCGGGTCATGTCATGTCCTCGTCGTGAAAATCCCTCGGGCTCACAACGCGGCTGGCGTGCAGAAGGATGCGAGGGAGTGTCGGCGAGGCGACTTGGGGGGGCGGCCCTAGATCCCTCTCTCATGGAGAGAGGGAGGGGCCCGCGCCGTAGGCGTGGGAGGGTGAGTGGGTAGGCGAAGCCCGTGGACGATCCTGGCGCTGTTGCGAGCTATGTGCCGGCACGCCGGCTGAGGGTGTAACCACTCACCCTCCCATGCTGCGCATGGGCCCCTCCCTCTCTCTAAGAGAGAGGGGGTTGTGCGCGGTCTATCCTCGGCGTTCGCGATCTCGATCTCAGCAAAATCAACCACTTCTCACTTTTATGCGCCCGCCAATCATCCGCGTTCAGCCCTGCCCCATACTCTTCCTCACCTGATGGCTTGAAAGGGACGTCCGGCCGGCGACTTGGGCGGCTGTCAGGGGTAGTCGAGCGGGAAGCGCTCGCCGGGTCTCTTCGGAGACTCGCCTTCGCGACGGATCCAGAAGCGGGTTCCCTGAAACATCGGGACGAAGCCCTGGCGGCAAAGGCTTTGGCGAGCGCGGCAGGCACGGGCTGAAATCGCCTGTGTATCCGGGACTGGGGTCGCCACCTCAGCCCGCCCGTCGGGGGCCTCTTCCGGAGCGGGTTAAGACCCCGCGCCCCGGAGGCTCATCGGATAACGGCTGCGCGGAGCGTTCGGCCCTCGCCGAAACCGGTACTCCAAACTCACATCCTCCGGGCGACGCCCGGCGCTCCGCGGTCCCTTTCGAACTTCAGCGGTTTCCGCGTGAAGCGGCTTCAGCGCGACCAATCGTCCCGGATTCACAATTAACCTGGATTCACCACACCTGGGGACACCGCCTTAACCATCCGACCCCATGCTGTATTGAAATGGGATTGGAGGGGCGGATGGCCCAGCACGTGGAAACCTTGGTGATCGGCGCCGGACCGGCCGGCCTGACGACCGCCTACACCCTGGCCAAGGAAGGCCGGGGCGTGACCGTGCTGGAGATGGATCCGACCTATGTCGGCGGCATCAGCCGGACCGTGGACTACAAGGGCTTCAAGTTCGACATCGGCGGTCACCGCTTCTTCTCGAAGAGCAAGGAGATCGTCGACCTCTGGAACGAGATCCTGCCCGACGACTTCATCGACCGGCCCCGTCTGTCGCGGATCTATTACCGCGAGAAGTTCTACGCCTATCCGCTGAAGGCCTTCGAGGCCCTGGCGAACCTGGGCGTCTGGACGGCGACCAAGTGCATGGCCTCGTTCGGCTGGGCCAAGCTGAAGCCGATCGAAAACCCGACCACCTTCCACGAATGGGTCCGCAACCAGTTCGGCGAGAAGCTGTTCTCGATCTTCTTCAAGACCTACACCGAGAAGGTGTGGGGCATGAGCTGCGACGAGATCTCGGCCGACTGGGCCAGCCAGCGCATCAAGGGCCTGGATCTGGCCTCGGCGATCATCGACGGCCTCAAGCGCTCGCTGGGCGTCAAGGCCAAGACCGGTGAGGGCGCGCCCAAGACCCTGATCGAGAGCTTCCGCTATCCCCGCAAGGGCCCCGGCATGATGTGGGAGGCCTGCGCCGCCAAGATCGCCGCCCTGGGCGGCCACATCCACATGGGCCGCAAGGTCGACGGCCTGCACTACGACAAGATGGCCAAGATCTGGACCGTCAGCGTCACGGGCGCCGACGGCAAGAAAGAGATCTACACGGCCAATGACGTGGTCTCCTCGGCCCCGATCCGCGAGCTGATGCAAGCCGTCAGCCCGACCCCGATCAGCGTCTTCCACGCCGGCGAGCTGATGTACCGCGACTTCCTGACCGTGGTGCTGATCGGCAAGCCGCAGAAGGAACTGCCGGACAACTGGATCTACATCCACGACCCGTCCGTGAAGGTCGGCCGCGTGCAGAACTTCCGCTCGTGGTCGCCGGAAATGATCCCGGACGGCGTCTCGACCTGCCTCGGCCTGGAATATTTCTGCTTCGAGGGCGACGGCCTCTGGACCACCTCGGACGAGGACCTGGTCGCCCAGGCCAAGCGCGAGATCGCCAAGATCGGCCTGATGGATCCGGAAGACGTCTACGACGCCTGCGTGGTGCGCCAGCACAAGGCCTATCCGGTCTATGACGACGCCTATGCCGAGCACATCAAGATGATCCGCCTGGACCTGAAGATGCACTTCCCGGGCCTGCACCTCGTGGGCCGCAACGGCATGCACAAGTACAACAACCAGGACCACGCCATGATGACCGGCCTGCTGACGGCCGAGAACATCATCGCCGGCGAGATCGTCCACGACGTCTGGGAAGTGAACGAGGACGCCGAGTACGGCGAAGCCGGCGTCTCCGGCGCTCGTGAAGCCCTGCGCAGCGAACGCGCGGTGCCCAAGAAGGTCGCCGCCTGATCATGACCCTGGTCCTGCAGCTCTGGCGGCGTCTGCCTGAAGGGCTGCGTGAGCTGGTCCTCTACGGCTTCGCCAGCGCGGCGGCCCTGGCCGTCGACTGGGGCCTGCTGCTCCTGCTGACCAAGTTCGGCGTGAACTATCTGGTCGCCTCGGCGACGGGCTTCACCAGCGGCATCGGCGTGGCCTACGCCCTGTCGGTGCGGATGGTCTTCGCCCACCGCCCGATCGCCGACCGCAAGCGCGAGTTCATGGGCTTTCTCGGCGTCGGCCTGGCCGGTCTGGTCCTGACCCAGGGACTCATGGCCCTCTGGGTCGAGATGCTGCACATGACCCCGGGCCTGGCCAAGATCCCCACCGCCGGGATCGTCTTCGTCTTCAACTTCGCCGTCCGCCGGGCGCTGCTGTTCCGCGCCCCCCGGATCGACGCCGCGCGGCCGTGAGCCGTCTGGAACGCTTGCTGAAAGGGCCGTGGCTCGGCCTGCTGGCGGCGTTCGGCCTGTTTCTGCTCAGCCGTCCCTATCAAGGCATCCGCCACGACGGCCGGCTCTATGTCGCCGACGCGCTGGGCAAGCTCGATCCCGGCGGGGTCGGCAAGGACCTGCTGTTCGTCCACGACGGGCAGTTCGGGTTCAGCCTGTTCACGCCGATGCTGGCCGAGCTGATCCACGCTCTGGGCCTGTCGGGCGGAGCGATGGCCATCGTCGCCTTGACCCTGGTCATCTGGTTCGCCGCCGTCGCCCTGCTGGCCCACCGTTTCCTGGCCGACAGCCCTCCCGCCGTGCGCTGGGCGGCCCTGGTCTTCATCGTCGCCCTGCCGTCGCTGTACGGCCCCATGGACGTCATAGGCTTCGGCGAGCCCTACGCCACCCCGCGTGGCCTGGCCGAAGCGGCCGGCCTGCTGGGCATGGCCGCTTACCTCTCCGGACGCCGCGTACTGGCCCTGGCGGCCTGCGTTCCGGGCATGCTGTTCCACCCGATCATGGGCCTCTGCGCCGCCGCGGCCATCGGTCTCGCCATCTGCATCGAGGACCGCCGCTGGCTATGGGCCGGCCTGGCCGGCGCCGTCGTCCTGGCCGCGGCAGCCCTGCTGCACCTGCCGGTCGCCGACCGCATCGTCACCGTCATGGATCCGGCCTGGCGGGCGGTGGTCGAGATGCGCAGTCCGATCCTGTTCCCCTCGCTGTGGTCGATCGACACCTGGGGGCGCCTGACCGTCCATGCCTGCACCCTGGCCTCGGCGGCGTTCGTGTTGCACGGCGCGCCGCGTCGGCTGGCGCTCGGCGCGCTGATCGCCGGCGCCATCGGCGTCGCGGCGACCTGGCTGTTGGGCGACAAGCTTTCGCTGCTGCTGTTCCTGCAGGTCCAGGGCTGGCGGACGCTGGAGCCCCTGGCCGTGCTGTCGGCGGCGGGCTTGGCGCTGCTGTGCTTCGAGCTGCCCAAGCGCGGTCCGTCAGGGCTGCTGGGCCTGGCCCTGCTCGGCGTCGCCTGGATGTTCCGCGACAGTGGGGACCTCGGCCTGCTGGCCGCGCCGGTCGGGCTGCTGTTCGTGCTGGTCGGCGGGACGATGAAGTTCCGCAGCCCGGCGCTGTTCTCGCGAATCGCTGTTGGCTTCCTGGCTATAGCGGCCCTGACCTATGGCGCGCTGCGCGGCGTGGCCCTGGTCGCGGCCCTGGAGCGGATGCCGCCGGCCTGGCCGTTCAGCCACGGCTTCGTCTGGAGCAGCGACCTGCCCAGCCTCGCCATAGCCCTGGTCATCGGCCTGTGGCTGGCGCGCGGCTGGAAAGCGCCGCCGCTCGCCGTCCGCATCGCCGCCGTCGCGGTGGTCGGCGTGCTGGCCGTGATGCTGTGGGACGACCGCTCCGCCTTCGTCCGCGATCGCGACCAGGGCAGGGACCCCGACCTCGTGGCCATCACCGCCTGGAAGCCGGGCGAGGTGCTGTGGATGGTCGGCGATGTCGAGCCCTGGACGCTGATGGGCCGGCCCAGTTGGTCCAGCAAGGTGCAGAGCGCCGGGGTCGTCTTCTCGCGACCGCTGGCCCTTGAACTCGCCCACCGCGCCGAGCGCCTTCAGGCGGCGGGCCTGGCCGGACGTGATTGGATGCGAGCGCTCACCGTTCCGAACCAGCGCACCGCAACGCCGAGCCTCGCGAAGGTGCGCGCCTTCTGTGCCGCGCCGGACGCCCCGGCCTGGATCGTATGGCCACGCTGGGACGATGAGAAAACGCCGCTGGATCGCGGCCTCAACGCCCGGGACTGGACGCCCAAGGCGTCCTTCGTTCAGGACATGGCCGACGGTTCGGGAAGCCGCTGGCTGGCCGCTCGGCGCTACGCCGTGATTCCCTGCGCCGGCGGCTGAGGCCCTTCGGCGCTGGTCTTCGGTTCTGTCAGCCGACCAAAGCCCCAGCACACGAAATGCACCAGCATGTCGGCGACGCCGGCCATCGCCGCCAGCATGAAAACGCCCGAAATCAAGAGGATCGCCAGAACCGACATGGTGGACTCCCGTTCGTAGCAACAAGCCGAAGGGCGGGGTCCGGGTTCCTCTGGCGGGACCCTAAATCGTGGAAAAACCACGACTGTGGTTGACAACGTTGTCACGCTTCCGGTGAATGTCGCGTCCGCGAAAAGACGGACTCACAAAATATCGTCACTAGGGAGTGGTGCAGTGATTGCGGTGAAACACAGCCTCG
Organism: Caulobacter sp. GW821-FHT09H08; assembly: GCF_059415885.1. Lineage (NCBI taxonomy): Bacteria > Pseudomonadati > Pseudomonadota > Alphaproteobacteria > Caulobacterales > Caulobacteraceae > Caulobacter > Caulobacter sp. GW821-FHT09H08. Next base: position 639,655 of record NZ_JBWKOC010000003.1, read on the forward strand.
AGGGCGCCGTCCGATGACCGACGCCGCGATCGCGAATTCCACGCCTAAGGGCAACGGCGTCAAGCTGGCCGTCGTCTACGTGACCTGCCTGTTCTTCATCTGGGCCCTGGTCACCAACCTGCTCGACCCGCTGCTGAAGACCATGAAGACGGTCTTCACGCTCAGCCCCGTCGAAGCCAACCTTACCGGTTTCGCCTTCTTCATCGCCTATGGCGTCATGTCGATGCCCTCGGCCGGCTTCCTGTCGAAGTTCGGCTACGCCAAGTCGGTGATGGTCGGCCTGGGCGGCATCGTCGTCGGCTGCTTCATCGCCATCGCCGCGGCCAAGCTGCACACCTTCGCCCTGGTGCTGACGGCGCTGTTCGTCATGGCCTCGGGCATCACCCTGCTGCAGGTGGCCGCCAACCCGCTGATCGCCTCGATGGGCCGTCCCGAGGACAGCTCGTTCCGCCTGAACCTGTCGCAGGCGTTCAACTCGCTGGGCGCGGCCTGCGGCCTGTGGTTCGGCGCCAACTTCCTGCTGAAGGGCCAGATCTTCGAAAAGGGCGTCACGATCACCGAGGCCATGCGCGAGCAGGCCCTGGGCTTCGTCTCGAACGTCTATCTCGCCATCGGCGTGGGCCTGGCCCTGTTCATCCTGGCGATCTTCTTCGTTCGCCATCTGATCACCGAGGCCGCGCCGAAGACCGGCCACTTCGTCAATCCGCTGACGGCCCTGTCGTCGAAGTGGGCGAACCTCGGCGCCATCGGCATCTTCCTCTATGTCGGCGCCGAAGTGGCGGTCTCGCTGAACCTGCTGCTGTTCATCGAGCAGACCCACGTCCTCAACATCGCCGCCGAACAGGCCGGCAAGATGACGACCTTCTTCATGGTCTTCGCCATGATCGGCCGCTTCGCCGGCTCGGCCCTGCTGAAGTCGATCAAGGACTACGTGCTGCTGACCGTTGTCGCCGTCGGCGCGATCGCGCTGTGCGCCGTGGTGATCCTGACCAAGGACATGGTCCCCAGCGCCCACACGGGCGAGCTGAACCTGCTTCTGGCCACGGTGCCGGTGACCAGCGGTCTGATCCCGGCCTTCGCGGCCCTGCTGATCGGCCTGTTCAACTCGATCATGTTCCCGACCATCTTCACCCTGACCCTGCAGCGCTCGTCGGCCCCGGCCTCGGCGACCTCGGGCCTGCTGTGCATGGCCATCGTCGGCGGCGCGTTCCTGCCGCTGATCTTCGGCGCGATCGAACAGGCGACGGGTTCCAAGTCGCTGGCGTTCGCCGCTCCGCTGGTCTGCTACCTCTACGTCCTGTGGTTCGCGATCGTGGCCAAGAAGGCCCCGACCCACGAGATCGAGGAAGGCGTGGCGAGCGGCCACTAGGCCGCCTCCGACCTTCCAAAACGGAACTACCTGCAAGCCCCCCGGGAAGCTCGTCTTCCCGGGGTTCTTTTTGGCCGGGGTTCTTTTTGTCCGGCTCAGTGCGCGTCGGGCGGTGGCGCCGCGCCGGTCAGGGGCGGCGGCTTGCAGAAGGGGGCCATGACCAGGGCCGCCAGGAACAGCACCGCCATCACCCGGAAGACGTCGTTGAAGGCCAGGGTCAGGGCCTGGCGGCCGACCACCTTGGCCAGCTCGCCTTGCATGATCAGCGCCGCTTGGGCCGCGTCCGGCGTGCGCTCGGCGATCCGGGAGGCGAGGGCGCCCAGGGCCTCGGTCCCGGAGCGACCGGCTTCGCCCAGCGCCTCGCCGAAGCGGGCCACGTGGATGCGGGCGTTGTCGCCCAGCCAGGTGTTGACCACGGCGATGCCGATCGCCCCGCCCAGGTTGCGCATCAGGTTGAACAGGCCCGAGGCGTAGCGCAGCTCGGTCATCTCGAACCCGCCCAGGGCCAGGGTCACGCTGGGCACGATGCAGAGCATGATCGCGAAGCCCCGCAGGGCCTGCGGGCCCAGCAGCGCCATGAAGCCCCACTCCGACGTCATGTGCGAGGTCAGCCACAGGGCGGCGGCGAACAGGGTCAGGCCGACGCTGACGACGATGCGCGGATCGACCTTTGTCGACAGCCGCGCGGCGATCACGGTCGACAGGATCTGGGCGATGCCGGTGACGAACACCGTCGTGCCGATCTCCAGGCTGTCATAGCCACGCACGCGGCCCAGGAAGACCGGGATCAGGTAGGTCGACGAATAGAGCCCAAAACCGATCACCAGATTGAAGGCGCAGGCGAAGGCGAAGGTCGGTTTGCGGAACGGCGACAGCTTGACGATCGGCCCGCCGGACCGCAGCGAGCGCTCGATGAACAGGGCCAGGGCCACGACCGTCACCCAGGCGACGATGGCGATGCCGGTGTCCTCGAACCACTGCTTGCGGGGGCCTTCCTCCAGCACGTATTCCAGCCCGCCCAGGAACACGGCCATGGCCGCCAGGTGTGAATAGTCGATGGTCTTCAGCATCGACAGCTTGGGCCGATCGACCTTGATGACGTTGATGGCCAGCAGGGTGACCAGGGCTCCGGGCACGATGTTGATGTAGAAGATCGAGCGCCAGCCGATGGCGTCGGTCAGCCAGCCGCCGACCGTGGGGCCCAGGGTCGGGGCCAGCACCGAGACCATGCCCAGGATCGCCGGGATCATCGCTCGCTGTGGTCCGGAGAACATCGCAAAGCCCGTGGCGAAGACGGTCGGCACCATGGCTCCGCCGGTGAAGCCCTGCAGCACCCGGAACAGGATCATCGAGTCGATGTCCCAGGCCATGCCGCACAGGGCCGAGGAGATCGTGAAGAGGCCCGCCGACAGAGCGAACAGCCAGCGCGTCGACAGCGCCTGGGCCAGGAACGCGGCGAACGGGATCATCACGAGCTCGGCCATCAGATAACCGGTCTGCACCCAGCTGATCTCGTCGGGTCCGGCAGAGAGGCCTGCCTGCACCTGGTTCAGCGAGGCGGCGACGATCTGGATGTCGATCAGGGCCATGAACTGGCCGAACGCCATGACCGCGAAGATCAGGAACTTGGTCCGGGTGGGCAGGGCCCCCGGATCGATCGGCTGCTGGTCCGCCATGGGGCGCCCCTTGAAAGTATGATGGCCATAATATTATATGCGTCATGTAATCGAGGGTGCAAGATGCGCTACGACGCCGAACACAAGGCCAAGACCCGGCAGAAGGTGCTGGACGAGGCCGCCAACGCCATCCGCGAGGAAGGGCCGTATCGCCTGGGCGTGGCCGGGGTCATGGCCCGCGCGGGCCTGACGCACGGGGGCTTCTACGCCCACTTCCCGTCGAAGGAGGCGTTCGTCGCCGAGGCAATCGCCCACATGTTCCAGGGCGGGCCGATCCAGCTGCTCGAAAGGGTCAAGGCGCTGCCGCCGCGCGAGGCCCTGACCGGCTACATCGATTTCTACCTGTCGGCCCGGCACCGCGACTCGCGGTCGGGCGGCTGTCCGCTGCCCTACCTGGCCGTCGACGCGCCTCGGCTCTCCGAAGAGTCCCGCGCTCGCTACGCCCGAGGCGTCGCGCACCTGACCGGGATCATCGCCACCCATCTGGCGGCGCTCGGCCGCGACCATGCCGAGTATGAGGCCAGCTCGACCCTGGCCGAACTGGTCGGCGCCCTGACCCTGGCGCGGGCCGAGCCCGACGCCGACCGCTCAGACGCCATTCTCGAACGCTCGCGGACGCACCTGAAGCGCCGCCTCGGCCTGGAGGCCGCCCAATGACCGACGCCACGTTTAAGGAAGGCCTCGTCGACGCTCCCGCCGCCAAGGCCAAGAAGGCGCCGTTCTCGCGCAAGACCGTGCTGGCTGTGGGCGGAGCGGTGGTCGTCGCCGTGGGCGGCAGCGCGCTGATCGCCATGCCCAAGGGCTCGGTGTCGACCGACGCGGCCTATATCCAGGCCGACAGTTCCAGCGTCGCGCCCAAGGTGCGCGGCCTCGTCGCCCAGGTACTGGTCGGCCATAACCAGACCGTCAAGCGCGGCGACCCGCTGGTCCGCATCGATCCCGAAGAGTTCGACGCCCGCGTCGCTTCGGCCGACGCGGATATCGCCAATGCCGAGGCCGCCGCCGCCAGCGCCCGCGCGGCCCTGATCTCGCTGGACGCCGAGCAGCGCCTGGCGGGCTCGACCATCCGCGCCGCCCAGACCGCGATCGCCGCTGCCGACGCCGAGAACGTTCGCGCCCAGGCCGACCGCAAGCGCTACGAAGACCTGGCCGATAGCGGCGCGGTGGCCCGGCGCGACGTCGAGCGCTTCCGCGCCACGGCCGTCGGGGCTCAGTCGGCCGCCGATCGCAGCCGCGCTCAGCTCTCCGTCACCCAGGACCAAGCCGCCGTCACCGCCGCCAAACGCGCCACTCTGCAAGCCAGTCTCGCCCAGGCCGAGGCCGCCGTGGCCCGTGCTCGCGCCGCCCAGATCCTGGCCCGCCAGGACCAGAGCCACACCATCGTCGCCTCGCCGATCGACGGCGTGGTCGGCGACCGCCAGGCCGAGCCCGGCGACTACGTCCAGCCCGGCACGCGGCTGATGACCATCGTGCCGATCAAGGCCCTCTACGTGGTCGCCAACTTCAAGGAGACCCAGGTGGCGCGGATGCTTCCGGGTCAGGAGGCGACGATCAAGGTCGACGCCTTGGACGGCAAGGCGCTGAAGGGTCGTGTCGAGAGCTTCGCCCCGGGGTCTGGCTCGCAGTTCTCGCTGCTGCCGTTCGAGCCGGGCACGGGCAATTTCACCAAGATCGTCCAGCGCGTGCCGGTGCGCATCCGCCTGGATCCCGGCCAGGCCGAGGTGGCTCACCTGCGGCCGGGCCTGTCGACGACGGTGAAGGTTCGGCTGAAGGACTAGCCGCCCTTGCGGCTGCGTGGGCTGGCGCCGGTCCAGCGTTTGAAGGCGCGGGAGAAGGCGCTGGTTTCGGAGAAGCCGACCAGATAGGCGGTCTCATTCACCGACAGCTTCTCCAGATAGGTCTCGGCCATCCGCTGGCGCAGGGCGTCCAGCACCTGGTCGAAACTGACGCCCTCGGCCTTGAGCCGGCGGTAGAGGGTCTGGCGCGAGAGGCCGAGCGCCCTGGCGACGTCGTCCATGGCCAGTTCGCCCGTGTGGAGCAGGGGGATCAACAGCGCTTCCACCCGACCGCGCATGGTCTTGGAGTCTTCCAGGCTTTTCAGCAGCGTGTCGGCATGGCTGTTGAACATGCCGAAGGCGTAGCGGTTGGGCCGGTGGATCTCGAGGTTCAGCCAGGCGGGCTCGATCTTCAACGCGTTCCAGGCCGCGCCGAACGTGACCGGGGCGCGCAGGATCGGCTCGTATTCGGCGGCGTGGGCTGGACGAGGGCGCTTGAGATGGGCGGCCAGCACGAACACGAAGTCCGGATAGTGCCGCGCCACCTCGCACGAGAAACGGGCCAGTCCGGCTTCGACGAGCTCCGGGAAGTCCTCGACCGCGCAGTGGTCCACGATCCACAGGCCGTCCTCGCGCGGCGTCAGCTGGAAGCGCGGACCGTCGGAGACGCCCTCGACCTCGATGACGAGGCGCGAATAGCGGTTCAGCTGCTTCAGCGCCCCGCCCATGGTGTCGGCCGCCTGGCAGATCAGGCCGACGATCGAGATCTGCTCGAAGCGGGTGGCCTCCGGGAACTTCAACGCCAGGGCCGGCTCGCCGGTCAGCTCCTGGCCGGCGCGGTAGAGGGCCTTGTAGGCCGACAGCGGGATGCGGGCGTCCTGGTCGGCGAAGTCGGTTTCGGCGACGCCGGTGCGGGCCAGGAGCGTCGCGCGGTCCGCGCCCAGCGACACGGCGAACGCCAGCAGGGCCCGGAAGAACCCGCCCGACACCGTCGCCTGAACCGTACTGACCATGGCCGACCGGTAGCAGGGTGATCGCCGGGGTCAAGTTCGTGGCGCCGCGCGTCATGGCTCCGCTCTCTCCGGCTCCCTAAGCCTCGTGTCCGAGGGACTTAATCGTCGGGACTTGAACACGCATGAAGACGACCGCCGCCAAGGCGCTGAGCCTTTCGGCCGCCGCATGGTTCGTCGCCCTGGTCGCGGGGCTGTGGGCTTTCGGGATCTACATCGTCGCGATCTATGGGATCGGCGCGATGACCGGGAACTGGGAGCGCTGGAACGTCGTGCTGCCCAAGGGGCACGGCTACAATCCGGGCGACATGGCGGGAAACCTGGCGCTGGGCGCGCATCTGCTGATGGCGGTGTTCGTGGCGTTCGCCGGCGCGCTGCAGTTGGTCCCGGCGATCCGGACCAAGGCGGCGGCCTTCCATCGCTGGAACGGGCGGGTGTTCATCTTCGTGGCCTTCGCCATCGCTGGGTCGGGTCTCTACATCGCCCTCACGCGTGGCGCGGTGGCGGGGACGTGGATGGCCGCCGGCAACACGCTGAACGTCGTCCTGCTGATGGTCTGCGCCGCCCAGGCCCTGCGGTTCGCCCTAGCGCGCCGGTTCGATGTCCACCAGCGCTGGGCGCTGCGGACGTTCGTGCTGATGCTGGGCGTGTTCTTCTATCGGCTGGGCATGATGCTGTGGTTCGTCGCCAACCGAGGGCCGGTCGGTCACACCGACGCGTTCGACGGACCGTTCGACATCTTCCTGGCCTTTGGCCACGTGCTGCTGCCGCTGGCGATCTTGGAGCTCTACCTGCTGGCGCGAGACCGGGGCGGGGCGGTCGCCAAGTTTGTCATGGCCGGCGGGATGACGGTGGCGACCCTGGCCACGGCGGCGGGTGGTTTCTTCGCCATCATGGGCATGTGGCTGCCGCGCCTTTAGGCAGATCAGTTTTCCTGAAGGGGCCTGCCGAAAAACCTCGCTCGTAATTCCCACCGCTGCGCACGAGATTAAGTCCGCAGTCTTTCAGGGAACGAGCATGGCGTCCGCGCAACCCAAGAGCAGCCGCTTCATCAGCGGCTTCGGTGTCCAGGTCCTGGCCGCCATGGTCGTGGGCTTGGGCCTTGGCCTGCTGGCCCGCAACCTGGGGCCTGACGAGGGGCAGGCGGGCTACGCCCTGGCGGAGACCTTGCATCAGGTCGGCTCGATCTTCGTCCAGCTACTGCGCGTGCTGGTGCCGCCGCTGGTGTTCACAGCCATCGTGGCCAGCATCGCCAATATCGCCCAGCTGCAGAACGCCGCTCGGCTGGTCTGGCGGACCCTGTTCTGGTTCGCCGTCACGGCCCTGATCGCGGTGCTGATCGGCATCGCTCTGGGCCTGATCCTGCAGCCGGGCCTGCACACGACGGTCGAGGCCGCCGCCGCCAAGGTTCCGAAAACCCACGGCTCGTGGCTCGACTTCCTGACGGGCCTCGTGCCGAGCAACATCCTGGGCCTGGCCGCCTCGACCAAGATCGTCGACGGCGCGGCCACGACCGGCCTGTCGTTCAACGTGCTGCAGATCGTGGTGATCTCGCTGGTCACCGGCGTCGCGGCCCTGAAGGTCGGCGAGACGGGCGAGGCCTTCCTGAAGTTCAACGCCTCGGCCCTGGCGATCGTGCGCAAGGTGCTGTGGTGGGTGATCCGCCTGACCCCGATCGGCACCATCGGCCTGTTCGGTAACGCCGTCGCCCAGTACGGCTGGACGACCCTGGGCCAGCTCGGCGCCTTCACCGGCGCGATCTATATCGGCCTGGCCCTGGTGCTGCTGGTGGTCTACCCGACCATCCTGGCGCTGAACGGCCTGAACCCCGTGAAGTTCTTCCAAGGCGCTTGGCCGGCGATCCAGCTGGGCTTCGTCTCGCGCTCGTCGGTCGGCACCCTGCCGGTGACCGAGGCGGTGACCGAGACCAGCCTGGGCGTGCCACGCGCCTATGCCGCCTTCGCCGTGCCGTTTGGCGCGACCACCAAGATGGACGGCTGCGCGGCCATCTATCCGGCGATCTCGGCGATCTTCGTGGCCCAGTTCTTCGGCGTGCACCTGGCCTGGTCGGACTACGTCCTGATCGTCTTCGTCTCGGTGATCGGCTCGGCCGCCACGGCGGGCCTGACCGGCGCGACGGTGATGCTGACCCTGACGCTGTCGACCCTGGGCCTGCCGCTGGAAGGCGCGGGCCTGCTGCTGGCGATCGACCCGATCCTGGACATGGGGCGCACCGCCGTGAACGTCGCCGGCCAGGCGCTGGTCCCGACCATCGTGGCCAAGCGCGAGGGGATCCTGGACCTGGAGATCTACAACGCCGCTCGCGTTCCGACCGAGGCGGTGCTGCACCCCGCGGAGTAGGCGAGGGCGGCCGCCTCCCAAAGGTTGGTTGCCTAGGCGGGCTTTAGCGGCGAATTTGCCCGCTTGTTGAGCGCGTCCCGGGGGATTCCATGGTCTTGAAGACGACGAACGGCGGCCCCGCTGGGCCGAGCCGACGCGCCTTCCTGTCTGGTGGAGCGGCTTTGACGGGCCTGGCCGTCACCGCCCCAAAGGCCTTCGCCCGCGCCTCCGATCGCATTGAAGCCTTGCTGGCGCAGATGACGATCGAGGAGAAGGCCGGCCAGCTGTCGTGCTTCGCCGACATGATCCGCCCGCCAATCGGCGACATGAACCCGCTGGTCAATATCCGCAACGCCCAGACCCTGACCGCCGAGATCAAGGCCGGCCGGATCGGCGTGCTGATGAACGGCGTCGGCGCCCAGGCGGCGCTGGAGACCCAGAAGGCCGCGGTCGAGGGTTCGCGGCTGAAGATCCCGCTGCTGTTCGCCGCCGACGTGATCCACGGCTTCCGCACCGTGTTCCCGATCCCGCTGGCCGAAGCCGCCAGCTTCGACCCGCACCTGGCCGAGCGCACCGCCCGCGCGGCGGCGCAGGAGGCGACGGCCTCGGGCCTGCACTGGACCTTCGCGCCGATGGTCGACGTCGCCCGCGACCAGCGCTGGGGCCGCGTGGCCGAGGGCTCGGGCGAGGACGTTTTCTTAGGTGAGGTGCTGGCCGCCGCCCGGGTGCGCGGCTTTCAGGGCCGGGACCTGAAGGCCGACGACAGCATGCTGGCCACGCCCAAGCACTTCGCCGCCTATGGCGCGGTGACGGCGGGGCTGGAGTACAATTCCGTCGAGCTCTCCGACGCCACGCTGCGCGAGGTGCACCTGCCGCCATTCCAGGCGGCGTTCGCCGCCGGGGCCCTGACGACCATGTCGGCCTTCAACGACGTCAACGGCGTCCCGGCCACGGCCAACAAGATGCTGCTGACCGACATCCTGCGCGGCGAGTGGGGTTTCAAGGGCGTCGTCATCTCGGACTACACGGCCGACCAGGAGCTGGTGGCCCACGGCTTCGCCGTCGACGACCGCGACGCCGCGCGCCTGGCGATCCTGGCCGGCGTCGACATCAGCATGCAGAGCGGCCTCTACATCCGCTACCTGCCGGAGTTGGTCGCCTCGGGCGCCGTGCCCATGACGGTGGTCGACGCCTCGGTGCGCCGGGTGCTGGCGCTGAAGGAGGCCATCGGCCTCTTCGACAATCCCTATCGTTCGCTGGACCCGAAGACCGAGGCCGCCCGCACCGCTACGCCGGCGGCCAAGGCGCTGAGCCGCGAGTCCGGCGCGCGCTCGATCGTGCTGCTGAAGAACGACAAGGCCCTGCTGCCGCTGCCCAAGGCCGGCAAGCGTCTGGCGCTGATCGGTCCGTTCGGCGAGGACCGCGAGAACGTGCTGGGCGCCTGGGGCGGCTTCTTCGCCGACAAGCGGCTGAACGTCGACCTCGCCACAGGCCTGCGCGCGCAGCTGGCCGACCCGGCCAGCCTGATCGTCGAGCAGGGCTCCTATATCGAAGGCGCGATGCCCGGCGGGATCGAGCGCGCCGTAGCGGCCGCTCAAGCCGCCGACATCGTCTTGCTGGCCATCGGCGAGAGCCAGGACATGACCGGCGAGGCCAAGTCGCGGACCGACATCCGCATCCCCGCCGCTCAGCAGCGGCTGGCCGAGGCCGTCGCCGCCACGGGCAAGCCCGTCGTCGTGCTGCTGCGCCACGGCCGCGCCCTGGCCCTGGAAGGGGCGGTCAGGGATGCGCCCGCGATCCTGGCGACCTGGTTCCTGGGCAGCGAGATGGGCAACGCCGTGGCCGACGTGCTGTTCGGCGCGGTGAACCCGTCGGGCCGTCTGCCGGTCAGCTTCCCGCTCGACAGTGGCCAGGAGCCGTTCTTCTACAACGGCCGGACCACGGGGCGCCCCGCCCCGGCAGACCCGAACGGCCAGGAGTACAAGGCCCGCTGGCGGTCGATCCGCAACGATGCGCTGTATCCGTTCGGCTTCGGCCTGAGTTACACGGGCTTTGCGGTGTCCGATATGAAGCTCAGCACCGCGCGCCTGGGCTGGGACGAGACCCTGCACGTCACCGCCAGGGTCAAGAACACGGGTCCGGTCCACGGCGACCATGTCGTCCAGCTCTATATCCGCGACCGCGTGGCCAGCCGCACCCGTCCGGTCCGCGAACTGAAGGGCTTCCAACGCGTCTCGCTGGCCCCCGGCGCGGAGCGGGAGGTGCGGTTCGAACTGAAGCGGGCCAACCTGATGTTCGTCGGCGACAACAACTATTGGATCGCCGAGCCGGGCGCCTTCGACGTCTGGATCGCGAGCTCCTCTGTCGACGGCCTGACAGCCAGTTTCGAGCTCCTGCCGTCCGAACGGGTGTAAATTCGAATCGCGCGCCTTAACGGTTGAGCGCAAAATGTGGCGTGACGATCAGCCGCCGGTCCTGCATTAATCGCCTGGTAAGCGAATTTACTTGGATCCCAGAACAGTGGGCGGATGATCTAGGTCGAGCCCAGAGCCTTGTCTTGAAAGGCTTTGTTCCAATTCTGGTCGGCGAGAACGCGTCGTTTTCGGAACCGGTCGTCAGGAAGAGTTCTCCTGCGTCCGCATGTCTCGTTGAAAGGTCTTGGAAAGGAAATATGGTTACCCGGATCAAGCCGTAGTGTGGCTTGATTTGCGGGACGTCTGCGTACGGGGGCGCCTGATAGCTGCTTTGTGACGCGCTAGGGGGCGCGTCCGCCCAGCAAGGATGGATGTATGCCGATCTCCAGTCTCTCCGCAGCACAGATCACGGCCCTTTCGGCGACCGCGATCCAGGGCCTGACGACGACGGACATCCAGTCCCTCAACGGCACGCAGATCGCCGCGATCAGCGCGACGGGTATCGGGGTGCTCGACAGCACCCAGGTCAGCGCGCTCAGCACGACGCAGGTCAAGGCGCTCACCACGACGCAGATCCCGAAGTTCCAGACTTCGGTGACCTTCGACGTCACCCAGCTCACACAGCTTTCCACCCAGCAGGTCTCGGCCCTTACCTCGACTCAGCTGAAGTCCCTCGACACCTCCCACATCGCCGTCCTCAGCTCGACGCAGATCAGCGCGCTCTCGGCGACCAACTTCTCGGGCCTGGACGGAACCCAGGTCGGGCAGATGAGCGAGACCCAGGTCAAGGGTCTCACCGTCAGCCAGGTGAAGGGCCTGTCGACCACCGACATGGGCGAACTGGCCGGCACGCAGATCGGCGCCCTGGCCGGCGACCGCCTGGCCGCGCTCAGCGTCGCGAATCTGTCCGCGCTGGACGCCACCCAGGTGGGCTCGCTCAGCAACACCCAGATCGCCGCCCTCGCCACGACCCAGATCAAGGGCCTGTCGACCACCGACATCGGTGAGCTCTCGGCTGCCCAGGTCGGCGCCCTGACCACCGCGCAGGTGGCTTCGCTGACGTCGACCAATTTCTCGGCCCTCGACGCCACGCAGGTCGGCGCGCTGTCGACCACCCAGGTCAAGAGCGTCACCGTCGACCAGATCAAGGGTCTGACGACCACGGACGTTGGCGAACTGGCCGACACCCAGGTCGGCGCCCTGACGACGTCGCAGCTCGGCGCCCTGGCCACGACGCAGGCCCAGCAACTTGCGACCACGCAGCTGGCGGTCCTGTCCTCGACCCAGGTCGGCGCCCTGACCGCCACGGCCTTCTCGTCACTGAACGCCACGCAGGTCGGCTCGCTGAGCACGACCCAGGTGAAGGGGCTGACCTCGGCCCAGCTGGGCGCGCTGAACGCGACCGACGTCAGCGAACTGGCCGACACCCAGATCGCCGAACTGAGCGCCACGCAGGTGGGCGCGCTGAGCGTTACGGCCTTCTCGGCCCTGAACACCACGCAGGTCGGCGCTCTCAGCACCACCCAGATCAAGGGCATTACGGCAGCCCAGCTGAAGGGGCTGAGCGCCACCGACGTCGGCGAACTGGCCGACACGCAGGTGGGCGCGCTGACCGCGACCCAGCTGAGCTCGGTGACCGCCACCAACGTCTCGGCGATGAACGCGACCCAGGTCGCGGCGCTTTCGACCACGCAGCTGAAGGGCCTGACCGCCGACCAGCTGAAGGGTCTGAGCACCACCGACATCGGCGAACTCGCCGACACCCAGGTCGCGGCCCTGACCGCCGACCAGATCAAGAACCTCTCGGCCGCCAACGTCTCGGCGTTGAACCAGACCCAGGTCACGGCGCTGACCAACACCCAGGTCGCCGGCCTCACGACGACCCAGGTGAAGGGCCTGTCGACCACCGACATCGGCGAACTGTCGGCCGGCCAGGTCGGCGCCCTGACCGGCGCCCAGGTCGGTGCGCTAGCCACCACCCAGGTGCAGCAGCTGTCGACCACCCAGATCGGCGGCCTGTCGTCGACCCAGGTCGGCGCTCTGACCCCGACGAACGTGACGCAGCTGGACGCCACCCAGATCGGCACGCTGTCGACCACCCAGCTGAAGGGCCTGACGGCCGACCAGCTGAAGAACCTGACGACCGCCAACCTCGCCAACTTCGCCGACACCCAGGTCGGGGCGCTGTCCTCGACCCAGCTGGGTTCGCTGACGGCGACCGGCTTCTCGTCCCTGAACGGGACCCAGGTCGCGGCGATCACCGAAACCCAGATCAAGGGCCTCACGGCGACCCAACTGAAGGGTCTGAGCACCACCGACGTCGGCGAACTGGCCGACACCCAGATCGCCGCGCTCTCGGCCGCCCAGGTCAGCTCGCTCTCGGCGACGAACTTCTCCGCCCTCAACTCGACCCAGGTCGGCGCTCTGACGACGACCCAGATCAAGGGCCTGACGACCGATCAGCTGAAGGGCCTGTCGTCCACCGACATCGGCGAACTGTCGACGACCCAGGTCGGCGCCCTGACGGCCGACCAGATCAAGAACATCTCGGCCGCCAACATCTCGGCCCTGGCCGACACCCAGGTCGCGGCGCTCTCGGGCACGCAGATCAAGGGCCTGACCTCGACCCAGCTGCAGGGGCTCAACGCCACCGACATCGGTGAGCTGGCCGACACCCAGGTCGCCGCCCTGGCGACTTCGCAGATCAGCGCGCTGAACCTGACCAACGTGAAGGCGCTGTCGACCACCCAGCTCGGCGCGATGAGCGCTTCGCAAGTGGGCGCGCTGTCGACCACCAACTTCTCGGCCCTGGACGCGACCCAGGTCGGCGCCCTGAACGAGACCCAGGTCAAGGGCCTGACCACCGCGCAACTCGGCGCCCTGAACGCCACGGACGTCGCCGAACTGGCGACGACGCAAATCTCGGCCCTGGCCTCGACCCAGGTCGGCGCGCTCAGCGTCACGGCCTTCTCGGCGCTCGACGCCACCCAGACCGCGGCGATCACCACGACCCAGATCAAGGGTCTGACGGCGGCCCAGCTGAAGGGCCTGTCGACCACCGACATCGGCGATCTGGCGGATACGCAGGTCGGCGCGCTGTCGGCTTCGCAGATCGGTTCGCTGACCGCCACCGGCTTCTCGGCTCTGAACGCGACCCAGGTCGGCGCTCTGTCGACGACCCAGATCAAGGGCCTGACGGCCGACCAGGTTAAGGGTCTGTCGACCACCGACATCGGCGAGCTGGCCGACACCCAGGTCGCGGCCCTGACCGCCGACCAGATCAAGAACCTGTCGGCCGCCAACGTCTCGGCGCTGAACCAGACCCAGATCACGGCCCTGAGCAACACCCAGGTCCAGGCGCTGTCGACGACCCAGCTGAAGGGCCTGTCGACCACCGATATCGACGAACTGTCGGCCGGCCAGGTCGGCGCGCTGTCGGCCGCCCAGGTCACGGCGCTCGCCGGAACCCAGGTGCAGGAACTGTCGACCACCCAGATCGGCGGCCTCTCGTCGACCCAGGTCGGCGCGATCACGGCGACCAATGTCGCTCTGCTCGACGCCACCCAGATGGGCGCGCTGACGACGACCCAGATCAAGGGCCTGAACAGCAGCCAGTTGGCGGGCCTGGCGGCCACCAACATCGCCAACCTGGCGGACACCCAGGTCGCGGCCCTGTCCTCGACCCAGCTGGGCGCCCTGACCGCGACCGGCTTCTCGAACCTGAACGCCACCCAGGTGGCCGCGCTGAGCGAAACCCAGCTCAAGGGCATGACAGCGACGCAGCTGAAGGGCCTGAGCACGACCGACGTCGGCGAACTGGCCGACACTCAGGTCGCGGCGCTCTCGGCCTCGCAGATCGGCGCGCTGACGGCGACCAACTTCTCGGCCCTGAACGCGACCCAGGTCGGCGCCCTGACGACGACCCAGATCAAGGGGATGACGACCGATCAGCTGAAGGGCCTGTCGACGACGGATATCGGCGAGCTCGCCAATACCCAGATCGCCGCCCTCAGCGCTGACCAGATCAAGAACCTGACGCCGACCAACCTGTCGGCCCTGGACGCGACGCAGACGGCGGCCCTGACGGTCAGCCAGATGAAGGGTCTGACCAACACCCAGCTGGCGGGCCTCACCACCACCGATATCGGCGAGCTGGACTCCACCCAGATCGGCGCCCTGTCGGCGGCCCAGGTGGCCTCGCTGAACGTTGGCGACCTGTCGACCACCCAGATCTCGGGCATGAGCTCGACCCTGATCGGCGCGCTGGGCGCGACCAAGTTCTCGGCCTGGAACGCCACGCAGGTGGCCGCCCTGAACGAGACCCAGGTCAAGGGCCTGACGGCCAGCCAGATGGCCGGCCTGTCGACCACCGACATCGGCGAGTTCGCCGACACCCAGATCGGCGCCCTGACCGCGACCCAGGTGGGTTCGCTGACGGCGACCGGCTTCTCGGCCCTGAACTCCACCCAGGTCGGCGCCCTGTCGACGACCCAGGTGAAGGGCATGTCGGTCAGCCAGCTGAAGGGCCTGTCGACCACGGACGTCGGCGAGCTTGCCGACACCCAGATCGCGGCGCTCTCGGCCTCGCAGATCGGCGCCCTGACCGCCACCGGCTTCTCGGCCCTGAACGCGACCCAGGTCGGCGCCCTGTCGACGACCCAGATCAAGGGCCTGACGGCCGACCAGGTTAAGGGCCTGACGACCACCGATATCGGTGAGCTGTCGACGACCCAGGTGGCCGCGCTGACGGCCGACCAGCTGAAGAACCTGTCGGCGGCCAACGTTTCGGCCCTGGCCGACACCCAGGTCGCGGCGCTGGCCAACACCCAGATCCAGGCGCTCTCGGCCACGCAGCTGAAGGGCCTGTCGGTTACGGATATCGATGAGTTGTCCTCGACCCAGGTCGGCGCCCTCTCGGCCATCCAGGTCGGCGCCCTGGTCGACACCCAGGTCCAGGAACTGTCGACGACCCAGCTGACCGGCCTGACCGCCACCCAGATCGGCGCCCTGACCAACACCGCCTTCCAGGCGCTGAACTCGACCCAGGTGCAAAGCCTGTCGACGACGCAGGTCAAGGGCCTGACGGCGACGCAGATTCGCTCGCTGGACGGGAACAACATCCGCGAGTTCGACACGACGATCAGCAATCTCGTGACCAGCCAGATCGGCGCGATCAGCACCACCGCGCTGGGGGCGCTTTCCCAGACGCAGGTCACCTCGCTGGCGACCACGCAACTGGCGGGCCTGGTGGCCACGCAGGCCAAGGACCTGAGCGGCAGCCTCTTCGCCTACCTGGATGAAACCCAGACGGCGGCCGTGTCGACGAGCATGATCGCCGCCCTGGACGCCACCTATCTGAGCGGCATCAACTCGACCAATACCCAGGCGCTGACCGGGACCCAGATCAAGGCGATCGCGACCACCCAGCTGGCTCTGTCCACCATTGGCGGCCTCCTGAACGATCTGACCGCGACCCAGCTTGGCAACCTGACGACGGCGCAAGTGGGCGCGCTGACGGGGACCAATATCAGCGCGATCACGGGGACAGCCATAAAGGGGCTGACCACGACGCAGATCGGCGCGATCAAGAAGGAAGCCATCGATACCTTCGCGGGCGCCTTCTATGACGATCTCGAGGCCACCCAGATCCCGGGCCTGACCTCGACCCAGATGGGGGCCTTGCCGGCCGGCATCCTGTTCGCCTTCGGCGACACGAACGTCGCGGCGCTGAGCTCCACTCAGATCAGCGGGGTTTCGGCGACGAACCTCAAGTCGCTGAGCTCGACCCAGACCGCGGCCCTGACGGAAACGCAGGTCAAGGGTCTGAGCGCCACGCAGATCAACGGCATGAGCGGCGAGGCGCTGGACCTCAGCGAAACGGCGATCGGCTCGTTCAGCTCGACGCAGGTCAGCGGCTTCGACACCACGACGCTGAACATGCTGAGCACGACCAAGTGGGCCGCGATCAGTGCGACCCAGATCAAGGGTCTGAACGCGACCCAGATCAAGGGTCTGAACAGCGGTAGCGGCCTGGACAAGATCGCCGACACCCAGATCGCGGGTCTGTCGTCCACCCAGGTCGGTTCGTTCAGCACCACGGGCTTCTCGGCCCTGAACGCGACCCAGGTCGCGGCGCTGACGGCCACCCAGATGAAGGGCCTGACCACCGATCAGCTCAAGAACCTGTCGACCACGGACATCGGTGAGTTCTCGACCACCCAGATCGCGGCCCTGACGGCGGATCAGCTGAAGAACCTCTCGGCGACCAACATCTCGGCCCTGGCCGATACGCAGGTCGCCGTGCTGAGCAACACCCAGGTCGGCGCGCTGTCGGCGACCCAACTGAAGGGCCTGTCGCTCACGGATATCGACGAGCTGTCGGCCACCCAGGTCGGCGCGCTCTCGGCGGTCCAGGTCGCGGCGCTCGCCGGGACCCAGGTGCAGGAACTGTCGAC
Source organism: Caulobacter sp. GW821-FHT09H08 (assembly GCF_059415885.1). Taxonomy (NCBI): domain Bacteria; kingdom Pseudomonadati; phylum Pseudomonadota; class Alphaproteobacteria; order Caulobacterales; family Caulobacteraceae; genus Caulobacter; species Caulobacter sp. GW821-FHT09H08. The sequence goes on from NZ_JBWKOC010000003.1 coordinate 656,694, forward strand.
CACGCAGATCGGCGGTCTCACGGCCACCCAGATCGGCGCGATCCCGGCGACCAACCTCAACCTGCTGAACGCCACCCAGATCGGTTCGCTGACCGAGACCCAGGTGAAGGGCCTCACGGCCAGCCAGATGGGCGGCCTCAGCGCCGGCAGCGTCGCGGCCCTGGCCACGACCCAGCTGTCCTCGCTCAGCTCGACCCAGATCGGCGGCTTCTCGGCCACCGGCTTCTCGACCCTGGACAGCACCCAGGTCGGCGCGATCAGCGCGACCCAGATCAAGGGCATGACGGTCACGCAGCTGAAGGGTCTGAACACGACCGACATCGGCGAGCTGGCTGACACCCAGGTCGCGGCGCTGTCGGCCGCCCAGGTCGGCGCGCTCTCGGCGACGAACTTCTCGGCGCTGAACTCGACACAGGTCGGCGCTCTGACGACGACCCAGATCAAGGGCATGACCACCGACCAGCTGAAGGGCCTGTCGACGACGGATATCGGCGAACTCGCCGATACCCAGATCGCCGCCCTGGCCACCAGCCAGCTGGCCGCGCTGTCGGCGACGAACGTCTCGGCCCTGAACGCCACCCAGACCGCCGCGCTGACGACGAGCCAGGTCAAGGGCCTGACCAACGACCAGCTGAAGGGTCTGTCGACGACGGATATCGGCGAACTGGGCGACACCCAGATCGGCGCGCTGACCAACTCGCAGATCGGTGTCCTGGCCACGACCCAGGCGGCGCAACTGTCGACGACCCAGATCGCCGGCATGAGCGCCTCCCAGGTCGGCGCGCTGACCGCCACCGCCTTCTCGGCGCTGGACGGCACGCAGGTCGGCAGCCTGAGCACCACCCAGGTGAAGGGTCTGGTCACCGCCCAACTGGCCGGTCTGAACACGACCGACATCGGTCAGCTGGCCGACACCCAGTTCGCGGTCCTGAGCACGCAGCAACTGGCCGCTCTGTCGGCGACCAACGTCTCGGCTATGGACGCCACCCAGACCGCCGCGCTGTCGACGACCCAGATCAAGGGCTTCACGGCGACGCAGCTGAAGGGCCTGTCGACCACCGATATCGGCGATCTGGCCGACACCCAGGTCGCGGCGCTGACCACGAGCCAGATCGGCTCGCTGTCGACGACCGTCGTCGGGGCCCTGACCACGACCCAGGTCGGCATGCTGCAAGCCACGCAGATCTCCGGCCTGACCACGACCCAGTTGGACAACCTCACGACGACCAACATCGAGGCCCTGACCACGACCCAGGCCAACGCCCTGACCCAAACCCAGGTGCAGAGCCTGAGCGACGCCCAGATCGCGTCGTATCTGAAAATCTCCTGATCGTGACGCTCGCCGTCCGCGCCCACCGGCGCGGACGGCGGCTCGCTTCTCGGCCATTGGTCGAGGCTTCAACCCCATGCCATGATCACGCACGGCTGACTCGCGGGCCGCGTTCGCGCACGCCTGTCCGCCGCCTACCGGTTTCAGGAAGACAATGGCCGACGTCGACACGCTGGACCTGCTGAGCAAGCTGACCGCCGAAGGGGCGCCGCTCGGCGATGTCATCACACTTGCCGCGAGCCTGGGGCAGGGCGGTCAGCCCGCCTTGGCCGACCAGGCCTACAAGGTCTGGATCCGCTTCAATCCCGAGCACCCGCAGGTCAGCGTGGCGCTGTTCAACCGCTCGATCCTGCAGGCGGTGCTGGGCGACAACGCCGGCGCGGCGGCCTCGCTGGAACAGGCGATCGCCGTGAACGCCGACTTCCTGCCGGCCTATGTGAACCTGGGCGGCATCCAGGAACGTGGCGGCCTGCAGGAAATGGCCATCGCCACCTGGGAGGCCGGCGCCAACCGTCCGGGCGTGATGAGCGGCATGGGTGTCGGCTACGCCTTCACCTGCCTCAAGCAGATCGCGCGCCTGCTGGGCGAGATGCATCAGCCCGCTCGCGCCGAGATGGCCCTGCAGCGCGCCGCCGACCTCGATCCCCACGCGATGGACGTGATCGGCCAGCTGGTCGCCACGCGCCTGTCGCAGTGCAAGTGGCCCGCGATCCAGCCGACCGAGCGGGTCGGCCGCGAGGCGCTGCTACACGGCCTGAATCCGCTGTCGATCGGGGCCTATACCGACGATCCGCTGCTGCAGCTGGCCGCCGCCAGCGACTTCGTCGAGCGCGAAGCCAAGGTCACGGCCGAGCAGATCCGCGCCGACCGCCGCGATGCGCCGATCGACCTGACCGGCCGCCGGCCGCGGATCGGCTACATCTCGTCCGACCTGCGCGACCACGCCGTCGGCTACCTGATGGCCGAACTGTTCGAGGTGCACGACAAGTCGAAGGTCGAGGTCTTCGCCTACTACTGCGGTCCGGAGTCCAGCGATGGCCTCAACACCCGCATCCGCGCCGCGGTGGAGCATTTCACCGACATCCGCCCGATGTCGGACGACGAGGCCGCCCAGCGCATCGTCGACGACGGCATCGACATCCTGGTCGACGTCAACGGCCACACGCGCGACGCCCGCAGCGCCGTCTTCGCGCGGCGTCCAGCCCCGATCCTGGTCAACTGGCTGGGCTATCCGGGCACGATGGGCAGCGACTACCATCACTACATCATCGGCGATCCGTGGATCATCCCGCCCGAGATGGAGATGTACTACTCCGAGGCCGTCCGCCGGATTCCCTGCTACCAGCCCAACGATCGTCGCCGGAAGGTCGAGGAAGCCTATCCGACCCGAACCGAGGCGGGCCTGCCCGAGGACGGCTTCGTCTTCTGCTGCTTCAACGGCACGCAGAAGATCACGCCGCACGTCTTCGGCCGCTGGATGGAGATCCTCAAGCGTACGCCCGGCAGCGTCCTGTGGCTGCTGGACAGCAATCCGGAAACCAACGCCCGCCTGCGCGACGCAGCCGAGGCCAGGGGCGTGGACCGCACCCGCCTGGTCTTCGCGCCGAAGATGCAAAACGCCTTCCACCTGGCGCGCTATCGCCTGGCGGACCTGTTCCTGGACACCACGCCCTATGGCGCCCACACCACGGCCTCGGACGCGCTGTGGATGGCGGTTCCAGTCCTGACCTGGTCGGGCCGCTGCTTCGCCTCGCGCGTCTGCGGCAGCCTGGTGCGCAGCGCCGGCCTGCCCGAGCTGGTGGTCGACAGCGCGCAGGCCTATGTCGAGAAGGCCGTCGAGATCGGCGCCGATCGCGGCAAGGCCCAGGCCCTGAGCAAGACCCTGGCGGCCAATCGCGACACCTGCGTGCTGTTCGACATGGAGCTCCTCGCCGGCAAGCTGGAGGCGCTCTACGGCGAGATGATCGCGGAGTATCAGGCTGGCCAGCGGCCGCGACCCAACCTCGCCAACCTGTCGAACTATCTGCACGTGGGCCTGTCGCTGGACCGGGACGACCGCGAGATGCAAGGCGAGGCTCATCTGCACGACCTCTATCGCGATGAACTGGCGCTGCGGCACGCGGTCAAGGCGATCCCGGCCGACGGCCGCCTCTGGGAAGGCGCCGCTTCGTGAATCGCCAGCAGCTGGAGGCGCTGAAGCTGGATGGCTTCTCGCCGCGCACCCTGCTGGATATCGGTGCGCACGTCGGGAGTTTCTCGACCAGCTTCGTCCAGGCCTTCCCGGATTGCCTGCCGACCTTGGTCGAGCCCAATCCGTTTTGCGAAGACGACCTGGCCAAGCTGCCCTACGAGCGGCACATGGTGGCCGCCTCGGACCAGGACGGCGAGGCCGAGCTGTTCCTGACCAAGGAGTGGCTGCAGTCCACCGGCGTCTCGCTCTATCGCGAAAACACCACCTACTTCCGCGACGAGGTGACGGTCACCCGCACGGTTCCCAAGGCCCGGCTCGACGATCTGTTCGCCGGACGCCGCTTCGACTTCGTCAAGATCGACACCCAGGGCTCGGAGCTGGACGTACTGCGCGGCGGCGAAGTCGTCCTGCGGCAAGCCGACTACATCCTGATCGAAGTGTCCCTGGTCAATTTCAACGCGGGCGGGGCGCGCGCCGAGGCGGTGTTCGCGCAGCTGGCCGCGATGGGTTTCGCGCCGGTCGACGCCACCGAATTCCACCGCCTGGCCGATGTGCAGGACGGCGGTCTGTTGCAGATGGACCTGCTGTTCCGCCGGCGCACCGCCAAGGTGTCGCAATTCGGCCGGCTGACGGGGCTCCACGATCTCGGTGGCCTCGTGAACCACCTGCGTACGCGCAAGGTCCAGAGCCCCGATTTCCGGGTGCTGGTGATCGGCGGCGGACCGTCGGGGTGGCCGGAAGACCTCAGCGACGTGGTCCTGGGCGCGGGGGGCGCGTTCCCGGGCGATCTTTCCGATCCGGACACCTATCGCGCCATCCAGGCCCACGTGGCCCGCCATGGCCGCTTCGACTACTGCGTGGCGCTGCATGTGGTGCAGACGCTGGAGCGGCCTTCGGTGCTGCTGGAGCGCCTGCCGATGCTGGCCGACGCGGGCTGGATCACCACGCCTTCGCGCTACCTGGAAGCCCTCCGCCTGCAGGGCGAGCGCCGCGGCTATCCTCATCACCGCTGGGTGCTGGACAATGTCGCCGGAACCTTGATCCTGGCGGAGAAGGGGCCGCTGTTCGAGCAGTTGTCTTTTCCCGACGAGACGGCCTGGGCCGAGGCTTCCGAGCGTTTCGAGCTCCAGGTCGGTTGGCGCGGGGGCCTGGCGTTCGAGACCCTAGGCCAAGACGCTCCGGCGCTGATGGAGCGGTTCCTGGAAGGTGCGCTCATCGAGGGTTCGGCTTTCAAGGCCGACCTTGCCGTCGACGAGGTGATCGACATCGCGGCCGAACTGGCCCAGGCGGTCGCTACGGCCCGCGATCCGCATTCCAGCCTGCATCCTCTGGGGCGGCTGAAGTTCTTCCACGACGCCGTCAGCCTGATCCTGTGCGAACCCCTGACGCCCGAGCGTCTGGCGCTGTTCGAGGAACTGCTGGCCGAGGCGGGCGCGCTGAACGCGACCTCGCCGGGACCCGAATGGACGGATTGGCTGATCCACTATCGCGTGGTGCTGGAATCCCTGACCGGCGCGAACGTGGCCGGCCCCACGCCCGAGCCCGTTGACGATGGTCCGCAGGTCTTTCTCACAGGTGACGGTCAGACCCTCGATGGCGCGGGGCTGAAGGCCCATGCGGACGCCCTGGGCGTCCAGGCGGTGTTCTTCGCCGCCGCCGACGAGCGCTATGTCGAGCTCTATGGCCGCTGGCTGGCGCTGTCGGTGCTGAAACACAGCGACGTGCCGTTCCTGGTGGTGATCCACGTCATCGGCGGCCAGGACCGGCTGGCCCAGGCGGCGGCGACCGTTCGCATCGACGATCCTCGCGTCGTCTTCGTCGGCGACGGTTTCGACGCCTCGGCGGTGACGACCAAGTGCTATGAGGCCCCGCCGAAGGGCCTGATCGAGATTCCGGTCGCCCACTACCAGTCGGTGCGCTTCCAGCGCCTGGGCGGGCTCCTGGAGCTGCTGCAGCGGCCCGTGTTCGTGTCGGACATCGACCTGCTTCTGCAGCGCGGGGTTTCCGACCTCCTGGAGCAGTGGCCAGACGCCGATCTCGTGATCAACGAGAACGACCGCAACACCCAGGCCGGCTCGCGGATCACCGCCAACCTGCTGCTGGCGCGTCCGACGCCCGCGACCCTGATCATGCTGCGCTGGCTGCGGGCCTATCTGGACGAGCGGCTGTCGCGCGAGACCGTGACCCGCTGGATCGACCAGATCGCCCTGAACCTGGCGCGGCATCACCTGGCGCTGCAGGTTCCGGACGCCAAGCTCGGAATCTTCGACACCTTCAGCGACATCAACAACGTGATGTTCAGCGAGTACGTGCCTGGCCACCCGTTCCGCTTCCTGTCGCTGTATCACGGCTTCGATACGTCGACCCTGGAAGAGTAGGGACACAGGCGCAGGGCGCTCAGAAGCCGGCGCGGGCCTTCATCAGCACCGCGCCGCCGCTCTCGGCCCACAGCTCGGCGCCGCCCTCGGCCGAGCGCCCGTGAGTCGTCACCGTCTCTCCCGCGAAGGCCGGTTTCAGCGCACGGAACGAGAACCGCGTCAGCGAGCGCGCCGGCATGGCCTCGAGCATCAGCAGGGCGATCAGCGGCCCATGAACGACGAGGCCCGGATAGCCCTCGACCTGCGTCGTGTAGTCCAGGTCGTAGTGGATGCGGTGGCTGTTCGAGGTGGCCGCCGAGAAGGCGAAGAGCAGCACCGGATCGGTCGGGGTCTCACGGGTCCATTCGGCGGGTGGCGTCGGTTCCGTATCCGGTGTGCGGGGCGCGGGCAGTGCGGCGGTGTAGACAATGGTCTGGCGTTCGCGCACGCGGGGCGCGCCGGCCTGGCTGAAGGCCCTGTCGACCGTCACGAAGGTCAGCGGCCCGCTGGCGCCAGGCTTCTCTTCGATCCCGGCGATGGTCTCCACGAGCTCGGTTTGCTGACCGATCCGCAGAGGTCCGGAGAAACTCAGCTCCGCCGCCGCGAACATCCGCCGTGGAGCCTCTATGGGGGGCAGGAACAGGCCGCGCCGGGGGTGACCGTCCGGACCGAGGTCTGACCGTTGCACGGGCTCCGCCAGGCACGCCCAGTGCCAGGCGGGTGGGACCTCGTCGGTCGGCGCAGGCCGGTCCAGCACCGCCGACAGCCGGGCCATGTCCGACGCCGCCAGGACCGCCGACCGCCGCCGCTCACGCCCGACCCAGTCGGCGAAGGCGCTCATCAGTACGACCGGGGCAGGCCGAGCACATGCTCGGCGACATAGGCCAGGATCAGGTTCGTCGAGATCGGCGCCACCTGATAGAGCCGCGTTTCGCGGAACTTGCGCTCGATGTCGTATTCCTCGGCGAAGCCGAAGCCGCCGTGGGTCTGCAGGCACATGTCGGCGGCGGCCCAGGAGGCCTCCGAGGCCAGCATCTTGCCGATATTGGCCTGCTCGCCGCAGGGCTCGCCTCTGTCGTAGCGGGCGGCGGCGTCCTGGATCGTCAGGCGCGCGGCGTGGGCCTGGGCGTAGGCGCGGGCGATCGGGAACTGCACGCCCTGGTTCTGGCCGATAGGCCGGCCGAACACGACCCGGCTGTTGGCATAGTCCCGCGCCTTGCCGATCAGCCAGGCGGCGTCGCCCAGGCACTCGGCCCCGATCAGGATCCGCTCGGCGTTCATGCCGTCCAGGATGTAGCGAAAGCCCTTGCCCTCCTCGCCGATCAGGCTGTCGGCCGGGATCACGAGGTTGTCGAAGAAAACCTCGGTCGTGGCGTGGTTCAGCATGGTGGCGATCGGCTTGATGGTCAGACCCTTGCCCCTGGCCTCGCGCATGTCGACCAGGAAGACCGACAGACCCTCGCTCTTGCGGGCGACTTGTTCCTTGGGCGTGGTGCGGGCCAGCAGGACCATCAGGTCGGAATGCTCGGCGCGGCTGGTCCAGACTTTCTGGCCGTTGATGACATACGCATCCCCCTCGCGCCGGGCGAAGGTCGAGATCGAGGTGGTGTCAGTGCCGGCGGTGGGTTCGGTCACCCCGAACGCCTGCAGGCGGATCGAGCCGTCGGCGATCTTCGGCAGCCACGTTTCCTTCTGCGCCTGGGAGCCGTGCCGCAGGACCGTGCCCATGGTGTACATCTGGGCGTGCAGCGCGGCCGCGTTGCCGCCGCTGGCGTGGACCTCCTCGAGGATCGCCGCCGCGGCGGTCAGGCCCAGGCCGCCGCCGCCGTATTCCTCGGGGATCAGGACGCCCAGCAGGCCCGCCTTGGTCATCGCCCCCACGAAGTCCGTCGGATAGGCCTTCTCGCGGTCCAGGGCGCGCCAATAGGCCGGCGGGAAGTCGCGGCACAGGGCGCGCACGGTCTGGCGCAGGGCTTCGATCAATTCGGGGTCGGCGAGGGCGGACATGGGTCCAGCTTCGGGCCTGTCGCGGGCGGCGTCCAGCCTCCCGCAGGGGCAGGGCGGATCGCGCTCCGGGAAGAGCCGGCAACGCCGAACACGGAACGTCGGCGCGCAAGGCGCAGGGGCTCTCGGCCGCTTGCGCGGCCCAGTCCAACCTACTGTATTTTTAGGAGAATGGTGGGTGTAGTAGGATTCGAACCTACGACCCGCTGATTAAGAGTCAGCTGCTCTACCAACTGAGCTATACACCCATTCGACGGTCCGAAGCACTTGCGAGCCCCGGCGGCGAGGCGCGGAACATACGCAATGATTTTGGGAGCGCAAGAGCTTTTTTCATGGCCAGACGAGATATTAGCGGAGCCGTGGATTTCGCTTACCTGGAAGGGTTCGCGGCGGGGGATTCCGGGGTCGTCGACGAGGTGCTGGCGCTGTTCCGCGAACAGGCCGCGCTGTGGACTCCGATGCTCGATCCGACCCACCCCGGCTGGAAGGACGCGGTCCACACCGTGAAGGGCGCGGCGCGCGGCGTCGGGGCCTTCGCCCTGGGCGAGGTCTGCGAGCGCTGCGAGGCGGGCCAGGAGAGCCTGGAAGCGGTCAAGACGGCCCTGGACGTCGCCTTGATGGATATCGCCGCCTACGCCCACGAGCAGGCCCTGCGGTCGCTGAAGGGGTAGGGCCGGCTGACGCCTGGTCAGCGGGGCCAGGGTCCTCCGCCAAAGAAAAAGGGGCCGAAGCGAACTTCGGCCCCTGCAGGAGGAGGAATATTCCGGCTACGCCTTAGAACTTGGCGCGCAGGGTCACTTGGTACGTGCGGCCGTCGTAGTCGATGAAGCGCGGCAGCATCGGGTCGTTTTCGTATTCCGAGCGCTGCGCGTCGGTCAGGTTGAAGGCGTCGACCGAGATCGTCATGCTCTCGGTGAGCTTGTACGAGGCCGAGGCGTCCAGCTGGCTGCGCGCCTTGACTGTGCGGGCGTCGCCGACGAACGAGTTGCCGGCGGCCAGGTCGTACTTGTCACGCCAGTTGTAGACCAGGCGGATGCCGCCCCAGCCGGCTTCGTAGTAGCCGATCACGTTGATGTTGTTCTTCGACACGCTCGGCAGGGTGATCTTGTTGCCCGCCGTGTCCTTGCCGTCGATCTTCGTGTACGAATAGTTGAACGCGCCGCCGAAGTTCTTCCAGAAGCCCGGCAGGAAATCCAGGTTCTGTTGGATGTTGAACTCGAGGCCCGTGACGGTCATCGGCGACTGGTTGGTCTTGCCGGTGACGCGCACTTCGGCGTTCTTCAGCACGCCGCCCGAACCGACGAACCTGTTGGAGCTGACGCACTTGGGCGAGCCGGCCGAGGTGTCGATGGTCAGCGTGCCCAGGTCGACGTCGATGCCGTCGATCTTCCCGCTGGCCGGGCAGAGAACCGACTGGTCGGTGATCGGGCCGATATAGCCCTTCACTTCCTTGCGGTAGGCCGCGAACGAGATCAGGCCGCCCGGACGGTTGTACCACTCCAGCGACGCGTCGAACGAGTCGGAGGTGTACGGATGGATGTCCGTGGCGCCCAGCGTGACCGTGTAGACCGGATCCGTCGGCGGGTTCACGTCGACCGGCACCTGCACGAAGGTGGTCGGCACGTTGTCGCGCGGTTGCGGACGGACATAGGTGCGATAGGCGGCGGCGCGGAAGACCAGGTCGTCACGCAGGTCGGCCATGATGATCGCCGACGGCAGCCAGTAGTCGAACTTGTTCTTGCGAACCGAGGTGCTGAGCGAGTGGTTGATCGCGCCAGCCTGGTTCGACAGCGCCGTGGTGCAGTTCTTACAGTTCAGGGCGATGATCTTCTGGTCGGTGCGCTCGTAGCGCGTGCCGACCGTGCCGCGGAACGGAATGCTGAGCAGGTCGCCCTTGAACTTGGCCGCCACATACGCCGAGTAGACGTCGTTCTGGTTGCTGAAGTTGTTATTCCAGTAGTTGCCGTCGGTGTAGTTGTTGACCACGCCGTAGGGCGTCAGGAACACGCCCGGCGCGCCCAGCAGGAACTGATCGGGCAGGCCGTTCGGGTTCAGCGTCGTGCGCAGGTTGGTGTTGACCGGCGTGATCGCCTTCAGCACGCGATTGATGTCGACGTTCATCCAGTTGGTCGTCGCGCCGCCGGCCTGACCGCCGAAGAAGTCGTTCGCGTACGACAGCTGGTAGGCCATGTCCGTCGTGATGTTCTGGGTCTGGGCGCCCAGGGCGGTGTTGCGCGAGCCGCTGGAGGTGAACTTGTTGTGCTCGGCGCGACCGCCGAACTGCAGCAGGTTCACGAAGCCGTCCAGGGTGCGCTCGAAGTCGAGCTGGAACGAGTCCAGTTCGTTCTTGGCCTGGCCGTTGGTGCCGGTGACGCCGAAGCGGTCGGCGGCGGTCGTGGCGGTCTGGCCCGGCATCTGGGCGCCGGCCTGGGTCGGGGCGGTGTTGGTCGCTGGGATCAGGAAGCCGCCGGTCGGCAGGTGGGTGGCGTGCGGCGTGATCAGGGTCGCCGTATAGTCACCGAGGTTCGCGCCGCCCGTGTACACCGTCGCGACGATGCCGTTCAGGCCGGCCGTGCCGAGGTTGCGGTAGGGGTTCTGGACGACGTCCAGCTCGATCTGGTTGGAGTAGGCCTTGGCGCGCGACATCGTGGCGGCGGCGGTGGCCTTCCAGTCGTCGTTCTTGAACTCCAGGCTGGGATTGATGGCCCAGGTCTGGTTCTCGGCCGGCTCGGAGCGGACCGAGTCGAACGTGTTGATGTTCTCGGCCTTGAACTTGTTGATGTAGGCGCGCGGACCGTTCGGCGTCTGGACGATGTAGGGCGTGCCGATGTCGGTGATCTTGGCGACGGCCGAGGTGGCGGCGAGGCCCGTATTGGTGCCGTTGCCCGGACCCGCGTCGATGTAGAGCAGGTTGTTGGTGGCTTCATCCAGCTTGCGCTTGGTGATGAAGGCGTTGGTGCCGAACTTCCACTCTTCGTTGACGCGGAACTCGAAGCCGCCCGAGGCCGACAGGGTGCTGCCGCGGTTGAACTTCACCAGCTGACGGGTCTGGCTGGGGTAGTAGATGCCGCCTGGGTTGGCGGCGATCAGCGCGTCATAGACCGGGTTCGAGCCCGCGGCTGCCTGGTTGCCGACCTGGATCGCGCCGAGGCGGTTGCCCCACGAGTTCACGGTGATCGAGTCGCGGCGGAACTTCTCGTCCTTCCAGGCCACGACGCCGAACACGGCGAAGTCGTCGGTCAGGTGCTTGTTGTAGCCCAGCGAGGCCAGCGGGCTGCCGAGGTTGCCCAGGTCGTTGTACTCGTAGGACAGCTTGGCGAAGCCGCCGTCCTTGCGCGCCAGGGCCGGGTTGATGCGCAGGTCGACATTGCCCGACAGGCCGCCGGCCAGGTTCGAGGCGGACGGCGTCTTGATGACGTTGATGGCCGTGAAGATGTCCGAGTTGAAGGCGCCCAGCGGGGTCGAGCCGTTCAGGATCGGATCGGCGAACGCGCCGCCGTTCAGGGTGGTGCGGGCGAAGCTGCCGGGCAGGCCGCGCAGGCTGATCGTGGCGTTACGGCTACCGGCTTCGCGGTTGATCTGGACGCCCGGGATGCGCTGGATGGCTTCACCGACGTTCAGGTCCGGGAAGCGGCCCAGACCGTCCGACGAGATGCCGTCCGAGATTTCCAGCGTCTCGCGCTTGGTGGCGATGGCGTTGGCGTAGGCCTGACGGAAACCGGTGACAACGACGGCTTCGACCGTCTCGGCTTCCTTCTTGTCCGACCCGGCGGTTTGCTGGGCCTGAGCGGCCGAACCGACCGTCAGAGCCGCGCAGGACGCCATCAGCGCCGCGCGGAGAGCGAAAGTGTTGCGAGCATGGTTCATGAGAATGCCTCCCCCGGCGCACTGACATGGCGCCCTTGAGGAGACTTATCCGACCAGTTCGGATCGTTGTCAAGAATTGGTAATGCCACTTCCGAAGAGGTGGCGACCACTTGGTCAGGCCAAACCATAGGATGCGGATTGGTCGCTTCGGCATGGAAGCGCGCCCAATCCCACATAGCCGACATCCATTGAATCAACGGGGAAAAGTGGTCAGTTCAGGCCTTTATGGGTGGGAAGGGGCTGGCGCATTTGGCGGCCATTTGTCCGACCAATGGTATGACCAGACGGAGGCGGCGACATGACCGCTCTGGCCCATCTGGTGATTCCACTAGCGGCCGAGCGTGGCCGTTATGTCACTTTACGGATGCTTCATTGGCGACCAATGCGCGGTCTCGCTAGAACTGTGTTCTAGACAAAGGAGATCTCCCCATGCCCCCCAGCCCCTGGAGCCATCAACGCAGCGTCGGCGTCGCCGACGACATCGACTTCGAGATCAAGGGCGAGGACCTGCAGTTCGTCGAGATCGAGCTTGATCCGGGCGAGAGCGCCGTGGCCGAGGCCGGGGCCTTCGTGTGGAAGGACGCCAGCGTCCAGATGACCACCGTATTCGGCGACGGCGCGGCCGACCAGGGCGGCGGCGTCATGGGCAAGCTCCTCGGCGCGGGCAAGCGCCTGATCACCGGCGAGAGCCTGTTCACCACCGTCTTCACCCATCAGGGTCAGGGCAAGGCGCGCGTGGCCTTCGCCTCGCCGACGCCGGGCACCATCCTGCCGCTGAACCTGGGCCAGCTGGGCGGGACGCTGATCTGCCAGAAGGACAGCTTCCTGGCCGCCGCGCGCGGCGTGTCGATCGGCCTCCACTTCCAGAAGCGGATGATGACCGGCCTGTTCGGCGGCGAAGGCTTCATCATGCAGCGCCTGGAAGGCGACGGCTGGGTGTTCGTCCAGATGGGCGGCACCCTGGTCGAGCGCACGCTGGGTCCGGGCGAGGAACTGCACGTCGATACGGGGTGCCTGGCGGCCTACACGCCGGGCGTCGACTTCGACCTGGTCATGGCCGGCGGCGTGAAAAGCGTGATCTTCGGTGGCGAGGGGCTGTTCTTCGCCCGCCTGCGCGGTCCGGGGAAAGTCTGGATCCAGTCGCTGCCGTTCGCGCGCCTGGCCGGCCGCATGATGCAGGCCGCGCAGCACCAAGGCGGCAACCAGGGCGAAGGCTCGATCCTGGGCGGCCTTGGTCGGATGATCGACGGGAACTAAGAGCGGAAGCGCCCCCGCGAGGGGGCGCTTTTCGTCAGCCCTTCGTCTTGTCCCAGCTGTCGTATTCGTAGGCGATGCAGCGGTCGATCAGCGTGCGCCAGACGGGCTCGGCGATGGCTTCGGACAGGCCGGCCGCGCGGGCGGAGGCCTTGACCTTGGTCACCACGTCCTCGATCCGCGCGCGGTCGAACACCTTGTTGCGGTCGGCCTTGATGCGGGCCGCCGCGTCCATGAAGCCCTGACGCTCGGTCAGGAGCTGGACCAGGGCCCGGTCCAGGGCGTCCACGCCCTGGCGCACGTCGGCCATGGTCTGGCAGTCGGCGGGAGCGAGGTGCTCGTCGACTGTAAGAGTCGTGATTTTCATGGGCCCCTTTAAGCCGGTTCCCGCGCCTGAAACCAGTACCGTGAGCGCTTACGGGCCCTAAATCCCTGAACCGTTGTCCAGCGTCTGCAGCGCGGCTTCGTGAGCCTCGGCCTCGGCCTTGAGCCAGTTCACGAAGGCCTTCACCTGGGGCAGGCGGCCCTTGGCCTTGGGGTGGACGACGTAATAGGCGAAGTCGACCGCCGTGGCCGCCTCGAAGGGGATCACCAGGCGACCGGAATCGAGGTCGGCCTGGGCCAGGGTGCGCTTGGCCAGGGCGATACCGCGGCCGTTGGCGGCGGCTTCGATGACCAGGCTGGACTGGTTGAAGCGCGGGCCCCGGGCGCCGTCGACGGTCTTGATGCCGCGCGCCGCCAGCCACATGGCCCAGTCGGGGCAGCTGTCGTCGGCGTCGGGCGAGCCGTCGTGCAGCAGGATGTGGTGGGCCAGATCCTCCGGACGCTCCAGGGCGTTCTGCGCCAGCAGTTCGGGATTGGCGACCGGCACCACGGTTTCCTGCAGCAGGCGGATGACCTCCAGGCCGGGATAGCGGCCCGAGCCGTAGCGGATGGCCATGTCGACCTCGCCGGTGGCGAAGTCCACGACCTCCATGCCGGCCGACAGCCAGACGTCGACCTGCGGATGGGCCTGCTCGAACTTGCCCAGGCGCGGCACCAGCCACTTGGCGGCGAACGAGGGCGCGGCGGTCAGGGTCAGGCGGCGGCCATCGACGGCGGCGGTCAGCAGGCTGGCGGCCTCGGCCAGGCGGTCGAAGGCCTCACGCAGGGCGGGCAGGGCGGTCTGGGCCGCGTCGGTCAATAGCAGGCCCTTGGGCGTGCGCTTGAACAGAGCCGCCCCGACATAGTCCTCGAGGTTCTGGATCTGCTGGCTGACGGCGCCGGGCGTCACCGACAGCTCGTCGGCGGCGCGGCTGAAGTTCAGGTGCCGCGCGGCGGCCTCGAACGCACGCAGGGCGTTCAGCGGCGGGAGGCGGCGGCGCTCGTTCGGTCTTTCCATGAGTTTTACTGAACGCCCCGGCAGAAGTCCTTGTTTGCGAATTGGCCTCTTCGCGCCGACTTTGCAAGCGTTCGCTGATGGATCGGCCCTTTTCGTCGGCGAGCGTGCGCGGGGTCGTCTTTAGGGACGACCCCGCCTTGCGTTCTACCGGTTTATTCCAATCGCGTTGATAGAGGTTCTAAACAGCATGGCCCGCTCGCCGGTCCGAAACGCCAAACCGGGTCTCGCCAAGCACGGCCTCGTGGTCGTTGGCGGGACGCGTGCGAACCGCGCCCTGGGCGCGGTGTGGCTGGTCGGCGCGGGTCCGGGCGACCCGGACCTCCTGACCTTCCGCGCCTTCAACGCCCTGCGCGCCGCCGACGTGGTGGTGCATGACGGCCTGGTCTCCGACGAGATTCTGGACCTGGCGCCGACAGCCGCGCGCCGGATCAATGTCGCCAAGCGCAAGTCGCGCCATACCTTGCCGCAGGACGGCATCAACCAGCTGATCGTGGGCCTGGCCCTGGACGGTCTGAACGTCGTGCGCCTGAAGGGCGGCGATCCGTTCCTGTTCGGCCGTGGCGGCGAAGAGCTGCTGGCCTGCCGCGAAGCCGGCGTCGAGTGCCACGTCGTGCCGGGCGTCACCGCCGCCTTGGCCGCCAGCGCCAACGCCGGCGCGCCCCTGACCCATCGCGGTTCGGCCCAGGCCGTCACCTTCGTCACCGGCCACGCCGCGCATGGCGAGCTGGACCTGGATTGGGCCGCCCTGGCGCGTCCGAACCAGACCGTCGTCGTCTATATGGGCGTCTCGACCGCCGGCCTGATCGCCGAGCGCCTGACCGCCGCCGGCCGCGCGGGCTCGACCCCGGCCCTGGTCGTCGAGAACGCCAGCCGCGCCGACGAGCGCCGCATCCTCACCACGCTCTCTGGATTGGCCGAAGCCGCCGAGAGCGTGAAGGGGCCGGCCTTGCTGATGGTCGGCGAGGCCATGGCCTTGGCTCAACAAAATCCCGCTCATCCCCGCGAAAGCGGGGACCCAAGCGGCGATTCAGAATGGGTCCCCGCTTTCGCGGGGATGAGCGGAGTTTTTGAGTGAGAGCGATCACCGCCAACCGCCTCATCGACGGCGATGTCGTATTCTGGAAGTCGGGCCAGTGGGTCGACCAATTCGGTAACGCGCAGCTGTTCGGCGAAGATGACGCCGCTGATGTCGAGGCCGCCATCGCCATCGGCAAGGGCCAGCCGACCGTCGTGGTCGACGTCTATCCGATCGATCTCGTAGCGTCGGGCGACCACTGGGCCCCGGTCAGCTACCGCGAACGCATCCGGGCCCTGGGCCCCACCAACGAACCCACGCACGGCAAGCAGGCCGAGGGCGGCGACGTCGTCGAGGCCTTGCGTCACGCCTCGGGCGCGGCGCGCTCGACCGGCCGCGTCGACCTGATCCGCAGGAAGTAAGGCGGCATGTACCAGTACGATCTCATCGACAAGGAATTCCTGGCCGACCGCTCGGCCGAGTTCCGGGGCCAAGTCACCCGCCGCCTCGCTGGCGACCTGACCGAGGACCAGTTCAAGCCGCTGCGGCTGATGAACGGCCTCTACCTGCAGCTCCATGCCTACATGCTGCGGGTGGCCATTCCGTACGGCTCGCTGAACCCGACCCAGGCCCGCCGCCTGGCCGAGATCGCGCGCGACTACGACAAGGACTACGGCCACTTCACCACCCGCCAGAACATCCAGTTCAACTGGATCAAGCTGCGCGACGCGCCGGACATCCTGGACAAGCTGGCCGAGGTGGACCTGCACGCCATCCAGACCAGCGGCAACTGCATCCGCAACACCACGTCGGATCCCTATGCCGGCGCCACGGCCGAGGAGATCGACGATCCGCGCGTGTGGTCCGAAGTGATCCGTCAGTGGTCGACCCTGCACCCGGAATTCTCGTTCCTGCCGCGCAAGTTCAAGATCGCCATCACGGCCTCGGCCAAGGACCGCACGGCGGCCAAGGTGCACGACATTGGCCTGCTGCTGCGCCAGGGCCGGGACGGTTCGCACGGCTTCGAGGTGATCGTCGGCGGCGGCCAGGGGCGTACGCCCTATGTCGGCCCGACCATCAAGCAGTTCCTGCCGACCGATCGCCTGCTGAGCTATCTGGAAGCCGTCCTGCGCGTCTACAATCGCCACGGTCGCCGCGACAACATCTACAAGGCCCGCATCAAGATCCTGGTCGCCGCCCTCGGCGCTGAGGAGTTCGCGCGCCAGGTGGAAGAGGAATGGGCCAAGATCGACGCCGCCCGCGCCGACCTGCCCGCCGGCGAGCTGGCCCGCATCCGCGCCTCGTTCGCGAAGACCCCGTTCGAGACCCTGCCGGCCCGTTCGGAAGCGTTCGAGACGGCCAAGGCCAATGACAGCGCCTTCGCTCGCTTCGTCCGCAACAACGTCAAGGCGCACAAGCAGCCGGGCTACGGCATCGTCGAGATCTCGCTGAAGGCCCAGGAGCAGACGCCGGGCGACGCCAGCGCCAGCCAACTGGACGTCGTGGCCGACCTGGCCGAGCGCTACAGCTTCTCGGACCTGCGCGTGACCCACGTGCAGAACCTCGTCCTGCCGCACGTGAAGCTGGACGACCTGCCGACCGTGTTCGCGGTCCTGCAGGCCAACGCCTTGGCGACCGCCAATATCGACCTGATCAGCGACATCATCGCTTGCCCGGGCCTGGACTACTGCGCGCTGGCCAATGCCCGCGCGATCCCGATCGCCCAGGACATCGCCCGCCAGTTCGCCGATCTGGACCGCGCCGAGGACGTCGGCGAGTTGAAGATCAAGATCAGCGGCTGCATCAACGCGTGCGGTCACCACCACGTGGCCCACATCGGCATCCTGGGCGTCGATAAGAAGGGCGAGGAATTCTACCAGCTGTCGCTGGGCGGTTCGGGCGCCGAAGACGCCTCGATCGGCAAGATCCTTGGTCCCGCGCTGCCCGCCGACAAGGTCGCCGGCGCCGTCGACCAGCTGGTCGAGGCCTATCGCGCCGTCCGCGCCGACGGCGAGCGCTTCCTCGACACCTATCGCCGCGTTGGCCTCGAGCCCTTCAAGGAGGCTGTCTATGCCCAAGCTGATTGAGCTGGCTGACGGCGAGGCCCGCTGGGCCGACGACAGCTTCGTCCACGTCACCGACGAGGACGCCATCCCGGAAACGGGCGACGTGATCCTGTCCCTGGCCCGCTTCGAGGCCGAGGGCGACGCCCTGCTGTCCTCGAACAGCCGCCGCGTCGGCGTGCGGATCGAGTCCGACCAGGAGGTCGAGGTCCTGGCCTATGACCTGCCGCGCATCGCGGTGGTGGCCCTGGCCTTCCCGAAATACCGCGACGGCCGCGCCTACACCTCGGCCCGCCTGCTGCGCGAGCGGTTCAAGTACGAGGGCCAGGTCCGCGCCGTGGGCGACGTCCTGCAGGAACAGGCGGGCTTCATGGTCCGCGTGGGCTTCGACGCCTTCGAGCCGAACGACGGCGCCTCGCCCGAGGCCTGGACCAAGGCCACGCGCCGCTTCCGCCACGTCTATCAGCGCGCCGCCGACGACCGCGTCCTGGCGTTCGAGGAAAGGGCCTCCTGATGGCGTTCGACCAGATCGGCGGGACCGCTGCTGGCCTCGCGGCCCGGCTGAACGCAGAGCTGCGCGACGCCCATCCGGCGACCATCCTACGTGTCGCCTACGAGCAGTTCGGCGACCGGCTGGCGCTGGTCTCGTCGTTCGGCGCGGAGTCGGCGGTGCTGCTGCACCTGATCGCGCAGATCTCGCCGAAGATCCCGGTGCTGTTCCTCGACACCGGCATGCTGTTCGGCCAGACCCTCGACTACCGCAAAAACCTGGCCGCCAAGTTCGGCCTGACCGACGTGCGCGACCTGCGTCCGGCCTTCGCGGACCTGGCGACCCAGGACCCGAACTCCGACCTCTGGCGCACCAGCGTCGACGGCTGCTGCAACATCCGCAAGGTGCTGCCGCTGGATCGCGCCATCGCCGGTTTCGACGCTTGGATCACGGGCCGCAAGCGCTTCCACGGCGGCGATCGCCTGAGCCTGCCGGTGGTCGAGGAGGCCGACGGCAAGCTGAAGTTCAACCCGCTGGCCAACTGGTCGAAGGCCGAACTCGAGGCCTATGTCGCCGAGCACGACCTGCCGGCCCACCCGCTGGTCGCCCAGGGCTACGCCTCGATCGGCTGTTGGCCCTGCACCCAGCCGTCGGAAGACGGCCGCTCGGGCCGTTGGCAGGGCCAGGAAAAGACCGAGTGCGGCATCCACGTCGCCCGCGCGCCGGGGGTGGCCTCGAACGTCGGCGGCGACATCTAGGCCGGCAGACGGGCAAGGCGCGGCGGCGCGAACCGCCAGGCCTCCTCCAGCGCCAGGAACCGGATCTCGATCTGCGCCCCGCCGTCGCGCCGATTGCCGATGGTGACCTCGCCGCCGTGCGCGTCGGCCAGCGCCTTGACCACCGACAGCCCTAGCCCTGAGCCGCCGGTCGTGCGCGTGCGGGAGAGATCGGCGCGCCAGAAGCCTTCGAAGGCGCGGTGATCCGGCGGGAAGCCGGGGCCGCGATCGCTGACCCGCAACACGCACTCGCCATCCTTGGCGAAGGTCTTCACCGACAGACGACCGCCCTCGGCGGCGTAGCGGCGGGCGTTCTCCAGCACCGCGCGCAGCATCTGCCGGACCCGGGCGGGATCGGCGCGGACGGGCGTCGGGGACAGGGCCACGTCCACCAGCATCGCGGCCTCGGCGAACTGCGGTGACAGGGTGGCGAGCACCAGTCGGGCTTGTTCAGCCAGGTCGCAGTCGGCGACCTCCAGCGTCAGGGCGCCGGAGTCGGCCAGGCTGACCGTGCGCAGGTCGTCGATGATCCGCGACAGGTCCTCGACCTGGGTCAGCAGGGTCCGCATGTGGTCGTCGTCGCGCGGAAAGACGCCGTCCAGGGCGCCGTGGATATAGCCGCGCAGCACGGTCAGGGGCGTGCGCAGCTCGTGGGCCACGGCGGCGGTCTGGAAGCGCATGCGGCGCTCGGAGTTCTCAAGGGCCTCGGCCTGGGCGTTGAAGGCGCAAACCAGGCTGGCCAGCTCGCGGGTCGGCTTGACGGGCGGGGTGATGCGGTGCCGGAAGTCGCCGGACGCGATCTTGTTCGCGCCTTGCGCCACGGCGTGGATCGGCGCGGCGACGCGCTTGGCGATGCGGCCAGCCAGCCAGACGCAGACCAGGATGACCAGCATCGAGAGCAGACCGACGCCAACATAGCTCAGCACCATCGCCCGAGGCTCCTCGGCCGACATCGTCTTCAGCAGGGCCAGCATGTCCGCATTGGAGGGGACCTGATTGTGGTCCAGCTGGTCGATGGCGCGCAGCATTTGGGCCGAGACCCGGCTCTTGATCTCCAGTTCGATCAGCCGGTCGATTCCTGAAGAGGCGGCGGCGATGAAGATCACCGCGCAGCTCATCATCGCGGCGATGGCCACGCCCAGCCGTCGGGCGAGGGTAGGGGGCGGCCTCATGCCGCCGCGACCAGGCGGTAGCCGACCCCGCGCACATTGACGACGAAGCCCAGGGCGCCGGCCAGCTCCAGCTTCCGCCGCAGGTTGCTGACGTGGCTGTCCACGGTGCGCTCTAGGGCGTCGCTGTCGGGCAGGCAGGCGTCGAGGATCTCGGCGCGGCTCAGCACGCGGGTCGGGGCGTTCAGGAACTGGATCAGGATCCGGTATTCGCTGAGCGTCAGGTTCAGCACGCTGGGCGGCGCCTCGCCGTTGACCACGCGGGCGACGTGGGCGGTGAGGTCGGCCTCGATCGGACCGTGGCGCAGCAGTTCCGGTCGCGCGCCACCGGCCGTGCGGCGCAGGACGGCCTTTACGCGGGCCACGACCTCGGCGGGGTTGAACGGCTTGACCACATAGTCGTCGGCGCCCATCCGCAGGCCGGTCAGGCGGTCGATGTCCTCGGCCATGGCGGTGGCGAAGATCACCGGCGTGTCGCCGCGCCGCCGGACCTCGGCGAGGACCGCGTAGCCGTCCTTCTTGGGGATGTTGACGTCCAGCAGCATCAGGGCCGGGTTCAGGCTGCGATGCTGGGCTAGCGCCGCCTCGCCATCGGCAGCGCAGACCACCCGCAGGCGCTCGCGCTCCAGATAGGTCTGCAGGATGCGAGCGATGTCGGGGTCGTCCTCGACCACGCAGATCAGCGCGTTTTCCATCTTCGGGTCCTGAGCCAGAGCGCGCGATCCTGGCGCGGCTCTGTCGAGGTTTCGTGGAGGCCCAGCGAAGACCTGGCGAGCTCTAGGGAAGGCCCGGAGATCGGCGTTCTGGCAAATGAAATACTCTTAAGGTGGCGCCCACGCGATCTCCACGAACCGCGCGCAAAGCCTCCATCGCCCACCGCCACCAAGGCTCCACGTCAGGCCGGTCTCCCCGCCAGCCCCGTCAACGAAGGAGTCTCTCTATGCGCAAGATCACCCTCATCGCCGCGGCCATCCTGGGCGCCGCCATCGCCGCCCCCGCCATGGCCCAGGACAAGGACACGCCAAGCGGCTTCTACGGCGGCGCCCAGCTGGGCTACGGCAAGCCCAAGAACAAATTGGACCTCACGCCGAAGACTGGCGCGGCCGTGAGCGGCAGGTCCGACAAGACAGGCTTCGAGTATGACGGCTTTCTGGGCTACGGCGCGGTGGTCGGCGGCGACCTCTATCTGGGCGCGGAAGCCAATCTGGGCGCGGGCGGCGGCAAGGCCTCGAGCCTGCTGGGCGCCAACAAGGTCACGATCGATCCGGGCCTGCGCTACGGCGCCTCGGCCCGCGCCGGCCTCGCCTTCGAAGGCGGCGCCCTGCTGTACGGCAGGGTCGGCCTGGAGCGCCGCAAGGTCGAGGCCTCGATCATCGGCTCGAAGAAGAAGCTGACCCAGAAGGGCCTGGTCTACGGCGTCGGCTACGAGCAGCAGCTGACCGCCAACCTGGCCCTGCGCGGCGAGGTTTCGCGCATCAACTACGACGACAAGGCCGTCACTTTCGCCGGCGGCGAAAAGCTGAAGCTGGACGGCAAGGAGACCCGCGTGAACATCGGCGCCGTCATCCGGTTCTAGAACGGACGACCACCGATACGCGGGCCTCGCCTGGACCGTTCGCCCACCCTTCAGCCCCGTGGCGGGCGGTCCGGGCGAGGAACCCGCTTTACTCTCCTGGACGGTACGTCTTCACGGCGTGCTTCTTCAGGTCTTCCGGATAGAAATACACGTCGCGCAGATTGCCCTGGCTGTAGCGCAGGGCCTGGTCGTTGAAGTGCGGGGAGCTGGGATCGCCGCTCTCGCCGCCGGCCGAGACGGCGCGGGCGCGGACCTTGTCGCCGAACTCCACGACCGCCACGAAGCTGTTGCCCAGGGTGCCGTAATACTTCTTGGTCCCCGGGTACCGCTTGGCGCCGAACGAGGCCAGAGAGCCCCATTGGGCCGAGGTGAAGGCCACCGGGATGCTGGGTTTGCTATCGTCGAAGGTCTGGACGATCGCGCCGTCGTTGCGCTGGAAGCGGTTGATCTCTCCCCACGGCGTCTTCCACGATCCGAAGTCGGCGGTCAGGCGGTCTGACGCCTCGGCGAGCGCCGCCAGCTTCTCGGCCGGGGTCAGCTTGTCGGCCATGTAGTCGTAGGTGTTGAGCCCCTGGGCCTTGGCGGCCGGCGCGGCCTTGGCCCACATCGCCTCGCCCCAGAACACGGCCAGCGAGGTCTCGGTCGAGCGGGCCGACCAGCGCTTGTCCCAGGCGCTGAGCGCGGCGACCTGCTCGGCGACCTTGGCCTTGGCCGGATCACCGTCGGGCGTGGCGGCATAGGCCGCCTCCAGCGTCGGGACCAGGCGCGCGAAGGCGGTCAGGTACGGGTCGTAGGCCTTGTCGATCAGCCCGCCCAGGCTGAGGTTCCTGGCGTCCTTCAGCACGAGATCGGCGTGGATCCCGCGCGGGTTCTCGCCGGCGCTGTCCATGTATTTGGGATAGTCGGCCTGCTTGGGGCTGTAAGGCCCGGCGGCCGTGTAGGGCCAGTTGTTGGTGTTGAAGACCCAGCCATTGGGCGGGTTCAGCACGTGCGGTGCATCCTTCAGGGCGTGCAGGCCCTTCCAGTCGGTCGCGGGGTCCGAGCCGTCGACCGGCTTGGTGTAGTCGAAGCGGTCGTCGCGGACCGGGATGAACTGCGGGTGCAGATAGGCGATCTCGCCCTTGCTGTCGGCGAACAGGGTGTTGTTCGAGGAGTTGGCCTTCAGCTCGGCCACCTGCATGAAGCTGGCGTAGTCGGTCGCCTTGGTGCGCAGGAACGACTGCTGCAGGGCCGCGACCGGCTTGTTCATCAGGGCGATGCTGATCCACTTGCCGTCGGCCTCGCGGACGATCGGGCCGCGGTGGGTCTTGAAGACCGTGAACGTCTTCGAGGCCATCGAGCCGGCGGCGGCGCGATAGGGGACCGCGATCACCTCGCTCTTCAGCGGGCGCAGGTCCTTGCCGTACTTGTAGAAGCGCTGGCCGTCCTTCTCGACGATCGTCTCGGCGAACTCGTCGACCACGTCGACGCCGCTGGAGGTGTGCATCCATCCCGCGTGGGCATTGAAGCCCTGGTAGATGAAGAACTGGCCCCAGGTCGTCGCGCCATAGGCGTTGAGGCCCTGGTCGCTCGAGACCTGCATCTCCGAGCGGAAGAAGAAGCTGGTGTGCGGGTTGATCAGCAGCATCGCGTGGCCGTCGAAGCTGTTCTTCGGGGCGATGGCGAAGCCGTTCGAGCCTTTCGGCTCCTTGAACAGCAGGCCTTTCTCGTCGGCGGTCATGGCCAGTTGGCGCTTGCCGTAGAAGGCCTCCAACTGAGTCAGGGCCACGCGCTCGATGTCGCCGCCGATGCTGCCTTCCGAGAAGCTGAGCGCCATCCAGGGCTCGAAGCGCTTGATGACCTTCGGCTTCACCTCGGGGTGGGTCGCCAGATAGAAGTTCAGCCCGTCGGCCCAACCATTCATCAGGGCCTGCAGCCAGGCCGGGCTCCTGGCGTAGTCGGCCTTCAGCACGGCCGGATCGATGAACAGCTTTTGGCGCAGGTCCGCCCAGATCGCCTTCTCGCCCTCCGCCTCGGCCGTGCGGCCCAGTGAGGTCATGAAGTTGGTCTCGACGCGGTTGAAGTCGTCCTCGGCCTGGGCGTAGGCCATGCCGAACACGGCGTCGGCGTCGGTCTTGCCGTGGATATGGGCGATGCCCCAGTCGTCGCGGGTGATCTGGACCTTGGCCGCGCGGGCCTTGAGGCGGCTCAGGTCATCAGCCGCGTGAGCCGGCGAAGCGGCGAGAACGGCGGCCGCAACCAAGGCCAGGATACTGACGGACAGACGCATACGACCCCTCCCGAGCCTTTTCGGCGCGATGTGGTCATGAGGTGTAAGGCTCGCCGCGCCAAGCGCCAAGACGGCGCGGGGGGCTCAGATCAGGCCGGCGCCTGGAAGCAGAGCTGATAGCCGTCGGGATCGTGCAGCCAGAGCTGCTTCATGCCGTATGGCGCGACCTTAGGCGGATCGAGCTCCAGGCCCGCCGCGCGCAGGGCCTCGTAGGCCGCATCGACGTCCGGGCAGTCAAAATAGAGGCCGGTGTCGCGATGGATCGCCACGCGGGCCGGATCGGGCAGGGGCGGGCGCTCACCTTCGTCATAGGCGGTGTTCAGCATCAGGTCCGCGCCGCCGAGGCGTACCCAGGCCCAGTGGAAATAGCGGCCCTCGGGGGCGTCGATTTCAGGGGAGTGCTGAACGAGTTCGAAGCCCAGGCGGTCGCGATAGAAGGCGATCGCGGTGGGCATGTCGAAGACTTGGATCAGGGGGCAGAGGCTCGAGACGCTGAGGGTCATCGTGGCCTTCCGGAAGCTATTGAGGCGGGCAGCCCTTGAATTCGCCGACCTTGCTGACCGAGAGGTTCGAGAGGTCGACGCCACGCAGGGCCTTCATCGACGCCGCGCCCATGCCGCTGAAGAGGTCCAGCTTGAGGCCCTTGATCGCGCCGCCGATGTCGGAGGCGTACCAGTAACCGTCGTGGGCGCCGCCATCAGGCATCGGCAGGCCGACGGTTTCCTTGATGAAGATCACGGTGCGGCGCGGGATCACCTTGGGGTCCACGGCCACGGTGCGCATGGCGGCGACCCGGCAGCCCAGGGAGTCGAGACCCCGAATGCCCTTGGCGCCGGCGTGGTACATCGTCGCCTTCATCTTCCATTCGACCGAGCCGGGCAGGACGCCGGTCAGGGCCGAGGAGATCAGGTCGCCCAGCGGATCGGAACGCACCGGCGCGGCGGCGACGGAGTCGTCACCGGGAGCGGCAATGGCGAGGGCGGGAATGGCGAAAGCGGAGATGACCGCGGTGGCCAAAATTCCGGCGAGCTTGCGTCGCATCGAGGGGGTCCTCTTATCGGCGTATCTGTCGGGCGAGGGGTGAATTAGTCCGATCACGGCTCTGTGACAACCCTGGGAATCCCCGCCAGACTGGCCAAGCTCGCCCGTCAGGCGAGAAAACGACGTGGAATCAGACGCTTGAAACTGGGCCTTGGCGGACCAAATTTTTACGTTTCGGCAAGCTTTGCAGGAGGAACCGCATGGCGCTGCGCATCTACGGCGACTCGATTTCGGGCAACTGCCTGAAGGTGAAATGGACCGCCGAGCGGCTGCACCTGCCGTTCGAGTGGATCGAGACCGACGTCCTGAAGGCCGAGACCCGGACGGCCGAGTTCCTGGCCATGAACCCGGCCGGCCAGGTGCCGATGGTCGTGCTGGAAGACGGCCGGATCCTTTCGCAGTCCAACGCCATCATGCTGCACCTGGCCGAGGGCTCGGTGCTGATCCCGACCGACGCCTATGAGCGCGCCAAGATGTTCGAGTGGCTGTTCTGGGAGCAGTACAGCCACGAGCCCTATGTGGCGGTGGTCCGCTTCCAGGTCGCCTATCTGGGTAAGGACCGGGACAGCGTGGAGACCCGGCTGATCGAGCGCGGCGACGCGGCCCTGGCCCGCCTGGAAACACAGCTGAAACAAACGGCCTTTCTGGTCGGAGAGCGTCTCACCCTGGCGGATATCGCCCTGGTGGCTTACACCCGCGTGGCGCACGAGGGCGGGTTCGACCTGTCGCTCTATCCGGCCGTGAAGGGCTGGGTGGGGCGCATGGAGACCGCTCTCGGCATTATCTGATCTCTCGGAGCTTTTTCTTGCGCCTCTCGACCAGCCTGAAAGTCCTGACCCTCGCCGCCGTCCTGTCGACGCCGGCCGCCTCGGCCTTCGCCTGGGGCTCTTCGGGCCACCGCACCGTCGGCGTCGTCGGCGCGGGCGCCTTCCCGGCCGACATGCCGGCCTTCCTGCGCACCCCGTCCGCCGTGGCCGCCATCGGCGAGTACGCCCGCGAGCCGGACCGCTGGAAGGGCTCGGGCAAGATCCACGACACCGACCGCGACGCCGCCCACTTCCTGGACGTCGACGACCAGGGGCGCATGTACGGCGGTCCGATGTTCACGGTGGCGACCCTGCCGCCGACCCGCGTCGACTACGAGACGGCCCTGCGCGCCGCCGGCGTCGACAGCTGGAAGGCCGGCTACCTGCCGTACGCAATCATCGACGGCTACCAGCAGCTGGTGAAGGACTTCACCTACTGGCGCATCCTGACCGCCGTCGCGAAGACCGAGAAGGACGCCACCAAGCTGGCCTACTACAAGGCCGACCTGAAGCGCCGCGAGGACCTGCTGCTGCGCGACCTGGGCGTCTGGGCCCACTATGTCGGCGATGGCAGCCAGCCGCTGCACCTGTCGGTGCACTACAACGGCTGGGGCGATTATCCGAACCCCAACGGCTACACCAACTCGCGCCAGACCCACTTCCAGTTCGAAGGTCCGCTGGCCAAGGCGCTGGGCGACGAGAAGGCGATCAAGGCGCTGGTGCCCGAGTACAAGGCCTGTGAGTGCTCGATCGAGACTCGCGTCGTCGGCTACCTGACCGAGACCTGGAAGCAGACCGAGCCGCTGTATCAGCTGGAGAAGGCCGGCGGCATGGTCGAGAGCGATCCGCGCGCCAAGACCTTCGTCCAGGCTCGCATCGCGGCCGGCGCCACGGCCCTGCGCGACCTGGTGACCGACGCCTGGCGCGAAAGCGCCAATGGCAAGATCGGCTATCGTCCGGAGATCAGCGTGGCCGACGTCGAGGCCGGCAAGGCCGACCCGTGGTTCGACCTCTACGGCAAGGACTGACTTGGGAAGGCCTGATTGGGGAATGCTGGCTTTCGGCGCGCCCGTCGCGGGGTTGACCTACAAGGACCGCCCCGCGGCCTTTGGCGTCGCCGAGAACAGTGCGGGCCAGATCGCCCTGGCCCAGGTCACCAAACCCGGCAAGGCGCCGTACTTCGACCTGCCTGGCGGGGCGGTGGACGGTGACGAGACCGAGGAAGAGGCCGTGGCCCGGGAGTTCGGCGAGGAGACCGGTCTGGTAGTCCAGGCCGGCGCCCTTATCGAGAGGGTTTCGCAGCTCTTCCTGAAGTCCGACGGGCAGCCCGTGCGGAACTTCGGCGGGATCTACGTTGTCAGGGTGACGGGCGAAAAGCCCGGCCTGAAGGTCGAGGACGATCACAAACTGGTCTGGCTGGACCCGCGTGACGCGGTGGTCGCGCTCCGCCACGACGCCCATGCCTGGGCCGTCGCGGCGTGGATGCGGCGCGGACTTTAGCGCGACGCGAAGGCGGTCGGCTGGGCGCGCTGGCCGGTGAACAGGGCCGAGCGCTGGGCCGGGCTCATTTCCTCGCGCAGGTCGGCGGCGATATCCATCAGGCAGGCGCGGTAGGAGAGGCCACGCACCTTGCGGGCGCTGCAGGCTTGCTCGGCGGCGTGGTCGGCGCGGCGTTGGAACTCACGGGCGCCTTCCGGCTGGGCCAGGTTCAGGTCGCCGATGGCGACGCGGGCGACGGGCATGGCGCGCGAGGCGGCGTGGGCGGCGCTCAGGCCGATGATCGGCGTGGCGGCCAGGGCCAGGGCGGCGGCGACGGCGATGCGGTTGACGATCTTGCTCATGGTTTAGTCCCTCTCTCGTTGGTGTGGTCGGCGGCGCCGATCTCTTGAGTGAGGGTGTAGACCCGAAGACTTGCGATTACCCGTTACGACTGCTTCATGACCTCGATTTAAGTCTATGAAGTACAAGTAATATTTCCAAAAATTCAGAATAGGCGGCGGTGGCCTATCGCCTGCGTGCGATGAGCGCCCAGACGGTCGCCGCGACGGACACGGCGAGCGTGACCGCGCCGATCGCGTCCCAGACGCCGTCGCCCAGCAGAGCGGCGACCAGGCCGAACAGGCTGAACGCGGCGATGGCGATCGGGCCGCGGAAGATCTGCCAGAGCGTGAAGTGGTGGCCGCTCTTCATTGTCCTGACGCTTGCTTGGGGACAGGCTTCCGCTTGGCCAGCCACAGATAGAGGCCCGAGCCCAGGATCACGATCGTGGCGAGGTCCAGCAGCGCCCACAGGATCTTGAGCGTCAGGCCGCCATAGTCGCCGAAGTGCAGGGGCTGCGACAGGGACAGGGCCTTCACGTACCAGGGCGTCGGCGCGACGGCCGCCAGCCGCCCTGTACGGGCGTCGATCAGGGCCGGGGTCGTAAGGTGCGCGGTCAGTGGCGTGTCGCCGTGGAAGAACACCGCATAGTGGTGGTCGGTCGAATAGCTCGAGCCGGGAAAGGCCACGAACTGCAGCTGCATGCCGGGCAGGGCGACCTTGGCCCGGTCGACGGCGGCCTGCAGCGAGCTGCGCTGACCGGCGGGGACGGGCTTGTCATAGGCGCGGGTCAGCTCCTTCAGCGCCGTGTTCTTCCAGTAGTCGAGGATCGGGGTGGCCAGGGTGTTGACGACGCCGGTGGTCCCGACGACCAGCACCCAGGCCAGGGTCACCGCGCCCAGGAGGTTGTGGTAGTCCAGCCAGCGTGTGCGCGCCTGCTTGCTGGCTCGCACCGTGCCAAACGGCAGGCGGCGCATGAAGGGGGCGTAGAGGACGACGCCCGAGATCAGGGCCAGGATCAGCAGAAGGCCCATCGCGCCGAGGAAGAGCATCCCGGGCAGACCCAGGAACATGTCGGTATGCAGTTGGAGCAGGAACTCCATGACCGGGTGGCCGGCCACCAATGGTGCGGCGTCGCCACTGGTCTGGTCGATCGGCTGGAAGCTGTACGCGCCCGCCTTGTCGCCCGGCTGGACGCTGGTGACGTTCACCACGGGTCGATCCTCGTCGAAGCTCATGAAGGCCGGAACCTCGCCCGGCTTGCGGGCGAGGGCCGTCTCCAGCACCTGGTCGAGGTTCAGCTTCGGGCTGTTCGGATGCGCGGGCCGCCAGGCCTCCTGCATGAGCACGTGCTCGATCTCGTGCGTGAACACGAGCGGCAGGCCCGTGATGCACAGCATCAGCAGGAAGGCGGTCGAGACCAGGCTCGACCACTTGTGGATCCACGACCAGGCGCGGAGCGTTCGGGCCCGCATAGGTCCTAGAAGTCCGTGCTGACCGACAGGCGCAGGGTGCGCGGCGCGCCCAGCGTCAGGTAGTTGGCGCCCGGATAGCCGCCGACCGCGACCCACTGGTCCTTGCCCGCCAGGTTCTCGACCCGGGCCCGGACCGTCATGGTCTTGCCGCCGGCCTCGAAGGCGTAGCGGACGCCCGCGTCGAAACGGGTGAAGGAGGGCAGGGTGACCGTGTTCGCCGCGTTGGCCGGTTGCGAACCGGTGTGCGCCATGCGGCCCTCGACCGTCAGGCCCGGCGCGGCCGCCACGTCCCACTCGACGTTCACATTGGCCTGGAACTCCGGCACGCCGATCGCCGACTTGCCAGCGAGACCGGCGGTCAGGGCGCGGTTGACCTTGGCGTCCAGCCAGGTGGCGCCGCCGAGCAAGCGCAGGCCGTCGGCCGGTTGGCCGAAGACGGTCAGCTCGACGCCCTTGTTCTCCTGCTCGCCGCCGTCGGTGTAGCGGCGGCTGGCGGTCTCGAAGAACTCGCTGGGCTGGGCCGTGCGGAACACGCTGATCGCACCGCCGAAACCGCCGCCGTCATACTTGGCGCCGACCTCGGTCTGCTTGCTGCGGAACGGCGACAGGATCTCCCCGGAATTGGCCACGACCAAGCCGTTGACCTGGGCCGGAGCGGTCTTACCCGGGAGCAGGGCCTCGGCGTAGTTGGCGTACAGCGAGACCTTGTCGCTGGGCTTGTAGACCACGGCGAAGGCCGGCGTGGTGGCGTCACCGTCATAGGCGCCGTTGCGGGCGCCGGTGTTGTAGTCGTACGAGCGTGTCTTGACGTCCTGGTAGCGCAGGCCGGCGGTCACCAGCAGCGTATTGTCCAGGAACGACAGGGTGTCGGCGAGGGCGACGCTGCGGTTCTCGGCGCGTTCGGTGACGTTCGGGTCCGACTTCGAGCCGCCGACGAAGAAGTTCGGGGTCGGGGCGGCCACGGCGACCGGGTTGTAGAGATTGCTGGCGAAGCCGGCGAAGTTCGAGAAGGCGTAGGCGTTCTTCGACTTCAGGTTCACCGAGGCGACCGAGGCGACCAGGGCGTGACCCACCGAGCCGGTCTCGAACTTGGCGCGCAGGCCCGCGTCGGCCGAGACGATGGCGTCCTTGCGGACATTGTCGAAGCGATAGGCGCTGATCGCGCCGCTGGCCTGGGCCGTCGGATTGGCCAGGACGTTGTCTTCCTTGCCCTTGCGACCGCCGATGGCGGCCCAGGCGCTGACCGTGTCGGTCAGGTCGAACTCGCCGCGCGCCGCGCCGAAGAGCTGGCGCTCGTCGGTGTAGGTCCAGGGCTGGGCGAAATTCTTGCCGGCGTCGGGGGCCTTGGGGATCGCGCCGGCCGGGGTGACGGTCGGGCGCGGGGCGTCGATGTGGTGGTCCTGGAAGCCGAGGTCGGCCGAGAAGCGGGCGCGGTCGCCGCGACGATCCAGGCCCAGGCCCACGACCTTCAGGTTGCGCTTCTCGTCGTCGACCGCCGTCTCGCCGTCGCGCAGGGAGAGGTTCAGGCGCGCGCCGTAGGCGTTGTTCTCGCCGAAGCGACGCGACACGTCGGCCGAGCCGTAGGCCTGCGAGCCGCCGTCCCAGCCGGCCGTGAAGCGGGTGAGGGGGGCGCTCCCGGCGCGCTTGGGCATCAGGTTGAAGGCGCCGCCGACGCCGCTGCCGCCGGGCGCCGCGCCGTTCAGGAAGGCGTTGGCGCCGCGGAACACGTCGACCCGCTCGACCAGCTCGGCGGCCACGAACTGGCGAGGCAGCACGCCGTAGAGGCCGTTATAGGTCATGTCGTCCGAGTACACCGGGAAGCCCCGGACGATGTACAGCTCCTGGAAGTTGCCGAAGCCCTTGGAGACGCGGACGGTCGGGTCGTTCTGCAGCACGTCGGCGATGCTGCGGGCCTGCTGGTTGCGGACCAGCGCCTCGGTGTAGCTGGTGATGGCGAACGGGGTGTCCATGGTGTCCAGCGCGCCCAGCAGGCCGACGCGGGCGCCGGCCGCCACCTGGCCGCCGGAATAGACGGGCGGCAGGCGCACCTGCGAGCCGGTGATCACGACCTCGTCGACCTTGGTCTCGTCCGCCTGCTGAGCGAAGGCCGGGGCGGCCAGGAGCGCGCCGAGCGTGGCGGAGGACAGCAGAAGGGCGAGGCGACGCGACATGACGGGATCCTGATATTGCGAGTGCGTCGCAGTATCTGTCATCGGCCACGTTTACAATAGCGCCATCCCTCATCGCGGGGATTTGGGTGATATTTCAAGCACGTAAGGGACGTGGTTGTGCGGGAGGCGATCGCCAGCCTAGGGTTGCCGCGAACTCGCCTCGGGGAAAGCCAGCGCAACCATGATCCTGATCGCCCTGGCGGCCGCACTGCTGGCCTCGCACCCCATCAAGCTGGAGCGCGGCCCGATCCCGGTCGAGCAGGCCTTCGCGCTCAAGCGGACGATGGGCGATGCCGCCTTCGCGACCGAGGTCGAGGCGACCGTCGGCCGGCTCCAGAACGGACGCTACCAGAAGACCTGGATCGTCGGCCCGTGCGCCAGCCCGGCGCAGATCGCCGCCTCGGCGCAGATGGAGCTGGTCCGCCGGACCCCCGACCCGCAGGCCTATGCCCGGACGAAGGCGCTGGCGGATGCGGCGCTGGAAGAGCGCGAGAAGCTGCGGACGCTCTACCTGGGCGGCGGGCAGGTCGCAGCGCCCTACGGCCTGGTCGGCAGGATGGTCGCGAAGGCCAAGGCCGACCCCGATCCGCGCCTGACGCAGCTCTATCGGCGCATGGCCGAGGACCAGTTCTCCGGCATGGACAGCATCGTCCTGCGCGGCTTCTTCGGTCCGGGCGTGCATACCAGTTGGGAGAAGGGCCTGGACGACGCCGCCCTGGCCTATGTGGACGCGACGATCGCGGGGGAGCGGTGTCCGCAGAACGTCGCCAACGCCGCCTGGCTGAAGGGCGAACTTCGCGACCACGGCTGGTTCAAGCTTTCGACTTACGGCGCCGACGCCGACGGAGCGGCCTGGCTGCTCGTCCAGCACGCCCGCCAGGACATGGCGTTCCAGGAAGAGGTCCTGGCTATACTCGAGCCGTTGTGGCTGTCGGGCGAAACCCAGGGCCGCAACTACGCCATGCTCTACGACCAGGTGGCGCACTACTCCGGTCGGCCGGGTCGCTTCGGCGTCATGGGCGAATGCACGGCGCCGGGCGTCTGGACGCCGGCGCCGCTGGAGGACAAGGACGCCGTGGATCAATGGCGGACAAAGGCCGGCCTGCCGCCGTTCGCGCAACACGTCGCGACCCAGAGCCGGGGTTGCGTGAACTGATCTACGCGGCCGCGAAGTCGCGGGTGGCCTTGTGGTCGCTCTGGCGCACGGGGAGGGTGAAGCTGACCGTGGTGCCTTCGCCGGGGATGGAGTGCATCTCCAGCAGGCCGTCGTGCATGGTGATCAGCGATTTGGTCAGGGCCAGGCCCAGGCCGGTGCCCTGGGTGGTCTTGGAGAACTGGCTCTCGACCTGCTCGAACGGCTTGGCCAGGCGCGCCAGGTCTTCCTTGGCGATGCCGATGCCGGTGTCGATGACCGAAACCTTGACCACGTCGCCATACGGATCGCGACGGACCTCGGCGCCGATGGTGACCGTGCCGGCGCGCGGCGTGAACTTGATGGCGTTCGACAGCAGGTTCAGCAGCACCTGCTTGACCGCGCGATAGTCGGCCTCGACCTCGGGCAGGGGCGGGAAGTCGGTGTGCAGGGTCAGGCCGGCGGCCTCGGCGCGGTTGCGGATCAGGCGGACGGCGTCGTCGACCACGTCCTCCAGATGCATCGGCTCGAACTTGAGGTTCATCTTGCCGGCCTCGATCTTCGACATGTCGAGGATGTCGTTGATCAGCGCCAGCAGGTGCTGGCCCGACGAATGGATGTCGTGGCTGTAGCCCTTGTAGCGCTGGTCGCCGAGCGGGCCGAACATCTCGTTCATCATGATCTCGGAGAAGCCGTTGATGGCGTTCAGCGGCGTCCGCAGCTCGTGGGACATGTTGGCCAGGAACTCGCTCTTGGCCTTGTTGGCGCTCTCGGCCTTGAGCTTCTCGCTCTCGTACTTGCGGGCCAGCTCGGCCAGCTGCTCCTGGCTGCGCTCCAGGCCGGTGACGGCGTTCTGGAGCTGCTCCTCATTGAGGCGGCGGGCTTCTTCCTGGGTCTTGATCGCGGTGATGTCGGCGGCGGTCATGACCAGGCCGCCTTCGGCCGTGCGGCGCTCGCTGATCTGGATCCAGCGTCCGTCCATCAGCTCGGCCTCGCGCACGCCTTTCGCGCCGTCCGGCGCGGGGTGGTCGTGCTTGATGGCCAGGGCGGCGAAGCGGTTGACCTCGGCGCGGGCGGCGCCGGGCTTGAGGATCTTCGGCTCCAGCGAGAAGACGCTGCGGTAATTGCGGTTGCACATCAGCAGGCGACCCTGGCGGTCCCACAGCACGAAGGCTTCCGAGACGCTCTCGATGGCGTCGCGCAGGCGGTTTTCGGCGGCCTGGGCGCGGGCCTGGGCCAGGCGCTCCTCGGTGACGTCCAGCGCCACGCCGATGATGCGGTTGTAGCCCTCGGCGCCGGGCTTGCCGAAGCCCTGGCCGCGGGCGTCGATCCACAGCGAACGGCCACCCTGTTCGGTGGCCGGCACGCGGAACGAGACGTCGAAGGCGCCGTACATGGCCGCGTTGGCCAGCGCCTGTCGGACCCGTTCGCGGTGGTCAATCGAGATGCGCTCGATCAGGTCCTGGCCCGAGACCACGCCGCCGCCGCCCCAGCCGAACATCGCGCCGGTCACGTCGGACAGGAAGACCTCGTCGGCGTTCAGGTCCCATTCCCAGATGCCGCAACGGGCGGCTTCGACGGCGAGGCGGAAACGCTGCTCGCTGTCGATGAATTCACGGTGGGCGACCTCGGCCTTGCGGCTCTGGATCATCAGCAGCAGGGCCAGCGCGATACCGACGCCCAGCGGCGCCAGCAGGTTGACCGCGCCCTCCATCACCTGGCGGTCCAGGTTGGCGACGGTGCGGGTGGGCGAGACGGCCACGACCTGCAGCCCGCCTTCGGCCACGGGGCGCACGGCGACGTCCAGGGGCGCGCCGTCGACGCCCTGGCCGCGCAGGGCCACGGGGCCGCCGGCGACATCCTCGGGCGAGATGGCGAAGGCTTCGCGGAACGAGGTCGCGCCCTGCACGCCCTTGCCTCGGGCGGCGATCAGCTTGCCGCTCGACAGAGCCAGCGCGCCGCTGTCGCCCTTCTCGGGTTCTTCGATCAGGCGCGAGGCGTCGCCGCTCGCGATCACGAAGGCGCGGGCATGGTCGAGCGTGGTGGTAGTGGCGACATAAAGCCGGCCGGTCTCGCCGACCGAGCCGACCCAGGTGGTGCGGCCCGAGGCCGAGGCGGCTTGGGCGGCCGCCTTCCAGTCGGCGCCCTCATCGCGGCCCGAGACGGCGACGACGCCGCTCTGGCTGACCACGGCCACGGCCGCGGCTTCGCCGCCGGCGGCGCGCAGCGCGGTCTCGGCCGCGTCCATGGTCGCGCCCGGATCACGCTTGAGAAGGTCGGAAGCCGCCGAGAGGCCGGCGCGCTGGGCGGCCAGGTTGATTTCGACGCGGCCCGCGATCAGTCCGGCCTTGGCTGACAGCGGCGCGCCGCCGGGCTGGGCCGAGGCTTCGGCCTGCAGGCGCTTGAGACCGAAGGCGGTGTAGACGGCCAGCAGCAGCAGCGCGGCCAGGATCGCAATGCGCACGAACGTCTGGGACGGCGCGCGGACGGACTTGGCCCGCATCGCGGCGGGCGCGGTCGGTCCGGCAGGCGCCGGCCCCCCGTGTCTCGCGATGCCTTTGCTCAAGCCGCCCGACTCCCAGATTCCCGAAGCGCGCGGACGCGCTCCATCCCAAGATTTCCAGGCCCGCGTTCGACGGGCCTTCGGGCGAGTCACTTCGCCAACATGGTGAATCTACCGTACGCAGAACGGCGGCGTCACCGCCCGAAAGGCGGATTCCACAGGTGTGAGCTCATTGGTCGCAATGCGACAGGGTGCGACTCGTGGAAAACTCTCGTCAGCCCAAGGCCTTAGTCGCCAGCTCCAGCACGTTCTTGGATAGGTCGGGGTGCGCTGCGATACGCTCCAGCTGCTGGCGCATCAGTTGCCCCAGTTCCGGCTTGTAGCGCCGCCAGCCGCCCAGGGGCTCGACCAGGCGCGCGGCCGTCATCGGGTTGAAGCTGTCCACGGCCAGGATCTGGTCAGCCAGGAAGCGATAGCCCGCGCCGCTGGGATCGTGGAACCGCGCCGGATTGAAGTTGGCGAAGGTCGACACCAGGGCCCGCAGGCGGTTGGGGTTGGTGGGCTCGAAGTCCGGGTGCCGGGTCAGGCCGATCACCCGCTGCAGCGCGTCCGGGTTCGGGTCGCGGCCCTGGATCAGGAACCACTTGTCCAGCACCAGCGGCTCCTTGCTCCAGCTCTCGTGGAAGCCGCCCAGGGCCTTGTCGCGCGCCATGCCGCCGATGGAGACCAGCGGATAGAGGCCGCCCAGCATGTCGGTCATGTTCGTGGCCGAGTGGAAGTGGCTCAGCAGGTGGGTCAGGTTGTCCGAATGCGGGTCGGCCGACAGCATTTCGGCGCAGGCGTTGCGCAGCGCGCGGCGGCCGGCGGCCTTGGCGTCGGCCGAGTAGTCTCCGGCGCTCTGCATCTCGCCGTGCAGGCGGCGTAGCAGCTCGCCCAGATGGACGGCGATCCGCGTGCGGATGTGGTCGCGGGCCGCGTGCAGGGCGGCGGGATCGGCGGGCTCCATGGCGAAGGCCAGGTCCGGCTCGGTCGGCAGGACCAGCAGCAGGGCCTTGAAGGCGGGCTCGGAGCCGTCGTCGACCAGGGCGCGGCCCAGGGCCTCGGCATAGCGCTCCTCGCCCACCTCGTCCGGCGTCCCGGCGGCGCGGGCCAGGATCAGGTCGCGGGCCAGGGTCTGGCCGGCTTCCCAGCGGTTGAAGAGGTCCGGATCCGAGCCGAACAGCACGTAGCGGTCGGACGGCCGCGCGTCGGTCTTCAGGTTCACCGGCGCGGAGAAGCCGCGCAGGGCCGACAGCACGGGCGCGCTGGCGATGTTCTCCCAGCGCACGGTCTGGCTGGGCTGGTCGAGCAGCACGACCTCGGTGTCGCGCAGAACCTCGCCTTCGGCGGTCAGCAGGCCGATGGCGATCGGGATCGGCAGGGCCTTCTTGGTCGGCTGGCCGGGCGTCGGGGCGGTCGCCTGGGTCAGGGTCAGGGTCAGCGCCTGGGCGGCCTCGTCATAGGCGCTGGCGATGGTCACGGCCGGGGTGCCCGCCTGTTCGTACCAGGCGAAGAAGTTGGTCAGGTCGCGGCCCGACGCTTCGGCGAAACAGGCGATGAAGGCCTCGACCGTCGAGGCCTCGCCGTCGTGGCGGTCGAAATAGAGGTCGCAGCCTTTCCGGAAGACGTCCTCGCCGAGGATGGTCTTCAGCATCCGGATGATCTCCGCGCCCTTCTCGTAGATGGTCGCGGTGTAGAAGTTGTCGATCTTCAGATAGCTGGACGGACGCACGGGGTGGGCCAGGGGGCCGGCGTCCTCGGCGAACTGCCGGGCGCGGAGCGCGCGCACTTCCTTGATCCGCTGCACGGCCTCGCCGCGCATGTCGGCGCTGAAGCTCTGGTCGCGGAAGACCGTGAAGCCTTCCTTCAGGCACAGCTGGAACCAGTCGCGGCAGGTGATGCGGTTGCCGGTCCAGTTGTGGAAGTACTCGTGGGCTACCACGGCCTCGATCCGCTCGTAGTCGAGGTCGGAGGCGGTAGTCGGGTCGGCCAGCAGCAGGGAGCTGTTGAAGATGTTCAGCCCCTTGTTCTCCATGGCCCCGAAGTTGAAGTCGCGCACGGCGACGATCATGAAGAGGTCGAGGTCGTACTCGCGACCGAACGCCTCCTCGTCCCACTTCATCGAGCGCTTGAGGCTGTCGAGGGCATAGGCGGCGCGGGCGGCCTGGCCCGGATCGACGAAGACCTTCAGGTCGACGACGCGGCCGCTCATGGTCGTGAACGTGTCCGTCAGGACGTCGAGATCGCCGGCCACCAGGGCGAACAGGTAGCTGGGCTTGGGGAACGGATCGACCCACTCGGCGAAGAAGCGGCCGTTCTCCAGCGCGCCGTGCTCGACCAGGTTACCATTGCTCAGAAGGTGCGGAAGCTTGGCGTCGGCCTCGATCCGCACGCTGTAGCGCGAGAGCACGTCCGGCCGGTCGGGGAAGTAGGTGATGGTGCGAAAGCCCTCGGCCTCGCACTGGGTGCAGTAGCGGCCGCCAGACACGTAGAGGCCCATCAGCGCCTTGTTCGCCAGGGGATCGATCTCGACCTCGGTGGTCAGCACGAACTGGTCGGGGACCTCGTGGATCGTCAGGTGCTCGGGATCGACCGCGTACTGGCTGGCGCTCAGGGGCTGGCCGTCCACCGCGATCGACAGCAGCTTCAGCCGCTCGCCGTTCAGCACCAGGGGCTCGCCCTGGTCGCCGGTCCGGCGCACCGAGAGCTCGGCCTTCACACGCGTCGCGGACGGGTGGAGATCGAAGGCCAGTCGGGTCGTCTCGATGGCGAAGGGGAACGGACGGTAATCCGTCAGGCGGACGGGCTGGGGGGTGTCGGTGCGCATGCGTCCTACTTAATCCCGCGGGGCGCCCTTCGCGAGGGGACCTTGACGGCCTGGCCCGAATTATTGGCTGCTGCCCCGTCTGTCGGACGAAATGGGGACGCGGGTGATCGAGGAAACGAATGGGATCGAGGTCGGGCGCCGATGGCTCCTGCATCCGGGACCCCTGCGCTGGCTGCGCGCCACGGGCTGGATGGTGGTCCTCTTCGTGGCCTTCGCCTTCCTCTACAGCCTGATCCAGGGGATCGGCGGTCCGACCCTGGTCGATGCCCTGAAGGTGTTCGCGGCCTGTTTGGCGGGTTTCGCGGCCTATGCGGCGGTGGTCCGCTTCACCGAAGGACGCTGGCCAGAGGAGCTGGACCCGATCGCCGCGCCGTTCGATCTGCTGGTCGGCGTGGTGGTGGGGGCCGGGATGATGGCCGCCGTCATCGGCGGGCTCTACCTGCTGGACGTCTACCAGTTCACGCGATCCCCGACCGGATCGCCGTGGCCGATGGCGACCATCGCCATCGAGTCGGGCTTCATGGAAGAGCTGATCATGCGGGCGATCATGATGCGGCTGCTGATGCGGGCCTTCGGGGTCTGGCCAGCGCTGATCGTGCAGTCGGCGATGTTCGGCGCACTGCACCTGGCCAATCCCAACGCCAGCATGACCGCCGCGGCCGCCATCGCGGTGGAGGCCGGCTTCATGCTGGCCGCCTTCTACCTGCTGACCGGGCGCATCTGGGTGTCGGTGGGCTTGCACGCGGCCTGGAACTTCACCCAGGGCTGGCTGTGGGGCGCTTCGGTCTCGGGCACGGCCCGTGTGCCCAGCGTGTTCATCGCCACGCCCAAGCCTGGCGCGCCCGAGTTGCTGAGCGGCGGCGCGTTCGGCCCCGAGGCCTCGTTGCCGGCCATGGTGGTCGGAACCGGCGTGGCGGTGGTCGTGCTGTGGTGGGCCTGGAAGAAAGGCAACTTCAAGCCCCGGCCGGACGTCGCGACCTAGGACGCTGAGGGCCGTCCTCGCCCTTCGACGAGCTCAGGGTGAGGACTATTCATGGCGTCGAACTAGAACCTGAGCCTGTCGAAGGGCGAGGTTTCGCTGCCGCCTACTCTTCCTGCTGCTGCGACGGACCCGCCGCCGGCGCTTCCTGCAGGAAGCGCTCGACCGCCACGATCTTCTGGGCCAGGGCCGAGAGGGCGGGCGGGGCGTCCTCGGGATTGTCGGCCACCAAGGTCAGGACCTCGCGGGCGATCGCGTGCAGGCGCGGGGCGCTGGCGATCAGGCGGGCCTGGTGTTCCATCTTGTGCGGATCGCGGTCGTACTCCGCGCCCGGCGTGCGCCAGCCGCCCCAATCCTGGGCGTCGGTGACGACGACGGGATAGGTGCCCGGATAGGGATGGTGGGCGCAGTCGCCCTCCTGCTGCCACTTGTTGCGGGCCCTCAGGATCCGCCAGTTGGCGGAAAGGCCGCTGTCCTGCGGGTCGAGTTTGTCCTCGGGCTTCAGCTCATGGGCCTGGAACTCGCGGCCCAGGCCGACGTCGTAGGTGACGCGCACGGGCTCGTCGAAGCCCTTGGCCCAGATGGGCACGATCTTGTCGACCGTGGCCCAGCAGCCGACGCTCTCGACCCACACCTTCTGGTTCTTCTGGAAGACGGTCTTGGCCATGGCGTGGAGTAATGTCCGAAATCGCGCGTTGGGCGAGCATAAGAACCTGAAATTCTTGACGCCGGGTCAATCTTTCCCTTCGCGTGAACGTCGTTCAGTGTGGGTTTCGAGACGCACCGGAGAGATGCGTCCAGGGAGGCTCCAGTGGATTTCGACTATTCGGACGACCAGAAGTTCCTGAAGGAAGAGGCGCGCAAGTTCCTTTCCGCCCATAGCGACGCCGCCGTCGTACGGGGCGTGCTGGACAACGCCGACCGCTCGTTCGACGAGAAGCTGTGGAAGGGCGTGGGCGAGCAGGGCTGGCTGGGCGCCTGCATCCCCGAGGAACACGGGGGCCTGGGCCTTGGCCGGGTCGAGCTGTGCGCCATCGCCGAGGAACTGGGCCGGGCCGTCGCGCCGATCCCGTTCGCCTCCACCGTCTATTTCCTGGCCGAAGGGATCATGGCCCACGGCTCGGACGCCCAGAAAGCCTCGATTCTGCCGCGCATCGCCGCTGGCGAACTGATCGGCGCCCTGGCGACCTCGGAAGGTCCGGGCGTGATCGGTCCGGCGACCCTGACCAGTCGGGTCGAGGGCGGCAAGCTGTCCGGGACCAAGATCCCCGTGACCGACGGCGATGTCGCTGACGTGGCGCTGGTGCTGGCCAGCGAGGGCGGTCGTCCAGGCCTCTATCTGGTCGATCTGAAGGGCGCGGGCGTCTCGCGCGAGACGCTGAAGAGCCTCGACCCCACGCGTGGCGTCGCCAAGATCGTCTTCGACGGCGCGGCCGCCGAGCGGGTGGGGGAGGCCGGCCAAGGCTTCGAGATCGTCCAGGCGATCATGGACCGCGCGGCCGTGCTGCTGGCCTTCGAACAGCTGGGCGGCGCCGACCGCTGCCTGGAGATGGCCAAGGAATACGCCCTGGGCCGCTACGCCTTCGGCCGCGTCATCGCCGGCTACCAGGCGATCAAGCACAAGCTGGCCGACATGTACGTCAAGAACGAGGTCGCCCGCTCCAACGCCTATTACGGCGCGTGGGCGCTGAACGTCGATGCGCCGGAGCTGCCGATCGCGGCCTCGGCGGCGCGGATCGCGGCCTCGGAAGCCTTCTGGTTCGCCAGCAAGGAGAGCATCCAGGTCCACGGCGGCATGGGTTTCACCTGGGACGTCGACTGCCACCTCTACTACCGCCGCTCGCGGCAGCTCAGCCTGG
Organism: Caulobacter sp. GW821-FHT09H08; assembly: GCF_059415885.1. Classification (NCBI taxonomy): domain Bacteria; kingdom Pseudomonadati; phylum Pseudomonadota; class Alphaproteobacteria; order Caulobacterales; family Caulobacteraceae; genus Caulobacter; species Caulobacter sp. GW821-FHT09H08. The sequence continues at coordinate 697,086 of NZ_JBWKOC010000003.1, forward strand.
TCGCCGGCGCGCCCAAGGTCTGGAAGGAACGGCTGGTCAGCCAGCTCGAACAGAAGAACGCGGCGTAAGGGACGGAACGATCATGGATTTCAACGACTCCCCCGAAGAAGCCGCCTACCGCGAAAAGGCCCGCGCCTGGCTCGCCGAAAACGCCGCCGCGCACCGCGCCAAGTTCGGTGAGCTGAAGCCCAACACACCCGAGCACATGGCCGCCGCCAAGGACTGGCAGGCGACCAAGGCCGGGGCCGGCTATGCCTGCATCACCTGGCCCGCGGCCATCGGCGGGGGCGGCGGCACGCCGATCCAGTCGGTGATCTTCGGCCAGGAAGAGACCAAGGCCGGGCTCGGCTACGGCTATTTCACCATCGGCCTCGGCATGTGCGTGCCCACGGTCATGGCCTTCTCCGACGGCGAGACCAAGAAGCGCTTCGTCTCTCCGGCCGTGAAGGGCGAGGAGATCTGGTGCCAGCTGTTCTCCGAACCGGCCGGCGGCTCGGACGTGGCCGCGCTGCGGACGCGCGCGGTCAAGGACGGCGACGAGTGGGTGATCAACGGCCAGAAGGTCTGGACCACCGGGGCTCACTATTGCGACTTCGGCATCCTGCTGACTCGGACGGACCCCGACGTGCCCAAGCACAAGGGCCTGACCATGTTCTGGATCGACATGCGCGACGCCGCCGTCGAGTGCCGGCCGATCCACCAGATGTCGGGTGGGCGAGAGTTCAACGAGGTCTATTTCACCGACCTGCGGGTCAAGGACAGCCAGCGCTTGGGCGAGGTCGGCGAGGGCTGGAAGGTGGCCCTGGTCACCCTGATGAATGAGCGCCTGGCGGTCGGTGGCTCCAGCGGCCCGAACTACCGCGAGATCATGAAGCTGGCTCGCGAACTGGCCGGGACCACCGGCCCGGCGTTGAAGGACAACGCCTTCCGCGAGAAGCTGGCCGACTGGTACGTCCAGTCCGAGGGCCTGAAGTTCACCCGCTTCCGGACCATGACCGCCCTGTCGCGCGGCCAGACGCCGGGACCAGAGAGCTCGATCGGCAAGATTATCGCCGCCAACCAGATGCAGGAGCTGGCCAACACCGCCGTCGAGATGGAGGACCAGTACGGCATCCTCGTCGATCCCGATCAGGCCCCGGCCGAGGCGGCGTTCCAGCAGAGCCTGATGTGGGCCCCCGGCCTGCGCATCGCCGGCGGGACGGACGAGATCCTCAAGAACATCATCGCCGAGCGCGTTCTGGGCCTGCCCGGCGATGTGCGCGTCGACAAGGACGTGGCGTTCAAGGACATGCCGACGGGGCGGTAGTTTCTAGAGGGACCAAGCCCCAATCCCGTGTCATCCCGGAAGCCTCGCAGAGGCTGTCCGGGACCCAGGGGCGGCCGGCACGGCATTCACGCACCCCCTGGGTCGCGGCTCTACGCTTCGCTTCGGCCGGAATGACAAGGAAATGGGCGGCTTTGATTGAGCGCTAGCTACCGTGCCTTCACGTCCCGCGCCGCCTTGGTCAGCTGCACGAACTCCGCCCGCAGGCCGTCCGGGTCACTACCCCGCGCGCCCTGCGCCAGCGCCGTGACGGCGGGCCAGTCGAAGCCGTCATTCACCCACGGATCGCCGCGCAGCTTCTGGCCGTAGGCGGCGACCGCCACCGCGAAGCGCGTCGACTCAGGCGCGGCGGCCAGGCTGGCGTAGCGGTCGCCGGCGCCGATCGGACGCTCGATCAGCTTCGACGTCGTCCCGCCCGGCGCCTTGTAGCGGATCTTCAGGAAGGCCAGTTCGCCGGTCGTCGCGGCGGGCGCGGGCGCCTTCTCGCCATAGCGGAGCGGGTCCGACGACGGCCGCGCGCCCACGGGCGTGATCTCGTAGAGCGCCGTCACCGACGCGCCCGAGCCGACCTCGCCGGCGTCGACCTTGTCGTTGTTGAAGTCCTCGCGGTTCAACAGGCGCGTCTCGTAGCCGATCAGGCGGTACTCGCTGACCCGGGCGGGATTGAACTCGACCTGGATCTTTACGTCATCGGCGATGGGGAACAGGCTGGCCTGGAAGTCGTCGCGCAGCAGCTTGCGGGCCTCGTTCAGGGTGTCGACATAGGCCGCCACGCCGTTGCCGTTCTGGGCCAGGGCCTGCATCATCGTGTCGTTGTAGTTGCCGCGTCCGAAGCCGTAGACCGACAGATAGACGCCGCTCTTGCGCTGGTCGGCGACAAAGTCCTTCAGCCGGGTCGGGTCCGAGATGCCGACATTGAAGTCGCCGTCGGTGACCAGGATCACCCGGTTGACCGAGCCCTTGGTGAAGTTCTGCTTGGCCAGGCTGTAGGCCAGTTCCAGCCCCGCGCCACCGGCCGTCGATCCGCCGGCCTGCAACGCGCCGAGCGCGCAGCGCATCTTCAGCTTCGAGCGGCCGTCGGTCGGGGCCAGCACCGCGCCGGCCGAGCCGGCATAGGCGACCATCGCGACCCGATCCTGAGGACGCAGCTGGTCGATCAGCACGTTCAGCGCCTTGCGGGCCAGCGGCAGGCGGTCCTGACCCATCATCGAGCCCGAGGTGTCGACCAGGAACACCAGGTTCAGCGGCGGCGCGTCGGCGCGGGGCTGGGCATAGCCCTGCAGGCCGATATGGACGATCTGGCGCTGCTCCGACCACGGCGAGGGGGCGACCGCGACCGTGGCGCGGAACGGCGTCGCGGCGCTGGTGGGGCGGGCATAGCCGTAGTCGAAGTAGTTGATCAGCTCCTCGACCCGCACGGCGTCACGCGGCGGGGCGGCGCCGTCATTGAGGAAGCGGCGGGTGTTGGCGTACGCGGCGGTGTCGACATCGATTGAAAAGGTCGAGACCGGCTCCTCGACCACGCGCTTGACCGGATTGGCCACCGCGTTCGGATAGCGCTCGGTGTCGCGCAACTGGCCTTGAACAGAGGGGAAGGCGCCGATGACCTGGGGCGAGGCGTAGTTGAGCGCCGGCGCCGCTCTCCCGACAACAGGCGGAATCCCCAGTGGCGGAGGCGGCGGAGGCGGCGGAGGAGGAGGAGGAGGAGGGGGCGGCGGTGCGCGCATTTCCTGCGGCAGCAGCTGCCGGCTGGGCGGTGTTATCGGCTGAACCTGTTTGCGGGAGCCGCTGATCACGACCCGCTCGTCGAGCGCATAGTCATCCCTGAAGCCCAAGGCCGCGCAGGCCTCGGGCGTCACCGCGCCGTCGGACACCGCGCGGGGCGGAGCAAGGGCGAAGCTGGGCGAAACGCTGGAGCTGACCAAGGCGAGGGTCAGGACGCCGACCCCCGTCATTCGAAGCGTGCGATGGGCCATGGGAGGTCTCCTTCCAAACGACTTCGGTCAATTACAAATGTAATATGTCTAAAGCGAGGCTTCGGCAATCCTCCAGGCGACCCTAGCCTGAATCAACCTTAGGGCGCGATGGTCGTCTTGAACGTCGGCGGCTTACGGTGGTGGGTGGCCTGCTCGTAGGCGTAGCCCAGGTTCAGCAGCAGCTTCTCGCTCCACGCTGGACCGATGAACGAGAGGCCGACCGGCAGGCCGGTGATGTCGCCCATCGGCACGGTCAGGTGCGGATAGCCGGCGACGGCGGGCAGGGTGGTCGCGGAGCCGCCGTAGTTGTCGCCGTTCAGCGGATCGATGGTCCACGCCGGACCCGTGGTCGGGGCGATGATGGCGACCGCGCCGGTGTCCTTCAGGATCTTGTCGATGCCTTCCGGACCGGCCAGGCGCTTGGAGTCCGCCAGGGCCTTCAGATAGTCGGGGTCCGTCAGGCCCTTGGTCTTCTCGGCCTTCTCGAAGCTCTCCTGGCCGAACCACTCGAACTCTTTGGGCGTGGCTTTGTTGAAGGCGATCAGGTCGGCCAGCGTGCGGCTGGGGACCTTCTTCGGATCGGTGGAGCCGAGATAGGCGGCCATGTCGGCCTTCAGTTCGGTGTAGAGCACCACGCCCTCGGCCTTGCCGATCGGACCTTCGTCGAAGTCCTTCACGTCGACCAGGATGGCGCCCTGAGCCTGGAGTTCCTTCAACGCCGCCTCGAACACCGCGTCGGTCTTGGGCGAGTAGCCGGTGTAGAACCGCGCCACGGCCAGTTTCACGCCCTTCAGAGAGTCCTTGGAGAGGCCGGCCGCGTAGTCGGCCTTGTGGGCGTCGGCGTCCTTGGTGGCGACGTCGGCGGGATCGCTGCCGGCGATGATGGTCAGCACCTTGGCCGCGTCCTCGACCGTCAGGGTCATGGGGCCGGCGGTGTCCTGACTGTGGCTGATCGGCACGATGTGGGTGCGCGAGACCAGGCCCACAGTCGGCTTCAGGCCTACCAGGCCGTTGATCGCCGCCGGGCAGGTGATCGAGCCGTCGGTCTCGGTGCCGATGGCCAGGGGCGCGAGACCCGCCGCCACCGCCGCGCCCGAGCCGCTGGACGAGCCGCAGGCGCTGCGGTCCAGGGCGTAGGGATTGCGCACCGTGCCGCCGACCGCGCTCCAGCCGCTGATCGACTTGTTGGAGCGGATATTGGCCCATTCCGACAGGTTGGCCTTGCCCAGCATGACCAGGCCCGCGTCGCGCAGGCGCTTGGCTACGGGTGCGTCGCGGCCGGTGACATTGTCCTTCAGCGCCAGCGAGCCGGCGGTGGTGGGCAGGGGATCGGCGGACTCGACATTGTCCTTCAGCAGGATCGGCACGCCGTGCAGCGCCGAGCGGACCTTGCCGGCCTTGCGCTCGGCGTCGAGGGCCTTGGCGTCGGCCAGGGCGTTGGGGTTGGTGGCGATGACCGCGTGGAGGACGGGGTTCTTGTCCTTGATGACCGCCAGGGCGGCCTTGGTCGCCTCTTCCGAGGTCTGGGCGCCGGCGCTCCCGGCAAGCAGGGCGATGGCGGCCGCACCGGCCAGGCAGGCGAACTTGGTCATGAGCGTTTCCCCGAACGCGGCCGCGACTCTGGGCGCGACCGGACGGCGGCGAGGATGAGGTCAAAAGTTTCAAGGCGACAAGCGCCGAGGGGCCGTCCTGGCCCTTCGACGGGCTCAGGGTGAGGACTATTTCAGCGCCGGTGCACTAGAAACCTCATCCTGAGCTTGTCGAAGGACGAGGTTTCGAAACAGCGAGCGCTAGACGAACACCGCCACGTTCTGTCGCGCCAGGACCAGCGGGCGGCCCTTGGCGTCCCACAGATGCATCTCCTGGGTCGAATAGCCCTCGCCGATGGTCTCGGCGCGGGTGCGCAGCAGGCGCCAGCCGTCGTCGTCCGCGTCCGGCAGCCCCACGACGTCCAGCGACCAGGTCATGGTCGAGATCGGGCCGAACTGCTTGAACAGGGTCATGGCCGGCGGGGGCGGGGCGTCGGCCAGGGCGATCAGCGCGGAGAGCGTCGTCGCGGCGGGATCGCGGTGGCGGATCCACAGCAGATATTCCGGCGGCTCGCCCGAGCCCGGACGTCCGCCGCCGGCGACGCGGAAGTCGAACTGGCGCACGAAGCCCGGGGCCATCTCGGGGTTCTTGTGAAAGGGCTCCAGCTGGTCGGGCGGGGCGACGGCCGGGCAGGGGACGTCGACATGGGCCAGGTGCGACTCGCGGGCCGCGCCGAAGGTCAGGGTCCCGTGGGTGGCCACGCCCTGCTCGCCGACCAGGTCGACGGCGGCGAACAGGGTCGACTTGCCCTGGCGCAGCGCCTTGACGCCGATCGACAGCTCTCCGGCCGCCGGGCCCACGAACGCGAACTGGGCCGAGCGCAGGGGCGGGGCCTCCGGGAAGGCCCGCTGGGCGGCCTCGACGCACAGCGCCGCGCTCATGCCGCCATAGGTCGTGCGCCCCTGCTTCCAGTCGTCGGTGACGTGGGCGGAGAAGCCGGTTTCGGTCGTGGCGATGGCGGCGGCGATTTCGGTGTAGCTAGTCATGTCGCGAAGGTTCGTTTTCTTTCGCTACGGAAGTCAAGCGCCGTCCACGCTTTGGGTCCGGCGCGTAGCCGACCGTCAGGTCGGCGCTATCGGAGGTCGATCCGACGCCCTACACAGGTGTGTCCGTCCTTCGCAGCGCCCCGAGCACCTTGACCCGTTCCAGCCCCGATCAAGCGCCTGTTCAAGGACGCCGGCTCGCCAGGATGATGGCGTCGTGGCCGGCGCCGCCGGTGTTCCAGATCATGCTGGCGGCCTATGTCGCGATCCTGCTGGCGGCGGCGGTCGTCTGGGCCGGGCTGCAGATGCCGGGCGCGAGCGTGCGGTTCGCGCCGCTGGGCTCGCGGATCGCCCTCGTCTCGACCGACCGCCAGCCGCTGGCGTCCCTGGACCGCAAGACCCTCGTGACCTTCAGCGGTTCCGGCGACACGGTCAGCGACCTCGCAGAGGCCCTGGTCCAGGACTACGCCCCGGACGGCGCCACGCGCGATGTCGCGGCCTGGTACGCCGACCGCACCCGCCTGGCGCGGATGCTGGCCGACGGCGAGGTCCGGATGACCTATCGCGACGGCGGGCGGGAACAGGTCCGGACGCTGCGGCCGCAAGGGCAGACGCTGGCCGGCCTGTCGCCCGATGTCTGGATGCTGCTGGGCGGCGGCCTGATCGTCTGGCTTCTGGGTATGTGGATCGGCGTGCTGCGGCCGCGCGACTGGGGCGCGCGGATGTTCGCCCTGGCGGCGCTGGGCATCCTGCTGGCCTCGTTCTCCGGCGCGCTGTTCGACGCCCGGGCGCTGAGTGCGGATGGCAAGCTGCTGTGGGCGCTGAACACCATCAACCTGCTGGGCACCAGCCTCTACGCCGCCGCGACGGTGGCGCAGTTCGCCTTCTTCCCGCGGACAATCGTGCGGCCGGCCTGGCTGTGGCTCCTGGCGATCGCCAGCCCGGCCTGGGCCCTGGCCGGCGCGGTCGGGTGGCTGTCGCTGGAGACCTACTATGCGGGCCTCCTGGCCCATCTGCCGGTGTTCGCCTGGCTGCTGTGGCGGCAGTGGCGCGGCGCCGACCTCGACCCCCTGGATCGAGGCGCCCTGCGCTGGATTGGCCTGATCACCCTGACCGGCGCCGGCTTCCTGGTGGTCATGATGGCCGCGCCCAAGCTGACCGGCGCGCCGTCGATCGCCAGCGACGGGACGGCGTTCGGGCCGCTGATCTTCATCTATGCCGGCATGGCGGTCGCGGTCGGACGCTACCGGCTGCTGGACCTGGATCTCTGGGCCTATCGCCTGATCCTGGCCGTGCTGGCGGCCTTGGCGCTGCTGGCCATCGACGCGGCTCTGATCGCGGCCCTGCACGTTCAGACCGGCGCGGCGCTCAGCCTGTCGATCTTGGCGGTAGCGGGCGCCTACCTACCACTGCGGACCCGGGTGTGGCGCGGCATGACCCGCCAGCGGGCGATCAGCGACGACGCCCTGTTCGGCATGGCCGCCTCGGTGGCCTTCAAGCCCGATCCGGCCGCGCGTCGCGCGGGCTGGCTGGACCTGATGCGGACCCTGTTCGCGCCGCTGGAGATGCGCCCCCTGGACGAGGCGGTCGTCGCGCCGCTCTCGCGCCAGAACGGCCTGGAGCTGGTCATTCCCGCCGCCGCGGGCGGTCCGGCCACGCTGCTGCGCTACCGCAACCAGGGGCAGGGCCTGTTCCGGAAGGCCGACGTGCAGCTGGCCACCCAGCTGGTCAGCCTGATGCGCCAGGCCGAGTCTGCGCGCGAGAGCTACTGGCGGGGCGTTAACGAAGAGCGCGTGCGGATCGCGCGCGACCTGCACGACGACGTCAGCGCCCGCCTGTTGACCAGCCTGCACCGCGACGAGTTGCAGGCGGCCCGACGCGACGTGCGCGAGGCGATGGCCGATATCCGCGTGATCCTCAGCGGTCTGTCGGGCGACGCCATCGCCCTGGACCAGGTGATCGCCGACCTGCGCCACGAGACGGCGGAGCGGCTGACCTCGGCGGGCCTCGCCCTCGACTGGCCCATCAGCCTGGACGCCGCGACGGCGACGGTGCTCGACTATGGCGTCTACAAGGTCCTGATCTCGGCGGTGCGCGAGACGGTGACCAACACGGTCAAGCACGCCCGGGCGACGCGGATGAGCGTCGCGTTCCACGAGGGACGGGACCTGCTGCGGGTGACGATCAGCGACGACGGCGTCGGCCGCGACGGCGCGCCGGAGCACCTGTCGAGCGGGAAGGGGCTCGGCAATCTGCGCGCGCGCCTGGAGGAGATCGGGGGAGACCTGGTGTTCGAACGGTCGGCGGCCGGGGCGCGGACCGAGCTTCGGATACCCTTGCCGGGCGGTCGCGTGGCGGGGCTGGCCGACGCCTAGTGCAGGGTGCGGGCCACGCCCTCGATCGCGTCGAACGATCGCAGTTCACGGGCGTCGCGCTGTTCTTCCAGCGCCATTTCTTCGAGCAGGATCGCGGCCAGCAGCCATTCCTCGAGATCGGCGGCCGTGGCGCGGCCTTGCTCGAGGGCTTCCTTGACGGTGTCGATCAGCCATTCGACGGCGGCGTCGGTGGTCTTGGTCATGGCGCGTTTCCTGAACCAGCGCCGTTAACCATAAGGCCTTAGAAGCTCTGCCGCCCTGCGACATAAGGTCAACCTTGGGGAGCAAGGTGTCGCAGCCGCCCGCGCCCATAGGAGCGCGGGCGGCCGAGAAGCCTTACTGGCCCTTGAGCTTGCGGGCGAAGAACTCCTGGTGAGTCTTCAGGACGCTGAGGCCCTTGGTCTTGCTGCCCGGGGCGCTGTGGCGCTCGCCCGGATAGAGGGCCATCTCGAACGGGATCGCCTTGCGCTGCAGGGCCGCCATCAGGCGGGTGCTGTTCTCGAAGATCACGTTGTCGTCGGCCATGCCGTGCAGCAGCAGCAGGCTGCCGGGCTTCAGCTTGTCCAGGCGATTGTTGACGTCCGAATAGGCGTAGCCGGGCTTGTTCTCGTCCGGCTTGCCCATGTAGCGCTCGGTGTAGGCCGTGTCGTACAGGCTCCACTCGGTCGGCGGGGCGCCGGCCGCGCCGGCCTTGAACGGGGTGTTGTCGGCCGTCAGCAGCATCAGGGTCATGAAGCCGCCGTACGACCAGCCCATCACGCCCAGCTTGTCGGCGTCGACATAAGGCTGGCCGGCCAGGAACTTGGCGCCCAGCAGCTGGTCCTCGACCTCGACGGTGCCGAGGTTACGGTCCAGAGCGCGCTTGAACTTGGCCGAGCGGTTGCCGCTGCCGCGGTTGTCGATGCGGAAGATGACATAGCCGGCTTCCAGATAGGTGCGCTCGGACGCGCTCTGCCAGGTGCGCTTGACCTGCTGGGCGTGCGGGCCGCCATAGACCGCCAGGATGGCCGGGTACTTCTTGGCCGGATCGAAGCCCTGCGGCTTGAGAATCTCGTAGTGCAGGGTCTCGCCGTCCGAAGCCTTCAGCGTGCCGAACTCCGGAACCGGCAGGGTCGAGGCGTAGGGCCAGTAGGGGTGACCCTCGGCCAGCTTGTTCTCCTCGATCCAGCGCACCAGCTTGCCATCGGCCGAATAGAGCGCGGTCTGGGGCGGGGTCTTGGGGTCGTTATAGGTGCCCGCGAACGCGCCGCCGGTCTCGGCGACCTTGGCCGTCCACCAGCCGCCGGCCGAGGTCAGGGCCTTGGGCTTGCCCGGCTTGGCGTAGCTGACTTCGTAGAGGCGGCGCTCCAGCGGCGTGTCCATCGAGGCGGCGAAGATGGCGACCTTGCGGGCCTCGTCCACGCCTTCCAGGCCCGACACCGGCCAGTCGCCCTTGGTGATCTGGGCGATCAGCTTGCCGTCGGCGGCGTAGCGGTAGAGGTGGTTGTTGCCGTCCTTCTCCGAACCCCACAGGAAGGTGCCGTCGTTCAGCGGGCGGAAGTCGTCGCCGATCTCGATGAAGTGGGCGTCGGTGTCGGTCAGGATGGTCTTGCCGGCGCCGGTGGCGGCGTCGAAGGCCAGCAGGTCCAGGGTCTTCTGGTCGCGTGACAGGCGCTGGGCGTAGATGGTCTTGCCGTCGGCCGACCATTCGACGCGGGCCAGGTAGATGTCCTTGTTGGCGCCCAGATCGAGCGGGATCACCTTGCCGGTGGCCAGGTCGCGGACGAACAGGTCGACGACCGCGTTGGGGCGGCCGGCGCGCGGGTAGCGCTGGTTGACGACGGTGGCGCCGCCCGGACCGATGTCGGCGCGCGGCACGACGTCGACCGTGCTCTCATCGACGCGGGTGTAGACGATCTTGGCCTCGTCCGGGCTCCACCAGTAGCCGGTGAAGCGGTCCAGCTCTTCCTGCACCACGAACTCGGCCATGCCGAACGACAGGGTGTCCTTGCCGTCGGTGGTCAGGGCCGTCTCAGGCCCGCCGGCGACCGGCTTGATGAAGAGGTTCTGGTCGCGGACGTAGCTGACATAGCCGCCCTTGGGCGAGACCTTGGCGTCGACCTCGTCGCCCGGCGTCTGGGTCAGGCGGGTGACCTTGCCGTCGGCGACGCTGTCCAGATAGAGGTCGCCGTCCAGCGGCACCAGGATGAAGCGGCCTTGCTTGTCCCAGCTGTATTCGACGATGCCGCGCGCCGAGACGCGGGCGCGTTCACGGCGGGCCTTCTCGGCTTCCGACAATTCCTTGGACCCCGACGACAGCGCCGCCGAGTCGATCAGGCGATAGGGCTCGCCGCCCTTCACGTCCGCCGCCCACAGGTCCTGGATGTTGGCGGCCTCGGCCTTGCCCTTCAGATAGGTGACGCGCTTGCCGTCCGGCGACAGCGCCACGCCCTTGGCGGTCGGGCCCGACAGGCTGGGATCGGCGAAGATGCGTTCCGGGGTGAGTTTTTCCGCCATAGCAGGGCTGGAAAGGGCGAGGACGGCCGCGAGCGCCGTGAGCGAAGGCTTGATCATGGCGCGGGACGCTATGCGGGAGCATCGCCGTTGTCAGCAGGGAATGTGTTTCGGGACTGAAACGCGGCGAGCGCCCCCTCCGTCACGCGGCTGCGCCGCGCGCCACCTCCCCCGCAAGCGGGGCAGGAGGGGGCCCACCTTCTCCTCACCCGTGAAACGGGGGAGGTGGATCGCTGCGGATACGCGGCGAGACGGAGGGGGCGCTATGGCGCTTTACCGGCACATCCCGTTCAGCGCCGCCAAGTCCACCGGGTTCGCCGGGACCGGCAGGCCCTTGGCGCGCATTGCGTCCTCCAGCGTGGTCGGTTCGGGCGCCAGGCCGGGGTTCACGTCGGTCTTGTAGAACGGATGACTCTCGGCCTTCTCCAGGGTCGTGAAGCCGAAGCCCTTGTCCTGGTAGAGCTTGTAGAGGCGCGGGGCCATGCGGGCGTCGAAGGCGCCGCCGTGCATCAGCAGGACATAGGGAATGTCCTTGCCGTAGAGCGCCTTGCTCATGGCGCGCGAGCGGTCGGCGATGGCGGCCGCGCCGTCCAGGAAGCGCTTCTCCAGATCGGCTACCGCCGCCTGGTCGCCCTTGGCCATGCAGCGGGCGTAGGGCTCGTTGAAGGCCCAGTCGTTGAAGCTCATGGTGACGCTGGCGATCTTGTAGTGGTTGGCGGCCAGCCAGCCGCGCACGGCCAGGCGCTTCTCCGGCGTGTCGCCTTCCGACAGGAACGGATAGCGCAGCCAGCGCCAGTCTTCCTTGCCCATCAGGTCCTGCAGGACCGGCTCGTTGCGGGCGATCTCGGCGGTGAACGCGTCGGCGGTCAGGCTGGCGATGTTCGGGTGCGACCAGGTATGGTTGCCCAGCGGCTGGCCGGCCTCGCGCCACAGCTTCAGGGCGGGCGTGGAGTCGGGCTCCTGCTCGGTCTTCACCGCATTGATGAACCCGAACGCCGGCGCCTTGGCCTCGGCGGCGGATTTCAGGAGGTCGGTCGCGACCTGCACGCGGGTGATGCCCGGCGGCAGGGCGCTGTGCGAGGGCAGGTCGTCCCAGGTGAAGGCGATGACGGGCTTGTCGCTGGCGTGGGCGCTGGCGGCGGTCAAGGCGAAGGCGGCGGCGAGGACGAGGCGCATGGTCACTTGCTTTCGAACAGGCTCAGCGGAATCGCGTCCGCCATGGCCTTGTAGCCGGCCATGTTGGGGTGCAGGCCGTCATTGTCATAGGCCGGCAGCAGATGGGTCGGCCTGGCCGGGTCGCGCAGGGCCGCGTCCCAGTCGATGACGCCGTCGAAATGGCCGGGCTCGCGGATCCAGGCGTTGATCGTCTGGCGCGCCGCCTCGGCCTCGGCCGGCGGGTGGTAATAGGCCGAGCCGGAATAGGGCAGGATGGTCGCGCCGATGACCTTGATGCCCTTGGCGCGGGCCTTGGCGACCATGCGGCCGTAGGCGCCGATCAGGTCCTTGGCCATCCAGCCGTTCATCTGGGCGTCGGCGGGCTTGTCGCGGTTGAGGACGCCCAGGTCGTTGACGCCCTCCAGGATGATCAGGTGGGTGACGCCCGACTGGCCCAGCACGTCGCGGTCGAAGCGCGACAGGCCGCTGGGGCCCAGGCCGTCGGCCAGCACGCGGTTGCCGCCGATGCCCAGGTTCAGGACGCCCATCGGCTTGCCGGCCTCCTTGAGGCGCTGGGCCAGGCCGTCGGTCCAGCGCAGGTTAGTGTTGGGCTGGACGCCGTAGCCGTCGGTGATGCTGTCGCCGAACGCGACGATGGCGCCGGCCGCCTTGTCCGGGCTCACGTCGAGGCTGGCGATCTGGAACCAGCGGTCGGCGGTCTTGGCGCCGGGCAGGTCGGCGTCGGCGGTGTGGTCGCCGGCCAGGACGTAGGAGGTCGCCCGCGAGCCGGGGTGGCCGGTCTGGACGCTGGGGGCGGCCGGGTAGTGCAGGCTGATCGCCAGCGAGGTCAGCGGGGCGACCTTGAAGTCCACCGGATCGGACCAGGCCTCGGCGCCGGCCGGGATGGTCACCGTCGGCGCGCCCGCGAAGGTCAGGCGGCGGTCGGTGGTGGTGTCGATACGCGCGCTGTTCAGCGCCGCCGAGACCGCCACTCGCGCGGCGTCGATGGTCAGGGGCTGGGTCCCGTAGGCGTTGGAGAGCCGCACCCGCAGCTTGTCGCCGCCCAGGCCGACCCGCACGACCTGGCGCAGGGTGGCGTTCGGATAGTCCTGCGGGGCGAGGCTATTGTTGGCGTCCGGCGCCATCTGGGCGCTGGCCCAGGCCCCGACCCACTTGCCGTCCTTCGGCGCCTGCGCGCAGGCGGGCAGGGCGAGCGCCAGGACCAGGCCGGCCGCGATCAGCGCGGGCCGTGCGAACATCTTCATCAGCGTCTTCTCCCGTGCCCGCTCTTGATTGGCGGTAGCGGTAACATTGGTATGACCTCTTGGCTCGGTCGTAAAGCCTTCACGGCGCGCCCGGAAAGGAGCCGGGCTGAGCATCCAAGTGCGACAGCTCGCCGCGCCATGTAAGAATCGCTTGCACTTAGACTGATGTTAGCGCTATCAGCAGCCCGTGAAGCGCGACGCGCTTCTGCCCTTCCTGGGCGTTTCCTCCCTATGACTTTACAGCCCGGCCGTTTGGTCGGGCTTTCTTTTTGCGCGTAGGCCAAGCAGCGCCCGACTGCGTCAACGCGCCGCACGTCATAGGCTTTTCGGGCCACCGGCCATTAAAAGTTCCGAGCCAAAATCAATGCCTTATTCGAGAGGCATGACCTTGCTCAGGTTCAAGACTCCAGCCCCCACCGCGGAACTTCTGCGCGCTCAAGTCCAGGCGTTCGCGCGCCAGGTGCCGCTGATGTACGCGATGGTGCTGGTCAATACGTTCGCCCTGGCCAGCACGCATTGGCATACCGCGCCGATCCATCTGACCCTCGGCTTTCCGGGTCTGCTGGCCGCGATCAGCCTGATCCGACTGGTGGTGTGGTGGCGCACCCGTGGGCGCGAGTTGGACGACGCCGGCGCGCAGCGCATGCTTCGCCAGACCCTGGTGTTCGCCGGCCTGCTGGGCTGCGGCTTCACCTTCTGGTCCTTCAGCCTGTTCCCCTATGGCGACGCCTTCGCCCAAGCCCACGTCATGTTCTACATGGCGATCACCTCGATCGGCTGCGTCTTCTGCCTGATGCACATGCGGGCGGCGGCGTTCCTGCTGACGGCGCTGGTGGTCGGCCCGATCACCGTGTTCCTGATCTCCAGCGGTAATCCGGTCCTGAAAGCCATCGGGATGAACCTGTCCCTGGTGGCCCTGACGATGATCGTGATCCTGATGATCGCCTATCGCGACTTCGCCCGCCTGGTGGAGTCGCGCCGCGACCTGCAGCAGCGCAAGGCCGAGATCGAGCGCCTGAGCGACGGCTATCAGCGCCTGGCCCATCTGGACGGCCTGACCGGCCTGCCCAATCGCCGGCAGTTCTTCGAGCATCTGGAAGCGACGATCCAGACCGCGACGGAGGCCGACCGCCGGTTCGCCGTCGGCGTGATCGACCTCGACGGCTTCAAGCCGGTCAACGACGCCTATGGCCATGCCGTGGGGGATCGCGTGCTGATCGAAGCGGGCGCCAGGCTGGCGCGCGACCACGGCGCGCCGCTGTTCGTGGCCCGACTGGGCGGCGACGAGTTCGGTCTGGTCGTGGCCGACGACCTCGCGCCCGACGCGCTGGAGCGCCTGGGCGCTTCGCTCTGCGCGGCGCTGGGCGAGCCCTATTGCCTGCCGGGCGTGACCGCCCAGGTCTCGGGCTCGGTCGGCTTCGCGCTGTTCCCCCATGCTGGCATGACGGCCGAGCTGCTCTACGAGCGCGCCGACTACGCCCTCTATCACGCCAAGCAGAACCTCCGGGGCGCGCCGGTGGTGTTCTCCAGCGACCACGAGACCGCGATCCGCCGGGCCAGCCTGGTCGAGCAGGCCCTTCGCCACGCCGACGTGGACCGCGAGTTCACCCTGGCCTTCCAGCCGCTGGTGGACATCCGGCAGAGACGCACCATCGGCTTCGAGGCCCTGGCCCGCTGGACCAGCCCGAGCCTGGGACCGATCTCGCCTGGCGATTTCGTACCGGTCGCCGAGCGGTCGGGACTGATCGCCCAGCTTTCGCCGGTGCTGCTGGAGTGGGCCCTGCGCGCGGCCGCCGCCTGGCCGGAGCATCTGCGCCTGTCGTTCAACCTGTCGGCGCGTGACGTGGTCTCGCCTCAGCAGATCGCGCGCATCGTCGAGGTCATCAAGGCCAGCGGCGTCGCGCCCGAACGCATCGACCTGGAAGTCACCGAGACGGCGGTCATGCGCGACCTGGCCCAGGCCGAGCGCGCGCTGAACACCCTCAAGGCCCTGGGCGTGCGCATCGCGCTGGACGACTTCGGCGCCGGCTATTCCAGCCTCAGCCACGTCGATCGCCTGCCGATCGACAAGCTGAAGATCGACGGCAGCTTCATGCGCGGCCTGACCGAGACCGGCAAGCGGCGCGCCATCGTCAAGACGATCCTGGACATGTGCCGCAACCTGGAACTGGACTGCGTGGTCGAGGGCGTGGAGTCCGCCGCCGAGATGGCCTTGCTGCTGCCCCTGGGGTGCCAGGTGGCGCAGGGCTACCTGTTCTCGCGTCCAATGAACGGCGAGGCGGTCGCGGGCTATCTCGCCGCTGAACAGGCCGAGCAGGCCGAGGCGGGCCAGGTCGAAGACGATCTGGAACACGCTATCCAGGTGGCCTGAAAATAAGGCCGGGAGGCGAACCTCCCGGCCTTTGTCGTTTCGCTACTCGGGAGCCTTAGAACTTCTTCTTCAGCGAGAAATAGACCTGACGCGGCGGGGCCGGCAGGACCGTCATGGCCGTGCCCGTGGCGTCGCTGTTGACGAAGCCGCCCGAGCCGATGGTCGAGATGTAGTCCTTGTCGGTCAGGTTGGTGACGTTGACCTGGGCTTCCAGGCCCTTGCCCCAGCTGTCCTCGGCGAAGCGGTAGCCCAGGGTCAGGTCCGCCACGGTGGTCGAGGGCGCCTGGCCGCCGATGTTCTCGTAGGTGTAGTAGCGCTTGTCGGTATAGGCGACGCCCAGCTTGGCGAAGAAGCCGGCCTGGTCGAACGCGATCTCGCCCTTGAAGATGTTCTTGGGCGTGTTGACGACGGTCTTGCCCTTGGTGCGGGCCTTGACCGTGCCGTCGGCGGCGACGACGTCGTTCTCGTACTTGGAGTCGTTGTAGGTGTAGGCGCCGTAGAGGCTCCAGCTGTCGCTCAGGCGATAGGTGCCGGCCAGCTCGACGCCCTTGGTCTCGACCGAGCCGACGTTCGACAGCACCGGGGCGTTGCCCTGAATGGCCGAGCCCTGCTGGATGGCCAGGATCCGGTTGTCGAAGGCCACGTGATAGACGGCGGCCACGCCCTGGAAGCGTTCGGTGCGATAGCGGCCGCCCAGCTCGAAGGTCTTGGAGCTTTCCGGCTTCAGCTTGGTCGCCACGTAGTCGACATTGGCCTGGCTGAGCGAGGCGAACGGACCCGAGGTGGCCGCCGAGACATAGGCGCCCATGTTCTCGGTGTAGCCGCCGAACACTTCGAAGTCCGGCGTGGCTTTGTAGACGAAGCCGACCTGCGGCAGGAAGTTGTCCTTGCTCTCGATCTCGCCGGCCAGCGGGGCGCCGACCACGGTCGTCACGGCGTTGGTGACCTTGATCGACTTGAGGCCGAAATTGACCTTCAGGGCGTCGCTGATCGTCCACTCGTCTTCCAGGTGGGCGGTCAGGGTCTTGGTCTCGAACGCGTACTGCCACTGGGTGAAGAACGGGTTCGACTGGAAGTCCAGCGGGTTGCGCGACGGAGCGGCGGTCGTTTCGGCATAGAAGCGGCGAGCCTGGTTGAAGTTGTTGACCTCATGCCAGAAGCCGCCGCTGACGCGGTGGGCGCCGACGTCGACGGTCAGGCCGGCGATGATCCCGCCACGGTCGATGTCGTACTCGGTGGTGCGGATCGACAGCGGGGCGGCGGTCGAACCGGCCGTGCCGAAGCCCGGGCTGGCCAGGTAGGGCGTGTACCACAGGCCCTGACCCTTGTTCTTGTGCTGGTAGGCCGTGGCGTCCAGCTTCACGTGCTCGCTGAGCTCCAGGTCCAGCTTGGCGCCGTAGAGGTCATCGTTCCGCACGCCGGCGCCGGCATAGTAGGCGTCATCCACCGTCGTGAACGGCGCGGGCAGGGCGGTGTTGGTCTGGTAGGCGCGAGCGGCGGCGATGGCCAGGGCCCAGTTCGGCTGGGTGTTGTCCCACTCGCGACCCAGGCGGCGGATCATGTCGAACGACAGGTCCTGGTAGTCCTGCTCGCGGCGTTCCGAGCGGTGGTAGAAGCCCGACAGGTCGCCGCGCTCGCCCAGCGGCAGCACCAGCTTGGCGTCGTATTGGCGCTGCTTCTGCTCGCCGCCGCCCTTCCACTTGTCGCTCTTCTGGTCGGCGAACGAGACGTAGCCGCGCAGGCCGCCGATCTGCTCGATGGCGCCGGTTTCGAAGCGGCCGAACACGCGGTGCATGGTGTCCGAGCCGCCCGTCAGGTCGATTTCGCCGCCCAGGGTCGCTTGCGGATCGCGCGAGAAGAACTGCAGCGTGCCGCCCAGGTTCGAGGTCGAGGCCGTGCCGAGCGCACCGGCGCCCTGGGCCAGCTCGAGGCGGCCTATGTTCTCCGAGGCGATGGCGCGGCTGATGTGCAGGCCGTTGTGGTTGCCGTAGCTCATGTCGCCCAGCGGCACGCCGTCCAGGGTGAAGCCCAGCTGGTTCTGGTTGAAGCCGCGGATCGAGATGCGGGTCGACCACTCGTACGAACCGAAGGCGTCGGCCGACTGGAAGGTGACGCCGGGCAGCTTGTCGACGGCCTTCAGGGCGCTGGTGCCGGCGGCTTCCAGGCCGATGGCGTCGTCCTTCAGCACCTGGACCTGGCGGCTCTGGCCTTGGCCGATGACGATGACGGCGTCGACTTCGGTGTCGGCGCCCGGCGTGGCGGCGGCCGGAGCGGCCGTGGCGACTGCGTCGGCCGCGAAGGCTGGGACGGCGGCGACGATCAGGAGCGCGCCAGCGGCGGCGCCCAGCATCAGATGGTTCTTCATGGATGATCCCCTTTGTTCCGACGCGGGGAGGCGTCGGCTGGGGGCTCGGCTAACAGTGGTCGACGACGGCGCGGCGAAGGTTCGGTGTCGGCTGTCCGACGGTGGCGCGACGGGATGATGACGGCGTGGCGCGACCGAAAGTCCCGCCGCGATTGCGCGAAGCCGTCTGGACGGCTATTTCAGCGCCCAACCCCCGAAACTCCGTTCCAGCGAGCACGCGCGCCCTATGGCTCAGCAATATATTTTCCAGATGCAGGGCCTGACCAAGGCCTATCCCGGCGGCAAGAAGGTCTTCGAGAACATCTGGCTGTCGTTCTATTCCGACGCCAAGATCGGCGTCGTCGGCGTCAACGGCTCGGGTAAGTCGACCCTGCTGAAGGTGATGGCCGGCCTGGACAAGGAATTCTCCGGCGAGGCCAAGGCCGCCGACGGCATCAAGCGCGGCTACCTCCCGCAGGAGCCGGTGCTGGATCCGACCCTGGACGTCTGGGGCAACGTCATCGCCGACTGCGAAGACAAGCAGATCTTCGACAAGTACAACGCCCTCGCGGCCCAGCTCGGTGAGGAATACACCGACGAGCTGATGGAGGAGATGACCAAGCTCCAGGAGATCATCGACGCCCGCGACCTGTGGGACATCGACTCCAAGGTCGAGATGGCCATCAACGCCCTGCGCTGCCCGCCCAACGACGCCAGCATCGCCGACCTGTCGGGCGGTGAGAAGCGCCGCATCGCCCTGGCCCGCCTGCTGCTCAGCAAGCCGGACATGCTGCTGCTCGACGAACCGACCAACCACTTGGACGCCGAGTCGGTGGCCTGGCTGCAGCACCACCTGGAAGACTTCCCGGGCTGCGTCATCCTGGTGACCCACGATCGTTACTTCCTGGATCAGGTCACCAAGTGGACCCTGGAACTCGACCGCGGCAAGGGCGTGCCCTACGAGGGCAACTACTCCGGCTGGCTGGAGCAGAAGCAGAAGCGCGTCGTTCAGGAGCAGTCGGAATCCGAAGCCCGCCAGCGCGCGCTCACCCGCGAACTGGAATGGGTCCGCAGCTCGCCCAAGGCCCGTCAGTCCAAGTCGAAGGCCCGTCTGGCGTCGTACGACGAGATGGTCGCCGCGCAGGAGAACGCCCGCGCCGCCCAGACCCAGGCCCACATCCAGATCCCGCCCGGCCCGCGCCTGGGCAATCTGGTGCTGGAAGTCGAAGGCCTGGAAAAGGAATACGGCGACAAGGTGCTGTTCAAGGACCTGTCGTTCCGCCTGCCGCCGAACGGCATCGTCGGCGTCATCGGCCCGAACGGCGCCGGCAAGTCGACCCTGTTCAAGCTGATCACCGGCCGCGAGCAGCCTGACCAGGGCAGCGTCAAGGTCGGCGAGACCGTCAAGCTCTCGTACGTCGACCAGTCGCGCGACGCTCTCGACCCGAACAAGACCATCTGGGAAGAGATCAGCGGCGGCACCGACGTGATGATCGTCGGCAAGCGCGAGATCAATAGCCGCGCTTACGTCGGCTCGTTCAACTTCAAGGGCGGCGACCAGCAGAAGAAGGTCGGTCTCCTCTCGGGCGGTGAGCGCAACCGCGTCCACCTGGCCAAGACCCTGGCCACCGGCGGCAACCTGCTGCTGCTCGACGAACCGACCAACGACCTGGACATCGAAACCCTGCAGGCCCTGGAAGAGGCGCTCGAAGAGTTCGCCGGCTGCGCCGTGGTCATCAGCCACGATCGCTGGTTCCTGGACCGTCTGGCGACCCACATCCTGGCCTTCGAAGGCGACAGCCACGTCGAATGGTTCGAGGGTAACTTCGAGATGTACGAGGAAGACAAGAAGCGCCGCCTGGGCGCCGACAGCCTCATTCCGAAGCGCATCAAGTTCCAGAAGTTCGCGCGCTAAGGCCGCGGTTCCTCGAACGTAAGACGAAGGGGCGACGGCAACCGTCGCCCCTTTTGCGTTTTATCACCGATGTGATTGACGAAGCCCAGAGGTTCGGGGCACAGCTTGGCTCAATTTTAGGTAGCGTTGTGCTTCTCCGGGTAGTGCGTCGCGGCCTTGTGCGGTCGAGGTCTTGAAATGGCTTACTGGAGCGGTTCCAGCGGGAACGACACCTTCGTCGGCGGTGACGAGAACGACGAGGTCCACGGCCTCGGGGGCGCCGACAATCTGAACGGCCATGGCGGCGCCGACGTGATGTACGGCGACGAGGGAGATGACGCGCTCGCGGGCGGCTTTGGCAATGACACCCTCTATGGAGGCGACGGCGCCGACAACCTGCAGGGGCAGGGCGACGACGATTTCATCTATGGCGAGGGCGGCGACGATCAGATCTGGATCACGCCCGGCGACAACGGCTATCGGCCGGGCGACGACGTCATCGACGGCGGCGCCGGCAACGACACCGTGCAGGTGGCGTTCCTGTCGACGGGCGTCACGATCACCCTGAACATGACCGAGAAGCAGTCCATTGGCGGCGGGTCGGTCACGCTGCGAAACGTCGAGAACCTGTACGGCGCCGAGTTCAACGATTGGCTGGTCGGGAACGCCGCCGCCAACCGGCTCTCAGGGGGAAGCGGCAACGATCAGCTCTATGGCGACGCTGGAAACGATACGCTTTGGGGCGGTCAGGGCAATGACTGGGTCCAAGGAGACGAAGGCGCCGACCGGCTCGATGGCGACGAAGGCGACGATCAGCTGTTTGGCGGCCTCGGGAACGACAGTCTGTATGGCGGCGCGGGCGACGACTATCTGGTGGGAGGCTACGGGGCGGATCTCGTTTCTGGCGGCGAGGGCGACGACAGGCTGGCGATCGACGCCGACGGCGGCGGCGCCGATGTGCTGTTCGGGGACGCGGGCGCCGACGCCTTTCTCATAAGCGCCGTCAGCTACGAGAAGAGCAGCTATCTCGGCAGTATCGACATGATCGCTGACTTCTCGGCGGCGCAGGGTGATCGTCTCACCATCTCCGGCCGCGATGGGCGGACCCTGGTCTGGTACGGCGCGATCACGACACCTGGCTTCAGCCTGACCGACGGGCAAGCGCTGAGTTCGCCCGCTGGAGGCTTTGTCTCGGGCATCTGGACGTGGGCCAACAGCAACGTCACCTATCTGATCATCGACACCAACGCCAACCTGAAGCTGGACACCAACGACCTGGTGGTCGGGTTTAACGGGGCTCCGGCGCTCGGCGTGGCTTCGTTTGGCGCCTACAGCGGCGTTGCGGCGACCGGGACCGCGGGGGGCGATGTCTGGACCGGTACGGCCGATCCAGACACCTACTATGGTCTGGGTGGCAACGATCAGATCTCCGGCGGCGGCGGCTACGACGTGCTCAACGGCGGCGCGGGCGACGACACGATCGACGGCGGCGACGACAGCGACATCCTGAACGGCGAGGCCGGCAGCGACATCCTGCGGGGCGGGAACGGCAACGACACCTTGACCGCCTCGAACTACATCGGCTCGAGCGAGCCGATGGATGACGCCGGCGCCGTGAACCAGCTGTATGGCGAAGCGGGCAACGACACCCTTACGGGCGGGCCGGGCAAGGACCTGCTCGACGGCGGGGACGGCGACGACACGCTCAACGGCACGAGTGACGATGTCCTGCGCGGCGGACAGGGGGCGGACTGGCTGCGCTTCGGTTCCGGCGATCGGAACGGCGTCGCGGACGGCGGAGTGGGCAATGACCGCTTCGTGCTGGCCAGCGGCGGCCACACCTACACCGGCGGCGCCGGCGCCGACGCCTTCGAGGATTCCTTCCTGCGCGATTGGGACACGCTCGGCGTCAGCACGATCACCGACTTCAGCGCCGCCGAGGGCGACCGTCTGTCGATGAGCCGTTTCGGCGTGTCCGTATGGCGTGGGCAGGTGGACAATCCGACGTTCGAGCTGAAGGTCGGCCAGGTCTTCTCGACGGACGACTACGGGTACGAGTTCAGCCAGTTCTGGACCTGGTCCAATGGGGGCTACACCTACCTTTTCGTCGACAGCGACCAGTCCGGCACGCTGACGACCTATGACAGCGTCATCCGTTTCTCGGGCGCGGTCGCGCTGGACAAGGGGGCGTTCACCGACGGCGGCTTCACTGTCGCGACGTTCGGGACCAAGGGCGCGGACACCTATGCCGGCACGAGCGGCCAGGACGTCTATTACGGCGTGAACGGCGACGACGTGATCCGCGGCGGCGACGGCTTCGACCAGCTGTTCGGCGACAACGGCGCCGATCAGATCTGGGGCGAGGGGGACGCCGATGTCCTGTCGGGCGGCCTGGGCGACGATGTGCTCCACGGCGGAGACGGCAACGACCGCCTGTATGGCCTGTGGTCGGGCGGCGGATCCGGCGGCGTCAGCGGCGCGGACATCCTCTACGGTGACAACGGCGACGACATCCTCGAAGGCCAGTCGAACCGCGCCGAACTGCACGGCGGCGCCGGCAACGACTGGCTGTACGGCGGCAACCTGCTCTATGGCGACGCCGGAAACGACACCTTGCAGGGCGGGGGCGACGCCACGCTGCATGGCGGTGACGGCGACGATCGCCTGGCGTCGGGTGGAACGCTCAACAGCACGAGCACCCTGTATGGCGGCGCGGGACGGGACAGTTTCGTCGGTTCCAGCGGCAAGGACCTGGTCTATGCCGACCTGGCCGACACCTCCGTCCAGACCGGCTTCAACGACGACATCATCTATATCGCCCAGGCCAAGGCCGGAGAGGCCGTGGGCGATCTCGTCGTCGTCGCGGGGCAAGGCGCCGATCGCATCGTGCCGACTGAGGACCTCGCCAACGCCGTGTCGGTCAAACTCTACGGCGAGGACCAGATCGACACTCTGGACCTTAGCGCGGCCACGCGGAAGGTGACGGTCAACCTGGGCCTGACAGACGCTCAGGAGACCGGCATGGGCCGGTTCACGATCTCGTCCATCGAGAACGTGACCGCCGGCGCCTTCGGCAGCCAGCTGACCGGCGACAAAGGCGTCAATGTCCTGACGGGGGGCGCCGGCGAGGACGTGCTGCGCGGCGCGGGCGGCGACGACATCCTGGACGGCGGCGCCGGCTCGGATACGGCGGAGTACGCTGGGACCTCGAACGACTACGCCTGGCTGCGTAACGCGGACGGTTCGTGGTGGCTCAGTGATCTGCGCCAAGGCTTCGCCGATGGCATCGACACCTTGAAGAACATCGAGACGCTGAAGTTCTCGGACAAGAGCGTGGCGCTGACCGGAAACTCGCTGAGCGCGCCGGTGGAAGCCGCGTTCGCCGCCATACTGCGCGCTTCCGTTTCCGCGCCCTCGCAGGAAGCGGGCCTGAAAATCGTCATGGACTCGCTGCTGGCCGGCGCCAGCCAGTCCAAGGCGATCGGAGCGGTGATCCGCGCAGCCGGCGCCACGACGTCGGTGGCGACCCTGGCCTACGAGTTCTTCACCGGGAAAATCCCCGGCGCGGGGGGGATCGACTACCTGGTCTCGCCGACGGGGCCGAACGCCAACAACCTCAACAGCGCCTACTACCAGAGCTTCAATCTGGAGAACCGCTACATCAATTTCGCCGTCAACCTCGGCAAGGTGGGCGAGGGGAACGCCAAGTTCACGGCCGACTACGGGTCGCTATCGTTGTTCGACGCGACGAAGAAGGCCTATGCGGCGATCTTCGGCGGGACGCCGACGGACGCCAAGGTGACGGCGCTGTTGGCGGGCGGACGCGACGCCTACTTCGCTGCTTACGGCGGCGATGGCGCGAACGGCATCGGAACCAAGGCGGCCATGGTCGGTTGGCTTCTGGCCGAGGCGCAAAAGGCCGACCTGGGCGTCATGGTTCGGTCGAACGACGCCTGGATGCTGGACCTGTCGGACGGCTCGGCGCCGTTCGCGGTCGACATCCTCGATCCCGCTAATGGCTACTACAAGACCGACTTTATCTTCGGCGGCGCGTAGGCGTTCGCCCTCATTCCCTGTGCTGGAGTATCGACGTGCCCATCGTCCAAGGAACCGCCGGTAGCGATACGCTCGTCGGCGGGGCGGAAGCTGATGAAATCCGTGGCGGGGCGGGAAACGACACCATCTCCGGCTTTGGCGGCAACGACCAGCTGTACGGCGACGCCGGCGACGACGTCCTGGACGGCGGCGACGGCTTCGACACGATGCAAGGCGGTGACGGCAGCGACACGCTGCGGGGCGGGGCCGGCGGTGACCAGATAATCGCCGCGGGCGGCGATGGCGCGCAGATCGATGTCGGCACGTCCAATGCCCTGTACGGCGAGGCCGGCGACGACATGCTGGCCGGATCTGCCGGCCGCGACACCTTGGACGGCGGCGACGGCAACGACTGGCTCTACGGCGCGCACGGCGATTTCCTGCTGGGCGGCGATGGCGACGACTACATCCAACTCAACAGTTACGGCGCGGTCGACGGCGAAGGGCGTATCGACGGCGGAGCCGGCAACGACCAGCTCCACGGCTATGGCGCCGCGGACCTGATGTATGGCGGCGACGGTCACGACTCGTTCTGGGGCGCCAGCGGCGGCGACACGATGTACGGCGGCGCCGGCAATGACTCGATGTTCGCCGACGGCGTCACGGCGCCCGACCTGCCCGGCGACGCCGGGACGACCAACTACCTCTATGGCGAGGCGGGCAACGACAATCTCTACGGTGGCGCGGGCTTCGACATCCTGGACGGTGGCGTCGGGAATGATGTCCTGCAGGGCTGGACCGGCGACACCCTGCTGGGCGGCGACGGCGACGACACGCTGACCCTGACCTCGACCTTCATGGGCGCCGCCATCGACGCCGTGGGAGTGATCGATGGCGGGGCCGGCAAGGACAAGATCACGATTCACGAGGGCAACTACCGGGTCACCGGGGGCTCGGGCGGCGACCTGATCGAGAACGTCTACGGCGTCTGGGGAAAGGGCTATACGACGGTCACCGATTTCAAGGTGTCCGAGGGCGACCGCCTGAGCCTGGGCGAAACCTATCCGGACTACGATCGGAAGATTTTCCGCGGCTCCATCGAGAATCCGAACTTCTCCCTGAGGCCGGGACAGGCCTTTTCGAGCAAGGACTATGGGCCCGGCTTCCAGCAGGTGTGGACCTGGGCCGACGGCGGCGACACCTACCTGCTCTACGACGTGGACGGGTCGGGCAAGCTGTCGGACGCCGATATCGTCATGAGGTTCACGGGGCTGGCCACGCTGGACGTCAGCGCGTTCGTGGACTCGACCTTCGTCTTCAAGGTCGAAGGTACGGAGGGCTCGGACATTTTCGCGGGGACCGCTGGCGACGACGTGTACCGCGCGGTGAACGGCGACGATCTCCTGCACGGCGGGGCGGGCAACGATGAGATCTACGCGGGCAACGGCGCCGATCAGCTGTGGGGCGATGCCGGCGATGACTACCTGCAGGGCGGTCTCGGCGACGACGTGATCGACGGCGGCGCCGGGGTGAATCGCGCCGCCTATCTCGGCTACGCCAAGGACTATAGCTGGACCAAGCAGGCCGACGGCTCGTGGGTCGTCACCGGCGCGGACGGGACCGACACGCTCAGGAATGTCGACTTCCTGCTGTTCGCCGACCGTTCGATCTCGCTGATGCCGACCCTTGCCCCGGAGGCCGCCACGGCGTTCGCCGCGATTCTCCGCCAGCAGGCCACGCCCAGCTATTTCACCGGCGCGTACAGCGCCGTCGCCGACTTCATGGAGACCAACGCCTCGACGGCGGCCGTGGTGAACGAGATCATCCGGATCGCCGGCGCGTCGACCTCGGTAGCCTCGCTGGCGTATCAGTTCTTCACCGGGTCCATTCCCACGCAGTTCGGCTTTAACTATCTGGTCGCGCCGACGGGCCCCAACGCCAACAACCTGAACAGCGCCTACTACCAGAGCTTCAATCTCGAAAACCGTTACATCAACTTTGCGGTCAATCTCGGCAAGGTTGGCGAGGGCAATGCCAAGTTCGCGGCCGAGTACGGGTCGCTGTCGCTGTTCGACGCGACCAAGAAGGCCTATGCGGCGATCTTCGGCGGGACGCCGACGGACGCCAAGGTTACGGCGCTGCTGGCGGGCGGTCGCGACGCCTATTTCGCGGCCTATGGCGGCGATGGCCTCGGTGGCGTCGGGACGAAGGCGGCCATGGTCGGCTGGCTTCTCGCCGAGGCGCAAAAAGCCGATCTGGGTGTCATGGTCCGGTCAAACGACGCCTGGCTAACGGATCTGGCAGATGGCTCGGCGCCGTTCGCCATCGACATCCTCGATCCCGCCAAGGGCTACTATAAGGCCGACTTCATCTTCGGGGGGCAGTGACCTGATCGCTCCCGGGGCGGCGGACGCCGCCCCGGGAGCGGATCGGCTACTTCGGTTCGCTCGGCGGGGTCACAGGCGGCGCGGCCGGCGCGCCGGGGTTGGGATCGGCCGTTTTGGTCGGATCGCTGGGCAGCGGGGTGGCGTCGATCGGCGGTGTCACTGGCAGACTGGGCGGCGCGGCGGACGGCATGGGATTCACCGCGGTGTCCGCGCCGGCGGAGGGCAGGGCGGGTGCGGTGGCCGAGGTGTCGGCCTGCGTGCCGGTCATGGCCGAGCCGGCCCACCAGTCCTTGCTGGCCCGCGCCTTGGGCGAGGCCTTCAGGTAGCTGTTGAGCTGCGCATAGGGGATCGGCTGCTTGGGACCGATCGTGGTTGCCGACTTCTGCTGTGCGGCGAGCGCCGAGCCGCCGGCGGCCAGCATCGAGATCGCCGCGATCGCGGCGAGCGTCTTGGTCAACATGGAGATTTCTCCGGGCCTGGAAGCGCCGTTGCGGCGCCGTTTAACAAAACCCCTGGTGGCGGGAGTTGTTCACAGCTTGGCCTTTTGACGGGAACCCTCGCGCGCCCGTCGGGTTGATGGCGGGCGGGCGTCACCAGAGCGTGATGAGGTGTGCGGTAGCGGCGCGCCTTTCCGCTGCTTAGCTCTGGATAAGCGCTCCAAGAGGAGTAGCTTGGTCTCGCAAGACGATTGTCCCGCTGGCCTTTGGGCCGCCCGAATGGAGACACGCATGCCGCAAACCGCAGCCGACAAGCCGCACATCCTGCTGTCGCATGAAATGCTGCTGCCGCTTCAGCCATTGCTGGAGGGCGCCTATCAGGTGCATCGGTTGTGGGACTTTCCCGACAGGATGGCGTTCCTCGAAGGCCCCGGAAAGCGCGTGCGGGCCATCGTCCATGCCGGGGAGATGCAGCTCAGTCGGGGCATGCTGTCGGAGATGCCGCAACTGGGCCTGATCGCGTGCGTCAGCGTCGGCTATGATGGCGTCGACGTGCCGTGGTGCAAGGCGCACGGCATCGCGGTGACCCATTCCACCGGCCTCAACGCGGCGGACGTCGCCGACCACGCCGTGGGCTTGGTCCTGGCGGCCTGGCGCGGCATCGTCGAGGGCGATCATCGCCTGCGCTCCGGTCACTGGACCCACGCCGAGCGCATGGCCCCGCGCCACGGCCTGCGCGGCCGCAAGGCGGGCATCGTCGGCCTGGGCTATATCGGCGAGGCGGTGGCCACCCGTCTGCGGGCCTTCGAGATGAAGGTCGCGTGGTGGGGACCGCATCCGAAGGACACCGACTATCCGCGCGCCGACAGCCTGATGGCCCTGGCCCGCGACAGCGACGTGCTGGTCGTCTGCGCGCGCGCCGAGCCTAGCAACCGCCACCTGATCAACAAGCCGGTCATCGAGGCGCTCGGACCGCAGGGCCTGATCGTCAATGTCGCGCGCGGCTCGCTGATCGACGAGGACGCGCTGATCGAGGCGCTGAAGGCCGGAACCCTGGGCATGGCCGGTCTCGACGTCTACGAGCACGAGCCGACCCCGGCCGCGCGCTGGGTGGGCGTGCCGCACACCGTTCTGACCCCGCACACCGCGGGCGCGACGCTGGACAGCATCCCGGCCATGGTCAACCTGACCCTGGAGAACCTGCGCCGCTACTTCCATGGCGAACCCCTGGCCTCGCCAGTTGCCGCCTAGGCTGGGAACGGCGCGGCGAAGCCTTCCGGCTCCAGCCGCAAGCCGTTCACCAGCAGGCTGACCGTCCGGTAGAAGCCGGCCAGCATCATCAGCTCGATCCGGGCTTCTTCGCCGAAGGCCTCGGAGAGGCGCGTCCAGAGGGGCTCGTCGATGTCGGCGCAGGCGTTGACCGCGTCGCAGAAGCCGATCAGCAGCGCCTCGCGCGGGCCCCAGCAGGCGGCGATCCCTGGCGTGACGGTAGCCGCCAGCTGCTCCGCGTCGAGGCCCGCCGGACTGGCGAAGATCGCCGCGTGCACGCCCCACTCATAGGCCGCGCCGTTCAGGGCGCAGACGCGGTGGATGACGATCTCGCGCTCGCGCAGGGACAGGTGGCCGGGATCGAGCAGGCCCGCGCCGGTGAAGCGGGCGAACAGGCGCTCGTCCCGCGCCAGGGTGCGAAACAGCGACAGCGGCTGGTCGCCGGGCGTCTTCAGGCGTTCGAGGGTCTTGGCGACGGCCGGCGGGTAGGGCGCGACGGCGGGGGCGATCCTTGGCGACATCCGAAATCCTCCATGCTACAAATTTTGTATCATGCAAGATCGCGATGATGCTGCAAAAATTGAAGCGATAGTTCCTGGGCAGGCCGTCCGGGGCTCTGACACCGGCAAGCCGATCATGGCGGCGCTGGACCTGTTGGGGCGTCGGGGCGCCTTGCGGATCGTTTGGGAGCTGCGCGAGGGCAGGGTCCTGACCTTCCGCGCCCTGCAGGCGGCGGCCGAGTTGCCGCCCGGCACACTGAACACGCGCCTGTCCGAGCTGCGGACCGCTGACATCGTGGCGGCCGAGGGGCGCTATCGGCTCAGCCCGCGCGGCGCGGACTTGATCATCGCGCTATGGCCTCTGCTAAGGTGGTCCGAAGATTGGGCGAGCGCCCTGGGGAGTTGATCGATGGCCAAGGTGCTGGGTCTGGGCGGGGTGTTCTTCAAGGCCGAAGACACGACGGCGGTGCGCGAGTGGTACGCCCGCGTGCTGGGCTTCGAGATCCACGACTGGGGCGGGGCGGTCTTCAAGCCGGCGAAGGGTCATTCGACCAACTGGTGCGCCTTCGGGGCCGACACCCAATATTTCGCGCCGTCGACCGCGCCGTTCATGATCAATTTCGTTGTCGATGATATCGACGGCCTGCTGGCCAAGGCCGCCGCCGAGGGCGTCGAGCCGCTGGGCCGCCAGGACGAAGACGGCATGGGCCGGTTCGCCTGGCTTCTCGATCCCGCGGGGGTCAAGATTGAGCTTTGGGAGCCTGCCAAGGGCGAAGCTGAGGCATAATTTCCCCTTGCCAAATCGGACATAAAGATATCTTTATGTCCTCATGAAGCTTACCGCCGAACAGGTCGTCGAGGTGCTGCGCGCCGCCGGCGAGTCCACGCGTCTGCGGCTCCTGGCCCTGCTGGCCGCCGAGGAGCTGTCGGTGCTGGAGCTGTGCCGCATCCTCGACCAGAGCCAGCCGCGCGTGTCGCGCCACCTGAAGCTGCTGGCCGAGGCGGGCCTGGTCGAGCGTTTCCCGGACGGGGCCTGGGTGTTCTACCGCCTGGCCGCCAAGTCGCCGGGCCGGTTCCTGGTCGAGCAGGCCCTGGACCTGATCGACGACACCGACGAGAACGTGCAGCTGGACGCCGACAAGCTGGCCGCCGTGCGCGCTGAGCGCTCCAGCGACGCCCAGGCCTATTTCGCCCGCAACGCCGCGCGCTGGAACGAAATCCGGTCGCTGTATGTCGATGAAGCCGAGGTCGAGGCCGCGATCCTGCGGGCGACCGGCGAAGGGCCGTTCGAGGAACTAGTCGACCTGGGCGCCGGCGCGGGCCGCATGCTGACCCTGCTGGGCAAGCGCGCCAGCAACGCCCTGGGCCTGGATCTGTCGCAGCAGATGCTGAACATCGCTCGCGACGAGGTGACCAAGGCTGGCCTGATCCGTTGCGAGCTGCGCCATGGCGACATCTTCCGCACCGGCCTGCCGGGCGGCTGCGCCGACCTGGTGACCGTGCACCAGGTGCTGCACTACCTGTCGGATCCCGCCAACGCCGTGGCCGAGGCCGCGCGGCTGGTGACGCCCGGCGGCCTGCTGTTGATCGCCGACTTCGCGCCACACGATCATGAGTTCCTGCGCGAGGTGCACCAGCACCGCCGCCTGGGCTTCGACGACATCGAGATCGTCACCTGGCTGCAGGCCTCGGGCCTTCAGCTGGAAAGCAACATCGCCCTGCCGCCGGCCACCGGCGAGGGGCTGACCGTCAAGATCTGGACGGCCCGCCGTCCGGCCCGGACGATCGCCGAGAGGAACGCCGCATGACCCTTCCGCCCACCCGCCGCGTGATCGGTCCCGTCGCCCGCGCCGGCGAGCGTACCGGTCGTCCGCGCGTGTCGTTCGAGTTCTTCCCGCCCAAGACGCCGCAGATGGAAGAGAACCTCTGGCAGGCCATCACCCGCCTGGCGCCGCTGGATCCGGCCTTCGTCTCGGTGACCTATGGCGCCGGCGGCTCCACCCGCGAACGCACCCACCGCACGGTCAAGCGCATCCTGGACGAGACCAGCCTCAAGCCCGCCGCCCACCTGACCTGCGTCGGCGCCAGCCGTGAGGAAGTGGACGACGTGATCCGAGAATATTGGGAGACGGGCGTCCGCCACATCGTCTCGCTGCGCGGCGACCCGCCTCCGGGCGAAGGCGGTATCGGCGGGGTCTATGTCCCGCGCGCCGACGGTTACGCCAACGCCACCGAGCTGACCAAGGCCCTGCGCGGCATCGCGCCGTTCGAGGTGCTGGTCGGGGTCTATCCCGAGAAGCATCCGGAAAGCCCGTCGCTGGAACACGACATCGACGTCCTGAAGCAGAAGGTCGACGCCGGCGCGACGCTGGGGATCAGCCAGTTCTTCTTCGATCTGGACGCCTTCCTGCGTTACGTCGACAAGGTCCGCGCGGCCGGGATCACCATTCCGATCGTGCCGGGGATCATGCCGGTGACCAACTTCGCCGGCCTGAAGAAGATGGCCGCCGCTTGCCAGACGGCGATCCCGTCATGGCTGGGCAACCTGTTCGACGGCCTGGAACATGACGCCGAGACCCGCCGCCTGATCGCCTGCTCGGTCGCCGCCGAGATGTGCGCCAAGCTGCAGGAGCAGGGCTTCGAGGACTTCCACTTCTACACCCTGAACCGGGCCGATCTGGTCTATGCGATCTGCCGGGTGCTCGGCCTGCGCGAGACATCGCCGGCCCCGGCGGAGGCAGCCGCATGAAGCGCGCCCTGATCTCGCTGGCCTTCGCCCTGGCGGCCGTCGCTGCGCCGGTCGCGCACGCTGACGACAACGCCAACTGGACGCGGCCGATCAAGCCGTACCGGGTGGTCGGCAACATCTACTATGTCGGCTCGGAAGGCCTGTCGGCCTGGCTGATCACCTCGTCCGAAGGCCACATCCTGCTGGACAGCGGCCCGTCGCCGCAGGGCGGCAAGCTGATCGAGCGCAACATCCAGCAGCTCGGCTTCCAGCTGGCGGACGTGAAGTTCCTGATCAACACCCATGCCCATTACGATCATGCCGGCGGCATGGCCCAACTGAAGGCAGACATCCCGACCGCCAAGGTCTGGGCCTCACGCGCCGACGAGCCGGCGCTGAAGATCGGTCAACACGTCGGCGACAACGACAATGGCGCGACACTGTTTCCGGCCGTGAAGGTCGACAGGAGTTTCGGTGACGAGACCAAGCTGAAGTTGGGCGAGACCACCCTGGTCGCCCACCTGACGCCGGGTCACACCCCGGGCTGCACCACCTGGACCATGGCGGTGACCGAGAAGGGCCGCCCACTGAACGTGACTTTCCCGTGCTCGCTGTCAGTGGCCGGCAACCATCTGGTCGGTAACAAGGCGCATCGCGCGATCGTGGCCGACTATCGCGCCGCCTTCGCCAAGATGCGGACCCTGCCGACCGACGTGATGCTGCCCAGCCACGAGGAGCAGGGCGACCTGCTGGCCAAGCGCCAGAAGCAGCTGCGCGGCGACGCCAACGCCTTTGTCGATCCGACCGAACTCTCCAAGTTCGTCGACGGCTACGAGACCCGTTTCAACCAGGAACTGGCGCGCCAGCAGGCTATGAGCGGCAAGCGATGAGCCGCGCCCGCGTCTTCATCGCGGGCGGCGTGGTGGCGCTGGCGGGGCTGGCGGCCGTGACCGCCTTCGCCGCGCGCAAGATGATCAGCTGGGTGGTTCCGACCGCCCCGTTCCAGATCGCCGACGACCTCTACTATGTCGGCTCCAAGGGCGTTTCGGTCTTCCTGATCAAGACGTCCGACGGCGCGATCCTGATCGACGGCGGCATGCCCGGCGGCGAGAAGCGGATCGAGAAGAGCCTGGCGCCCCTGGGCTTCAAGCCGACCGACGTGAAGGTCCTGCTGAACACCCACGCCCACTTCGACCATGCCGGCGACTTCGCGGCGCTGAAGCAGGCCACCGGCGCGACCATCGCCGTCAGCGCCGGCGACCAGAAGGCGCTGGAGACGGGGACCTATATCGGCTCGGAGGACTCGGGCGTTTCGAAGTTTCCGCCGGTGAAGGTCGACCGCGTGCTGGCCGACGGCGACGTCGTCAGCCTGGGCGGCGTCTCGCTGACGGCTCACGTCACGCCGGGCCATACGGCGGGCTGCACCAGCTGGACCTTCCCGACGAAGGTCGACGGCGTGACCAAGCAGGTCTTCGTCAGCTGCAGCACCTCGGTGGGCGTCAACCGCCTGGTCTCCAAGACCAAGGGCCCACAGTACCCCGGCATCGTCGCCGACTACGAACAGACCTTCGCCCGGCTGAAGGGCTTCAAGGCCGACATTTTCCTGGCCCCGCACAACGAGCAGTTCGGCATGGCCGACAAGCGCGCCAAGCTGGGGCAGGGCGCCAATCCGTTCGTCGATCCGAACGAACTCCAGGTCCGCGTCGCCAGGTCGGAAGCCGACTTCCGCGCCGCGCTGGCCAAGCAGCAGGAGGCTGCACGATGACTGACCTCTCCATTCGCGCCAATCGCGTCGCCGCCCTGAAGGCCGCCGCCAAGGAACGCATCCTGATCCTCGACGGCTCCTGGGGCGTGATGTTCCAGAAGAAGGGCCTGACCGAGGCCGACTACCGGGCCGATCGCTTCGCCGACTACAACGGCCAGATGAAGGGCAATAACGACATCCTGTGCCTGACCCGGCCGGATCTCGTGGCCGAGCTGCACGACGCCTATTTCAGCGCCGGCGCCGACATCTCCGAGACCAACACCTTTTCGGGCACCACCATCGCCCAGGCCGACTATCACCTGGGCGAGCAGGACGTCTGGGACATCAATCTCGAAGGCGCGAAGATCGGCCGCTCGGTCGCCGACCGCTGGAACGCCGAAAACCCCGAGCGTCCGAAGTTCATCGCCGGCTCGATCGGGCCGCTGAACGTCATGCTGTCGATGTCGTCGGACGTGAACGATCCAGGCGCGCGCAAGGTGACCTTCGACCAGGTCTACGAGGCCTACCGTCAGCAGGTGGATGCGCTCTACAAGGGCGGCGTCGATCTCTTCCTGATCGAGACGATCACCGACACCCTGAACTGCAAGGCCGCCATCAAGGCGATCCTCGACCTGCGCGACGAGGGCCACGAGGAGCTGCCGATCTGGATCAGCGGCACCATCACCGACCGCTCGGGTCGCACCCTGTCGGGCCAGACGGCCGAGGCGTTCTGGAACAGCGTCAAGCACGCCAAGCCGTTCGCGGTGGGCTTCAACTGCGCCCTGGGCGCTGACCTGATGCGTCCGCACATCGCCGAGATGGCCCGCATCGCCGACACCCTGGTCGCGGCCTATCCCAACGCCGGCCTGCCCAACGCCATGGGCCAGTACGACGAGCAGCCGCACGAGACCGGCCACGCCCTGCACGAATGGGCCAAGGACGGCCTCGTCAACATCCTGGGCGGCTGCTGCGGCACCACGCCGGACCACATCCGCCACGTGGCGGACGAGGTTCGTGGCGTGACCCCGCGCGCCATTCCCGAGCGTCCCAAGGCCATGCGCCTGGCGGGGCTCGAGCCGTTCGAGTTGGCGTAAAAGCTTTCTTTTTCCTGCCTTCCTGGGCCTTGTGCCCAGGACCCAGTTTTCCGCTGCTGCGGAGCCCGACTTTCCAGGCGCTGTGCTAGCGGCGCGATGGGTCCTCGCCACAAGGGCGAGGAAGGCGGGTTTATTTGGATCGACCGACCATGAGACCCGTCTTCGTCAATATCGGTGAGCGCACCAACGTCACCGGCTCGGCCAAGTTCAAGAAGCTGATCGTCGAGGGCGACTATCCGGCCGCGCTGTCGGTCGCGCGCCAGCAGGTCGAGGCCGGGGCCCAGGTCATCGACGTCAACATGGACGAGGGTCTGCTGGACAGCCAGCAGGCCATGGTCACCTTCCTGAACCTGATGGCCGCCGAGCCGGACATCGCCCGCGTGCCGGTGATGATCGACAGCTCCAAGTGGGAGGTGATCGAGGCCGGGCTGAAGTGCGTCCAGGGCAAGGCGATCGTCAATTCCATCTCGATGAAGGAAGGCGAGGAGAAGTTCCTCGAACAGGCGCGCCTGTGCCAGCGCTATGGCGCGGCGGTGGTGGTCATGGCCTTCGACGAGGTCGGCCAGGCCGATACCGAGGCGCGCAAGGTCGAGATCTGCGAGCGGGCCTACAACACGCTGGTCGACAAGGTCGGCTTCGCACCGGAAGACATCATCTTCGACCCCAACATCTTCGCCGTGGCGACGGGGATCGAGGAGCACGACAACTACGCTGTCGATTTCATCGAGGCCACGCGGCGCATCAAGCAGATGCTGCCCTACGCCCGCGTGTCGGGCGGGGTGTCGAACGTCTCGTTCAGCTTCCGCGGCAACGAGCCCGTGCGCCGGGCGATCCACTCGGTGTTCCTGTACCACGCGATCAACGCCGGCATGGACATGGGCATCGTCAACGCTGGCGACCTGCCGGTCTATGACGACATCGACGCCGCCCTGCGCGAGGCCGTCGAGGACGTGATCCTCAACCGTCCGCAGCGCGATCCGGTCCAGACCAACACCGAGCGCCTGGTCGACATGGCCCCGCGCTACAAGGGCGAGAAGGGCCAGGCCCAGCAGGTCAATCTGGCCTGGCGCGAGGGCACGGTCGGCGAGCGCATCACCCACGCCCTGGTCAATGGCGTCACCGAGTTCATCGAAGCCGACACCGAAGAGGCGCGCCTGGCCGCCGAGCGTCCGCTGCACGTGATCGAAGGCCCGCTGATGGACGGCATGAACGTCGTCGGCGACCTGTTCGGCGCGGGCAAGATGTTCCTGCCCCAGGTCGTGAAGTCGGCCCGCGTCATGAAACAGGCCGTGGCCTGGCTGATGCCGTTCATGGAGGCCGAGAAGGAAGGCCAGGTCCGCAAGGCCGCCGGCAAGGTCCTGATGGCCACCGTCAAGGGCGACGTCCACGACATCGGCAAGAACATCGTCGGCGTCGTGCTGCAGTGTAACAACTACGAGGTCATCGACCTGGGCGTCATGGTTCCGGCCGACCGCATCTTGGAAGAGGCCAAGAAACACCAGGTCGACATGATCGGCCTGTCGGGCCTGATCACGCCGTCGCTGGACGAGATGGTGTTCGTGGCCGCCGAGATGGAGCGGCAGGGCTTCGACATTCCGCTGCTGATCGGCGGCGCCACCACCAGCCGCACCCACACGGCGGTGAAGATCGAGCCGGCCTATCGCCGGGGACCGACCACCTATGTCGTCGACGCCAGCCGCGCCGTCGGCGTGGTCTCGGGCCTGCTGTCCGAGAGCGAGCGCGACCGGATCATCGGTGAGACCCGCGCCGAATATGTGAAGGTCCGCGAGCAATATGCGCGTGGCCAGACGGTGAAGGCCCGCGCCTCGATCGGCCAGGCCCGCCAGCGCGCCTTCGACATCGACTGGAGCGGCTATGTCCCGCCCAAGCCCGCTTTCATCGGTACGCGCAGCTTCGAGCCGTCGCTGGCCGAGCTGGAGCCGTTCATCGACTGGTCGCCGTTCTTCGCCAGCTGGGAGCTGATCGGCCGCTATCCGCAGATCCTCGAGGACGACGTGGTCGGCAAGGCGGCGACGGATCTCTACCGCGACGCCCGCGCCATGCTGGACAAGGTGATCGCCGAGAAGTGGTTCGGGGCCAAGGGCGTGATCGGCTTCTGGCCGGCCCAGGCCCAGGGCGACGACGTGGTGCTCTACACCGACGAGACGCGCACGACGCAGCTGTCGCGCTTCCACACCCTGCGTCAGCAGATGGACAAGGGGGAGGGCAAGACCAACGTGGCGCTGTCGGACTTCGTCGCGCCGATCGGGGAGGGGGCGGACTATGTCGGCGGCTTCGCGGTCACGGCCGGCCATGGCGAGGACGAGATCGTCAAGGCGTTCAAGGACGCCGGCGACGACTACAGCGCTATCATGGCCTCGGCCCTGGCCGACCGCCTGGCCGAAGCCTTCGCCGAGTGGCTGCACTACAAGGCCCGTGTCGAGCTGTGGGGCTACGCCCCCGACGAGGCGGCCGACACCGAGGTGATGATCGCCGAGAAGTACCAGGGCATCCGCCCCGCGCCCGGCTATCCGGCCCAGCCCGACCACACCGAAAAGGGTACGCTGTTCAAGCTCTTGGACGTGGAAGCTGCCACCGGCATGAAGCTGACCGAGAGCTACGCCATGACCCCCGGCGCGGCCGTCTCGGGCCTCTATTTCAGCCATCCGCGCGCGCACTATTTCGGCGTGGGCAAGATCGACGCCGACCAGGTCGAGGACTACGCGGCCCGCAAGGGCTGGGACATGGCCACGGCCGAGCGCTGGCTGTCGCCGATCCTCAACTACGATTCGGCGGCGCGAGCGCGGGACACGGCTGCCTAGCGTCTACAATCCGACGCTTCGGCGTCGGATTCGGCCCCTCGGAGCCGGGCAAAACCCAAATCGCGTAACGATGTCCGATAATTTGCCCACCAACCCGCTCAGGTAAGGGATTCCGCAACCGTTGGTATGAACGATGCGGCATCTCGGGGGAGTGGGATGGATCGTCGGAACATCGAGCTCAAGATCTTTGGCCTGATCGCCGGCATGGCGGCGGGCATGATCCTGCTCGCCGGTTTCGCGCTGACGGTCGCCACTCGCCACGCCGACGTCCGCGAGCGCGAATACGAGCAGACCCTGGTCGGCAACGGCCTGCGCCAGCGCGGCAAGGAAGTTCAGACCGCCCTCAATCCCTACGTCATCTGGGACGAGGCGATCATCAAGCTGGACAACGACTTCGACCAGGCCTGGGCCAGCCAGAACATCGGCGCCTCGCTGGGCGGGGCCCTGGGCTACCGGGTGGTGTTCGTCCTCGATGGCAACGACAAGCCGATCTACAGCCACCTGAACGGCGCCGACCTGGCGACCGACAGCTACGACCGCTACGCCGGGCCGACCTCGCGCCTGGTCGCCGCCGTCCGCGAGATCGAGGCCGACCCCGCCAAGGTCAAGGAGCTGCGCGCGGTCCACAAGAGCCGCGTCGAGTTGATCGGCGACGAGCCCGTCCTGATCACCGTCTCGCTGATCCGTCCGGATCTGAAGGCCAAGCCCAAGGGCGCCCATGCCCCGCTGCTGGTGACCGGCATTCCCGTAGCCAACAGCGTCGTCAAGGCCTTCTCCGACCGCTTCCTGCTGCACAAGACCCACATTGAGATCGTCGCGCCGGACAAGATCGCCACCGACGGCGCACAGTCCGTGCTGGGCCGGGCCGCCGACGGGCGCCGCATCGTCCTGCGCTGGGAGCCCCGCCGTCCGGGCGCCGAGCTGCTGCGCTCGGCCACGCCGATGCTGGCCACGGCCGTCCTGGCCGCCGCCATCGGCTCGTTCCTGCTGTTCCGCATCACCCGCCGCGCGGCCAAGAAGCTGCTGCTCAGCGAGGCCGAGGCCAAGCACCTGTCGCTGCACGATCCGCTGACGGGCCTGGCCAACCGCACCCTGTTCACCGACCGCCTCGTCCACGCCCACGCGCTGCTACGCCGCAAGCCGGGCTATCTGGGCGTGCTGTGCATCGACCTCGACCGGTTCAAGGAGGTCAACGACAGCTACGGCCACGACGCCGGCGATCAGCTGATCCGCGAGGTCGCCCGTCGCCTGAAGGGCATTTGCCGCGAGACCGACACCATCTGTCGTCTGGGCGGCGACGAGTTCGCCATCATCCTGCCCGACACCACGCCGACGGGCTCGGCCACCATGGCCCAGCGCGTGGTCGAGGGCCTGTCGGGCGAGGTCGACCTGTCGATCGGCCGCGCCGAGCTGTCGTGCTCGGTCGGCGTGGCGGTGGTCTCCGACGCCGACCAGGGCCAGGCCGAACTGCTGCGCCAGGCCGACGTCGCCCTCTATCGCGCCAAGGAAGGCGGCCGTGGTCGCTACTGCTTCTTCGAGCCCGAGATGGACGCGGCCCTGCGCCTGCGGAAGGGCCTGGAGCGCGACCTGCGCACGGCGCTGGAAACCGACGCCCTGACGGTGGCCTATCAGCCGCTGACCGACGCCAAGGGGACGATCGTCGGGGTCGAGGCCCTGGCGCGCTGGACCCATCCCGAGCGCGGCGAGATCTCGCCGGCCATCTTCATCCCGCTGGCCGAGTCCTGCGGCCTGATCGGCATGGTCGGCGCGGCCGTGTTCCGCCGCGCCTGCTACGACAGCCTGCGTTGGTCGGGGCTGGAGGTGTCGGTCAACGTCTCGGCCATCCAGCTGTCGAACCCGGGCTTCGTCGACGAGATGGTCGCCACCCTGGCCGAGACCGGCGCGCGCGCCGACGCCTTCATGCTGGAAATCACCGAGACGGCCCTGCTGAAGGACAGCGACGGCGTCCACGAGGCCCTGCGTCGCCTGAAGCGCCTGGGCTTCCGTCTGGCTCTGGACGACTTCGGCACGGGCTATGCCAGCCTGGCCTATCTGCGCCGCCATCCGATCGACAAGCTGAAGATCGACCGCTCGTTCGTCTCCAGCCTGCCCGGCAACGGCGAGTCGATGGCCGTGGCCTCGGCGATCGTCAGCTTGGCCAAGTCGCTGGGCCTGAAGACCACGGCCGAGGGCGTCGAGACCCAGGGCCAGATGGACTGCCTGGTGAAGCTGGGCTGTTCGGAATTCCAGGGCTTCCTGCTGGGCCGCCCGATGCCGGCCGACGCGATCGCTGGCGTCCGCGCGAAGGCCAAGACGCGCTAGCTTCCGCCGCGTGAACTAGCCAAACCCACAACCCAACCGCATCCTCCTCCCAACGATACGAACGGGAGGGGACGATGGAACGGTCAGGCGTGAGCCGCCGGGCGCTGGGGGCTTTGGCTCTAGGCGGGGCAGCGGTGGGGCTCTCGGGGTGCGAGGGCGCGCACGAGACCGACCTCAAGCCCAAGAGCCGGCAGTTTCCCAAGGACTTCGTCTGGGGCGTGGCCACCGCGGCCTTCCAGACGGAAGGTTCGCAGACCGCCGACGGGCGCGGCCCTAGCGTCTGGGACGGGTTCGAGAAGGTCCCCGGCCATGTGAAGGACGGCACGGACGCCACCGTGGCCACCGACAGCTATCGCCGCTTCCAGGACGACGTGGACCTGATCGCCGGCGCGGGCCTCGGCGCCTATCGCTTCTCGATCAGCTGGTCGCGGGTGCTGGCCAGCGGGGAGGAGCCGGTGAACGCCGCCGGCCTCGACCACTATTCGAAGCTGGTCGACGCCCTGCTGGCCAAGGGGATCACGCCCTATGCCACCCTGTTCCACTGGGACCTGCCGCAGGGCCTGCAGGACAAGGGCGGCTGGGCTTCGCGCGACACGGCCCTACGCTTCGCCGACTACGCCCACGCGGTGGTTGAGAAGCTGGGCGACCGGCTGAAGAACTA
This sequence comes from Caulobacter sp. GW821-FHT09H08, assembly GCF_059415885.1. Classification (NCBI taxonomy): domain Bacteria; kingdom Pseudomonadati; phylum Pseudomonadota; class Alphaproteobacteria; order Caulobacterales; family Caulobacteraceae; genus Caulobacter; species Caulobacter sp. GW821-FHT09H08. The sequence continues at coordinate 736,855 of NZ_JBWKOC010000003.1, forward strand.
CATCATCCTCAACGAGGCGGCCGTGCACGCGGTCTTCGGCCATGTGCTGGGCGAGCACGCGCCGGGGCTGAAGGACATCACCCAGCTGGGCAAGGTCGTCCACCACATGAACCTGGGCCAGGGCCTGGCCATGCAGGCGCTGCGGGCCGGGGCGAGCGGCCTGCAGGTCGGCACGACCATGGCGCTGCAGCCCTGCCGGCCGGCGGGCGGGGGCCTGGCGTTCTGGAACCGCCTGGCCTCGGATGGCCTGGACGCGCTGTGGAACCGCGCCTGGCTCGATCCGCTGTTCAAGGGGACCTATCCGAAGGACATGGACGACCTGCTGAAGGGTGTCATCCAGGAGGGCGACCTGAAGACGGTCCGCCAGCCGGTCGATTTCCTGGGGGTGAACTACTACGCGCCGGCCTATGTGCGGCTGGACCTGTCCTCGCCCAGCAAGATCGCGCCGGCCAACCCGCCCAAGGGCGCGGAGCTGGACGCCTTCGGCCGCCACATCGACCCGTCGGGCCTGTTCGAAATCCTGGACCGTGTGCGCCGCGAGTATGGTGCGCCGAAGATGATGGTCACCGAGAACGGCTGCTCGGACCCGTTCGGGACTGGCCCGGCGGTGCTGAACGACCAGTTCCGCATCACCTATCTGCGCCGCCACCTGGAGGCGGTGCTCGCCGCCCGCGAGGCCGGCTGCGACGTGCGCGGCTATTTCGAGTGGACCCTGATCGACAACTTCGAATGGGACCTGGGCTACACGTCCAAATTCGGCTTGGTGGCGATGGACAGGACCACGGGCATACGGACGCCAAAGGCGTCGTACGCGTGGTTCAAGGCGTTGGCGGCGAGCGGGGCGTTGCCATCCTCCCCCTAGAGGGGGAGGATTTTGAGTTACGGCTTGTCCGCCTTGCAGATCAGCACGTCGCGACCGCCGCGCTTGGCGGGGACGAGGCTGCCGGCGCAGGGGATCGGGTTGATCGGATCGACGATGATCTCGTTGCCGCCGATTGGGGGCAGCTTCTTTGGCGTGGTTTGGGGCGCGGTCTGGGCCAGCGGCTTGGCAGGGGCCGGAGCCGGCTTGGGCTTGGCGGCCGGCGTGGTCTTCGGCGGCTCGGCCTTGGGCGCCTTGGGTTCGACCTTCTTGACCGGTTCGGGCTTGGTCTCGGCGACCGGTTCGGGAGCGGCCGGCGCCGGCGCGGCTTCAGTCACGGGCGCGGGCACGGGAGTTTCGGGCGCGGGAGCCGGCGGCGCGGCCTCGGTCACGGGCGCCGGAGCTTCGGCGGCTGGCGTCGGAGCGCTCGCCGGGGCGGCGTTGTAGTTCAGCGCCTTGCCCAGGATGCTCGACTTCATTTCCAGGGTCTTGGCGCGCTTCTCGCAGTCGCCGGGCGGGCTCCAGCTCATCCACATCTGGGCCAGGCGCGCCTTGTCGATCGAATCGGCGCCCTGCCAGATCGCCGCGCCGCGCTTCACCTGGGCGCCGCCATATTCCGAGATCGGACGCGGGCTGGCCTTTTCGGCCGCCGTGATCGCCGAGGCGAAGGCCTTCATGTCCTTCTGAGCCTGGCTGCGCAGTTCCGGATAGGTCTTTAGCGAGGCGGCCACGCCGTCGGGACCTGGGAACGCCTTCTCGATCCGCGTCACCTCCGGCATCACCCGGTCATAGAGATTGGCGTAACCGCCCAGGGCGCCGTAGCACCAGGCGACATAGCCGTACTCGTCGGTGGGCGGGGCGTTCGGGCTTTGCGCGCTCGCCTGGCCGTCCTGAGCGAGGAGGGCGAGGGCGAGGAGGAGGGCGTTCGCCATGCGGGCGGATGTCCTTTCAACGTGAATGCGAGTCTGACTAGAGCATTTCGATCCGGATTGGGACCGTTGCGTGACCATTCGGGTCAAGCTGAGCCATAACGAGCAACCGGCCGATCGGCTCCCTCGTCGCAGGAGCGGGCGGTTTCGCCGCATTGCGGGAAAGTCATGTGAACGATCATTCTCATTGTGCTAGAAGCACGATGTCGGGGTGATCCGCTTCGCCCCTTCGCGCGTATTTCTACCGTCCGTCTGGTTTCGAGGCGTTCATGACCTTCTGGCGCAACATCGCGAGCATCGCCGCCCGCAGACTGGATCTCGCCGACTGCACCGAGTGTCCGGGCGGTCTGCCGGGCGAGGATCCGGCGTTCTCGACGGCGGTGACGGCGCTCGGGGCCAAGCTGGCCAAGGTCGATGGCCGCGCCGACGGTGGCGAGTTCGCCGCCTTCACCGAGGTCTTCCAGCCCGATCCGGCTTCCGAGCCGAACATCCATCGTCTGTACGACCTGGCCCGCCAGACCACCCACGGTTTCGAGAGCTACGCCAAGCGGCTGGCCAAGCGCTATTCCAGCTGCCCGCAGTTGCTGGAAGACGTGGTCGACGGCCTGTTCCACATCGCCAAGGCCGACGGCGTGGTGACCCAGGACGAGCTTGACTACCTGGAGCGGGTGTCGAACCTGTTCGGCATGTCGCCGCTGGCCTTCCGCCGCCTGCGCGCCACGCATCTGGGCACCGGGGCTGACGATCCCTACGCGATCCTGGAAGTGCCGGCCGACGCCGACGACGCCACGGTGCGCAGCGCCTGGAAGTCGGCCCTGTCCAGCGCCCACCCCGACCGCGCCCGCGCCCGGGGCCTGCCGTCTGAGTTCATCGAGGTGGCCGAGGCCAAGGCCGCCGCCATCAACGCGGCCTTCTCCACCGTGATGCGCGAGCGCCGGGAACTGGGCCTGGCGGTGGCGGGTTAGGCGAGACAATCTGTCCCTGGCGGTCATTCCGTAAGGGGACGGAAAAGGCTTTTCATCCGGGCCGACCGGGTGTTCAGTTGTAGTTCAGCGCTTGTGAACCACCTTTGTTGATCATAAGCGCGGACGAAAGGACCACGATGAGCAGCAGCGACGCCGCAGCCTCGCCCTTCCACAAGTTGGCCTGGATCGCCGGCGCGCTGGCGACGTCGATCGCGGTGGTGGTCGGTGCGATCCTCGCGGTGGTGTTCGCCGCCACGGTCGTGGTGGTCGGCTTCATCGGCAGCGCCCTGTTCGGCCTGGCCGCCTTCGCCTTCCGCGGCCGCAAGGTCGCCAAGGCTCCCGCTGACGACGGACTCATCGAGGCGCGGAATGTCGGCGGGCACTCGTGGGTCGCCTACGGCTGGAACGAGCGGCGTTAGGGTCTGAGCCCTCTCTCTCTGATGAGGGAGGGATTGATCGTGCCCCTTGCTCCGCGCTCGCACCTATCCCATGCTGCATTCAAACAAGCGTTGGGAGGTTAGCATGATTGGTGTCGTCGCGACCCTGAAGGTCCAGCCGGCGAAGGCCGCGGATTTCGAGAAGGTGTTCCTGGACCTGCAGAACAAGGTGAAGGCCAACGAGCCGGGCTGCCTCGTCTACCAGCTGACCCGCTCCAAGACCGAAGAGGGCGTCTACAAGGTGCTGGAGCTCTACGCTTCGACCGACGCCCTGAAGCACCATGGAGGCACGGACTACTTCAAGGCGGCCGGCGCGGCGATGGGGCCGACCATGGCCGCCGCACCCGTCATCGAGTACCTCGACGCGGTGGAGTAGGGCGATGGATCTCGCCTTCTCGCCCGAGGACCTGGCGTTCCAGCAGGAGGTCCGTAACTGGATCGCCTCGGCCTATGACGACGACCTGAAGAAGCAGCTGTCGCAGTCCAAGAACGGCTATCTCGACAAGGCTGGCCAAGTGCGCTGGCAGAAGAAGCTGGCCGAACGCGGCTGGGCGGCGCCGGACTGGCCGGTCGAGCTGGGCGGGGCAGGGTTCTCGCCGTCGCAGCGCTACATCTTCAACATGGAGATGAGCCTGGCCGGCGTGCCGACCTCTTCGCCGATGGGCCTGAAGATGGTCGCGCCGGTGATCATGGCGTTCGGGTCCGACGAACAGAAGGCTCAGCACCTGCCGCCGATCCTGAAGTCCGACATCTGGTGGTGCCAGGGCTATTCGGAGCCAGGCTCGGGCTCGGACCTGGCCAGCCTGCAGATGAAGGCCGAGCGGGACGGCGACGACTATGTCCTGAACGGCTCGAAGATCTGGACCACCCACGCCCAATGGGCTGAGTGGATGTTCTGCCTGGTCCGCACCTCGTCGGCCGGCAAGCCGCAGGAGGGCATCTCGTTCCTGCTGCTGCGGATGGACACGCCCGGCATCCAGATCAAGCCGCTGCCCACCCTGGACGGCCCGCCCGACAACGAGCAGGAGATCAACCAGGTCTTCTTCGACAATGTCCGGGTGCCGATCTCCAACCGCATCGGCGAGGAGAACAAGGGCTGGACCTACGCCAAGTACCTGCTCGAGTTCGAGCGCGGCAACGCCTACGCGCCGGGCCTGATGAACATGCTCAAGAAGGTCAAGCGCATCGCGGCGATGGAGCGCGCCGACGACGGCGGGCGGCTGATCGACGACGCCGACTTCCGCGAGAAGATCACCAACCTGGAGATCCAGGTCGAGGCCCTGAACGCCACCGAGCTGCGGATCTTCTCGTCCCGCACGGCCGGCAAGGCGATCGGCCCGGCTTCGTCGATGCTGAAATGCGTGGGATCCGAGCACCAGCAGGCGATCACCGAGCTGACCCTGGAAGCGGTCGGGACCTATGCCGCGCCGTTCGTCCAGGATCCCTGGTCGACGGCCAATGACGGGCGGGCGGGGCCGGACTACGCGGCCCCGGCGGCGCCGGCCTATTTCAACTACCGCAAGGCCTCGATCTACGCGGGGTCGAACGAGATCCAGCGGAACATCATGGCCAAGATGGTGCTGGGGCTTTAGCGGCGATCCCCCTCCGTCGCCTCTCGGCGACACCTCCCCCATGAAGGGGGAGGAGTAATCACGGACCTCCTTCCCCTTCATGGGGGAGGTGGCCCGAAGGGCCGGAGGGGGCTGCGCCGGCCTCAGTATTTCTAACTAGCGCCATCTCCGAACAAGTGTTTGGATCGCCCGCAACAACTCCTGTTCCGGAATCCCCCATGTCGCTCGACGCCCTGTTCAAGCCGTTCGAATTCAAGTCGCTGAAGCTGCCCAACCGGACGGTGATGGCGCCGATGACGCGGTCGTTCTCGCCGGGCGGCGTGGCCACCGATGATGTCGCTGCCTACTACCGTCGTCGGGCGGAAGGGCAGGTGGGCCTGATCGTCACCGAGGGCACGGGCGTGGCCCGTCCCGCCTCGCTGAACGACGCCAACGTGCCGCGCTTCCACGGCGAGGCCGAACTGGCCGCCTGGAAGAAGGTGGTCGACGAAGTCCACGCCGCCGGCGGCCTGATCGCCCCGCAGCTGTGGCACGTCGGCTCGGCCAAGGGCCCCGCCAACCTGGGCAAGGTCGACAGCCCCTCGGGCCTGTCCAAGAAGGACGGCAACGTCTTCACCGAGCCGATGACCGACGAGGACGTGGCCGACACCATCGCCGCCTTCGCCACGGCCGCCGCCGACGCCAAGCGTCTGGGCTTCGACGCCATCGAGCTGCACGGCGCGCACGGCTACCTGATCGACCAGTTCTTCTGGGAAGGCACCAACGTCCGGGACGACCACCTGAACGGCCCGACCATCGCCGAGCGCAGCAAGTTCGCCGCCGAGATCCTGAAGGCCGTCCGCGCCGCCGTCGGCCCGGACTATCCGGTGATCATCCGCCTGTCGCAGTGGAAGCAGCAGGACTACGCGGTCAAGAACGCCGAGACCCCGCAACTGCTGGAAGCCTGGCTGCAGCCGCTGGCCGACGCCGGAGCCGACATCTTCCACTGCTCGCAACGCCGCTTCTGGGAGCCGGAGTTCGAGGGCAGCGACCTGAACTTCGCCGGCTGGGCCAAGAAGCTGACCGGCGCCCCGACTATCACCGTGGGCTCGGTGGGCCTGTCGGGCGAGTTCATCGCCGCGTTCGGCGGGGAGGGCAGCCAGCCCGCCTCGATCGACGGCCTGCTGGAGCGCCTGGAGCGCGGCGAGTTCGATCTCGTCGGCGTCGGCCGCGCGCTGCTGCAGGACCCTGAGTGGGTCGTGAAGATCCGCGAAGGCCGTACTGACGAACTGAAAAGCTTCGAACGCGCCGCCATGGGCACGCTTTACTAGACCATACCCCCTGTTCCGGGGCTGTCGGACAAGACGGCCCGGGACCATCGTCCTCCCCACACGAGAGCGCAGGGAGGCGTCGATGGACTGGTTGCCTTATGTGGCGGGTTTGCTGGCGCTTCTGGCCATGGCCCTGCTGGTCGCGGGGGCGTTCCTGCGGGAGTAACGCCTAAGCGATCGTCGTCACCAGGCCGCCCTCGACCTTCAGGGCCGCGCCGTTGGTCGCGGCCGACAGCGGGCTGGCGACGTAGGCCACGAGGCTGGCCACTTCCTGCGGCTCGATCATCCGCTGCAGCAGCGACGCGGTGCGGTGCTTCTCGAAGAACTCGGCTTCATGCTCTTGCGGCGTGCCGTCCGGATTGGTCGAGACGCTCTTGAGGAAGTCGAGGATGCCGGCCGCGCGGGTCGGGCCCGGCAGGACCGAATTGACCGTGACGCCCGTGCCCTTGGTCGCCTGCGCCATGCCGCGCGCGACGGCCAGCTGGGCCGACTTGGTCATGCCGTAGTGGACCATTTCGCCGGGCGTCGCGAGACCGGACTCGGACGAGATGAAGATCACCCGGCCCCAGTCGCGCTCCAGCATGCCGGGGAAGTAGCCGCGCGACAGGCGCACGCCGCTCATGACGTTGACCTCGAACAGCTTCAGCCAGTCCTCGTCGGGCGTGTCGACGAAGGCCTTCATCTCGTAGATGCCGAGGTTGTTGACCAGCACGTCCACCGACGGGACGGCCTTGAGGATGGCGGCGGCGCCGTCGGCCGTAGCGGCGTCGGCGAGCACGCCCTCGACATTCTTGCCGCCCGAGGCGCGGATGCTGGCCAGGGCTTCATCCAGCTTGGCCCGGGTGCGGCCGGTGACGAACACCTTGGCGCCTTCGACGGCCAGGGTGCGGGCGATCTCCAGGCCGATGCCGGCGGTCGAGCCGGTCACCAGCGCGGTCTTGTCGTTCAGTTTCAGGTCCATCGCTGGGCTCCGTTGCTTCGATGGAGCCTAGATGGGACGGCCCCGGCCACGGACTATACCGTGGCGGGGACCAGGACTTGTGACTTCACGTCACGATTTGTCGGCGTCAGCCGTTGAAGTTCAGCTTCAAGCCTGGCCGCGGCCACCGCGCCTTGTAGAGCTTGCCGGTCCCCGAGGCCGTGATCCACGCGTCGCGCATGTCGTCGCCGCCAAAGCAGATGTTGGTCACGATCACGTCCGGGAAGGCGAAGTGCTCGGTGCTCCCGTCCGGGTCGAAGGCGGTGATGCCGCCGTTGATGATCGTCGCCACGCAGACCTTGCCGCCGGCCTCGACCGCAAGGCTGTCCAGCAGCTGGTAGCCCGGCAGGTTGCAGACCACGTTGCCGGGCATCAGCGGGTGCGGATCGGCCAGCACGCCGGGCGAGATCACCTCGAACGACCACAACCGCCCCAGCATGGTGTCGGCCATGTAGACCGTCTTCTCGTCGGGCGAGAGGCCCACGCCGTTGGGCGAGACGAAGTGGTCGCGCCAGCGGGTGATCTTCGAGCCGTCGGCCAGAGCGTAGTACAGCGCTCCGTACTTGCGGCCGTCGGGCGTCGAGCAGCCATGGTCGGTGAACCAGAAGCCGCCTTGCTTGTCGAACACGAGGTCGTTGGGGCCAACCAGCTTTTTGCCGTCGCATTCGGTGTAGAGCGTGGTGATGGCCCCGGTGGCGATATCGACCCGCTGGATCGAGCCGCCCGTATGCGTGGGCGGGGTAGGGCCGGGGATGTTCAGGCCGTTGGCCTCGAAGAACTGGAAGCTGGCGCCGTTGTTGGTGACGTAGAGCGCCCCGTCCGGACCGATCGCCGCGCCGTTGGGACCGCCGCCCGTCTCGGCCACCGTCTCCTTGCGGCCGTCCGGCCAGATGCGGGTCAGGCGCTGGCCCTGGATCTCGGTGAGGATCACCGAACCGTCAGCCATGGCCACGGGGCCTTCGGGGAACTGCAGGCCGTCGGCCACCAGCTGGATGTCCATGAGCGTCTCCCTCGCCTCTATCGGGCGTCGGATGAGACTATAAACGGACGTTTGAACCTGGCGAGCGTTCCGTTCGGAGAACCGTGTCGTGCGAGCAACAGCAACCGCCACGCGTGCGGTAACCGTGTTCGCCAGGGGTTGTCGTGGGGCGGAGATTCGTGGGATCAGCCTGCCTCCACTTGAGCTCCAGGAGCTGATCCGCCGCATGAAACTCGCCGCCGCACAAACCAACGCACCGCCGAAGGCGGGTTGGCGCGCGCCGTCGAATTCGCGCTGCCGCCGATCCGCCCCTCGCACCCTGCGCACCTACCGCTAGTCGCGGCCGCTCCGGCCGCCGCCGGAGCTCTTCAATGACTGTCCAGTCTCTCGCGAGTACGACCTCTGTCGCCTCGCCGCTTCTACGCCTTATCGCGCCGTTCTACGCCGACGTGCTGGCCGCCCTCTGGCCCGCGCCGCACACGGCGTTCGTCACCGCCCCGGCGGCGCGCCGTCACCTGATCTGCCTGATGCTGGCCGCCGAACCCCATGGCGGCCCGCCGATCGATGTCGCCCTTCTGATGGACCTGCCGCTGCGCAAGGCCATCGCCCTGATGCTGGCGGACGCCGCGCCCGAGGGACTACGACGCGCGCTGGAACATCTGGGCGAGATCGCCTGGGCGCCCGAGGACTATCGCGCGCTCGTCCACCTGCTGGCCGATCCGGCGCCGGCCAAGACCCTGCGCCACGCCCAGACGATCACGCCCGACCTGATCCGCGCCCTGACGGCGTTGCCGAAGGACCTGCGCGAGATCGGCGGCGTCGCCCTGCGTGTCACGCCGGCCCAGGCGGCCCTGCTGGCGGAGGCCCATTCGGTGCTGGCCAAGCGTCTGGCGCCGGAACTGCTGGCCCAGCGCGTCGCGGCCTGGGGGCACGCGCAGACCCCCAAGGCGCTGTTCACCCAGGTGGCCGAGGACTTCCGCCGCGAGCTGCCCCCGCCGCCCCATCCGGGGACGGAGCGTCTGCGCCCGCTGGAGAGCGCGGCCGCCATTCGCGACGCCGCCCGCCGCTATCGCAACTGCCTGGCCAACTATGTCGACTACGCCGTCGACCAGCGCAGCGCGATCTACGAGTGGCTGCCGGCGCCGGGCGCCGTGGTCGAGCTGATCCCCGACACCTTCTTCGGTTGGCGGCTGGACCAGGCGAGGCTGCAGAACAACCAGACGGTCGACGAGGCCACGCGCGAAGCCATCGTCGAGGACCTGCGCAGCATGGGCGTTCACGTCGGTCGCAGCGCCTGGCAGATCCGCCGCGCCCTGGAGAGCGCCGCCTCGCCGAAGTTCGAGCTGGAACCCGTCGACGCGGCGATCGCCGACTACTTTACCGACGACTGAGCCGTCAGGATCTCGACCGGCTCGGCGGTGAAGCGCGCGACCGCCGCCAGCAGGGTGTCGCGGACGATCGGTTTGGCCACGTGGCCGTCCATGCCGGCGGCCAGGCAGCGGGCGACCTGCTCGGGCATGGCGTCGGCGCTGAGCGCCAGGATCGGCACGGCGGCCTTGGGCCCAGCCATGGCGCGGATCGCGCGGGTGGCGGCCAGGCCGTCCATGTCCGGCATGTGGACGTCCATCAGCACCAGGTCGAACTCCTGGTCGCGGACCAGGGTGACGGCCGCGGCGCCGTCCTCGGCGGTGACCACGTCGTGGCCGCCCAGGGTCAGCAGGGCATGGCCCAGCTCGCGATTGACCGGGTGATCGTCGACCAGCAGCACCCGGGCGCCGCGCGCGTTGGAGGCCTCGGGCAAGGCGATGGTCAGGATGGGCGAGCACTCGGCGGGCTCAGCCGGCGCCTCGACCCAGAAGCAGGATCCGCGACCGGGCGCGCTCTCGACGCCGATCTCGCCGCCCATGCGGGTGACCAGCGCCTTGCTGATGGCCAGGCCCAGGCCCGTACCGCCGAAACCCCGGCTGATCGAGCTGTCGGCCTGGGTGAACCGCTGGAAGAGGCGCGACTGGACCTCCGGCGCGATACCGATGCCCGTGTCGCTGACCTCGAAGCGCAGGGTTCCGGGCGAGGACAGGTCCAGCCGCGCGGTGACCGCGCCCGCGCTGGTGAACTTGATGGCGTTGGACACGAGGTTCAGCAGGATTTGGCGCAGGCGGGTCTCGTCCAGCGAGAAGAGGGCGTCCTCGTCCTCGGCGTCGATTTCGAGACGTAGATCCAGGCCCTTGGCTTCGGCGGCGGGGGCGGCGATGGCCAGGGCGTCGCGCAGGACCTCGGCGGGCGAGGCCGGCTGCGGGTCCAGCTCCATGCGGCCGGCGTCCAGCTTCGAGAAATCCAGCAGGTCGTTGATGATCTCGACCAGCGAGCGGCCGGCGCGGCCGATCAGGTCGACGCGGCGGGTGCTCTCGGGCGAGAGGCCAGGATCGTCGGCGACCAGGTCAGCGAAGCCCAGGATGCTGTTCAGCGGCGTGCGGATCTCGTGGCTGATCGTGGCCAGGAATTCGGACTTGGCCTTGTTAGCGGCCTGGGCGCTGGCCTCGGCGGCGCGGGCCGTGTCACGGCCGCGCTCCATCAGGGCTTGCAGGCGCTTCTGCCGTTCCAGGATCATCGCGGCCATCAGGCAGACCGCGAACAGCACGGCGTGGAAGAGCAGGGCGTGGCGCAGAGGGGCCAGGGCCACCTCGCGGTCGACGCCGGTGCGATGCAGGATCGCGGGGATCGAGGCGGCCAACGACGCCAGCACGACGACGGCCACCGCGCGAGGACCGCCCCGGAAGACGGCCATCATAGCGGGAGCGAAGAGCAGGACCTGGAAGGCCGGTTCCCAGCTGAAGATCGCCACGGCGGTGACGGCGACCAGCAGGGTCAGCACGGCCATCTGCCACGCCGAGGCGGCGAACAGCGGCTTGTGGCGGCGATCCATCAGGATCAGCGTCGTGGGCAAGGCCAGGATGACGCCCAGGACGTTGGGCGTGATCCAGTCGGCCCAGCCGTCCCAGATCGGGCGTCCTTGCGACAGCGCCAGGATCCCGCTCGTCATGCTCGAAAGGGTGAAGACGATGACGGAGGCGACGCCGGTGATCCGGGCCAGTCCCCAGGGACTGCGCATGTGGTTGGTCAGGCCCAGGCGGCGCAACACGGTGGATGTGACGATGACATGGAGGATGTCCTGCGGCGCGACCACGGCGGTGAAGGCCCAGCTGACGCCGGCCAGCATCTCGACGACGACGTCCAGCAGGGCCGCCAGGGCGACCATGAGCCAGCGGGCGCGGCCCGGCAGGATCAGCATTCCGGCGATCAGGACGGCATTGGCGGTCCAGATCGAGGGCAGGTCGTGCGTCGCCCCCGCCAGGAACAGGCTATAGGCCATCGACCCCACGAAGACCGCGAGCAGGCTCGCGATCCGTAGGTTCTGGCTGTCTCCCGGCGAAGTCTGGGGCCTAGGGGTCAAGGTGGGTCTCACTCGTACTCGGCGGACACCATGCGCGTGCAGGCCTTGCTCCGGCGGTTAATCGAACAGCGTCATTGTGACGCCATCCGGCCCGGGAAGGCCGCCTGCGACAATCTGCTCCGGAGGTTCTTGCGCCCTTGGGTAATCGCGGTGACGCTGGCGCGACTCGAGGTGGCGTAGGGGGCCAAGATGCGCGCGGTGTGGATACTGGCCCTGGCGGCTGGCGTGGCGATGTCGGGATGCGCGACCAAGCCGAAGCCGGCAGCGGCGACGGGGCCGGCCTGCCCGGCGCTGAAGATCGAGACCTGGGGTCCGGTGCTGGACAGGGCCAAGAGCAAGGCCTTCGACGCCGAGCTCGAGCGTCGGTTCGGGTCCGCCGGGACGCATATCCTGATCGACCGCGTGACGGATGCGAAAGGCGACATCGCGGTCACCGGCCGCAGGATCGGCCCGGCCAAGTTCGCCATGCCCGAGACCGGCAAGGGCGGCGAGATCCAGGTCGTCTTCCAGGCTTGCACCCACAAGGTCCTGAAGACCCGCAAGCTGGCGGATCTGGAAGCCGAGCCCAAGCCGATCCCGAAGGACGACGAACCGGCGGCCTAGCGAGCGCCAATCCAGCGCCCTGGCCCAGGCGCTCTGGTCGGTGTTACGGCTGGAAACGGCGATGGCCGACGACATCGGTGATGACTATGCCTTGCGCCCGCCACGATTTCGCGGTGAGCGTGGAGCGAATACGGACAAGGGATTTGGGTATGCGGGTATCTTTGATGGCGGTCGCGGCGGCGGGCGTCGTGTTGGCGGGTTGCGGGACCATGCCCTCTCTGCCCTTGCCGAAGGTTCCCTGGTCGTCGAAGACCGAGGCGATGCCGACGCGGGCCAGCTGCCCGGCGATGAAGAGCGAACAATGGAAGCCGGTCGTCGACGCGGCGATCCACAAGGCCTTCGACCGTGAGCTCCAGAAGCGCTACGGCGACACCGCGACCCATGTGCGGCTTGGCTGGAGCAAGACCGACAAGGGCAATACGGTGATCACCGCTCACCGGATCGGTCCGGCCAAGTACGCCATGCCCGAGGTCGGCAAGGGCGGCGAGGTCGAGGTCGTCTTCCAGGCCTGCACGGGCAAGCTGCTGCACACGCACAAGCGGGCGGGCCTGGAGCGGAAGCCTCTGCCGCTGGCGGATGCCGCCGCCGAAAGCGCGCCAGCGCCCCAGGAGCGTCCGGCCCCACGCAAGCGCGGGATCAAGTGGCCCTGGAAGTCGTGACGGCGCGGAGCTGACGTCTCAGCGTCGCTCCAGCACGCGGAAGGTGAAGGCGTGATCATCGCCTTCGCCGGCGGGGTGCTCCTCGCGGCGGACTTCGGTCCAGGCGCTCTCGTCGAAGTCGGGGAAGCGGACGTCGCCCTCGACCTCGGCGGCGACCTCGGTGAGGTACAGGCGCTTGGCCTTGGGCAGGGCCGCCTCGAACAGGCTGCGGCCGCCGATCACGCAGACCTCCTCGGCGCCGTCGTCCTGCGCCTGCTCACGAGCCATCTGGACGGCTTCCATGAAGCTTTCGCAGGCCACGGCCTGCTCGGGCGCGAACGATCCGTCACGCGACAGCACCACGTTCATGCGGCCGGGCAGGGGCTTGCGGGGCAGGCTGTCCCAGGTCTTGCGACCCATGACGATCGGCTTGCCCAGAGTGTGGGCCTTGAACAGGGCCAGGTCCGACTTCAGCCGCCAGGGCAGATCGCCGTCACGACCGATGACGCCGTTGGCCGCGCGCGCGACGACGATGGCTAGGGGGATCAAACCGACACTTCCGCCTTGATGTGCGGATGGGCTTGGTAGCCCTCCAGCGTGAAGTCCTCGTACTCGAAGCCGAACAGGTCGCGCTTGTCGGCTATCTTCAGGGTCGGGAAGGGATAAGGCTCGCGGGTCAGCTGCTCGCGGGCCTGGTCCAGGTGGTTCAGATAGAGGTGGGCGTCGCCGAAGGTGTGGACGAACTCGCCCGGCTCCAGGCCGACGACCTTGGCGACCATCACGGTCAGCAGGGCGTAGGAGGCGATGTTGAACGGGACGCCCAGAAAGACGTCGGCGCTGCGCTGGTAGAGCTGGCAGGACAGCTTCCCGTCAGCCACGAAGAACTGGAACAGGCAGTGGCAGGGCGGCAGGGCCATGTCGTCGACATCGGCCGGGTTCCAGGCCGTGACGATATGGCGGCGGCTGTTGGGATTGGTCTTCAGGTTCTCGACGAGGTTCGCGATCTGGTCGATCACGCGGCCGTCGGGCGTGGCCCACGAGCGCCACTGCTTGCCATAGACCGGGCCGAGGTCGCCGTTCTCGTCGGCCCACTCGTCCCAGATGCGCACGCCATTGTCCTTGAGATAGGCGATGTTGGTGTCGCCCTTCAGGAACCACAGCAGCTCGATGAAGATCGAGCGCAGGTGCAGCTTCTTGGTGGTCAGGACCGGGAAGCCCTTGGCCAGGTCGAAGCGGATCTGGCGGCCGAACACACCCAGGGTGCCCGTGCCGGTGCGGTCGCCGCGCTGGACGCCGTTCTCGAGGATGTCGGCGAGCAGGGACAGGTATTGCCGCTCAGGATGATCGGCGGCGGCTTTCGGGGCGTCGAGGACGGCTTCGTACATGGTGCACGAATGTGGGGGCGAATCGCGTCCTTGAACACTGCGGCGTGGGGAAGCGTCCACAGGACGACGCCAACTATCCTCCCCCTTTGGGGGAGGGGGACCGCCGAACGGCGGTGGAGGGGCCAGCCATGCGTTCAGCTGTCTGCGTTAGGCGGGATTCGTTGTGGATATGCAGGATAGTGTGGGGAGCGGGCCTCATCACAGGGCCCCTCCACCGGCGTTCGCCGGTCCCCCTCCCCCAGAGGGGGAGGAGAAGCCAGCTTCCACTCGACCCCTACTTGCTCGGGGCCAGGCCCGTGTTCAGCACCCAGCCGACGTTGTCGTTCTCGTCGGCCACTTCCCACCACAGCTCCTGCTGCTTGCCGGTCGGGTAGACGATGGCGCCGGCGGGCAGGGTGCGGATCAGCTTGCCGCCGGCGACGGGCGTCGCGCGCATGGCGACGGGGCGCGTGGCCGTGAAGGTCTTCGACGGCGCGGCGGCTGCGGCCGGACCGGCGTCGGACAGCAGGCCCAGGTCGCTGACCATCTTCGAATAGGCGTTGATGAACGACAGGGTGACGATGCGACCGATGTCGGTGTCTTCGTAACCGCCGCCCACGACGCCGCCCCAGCCGATGCCGCCGCCAGCGCCCCAGCCGATATCGTTCTTCACGGCGTAGCCTTCCGACACCGACATGGTCTCGGTGGTGCGGACATTGGTCAGCGACAGGACGGTGTTGGCTTCCAGCTTCTTGGTCTTGATCCCGCCGACGAGACCCCCCACGCGACCGCCGATCATGCCGCCGATGGCGCCGGCCACCGCGCCGCCCCCGACATTGCTGTTGCTGCCCTGGACCTCGGCCACCAGCACATAGTCGGCCGCCTTGACCTGGCCCTGGCCGACGTTCGAGCCGCGCTGCAGCCCGAGGTTGCCGCCGATCTCGCGCTCCTTCTGGGCCGCGCCCAGACCCGCGCCGCGATCGACCAGGTTGAAGCAGTTCGAGCGCTGGACGATGGCGCGCAGCACCTTCTGGGGCGAGGCCAGGTTGTACTGGGTCCAGCCGCGGGAATCGTCGCCGTCGACGATCGACAGCGTGCCGAGCTTGCGCGAGCAGCGCGGCACTTCGCCGGACGCCTGGGCCTGCATCTGCTGGCCCTTGCTGGCCTTGGCTTGGGCGGACGCGATCTGCGGCGTCAGCACGGTCAGCGCCAGACCGACGGTCAGCGCATGGCGAATGGCTTTCATACTGGTGTTCCCCGAAATGTCCCCGACTTGCGGCACACTACAGGGGTGGTCAGCACGCGCCAAGATTGAGAACGCGGCGGTTGCGGTCGCCGCGTTCTTCACGTGTGGACGAACGGCGCTATCGCGCCGGTTCCAGCGCCGTGTTCAGCACCCAGCCGACATTGTCGTTCTCGTCGGCGACCTCCCACCAGGCTTCCTGCTTGGCGCCCGTCGGATAGACGATAGCGCCGGCGGGCAGGGCGCGGATCAACTTGGCGTTGGCGACGGGGCTGGCGCGCAGGTTGGTGACGCGGGTGGCGACGAACGACTTGTGCGGCGCGGTGGCCGCCGCCGGTGCGTCCGAAAGCAGGCCCAGGTCGGTGACCATCTTCGAATAGGCGTTGATGAAGGCCAGGGTGACCACGCGACCGATGTCGGTGTCCTCGTAGCCGCCGCCGATGGCGCCGCCCCAGCTCATCGAGCCGCCGCCGACGCCCCAGCCGATGTCGTTCTTGGCGGCGTAGCCTTCGCTGACCTGCAGGGTCTCGGTGGTGCGGACGTTGGTCAGCGACAGGACCGTGTTGGCCTCGACCTTCTTGGACTTGATGCCGCCGATCAGGGCGCCGGCGCGACCGCCGACCAGGCCGCCCAGGGCGCCGGCGACCGCCGTGCCGCTGGCGTTGCTGTTGCCGCCCTGGACCTCGGCGACCAGCACGTAGTCGGCGGCCTTGACCTGGCCCTGGCCGACATTGGCGCCGCGCTGCAGGCCCAGATTGCCGCCGATGGCGCGTTCCTTCTCAGCCGCGCCGAGACCCGCGCCCCGGTCGACGAGGTTGAAGCAGCCCGAGCGCTGGACGATCGCGCGCAGCACCTTCTGGGGCGAGGCCAGGTTGTACTGGCTCCAGCCGCTGGGATCGTCACCGTCGACGATCGACAGCGTGCCCAGCTTGCGCGGGCAATGCGGCACCTCGGCCGAAGCCTGGGTCTGTAGTTGTTGGCCACGCGTGGGCTTGGCCTGGGCAAGGCTGGAGGCAGGCGTAGTGACGTAGAACGCGAGGCCGATGGCCGCCGCGCTTTTGAGCGTTTTCATTGTTGAGTGTTCCCGAACCTAAATGGAGCGGGCGCTACCTATTGGCGAAATGAAGTCTCGCCAAGTTAAAGTGGTGTTAGGTTTCGTCCGCTCTAAGATTACAGGGCGTTAACCCGCGAACCCGCCCTCGTCGAGAAACTCTTGCTCGGCCTCGGTGGTTTTGCGACCAAACCCGGCGTTCCTATGGGGGAAGCGACCAAACCGCGCGATGATGTCCCGGTGGAGCAGGGCGTACTTCATCGATTCTTCGTCGCCAGTGTCAGCTTGAAGCGTGGCGAAGAGCTGGACGCTGAACTCCTGGTCGACCAGGGACTCCGAGTGTTCGAACGGCAAATAGAAGAACCGGCGCAGGTCGAGAGCGATGACCGGGTCCTGGTCATGGCCGGCGGCGATGGCCTCGCGGGCGAACATCCGCGCCAGCGGGTCGGTGGCGAAGGCGTGGGGCGTGTTGCGATACATGTTGCGCGGGAACTGATCGAGCAGGATCAGCAGGGCCAGCGCCCCCTCCGGCGTCCGGGCCCAGTCGTCGTACCGACGCATCGAGGCCCGGTAGTGAGTCTGCTCGAACTTCAGGGCGATGGCGGCGTCGAAGGCCTGGTCCTTGGCGAACCACTTCTTGGGCCCGGCCTTGCGCCAGAAGCTGACGACGTCGTTGGGGTGCGCGGTCATCAAGCCTCCTGCCGTCGTTCAAGCGCGGTTCATCCGCCGAGTCAGACACTGCTATCAAGGGACAAGCCCGGGCCGCGCTTCAAGGCCCCTCGGAGTAAGAAATGAAACGTCTGATCACGACCGCCATGCTGCTTTCGCTGCTGGGCGGCGCGGCCGCCGAAGCCGGGGCGGCGGGGGCGGTGGTCGCTCAACAGCAGGCGCAGCGCGAACAGCGCGATGGCCCGCGCGGGGATCGTGGCGACCGTGGCGGTGAACGCGCGGACCGTGGCGATCGCGGTGATCGTGGCGGAGACCGTGGTGGTGATCGTGGCGGCGGCTGGAACCGCGGCGGCGGCGACCGTCCGCAGCCCCAACCGCAAGCGCAGCCCCAACCTCAAGCTCAGCAGCAACCGTCGAACAACGGCGGCAGTGGCTGGAACCGTGGCGAGCGCGGGGATCGCGGTGACCGTGGCGGTCGTCCGGACGGCGCCGCCGGCAATGCAGGCAGCGGCTGGAATCGCGGCGACCGTCCGCAGACCCAGCCTCAACCTCAACCGCAACCTCAGCCGCAACAGCAGCAGCCGCAGAACAATGGCGGCCGCGACTGGAACCGGGGCGGGAACGACAATCGCGACCGTGGCAGCGGCTGGAACCGCGACAACGACAATCGGGGTGGTTGGGACCGCAACGACCGGAACGACAACCGGGGCCGCGACAACGACCGCCGCGACAACAACAACCGCTGGGACAACAACCGCGGTGGCTGGGATCGTGACGACCGTCGTCCGGGCCAGGGTCAGTTCCGTGACCGCGATCGGGGCCGACCGCAGTACGACCGTAACCACTATCGTCCGAGCTTCCGCTCGATCCAGCGCTATCGCGCGCCGGCCTACCGCTACCCCAGCGGCTGGTACGTCCGCAGCTGGTCGTTCGGCGACTATCTGCCGGGCGGCTGGTACTCCAGCTCGTACTATCTCGACTGGTGGCGTTACGACCTGCCGCAGCCGCCGATCGGTTGCGAGTGGGTGCGGGTCGGCGACAACGCCATCCTGGTCGACGTGTGGAGCGGTCAGGTCCTGAGCGTCTACTACGACCTCTTCTGGTAAAGCTGTCCGGCGGGCGGGTCTCTCAACGAGGCCCGCCCGTTCGCTTTTGGGAGACCCCTCTCGTGGCGTTCGTCGAATTTCTTTCCTCCCGGTGTCGGCTTCGGCCAAGCTCGGCCGTCCTCGGACCAAAGGCGGCTGTTCCGCCACAAGGAGAGACATCCGATGAAAGCTTCGCCCATGGTGTGGACCGGCCGCGTCCTGACCGGCCTTTTCGCCCTCTTCATGCTGGGCGCCTCGATCGCGCCTAAGCTCCTGGGCATGCCTGTTGCCGCGCAGACCCTGGTCTCGCTGGGCTGGAAGGCCGACTACGTCCTGATGATCGGCGTGATGGAGCTGACCTTCCTGGCGCTCTATCTCTTCCCGCGCACCTCGCTGCTGGGCGCGGTGCTGATGACGGGCCTGCTGGGCGGGGCCATGGCCACCCAGGTGCGGATCGAAAACCCGCTGTTCAGCCACGAGCTGTTCTCGCTCTATCTGGGCCTGTTCATGTGGGGCGGCCTGTGGCTGCGCGACCCGGCCCTGCGCGCCCTGTTTCCCTGGCGCAAGGCCTAGCCGCGCCTATATCCGGGCCAACCAGGGAGTAGGATGCATGAAGCCGGCCGGTATCGATCACGTGGTGCTGAGGGTACGCGACCGCGCCGTGTCCGAGGCCTTCTACATGGGCGTTATCGGCTGCGTGCTGGAGCGCCGACAGGAGAAGATCGGCATGACCCAGCTTCGCGCCGGGGTCTCGCTGATCGACCTGGTCGAGCTCGACGGCGTCCTGGGGCGCCAGGGCGGCGCGGCGCCGGGCGTCGAGGGCCGCAACCTGGATCACTTCTGCATCGCCATCGAAGGTTTCGACCTGGCGACGGTCAAGGCCGAGCTCCTGGCCAAGGGCGTCGAGCTGGGCGACGAGGGCGACCGTTTCGGCGCGTCGGGGCTGTCGACCTCGATCTACCTGAAGGATCCGGACGGCAACGGGCTGGAGCTGCGAGGGTAGATCAGACGTTCGTCGTCGACTTCGCCGCCCGCTCGTCGTCCTGTATGGCGACCACGCCTTTCTTCTCCACGTGCCGGATGAACGCGCTCCCCCAGGCGTCGAAGGGCTTCAGGCCCTTGGCGTCGGCCATCATGTCCTCGATCTGGTCGTCGGCGTAGGGGACGCCTTCTCCGAACGCGCCGGCGACCCACAGCTCGTCGGGGACCTCGATCCCGCTGTAGCGGCACTGCCAGACCAGGCCCTGATAGGCCAGACGCTCGTCCTGGTAGGGCTCCTCCTTCGGGTCGAACCAATCCTTGTGCTGGACCAGCTTCGGACGGCCATCGTCGCCGATCTCGTCGGCCCCGCCGTCGCAATAGGTGAAGAAGCCGGCCGTGCGGCCTTCCAAGTGGTTGCGGGTCAGCCGCCGCCACTCGGGCGAGCGTTCCAGGGCCTGGGCCTTCAGGGTGTCCTTCTTGTCGATCAGGTCGGGGCGGGGATTGCCGCCGGCGGCGCAAACCAGGCGGTCGAACATCAGCTTGAAGTTGGTCGTCGGCCCGTACCAGTTCGTCGGCCCGATGAATGCCCAGGCGTCGGCTCGCGCCAGGCGGCCATAGAGGTCCAGGTCCCACATCAGGTCCGGCTGGGTGGTCGAGCGTGGGCCGTAGCAGTTGCAAGGCCAGACACAGAGCGCCATCGACGAGGAGACGCAGGCGTTGCACGCCTGGATCTTCGGCTTACCGTGCTGGTTCCCCAGGTCCTCGGTGTCGACCTGCCAGCCGGGCGGCATCCGCGCCGCCATCCGCTGCATCAGGGCCCGGGCCTTCGAATCCAGGCCTGGGCAGCTGTTGTGGCGACGCTGCGAACCCGCGATGAGGAGGACCCGCAAGGGGCGTTGCTCAGTCGGCTGGAAGGGGGCGATCGGTGGCGCGTGGCCATCCTTTTCGGGCGTCGGCATGGCGTACGAACGCATGAGCGCTTAAAACGTGGCCGCGAGGGTTCTCGCATTTCGGCGTTCTGTCGGCTTCGCCTTGACGAAACGGCAAAAAAACGCTCAAACGCCCGGCCTTTGTCGCTCTGCCGTTGCGCCTGGCGACCCTGATTGACCAGTCCTGGAGAAAAAACATGCGCGTCTACTACGACCGCGACGCCGACATCGCTCGCATCTTGGACAAGAAGATCGCGATCGTAGGCTATGGCTCGCAAGGTCATGCGCACGCTCTCAACCTTCGGGACTCGGGTATCAAGAACGTAGCCGTCGCGCTCCGCGCCGGTTCGCCGACCGCCAAGAAGGCCGAAGGCGAAGGCCTGAAGGTCATGACGGTGGCCGATGCCGCCGCCTGGGCCGACCTGATCATGATCCTGGCGCCCGACGAGCATCAGGCCGCGATCTACAAGAACGAGATCGCCCCGAACATCCGTGACGGCGCGGCCCTGCTGTTCGCCCACGGCCTGAACGTCCACTTCGGCCTGATCGAGCCGAAGGACACCATCGACGTCCTGATGGTCGCGCCGAAGGGCCCGGGTCACACCGTGCGCGGCGAGTACCAGAAGGGCGGCGGCGTGCCCTGCCTGATCGCCGTGCACCACAACGCCACCGGCAACGCGCTGGACCTCGGCCTGGCCTACGCCTCGGCCATCGGCGGCGGTCGCTCGGGCATCATCGAGACCAACTTCCGCGAAGAGTGCGAGACCGATCTGTTCGGCGAACAGGCCGTCCTGTGCGGCGGCACGGTCGAGCTGGTCCGCGCTGGCTTCGAAGTGCTGGTGGAAGCCGGCTACGCGCCGGAAATGGCTTACTTCGAGTGCCTGCACGAGCTGAAGCTGATCGTCGATCTCATGTACGAAGGCGGCATCGCCAACATGAACTACTCGATCTCGAACACCGCCGAGTACGGCGAGTACGTGACGGGTCCGCGCATCATCACGCCGGAAACCAAGGCCGAGATGAAGCGCGTGCTGGAAGACATCCAGTCGGGCAAGTTCGTCCGTGACTTCATGCTCGAGAACGCCGTGGGCCAACCCTCGTTCAAGGCCACGCGTCGCCGCGCCGCCGAGCACCAGATCGAGGAAGTCGGCGGCCGCCTGCGCGACATGATGCCGTGGATCGCCAAGAACAAGCTTGTCGACCAAGCCAAGAACTAAGAAGCGCGATCGCCGAAAGTGGTCGCCGGTTTCGGCGGCTATCGCGCGGCAAGCGAACAGACTTCAGTACCCAGTAGCTTAGTCCCACCGAGCCCCCGGTTCCCCAAAGGACCGGGGGTTTTCGTTTGCGCGAGCGATCAACTTTGGCGTGGGGGCGATAGGCGAGCCTCTTTGTGGCTTGCACCGCGTGGCGACGCGCGGAAAAGTCCGCTCCCGGTCCCGCTTGGGGACGCCGACGGAGACGCCTCCATGAAACGCCTGCTCGCCGCCCTGATCGCCGGCGCCGCCTTGTCGGCCGCCGCCGCGCCGTCCTTCGCCGCCGAGGTCGCCTACAAGCTGGATCCGACCCACACCGAGACGACCTTCACGATCGACCGTTTCGGCTTCACTTCGATCATCGGCATCTTCGCCAAGTCGGAAGGCACGATCTGGCTGGACGAAGCCGCGCCGGACAAGTCGCGCGTCGAGGCCACCGTGACCGTCGACAGCCTGTTCGCCGGCGACCCGACCCGTGAACAGCACATCAAGGGGGAGCGCTGGCTGAACGCCGCCAAGAACCCGACCATGACCTTCAAGTCGACCAAGGTCGAGAAGACCGGCGACTCGACCGCCAAGGTCACCGGCGACCTGACCATCATGGGCGTGACCCAGCCGGCGACCCTGGACGTCAAGCTGAACAAGATCGGCTCGGCCCCGAACAATCAGAAGCGCCAGGCCGGCTTCACTATCACCGGCCAGATCAGCCGCAAGGCCTTCGGCAGCGCCGGCGCGGCCGGCATCATCGGCGACGCGGTCAACATCCGCATCGAGACTCTGGCGGTTTCGCAGTAGCTCAAGGCAAAGCGCCCCCTCCGTCACGATGCGTATCCGCATCGCGCCACCTCCCCCGCAAGCGGGGCAGGAGGGGAGCGCTTCTTCCTGCCCCGTGAAGCGGGGGAGGTGGATCGGCGCCGATAGGCGACGAGACGGAGGGGGCGCTACTCAGCCGCTCAACACGAACACCGGCCCCCAGGCCACCTGATAGCGATGCTCCCCCGACGACAGGTGCGGGCGCAGCTGCCACGCGCCGGGTTTCAGGACGGATGACGGGCGGCCCTCCACATAGGTCGTGGTCAGCACCTCACCGCCGGGCTCCGAGACCGAGAACTGACGGATCGACGGGGCGGCGTTCGAGAGGGTGCGGGCGATCTCGTCCGTGGAGCGCACCCGCAACGGCGCGGGACCGGCCAGGCGGGCAGCCACCTCGGCATAGGCGCCCACAGCGATGACGCGCGGGCCCTGGCGCAGGACGCCGTAGCCGACATGGGTAAAGCCGGGCGCCAGCAGGTTGGCGCGGTGGCCGGGGCTGGTGCGCCACTGGTTCATGATCTGGTCGGGCTGGACCGCGCCCGAGGCGTTGCGGCGCATGGCGATGTTCTCGCCCGGCGCGCCCACGAGGTCGCGGGCCAGCAGGCCGACGCGGCCGGCGGGGGAGTAGCCGTCGCGGGTGATGTGCTCGAAGACGCCGGTGACCGCCATGTCGGCCGCGTGGGAGCGGGCGGCCAGGGTCAGGCCCCGGTCCCAGGCCAGCGGCGAGGGGCCTTGGCGACGCCGGAAGACGTTGTTGAGATCCAGCAGCGTCTCTTCGAAGTCCGGATCGAAGTCGCCCTCCGGCGGATCGTCGAGCAGGCCGCGCAGGCGGCGCTCATAGGCGATCCAGGGCTGGGCGGGAGCGGCCAGAACGGGTGTCGCCACCCAGATCAGGCCACCGGCCAGTAGGGTTCTTCGCGCGATCGAACTCATCAAGTCTCCCACTAGACATTGACTCGGGGCCCTCGGGACCAGACCTAAGGCGCCATGCGTCCTGTCCGTTCCCTATGGCTGGCCGGCCCCGAGGCCTGGCTCCCCGACACCGAAACCCAAGGGGCTCGTCAAAGAGCCCTGTGCCTGGAGGCTGGCTTCGAGGTGCTGACCCCCGCCCGCATGCCGCATGGCGAGGGCGGCGACGAGCTGGAAGCCAGGCAGTTCTACGCCACCCGCATGGCGCAATTGCGCCAGGCCGACGCGGCGGTCGTCAACCTCACCCCGTTCCGAGGCCCCTCGGCCGACACCGCGGCGGTGTTCGAGGCTGGGGTGCTGGCGGGCCTGGGCAAGCCGACCTTCGCCTATCTGAACGTCACCAGCGAGATCCAGGCCGAGTACGTCGCCCGCGTCGATACGATCCTGGGCGCGACCCTGGACGAGCACCGCGTCTGGCGCGACGGCGACGGCTGCGTGATCGAGGACTACGGCCTGCCCGAGACGGTGATGCTGTGGGCCGAAATGCGGCGGCTGTTCGTGATCGTCACCCACGATCCGCTGAACGACCTGACGGGCCTGGAGCTGTGCCTGGAGGCGCTGGCGCTCTACGCCGAATAGGCCGTGGCCGGCGCGGCCGGACTTTCCGGTTGCAGGACCCGCTCGATCGCCAGGCTGAGCGCCTGGACATCGATCGGCTTGGAGACGTGGTCGTCCATGCCTGCGGCCACATATTCGGCGACCTGGTGCTGGAAGGCGTTGGCGGTCAGGGCGATGATCGGGGTGGGCGTCAGTCCGCCCTTGGCCTCGGCCGCGCGAATCTCGCGGGTGGCCTCGATGCCGTCCATGTCGGGCATGTGGACGTCCATCAGGATCACGTCGAAGTCCTCGCGCCGCCAGGCCTCGACGGCCTCGACCCCGGTCGAGGCCAGGGTCAGGTCGGCGCCGAACGCGTCCATGATCGCCCGCAGCACGGTCTGGTTGGTCGGATTGTCCTCGGCCGCCAGCACCCGCAGGTTCCGATCCATGGCGTCGGCCGCGGGAGAGGGGAGGTCGGCCTTCATGTCCAGCGGCTTGGCGATGGGCATGGGCAGGGTTACGTGGAAGGCCGAACCGACGCCGGGCGTGCTGTCGGCCCATGCCTCGCCGCCCATCTGGTTGGCCATTTCGCGGCAGATGGCCAGGCCCAGGCCCGTGCCGCCGAACTTGCGCGTGGTCGAGGCGTCGACCTGCGAGAAGCGCTGGAAGAGGCGCGCCATGCTCTCGGGCTCGATGCCGATGCCGCTGTCCAGCACCGTGACCCGCAGGCCCTCGCGGCCTTCGGCGCCCAGGCCTTCGGCATGGATGTCGACGCCGCCTTCCAGGGTGAACTTCAGGGCGTTGCCGACATAGTTGCTGACGATCTGGCGCAGGCGGGCCGGATCGCCGCGTCGGCGGCCGCCGGCGAACGGCGAGATGTGCAGGTTCAGGTGTACGCCCTTGCGCGCGGCCACGGCCGAGAAGCTGGCGACGACGCCTTCCAGCACCTCGTCGACACTGAACTCGACATCGTCGATCTCCAGCATGCCGGCTTCGATCTTGGAGAAGTCCAGCACGTCGTTGATCACGTGCAGCAGGTCCTGGCCGGACATCAGGATGACGTCCAGCTTGGCCCGCTGCTCGGGCGACAGGTCGCTGTCGGCCATCAGTTGGGCCATGGTCAGGACGCCGTTCAGCGGCGTGCGCAGCTCGTGGCTCATATGGGCCAGGAACTCGCCCTTGGCGTGGTTGGCGGCGTCGGCGCGGGCTCGCTCTTCCTCCAGTCGGACGCTCTCGCTCTCGGCCTGGCGCAGGCGCAAGGCGTTGTCCTTGAAGACCTGGACGGCGCGGGCCATGTCGCCGACCTCGTCGGCGCGGTCGAGGTCCGCCAGGGGCGTCTCCAACCGGCCCACGGCCAGGGCGCCCATGGCCTCAGACAGATTGTCCAGCGGCCTGGCGATGCGCCGCATCAGGACCGCCAGCAAGGCCACGATCAGGACGGTGGCGATGATCGCCACGCCGGCCACGCCCAGCGCCGCCGACCAGGCGGCGGCCTCGACCGAGGCGGTGTCGTAGACGATCACCATGTGCCCCAGGGCCTGGGTCTGATCGACCTCGGTATGGAAGAGCGGAACCACGGACACCAGGTAGCGGTCCTGGCGCAGGCGTTCGACGGTGGTGTCATTCCCGGCCTTCGCCAGGGCTTTCATGGCGATGGGCTTGAGGGCCTGGTCGCCGGATTGCAGCAGCGGCTGCTTGCGCGGGTCGAGGATCAGCACCAGGCGGGCGTCCTGGTCGTCCAGGATCGGGGCCAGGGCGGTTCGGACCGCCGTGTCGTCCAGCATCCAGACGCCGGCGGTGACATTCTCGCGCGACAGGTTGGCCGACAGGTCGACCTTGCGCAGGAACATCTCCGATGCGCCGGACGCCCGCGACCAGGCGGTGACGCCGGCCATGACCAGGAAGCTCAGCACCACCAGGATCAGGCTCGGCGCCAGCACCTGGAAGAGGATGGAGCGCCCGCGCGCGCGTCGGATCGGCGTCGTTTCACTCATGGCCGCCACCAATAGCGCTCGGGGATCGCGCGGGTTTCCGGCGACAGGAACGGATTGTCCATCTCGATGATGCGGCGATGACGCAGGTCGGTCTGGTTGAGCGCGCGCTGGACATGGGCGTCGGTGTTGAACAGCCGATCGTAGGACCCGTCCGCGAAGGCGCGCTCCAGCCCGCGATAGAGGTCGCCGTGCAGCACCTTGTTGCCCTTGGCGACGTAGAAGAAGCTGGTGAAGCGATAGTGCAGCGCCAGGCCCTTCTCGATGGTCAGGGTCGGCAGCTCGGCGCGATGCAGGTCCAGCTCGCCATAGGCCTCGATCACGCCGCGCGGATACATGTCGCCGCGCCCGGCGGCGGTCATCGAGAACAGGCGCGGATAGGCGCCGGTCCAGACGGTGACGCCGGCGTTGCGCAGGATGCGGGTGTCCGGCCAGCCCTTCCCCTGGAGCGCGGAGTAGCGGGTCAGGTCGGCACGCGTGCGGATCTTGTCGAAGTCGGGCTGGCGGGCGCGATCGATCATGAAGATGCGATAGCCGAGCAGGCCCCGATCGATCGGCAGGCGGACCGGCGCCAGCAGGGAGTCGGCGTGGTCGCTGGCGCCCAGCATGGCCAGGTCCATCCTGTCGCCGGAACGGATAGCCTCGATGGCGCGTGGTTCGGTGACACGGCCCACGGGCGAGGGGCGCAGATCGTAACGAACGCCGCTCTTGGCGAGCGCCAGCTGCAGGACCTTGAAGCCCAGGGTGCGCTCGGTGGCGAGGCCGTTACCCTGGTTGTAGTAGATGATCCGGGGAGCCGGCGTCGACGCGCGGGCGGGCGCCGCCGGCGCGAACGCCAGCAGGGCGGACGTCACCGCCAAGGCGCGCCAAACGGAACGCCGCCGCATCCAGATTACCTCCCCCCAATATTCTGACCGTACAGGGACGGCTCAGGGGCTTAATCCTGAATGAAGACGCGATCGGCCACCCTGCGGCGTGTTGGCGCATCGGCGCTCATCGAGCGCCGATATCGATCACCAGGGAAGATCGGCCTCGCCGCGGAGAATCGCTTCGGCCTCGGCGGTGTGCTTGCCGCCGTCGCGGTCGTGGAGGACCAGGGGCGGCAGCAGGACCAGCGGCGCCTTGCCGGTCTTGATCGCCCGCACGATCACCCGCTTGGCTGGCGCATCGGCGAAGGGTGCGATGGGGCGGATCCTGAACGAGCCGGCCTTGGGGGCCAGGTCGGCGAGGATGTCGGCCAGACGATCGGCGCGATGGATGATCGTGATCGTCCCGCCCTCGCGCACGGCCTTCAGGCAGAAACCGGTCCAGGCGGGCAGCCCGCCGTCGGCCATCCAGGCGCCGCTCTTGGCCGGGGCGGGCGCGCGAAGAGCGTTGGGGTCGTCGAAGAACGGCGGATTGGTCATCACCGCGTCGAAGACGGGCAGGGATAGCGCGCGGAAGCCGGCCTCGACATCGCCTTGCGCCACCGAGACGCGGTCGGAGAGACCGTTCAGCGCCGCGTTCTCGGCGGCGAGGGCGGCGGCGACGGAATCACGCTCCACGCCCTGGAAGACGGCGCCTGGCCGGCGAGTCGCGGCGGCCAGCAGGGCCCCGCCCACGCCGCAGCCGGCCTCGATGACGCGCTGGCCCGGGAGAGCGTCGCAGGCAGCCGCCAGCAGGGCCGCGTCCATGCCCGCCCGATAGCCGTCAGGGCGTTGGCGCAACCGTACGCGGCCGTCCAAAACCCGATCCTCCGTCACCCGTTGTTCGTCCAATGCTTTCTAGGCCTTGTGCTCGCCTTGACCCTGACCTATCCCGCCACC
Source organism: Caulobacter sp. GW821-FHT09H08 (assembly GCF_059415885.1). NCBI lineage: Bacteria > Pseudomonadati > Pseudomonadota > Alphaproteobacteria > Caulobacterales > Caulobacteraceae > Caulobacter > Caulobacter sp. GW821-FHT09H08. The sequence goes on from NZ_JBWKOC010000003.1 coordinate 764,266, forward strand.
ATTGTCCCTCGCAACGGTTCATCCCCAGTCGGCTTCTGTCGACCGGACCGAAGATCGAGGGGAGGCCGCAAGGAGAGTAAGGTTTTGGACGCAGCCGCAGCGACCCTCCCCCGGAAGTCGGGCTCGGTGGATCGTCTCGTGCGCCTCGCCGAGGCCGACATGGTTGGCGTCAACGCGCTGATCACCGATCGCATGCAGAGCGACGTGCCGATCATCCCGGCGCTGGCCGAGCACCTGATCGCCGCTGGCGGCAAGCGCCTGCGTCCGCTGTTGACCGTCGCCGCCGCGCGCCTGGCCGACTCCGACAACGACAACTGCCTGAAGCTGGCCGCTTCGGTCGAGTTCATCCACACCGCCACCCTGCTGCACGACGACGTCGTCGACGGCAGCCAGCTGCGTCGTGGCAAGGTCGCCGCGCACCTGATCTGGGGCGCGGCCCAGAGCGTGCTGGTCGGCGACTTCCTGTTCGCCCGCGCCTTCGAGCTGATGGTCGAGACCAACTCGATGAAGGCGCTGGAGATCCTGGCCCGCGCCAGCCGCGTCATCGCCGAGGGCGAGGTGCTGCAGCTGATGCGCAGCCACGACCTGAACCTGTCGCAGGCCATCTATCTCGAGATCATCCAGGCCAAGACCGCTGAGCTGTTCGCCGCCGCCTCGGAGGCCGGCGCGGTCTCGGCCGGCGTCGACGCGGCGAAGGCCCAGGCCTTGCGCGACTACGGCCTGAACCTAGGCTTGGCCTTCCAGTTGGCCGACGACGCCCTCGACTACGGCGGCGCGACCGAGACCCTGGGCAAGAACGCCGGCGACGACTTCCGTGAAGGCAAGGCGACCTTGCCGCTGCTGCTGGCCATCGCCCGCTCGGGCCCGCGGGAGGCCGAGTTCTGGGAGCGCGCCATCGGTCGCCGCGAACAGACCGAAGCCGACTTCCGCCGCGCCCGCGAGCTGATCATCGGCACCGGCGCCCTGGACGCCACGCTCGATCTGGCCGCCGACTATGCCGACAAAGCCAAGGCGGCGCTCTCGGTGTTCCCAGCCAATGACTGGCGCGAGGCGCTGGAAGACCTGGCCGACTTCGCGGTGAGCCGCCTGGCCTGATGCGCCCCGACCATCCCGTCGACGATCCGGACATCCAGCCTCACAAGGGCGGAGAAGCGGCGGGACGGGTGATTGGCGGCGGCGTGGGCGTGCTCCTGGCCTTCGTCCTGATCGTCTTGATGCTGGGACCGGTGCTATGGGCGCCGACCTGGGCGGGTCTGCGGGTTGCGCGCGTCGTGGTCGGCTCCTGGCAGCCCTGGGCGGCCGGCTTCGCGGCCGCGCTGGCGGTGTTCTTCGTGCAGTTCCTGCTGCTGGTGCAGAAGTCACCGGCGCTGCGCTATCCGATCGTCGCGCTGCTGTCGTTGCTGTGGGTGGGAGGCCTCTGGCTGGAGTTCACCTCGCCGCCGCACGACTGGATCACGACCGCGCCGGCCTTGCATACGCCCGGAACCTGGAGCTGGGTGCTGATCGGCGTCGGGACGGTGCTGTACGCGGGGATCTACCTCCTGTCGCTCAGCCGCTTCGGCAAGGGCCGCTGGGCCCGGCGCTGGCAGTTGATCAAGTAGCCGGGTGAATTCGCCGTAACGGTCTTCACAGCGGGGCCGGGCGGGGCCACGTCTTGGGCGTGGGACGCTTTGGTCCCTTAGGGCTGGGAAATGATCCGTTTTATCCTGAACGTGCTGTGGTTGATCTGCGGGGGCTTGGTTTCGGGCCTGGGCTGGCTGCTGGCCGGCGTGCTGCTGGCCATCACCATCGTGGGCCTGCCCTATGCCGGGGCCGCGTTCCGCATCGCCGGCTTCGCCTTCTGGCCGTTCGGCAAGGAGATCGTCCATCGCGAGGTGCTGACGGGCCGTGAGGACATCGGCACGGGTCCCATCGGCACGATCCTCAACGTGATCTGGTTCATCGTCGCCGGTTGGTGGCTGGCCTTGGGCCACGTGATGATCGCGATCGCCGAAGCTGTCACGATCATCGGCATCCCGTTCGCCATCAAGGACCTGCAACTGGCCTACATCGCGCTCGCGCCGATCGGCCGCGAGGTGGTGGAGCACTAGAACCCGGTGAACTAGAATCCAGTGAACAGGCGGTCGAGCGCGCGGCGGATGTCGTCTTCGTGCTCGACTGCCGAACCCGTCTTGCGGCGCGGATCGGTCTGTCGGATGGCCACCATCCCGGTCACGCTGATCAGTAGCGCCGCGCCGTTTCGTTCGAGCGGAATTTCAAAGGCGCTGACAGGGGTCGTTCTGCCCTTTAGGACCGGCGCGACGATTGCCTCCGTCAACCCCGTGGCGTGATGAGAAGATAGGATGACCACGAACGGCACGGCTGCCCGCATCGAAGTGATCGGGTTTTCGTAGAGATCGAACTGCCGCAATCACCAGGTCCGCAAGTGATCGGAGAGCAGGCCGTGCTCATCGACAAAGCGGTTGTGTTCCGCGATCGCCTCGGCGTTCTCCGCTGCCCATCGCCGAGCGCGTTCCTCGGCGCCGGTCGGATCGACCTTCTGGAGATGCAGGCGCAGCTGGGTCTCGCTCATCCCGACAACCGAAATGCCCAGCCGCTCGGCCTGGGCCAACAGTTCAGGATCGATTGGCGGCGCGTCCATGGGACGTGAGGCTAGCATGGTGGGCTCTCGGCTCACAGCGATGCAACCAATTTGGCGAGTTGATGCTAAAAATCAACTATAAATTGATTTAAGTCACCCGCGACTTAGGCGTTCAGTGAGCCTCAAGTCCCAGCCATTCCAACCCACCCGGCAGGTCAAAATCTCCATAGTCGACCTGGAGAACGCGCCGCCGCCTGGGCGGGTCGGCGCGATCGGAGGCGTGGAGGATTGGTGTCGAATAGGCCCAGACATCGCCTACCTCCGCCAGGCAGACGTGCTGAGGGAGGGCATCGGCTCGGCTGGCGGCCTCGTCGGCCGTCACGCGGCCCAGGCGATGCGAGCCAAGCGCCACCCGCAGCGGCGCATTGCCGGCATCGACGGCGTCCAGGTGGACACGCACGGTCACCATGCGCTGAAGGACCTCGAACGGCGGTGCGGCGTGCAGGACGCCGTCCTTGGTCGACCAGGGACCGAAGCCTTCGACTTCGCGCCGCTCGCGCACGGGGATCACGCGGTCCTGATGCCAAGCCACGATCCAGTTCGCCTCGGCGGTCTTGTCGAACATCACGGCGCGGACGGGCCGGGCGGTGTGAGACGTCAGGCGGGCGGCCAGGGCGCCGACGGGGCCTTCGGATTCCAGGATGTCCGCCAGGCGACGGTCGCCCCGAATTCGGGCGCCAGGGCGCGCGGTGATCGCTTCGTCGGCCAACTGACGAAGGGTCTCGACTTGGTCTTTCGACAGCAGGGCGGGAATCAGGACCGCGCCGTCGCGGTCGAGTGTCACGCGCATGGTCAGCCCTTCCGCATCACGTGCGTCCAAGGCCCGCTTGTCTCCGCGACGAACCCCTGCGCCTCCCAGAACGGCCCGGCCGCCTCGGAGGCCCTCGCATTGACGGTCAGCAGGCCCACGCTGTCGAAGCCCTCGTGGATCAGGGCCGAGGCCAGGGCTGTCGCCACACCCCGACGGCGCATGGCCGGGCGGACGTAGAAGCGGCGCAGGCGGCGGGCAGGCTCGGGAGACGCGGGTTCGACGCTCAGACCGCCGACGCCCGCCAACTCTCCGACCAGGAAGGCGGCGAGCAGGGCCTCGCCGTCGTCCTGGAAGCGCGCGCCGGCCTGCCAGCTGTCAACCAGCAGGGCCATGTTGCGCACGCCTTCGCCGGAGGCCTCGGCGACCAGATCGCCGAAGCCGTCCGGCAGCTCGTCGAAGATGCGGACGAGCTGGAGCATGTGAGTATCAGCCCGGCGAGACCATCTTTTCCGGACGGACGTATTCGTCGAACTCTTCGTTCGTCAGGTAGCCGCCGCCGACGGCTTCTTCACGCAGGGTCGTGCCGTTCTTGTGGGCCGTCTTGGCGATCTTGGCGCAGGCGTCGTAGCCCAGCTTGCCGTTCAGGGCCGTGACCAGCATCAGGCTGTTCTCGACGCCCTTGCGGATGTTGTCGATGCGCGGCTCGATGCCGACCACGCAGTTGTCGGTGAAGCTGATCGCCGCGTCGGCCAGCAGGCGTACCGACTGCAGGAAGTTGTAGGCCATCACCGGGTTGAAGACGTTCAGCTCGAAGTGACCTTGCGACCCGGCGAAGGTCAGGGCGGCGTGGTTGCCGAACACCTGGACGCAGACCTGGGTAAGGGCCTCGCACTGGGTCGGGTTGACCTTGCCCGGCATGATCGACGAGCCCGGCTCGTTTTCCGGCAGCGACAGCTCGCCGAGGCCGGCGCGCGGGCCCGAGCCCAGGAAGCGGATGTCGTTGGCGATCTTGAACAGGCTGGCGGCGACCGTGTTGATGGCGCCGTGGCTGAAGACCATGGCGTCGTGGGCGGCCAGGGCCTCGAACTTGTTCGGGGCGGTGGTGAACTCAAGGCCGGTGATCGCGGCGATGGCCTCGGCCACGCCCTCGGCGAAGCCGATCGGGGCGTTCAGGCCGGTGCCGACGGCGGTGCCGCCCTGGGCCAGCTGCATCAGCTTGGGCAGGGTGCTCTCGATGCGCTCGATACCGTTGGCGACCTGCTGGGTGTAGCCGCCGAACTCCTGGCCCAAGGTCAGCGGGGTGGCGTCCTGGGTGTGGGTGCGGCCGATCTTGATGATGTCGGTCCAGGCCGCCGTCTTGGCTTCCAGGGCGGCGTGCAGGTGCTTAAGGGCCGGCAGCAGGTCATGGACGATCTGTTCCGCGCAGGCCACGTGCATGGCCGTCGGATAGGTGTCGTTCGACGACTGGCTCATATTGACGTGGTCGTTCGGGTGGACGGGCTTCTTGGTGCCCATCTCGCCGCCCAGGATCTCGATGGCGCGGTTCGAGATCACCTCGTTGGCGTTCATGTTCGACTGGGTGCCCGAGCCGGTCTGCCAGACGACCAGCGGGAAGTGGTCGTTCAGCTTGCCGTCGATCACTTCGTTGGCGGCCTGGACGATGGCGTCCTTCAGGCCGGCGTCCAGCTTGCCCAGCTTGAAGTTGGTCTCGGCGGCGGCGCGCTTGACGATACCCAGGGCGCGGACGACCGGCAGAGGCTGCTTCTCCCAGCCGATCTTGAAGTTGCCCAGGCTGCGTTGGGCTTGCGCGCCCCAGTAGCGGTCGGCGGCGACTTCGATCGGGCCAAAGGTGTCGGTCTCGATGCGCGTGGCGGTCATGCGGAGATCTCCGGAAAAACGGTCGAGCGCGGTCTAGACCCTGAGGCTCGGCTTCGCAACGTGTGGCGCCGCACAACAGCGTTCGCTATATCGGAAACCTATCAGGAGGTGCTCCATGCTTGTCGCCACCACCAACGATCTCGTCGGCTACCGCGTCGTCGAACATCTGGGCCTCGTGCGAGGCGTCACGGTCCGCTCGCGCAGCGTGATCGGCAATATCGGCGGGGCGGTGCAGTCGCTGTTCGGCGGCAACATCACGATCTACACGACCCTGGCCGAGACGGCCCGGCAGGAGGCCTACGACCTGCTGGTGGCTCACGCCCGCGAGCTGGGCGCCAATGCGATCCTGGCCATGCGCTACGACGCCAACGAGATCATGGAAGGCATCACCGAGGTCCTGGCCTACGGCTCGGCCGTGCGGGTCGAGCGGCTCTAGGTGAGCGCTTTCGTCGCCCTGCCGCGCTCGATCAACACCGGCAAGCGCAAGGTGTTGAAGGAAGACCTGCTGGGGATCGCCCAGGACACGGGCTTCAAGACGGCCAAGACCTATCTGGCCAGCGGCAACCTGCTGCTGTGGGGCGACCACGCGGGCGGCGAGGCGTTGGCCTTGGCGCTTGAGGACGCCCTGGAGGCTCGCATCGGCCTGCGCACCGATTTCATGGTCCGCTCGCCGGCCCAGATACGGGCGATCATCGAGGCCAACCCGTTCAAGGCGGAGGCGCTGGACCATCCCAGCCATGTCATCGTCAACTTCCTGAAGGCTCCGCTGCCCGACGGCGACGAAGATGTCCTGCGGGCCGCGATCACCGGTCCCGAGCGGTTCGCGGTTGGGACGTGCGAGCTCTATCTCGACTTCCCCATCAGCATGGCCGACTCGGTGTTGGATAGGGACTGGAAGAAGTCCAAGCGCAATCCGGTCGGCACCACGCGCAACTGGAACACGGTGCTGAAGCTGGCCGAGATGCTCGACGCTTGACGGGCGTCCTCGGGGGAGTAGCGATGTCGAACACGTCAACGGGCGGTCAGCGGATCGTGTCGCTGGACCTGCTGCGCGGCCTGGCGGTCGCCGGCATGATCCTGGTCGACAGCCCCGGTTCCTGGTCCAAGGTCTATGCCCCGTTGGAACATGCTGCCTGGCATGGCTGGACGGCGGCGGACCTGGTGTTCCCGACTTTCCTGTTCTGCGCGGGCATGGCCGTCGGGATCATGATCCCGAGGCTGACGGCCGAGGCGCGCGCCGGTTCGGCCTTCTGGCTGAAGGTCGCCCGGCGGACGGGGCTGCTGATCCTGCTGGGCCTGGCGATCAACCTGCTGGCCGGGCATTTCGACCTGCCGAACCTGCGCTTCCCCGGCATTCTGCAGCGGATCGGCCTGTGCTACGCGCTCGGCGCCGCCATCTGCGTGCTGGCGGCGCGGCGTGGGGAAGACGGTCGGCTGATCTTCAACCTGCCGGTCACCTTCGGCGCGGCGGTCGTGCTGATGGCGATCTACTGGCTGGCGGTGGCGTTCGTTCCGGTTCCCGGCTTCGGGGCTGGGCATCTGGACTCCTACAAGTCCCTGCCGGCTTTCCTGGACCGGGCGGTGTTCACGATCCCGCACCTGTGGCGGGGGGCGACGACCGAGGGACTGGGGGTGACCTATGATCCCGAGGGGCTGCTCTCGACCCTGCCGGCCACGGTCAATGTGCTCATGGGTGCGGTCGCCGCGAGGTTCATGATGCAGGGGCGAGGCATGACGGCCGTGCTGGCTTTCGGCGTCGTGCTGGTGGCGGTCGGCTTGGCGCTGCATCCCGTCATGCCGATCAACAAGAAGATCTGGACGCCCAGCTTCGCGGTGCTGACCAGCGGTGTCTCCACCTTGGTCCTGGTCGGCTTCGAGTTCATTGCGCGGTCGGGACGCGGCCTGGGCTTCGACTTCGTGCTGAAGGTTCTGGGCGGCAACGCGATCCTGGCCTTCATCCTGTGCCAGCTGCTGGGAATTTTCAGTGATCTACGGATCGTGCCCGGCGCCCATCCCACGCCGCAGGGCTTCGGCAACGCCATGATGCTGAAGCTCACCCCCGATCCTTATCTGGCTTCCTTTGGCTGCGCGGTTCTGGTTCTTGCCTTCATCACCGCGATCCTGATCCCGCTGCACAAGCGCGGCATCCATCTGAGGCTCTGACGACTTGCTCGACGACGACTGGACCCACCACGGCAAGGTTCGCGCCCGCGAGGCCGGGGGCGAGCTGACCATCGTGGTCGACGGCCTGACCACCCAGGGCAAGTACTACAAGCCGCTGATCTACGAGTTCTTCCGCAAGTCCTGGCGCGGTTCGCGTCCGGCCTGGGGCGAGTTCAGCGTCGAGATCGGCATGGAGTATGTCGGCGAACCGCCGTGGATGGACCTGGACAACCTGGCCAAGGCCCTGCTGGACGCCATCAAGGGCTATGCCTTCCACGATGACGCCCAGGTCGCCCGGCTGCTGGTCGAGCGCCGTGCGGGCGAGCGCGAGCGGATCGTGATCCAGGTGCGCAAGCTGAACTCAAGCCTTATGCGGCGCACGCTCGAAGACTGAGGCGGCCACGGCCACGTACAACACGACCAGGAAGGCGCCATAGCGGCCGACGCTGATCGGATCGGCGGCGGGCATGACCTCGGCATAGCGCGAGATCACCAGGCAGCCGCCTACGAGGCCGGGCGTCGAGTACAGGACCATCGGGAACAGTCGGCGGCGGCGCGGCGTGTGCGTCAGCCGCGCCACCGCCTGGAAGGCGAACGTCACGGCCGCTGCGGCCGCGAAGGCGTTCAACGCATAGAACCAGAAGGTGCTTTCCAGAAGGACCCCACCGAAAGCGGCGTAGAACAGGGTGGCCGCCATCCAGGCCGCCAAGCCGGTTCCCCCGAACGCCAGACCGTCCAGTTTTGACACGTCCGTCTCCTTCATCCGTCTCCCTGGGGGCTGGGCTGCAAGGCCCACGCCGGAGGAGGCGGACGAAGTCGGGACGATCAGCTCCAGGGCAGCAGGTAGCCCCAGGCGCCCAGCAGGACGCTCAGCAGCACGAACAGCAGGGCCGTGAAGGTGAAGGCCACCTTGCGGCCGCTGCTCCAGCTGTCGACGCGACGGCCGCCGCGCCAGACCATCGGCAGGACGCCCAAGGTCAGGATGCTGAGGGCAGCGGCGACCAGGGCGCAGGCCGAGCCGCTGAGCAGCCAGCCGCTGGGCCAGCCGAAGAAGACTGCGGTTTCGTCGCTGGCCTTGGCCGCGAACACGCCCATGCAGGCGGCCGAGATCAGCCACAGCACGGACTGCATGGTCTGCATCTGGCTGGCGCGGGCCTGGACCGGCGTCTGGCGCGCCTCGCGGCGGTTGCGGAACATAACGCCCAGGACGGTGGCGACGCTCGCCAGGCCCGCCAGGATCGCGGTCCAGCTCAGCAGGCCCATCGAACGGAAGAAGCCGATCCGCTCGTAGGTCGCGGAGCCACGCGCCGCGTAGAACCGCGAGGGGCGGTCGCCATTGGCGTCGAACACCAGGGTCAGGGCGCTGTCGACCGCCTTGAACACGCCGGGCTTGTCCGTGCCGTTGAACAGGGTGCTGGCGTCGCCGTCGGTGACGGTCAGGCGGCCATCGGGCGTGGCGCGAACCATCGCGCGGCCGGTGAGGCGGCCGGTGAAGCCTTCGAGCCCGCCATAGGCGCGGCGGGTGGTCAGGTAGTCGCCCTCATAGGCGCGGGCCTGCTCGTAGGTCAGGGCGCTGGCGGCTGGAACGGCCGGGAGCGGGGCGTAGAAGTGCTCGACGATGGTCGAGGGCAGGGTCGAGGGCAGGTTGGCGCCGCTCTCGGTATTGACCGAGACGAAGATGCCCAGGCCCAGCTCCGGCACGATCACCATGTTGGAGAAGAAGTAGAGCGTCGCGCCCTGGTGGCCGAAGCCGCGGTGGCCGCCGGGCAGGGCCATGTCCTGGAAGCCGGCGTTCCAGCCGGCGGCGTCCGGGGCCGGGCGGTACATTGGCGTGCGGAAGGCCAGGGCGCTCTTGGGCGAGAACACCGTCCTGCCGTCGATAGTCCCGCCGTTCAGCAGCAGGGTCATGTAGCGGGCCATGTCGCCGGCCGTGCTGGAGGCCGAGGCGGCGGGCGCCACTTGGCCCATGAACTCGCGCGGCTGGGTCTTCCAGCCCATCGGGGTCCACGAGAAGGCGTCCGACAGGTCGGCGGCCAGGGTCTCGTTCATCGGCGCGGGCAGGCCGTCGCGCCACGGGCGGGCCTCGCGGAAGGTCGTGTGGTTCATGCCGGCGGGCAGGATGATCTGCTCGCTGACCAGCTGCTCGTAGGGCGTGCCGGTGACGTTGGCCAAGGCCGCGCCGGCCAGGGCCGCGCCGTAGTTGGAGTAGCTGGGCAGCAGGCCCGGCTCGCGCACGCGCTTGGGACGTTCCTGGCGCAGGTAGTCGGCCAGCGGACGGACGCGGTTGGGGTCGCGCTCGAACAGCTGGCCCAGGGCGCGATCCTCGAAACCGGCCGTGTGGGTCATCAGGTCGCGAACACGGACCTGGGTCTTCTTGCCCTGGTCCTTCAGTTGCAGGGGTTCCGGCAGGTAGACGTTGATCGGGCCGTCCAGGCGCATGTGGCCGGACTCGATCTCGTTCATCAGGGCGATCCAGGTGAACGTCTTGGAGATCGAGGCGACGCGGAACAGGGTCTTGTCGGGATCGACCGGCCTGCGCTGGCCGAGATTGGCGAAGCCGTAGCCCTTCTTCAGCACGACCTGGCCGTTCTGGACCACCGACAGGGTAACGCCGGCGATGTGGTCGCGGCTCATGGCGCGGCGGACGACGCCGTCGACGAAGGCTTCCAGCTCAGGGCCGGGCAGCGGACCGAGATTGGCCTGGACGGGCGCGGCGGCCGGGATCGCCGGCGCGGTGGGCGCCGGAGCCGGCGAGGGCGCGGCGGTCACGGGCTTGGGCGCCGCGGTGGCGGCCGTGGCGACGCCGGCGGCGGTGGCCGGTTTGACCGTCGGACGAACCGGTCGGGCGCGGCGCGGATACAGGCTGTTGTAGGGGCGCGGCTTCGAGTTGAGGACTGGGTCCGGCGAAGCGGCGGGCGGCGGCGAAGCGTCCTGCGCCCGCGCCTCCGATCCGACCAGGGAGCAAAGTGCGATGATGGCCGCCACAAGGGCGGCTGCGGGCGAAACGCGCGACGTCAACGATGTCCCCTGGGTGAAGGCAAACCCCTAGGGTTTGTGTAGCGCGCTGATCGTCCGGGTCAAACCCAGTTCACCGGTCAAGGTGTGGAGGGTTTTGCTTTGTTGAAGGCGTAGAGCGGAAGCATGGGGCGCAGGGCGGGTCCGATCCACACCTGCGGCTCGGAGGCGGGCTCCGCGCCGGTCTCCTTTTCCTTGCGCGCCACGCAGGCCTGGACGCCCGCGCCGAGGGCGGCGAAGTCCTTGGCGTTGGGGGCCGTGGAGAGGAAACAGTCGTCGAAATAGGGGTACTTGTCGCTCTCGCCGCAGCCGAACGAGGCGCGGTCGGGGCGGGCCGCCGTCAGGATCAGCCGGTCGCCCTTCTGCAGGGGCGGGATGAAGACGCCCGAAAAGCAGGCCGAGATCACCACCACGCTGGGCCGGTTGGGGCAGGCGTCGTCCAGCATGGCCGCCAGCAAGTGCGGGCGTAGAAGGCTCTCGCCCAGGATCGCGCCGTCGGGGCTGCCGTGGCTGCTGATGTAGAACAAGCATCCGGCCTTGGCGGTCTGGGCCTTGATGCGCAGGGCGTCGTAGATGGTGCGTGCGTCCGACTGAGCCGGTGCGTCGGCGGGATAGCGTTCGGGGCGCACCGAGAACTGCTGGATCGCCGTCTTCTCGAAGCCAAGGCTCACCAGGGTCTTGGAGACGTCGCGCCGGGCGTTGTCGAAGGCCTCGGTCGGGCCGCCGGAATGGGCGTGGAAATCGCCGGCCACCACGACCGCGCTCCAGTTCGAGAACGGGCCGCCGGCCTGGGCGGACGAAAGCGGCGCGAGAAGCAGAACCAGAAGTCCGAAAACCGCCGCCGCTGCCCGCATGGCTACCGTCCTCTATTTCTTCTTGAAGCTGGCGAAAGGGGTGGGGATCGCCGTACCGGTGGACTTGGCCAGCAACCGCCCTTCGGCGTCGTAGAGCTCGCCTTCCATGAAGCACACGGTGCGACCCCATTTGACCACGCGGCCGAGGCCGCGCAGCGACCCAGGCATGGCCGGGCGCAGGAAGCTGGTCTTCATCTCGAGGGTGGGGACGACGTGGGTCATGCCCGAGGTGATCATGCCGGCCACCGACATGCACTCGTCCAGCATGGCGCAGACATAGCCGCCCTGGATCTGCCCCATCGGGTTGCATAGCAGCTCGGCGCGCGCCGTGAAGCCGACCTCGACCTCGCGATCAGCCTGGCGCACGGCGAGGAGCTCGAAGCCCAAGGTCTGGGATCCGGTGGGCGCGTTCTTGGACGCGCGGAAGCGCGCGAGGATCGCCTCGTCCGTCAGGGTCTGCGGAGCGTCCGAGGCGACATCGCTCATTGCTTACGGGCGCTCATTTCTTCCGGAATTGGTCCAGGGAGACGATCTTGGGGCCGTCGTCGCCCGAGGGGGCGTCATCCTTGGCCTCGACCTCGGTTTCCGGCTCCGGTTCGTCCTCGACCACTTCGGGCGGGGCGAACTGCAGGGCGAACTGCACCGACGGGTCGTAGAAGCGGGTCAGGGCGGCATAGGGCACCGACAGGCGCTTGGGCTGGCCGCCGAACTTCAGCGTCACCGAGAAGAAGGTCTCGCCCGGCGCCAGGTCCCAGTACTGATGCTGCAGGACGATGGTCATCTCGTCCGGGTACTTGCCCAGCAGGTCCTGCGGGCCCGAGACGCCGGCCGCCTTGGTCTTGAAGGTGATGTACAGGTGGTGCGGCTCGGGCAGGCCGCCGGGCGCGGCAGCCTTCTTCAGCGCCGCCTTGACCACGCCGCGCAGCGCGTCCTGGGCCATGGCCTCGTATTGCATGAGGTCTTCGGGCGGTTCGGTCTGGGACATGCGGAGAGAGGTACTTCGAACTGGAAACGAGATTCCGAGCGTACCGCGTCGGGGGCGCATCGCAAAGCTTCACTGTTGCGTTCGTGGCCAAGACGTCGTTGTCGTCCCGGACGAAGCGCAGCGAAGATCCGGGATCGCAGGATGCGCAACCGTTTGCGGCCGTGCGTGCGGCGGTCCCGGCTCGGCGGCTCGCAAGCGAGCCTGGGCCGGGATGACAATTTTCACGGAAGGCAAAGTGGAGGGATTCTGTTGGCAGGCTCCCCCATGCCTTCTCGAAAGAGAGGAGGGAGCCTCGGCGATGTGGAGGAAAGTGGAGGGATTCTGTTGGCAGGCTCCCCCATGCCTTCTCGAAAGAGAGGAGGCAGCCTCGGCGATGTGGAGGAAAGTGGAGGGATTCTGTTGGCAGGCTCCCTCCGGGCCCCGCCTAGGGATCTGAACCCCTAGGACTTAAGAGGCGAATTCACCTGCACCGCATTACGCGGCGACGGCGAACTCTTCAGCGAAGTTATCGTTCGCATTTAGAAAAATGACCCGAAACGGTGGATCAAGCCGAGAGAAAGCAGACACCTTTACACGTCTGTCGATGCTGATCGGCCCCATGCAGTCCCATGATAACTTGGGAGAGATTGGTGGAGCCGCCGGGAATCGCACCCGGGTCCAGTCCGCTTATTACGTGCGCGTTTATCCCCATAGTTCGGCCGAAGCCGGACGTTTCCAATATAGGGGCTTCGTCCAGCCAATGGAAGGGAAAGGGTCAGGCTGTCCCCAGGCTTAGACGACCGTCCACCAGCGTGCCGCTGATGACCGCGCCGCGATCCTCGAACAGTTTCAGCGTCTCGCCGACCAGGATGTACGAGCCCGTGAACACGTCGGCGAAGTCGTCGCGGGTCTCGATGAAGCGGCCGTCGGCGCGCAGTTCCAGGCTGATATGGCCGTCGGGAGAGGTCCAGACGCCGGCGACCGGGATGTGGGGAACGATGGCGGACATCATCATGGGGCGATCCTCCAGGCGGTGGCGGCAGGGGCGGGGGACATCGAAGGGAGCACGGCGGTCGCGGCGGTCAGCGCGGCCGTCCCGCCCAGCAAGGCGGCGACGAACCAACGCGGAGCCGTCACGCCGCCTCGGGGCGTGTAGCGTCTCATCACGAGCTCTGATTTTGGGAGTTGCCGCGTCGGGGAGCGGAACGAGGCCACTATGGGGCGCTGGGCCGTCCAGCCGGTAGATCGATGCTCCGGCATGATTGCACGAAAATCCAGAACCGAACGCCGTCGCGTGACGGAGGATCGTGCAAGGCTTACAAATAGCCTCACCCACACAATGGAAATCCCCTGAGCACCCGCGAGGCGCTTAAGGCGCTGATTGAACGATTCACGCCGGACGAAGGTCCGCTGGAAACCTGCTGCCCCAGGGTCAACCTGTACCGGGCCAGCCAGACGACGCAGCCGGTGCACGGCGTGCACGAGCCGTCGTTCTGCGTCCTGGCCCAGGGCCGCAAGCGCGTCTTCGTCGGCGACGTCATGCACGAGTACGACGAGCGCAACTACTTCCTGTCGTCGATCGACGTGCCGGCGGCGGGCCAGGTGGTCGCCGCCTCGCCCGAGGAGCCGTACCTCAGCTTCCGCATCGTGCTGGACCCCAACCTGATCAGCGAGATGATCATGGAATGCGGCTTGGCCACGCGCCTGGACGCTGCCGCGCCGCTGGTCGGGGGCATGTCAGCGGGCGCCATGACGCCGCCGCTGTTCGACGCCGTCTGCCGGATGGTCAGCCTGACCGACTGTCCCGACGACGCGCCGGTGCTGGCCCCGCTGATCGAGCGCGAGATCCTCTATCGCCTGCTGACCGGCGAGCAGGGCCCGCGCCTGGCCCAGATCGCCCGTCGCGATGGCCGCCTGCGCCAGGTCAACCGCGCCATCGGCTGGATCAAGCGCCACTTCGACCAGCCGTTCAGCATCGAGGCCGTGGCCGAGGAGGCGCGGATGAGCACCTCGGCCCTGCACCAGCACTTCAAGGCCGTGACCTCGCTGTCGCCGCTGCAATACCAGAAGCAGATTCGCCTGCAGGAGGCGCGCCGTCTGATCATGGTCCAGCGCCTGGACGCCGCCACGGCCGGCCACACGGTCGGCTATGACAGCCCCTCGCAGTTCAGCCGCGAATACGCCCGCCTGTTCGGCGCGCCGCCGTTGAGGGACGTGGCGCGCCTGCGCGATCAGCCGGAGCAGATGGCGGGGGCCTGAACCCCGCTACTGCAGTGTTCCGGTCAGGGCGTAGGGGATGTTGATCCCCTGAACAGAGCCGGCGATGTCGCAGCGGCCGGAGTAGATCCAGCCGGCGCGCCCCATGTACGAGCACATCAGCTGATCATAGCCCGGGGTGCCCGGGCTCTGGCTGTAGGCGCGTCCCGCGTTGATGGTGTTGGCCGGTATCGGGGCGAAAAGATTGCCCTGCTGGCCCGCGACCCAGTTAGGGGCTCCCGAGACCAGGGTGAGGAACTGGATGTTCTGCGTCGCCAGCTGGGGAGCGCCGAACAGGACGCCGTTGCAGGCCGAGCCGTCCCACCACCCCGACCAAAGGCGGTTGGAAGCGTCGTTCCCTCGGCAGATCGGGACGTTGGGCGCGGTATAACTGGTCACCACGTTCGCCGGCGGCGCGGCGGCCGAGGTCCAGGTGTAGATGGCGGGCGTGGGCGTGGGCGTGGGCGTGGGCGTGGGGGTAGGCGTAGGCGTTGGTGGCGTCGGCGTCGGCACGGGCGGCGCAGCCGGCAGGTCAGCCCAGCGGATCACGGCCTTGTTGTCGGACTGACCCCAGACGGTGATGGTCTGGGCGGCTGGATCCACGGTGATCTTGTAGACATAGCGCGCGCCGGCCATCGAGACATTGCGCAGGATCGCGCCGGACGGGCCATAGGTGACGATGCCGAACGCCATGCGGTTGTCGGTGTAGCTGTAGGCCCAGGTCGTCGCGCCCTTGTATTGGATGACCCAGCAGTTGGGTGTCATGCCGCCGTTCACGGAATTGGGCGTGCAGGCCGCCCACATGCCGGCCGGTTGCGGCGGCGCGGAGCCGCGCGGCAGCTGCACCGCCTGCGGCGTGTCCTGGGCCTGGGCGGCCGAGGCGGCGCACAGGGCGCCGGCGCCGATCAGGGCGGCCTTGAAGACATGAGCGATAGTGCGTGAACGGGTCATGGCGCCTCTCCCACAGGGGTCATGGCGCTTCAGATACCGTCGTTACTCAAAATGGGCTGTGCGTTGCGTCACATCCCCGTCAACTTCGGAGGCTCGGCGCGAGGCGCATGGATCAGAGTACAAATATTCCAAGACTCAAAGAAAACCTGCATGGTTCAGCTGGCGAGCAATCAGAAGCTCGTAGCAACACGGTAGGGGAGGCGTTGGAATGTCAAAAATTGTTGCCGAATTCATCGGGACCTTCGCTCTGGTTCTATTTGGCTGTGGCGCGGCCGTGCTCGGCGGAGACCATGTTGGCCAGCTGGGCATCGCCCTGGCCTTTGGTTTCGCGATCATCGCCTTGGCTTACGGGATCGGCCCGGTCTCGGGTTGTCACGTCAATCCGGCCGTCAGCCTCGCCGCGTTTGTAGCCGGGCGGATGAGCGCCAAGGAGATGGTGCTCTACTGGCTCGCCCAGTTCGCCGGCGCCTTGGCTGGCGCGGCGGTCCTCGCCTGCATCGCCGGGATGTCGCATGGCCTGGGTCAGAACGGCTGGGGACCCGGCTATCTGGGCGCCTATTCGCTGCACGCCGCCTTCGTGTTCGAGGTGGTGATGACCGCCCTGTTCGTCATCGTCATCCTGGGCGCCACCGGCGCCGACGCCGCGCCGGGCTTCGCGGGCCTGGGCATCGGCATCGCGCTGGCGGTGATCCACATCGTCGGCATCCAGGTGACCGGCGTCTCGGTCAATCCGGCCCGCAGCTTCGGGCCGGCGGTCCTGGTGGGCGGACAGGCGCTGGCGCAGCTGTGGCTGTTCTTCGTGGCCCCGGCGATCGGCGCGATCCTCGGCGCGCTGCTCTACCGCTTCAAGGTCCTGAAGGTGGGCTGACGCTCTCGGACGGCCCTTCTGGAGGATTGTCCGGCGGTATCGGGACCGCCGGCGGCTGCGGTCGGTTGCTCTCGCCCGGGATCAACCGGCCGCCCGAGCCGATCAGCGACTGATAGGCGGCGGCCTGCCGCGAGAAGTCCGCCCCTCGGGGCAGCACGGCGTCGAAGCGCGGGTCGCGGCCCGCTGCCGCGCCTATGGCCGCCGACAGGACCCCAGCGATCGAGCCGACTTCGGCGTCGTCGCAGGCGCGGCGCAGGTGACGGGCTTGGCCGGGCGCCAGCAGGGTCACGTCCCAGGAGACGCCGTCGACGCAAAGGGCCGAGACCGCTCCGCCGCCGTAATCGACGATGACCGAGCGCGGCTGGCCCCACGCCGGATCGGCGGTCAGGGCCTTCAGCGGTGTGATCTGGGAGGCCGCTAGCTCGGCGTCGATATCGACCCGGCGGCCGATCTCGGGCGTGCAGCAGCCGAGGCCAGCGCGGGCCTGGACGAAGGCGCGGCCGTCACGGCGCAGGGTGACGCGGACCACCGCCTGGCGCACGCCGCGCGCGGGCCGAGCCCAGACCTCCAGGATCAGCTCGCCGCGCTTGAGCACCTGGCTCTGCAGCGGCTGCAGGCCCCACAGGCGGTAGAGCAGGGGCTCGACGCCGTTGTCGATGGGAATGGGGCGTTCGTCGCGGCCGAGGCGGCGATTGTAGAGTGGCTCGAGTTCGGGCGGCGGCCGGGGAACCTCCGGCGACCACCAGGTCGCTGGGTCCGAATACGGCGCTGGCGGCGCGGCCTGCTGGACGGCGGCGAGGGCTATCCCCGCGATCAGTCCGGTCAGGCCGCTCATCCGCTACATCCCTTCGACGCCCCGCTCGATGGAAAGGACGCCCGTGCGGGAAAGTTCCACCAGGCCCAGCGGGCGCATCAGGTCGAGGAACTTGTCGATCTTGGACGGCGCGCCCGAGATCTCGAACACGAAGCTTTCCAGCGTGGTGTCGACGGGCTTGGCGCGGAAGATCTCGGCGATGCGCAGGGCCTCGACGCGGTCGGGACCCGAGCCGCGCACCTTGACCAAGGCCAGTTCACGCTCGACGCCGTTCGGGTCGCGGGTCACGTCGTGCACGCGGCGGACGTTGACCACCTTGTTGAGCTGAGCCTCGATCTGCTCCAGCACCTGGCGCGTGCCGCGGGTCACCACGGTGATGCGGCTGGTGTGGGCCTTGCGGTCGGTCTCGGCGACCGTGAGGCTCTCGATATTGTAGCCCCGCGCGGCGAACAGGCCGACGACGCGGTGCAGGACGCCCGGCTCGTTGTCGACGAGGAGGGCGAAGGTGGCGGTCTGCTCGGCCTGATCCTTGGGGCTAAGGTCATAGGCCGAGGCGGGGGCGGGTTGGACGTTGGCGGTCATGGATCGCTTCTATGCCAAAGGGTAGGGAAGGGCGAGGGCGTGGCGCGCCTTACACCAACCCCGCGCCGTCCTCGCCGATGACGTTCCCGATGTCCTCGACCTCGCCCATGATCATCTCGTTGTGGGCCTTGCCCGAGGGGATCATCGGCAGGCAATTCTCGTGCTTCTCGACGCGGCAGTCGAAGATCACCGGCTTGTCGCTGTTGATCATCTCCAGGATCTTGCCGTCCAGCTCGGCCGGGTCCGAGCAGCGGATGCCGACCGCGCCATAGGCCTCGGCCAGCTTCACGAAGTCGGGCAGGCTGTCCGAATACGAGTGGCTGTAGCGCTCGCCGTGCAGCAGCTGCTGCCACTGGCGGACCATGCCCATCCATTCGTTGTTCAGGATGAAGATCTTGACCGGCAGATCGAACTGGATCGCGGTCGACAGTTCCTGGATGCACATCTGGATCGAGGCTTCGCCGGCGATGTCGACGACCAGCGAACCGGGGTGGGCCAGCTGCACGCCCAGGGCAGCGGGCAGGCCGTAGCCCATGGTGCCCAGGCCGCCCGAGGTCATCCAGCGGTTCGGCTCCTCGAAGCGGAAGAACTGCGCGGCCCACATCTGGTGCTGGCCAACTTCGGTCGTGATGTAGACGTCCTTGTCCTTGGTCAGCTCGTACAGGCGCTCGATGGCGTACTGCGGCTTGATGACCGTCTCGGAGCGCCGGTAGTTCAGGCACTGGCGGGCGCGCCACTGGTCGATCTGGGCCCACCAGTCGGTCAGGGCGGCCTTGTTGGGCTGCATGTTCGCGGCCTTCCAGGCGGCGATCAGGTCTTCCAGCACCGAGCCGGCGTCGCCGACGATCGGCAGGTCGACGCGGACATTCTTGTTGATCGACGAGGCGTCGATATCGATGTGGATCTTCTTGCTGCCCGGCGAGAAGGCGTCCAGGCGGCCGGTGACGCGGTCGTCGAAGCGGGCGCCGACGCAGATCATCACGTCGCAGTCGTGCATGGCGTTGTTGGCTTCGAACGTGCCGTGCATGCCCAGCATGCCCAGCCACGCCGGATCGGCGGCCGGGAAGGCGCCCAGACCCATCAGGGTCGAGGTGACCGGCGCGCCGGTCAGGGCCTGGAACTCGCGCAGGGCTTCGCTGGCCTTTGGACCCGCGTTGATGACGCCGCCACCGGTGTAGAAGATCGGCCGGCGAGCGCCCGCGATCATCTTCACCGCCTCGGCGATGCGGTTGGCGTCGCCCTTGGTCTTCGGCGCGTAGGCGTGGCTCGAGGCCACTTCCGTCGGGCCGTAGTATTCGCCCTTGGCGAACTGGACGTCCTTGGGGATGTCGATCAGCACCGGGCCCGGACGGCCGGTGGTGGCGATCTTGAAAGCCTCGTGGATGATCTGCGGCAGGTCGCGGACGTCTTTGACCAGGTAGTTGTGCTTGGTGCACGACCGGGTCATGCCGACCGTGTCGGCTTCCTGGAAGGCGTCGGTGCCGATCAGGTGGGTCGGGACCTGGCCGGTGATGACGACCATCGGGATCGAGTCCATCAGGGCGTCCATGATGCCGGTGATGGCGTTGGTCGCGCCGGGGCCCGAGGTGACCAGGACGACACCCGGCTTGCCCGAGCTGCGGGCATAGCCCTCGGCGGCGTGGGTCGCGCCCTGCTCGTGGCGGACCAGGATGTGCTGCAGGCGCGGCTCGTGGAACAGCGCGTCATAGATTGGCAGGACCGCGCCGCCCGGATAGCCGAACAGGACTTCGACGCCCTGGTCCACGAGGCCGCGAACCACGATCTCGGCGCCGGTCATGGCGCGATCTGCGGTGTCTGCGGGAGCGGTGCTCTCGATGGTCTGATGGGCGGTCATGGGACGGATCCGATGGGGGAAAGGCGGGAAAGGCGAAGCTGAAAAGAAAAAAGGTCCCGAAGGACCTTTGCGCGCGCGACCGAGCTACGACGTGACTTCTAGGTCACCCCGCGAACGGCCGCTCCATAAGTACGATCATGGTTTTGCGCACGAGTCTTGCTCCAAAGCTACGGAACGGGTCATGACATGCGCCAGATAGGGCGTCAAGGCGCTCTTTGCCGCAAGGATGTGCCTTTGCGGCGTGGTGTGACATCACCGGCGCCGTGCCCTGAAGAGGCAGTTTTGCCCCGTGAAGGTCACGCGCCTGAAAGGTCAGACGCGTCGAGGGGCGATGGCGCGCGCATTTCTCACCGCATTGGCCGGCGGGCCTGGGCGAAACCCTGCGGCGAAAGGCCTAGACTTCCAGGGTCTTGGCCAGCAATTCCAGCGCTGCGACGGCGAAGGCCTGCATGTTGGCGGCGCGCTGGGCGCTGCCGGTCTCGAGCGTGGCGCTGACCGAGGTCTCCTCGCCGACGACCGCCATGCAGCAGTGGCCGGGCGCGTCGCCGTAGCGGTTGCCGTCGGGCCCGGCCGCGCCAGTTTCGGACAGAGCCCAGGTCGCCTTCAGGTTCTTGCGGGCCACTCGGGCCAGCATGACGGCGTAGGGTTCGCTGGCCGAGCGTAGGCCGTCCATGGCCTTCTGCGGGATGTCCATCAGCGTCAGGCGGGCCCGCGCCGTGTAGACGACCGCGCCGCCGACATAGAACTTCGACGCGCCCGGCACGGCCAGCAGCGCCGCCGAGATCAGGCCGCCGGCCGAGGACTCGGCGATGGCGACGGTCTCGCCGCGGGCGATCAAGCTGGCGGCGACGCGTTCGGCGAGGGCGTTGAGGTCGGACATGCGGAGTCTCTCGGATTGAGCCTTCTCCCATAGGGGCAAGAGGCCGGCGCGCAAACCCGATCCATCCAGGCTATCGCCAAGATTGAGCGAACATGCTCACCATGGCCAAGCTCAACCTTGGAGACCTTCGTGCTGGACCAAGCCGCCCCACCGCCGACTACGCCGCCCGCTGCGACAGCGCCCGCGCCAGCGGCGCCCCAGCCGCCGACCCTGCAACGGCTGGCCCCGATCGCGCAGAAGGCCCGGCCACTGACGCTGGCCAAGGGCGGCCGCACCGAGAACGCGGTGGTCCGCTACCAGATGTTCCTACGCACGGTGGCCAAGCCGGGACCAGTCGCGACGGTCGAGGGCGTCGCCGTCAGCGCCATCCCGTGCGCGTGGAGCGTCGACTCCTACCTGCAGAAGGAGATCTGCTTCTATTCGATGACCGGCATGCTGGCCTGCGCCGACGAGGTCACCACGATCCTGCGGGCCACAGACACCGGCCAGACCGAGCTACCCGCAGGCGCGGTGTGCGAGGTTCTGGCCAAGCCGGTCATGGAAGCCGAGGAACGGGTGATCGCCGCCTTGGACCGCACCAAGGAGCAGGTGTTCGACGAGGACTACACCCTGATCGTCAAGCCGCAGCTGCTGAAGAGCGGTGTCACCCTCACGGAACGCTGATGCGCTCCCAGTCCGGCGTCTGGTTCCGGAACCAGGTCAGCTGGCGCTTGGCGTAGCGGCGGGTCTCCTGGCGCGCGGCGTCCAGAGCCTGGTCCAGGGTGGTCTCGCCGCGCAGGTGGGCGGCGAACTCGCGATAGCCGACGGCCTTGAGGGCGGGGAGGGACGGGTCCAGGCCCCGCGTCTCCATGGCCCGCACCTCGTCCAGGGCGCCTTGCTCGACCATCACCGACAGGCGCGCGTCGCAGCGGGCGTAGAGGTCGGAGCGCGGCGGATCGAGCACGACACCTTTCCAGCTGCCGGGCTGCAGCGCCGGCTTTGTGTCGGTCTGCCATGAGGTCAGCGACTTGCCGGTGGCGACCGCCACGGCGTGGGCGCGGACCAGACGCTGGCGGTCGCCGACCTCGATCCGGGCCTCGGCCTGCGGGTCGAGCGGCTTGAGGGTCTCGCGAAACGCTTGCTCGCCGCGGGCGGCGTAGAGCAGGCCGGAGATCTCGCGCTGGGTCTCGGGCACGGGCGGCACGTCGGCCAGGCCGTGGGTCAGGGCGCGGAAATAGAGGCCGGTGCCGCCGACGATGATGGCCGGATTGCCGCGCGCCGCGATTTCGGAGAGCGCCTTGGTCGCCGCCTCCAGCCAGCGGCCGACCGACCAGCCGACAGCGGCGTCGACGACTTCGAACAGATGATGCGGGGCGCGGACGACCTCTTCCGGCGACGGTCCGGCGGTCAGGACGCGCAGGCCTGCGTAAATCTGCATGGAGTCGGCGTTGACGATCTCGCCACCGGTCTTCTCGGCCAATTGCAGCGCATAGGCTGACTTGCCGCTTGCGGTCGGGCCCGCGATCAGCCAGATGCGGGGCGCGATGTCCGAACTCTCCAACATTCCGACCGTCCTCACCGTCGTTGGGGCGAACCCCGACGCATACGCACAAGCCGTTTCGCGCGTCGAAGCCAGGCTGTCCAGCCGTCGCGAGGAGCTCGGGCCGCTGGCTTGCGACTTCTTCGTCGAAGGCGGGGACATCGAAGGGGCCAAGGCCGATCTCGCCGACCTGGCGGTCGACTTCGCCGTGCAGCCGGCAGCCAACCGCAAGAAGCGCCTGCTGATCGCCGACATGGATTCGACGATCATCAACGTCGAATGCCTCGACGAACTGGCCGACTTCGCGGGCGTCAAGGAGCAGGTCTCCGAGATCACCGAACGCGCCATGCGTGGCGAGCTGGCTTTCGAAGGCGCCCTTCGCGAGCGGGTCGGCATGCTGAAGGGCCTGGGCGTCGAGGCTCTGCAGACCTGCTACGACCAGCGTGTCCAGCTGAACCCGGGCGCCGAGATCCTGGTCCGCACCATGGCCCAGCACGGCGCGCGCTGCGCCCTGGTCTCGGGCGGCTTCACCTTCTTCACCAGCCGGGTGGCCGAAGCGGCGGGCTTCCACCTGAACCGCGCCAACACCCTGATCGAGCTGGACGGGGCTCTTACGGGGCAGGTCGGCGATCCGATCCTGGGCAAGGAAGCCAAGCTGGCCGCGCTCAACGAAGAGACGGCGGACCTGGGCGTGACCCCGGCCGACGCTTTGGCCGTCGGCGACGGGGCCAACGACCTGGCGATGATCGAGGCCGCCGGCCTGGGCGTGGCCTATCGCGCCAAGCCGATCGTGGCGGCGCAGGCCGA
This sequence comes from Caulobacter sp. GW821-FHT09H08, assembly GCF_059415885.1. NCBI lineage: Bacteria > Pseudomonadati > Pseudomonadota > Alphaproteobacteria > Caulobacterales > Caulobacteraceae > Caulobacter > Caulobacter sp. GW821-FHT09H08. The sequence goes on from NZ_JBWKOC010000003.1 coordinate 787,064, forward strand.
CGCCAAGGTCGATCACACCGACCTGACGACCTTGCTCTACTTCCAGGGCTACAGGACCGAGGAGTTCTACAAGTGAGCTTTCCCCGCCGCGTAGAGGCCGTCGTGTTCGACATGGACGGCCTGCTGCTGGACACCGAGATCGTCTATCGGGCGGCGATGATCGAGGCGGGGACCGTGTTCGGCGTCCATTTCACCGGCGAGACCTATGCCGCCATGGTGGGCAAGACGACGCCCGAATGCGGCGTGATGCTGCGCGAGATCTACGGCGACGACTTCCCGGTCCAGGCCTATTTCGAGCGCGTCTGGGCCGACGTCGAGGACCTGCTGGAAGCCGAGACCAAGCTGAAGGCCGGGGTGATCGAGATCCTCGACTATCTGGACGACCTGGGCCTGCCGCGCGGCATCGCCACCTCGAACGGCATCGTCGCGGTCGAGAAGTATCTGGGCCGCTTCGACCTGCTGCGCCGCTTCAACGCGGTGGTGGCCAATCACGACGTCACCAGGCACAAGCCCAACCCGGACCCGTATCTGGAAGCGGCGCGCCGCCTCGGCGTCGACCCGGCCCACTGCCTGGCGCTGGAAGACAGTCACCCCGGCGTCCGCGCCGCCCACGCGGCCGGCATGATGACGGTGATGGTGCCCGACATCCTCGATCCCAACGAGGAGATGCACGACAAGTGCGTCCACATCGCCGACAGCCTGCACCATGTGCTGGACCTGCTGAAGGCGTCGATTTGAATAGGTCTGCTCCCTCTCTGGGGGAGCTGTTGCGGAGCGACTGAGGGGGCCATCTCGGCATGGGCTGTGTTGCCCCCTCCGGCCCTTCGGGCCACCTCCCCCGAAAGGGGAGGAGATCAAATCACGCGCTCTTGCGTGTCTCGTCCTCGACCGGCAGGTCGATCGACCATTCGCCCAGGAATTCGACCAGCTTGTCCAGGCTCATGGGCTTGGCGATGTGGTAGCCCTGGGCCAGGTCGCAGCCCATCAGTTGCAGGGCGGCCAGGGCCTCGCGGGTCTCGACGCCCTCGGCGGTGACCTTCATGCCCAGGCTGTGGGCCAGGTCGACCGTCGACTTCACCAGCAGCGCGTCCTTGCCGCCCGACTGCAGGGTCATGACGAAGGCCTTGTCGATCTTCAGCTCGTCGGCGCGGATCTGCTTCAGATAGGCCAGGGACGACAGGCCCGAGCCATAGTCGTCGATCGAGACCTGGATACCGGCCTCGGCCCAGCGCGCCAGCACGGCCAGGGCGGCCTCGGGGTTGCCGATGACGGCGGTCTCGGTGATCTCGAAGCACAGGCGCGCTCCGGCGGCCCGGATCTGGGCGATGGCGTGTTCGGCGAACTCGGCGTCGTCGACCAGGCGGCCGGAAATATTGACCGACATGACGACGTCGTGGCCCGCCTGGCGCAGGCAGGCCTGATCCTCGATGGCCTGGGTCAGGACGTAGTCGGTGAGGGCGCGGATGTGGCCGGTCTCCTCGGCCATGCCGACGAACAGATCGGGGGCCAGGAAGCCGCGCGTCGGGTGGTTCCAGCGGGCCAGGGCCTCGACGCCCGTGATCTGGCCGTTGCGCAGGTCCAGCTTGGGCTGGTGGTTGAGGAAGAGGTCGCCGTCGCGGACCGCGGCCAGCATCTCGCTCATCAGGGATAGGTTCGCGGCCGGATCGCCATAGGCGACGGGGTCGAAGGCCATGATCTTGCGATGGGCGGCCCGGGCCTGGTCCAGCGCGATCAGGGCGCGCTCGATCAGGCGGCCGGCGTCCAGTTCGTCCGCCGAGATCGCGGCGATGCCCTGGGTGATATGGACATCGACGGGCTCGCCGCCGATCAGGATCGGGGCCTCCATCCGCGGCAGCACCTCTTCGATGACGCCGAGCAATTGCTCGATGTTCTCGGTCGCCGAGACCACGCAGAGGATCGAGGTCGTCAGGCGGCCGACCATCACGCCCGGCGCGATCTCGAAGATGCGCTCGCCCAGCTTGGCGACCAGCTCGGTGGCCTGCTCGTAGCCGATGGCGGCACGCACCTGCGGGAAGCGGTCGAAGCCGACGGCGCCGATCACGACCTGTTCGCCGGGTCCGATCTCGGCCAGACGCATGTCGATCGCGCGCTCCAGGGCGCGGCGGTTGGGTAGGCCGGTTTCACCGTCGTGCAGCGCCTGGCGGATCATGTCCGCCTCGCGCTCGCGGATCTCGCTGGCCATCAGGTTGAAGCTTTCGGCCAGGCGGCCGATCTCGTCGCGGGTGGTGACCTCGACACGGACGTCCTCGCCGCGCTGCAGGCGCCGCGCGGCCACGTCCAAGGCGGTGATCGGCTTGGCCAGGCCCCGCGACAGCGCCCAGCTGGCGGCGGCGACCAGGGCCGCGCCGATGAGGCCGGCCACGATCACGGCGGCCATCAGGGGCTGATAGGGCGCCATGGCCTGGGCCATCGGATAGCGCAGCACCAGGGCCGCGCCGTTGGCTTTGTCCAAGGCCTTGATCGGCTTGACCAGCACCAGACTGTCGGCGCCGCCGCGCAGCATCGTCGGGGCCAGCATCTTGTCGCGCATGGCCTTGCCGACGAAGACGGCGAGGGCGGTGTTGGCCGGGCCCTTGTCGGCCGAAATCCATTGCTCGCCGCGCTGGTCGAAGACCTGGGCGTCCAGGCCGATGGCCGAGAGCTTTTCCAGGGCCTGCATCTCGTGCTCGTCCAGCTTGGCGGCGAAGACGATCCAGCCCGTCAGGGTCGGCGACATGATCGGCGCGGAGATCAGCTGGTAGGGCTTGCCGTCGATGGCGAACACGCCCTGGGCGCCGTCCTCGGCGTCGAGCGCGCTCCACAGCTTCTCGACATCGAGGCGCGCCGGATCGAAACCCACGACATCGCCGTCGACGCCGACGGTGAAGGCCAGGTCTAGGCCCATGCGCTCGCGCAGGTTGGTGATGGCCGACTCCACGGTCGGGCGATCGTGGGTGGCGACGGCGGCGCGGAAGCCGAAGTCGCGCGACAGCAGCTCGGCGCCGTCATGCAGGCGTTGGGTGCGCAGCGCCCAGACGCGATCGAACACCGTGCCGGACGCGGCCAGTTCCTGGCGCACGGCGCGCTGGGCGTTGCTGGTGATCGCCACATAGACCGTCACCGCGACAAGGCTCAGCGCCAGGGCGAAGAGCCCGGCGTAGAGGACTGTCAGCTTGGTCTGGAGGCGTTGGAACATCGGCGGGTCAGTGTCCCGCCGGGGCGCGAAGATCGACCGACACCTGCTCGCGAACCGCGCCGGCGCCGACGCTGGTGGTCGAGAGGGTCTTCTCGTTCTTCATCGCGCGCATGTACGGATGCCAGACCCGAGCCACGACCGCGCCGGCCGGGACGTCCTGGATCGTGACCACGCCGTTGGCGTCGGTCTTGCCGGCGTACTGGGTGTCGACCACGCGGATGAAGCCGACCATCTGGTCGTGGATGTTGCAGCCGATCGCCGCCGCGCCGACCGCGTTCATCTTGGCGGTGCGGTTCTCTTCGTGGCCGTACAGCTTGATCTCGAACTTGTTACCCGGCGAGAACGAATAGACGTGGTGGCGAACCTTATCGAGGTTCGGGAAGGCCACGTCCGCGCCGACCGGGACGATCAGCATGAACGGCGTGAACTGGATGTTCTGCTGGGCCACGCGATAGGGCCAGGGGAACTTGATCGGGCCCTTGCTGGGCTGACCGTTCGGATAGACCGTCACCACCGCGTCCGGCACGGGCTTGCCGTCGGCGCCGCGCACGGTGACGGTGAAATCACCGGCCCACGCGTGTCCGCCCCAGAGCGCAACCATCAGAAGTAGTGCGACGTATCTCATCAGATTTCTCCTAACGCGACCCGAGTGAAATGCGCGTTAACGTAGCGGTCCGGGTGCGGCGCGCGGTGCGACACCTGTTCCGGGTTTCCAGATCTACTTGGAAACAGTCTGTAAAACCTTTGCATACCAAGTTCCGCGCATCCGATGCGGGAAGTAAGGGGCTCGTCATCGGCTCTCTAGAAGGGGGCTACGATGCGAACTTCACGCGCGGCGATCGCCGTGTTCCTGCTGGCGCTGAGCGGCGCGGCCAGCGCCCACGCGGGCGAACTCGAAACCGGCGGCAAGCTGCTTCTCACCCATGGCGTCAGCGCGGTCGAAGGCGGCGCGGGCGGGGGTCTCTCGACCTGGGCGGTGATCGCCGGCAACGAGACCGACCACGGCATCGGCGGCGAGGTCCATGGGACCTATGTCGACGTCAAGAATTACAAGCTGCGGGCGTTCGGCGGGGCGGTGGGTTTCCACGACCGCGTCGAACTGTCGGCCACGCGCCAGGAATTCGACACCGGCGCGACCGGCGCGAAGCTGGGCCTGGGCAAGGGTTTCACGTTCAAGCAGACGGTGCTGGGCGCCAAGGTCCGCGTCCTGGGCGACGCGATCTACACCCAGGACAGCTGGATCCCGCAGGTCAGCGTCGGGGCCCAGTACAAGGACAACAACCAGGACGCCATCGTCCGCGCCGTCGGCGCCAGGAAGGATAGCGGCGTCGACTTCTATGCGGCGGCCACCAAGGTGCTGCTGGACAAGTCGCTGGTCCTGAACGGCACGGTCCGTATGACCAAGGCCAACCAGACGGGCCTGCTGGGCTTCGGCTCGGCCAAGGACGGCGGCTACAAGCCCCAGTTCGAGGGCTCGGCCGGCTGGCTGATCAGCAAGCGCCTGGTGGTCGGGGCCGAGTACCGCACCAAGCCCAGCAACCTGGCCTTCGCCAAGGAAGACGACTGGAAGGACTTGTTCGCCGCCTACGCCGTGAACAAGCACCTGTCGGTCACCGCCGCCTATGTCGACCTGGGCGACATCGCCACCTTCAAGAACCAGCGCGGGGTCTATCTCTCGCTGCAAGCCGGCTTCTAGGAGCGCGCACCGATGAAAAAGACCTTCGTGCTCGCCGCCTGCGCGGCTCTGACCCTGACCGGCTCGGCCTTCGCCCAGGACGCCGTTCCGCCCGGGGAGAAGCCGGTGGACGCCTACAAGCAGTCGAACGCCAACGCCGGTGCGACGCCAATCACCGATCCGGCGGTGTGGAAGGCGTTCCACGGCAAGGACGGTGTGGACCGCATCGTCGAGACCATGGTCGAGCGCAATTTCGCCGACCCCCGGATCAAGGACTTCTTCGCCGCCGCCGACAAAGTGCGCCTAAAGCGAACCCTGAAGGAGCAGTTCTGCTACGTCCTGGGCGGCGGCTGCGACTACACCGGCAAGGACATGAAGAGCTCGCACAAGGACCAGGGCACGACCAATCGCGACATGAACGCCCTGATCGAGAACCTGCAGTTCGCCATGGACAAGGAAGGCGTGCCGTTCGCCGCCCAGAACAAGCTGCTGGCCAAGCTGGCCCCGCAGCAGAAGGACATCGTCGAGCGCTAGGCGGCCCCGCGGACTTGTAAAACCCGACGGTCACGCGGATATGAGGCGCTCCTGAACGGAGGCCTATGCCCGTGACCGCTACCCTCGACGACGCTCGCGTGGCGCTGGACCGTATCGCCGACCCGGCGAGCGGGCAGGGGCTGGTGGCGGCCGGCCTGGTGCAGGGCCTCGTCGTCCGCAATGGCCGCGCCGGTTTCGTGCTGGAGGTCCCGGCCAGCCAGGCGGCGACCTATGCCCCCGTCCGCGAGCTGGCCGAGCGCGCCCTGGCCGCGCTGCCGGGGATCGAGGTCGCCCAGGTCGTGCTGACCGCCCAGGCCGCCGAGGGCGCGACCCGGGTGCGCAAGGGCGCCAAGGTCACCGAGGACCCGCAGGCCCGCATGGTCCCGCCGCCCGAAGCCGAGAAGCCCGCCCACGTCCGCCACGTGATCGCCGTGGCCTCGGGCAAGGGCGGGGTGGGCAAGTCCACCGTCTCGACCAATCTCGCCGTCGCCTTCGCGAAGATGGGCCTGCGCGTCGGCCTGCTGGACGCCGACATCTACGGTCCTTCGGCCCCCAAGATGATGGGCGTCGATGGCGACCCGCTGTTCGTGGACAACAAGCTCCAGCCCCTGGAAGCCCATGGCGTGAAGCTGATGTCGATCGGCTTCATCGTCGACGAGGGCAAGGCGATGATCTGGCGCGGGCCGATGGCCTCGTCGGCCGTCCGCCAGATGATCCATGACGTGGCCTGGGCCTCGGAAATCGCGCCGTTGGACGTGCTGGTCGTCGACCTGCCGCCGGGCACGGGCGACGTCCAGCTGACCCTGGTGCAGAAGCTGCGCATCGACGGCGCCGTGCTGGTCACGACGCCCCAGGAGATCGCCCTGATCGACGCCCGCCGGGCGGCGGCGCTGTTCGAGAAGACCGCCACGCCGATCCTGGGCCTGATCGAGAACATGGCCTTCTTCGCCGATCCCTCGACCGGCGCCCCGATCCCGATCTTCGGCGAGGGCGGCGGCGTGGCCGAGGCCGAGCGCCTGGGCGTGCCGCTCTTGGGCCGCGTGCCGCTCGAGATCGCCGTCCGTATCGGCGGCGACCAGGGCGTGCCGGCGGTGATCTCCGAGCCGAAGGGCCAGGCGGCCGAGGTGTTCGCGGGGGCGGCCAGGGCCCTCTGGAAGACCATCGGCGACTAGATGCAAAAAGCCCGCCCGGATCGCTCCGGGCGGGCTTCTCGTTTCAGTGATGCGCCAGGCTTAGAAGCCGAAGCGGGCGCCCACGGCCAGGACCACGGCCGAGCCCGTCACGTCGCCGCTGAGGCGGGTGGTCGAGCTGGTGGCCGTCGTGTCGGTGCGGGTGATCTTGGTCTCGTCGAAGCTGATGTAGCTGATCGCCGCGTCGAGGTTGATGCTGTCCGTCGCGGCCCAGGTGGCGCCGGCGGCGTACATCATGCGGTCGCCGTCCGGAACGCGGGCGGTGCGGCCGACGTCCGGGGTCGGGGTCGGGTCGTACTGGACGCCCGTACGCAGCGTCAGGCGGGGCGAGACCTGGTAGTCCACGCCGGCGGCATAGGTGGTGACGTCCTTGTAGTTCTGGACGCTGGTCGAGCCGCCGCCCGGGAAGCTGACGCGGATGGCGTCGAACTCGCCCCAGCCGACGCGGCTGACCGAGGCGTTCAGGGTCCACTGATCGTTCACCGCCCAGCGGGCGCCGACATTGGCGATCCAGGGCAGGGTGATCTTGGCCTGGCCGGCGACCGAGAAGTTGTTGGCGGCCGGGATCGGGGCCAGCAGGCCGGCGACCGTGACCTGGCCCTTCAGGGTCTGGTCGATCTTCGAACGATAGCTGGCGCCGATGGTCAGGGCCTTGGACGGATGGATCTGGGCGCCGACCGTGTAGCCATAGGCCCAGCCGTCGCCCTTCAGGGCCTGCGAGCCGTCGGCCTGCAGCGGCGAGATGTTGGGCAGGGCGTTGGTCAGCTTGGCGTCGGCGTAGAGGGCCGTGACGCCCACGCCCAGGTCGATCATGTCGTTGACGCGATAGGCGACGACACCGTCGACATTGACCGTGCGCAGCTGCGACTTCAGGGCGTCGTAGCGGGTCCAGCTGTCGGCGTTGTACTCGGTGGTGAAGTTGTATGGGGCGGCGATCGAGACGCCGACCGACAGGCGGTCGTTGATCTTGAAGGCGGCGCCCGCGTTCGGCACGACGCCGTCGTTGATCGGGTCATAGGCCGTGGCCGCGCCGCCGATCGGAGTGGTCAGGCCGGCCGGCGGAACCGGGCGGGTGATGGTCGAGCCGGTGTTGGCGACCTTGGAGTTCACCTGGACGGCGTTGAGGCCGAAATAGCCTTCGCTGCGCGCGATGCCGGCGATCGAGGCCGGGTTCCACCACAGGCTGCCGACGCCCTTGTCGGCGACTTCGCCGGAATAGGCGCGGCCCGTGCCGCGCACCGACTGTTCCTGGAGGTAGAAGGCCGAAGCGGAGGCCTGGGAAGCGGCGGCGAGCGCCAGCAGAGCGACGCCGGCGGCGAGGCTGGTACGCGAGAGGGACATGATGACTTAGCGACCTTCTGGGGGAGGAGAAGTCCGCCGAGCGCCCGAGGTTGTTCCTTCTTGGCGCTCGAGGAGCGCCGCCTTTAACGCATCCACTCAGATAGCGTTGCTATTAATTGATCGACCGGTGAATTTTGTCATCGATGTAAAAGAAACGGGGGCGCAAGGCCCCCGTATCAATCGTCGTTATGTCAAATCTTGCTCGAACAAAGATATTCGAGGCGATCTGTTCTTTCCGTAAGGTCAGCCGCCGGCCATCTTGCGGAAGAACTTCTGGCCCTGTTCGCCGCCGTTGAAGTAGGCCTTCTGTCCCGGCTCGGCCGTGATCTGGTCCCAGCTGTCGCGGACTTCCTCGGCGGAGAGGCCGCCTTCGCCCAGATAGACACCTTCGGTCTCGAAGATCCGCGACAGGGCGAAGGCGCCCGCGCCGGCGGTCAGGATCGCGCCGGTCGGCGCTTCCTCCGAGCACAGATAGACGACGCCCGGGGTGACGTATTCCGGGGCGAGCTTGGCCAGCACTTCCGGCGGCATCAGGCCTTCGGTCATGCGGGTCGCCGCGACCGGGCTGATGGCGTTGATCTTCACGTCGTTCTTGGCGCCCTCGAGCTTGAGGGTGTTCATCAGGCCCAGCACCGCCATCTTGGCCGCGCCGTAGTTGCTCTGGCCGAAGTTGCCGTACATGCCCGACGACGAGGTCGTCACGACGATGCGGCCGTAGTTCTGGGCCTTCATGATGTCCCAGACCGCCTTGATCGGCTTGAAGGTGCCGAACACGTGCACCTGCATGACCAGCTCGAAGTCGGCGAGCTCCATCTTGGTCAGGGTCTTGTCGCGCAGGATGCCGGCGTTGGCGACCAGGATGTCGATGCGGCCCCACTTGTCCATGGCCGTCTGGACCATGTTCGCCACGCCCGCGTCATCCGTCACCGAGGCGCCGTGGGCGATGGCTTCGCCGCCGAAAGCTTCGATTTCCGCGACGACCTTCAGGGCCGCGTCGGACGAGCCGCCCGAGCCGTCGACGCTGCCGCCCAGGTCGTTGACCACGACCTTGGCGCCGCGACGCGCCAGCTCCAGCGCGTGCTGTCGGCCGAGGCCCCCGCCGGCGCCCGTCACGATCGCCACCTTGCCGTCGAAGCGGATGTCCGCCATGCCGAAGTCTCCCTCAAACGCGTGTTTGGTTTTGCCGTGTTGTGCGGCGCGGGAGAGGGGAGGTCAAGGCTTGCCGCTCGCGCACGGGTTTTCGACTTCACGCGGTCGGCCGCTGAAGCAAGGAAAGGGAAGCGGAGCGCCCGGGCGACGCCCGGAGTGTGAGTTTGTGATTACCGTTTCGACGAAGCCGAGCGCCCCGCGTAGCCGTTATCCGATGAGCCCTCGACGCGCGGGGTCTTAACCCGCTTCCGAAGGAGGCCCCCGACAGGCGGGCCGAGGCGACGAACCCCGGTCCCGGAACGCCCGGGCGATTTCAGCCCGGGCCTGCTGCGCCGCTGAACCTTCGCCGCCAGGGCTTTGTCCTGTGTTTCAAGGAACCCGCCGCTGGAGCCGTCGCGAAGGGACTTCCGAAGAAGCCCAGCGAGCGCTTCCCGCTCGACCACCCCTGACAGCCGTCACGATCGCCGGCCGGACGTCCCTTTCGTGCTGTCAGGTGGAATTAGTATGGGGCGGGGGAGGTGGCCCAGAGGGCCGGAGGGGCAGCTCGGTCCAAGCCGCATTAGCCCCCTCAGTCGCTCCGCGACAGCTCCCCCACAGGGGGAGCAGAGTCCGCAACGGGTCGAAGGCGGACCTAGCTGTCCGCTGCTCTCCAAAATGAAAACGCCGCGCGAAGACCGCGCGGCGTTCCAATAAGCTTCAGGCTGAGAAGAGGCCGTTACGCCTTCTTCTTCGTCATCCCACCGGCCACCGGCGGCGTCGGCTTATCCCGCTTCACGCCGGCCTTTTGGCCAGGCTTCATGAACTTCACCAGGACGCGCTGGCCGACCAGGAACGGCGTGCCGTCGGCGCTGGCGACGACTTCGACGACGCGTTCGTCGCTGCGTTGGCTGGGGTCGTCCGAGGCCAGCTTGCGGGCGCCGAAGACGGCGGCGCGGCGCAGGACCTTGCCGACGAAGGTCTGGTCCGGATTGCCTTCCGGCTGGATCTCGACCTCCTGGCCGATCTTCACGTTCGGGATGTCGGCCTCGACGATCTCGGCGCGGACGATGCGCTGGGTGTTCGGCTCGAGGTCGAACATGGCGGTCACGTTCAGGGTCGAGGCGCCGGCGCCCGGATTGGCCTGGCGGCGGGCGATGCGGCCGTCGGCCGGGGCGCGGATCACCGTCAGTTCCTGGTTGTAGTTGGCCTGGGCCAGCTGGGCCGTGGCGACGCTGATCTGGGCCTGCTGCGAGCCGATATTGGCCTGGGCCGAGGCGATCTGGTCGCGGGCGGCGTCAAGCTTCTGGGCGGCGACGTAGTTGGAGGCGGCCAGGCCTTGCAGGCGGTTGAACTCGCGCTGGGCCGTGCGCAGCTGCACCTGGTAGAGCGCCAACTGGGCCTTGGCCGAGGCCAGGTTCGCCGTGGCGGTCTGGGCGGCCAGGCGGACGTCGTCGTCCTCCTGCTTGGCCAGCGGCTGGCCCTTGTGGACGATGTCGCCTTCCTGGACGAAGACCTCGCGGACGATGCCCTGGCGGCGCGCGGCCACCTGGATCACGCCGCCCTCGACGTCGGCCTTGCCCTGGGCGATGGCCGCGTAGGGGGAAGGCTCTTCCTGGGCGGCGGCCACTTCGAGCTGCTTCTTCTTCTCGGCGGATTGCTTCTTGGCATAGACGAAACCGCCGCCGAGCAGCGCGATGACGACGATGACGATCCAGAAGGCGGGGCGGCGCAGAAACGCGGGCATGGTCTAGAATTCCCCCAGAAAATCAGTGGCTGAGCGGCTTCGGATTGGCGTCGGGCGTGCGGCGCACGTCGTCCAGGATCCGGCCGTCTTCGATGTGGATGACGCGGTCGGCATAGGCCTCGAGCCGCGGGTCGTGGGTGACGCAGATCACCGCCGCGCCGCGGACCGAAGCGGCCTCGCGCAGCAGACGGATGACGATCTGGCCGTTCTCGCCGTCGAGGGCCGAGGTCGGCTCGTCGGCGAAGATCAGGTTCGGGTTCTTGGCCAGCGCTCGGGCGATGGCCACGCGCTGCTTCTCGCCGCCGGACAGTTCCGACGGGCGCTGGTTGACGCGCGGGCCCAGGCCCACCGACTCCAGCGCGGCCTGGGCGCGGCGCGCCTGCTCGCCCTTGCCGGCGCCCTGGTACTTCAGCGCGGTCATCACCTGCTGCTTGGCCGTGAGGGCCGGGAACAGGTTGAAGCCCTGGAAGATGAAGCCGCAGTGGTCGAGGCGGAACTTGTCGATCCGGCTCTGCGAGAGGCCCCACAGGTCGTTGGCCTCCAGGGCCGAGACCTTGCCCTCGTCGGGCTTCAGCAGGCCGGAGAGGGCGGCGACCAGGGTCGACTTGCCCGAGCCGGACGGGCCCATGACCATGGTCACGTCGCCGTGCTTGGCGTCGAAGTCCACGCCCTTGAGCACCTCGACGAAGGTGCGGCCGGTCTTGAACCGCTTGACGATGCCGTGGGCCTCGAGGGCGGTCTCGCCGCGCTTGTGAGCATTGTCACCGGTCATCGCAGCAGGTCCGCGGGTTGGCTGTTCTTGAGGATGCCGAGCGACAGGAAGCCCGACAGCATGGCGATCACGACCAGGAAGACGGCCACGATGATGATCAGGGTCGGCGGGAAGTACATCGGCACGCCGCCGGCCACGGCCAGCAGGCTGACCAGCCAGGTCAGCAGGCCCGCGGCCCCGACGCCGACGATGCCGACCCAGAAGCTGAGCTCCATGACGATGTTGCGCAGGTCGCCCATCGACACGCCCAGGGCGCGCAGGGAGGCGAACTCCTTGATGTTGGCCATGATGGCGCCGCGCAGGGTCTGCCAGGTGATGGCCACGCCGATCAGCAGGCCCAGGAACGCCGAGAAGCCCAGCATGATGCCGATGATCTGGTCGTCCAGCATGGCGTTGGAGTTGGCGTCGGCCAGCTCCTGGCGGGTCCAGGCGCGGAACTTGCCGTCGGCCTTCTTGTTGAGCTGGGCCGCGACGATCTCGGCGCGGGCCGGGTCGCGGATCTCGACCATCAGCGGGCCGACGCGCTGGCCGGTGTCGGCCTCGCCCAGCATCCGCAGGGTGTCGCGCGACATCACCAGGGTGGGCTGGATGATGTTCGGATAGCCGTGGGTGATGACGGCGATGGTGATGGTCTTGCCGTTGTAGAGGGCGCGGTCGCCCTTCTTGACGCCCAGGCGTTTGACGGCCGTTTCGTCGATCGCCACGGCGTAGGGACGGCGCAGGGCCTCGATCATCGACTGGGTGTAGTCGGTGGGCACGGTCACGTAGCCGGGGATCGCGTCGATCACCGTGACGTTGACGAATTCACTCTTGCGCGACGAACCGCCGGGCGGGCCGCCCTTGCCCTTGCCGGCCTTCTTGGCGCGGGCCTCTTCCTTGGCCTGCTGCTCGGGCGTCAGGATGTTCTGGAAGCGGCCGCCGGAGCCGTCCAGCGGGGCCACCTGGGTGACTTCCGGATGGCTGTAAACCAGCGGGATCATGCGGCGCGGCAGGCCCGAGGGGCCGCCGAACAGCGCCTTGGCGCCTGGGCCCAGCACCATGACGTCGGCGCGGGCGCGGTCGATCTGGGCGGTGAAGCCCTTGCCGATGCCGACGAACATGCCGACCTGCGCCAGGACGAGAAGGCCCGAAAAGGCCAAGGCGACAACGGCCGCCATGTAACGACGCCACTCGTAAAGCAGAGTGGCCAAGGCCAACGACATCCGGACTCGTGCTCCCCCAAACCGACGGTTGCAGCAATGAACGGCGATCGTCGAACGTCCAAGTTAAATCGGGGTAAGGCGGATTTCTGTAGTGAAATATTCGCAAGGTGGGCGGAAGTGGGTTGGTTCTGTCCCCATCTGGGAGATATGCGCCTTTTGACGTGCAGCGATCAGAAGCATCCATGACGGTTCTTCGCACCGCCTCCGCCCTGGCCGTCGCGCTCGCCGCGACCGGCTCGGCGCGCGCCGACGAGGGCATGTGGACGCTGGACAAGCTGCCGCTGGACCAGATCAAGGCCGCCTATGGCGTGACCCTGGACGCGGCCTGGCTGGACACGGTGCAGGCCTCGGCCGTGCGGCTCAGCAGCGGCTGCTCGGCGGCGATCGTCAGCCGCGAGGGGCTGGCCGTCACCAACAACCACTGCGTCTCCGATTGCGCCCAGGCGCTGTCCAGCGAGGGCCAGGACTATGTCCGCGAGGGCTTCCTGACCGACGGCCGCGAGGAGGAGAAGAAGTGCGCCGGCCTGCAGGCCGAGGTGCTGCTGACCATCGTCGACGTCACCGACCAGGTGCGGATGGCGGTCAAGGACCAGACCGGTCGCGACTTCGTGCGGGCCCGCGAAGGCGCGATGGCGATCGCCGAGCTGGCGGCCTGCGGCCAGGACCAGACCCTGCGCTGCCAGGCGATCAGCTTTTTCCGGGGCGGCCAGTACAAGGTCTACAAGTACCGCCGCTACAGCGACGTGCGGCTGGTGTTCGCGCCCGAGATCGCGACCTCGGCCTTCGGCGGCGATCCCGACAATTTCAACTTCCCGCGCTACGCCCTGGATGTGGCCTTCGTCCGGCTCTATGCCGACGACGCGCCGGCCAAGACGCCGACGTTCCTGAAGTGGCGGGCCAAGGCGCCGGAAGAGGGCGAGCCGAGCTTCGTCGTCGGCAATCCCGGCTCGACCGAGCGGCAGCTGACGGTGGCCCAGCTGGAAACCCAGCGCGACCTCATCCTGCCGATGCTGCAGCTGCAGCGCGCCGAGCTGCGAGGACGCCTGATCCAGTTCGGCCAGGAGAACGCCGAGCACATGCGGATCGCCGGCTCGGAGCTGGCCTGGGTCGAGAACAGCTACAAGGCCGGCCTCGGCAGGCAGGCGACCCTGAGCGACAAGGCCTTCCTCGACGCCAAGCGCGTCGCCGAGGCGGATCTGCGGGCCAAGGTGGCGGCCGATCCTACGCTGGCGGCCGAGGTCGGCGACGCCTGGGCGCGGATCGCGACGGCCCAGAAAGCCGCGACCGAACGCTTCCCGACCGCGCGGATGCTGGAGAGCGGCGGGGGCGGGGGCTCCGAGCTCTACTATTACGCCCGGCTGCTGGTGCGGGCCGCCCAGGAGCGCGAGAAGCCTAACGCCGAGCGGCTGCCGGAGTATGTCGACACCCGCATGCCGCTGATCGAGCGCAAGCTGGCCGATGCGCCGGCCGCCGAGGCGGCGCTGGAGCGGCTGTGCCTGGAACATTGGCTGCTGAAGACCCGCGAGGTCCTCACCGTCAATGCGCCGGAGGTTCGGGCGCTGCTGGGCGCGGAGAGCCCTGAGCAGGTCGCCGAGCATCTGTCCGAAAGTCGATTGTCCGATCCCGAGGTCCGCATGGCGCTTTGGAAAGGCGGGCTGGAGGCGATCCAGGCCTCGGACGATCCGCTGATCCAGTTCGTGCTGCGCACCGACCCGGTTACGCGCGAGGCTCGTGCGGCCTACGAAGCCGAGGTTTCGGGTCCCACCGACATCGCCGCCGAGAAGATCGCCCAGGCCCGCTTCGCGGTGTTGGGCGACAGCGTCTATCCGGACGCGACCTACTCGCTGCGCCTGTCGTACGGCAAGGTCGCTGGCTGGGAGGAGCGAGGCAGGGCGGTGCCGGCCACCACGGACTTCGCCGGCTACTACGCGCGCGCCACCGGCGTGGAGCCATTCGCCGCCGCGCCGCGCTGGGTCGAGGCCAAGGACCGGCTGAAACCGGACACCGTCTTCGACTTTGTCAGCACCAACGACATCATCGGCGGCAACTCCGGCTCGGCGGTGATCGACGCCAAGGGACGGCTGATGGGCGTGGCGTTCGATGGCAACATCCACTCGCTGGGCGGCGCATACGGCTATGACGGCTCCAAGAACCGGACCGTCTCGGTCTCGGCGCCAGCGGTCATCGAGGCGCTGGACAAGGTCTATGGCCGCGCCGACCTAGTGGGCGAGCTGAAGCCCCGCTGACACCCCTTCCTCGAACGTCTCATTTCATCGGCGCAACACGCTGAAAGGTGGAATGTTTTTCGCCTGTCTCACCGCGCGCCGATTTCCCGGCGTGGAGAAGGAGCCGCGCCAGACAAGGCGGCTCCCCAACAGAGGGTGAGCGATATGAGCATAACCAGCGCCGGCTCCTCGACGAGTCTGGCCCAGCTGCGCCAGCTCCAGCAGGCGGCTTTCAAGACGGCGGACGCGGATGGCGACGGGCAACTGTCGCTCAGCGAGTTCCAGTCGGTCGGGCAAAATGTGCAGGGCTCGGGCGAGCAGCGCGGTCCGCCGCCGATGCGTGGCGGCGGCGGACCGGGCGGACATTTCAGCGGAGATACCTTGTCGGCGCTGCTCTCGACCCAGTCGGTCGACGATGTGGCGAGCTCGGTGATGGAGGCCGGCGACGCCGACGGCGACGGCAAGCTGACGACCAGCGAGCTCTCCACGGCCCTGTCCGCCAAGAAGACCGACGAGACCGAAGGCCAGGACGAACTGGCCTCGAAGATCGTCGAAGCCCTGGACAGCGACGGCGATGGCAGCCTGTCGTCGTCCGAAATCTCGACGGCGATCAGCGACGCCGCTTCGCGTCAATCGGAGGCGCAAGGAACGCGCCGACCCCGTGGTCACCACGGCCCGCCGCCCGGTGGTCCGCCGCCGTCCGGGGAAGCCGAGAGCGCGAGCAGTTCCAGCAGCGCGAGCGGCTCCAGCGGTGTGTTCGAGAGCCTGGACACCAACCAGGACGGCACGGTCTCCGCCGAGGAGCTGGCCGCCGCCAACAGCAGCGACAGCACGGATGGAACGAGCGCCGCCTCCGACCTGATCAAGACCGCCGACCAGGACGGCGACGGTTCGCTGAGCGGCGAGGAGTTCTATGCTCTGCTCGACCACGGCAAGGAGACGAGCGCCGATACGTCCACCAGCCTGGCGAGCCTGCTGTCCAGTTCCTCCAACGCGGCCGACATGATGCAGAAGCTGCTGGCGCAATTGGACACCGCCCTGACCTCGTCGTCCTCGACGAAGAGCGGCGCGACCAGCGCCGGAACCGGCGTCACAGCCTGACGATACCGCCGTGTCATCCCGGAGCGGGGGCTTCCGGGATGACAGGTTTCGGTTGGTAAGTCGCTTCTGACTTAGGCGCCGGGCGCCTTCCTTAACCATTCCTTACGCAAGCCGCTTGCGTGCGACCGCTGACTTGGTGTCATTCTTCGCCCTTGGTCGGCGTCGCGGGGGCGGCGCCTCATCGTAAGGTTTCGTCTTGATGTTCCGTCCCGAGAACTTTCAGGCCCTCGCTGGCCTGGTAGTCACTTTGGGCCTTTGCTGGCTCGTTTCCGAGAATCGCAAGCGATTCCCGTGGGTTCTGGCGATCGCCGCTATCGTCGTCCAGGTGCTGCTGGTGCTGGTGCTGTTCGGCCTGCCGCAGGCGCGGCAACTGCTGCAAGGCGTCAACGGCGCGGTCGAAGGCCTGGCCAGCTCGACTCAAGCCGGCACCGCCTTCGTGTTCGGCTTCCTGGCCGGTGGCGACCAGCCCTATCCGGTGAGCAATCCGGGCGCGGGTTTCATCTTCGCGTTCCGCGTCATGCCCGTGATCCTGGTGGTCTGCGCCCTGTCGGCGCTGCTCTGGCACTGGAAGATCCTCAAGTGGGCCGCTCAGGGCTTCGGCTTCGTGTTCCAGAAGACGCTGGGCCTGCGTGGTCCGCCGGCTCTGGCCACCGCCGCCACCATCTTCATGGGCCAGATCGAAGGCCCGATCTTCATCCGCGCCTATCTCGACAAGCTGTCGCGTTCGGAACTCTTCATGCTGATCACGGTCGGCATGGCCTGCGTCTCGGGCTCGACCATGGTCGCCTACGCCACCATCCTGGCTGGCGTGTTGCCGAACGCGGCCGCCCACGTGCTGACCGCCTCGATCATCTCGGCCCCGGCCGGGGTGCTGCTGGCCCGCATCATCGTGCCGTCCGACCCGATGGAGAAGGGCGGGGACCTCGATCTGGCCGGCGAGGACAAGACCTATGGCAGTTCGATCGACGCCGTCATGAAGGGCACGACCGACGGCCTGCAGATCGCGCTGAACGTCGGCGCAACCCTGATCGTCTTCGTGGCCCTGGCCACCATGGTCGACAAGGTCCTGGGCGCCATGCCGATGGTCGGCGGTCAGCCGCTGAGCATCGCGCGCGGTCTGGGCGTGGTCTTCGCGCCGCTGGCCTGGTCGATGGGCGTCCCCTGGAAGGAAGCCGGCACGGCCGGCGGCCTGCTAGGCGTGAAGCTGATCCTCACCGAGTTCACCGCCTTCATCCAGATGTCGAAGATCGCAGTGGGCACGCTGGACGAGCGCAGCCGCATGATCCTGACCTACGCCCTGTGCGGCTTCGCCAATATCGGCTCGGTCGGCATGAACGTGGCCGGCTTCTCGGTGCTGGTGCCCCAGCGTCGTCAGGAAGTGCTGAGCCTGGTCTGGAAGGCCATGATGGCCGGCTTCCTCGCCACCTGCTTGACTGGCTCGCTGGTCGGCCTGATGCCCCGGGCGCTATTTGGGCTGTAAGGCCCTTTCATTCCGCAACGGAAAACAAGCATCCTCCCGGTCAAAAGCCGGGAGGATTTCTTTTGAAACTCTACGACTGCCTGCGCGCCCCCAATCCAAGGCGCGTCCGCTGGTTCATGGCGGAGAAGGGGATCGACGACGTCGAGATCGTCACGCTGTCGATCATGGGCGGCGAGCACAGGTCGCCGGAGTATCGCGGCAAGGCCGGGCTCGCGCACATGCCGGCGCTGGAGCTGGACGACGGGACGGTGATCACCGAGTCGGTCGCCATCTGCCGCTACCTGGAGAGCGTCTATCCCGAGCCGAACATGTTCGGCCGCGACCCCAGGGAGACGGCGATCATCGAGATGTGGCTGCGCCGGGCCGAGCTGATGGTCGCCACGCCGATCATGCAGGGCGTGCGCCACAGCCATCCGGGCATGGCGGCGCTGGAGGCCCAGGTTCCCGAGGTCGCCGCCTACAATCTGGAGGGAGCCAAGCGCAGCTTGAAGATCCTGGACCGTCGTCTGGCGGAGAGCCCGTTCATCGCCGCCGATCGCGTGACCATCGCCGACGTGGTGACGGCGGCCAGCCTCGACTTCGGCCGCATGATCAAGTGGCGGCCTGATCCGGAGCTGGTTCACGTGAACCGCTGGTTCGATGGGATGTTGGCTAGGCCGGCGGCACAGGCGGGGATGACGGCTTAGTCAGCGGACCCGTCCTCGCCCTTCGACGAGCTCAGGGTGAGGACTACTTTTGACGCTGATGCAGTAGAAAACCTCATCCTGAGCTTGTCGAAGGACGAGGTTTTCGATCCCTCAACGGCTGCGGATCTTCTTGATCACGCCCGAGAAGTTCAGCATCGGCCCGCTGCCGGTCGAGATCAGGCCGCGCACGAACAACAGCGAACCGCCGGCCTTGATCACCTCGCCGGTCGAGGTGACGAGGTCGCCGGGCTGGGCGGGGCCGATGAACTCGCCGTTCAGGCTGACGGTCACGGCGCGGCTGTCGGCCAGCGCCTTCCAGCCGATGGCGAACAGGGAATAGTCGGCGAAGGTCATCATGCAGCCGCCGTGCATGAAGCCGCCGCCGTTCATGTGCTTCTTCTCGGCGCGGAAGGCGGCGGTGACGCGGCCCTCGTCGTCCTCCTTGAAATAGAAGGGGCCGGACTGGTCCTCGAACGGGTCCATGCCTTGCCAGGTGCGCCAGCCGGCCCATTCGCCGGCTTCCACCAGTCGCGGGCCGCTCCAGATGTCGTTGCCGCCGTCCATCCTCGATCCCCTCCGCTTGTTCTTATCGGTGTTCAGTTAGAAGGGGCGACCACAAGGCGCAAGCCGTCGGTCTCGCCTCTGCTGACAATCCGTGGCAAGGGAGCGCGATGACCACCCCGATCCAAGACACCATCCTGTCCCAGTTGGCCGCGCTGCCGGCGGGCAAGTCGATCGACCCGATGAACGTCGCCAAGGCGATCCAGCCCGAACGCTGGCAGCAGATCCTGGGCCACGTGCGCACCAACGCCATCGAGCTGGCGCGCGAGGGCAAGATCGTCGTCCTGCGCCACAACAAGCCGGTCAATCCGGAGAAATTCCGCGGCGTCTATCGCCTGCGCCTGCGCATGGAAGGCGACCCGACCTCGTTCGAGGACGTGGTCCAGGACGAAGACGGCGGCGACGACGACGCGTAGAGCTTGACCGCGAGGCGGTTGGGCCTGTGTTCTCCTGTCCAAGAACAAAGGGGTAGGGAACACCATGCGCAAAGCCGCGATCGCGATTGCCGTGTCGGCCGCCACGGCCTTTAGCGCCCTGGCGCCCGCGCCGGCTCTGGCCTGGAACGACCAGGGCCACATGGCCACCGGCGACATCGCCTATGACACGCTCGTCGCCCGTGACCCCAAGGCCGTCGCCGCCATCGTGGCGATCATGCGCGAGCATCCCGACCACGCCCTGTTCGACAAGCGCCTGGCGGGGCTGACCGGCAAGGCGCGCGAGCGGCGGCTGTTCGCCCTGATGGCCGTGTGGCCTGATGATACGCGCGGCAGCTCGCACGACCGGCCCGACTGGCACTACGCCCTGAAGCTGGTCTCGCCCACGCGGTTCGTGCTGCCGTTCACGGTCGGCAAGGCCGAGACGGCCTTCCGCGAGCAACTGGCCATCGCCCGCGATCCCAAGGCGCCGAAAGCCCAGCGAGCCATCGCCCTGTGCTGGCTGATGCATATCGTCGGCGACCAGCATCAGCCGCTGCATGCAGGACACTGGCTGTCGTGGGCCTATCCCAAGAGCGACCGGGCCGGCTCCCTGGCCTTTGTCCGCCGCCAGGCGGGCGGGCCGCCGACCGACATGCACGACCTGTGGGACGCCGCACCGAACCGCCCGATCGCCGACCGCGCGGCGGGCGCCGAGGCGGTCGCGGCCGCCGTCGAGGCCGCCCATCCGCGTCCGGCGCCCAGCGATGTGCGCTCCAACCCCTCGGCCGCGCTGAGCGCCTGGGAGCGCGAGAGCTGGGACCTGGCCAAGACCGTCGCCTATCGCGACGGCAAGCTGGCCAATTCGCCGGACAAGGCCAAGGCGCCGGTGCTGCCGCCGGGCTACGTCGCCCAGATGAACAAGATCGCCGACCGGCGGGTGGCGCAGGCGGGCTATCGCCTCGCCGATGTCCTGGCGCTGGTGAAGGGCTGACGGACATCTAGGGCTACGCTTGCTTTCGCGTGGCCCGGGCTTAAGTGGCGGACCATGTCTCTCGACGCGATCCTGGCCGACATCGCCGCCTGCCGAGCCTGCGCGCCCTATCTGCCGCACGTTCCCCGGCCCGTGACGCGGGTGCGCGAGGAGACCCGCATCCTGATCGCCGGCCAGGCGCCGGGCCGGCTGGTTCATGAGACCGGCCTGCCGTTCAACGACCCGTCCGGCAATCGCCTGCGCCAGTGGATGGGGATCGATCGCGAGACCTTCTACGGCCGGCCCGAGATCGGCGTCGCCGCCATGGCCTTCTGCTTTCCGGGCACGAACCCGAAGGGCGGCGACTACCCGCCGCCGCCGCGCTGCGCGGCGATGTGGCGGCCTCGGCTGCTGGCCGAACTGCCCAATGTGAAACTCACTTTGCTGGTCGGCAGCTATGCCCAGGACTGGGCGCTGCCGGGCCGGACCAGCAAGACCATGACCGACACCATCGCCCGCTGGCGCGAGTTCGGACCCAAAGTCCTGCCCATGCCGCACCCGTCGTGGCGCAACACCGGCTGGCTGAAACGCAATCCGTGGTTCGAGGCGGACGTCGTGCCCTTCCTTCGCGGGCGCGTCGCGGACATTCTGGGGCGATGAACCGCCGCGCCCTGATCCTGACCGCCTCCGCCGCCGCGCTGTCGGCCTGCGCGCCGTTGCGGCAGAGGCCGGAACTGGCGGCCCTGGGCTTTCGCGGGCCGCGCCTGACGGACGACGCCTTCGTCAGCTTCGACGGGGCGAAGCTGGGTTTGATGCGCTGGCTGCCGGCCGCTGAACCCGAGTGGGTCGTGGTCGGGCTGCACGGCATGAACGACTATTCGAACGCCTATCGCCTGGCGGCCGAATGGTGGGCGGGCCGGGGGATCGCGACCTACGCCCTGGACGTACGGGGCTTTGGCCGCTCGCCCGAGCGCGGGGTCTGGGCGCCGACCGATTTGGTCATCGAGGACGTCCGCGACCTAGTCGAAGCCGTCCGCGAGCGGCATCCGAACGCCAAGGTCGCCCTGGCCGGGATCAGCATGGGCGGCGGCCTGGCGATCAGCGCCATGGCCGCGCCCAATCCGCCGCGCGTCGACAAGCTGATGCTGTTCGCCCCGGCCGTCTGGGGATGGTCGAACCAGCCCCTGCCCAACCGCCTCAGCCTGTGGATCACCGCCCACACGACCGGCAGCTGGGTGGTCAAGCCGCCGGAGTGGCTGGTCCGCAACGTCATGCCGTCCGACAACATGGACGAGCTGCGCCGCATGGGTCGCGACCCGCTGATGATCTGGGGGGCGCGCTCCGACACCATCTACGGCCTGGTCGGGCTCATGGAGCGAGGCTGGAGGTCGCCGGGCGCGATCCGGGTCCCCACCGCGTGGTTCTACGGCGCCAACGACCACATCATCCCGCGCGAGCCGACGGTCGAGGCGACGGCGCGCCTCAAGCCGGGCGCCAAGACGGCCTATTACGCCCAGGGCTACCACCTGCTGCTGATCGACAAGCAGGCCCAGACGGTGTGGACCGACGCCGAGGCGTTCCTGCGCGACGCACCCGGACCTTGGCCGCCGTCGGGCGTTCCGGCCATTCCGTCCAGCGTGGCGGCGATGACAGCGTTGGACCCGCCAAAACCCAAGAAACGCTAGTTGTCGCAGCGTCAGCACTAGGGCTTGTGACCCAGGAGAAGGGGGCGTACACCGCACGCCAACTTCATTCTGGCTGAGGCGAGACCGGCAGCATGACCTTGTTCGATTCCCCCGATTTCGAGGGACACGAAGGCGTTCACGCTTTCTTCGATGAAAAAACTGGTCTGAAGTCGATTATCGCGATCCACTCGACCGCGCGCGGCCCGGCGGCCGGCGGTTGCCGCATGTGGGACTATTCCAGCAGCGACGCGGCCCTGACCGACGCCCTGCGCCTATCGCGCGGCATGTCTTACAAGAACGCCATGGCCGACCTGGACTTCGGCGGCGGCAAGGCCGTGATCATCGGCGACAGCCGCAGCCAGAAGACACCGGAACTGTTCGAGGCCTTCGGTCGCGCCGTCGACAGCCTGGGCGGCAAGTACTGGACCGCCGAGGATGTGGGCGTCTCGCCTTCGGACCTGGAAAGCACCCGCAAGACCACCCGCTTCGTCGCCGGCCTGGAGGGCCACGCGGCCGCCTCGGGCGACCCGTCGCCGGTGACCGCCGAGGGCGTGTTCCGGGGCGTGCGCCTCTGCGTCGAGCGCGCGCTGAAGCGCGACCTGAAGGGCGTTCGCGTCGCCATCCAGGGCGTCGGCCACGTCGGCGCCTATCTGGCCGAGAAGCTGCACGCCGCCGGCGCCGAGCTGATCATCGCCGACGTCAACCAGGTCGCCCTGGCCGAGGTGGCCGCCAAGACCGGCGCCAAGATCGTCCCGACCGATGCCATCTTCGACGTCGAGGCCGATGTCTTCGCGCCTTGTGCGCTCGGTGGCGCGATCTCGAACGCGACCCTGCCGCGCCTGAAGGTCAAGGTGATCGCCGGCGGGGCCAACAACCAGCTGGCCGACGCCATGATCGGCCAGACCGTGTTCGACCGCGGCATCCTCTACGCCCCCGACTACGTCATCAACGGCGGCGGCATCATCAATGTGGCCGCCGAGATCCGCGCCCTGGAAGCGGGCGGCGCCTTCGACGGCGACTGGGTCGCGACCAAGCTGGATCGCCTGGCCCAGACCCTGGGCGAGGTCATCGACCAGTCGATCAGCGAGAAGCGTCCGGCCAACCTGGTCGCCGACGAGATCGCTCGCGCCCGCATCGCGGCCGCCCGGGGCTAAAGCCTGACTTCGCGCGTTCTCCATGGGAGCCCATCCCGTGGAGGCGCGCATGTCCCATCTCGACGACCTGGAAGAGCAGCTGGAAGCGGCTGTGGCCGCCCAGGATTTCGACACCGCCGCCAGGCTGCGGGGCGAGATCGAGTCCATCCGGCACAGCGCCAAGGTGCGAGGCGTCGAGGACGCGCCGCGGGCCGCCTATTACCAGCGGCAGGTCGGCGACGGGCGCTAGGCGCCACATCCTTTCAAGACGATCCGACGGCTGCGCCCGCAAGCTGGCGGCATGAACCGACGCCAGCTCTTCCTATCCGCCGCCGCGCTCGCGACCGCTTCCACCGCGCCCGCCTTCGCCGCGCCGATCCGCACGCAGTGGAAGGTCAGCCTGTCCGAAGGCTTCGACGCCCTCTGCTTCCTGGGGCCGTTGTCGGGCAAGGACTTCTACGCCCGCTACTACAAGGACGAGCTGGCCGACATCCTGCCGCGCATGCCCAAGCCGGCGATGGAGGCCATGGCCAGCTTGCAGGCCGAGGCGGACAAGCTGAACCAGCTGCTGGGCCCGGGTCTCTGCACCCTGATGTCCGGCGCGCCGATCGACACGCTGGACGCGGTGATCGCCGCCCTGGACGCGGCCGAGACGGCGATCCTGCCGACCTACAAGGCCAGCGCCTATTGGGACCAGGAGAGCTGGGACCAGTTCATCGCCCGGCGTCCGCGCCTGCGGCTGGTGCTGGATGGCCTGAGGCAGGCCGGGTTCGTCGATCTGCGCAAGCGGATGCTGGCCCCGACCGCCGAGACGCGCCTGCCGGCCCTGCGGCAGAAGCTGGCCGGCTACGACGTCATCGCCGAGCAGGAGCGGTTGCTGGGGCGGCCGCTGGACGCTTCGCTGGAGATCGTCCTGCTATGGTTCAACAAGCCGCACGGCATCCGCATCCAGGGCCAGCGCTTCATCACCGGCATCACCTGGCCGGACGAGATCGTGCTGCGCAACGCCGCCCACGAGGTGCTGCACCCGCCGTTCCCGATGGACGGCCCGGCCGCCAGGGCCGCGCTGGCGGTGCTGGAGAAGGACGCGCTGCTGAAGCGCATCGTCGCCGAGCACAATCCGGCCTTCGGCTACAACACCCTGGAGGGGCTGCTGAACGAGGACATGGTCGAGGCGCTGGAGCAGGTCGTCAGCGAACGCCTGGGCTTCGCCGTCGAGCCGCACAAGCGCTGGGAGCAGGCCGATGACGGCATGCACGTGCTGGCGGCGGGGCTTTACGGCCTGCTGAAGGCGGATGGCTATGACCGGACGGGCGGCAATCTCGAGGCCTGGACGACGGCGGCGGCCAAGAGCGGCAAGCTCTCGCCGGCCAGCCTGCACGCCAAGGCGGCCGAGGTGACGGGGCGGCCGGTCGATGGGCTGTGGCCGTTGAAGAAGGTTGGTGCGTGATCCTCGCCCTTCGACAAGCTCAGGGTGAGGATCAGAGACGGCTCAGTAGAACCTCATCCTGAGCGTGTCGAAGGACGAGGTTCGGATCCTCGGCGCTACTTCGCCCGCACCGACACCGTGACGCCGACGACCGTGTCCTTGTCGGAATAGTCGATCGAGTTGAGCTTGCGGCGCGTCGCCGTCAGCGAGACCTGGCGGTTGTCCTTGCGCCAGCCCAGGCCGATCTGCCGGCTGCCGAAGCGGGCCAGGCGTTCTTCGCTGACGCCGGCGTTGCGCCAGCCGCCGAAGGTGTCGCGGATCAGGTTCAGGCCGTACGCCTTGCCCGAGCCGGCGATGTACAGCAGCCAGCGGCCGCGACGCATGTCTTCCGTCGAGGCGCGGGCCTTGGACATCAGGTTCGAGGCGTTCAGCGTCAGGCGCTTCACCGAGGTCGACTGCAGGCCCATCGGGGTGAAGGGCAGGGGCTGGTCGTTGATCTCCATCCGCACGACCTTGCCCAGCGGGCGCACCGTGGGAGCCTGGTTCAGGGCCAGGATTGGGCGGCGCTGGACCGTCGCTTCGGCCAGGAGGCGCGCGGCGGGGCGGGGCGCTTCGGTCTGGGCGGGCGGCGGCTGCGGCGGCGTCACCGCTGTTGCCACCTGGCGGACTTCGCTGGGATCGGTCACGGCGCTGGCGGCGGCCGACAGCGCCGCCGCGCCGGCCAGGGCCACGGTGGCGCCGGCCGGCGCGGCGTAGGTCTCGGCCGTCGGGGCAGCGCGGGAGCGCTCGCCGCCATAGCGGGCGGTGGCGATCGGCGCGTCGGGATCGTCGATATAGGCGGGGACGGCAACGGTCGGCGCGGCCGGCTGAACCGGCGCGCTGGCGGCGGCGGGACCGCCGGCCAGGGTCAGGGTCTGGTTGAATTGCTCGGGGACGTGAGTCGACAGGGCCGTCGCGGTCCCTACCACCGCGAGCCCGGCCGTAACCAACAGACATCCGAGCGCGACGCGTCGCATGCTCGTACGTTCCCCTTTCCCCTAACGACAAGTTAAAGCCGTGGCCGTCGGCTGTACAGTCGTCTCGCGTAGGGACGTACCCGCGAGGGGCGGCTTCCCGATCAGTGCCCGGGTTTAGGTTCGAAGGTGCGTTTTTCCTTCAGCTTCACGCAGGCCTCGTCAGGCTTCTGGCCGTGCTGGGCCTTGGGCTCGGACTTGGGGAAGCAGAGGTTCTGCATCGGGTTCTGATTTTGAAAGCCGCTGGTCATGGGCTTTTCCTCCCGTACGCCACTGAAATTATCACACCGAGCGGTCGATTTCGTCGACCAAACGCACATCCACGGAGACGTGAAGACGCGATGAGCCGGGGTTGCCGATGATCGCGCCCGACACAGGTAACGCTTGAGACGGCGTTCGGGTGGCTGCCACGCGGATCAAATCCGGGGACTCGGCGAGACCGTTGGTCGGGTCGAATTCCAGCCAGCCCAGGTCGGGCAGGAAGACCTCGCACCAGGCGTGGGTCGCCCCCGCGCCGCGGATCTCCGTCCCCGGCGAGTGGATGTAGCCGGTGGCGAACAGGGCCGCGTAGCCGAGGCGGCGCAGGCCCTCGACCATCAGCCAGGCCAGGTCGCGGCAGGCCCCGCTGCGCTTTTGCAGGGTCTCGACCGGTGTCTGGACGCCTTCCTCGTAGCGCGTGCAGTAGCTGAACTGGCTATGGATCAGCTCGTTGACCCGCAGCAGGAAGGCCAGGGCCGGCTCGTCCCGGTGGCCGTGTAGGCCGCGCAGCCAGCGCAGCAGCACAGCGTCGGGGTCGTCGGTGACCGGGGCGATGAACGGTTCCAGCGTCATCCGGTCTTCGCGGGAATAGACGATGGGCGTCAGGGTGTCGGGGTTCTCGATCCGCTGGGGCACAAGGGGGGCCGGGTAGCGGTCGATGATCAGCTCGCTGGCGACCCGCATGGCGTCGGACTGGCCGTCGGGATCGAAGAAGCAGACGCAGTTGCCGTTGGCGTCGTAGCTCCAGCGGGTGCCGCCGGGCGGGAACAGGCGCAGCGAGGCCTGGACGATGCGCAGGGCGTGGCTGTCGCGCGGGCGCAGCATCAGCCGTTGCGGACCAAACCGCACCGGCCGTTCATAGTAGTACCGCGTCTCGTGAAGAATGCGCAGCCGTCCCATGCCACAGCGACAATGCGCCGGAACGGCCTAGGTTCCAAGGTCGAGCTAGCCCCGGAAACCCGCCTCGGCGAAGCCCAGCATGCGGTCCAGCAGGGCCACGACGTCGGCTTCGCTAGTCTGGCCTTCGGACAGCACGTTCAGGCGGTCGAACTCGGCGAAGCGGTTGTTGTGCAGCATGCCGAGCGTGAAGTGCAGCCGCCAGTAGACCTCTTCCGGCGACAGGTCCGGACGGGCGCGCAGCAGGGCGTCGGAGAAGCGGCGCAGGTGCGAGACGTCGGTCTTCAGCACGGTGCGGATCTCGTCGGTGCCCTCGCTGCGGGCGCGGATCAGGAACTGCAGCGAGATGCGGCGCTCGTGGTCGGGCGCCAGCCAGCGCAGGGGCGGGGTCAGCAGGGCGGCCAGGATCTCGCGCAGCGGCGGGCTGCCGCCGTTCCGGTCGTTGGCCTCGTGCAGCATCTTGGCCCGCTCGCGATTGAGCTCGGCCGTGCGCCGCTTGAAGATCTCGAACAGCAACGCGTCCTTGGAGCCGAAGTGATAGTTCACCGAGGCCAGGTTGACGCCGGCGGCGGCGGTGATGTCGCGCACCGAGACGTTCTGGAAACCGTGCAGGGCGAACAGGCGCTCGGCGGCGACGAAGACCAGGTTCTTGGTGGCGGCTTCGGTCTCGCCCGCGTCGACCTCAGGCGGGACGGCGGCGTCGGTGGTCGGACTCACTACATATTCCCCTTTACCCGTAGGGAAGTCTTACGGGCGTTCGAATTTGGCGCAAGCGTCAAGATCGTCCCAGTAGCGCGTAACCGTGTTCGCGTTTAGGCTTTTCCCGCGAAACGCGTGGGGAGTGACTTATGATCGGCATGCTGACGGCCCTTTTGCTGCTGAGCGGGCAAGCCGCCTCGCCGGCGCCGGCCGCCCCACAGGCGGGCGCGAAGGACGATGCGGCCAAGGTCGATTCCGTCACGGTCACCGCCACCGGCAAGAAACTGGCCCCCATGCCGCCGTGGTCGCGCAAGATCGAGGGGATCGGCTGGCCGTTCCTGGGTGTGGGCGAGGACAAGACGGTCATGATGTTCGCCAAGACCGGCAAGACGCCGACCGGCGAGCCGTTCCAGCGCGTCTGGGTCCGCCACGAGTTCCGCCTGCCGCAGAGCGAGGCCGGCCTGACCTTCCGCTCCGAGCGCCTGGCGCAGGACGTCGACTGCAAGGCCAAGACCTTCCGCAGCCTGGCGGTCTATCGCTATCCCGAGAACAATCTCGCGGGCGAGGCGGTGGCCTTCAAGTTCGACGAGAACGGCTGGGTGAAGCCCGAAGCCGGCGCCTTCGACGAGACGGTGGTCGAGGCCGCCTGCATGCACCCCGAGGTCCTGGCGGGTTAGCGCGAGGCCCTGACGGATATCGCCTGTTGTTTCTGGATCTCGGGATCAACCGCGAGGTTCCAGAGGTAGGCGTGGCGCGCCTTGCTCCCGGCAGGCAAGGCTTTGAGGTGTTCGGCCTGGTCCTTGGTCAGGCGGAAGCGCTGGTAGCCGCGCTCCATCAGGCATCGCGCCAGGGCGGGGAAGATCTGGGCTGTCACCTTGCGAAACTCGGGCGACATCCGGGCTTTCTCCGCGTCGAAGGCGTTCATCACGCTCAAGACGTAGGCGCTGTCGTCCATGCCCGCCGCGCCTGGATTAGGCAGGTCTATGGGAAACGCCAGATCCACGAGCGGCAGGGCCACGGGCGCTTCCTGTCCGACATTGTAGGCGCATTCCACGGCGTCGGTGCGGTACTGCAGATACGACACGCCCGGCTTGCCCCAACTCTCGTCGGCCTTCTGGCGCGGGGCGTCGGCGAAGGCGGGCGTGGTCAGCGCGACGTATGCGAGGCCGGCAAGCACGAGGCGTTGGCGCATGGCGGATCAACCTCCGGATGATTCGATTGAGCGCCGGGTCCGGCGGTTCGTCAAGCGCAGGCTAGCGACGGGGCGTGGTCCGGCTGACCGCCAGGTTCCACAGGTAGATCTGTCGCGCCTTGGAGCCCGGGGCGAAGGCCTTGAGCTCGCGGGTCTCGTCCTTGGTCATCCGGAAGCGGCGGTAGCCCCGGTCGGAGAGGCACTTGGCGAGGGCCGGGTGCAACTGTCGGGAGATCTCGCGCCAGGGACGGCTCATGCGGCCGGGACCGGGATCGGCGGCCTCGATCGTGTAGCGCAGCGAGATGTCGTCGCCCCCGGCGACCCCTCCCGGCATGTTGCTGGGAAAGACCAGGTCGACCAGCGCATATTCCACCGGCGCCTCCTGGCCGATGGCGTAGGCGCACTCGACCGCGTCGGTGCGGTACTGGAGGAACGAGATGCCCGGCTTGCCCCAGCTTTCGTTGGCGCGCTGGCGTTGGGCGGAGGCGGGCAGGGGCGCGGCCAGCAGCGCGAAAGCCAGGCCTAGAAAGACGAGGCTTGGGGAAACGTGGCTTGGACGCATGACGGATCGACCTCCCTACGGAGGAATTGAGCGCTCGTCGGCGATGTCCGTCAATCGGCCTATCGGCGCGTTGCGGAGGCGCCGTTCAGCGACAGGTTCCACAGGTAGACCTGCCGAGCGCGCGAGCCGGTCGGCAGGCGCTTGAGCTGATCGGCCTGGTCCTTGTTCAACCGGAACGGGCGATAGCCGCGCGTGCGCAGGCAGGTCTCCAGGGCCGGCGCCAGCTGGCGGGCGACCTCGCGCCAGGTCTTGTTCATGTGCATCTGCGACTGGGCCGCGTAGTCGACTAGGACGTTCACGTCCATGTTCGGCTGCAGCGGGTCCTGCTGCGGCTGGGCGTCCGGCTGCGGCGCGTCGGTCATGTAGGCCAGGTCGACCACGGGGATCGCCACCGGCGCCTTGGTCTGGGCCTCATAGGCGCACTCCACCGCGTCCGTGCGGTACTGCAGGTACGAGGTGCCGGACTTGCCCCAGCTGTCCTTGGTCGCGGCCAGGGCGGGCTGGGCGGCAAGCGTTGCGATCACACCGAGGATAAGGACGCTTTGACGGAGCATGGACACGCTTCTGGCTGCTTCGCGTCCATTGATAGCGGTAACGTAGTTCGTCGAAAAGCCGTCAGCTGACGACAGGGGCCAGAGCCTTTCCGGTTCGGAAAGGCTCCGTCTTCCTAGAGTTGGAGCACGCCGAGCGGGTTAACCGCGTACACTTAACCCTGCGTGCTCCAGGCGCCGGGCGGGCGTCTCCGTCCGCTTGCGGCGCGCCTGGCGCAGCAGCGGACGGGCGATGGCCGCGCCCAGGATCAGCGGCGCGAGCAGCAGCGCCAGGGCTTTGCGCGGCTTACTCTCCGCGCGCTTCAGGAAGTAACGCACCAGGCCCTTGCCCTTGTGCCACTCGATGACCAGCGCGCTTTCTCGGCTGGTCGAGCCGACATGAACGATGCGCGCGTTCGGCTGGAACAGCACGCACCCGCCCGCGCGGCGGGCTCGCCAGCAGAGGTCGATATCCTCGACGTGCAGGAAGTAGCCCTCGTCGAACCCGCCGAGAACGTGGAAGTCGGCCGCCGTCATATAGAAGCAGGCGCCCGAGATCGTAGGGGTGTCCACCGGGTGCGAAGGGGGGGCTTCGCTCTCCCGGTGGATCTCGAAGCGGCGCAGCGGGGGCAGGGTGGCGCTAAGCTTCGAGAGGGTAAGCAGGGTCGTGACGGGCGTAACTTCGCCGCGTCGCGCGCCCCGCTGTTCTGTGCCGTCGGTGTTGAGCACCCGCGCCCCGATCACGCAGGGCGAGGGACGGTCGCGGGCGGCGTCGGACAGGGCCGCGATCGCGCCGGGCGTCAGGAAGGCGTCGGGATTGAGGAAGACCAGTTCCTCGCCCTTGGCCGTGGCCGCGCCCAGGTTGGCGGCGCGGGCGAAGCCGATATTGCCCAGGCCCTGCAGCAGCCGCACGCGCGGCTCGCGGCGGGCCAGCTCGCGCAGCCAGGCGGCGTCAGCCAGGGACGAGCCGTTGTCGACGATGATGAACTCCTCGACCCGAGGCTCGGCCAGGACGTGGCGCACGCTCTCCATCAGGGCCGGGCCCGTCATGTAGACGACCATCACCAGCGACAGCTGCGGCGTGACGGCCAGGGCTGCGGCGCGGGAATGGGCGGGGTCGATCGAGACGAACATGCGTTTGCTTCGTTCAAAATAGTTGCTTTAAAACTGTATGTGCGGAAATGATGATCCGCAAGACCATTCGAACGACCCGCAACAGATTGTTGCGTTTTTATGCAATGTGTAACAACTAGGGGAGCGCCCACGTACGGGCGTGGAAGCGGCTTAGCAATGTCACGAACGGCGATGAATCCCGCCAAGGCGGCCCTGACCAAGTCCCTCCGTCGCGAGGCGGGGCGGTGGTTGAAGACCGCCCGCGAGGCCGCGGGCCTCACCCAGGCCGAACTGGCCGAGAAGACGGGCCTGCGCTACTACACCTTCGTTTCCCAGGTGGAGAACGGTCTCGGCCGCGTGCCGATCGAGGCCCAGGCCGTCTGGGCCGAAAGCCTGGGGCTGGATCCGACGCAATTCGCCCGGACCCTGCTGCGCTACTACGAACCGGAACTATTTAGGCTGTTGTTCGACGGCGCGGCCGAGGACGACTCCGACCTGATCGAGACCGATCGGGCGGCCCAGGCCTGACGAGAGAGACGATGGGTGAGGTTGTAACATTCAGCCCCAGGCCGCTTGGCGGCGACTGGTCCGCCAATGAGCGGGGCCTGCTGGTGCTGCTCACCCAGCAGCTGTCCAGCAGCTATGGTCCCGTCGACGGGATCTTCGGCCAGACCGATTCCGGCGATCCCTGGTACGTGGTCACCGACCTCAATCAGGACGTGATCGTCCATATCGCCCGCATCGACGGCCAGTTCGTCGTGCATGACGCCGCCATCGACGTGTTCCACCAGGTCGGCAGCCTGTGGGGGGCGCTGCGCCATGTGATGTCGTCCGGCGCCCAGGAGCAGGGCGGGGTCGTGGTGGCCTTCAATCCGTCCAGCCGCGAGGCCCAGTCGTTCCTGTCGTTGGTCATCGCCTTCGGCCTGTACCTGGAACTGCGCGGCGTGGAGCTGGGCGAGGGCGGCCGCCTGAACTTCGAAACCCTGCCGCGCGCCGACGATGCGGGGCTCGAGGCCATCGCGGCCAAGCTGGTCGCGGCGCTCAATTTCGAAGCCGCGCGTAGCCAGGGCCATGCCGCGCCGGCCGTTGCGGGCGCCGCCGCGCCGGAAGGCGTGATCAAGCCGGAAGGCGGCAAGGCCATCGTGGTCGAGGGGCCGTCGGACGGCCTGCCCGGCCTGGACGGCTTCAAGGTCGCGCATGTGGACGCGCCGGTCCCGTCGGAGCACCGCGGTTCAGCGGCTCCGGACGCCGAGGACGCTCCGCCTTCGGCCAACGACCTGAGCGGCCAGGGCTTCGCGGGAGCGAAGTACGTCATGGCCGGCACGTCCGGCGCCGATACGCTGTTCGGCACGCCGTATGGCGACGTGATCCGGGGCGGCGACGGCGACGACTATATCGACGGCGCCGGCGCGGCCGCCGGCCAGATCGATCGCATCGACGGCGGCGCGGGCGCGGACCATATCGTCATGAGCGCCCGGACGGTCGCCACCGGCGGCGCCGGGGCCGATACCTTCCTGATCTCCGCCGAGCCGCCGACCGAGAAGGGCGAGGCCCTGCTGGGCGTGGTGCTCGACTTCTCGACCGCCAAGGGCGACCAGCTGTCCGTCGTGGGCAAGGGGCAGGTCACCGTGGTCAGCACAGCGGCCGTCAGCGACGTCCTGGTCGCTCAGGGCGAAGCGCTGGGCGAGAACACCGCCGCCCTGGTGACGGACGTGGCCAAGGCCGTGGCCGGCGCCCGCGTCGGCTTCGACTTGGACGGCGATGGGCGCGAGGACGTGTTCATCCTGCTGGGCGGCGCGGGCGCGGCGAGCTTCAAGGTCGGCACGCTGATCGCCCATGACCCGATGGGCGAGCCGGATCCGTCCGTGCCGCTGATCGGTCAGCCGGCCTCCGACAGCGGCCACGCCAGCGACCCCGGCGCGCCGCGCTAGGTCGTCAACCTCGGACCAGTTCCCGCATCGCCTTGTCCAGACCCTCGATGGTCAGCGGATACATGCGGTCGGACACGATCTGCTTCATCACGCCGATCGACTGGGTGTAGTCCCAATGCCGCTCGGGCGTGGGGTTCAGCCAGATGCAGCTCTGGTAGATGTCGACGACGCGCTGCATCCAGATCGCGCCGGGCTCCTCGTTCCAGTGCTCGACGCTGCCGCCCGGATAGGTGATCTCGTACGGGCTCATGGTCGCGTCGCCGACGAAGATCACCTTGTAGTCGGCGGGGAACTTGTGGAGCACGTCGAAGGTCGGGATCTTCTCGGCGTGGCGGCGCTTGTTGTCCTTCCAGACGGCCTCGTAGAGGCAGTTGTGGAAGTAGTAGAATTCCAGGTGCTTGAACTCGGTCTTGGCGGCGCTGAACAGCTCCTCGCAGAGCTTGATGTGGCCGTCCATCGAGCCGCCGATGTCGAAGAAGATCAGCACCTTGATGGCGTTGCGACGCTCAGGCCGCAGCTGGATGTCCAGATAGCCCTTCTCGGCCGTGCCCTTGATGGTGCCGTTCAGGTCGAGCTCGTCGGCCGCGCCCGTGCGGGCGAACTTGCGGAGGCGCCGTAGGGCGACCTTGATGTTGCGGGTGCCAAGCTCGACCGAGTCATCGAGGTTCTTGTACTCGCGCTTGTCCCAGACCTTCACCGCGCGGCCGTGGCGGCTCTTGTCCTGGCCGATGCGCACGCCTTCGGGATTGTAGCCGTTGTTGCCGAACGGCGAGGTGCCGCCCGAGCCGATCATCTTGTTGCCGCCCTCGTGGCGCTTCTTCTGCTCGCGCAGGCGCTCCTGCAGGGTCTCCATCAGCTTCTCGAAGCCGCCCAGGGCCTCGATCTGGGCCTTTTCCTCGTCGGTAAGGAAGCGCTCGGTCAGCGCCTTCAGCCACTCCTCGGGGATATCGGCGGCGAGGCCTTCGTTGACGGTCTCCAGGCCCTTGAAGACGTGGCCGAAGACGCGGTCGAACTTGTCGAGGTTCTTCTCGTCCTTCACCAGGCTGGCGCGCGACAGGAAGTAGAAGTCCTCGACCGTGCGATCGATGACGTCCTTGTCGAGGGCCTCCATCAGGAGAAGGTATTCGCGCAGCGTCACCGGCACCTTGGCCTGGCGAAGCTCGGAGAAGAAGCGGAGGAACATCGGCGCGGCTTTCGAACAGATGTTCGGATTGTGGGGCCTAATGTCGAACCGCGCAACGCCCCCTCCGTCACGATGCTATCCGCATCGCGCCACCTCCCCCGCAAGCGGGGCGGGAGGAAGCTGCTTCTCCTCACCCGTGAAACGGGGGAGGTGGATCGGCGCCGATAGGCGACGAGACGGTGGGGGCGCTAAGCCGCCGTCACCCCCGCCGCAGGATGAACTCCAGGTCGTTGGTCTCGCCGACCTTGAAGAAATACTCCCCGACCTTCTCGAACCCCATGCGGCCGTAGAGCTTCTGAGCTCCGAAATTCTCGGACCACACCCCGATCCACAGGCGGCGCGAACCGTCCCGCTCCAGCCAGTCCAGCGCGGTCTTCAGCAGCGCCGAACCCCGGCCACCGCCCTGATGGCTCTTGAGCACATAGATGCGCTTCAGCTCGCCATCTCCGGCGGAGACCTCGTCATGGGGCAGGTCGCACGGGCCGGCCAGGGCGTAGCCGATGGCTTCGCCGTCCTCGTCCTCCAGGATCCAGGTCGCCTTGTCGGGATGCGCGAGATCATTGCGCGTCCGCTCCAGGCCATAGGCGTAGGCCAGGAAAGTCTCCAGGTCCTCGGGCGGATAGAGGTAGGCAAAGGTTTCCGTGAAGGTCCGCGCGCCCAGGCTGGACACGGTGTCGGCGTCTTCGACGGTCGCCCTACGAATGGAAGGTGCGCGGATGGTCGGAGCGGCGTTCACAGTCTAAGGTTCTCCCATGCCCTTGGCGCTTTATACCCATTTGGACATGCTCGACCACCGGCCCGGCGACGGGCACGTGGAGAGCCCCGAGCGGCTGCGCGCGGTGGTCGATGCGCTGAGCGACGACCCCAATCTGGAGCTGGAAGCGCTGGACGCGCCGCTGGTCGATGTCGAGGACCTGCTGCGGGTGCATCCCAAGGCCTTCGTCGACGCCGTGTTCGAGGCCGCGCCCCGGTCCGGCCGTCTGGCGCTGGACCCTGACACCGTCATGTCGACCGGCAGCCTGGCCGCCGCGCGTCGCGCCGCCGGGGCCAATGCGGCTGCCGTCCGGGCCATCGCGGCGGGGGAGGCGGAGCGGGCGTTCTGCGCCGTGCGGCCGCCTGGGCACCACGCTGAGCCCGGCGTGGCCATGGGCTTCTGCGTCTTCTCCAACGTCGCGGTCGCGGCCCGCGCGGCCCAGGCTGCGGGACTCAAGCGGGTGGCGATCGTCGACTTCGACGTCCACCACGGCAACGGCACCCAGGCGGTGTTCGAGCACGACCCGACGGTGTTCTTCGCCTCGATCCACCAGTCGCCGCTCTATCCCGGCACGGGCGATCCGTCCGAAACGGGCCTGGGCAACATCGTCAACGCCACCGTCGCGCCGCATGCCGCCCGCGAAACCTGGCGGGCCAAGTTCGAAGGCCTGATGGACAAGGTCGACGCCTTCGCGCCGGAACTGCTGATCGTCTCGGCCGGCTTCGACGCCCATGTCCGCGATCCGCTGTCGGCCCAGAGCCTGGACGAGGACGATTTCGCCTGGGCGACCCGGGCGATCGTCTCGGTCGCCAACGCCCGGGCCAAGGGCCGGGTTGTGTCCTCGCTCGAGGGCGGTTACGACCTGCAGGCGCTGGGGCGTTCCGCCGCCGCGCATGTGCGCGCTCTTCAGGAGGGATGAGAGGGACGGAACGGTAGAGCTGCCGACCGACTTCTCTTCAACATGGCCGACGTCACCATCGCCGACCAAGCGTCCCCGCCCGAGAAATCGGGGACCATCACCCTGGCCCGCCACGGCGAACCCGCCCTGTCGCGCAAGGTGCGCCTCAACGCGCCTGAGTACGGCGAATGGTGGGCGCGCTACGAAGTAGGTGGCCTGAAGGAAGGCCAGACCCCGCCGGCGCAGCTGGTCGAGATCGCCCGCGAGGCGGACGTGCTGATCGTCTCCACCCGTCGTCGCGCCATCGAGACCGCCCAGGCGGTGGTCGGCGAGCGGGCCTTCGCTACCGACGAGACCTTTATCGAGGCGCCGCTGCCGCCGCCGCCCTGGCCGCGCTGGCTGCGGATGTCGCCCAGTCGCCTGGGCTTCTTCGCCCGCTTCTGGTGGTGGTTCTTCAACAACCACGGCGGCCAGGAAACGCGGAAGCAGGCCGAGGCCCGCGCCGGCCATGCCGCCGACCTGCTGGTCGAGCTTTCCGACCAGGGGCAGAACGTCCTGGTGTTGGCCCACGGCTTCTTCAACTGGATGATCGCCGACGCGCTGAAGCAGCGTGGGCTGACCAAACTGGTGGATGAAGGTCACGCCTATTGGAGCATCAAGCGCTTCCGCCGCGCTTGAACAGGAGCGTGATAGCCGAAAGTGTGGGCGGTTTCGGCGGCCATCACGCTCCCATGCAAGAAATCGAGCCTGTTTATCCGTTTCGGATGAATCATCCGAAACGGACAGGCTCGAAATCCCTCTTTCCTTGACCGCGCCTTGGCTCTACGCCGTTGTCCGCGCCGCTTGTCGCCATTAGTCTGGCGCTGTTCACCTGAGAGTTGAAATGACCGACGCCACGAGCAATCCCGCCGACATCTCCGCCCTGAGCTTCGAGGAAGCCCTGGCGCAGTTGGAGCGGATCGTGGGCGAACTGGAGTCGGGTCAGGCGCCGCTGGAGCGTTCGATCGACATCTATGAGCGCGGCGCGGCCCTGAAGGCCCACTGCGAAAAGAAGCTGGAAGCCGCGCGGCTGAAGGTCGAGAAGATCGTCCTGGGTCAGGGCGGCGCGGTCGCCGCCGAAGCGGCCGAGTTCAACTGATGCCCGCCCCCCGTCCGGACAATGATCTTGCCAGGCGGATCGTGCAGGCCGCCGACATCGTCACCGTGGCGCTCGACGAGCTGCTGCCGCGCGCCGAGGGGCCGGAAACGCGCCTGACCGAGGCCATGCGCTATGCGGCCCTGGGCCCGGGCAAGCGACTGCGCCCGTTCTTCGCGCTCGAGACCGGCAAGATGTTCGACCTGCCCGAGCGGCCGGTGCTCCGCGCGGCCTGCGCGCTGGAGTGCATCCACGCCTACAGCCTGGTCCACGACGACCTGCCAGCCATGGACGACGACGACGTCCGTCGCGGCCGTCCGACCGTGCACAAGCAGTATGACGAGGCCACCGCCATCCTCGCGGGCGACGCCCTGCAGACGGCGGCCTTCGAGATCATGGCCCATCCCGACACCCACGACGACGGCCATGTCCGCTCGGAGTTGGTGCGGAAGCTCGCCATCGCTTCGGGCGCGCGCGGCATGGCCGGCGGGCAGATGATCGACATTCTCGGGGTTCGCGACGACCTGGGCGCGGTGGCGCGCATGCAGCGCCTGAAAACCGGCGCGCTGATCGCCTTCGCCTTCGAGATCCCGCTGATCATCGCCCGCGCCAAGGACGCCGAGCGCTCGGCCCTGATGGCCTTCGCCCAGGACCTGGGCCTGGCCTACCAGATCGTCGACGACATCCTGGACGCCGAGGGCGACCCCGAAGCCATGGGCAAGGCCACGGGCGGCAAGGACGCCGCCAAGGGCAAGGCCAACTACGTCACCCTGCTGGGCCTGGACGCCGCCAAGGAGCGCGTGAACCTTTTGGCCGAACAGACGCGTTCCCATCTCGAAATCTTTGGCGAACGGGCCGAACATCTGCGCGAAAGCGTCGATTTCGTGCTGGACCGCCGTAACTGACCGCGCTTTCTTCAAACATGTCCATCAAAACGCCTTTGCTCGACTCCATCGCTTCGCCGGCTGACACGCGCGGGCTATCCGTCGCGGACCTGAAACAGCTGGCCGCCGAGGTGCGGGCCGAGACGATCGACGCCGTGTCCGTGACCGGCGGCCACCTGGGCGCGGGCCTGGGCGTGGTCGAGCTGACCGTCGCGCTGCACCACGTGTTCGAGACGCCCAAGGACATCGTCATCTGGGACGTCGGCCACCAGGCCTATCCGCACAAGATCCTCACCGGCCGCCGCGACCGCATCAAGACGCTGCGCCAGGGTGGCGGCCTGTCGGGCTTCACCAAGCGCGCCGAGAGCGAATACGACCCGTTCGGGGCGGCCCACGCGGCCACCTCGATCTCGGCGGCGCTGGGCTTCTGCGCCGCGCGCGACGCCAAGGGTGACAACAACCACGTCATCGCCGTGATCGGCGACGGCTCGCTGGGCGCGGGCATGGCCTATGAGGCGATGAACGCGGCGACGGACACCACCAAGCGCCTGATCGTCATCCTCAACGACAACGACATGTCGATCGCCCCGCCGGTGGGCGGCATGAGCGCGTACCTGGCCAACCTGGTCTCGGGCGGCGCCTACCGCTCGGTGCGCAAGCTGGGCAAGACGGTGGTCGAGAAGCTGCCGACCCCGATGCGCGAAGCCGCCCGCAAGGCGGAAGAATATGCCCGGGGCATGGTCACCGGCGGCACCTTCTTCGAGGAGCTGGGCTTTTACTACATCGGCCCGATCGACGGCCACGACATGGACGCCCTGGTCAGCGTGTTGAAGAACGCCAAGGCGTTCGGCGACAAGCCGGTGCTGGTCCACTGCGTCACCCAGAAGGGCAAGGGCTATGCCCCGGCCGAGGGCGCGGACGACAAGCTGCACGCCGTGGCCAAGTTCGACGTGGTCACCGGCCAGCAGCAGAAGGCGGCCGCTGGCCCGCCCAGCTACACCAAGGTCTTCGCCCAGCAGTTGGTGAAGCAGGCGGAAAAGGACGACAAGATCGTCGCCATCACCGCCGCCATGCCCTCGGGCACGGGCCTAGACATCTTCCAGAAGGCCTATCCCGACCGCACCTTCGACGTCGGGATCGCCGAGCAGCACGCGGTGACCTTCGCCGCCGGCCTCGCCGCCGACGGCATGAAGCCGTTCACGGCGATCTATTCGACCTTCCTGCAGCGTGGCTACGACCAGGTGGTGCACGACGTGGCCATCCAGGGCCTGCCCGTGCGCTTCGCCATGGACCGCGCCGGCCTAGTCGGCGCCGACGGCCCGACCCACGCTGGCAGCTTCGACATCGGCTTCATGGGGGCGCTGCCCGGCATGGTGCTGATGGCCGCCGCCGACGAGGTGGAGTTGGCCCGCATGGTCGCCACGGCCGCCGAGATCGACGACCGCCCCAGCGCGTTCCGCTATCCGCGCGGCGAGGGGCTGGGCCTGGAGATGCCGGCCACGATCGATCCGCTGGAGATCGGCAAGGGCCGTATCGTCCGCGAAGGGACCAGCGTCGCCATCGTCTCGTTCGGCACGCGCCTTTCGGAGAGCCTGAAGGCCGCCGACCTGCTGGCGGCGCGGGGTCTGTCGGCCACGGTCTGCGACGCCCGCTTCGCCAAGCCGCTGGATTTGGACCTGCTGCTGCGCCTGGCGCGCGAGCACGAGGCGATCGTCACGGTGGAGGAGGGCTCCATGGGCGGCTTCGGCGCCTTCGTGCTGCAGGCTCTGGCCCAGCACGGCGCCCTGGATCGCGGCCTGAAGATCCGCACCCTGTGCCTGCCGGACGTCTTCCAGGACCAGGACAAGCCGGACGTCATGTACGCCCAGGCGGGTCTCGACGCCGAGGGCATCCTGCGTGGGGCGCTGTCGGCCCTGGGCATGGACAATGTCAGCGCGGCCGGGGCGGGGCGTAGGGCTTAGGCCCACCTCCGTATCCGCTCTTCCCCGCGAAAGCGGGGATCCACGCTAAGTCTGCGGATTTTGCTCATACGACCCCAACGGCCAATGCCGCTTGGGTCCCCGCTTTCGCGGGGAAGAGCGGTTTCTATTAAGCCCCGCAGGCCTTGAAGAACGCTTTCACGTGACCGCGGTCGGCGTCGCCGGCCGCCAGGTTGTGGCGTTCGCCCTTGGTCAGCAGCGCCAGGTCGCCTGACTTGCGGAAGCCTTCCAGAGCTGGGGCGCTGGCGCTGCCGCGGGCTTCCAGCAGGTCGCCGCCGGTCATGGCGTCCTTGACGCCGGCCGCCTGGAAGCGGCTTTCGGCGCGGCCCGAGGCCAGCACCAGTTGGCCGCCGGTCAGGCCCAGGGCGGACAGGTCGACCTGATCCTGGCCGGGGCGGCAGCTGATCATGAGGACCACGTCATCGCTATTGGGACGGCCATAGGCGAGGCGCGGGGAGGCGGCGTCATCCGCCAGGTAGGCCCATTGATACCCGTTGTTCACCGCAACCTTCTCGTGCGCGCAGCCCGCGAGGGCGGCGGCCAGAAGGCCGAAAGCAACGATGGTCGTGGCGCGGGGCGTCATGGCGGTGTTCCTCCACGTCCGATGAACGCGGAAGCGACATGAATGGCTCCTGAAACGCATCGGGCGCGGAAGCCTTGCGGCCGCCGCGCCCGATAATCTTGTCTGGAAGGGTCTCGCTTAGAACGGCGAGAACTTCTCGACCAGCGACTGGCCGGCCGGCGTCTTCTGGACGCGGCTGATGTCGCCGCGGCCGCCGTAGCTGATGCGGGCTTCGGCGATCTGGGTGTGGCGGATGGTGTTGGCCGAGGAGATGTCCTCCGGACGCACGATGCCGGCCACGGTCAGCTGGCGCAGCTCGGCGTTGGTGCGGACTTCCTGGGTGCCCTGGATGACCATGTTGCCGTTCGGCAGGACCTGGCTGACCACGGCGGCGATCGTCAGGCTGATCTTTTCCGACCGGCTGATACCGCCCGAACCGGCGTTGGTGCTGGTCGAACCGGTTTCCAGCGCGTTGGCCGGATCGAAACCGCCCGGCAGGATCTTGCCCAGGCTCGATTCCATGCCCAGCAGGTGCGGCACGCCGGCCTTGGTGCTGGCGGTGCGCGAGCTGTTCGAGGCGTTCTTGGTGCTGGCGCTGTCGTCGATGTCGATCATCACGGTGACGATGTCGCCCACGCGGCTGGCGCGCTGGTCGTTGAAGAAGGCGCGGGCGCCGACGCGCCACAGCGAGTTGGCCGAGGCCGACTGCGGGGCGGGCTCACGGGCCGAGACGAATTGCTGCTGCATCGGAGCCAGCTGGGCCGGATAGCCGACCGGAGCCAGGTCAGGACCCTTCACGGCTTCCTTGACGGTCGAGCAAGCGGCCAGCGGGGCCAGGAGCAGGGCGGCGGCGATGATGGCGGGGCGGCGCATGGGTCAGACCTCTCAGCGAGCGGCGAAACGGACGGGTTGCGAACGAGCTTGCAAGCTCTGGGCCTGCGGACCGACCGCGGCGGCGCCAGGACCCGTCGCGACGGCCTGGATGATTTTCTTCGACAGCGTGTTCTGGACGGCGAAGACGTCGCCGGTCGCGGCGGCCGCCATGGCTTTCCCTTGAAGCGAAAGGGAAATTCCGCCGTCGTCGTAGGTGATGGTGATCAGGTCGCCGCTCTTGATGACCTGGGCGGCGCCCACGTCGCGGGTCTGGACTGCGGCGCCTTCACGCAGGGGGCGCTTGGTGGCCAGGCCGATGACGGCGTCCGCATCGCGGGGGGCGTCCAGCGGGGCGCCGGCCATTTTCACGTAGACGAGGTCCTGAGGCTGGACGATTTCGCCGGCCGCCAGGCTGCGGGCGTAGGCAAGAACTTCCACGTTGGCGCGGGCGGCGCTGGCGACGGCGCGATTTGCCGTCGTGCCGCCGTTGTCGAGGCCCTCGCGAACGATCACGCGGCGGATGCCGTTGGTGTTGGTCCAGTCGAAGCCCGCGCGACGGGCCGACATCTGCACCTGGCCGGCGTCGAGCACGGCGGTGGGGCCCATGCGGGCGGCGACGACCATGTTGGCGGCGGGGCCGGTCACGCCGTCGAACAGGTCGCCCAGCGTGATGCGCCCGTCGGCGTCGGTGGTGTCCATCCGCAGGGTCACCGGCGTGCCGGCGAAGGCCGGGGCCGAGAGGGCGGTGATGACGATCGTGGCCGCGGCGGCGAGCAGGAAGGCTTTCATGAGCTTACGACCGCAGTTGCGAGGTGGCTTGCAGCATCTGATCGGCCGTCGTGATGACCTTCGAGTTCATCTCGTAGGCGCGCTGGGCGGTGATCAGGGCGGTGATTTCCGAGACGGCGTCGACGTTCGACGATTCCGTGTAGTGCTGCAGCAGGACGCCAAAGCCCGGCTCGCCAGGGGCGGCGAGGGTGGCCGCGCCCGAGGCGGCAGTTTCCAGGAACAGGTTGTCGCCGATGGCTTCCAGGCCGCCTTCGTTCAGGAAGTTGGCGAGCTGGATCTGGCCCACGGTCTGCGGGGCGGTCTGGCCGTCCAGCTTCACCTGCACCAGGCCGGTCTTGCTGATCGTGATGTCGGTCGAGTTCTGCGGGATCGTGATGCCCGGCTGGACGATGTAGCCGTCCTCGGTCACCACCTGGCCCTGGTCGTTGGTCGAGAAGTTGCCCGCACGGGTGTACGCTGTCTCGCCCGAAGGCATCAGGATCGGCATATAGCCCTTGCCCTGGATCGCGATGTCCAGGGGACCGTCGGTCAGG
The DNA here is from genome assembly GCF_059415885.1 of Caulobacter sp. GW821-FHT09H08. Lineage (NCBI taxonomy): Bacteria > Pseudomonadati > Pseudomonadota > Alphaproteobacteria > Caulobacterales > Caulobacteraceae > Caulobacter > Caulobacter sp. GW821-FHT09H08. Next base: position 829,317 of record NZ_JBWKOC010000003.1, read on the forward strand.
GTCGGGGTGCCTTGCCCGGTGACGCGATAGACCGAGCCGGCCTTCACACCGCCACCCACCTGTACGCCGGTCGGGACGATGTTGCCGTCGCTCGACGACTGCGAGCCCGCGCGCTCGATCGTCTGGTACAGCAAGTCCTGGAACTCGGCCCGTTGGCGTTTGAAGCCAATGGTGTTCATGTTGGCGATGTTGTTCGAGATGACTTCGACGTTCAGCTGCTGAGCAGCCATACCCGAAGCGGCGGTGCGGAGAGCTTGCATCGGCTTACCCTTAGTTCAGCTTGCCCAGACGCTCGACGGCGCTGCGCGAGAGTTCGGCGGTGTTGTCCATCATCTTGGCGACGCCCTCGTAGGCGCGCTGAATCTCGATCAGCTTGGTGATCTCGATGACGGGTTTGACGTTCGAGGATTCCAGCATGCCCTGATGGATCTGAGCGTCCGTCACGGGTTGCAGGGTGGAATTGGCGGTGTTGCGGTAGAGGTTGTCGCCGTCCTTGGACATGGCGGACATGTCGTCCGGGCGGACCAGGCCGATCTTGCCGACCCGGATCGCGCCCTGGCTGACGATGCCGTCCTTGCCGATCGTGACCGGGCCCAGCTTGTAGTCGATGGTGATGTTGCCGCCGCCCTCGTCCAGCACCGGCTGGCCGGCTTGCGTGACCAGCATGCCCTCGGGGTTGGTCGAGAAGCGGCCGTCACGGGTGTAGCGCTCGCCGCCGGCGGCCTGGATCTTGAAGAAGCCCTGGCCCTCGATGGCGAGGTCGAAGTCGCCGTCGGTCTTGGTCATCGCGCCTTGCGTGAAGTCGCGGGCCACGCCGGTGTCCATGACGAACTTCACGGGGGACGCGCCGTCCAGCGTCTTGGCCGGCTTGGCTTGCTCGGTGCGGACCATCAGGTCCTCGACCTTGAAGCCCGTCGTGTTCGCGTTGGCGATGTTGTTGGCCACGATGTCCAGCTCGCGGCGAAGCGTCATCTGGCGCGAAAGGCCGACGTAAAGCGCGTTGTCCATGACGAGTTAACTCGGGCGGCTGGCGCGACAAATGCGCCGCATCCCTAGAAGCAACCTTCGTGCCAACGGGAAAACGTTATACAAATCAACAAATAGGAAGGTTAACGGCGTCGGGTTGGTCGGAGTCTGCCGGGCAGATTCAGCCTGCGACAGAATGGCTTCCAAAACACATCGTTAACCATGTCCCCCGCATGTGTACGGGTGTAGATTCCAAGGAACCGCGCGCGTGGCCAAGAAACCCGAAAAGGAAGCTCCCGCCCCCGAAGGCGAAGAGGGCGCCGAGGGCGAAGCTCCTGCCAAGAAGAAACCGCCGATCCTGATCATTGCGATCGCGGCGGGCGTTCTTGTGCTGGGCGGTGGCGGAGCCGCGGCCTTCTTCCTCCTGAAGCCGAAGCCCGAGGCTCACGGCGAAAAGGGCGCCGAGGAGCACGGCAAGGAAAAGAAGGAAAAGAAGAAGGAAAAGAAGGAAGGCGGCGAGGGCGGCGAAGGCGGCAAGGAAGGCGCGGCCGCTGGTCCGGCGCCCGTGATCAAGGAAGGCCCCGACGGCGTGGTCTTCTACACGCTGCCCGACATCGTCGTGAACATGCAGACGGCCGACGGCAAGTCGACCTTCCTGAAGCTGAAGCTGACGTTCGAGCTGCCCGACGAGGAGACGGCCGAGGCGCTGACGCCGAATCTGCCCAGGTTGCAGGACATGTTCCAGACGTTCCTGCGCGAGCTGCGCCCCGAGGACCTGAACGGTTCGCAGGGCACCTTCCAACTGCGGGTCGAACTGCTGCGCCGGGTGAACCTGGTCGCCGCGCCGGCCAAGGTGAACGCGGTCCTCATCGAGGAGATGCTGATCAACTAAGCCTTCGGGCTGGTTGGGCGAACGAACATGGCGGACGAACTCGACGATCAGGCGGCGATGGCCCAATGGGCCTCGCAAAATCCCCCCGGCGCCTTCGGTGAAGGTGGCGGCGATGGCGGCACGAACGAATTCGGCGACTTCTCCGGCGGCATGGGCGGCTGGGATGATGGTGGCGGCGAAGGCGGTTCCGAGCGCATCCTGAACCAGGATGAAATCGACAGCCTGCTGGGCTTCGATCTCTCCGGCGACGGTTCGGAAGACCGCACGGGCATCCGCGCCATCATCAACTCGGCGCTGGTCTCGTACGAGCGCCTGCCGATGCTGGAAATCGTCTTCGACCGCCTGGTGCGGTTGATGACGACATCCTTGCGGAACTTCACCTCGGACAACGTCGAAGTCAGCCTCGACAACATCAGCTCGATCCGCTTCGGCGACTATCTGAACTCGATCCCGCTGCCGGCCATCCTGGCGGTGTTCCGGGCCGAGGAGCTGGACAACTACGGCCTGCTGACGGTCGACTCGAACCTGATCTACTCGATCGTCGACGTGCTGCTGGGCGGCCGTCGCGGCACGGCCGCGATGCGCATCGAAGGCCGTCCCTACACCACCATCGAACGGGTGCTGGTGCAGCGGATGATCGAGGTGGTGCTGGCCGACCTGAAGAGCGCCTTCGAGCCCCTGCATCCGGTCGGCTTCTCGCTGGACCGCCTGGAAACCAACCCGCGCTTCGCCGCCATCGCTCGCCCGGCCAACGCGGCCATCCTGGTGAAGCTGCGCATCGACATGGAAGACCGCGGCGGTCGCATCGAGCTGCTGCTGCCCTACGCCACGCTGGAACCCATCCGGAAGATGCTGCTGCAGCAGTTCATGGGTGAGAAGTTCGGTCGCGACAACATCTGGGAAGGCCACTTGGCCACCGAACTCTGGACCACCCAGACGGAGGTCCGCGCGGTTCTGGACGAGCAGCAGGTGCCTCTGTCGCGCGTGCTGAACATGCAGGTTGGCGACACCCTGATGCTGAACGCTACGCCCGACAGCCTGGTCGAGCTGCGCGCCGGGGCCATCCCGCTGACGCGCGGCCGCATGGGCCGTCGCAACCACTCGATCGCCGTGCGAGCCGAAGCGCCGCTGACGCCCGCCGCCAAGAAGGCCGTGCAGAAGCTGAAATGAGCCTCGTCGCCTTCGCCATGAACGGGTTCCTCGCGGTGCTGCTGATCGCGGCGCTGGGCTTCGGCTGGCGCCTCGAGCGCCGCCTCAAGGCCCTGCGCGACAGCCACGAGGGCTTCGCCAAGGCGGTGGCCGACCTGGACGTTGCGGCGGCGCGCGCCGAGCAAGGCCTCGCCGACCTGCGCGCGGCCACCGACGAAGCCGCCGAGACCCTGGCCGTGCGCATCGAGCGCGCCCAGCTCCTGGCCGCGCAACTGGACGAGCGGGTCAACCGCCCGCTGCCGAACCCGACGCCGGCCCCCGCGCCGCAGTCGCAAGCCCAGCCTCAGGCCGAGCGGCTCACGCCGCGCCTGGGTCGCGAAGCGTCGCCGACGGGCGTCCCGCCGGTCGATCGCCGCCTTTCGGCCGCCGATTTCGAGCGCCTGCTGGATCGCGAGGACCGCGCCGATCGCGTGGCGCGCGGCGAGCAAATCCCGCGCCCGGCCTCGCGTCCGGGCCTGACCCATGAAGCCCCGCGCCCCCGCGCGCGGATGGACGATGACCTCTTTGACGGGCCGGGCGACAGCGCCGGTTCCGGCCTCAACCCCAGGGCTCCCCGCCGATGAAGAACGTTCCGCGCATCCTCCCTCTGGTCGGCGTCGCCGTCGGCGGCGTGCTGGCGATCAACGCCATGGCCGGCGCCAAGTCGCTGCCGGACCTGCTGAGCGGGGCCAAGGCCTTCGCCGAGGGCGTCGCCAAGCCGGCGGCCAAGGAAGGCCATGACGCCAAGGGCGAGGAAGCCGCTTCCGCCGAGGGCGCGGCCCAGCCGGCCGCCGCCAACGCCCCGCCGCCGCGCGTCTGCGCCCCTTCGGCCGACGCCCTGGCCAAGGAAGCCGGCCTCTCGCCCGCCGAACTGCGCGTCCTGCAAAGCCTGGGCGCCCGTCGCGGCCAGCTGGACCAGCGCGAGCAGGACATCGACGTCCAGCTGAAGCTGCTGGCCGCCGCCGAGGCCAAGCTCGACGCCAAGATGAAGTCGCTGACCGGTTTGAAGGGCGACATCCAGGGCCTGCTGGGCCAGGTCGACAACCAGAAGCAGGCCGAGGTCGATCGTCTGGTCGTGGTCTATCAGGGCATGAAGCCCAAGGACGCCGCCGCCCGCATGACCTTGCTGTCGGACGAGGTCCGCCTGCCGATCGCCGCCAAGATGAAGGAACGCGCGCTGTCGATGGTGCTGGCCAACATGGCCCCCGGCGACGCCAAGATCCTGACCGAGCGCCTGGCCTCGCGCATGGCCAATCCGGCCGTCGAGAAGGGCAAGGCCGCTGTCGCCGACAACGCCGCCGCTGCTCAGGGCGCCGCCACGGCGCCGGGCCAGCAGGCCGCCGCTGCTCCGCTGGCCGGCGCCTCGCCCGCCAAGGCCGCTCCCAAGAAAGCCGGCTAAGGGAGGCCCATGACGCTTCGCCAGCTCCTGCGCTCCAGCGTCGCCGCCGCGTGCATCGCGGGGACGCTGGCGCCGTCCGGCTACGCCGCGCCGCCGCCCGTCGCGGCGCGCGGCTCGCTGGACGTGCGCGTGGCGCAGGCGGCGGACTTCTCGCGGATCGAGTTCCACTGGGCCGGTGGCGCCCGTATGGTCTCGCACCGCGAAGGCCAGACCCTGGTGCTGCGGTTCAGCCGCGACGCCAATCCCGACCTCTCGACCCTGAAGATCGCGCCGCCGCGCTGGCTGAAGGCTTCGGAAGCCCGCCACGTCAACGGCGTGCTCGAGCTCGTCCTGACCCTGACCGACGACGCCGACGCGCGTCTGGGCAATGGCGACGGCGTCGACTTCGTCAACATCTTCGCTCGCCCCGGCGCGGCGCCGGCGGCCCAGACCCCGGCGGCGGCCGCGCCTGTCGGCCGTCCAAACCCGATGCCGGCCAACGGCGTGGTCAAGGTCGGCTTCGAGCGCGAGGACCAGCAGGTCACCCTGTCGTTCGAATGGGCCGCCGCGGCCGGCGCCGCTGTGTTCCGGCGCGGCGAGGCGGTCTGGGTGGTGTTCGACACGCCCGCGCGGCTCGATACCTCCAAGGTGCCGTCGTCCAGCGTCCGCTATTCGAAGTTCCAGGCCTTCAAGGGCCCCGACTACACAGCCCTGCGGATCGTCACCCAGTCGGGCACGCCCTATGTCGCCGAAGGGCAGGGCGGTCTCTGGAAAATCAGTCTCGGCCCCGGCACGCAGCAGACTCCCGACGTCATCAAGGTGGCGCGCGACGAGAGCGTTCAGCCGGCCAGCCTGTCGGCCACGGTCTCGGGCGTGACCAAGGCGGTCTGGGTCACCGACCCCGCCGTCGGCGACAAGATGATCGTCGCCCCCGCGCTCGCGCCCTCCAAGGGCCTGCCGTCGCGTCGCGACTATGTCGAGATGGCGCTGCTGCAATCGGCGCAAGGCCTGGCGATCGAGACCTACGCTCAGGACCTGCTGGTGCAGGCCAATGGCGACCTGCTGCGGATCGGCCGTCCCAAGGGCCTGGTGCTGTCGCCGGTCTCGGCCTCGACGCCGCCAGAGCAGGCCTCGGCCGGCGCGCCGCAGCCGATGTCGATGCCGGCCCTGATCGACCTCGACAACTGGCCCAAGACCGGCTCGGGCGGGTTCCTGGCCCGCTACAACGCCCTGCAGATGGCGATCCCGAACGCGCCGGAAGGCGAGGGCAAGGACAGCGACACCGGCGCCCGCATGGCGCTGGCCCGCTTCCTGGTCGGCTCGCAGATGTCGTTCGAGGCGATCGGCGTCCTGAACGCGGCCGCCCGTAAGCACCAGACCCTGATGGGCGACGCGGAGTTCCGTGGCCTGCGCGGCATGGCCAAGGTGATGGCCGGCCGCCTGACCGAGGCCGACGCCGACTTCTCCTCGCCGGTCCTCAGCGACGATCCGTCCAGCGCCCTGTGGCGCGGCTATATCTCGACCAAGCAGGGCCAGTACGCCGACGCCCGGACCAAGTTCGCCGGCGGCGGTCGCGCCCTGGATCTCTTCCCGCCGATCTGGCGCGCGCGCTTCCTGCACGCCCAGGCCCAGGCGGCGCTCGGGGTCGGTGACGTGACGGGCGCCATGCAACTGGTGACCAAGGCCCTGGCCCAGCCCAAGATCCCGGTCGAGGACCAGCTGGACACCCGCCTGACCCAGGCCAAGATCTTCGAGGCCAAGGGCGAGAAGGCCCGCGCCCAGCGCATGTTCCTGGCCATCGCCAAGGCTCCGATCGACCGCCTCGCCACGCCGGCCTTGCTGCACGCGACCCAGCTGCAATACGCCCGAGGACAGATCAACGCGGCCAAGACCGCCGACACCCTGAACCAGCTGCGCTATCGCTGGCGCGGCGACGGCGTCGAGCTGGAAGTCATCCGGGCCTTGGGCAAGCTCTATATCGACCAGGGCCGTTATCGCGAGGCGCTGGAAGTGCTGCGCTCGGCCGGCCGCCAGCTTCCGGACCGTCCCGAAGCTCTGGCGCTGCAGAACGACCTGTCGAACACCTTCCGCCAACTGTTCCTGCAAGGCCTGGCCGACGGCATGCAGCCGGTCCAGGCGGTGGGCCTGTTCTACGACTTCCAGGACCTGACCCCGATCGGCGCCGACGGCGACCAGATGGTCCGCAACCTGGTGCGTCGCCTGGTCGATGTCGACCTGCTGGATGACGCCGGCAAGCTGCTCAAGTACCAGGTCGACAACCGCCTGAACGGCGTGCCCAAGGCCCAGGTCGCCACCGATCTGGCCTGGATCTACCTGATGAACAAGCAGCCGGAGAACGCGCTCAACGCGATCAACGAAACGCGTTCGACGATCCTGCCGCCGGCCCTGAACGTCGAACGCCGCCTGGCCACGGCCCGCGCCCTGATGGGCCTGGGCCGCTTCGACGACGCCCTAGAGCTGATCGAGAAGGACAACAGCCGCGACGGCCAGGAGATCCGCGCCGAGATCGCCTGGAAGCAACACACCTGGCCGACCGCCGGGGCGCTGTACGAACGGGCGCTGGGCGATCGCTGGAAGACCCCCGGGGCGCTGGCGCCGGGCGACGAGGCCCGCCTGCTGCGCAGCGCCGTGGCCTACAGCCTGGCCGACGACGACGCCTCGCTGGGCCGCCTGCGCCAGCGCTGGACCGGCTTCATCGACACGGCCGGCAATCCCGACGGCCTGCGCGTGGCCCTGCAGGGCATGAACGTCGAATCGCTGTCGGCTTCGGACTTCGGTCGCGTCACCGCCGACAACGAGGCCTTCAACGGCTGGATCGGTCGGATGAAGGACAAGTTCCGCACCGGCCAGCCCGCCGGCTCTCCCGCTCGCGCGGGCAAGTAGGGCAGGGCCTACCTCAAACCCGCAAATCCTGCCGCTATTCGAGGCAAGTCCGCCCTCGAAGCGCTTCCATGCGGCCGAAAATCGCCCATGAAAACCTGATTGGTCTTATGGCGGGCTCCGGGCGTTTAGCCTAGTTAGAGCCCGCCCGAGGCCCCATATCGGCCGACGCGGCGCGAGCGCTTGCCTTTCTGCCGCAGGCATGTCATGACAACGTTGTCATAGGGTGGACGACATTGGCTAAGAAAAACGAAGACGGCGATAATGGCCGCGAGGTCCTGGTTCTGCTTGGCGGGGCGGGGGATCTGGCCCTGCGAATGCTTCTGCCTTCGCTCTATTTCCTCGAACTGGACCGCCTTCTGCCGCACGACCTGCGGATCATCGGCGTGGCCCGCGCGGAGCACGACGCCGCCAGCTACAAGGCCCTGGTCCGCGAGCAACTGGGCAAGCGCGCGACGGTGGAGGACGCGGTGTGGAACCGCTTGGCCGCCCGTCTCGACTACGTGCCCGCCAACATCACCAGCGAGGACGACACCAAGAAGCTGGCCCAGCGCATCGGCGCGCATGGCAGCCTGGTGATCTTCTTCTCGCTGTCGCCCAGCCTGTACGGCCCGGCCTGCCAGGCGCTGCAGTCGGCGGGCCTGACGGGCCCGAACACTCGCCTGATCCTGGAAAAGCCGCTCGGCCGCGACCTGGAGAGCTCCAAGGCGACCAACGCCGCTGTCGCCGCCGTGGTCGACGAAAGCCAGGTCTTCCGGATCGACCACTATCTGGGCAAGGAGACTGTCCAGAACCTGACCGCCCTGCGCTTCGCCAACGTGCTGTTCGAGCCGCTGTGGGACCGCAACACGATCGACCACGTGCAGATCACCATCGCCGAGACCGAGAAGGTCGGCGACCGCTGGCCCTATTACGACGAATACGGCGCGCTGCGGGATATGGTGCAGAACCACATGCTGCAGCTCTTGTGCCTCGTGGCCATGGAGGCGCCGTCGGGCTTCGACCCCGACGCGGTCCGTGACGAGAAGGTCAAGGTTCTCCGCAGCTTGCGGCCCTTCACGAAGGAGACCGTGGCCCACGACACCGTGCGCGGTCAGTACGTGGCGGGCGTCGTCGAGGGCGGCGCCCGCGCCGGCTATGTCGAGGAAGTCGGCAAGCCCACCAAGACCGAGACCTTCGTGGCCATGAAGGTGGCGATCGACAACTGGCGTTGGGACGGCGTGCCGTTCTTCCTGCGCACCGGCAAGAACCTGCCGGACCGCCGCACCCAGATCGTCGTCCAGTTCAAGCCGCTGCCGCATAACATCTTCGGTCCGGCGACCGACGGCGAGCTGTGCGCCAACCGCCTGGTCATCGATTTGCAGCCGGACGAAGACATCTCGCTGACGATCATGAACAAGCGTCCGGGTCTCTCGGAAGAGGGCATGCGCCTGCAGTCGCTGCCGCTGTCGCTGTCGTTCGGCCAGAGCGGCGGCCGTCGTCGCATCGCCTACGAGAAGCTGTTCGTCGACGCCTTCCGCGGCGACCGCACCCTGTTCGTGCGTCGCGACGAGGTCGAGCAGGCCTGGAAGTTCATCGACGCCGTCTCGGCCGCCTGGGCCGATGCGGGGGTCGAGCCGGCCCACTACGCCGCCGGCACCTGGGGGCCGCAGTCGGCGCAGGGCCTGATCTCGCCCGGCGGCCGGTCCTGGAAGGCCTGAGGCATGGCCAAGTTCGAAGAGTTCGGCTCGCGCGAAGCCCTCTATGACGCCGCCGCCTCGATCCTGGTCGGGGCGCTGACCACGGCCGTGGCCACCCACGGCAAGGCGGGTTTCGCGGCCACGGGCGGCTCGACGCCGGCGCCGGTCTACGACCGCATGTCCGGCATGACCGCGCCCTGGGACAAGATCACGGTCACCCTGACCGACGAGCGCTTCGTGCCGCCGACCGATCCCAGCAGCAACGAGGGCCTGGTCCGTCGTCACCTGCTGACCGGCGAGGCCGCCAAGGCCGAGTTCGCGCCGCTATTCATCGAGGGCGTCAGCCACGAGGAAAGCGCCTATCTAGCCCAGGAAGGCGTCGACGCGGCTTCGCCGTTCGGCGTGGTGCTGCTGGGCGTGGGTCCCGATGGCCACTTCGCGTCGCTGTTTCCGGGCAATCCGGTGTTGGCGCGGGGCCTTGATCCGCACTCGGAGCGTTCGGTCCTGGCCGTGCCGCCCGGCGATCCTGCGCCGGATATCCCGCGCTTGTCACTGACCCTGGCCGCCCTGGCTCGCACCGATTTGATCGTGCTGCTGGTCACCGGCGCGGCGAAGAAAGTGTTGTTGGAAGGTGATGTCGATCCGGCCCTGCCGGTCGCCGCCATCCTGAAGCAGGACCGCGCCAAGGTCCGCATCCTTTGGGCGGAGTAGTCGCCATGAGCCTGAACCCGGTCATCGCCGAAGTCACCGCCCGCATCGTGGCGCGCAGCAAGGACAGCCGCGCCGCCTACCTGGCGAACATGGAGCACGCGATCGAGAGCCAGCCGGGCCGGGCCAAGCTCAGCTGCGCCAACTGGGCCCACGCCTTCGCCGCCTCGCCGGGTGTCGACAAGGTCCGGGCGCTGGATCCGAACGCGCCAAACATCGGCATCGTCTCGGCCTATAACGACATGCTGTCGGCCCACCAGCCGCTGGAGGAGTATCCGGCGCTGATCAAGGCCGCCGCGCGCGAGGCCGGGGCCACCGCCCAGTTCGCCGGCGGCGTGCCGGCCATGTGCGATGGCGTGACCCAGGGCCGTCCGGGCATGGAGCTGTCGCTGTTCTCGCGCGACGTCATCGCCATGGCCACGGCCGTCGCCCTGACCCACGACGCCTTCGACTCGGCGCTGTATCTGGGCGTCTGCGACAAGATCGTGCCGGGCCTGGTGATCGGCGCCCTGACCTTCAGCCACCTGCCGGCCCTGTTCGTGCCCGCCGGTCCGATGACCTCGGGCCTGCCCAACAGCGAGAAGGCCCGCATCCGCGCCCTCTACGCCGAGGGCAAGGTCGGTCGCGCCGAACTGCTGGAAGCCGAGAGCGCCAGCTATCACGGCCCGGGCACCTGCACCTTCTACGGCACCGCCAACACCAACCAGATGCTGATGGAGCTGATGGGTTTCCATCTGCCCGGCTCGGCCTTCGTTCACCCCAACACCCCGCTGCGCGAGGCTCTGGTCAAGGAAGCCGCTCGCCGCGCCGCCTCGGTGACCAACAAGGGCAACGAATTCATTCCGGTCGGCCGGATGATCGACGAGAAGTCGATCGTCAACGGGGTGGTCGGCCTGATGGCCACCGGCGGCTCGACGAACCTGGCCTTGCACATCATCGCCATGGCCCACGCGGCCGGCGTCCTGCTGACGCTGGAAGACCTGGACGACATCTCCAAGGCCACGCCGCTCTTGGCGCGCGTCTATCCGAACGGCTCGGCCGACGTGAACCATTTCCAGGCCGCCGGCGGCATGGCGTTCGTGATCCGCGAGCTCTTGAAGGCCGGTCTCGTCCATGAGGACGTCCAGACCATCGCCGGCCCCGGCCTGTCGCTCTACGCCCAGGAGCCGCACCTCGAGGATGGCGTCCTGACCTGGCGCGAGGGCGCGACCGAGAGCCTAGACACCGCCATCGTCCGTCCGGTCTCCGATCCGTTCAGCCCCGAAGGCGGGCTGCGTCTGCTGGCCGGCAACCTGGGTCGTGGCGTCATGAAGATCTCGGCCGTGAAGCCCGAGCACCACGTGATCGAAGCCCCGTGCGCCGTGTTCCAGGAGCAGGAAGACTTCATCGCCGCCTTCAAGCGCGGCGAACTGGACCGCGACGTCGTGGTCGTGATGCGCTTCCAGGGCCCGTCGGCCAACGGCATGCCGGAGCTGCACAACCTGTCGCCGTCGATCTCGGTGCTGCTGGATCGCGGCTACAAGGTCGCCTTGGTCACCGACGGTCGGATGTCGGGCGCTTCGGGCAAGACCCCGGCCGCCATCCACGTGACGCCGGAAGCCGCTAAGGGCGGGCCCCTGGCCTATGTCCAGGACGGCGATGTGATCAGCGTCAACGCCGAGACCGGCGAACTGAAGATCCTGGTGGACGAGGCGGCTCTGCTGGCCCGCGCGCCGGCGAACGTCCCGGCGTCCAAGCCGGGCTTTGGTAGGGAACTGTTCGGATGGATGCGCAGCGGGGTCGGCGCCGCCGACGCCGGCGCGTCCGTCTTTGCTTGAGGAAGCGCTAGGTATGGACGGCAATCACAGCGGCGGGCTCGGCCTCGTCGGCGACATCGGCGGCACCAATGCGCGCTTCGCCCTGGTCGAATTCGACGGTCAGGAACCCCGCCTGATCGAGCCGACCGCCTACAAGGGCGAGGACTACAGCACGGCAGAGGACGCCATCGAGGAATACCTGCGCAAGGTCGGCGTTCGCCATCCCGACCAGGCCGTGGTCGCCGTGGCGGGGCCCATCGACCATGGCCAGGTCCACATGACCAACCTGGACTGGCGGATCTCGGAAGACGGCCTGCGTCGCGCCGGCGGTTTCCGGAACGCCAAGCTGATCAATGACTTCACGGCGCAAGCTCTGGCCGCGCCGCGCCTGGCGCCCAAGGACCTGCGCCAGATCGGCCACCTGCCGACCTCGGGTGAGGGCGATCTCGCGATCCTCGGCCCGGGCACCGGCTTCGGCGTCGCCGGCCTGGTGCGCCGTCACGGCCAGGAGCTGCCGCTGGCCACCGAGGGCGGCCACGTCGCCTTCGCCCCGGTCGACGAGATCGAGATCGAGGTGCTCCGTGCACTGACCAAGCAGCTGGACGGCGGCCGGGTCTCGGTCGAGCGCATCCTGTCGGGCCCCGGCATGGAAGACCTGCACGTGATCCTGGCCGCCGCCGAAGGCCGCAAGGTCGAGGCCCTGGAAGCCAAGCAGATCACCGAACGCGCCGTCGAGGGCTGCGCCGACAGCCTGGCCACGGTGAACCGCTTCTGTGCGGTGCTGGGCTCGACGGCCGGCGACATCGCCCTGACCCTGGGCTCGCGCGGCGGGGTCTTCATCGCCGGTGGGATCGCGCCCCGGATTATCGACATCCTGGAGAAGAGCCCGTTCCGCGAGCGCTTCGACGCCAAGGGCCGCCTGTCGGGCTTCACCCAGGCGATCCCGACCCACGTGATCATGCACCCGCACACCGCCCTGATCGGCGCGGCGGTGGCCCTGACGCCGGAGGGCCGGGCGGCCGTTTCGTAGTCATTTTCTTGGGGCTCGCCATGACAGCCTTGTCATGGCTTAGTATTCGCCAAACCGAAACGAATCGGGGCGGCGAGGGACGGAATTGAGCGCCAAGATCACGATCCACGACGTGGCCCGCGAAAGCGGAGTCTCGATCAAGACCGTTTCGCGGGTCCTCAACCGTGAGCCCAACGTCAAGGCCGACACCCGGGACCGGGTGCAGGCCGCCGTGGCCGCGCTGAACTACCGCCCGAACATTTCGGCCCGCAGCCTGGCGGGTTCGAAGGCCTATCTGATCGGCGTCTTCTTCGACAACCCCAGCCCCGGCTACGTCACCGACGTGCAACTGGGCGCGATCGCGCGGTGCCGTCAGGAGGGCTATCACCTGATCGTCGAGCCGATCGACTCGACGGGTGACGTCGAGGACCAGGTCGCGCCGATGCTGGCGACCCTGCGCATGGACGGGGTGATCCTGACCCCGCCGCTCAGCGACCATCCGACGGTGCTGGCGGCGCTCGAGCGGGAAGGCGTGCCCTATGTCCGCATCGCGCCCGGCGGTGATCTGGACCGCGCCGCCTGGGTCAGCATGGACGACCGCCTGGCCGCCTACGAGATGACCAAGCACCTGATCGGCCTGGGTCACAGGGACATCGGCTTCATCATCGGCCACCCCGACCACGGCGCCGCGCGCCAGCGTCACCAGGGTTTTGTCGACGCCATGCGCGATGCTGGCCTGGCCGTGCGTGACGACCGGGTGGAGCAGGGCTGGTTCTCGTTCCGCTCGGGCTTCGAGGCGGCCGAGAAGCTGCTGGGCGGGGCCGATCGTCCAACCGCGATCTTCGCTTCGAACGACGATATGGCCCTGGGCGTGATGGCCGTGGCCAACCGCATGCGGCTCGACTTGCCGTCGCAACTGTCCGTCGCCGGTTTCGACGACACCCCCGGCGCCAAGATCACCTGGCCGCAGCTGACCACGGTGCGCCAGCCGATCGCCGCCATGGCCGGCGCCGCCGCCGACATGCTGATGCAAGGCGTCGAGCGGGAGGAGGGCGCGCCGCCGCCCTCGCAGGTCCTCGACTTCGAACTGGTGGTCCGGGAATCCACCGGATCCGCGCCCAGCTAGGATGATCTGACCGCATCGCACACATGGTACCGCAATCATATTGTCCTTGACAGCGCTGTCCAATCGAAGTGAGATCGCCACGATCAAGACGGTCGCCCCACGAAAGGGCGGCTCAGGAGGAAACACCATGAAGCCGCCTGGCCCGACCAGCGCCCGTCGCCCCCTGTGGGCACGATCACTCCCCTCCAAGCGGACCTGAACCGCTTTCCTTTCGCTCGGCGCGGTTCCCCGCAAGCATCGCGCCGAGCGCCTTTCTCGACCTTTCACATGATCCGCCAGGGGGCGGGCGTATTCTGGGAAGTCCTATGTCCGTATCTCGCCGCCTCGTGCGCGCTTCCGCCCTGGCTCTTGTTCTCGCCGGCGGACTGGCTGCGACGACCCTGGCCCAGACGTCCCCGAACGCCACGGCGCATCCCGAGGCCTGGCCCAAGGCGGCGAGCCCATCGATGATCACCGACGCCAAGACCGAAGCCTTCATCACCCAGCTGATGGGACAGATGACCGTCGAGGAGAAGGTCGCCCAGACCATTCAGGCCGACGGGGCCTCGATCACGCCCGAGGAACTGAAGAAGTATCGCCTCGGCTCCGTTCTCGTGGGCGGCAACAGCGCGCCGGACGGCAACGACCGCGCCACGCCCCAGCGCTGGGTGGAATGGATCAAGGCCTTCCGCGCCGCGGCGCTGGACAAGCGCGGCGGTCACCAGGAAATCCCGATCATCTTCGGCGTCGACGCCGTGCATGGTCACAACAATGTCGTCGGCGCGACGATTTTCCCGCACAATATCGGCCTGGGCGCGGCGCGCGATCCGGACCTGATCCGCCGCATCGGCGAGGCCACGGCCGAGGAGATGGTGGCGACCGGCGCCGACTGGACCTTCGGTCCCACCGTGGCCGTGCCGCGCGACGAGCGCTGGGGCCGCGCCTATGAGGGCTATGCCGAGGACCCGGAGGTCGTGAAGTCGTATTCCGGTCCGATGACGCTGGGCCTGCAGGGCGCGCTGGTCGCCGGCAAGCCGCTGGGCGCTAGCCATGTTGCGGGCTCGGCCAAGCACTTCCTGGCCGACGGCGGCACCGAGGGCGGTCGCGACCAGGGCGACGCCAAGATCTCCGAGGCCGACCTCGTCCGCCTGCACGCCGCCGGCTATCCGCCCGCCATCGACGCCGGCATCCTGTCGGTGATGGTCTCGTTCTCCAGCTGGAACGGCGTCAAGCACACTGGCAACAAGAGCCTGCTGACCGACGTGCTGAAGGGCAAGCTGGGCTTCGAGGGCTTCGTGGTCGGCGACTGGAACGCCCACGGCCAGGTCGAGGGCTGCACCAACACCAACTGCGCCCAGGCCTATCTGGCGGGCATGGACATGATGATGGCCCCCGACAGCTGGAAGGGGCTCTACGACAACACCCTGGCGCAGGTGAAGGCCGGCCAGATTCCGATGGCGCGCATCGACGACGCGGTCCGCCGCATCCTGCGGGTCAAGGTCAAGGCGGGCCTGTTCGAGAACAAGCGTCCGCTGGAAGGCAAGTATGAGCTGCTGGGTTCGCCCGCTCACCGAGCGGTCGCGCGCGAGGCGGTCCGCAAGTCGCTGGTCCTGCTGAAGAACGAGGGCGTCCTGCCGCTGAAGAGCTCGGCCCACGTGCTGGTGGCGGGCGACGGCGCCGACGACATCGGCAAGGCCGCCGGCGGCTGGACCCTGACCTGGCAGGGCACGGGCAACAAGAACAGCGACTTCCCGCACGGCCAGTCGGTCTATGGCGGCGTCGCCGAGGCAGTGAAGGCGGGCGGCGGCAGCGCCGAGCTGTCGGTGTCTGGCGACTTCAAGCAGAAGCCCGACGTGGCCATCGTGGTGTTCGGCGAGAACCCCTATGCCGAGTTCCAGGGCGACATCACCAATGTCGAATACCAGGCGGGCGACAAGCGCGACCTGGCGCTGCTGAAGAAGCTGAAGGCCGCCGGCATCCCGGTCGTCGCCGTTTTCCTGAGCGGTCGTCCGCTATGGACCAATCCCGAGATCAACGCCTCGGACGCCTTCGTCGCCGCCTGGCTGCCGGGCTCGGAAGGCGGCGGCGTGGCCGATGTGCTGGTGGGCGATGTGGCCGGCAAGCCGCGCTTCGATTTCCAGGGCAAGCTCTCGTTCTCGTGGCCCAAGCGCGCCGACCAGGAGCCGATCAATGTCGGCGACGCCAACTACGACCCGCTGTTCGCCTACGGCTACGGCCTGAGCTACGCCAAGCCCGCGAAGGTGGCGAAGCTGTCGGAGGACCCGGGCATCGCGTCGACGGCCGTCAATGTCGACCGCTACTTCGTCGATGGTCGCACGCCCGCGCCGTGGATGATGAATGTGGCCGGCGCCGTGTCGGTGAAGACCATCGACGCGGGCGCGCAGGAGAACGCGCGCCAGGCGACGTGGACGGGCGAAGGCGCCGGAACCCTGGGTGTCCTGGGCCAGCCGGTCGACCTGTCGCGCCAGACGACGGGGGACATGGCGGTGATGATCCGCTACAGGGTGGATGCATCCCCAAGGAAACCGGTTTCCTTGAACCTAGCCTGTGGCGAATCCTGCGGGGCGGCGGTAGACGTAACGTCAACGTTGTCAGGTGCGAAAATAGGCGAATGGCGTACGGCGAAGATCAAACTTTCCTGCTTCCTCGCCAAGGGAGCGGACGTGACGCACGTTTCGTCCCCGTTCGCACTGACGACTTCGGGACCGCTGACGCTGTCCTTCACCGAAATCCGGCTCGCCTCCAACGAGGGCGACGCCTTCTGTCCACCGACCTGATCCGCCAAGGAGCGGCAGCATGATCCGAGCTCGCCGCTCCCGCATTGTCGCCACTCTCGGCCCGGCCTCCAGTTCGCTGGACATGATCGTCACCCTGGCCAAGGCCGGGGCGGACGTCTTCCGCCTGAACTTCAGCCACGGGGCCCACGAAACCCACGCGGCCGTCTATGCGGCGATCCGCGAGGCGGAGAAGATCGTCGATCGTCCGCTGGGCATCCTGGCCGACCTGCAAGGCCCCAAGCTGCGCGTCGGCAAGTTCGCCAATGGCCCGGTCATGCTGAAGGCCGGCCAGGCCTTCCGGTTCGACAACGACCCGACGCCGGGCGACGAGACCCGGGTGCACCTGCCGCACCCCGAGATCCTGACCGCCATGCGTCCGGGCGCGACCCTGCTGCTGGACGACGGCAAGCTGCGCATGACCGTGACCGAGGCCGGTCCGGGCTATGCCAACACCACCGTGGTCAACGGCGGCAAGCTGTCGGAGCGCAAGGGCGTGGCCGTGCCGGACGTCGTCCTGCCGATGTCGCCCCTGACCGCCAAGGACCGCGAGGACCTGGCCTTCGCCTTGCGACTGGGCGTCGACTGGGTGGCCCTGTCGTTCGTGCAGGCCCCGGAAGACATGGCCGAACTGCGCCGCATCGTCGAAGGCCGCGCCGCCGTGCTGGCCAAGATCGAAAAGCCCCAGGCCCTGAAGGTGCTGGGTCCGATCCTCGACCTCTGCGACGGCGTCATGGTCGCGCGCGGCGACCTCGGCGTCGAAATGGCGCCGGAAGAAGTGCCGGTGGCGCAGAAGGAAATCCTGCGGGCGGCGCGCGAGCGCGGCATCCCGGTGATCGTGGCGACCCAGATGCTGGAGTCGATGATCAGCTCGCCCACGCCCACCCGCGCCGAAGCCTCTGACGTCGCCAACGCCGTCTACGAAGGCGCGGACGCGGTCATGCTGTCGGCGGAGTCGGCGGCCGGTGAATATCCGGAAGAGTCGGTCTCGATGATGAACCGCATCATCGAGCGCGTCGAACGCGACCCGCGCTGGCCGGAACTGATGCAGGCCGAGCAGACCCACGACGACGTCGACGCCGACGTGCTGGTGGTCGCCGCCGCCGGCGCGGCCAAGGCCGGCTCGACCAAGTGCCTGGTGGCCTTCACCACCACCGGCTCGACCGCCCGCCGCCTGGCGCGCGAGCGGCCGCTGCAACCGGTGCTGGCCCTGTCGCCGGACATTAACGCCGTGCGTCGCATGGCCCTGTGCTGGGGTGTCGAGCCGCGGGTCAGCGCCCAGCCCGACAGCCTGGAAGTCGTGACCACCGACGCTTCGAGCAAGGCTCTGGAGCTGGGTCTCGTCGCGCCGGGCGAGCGCCTGCTGGTCGTGGCCGGCACGCCGTTCGGGGCTCCGGGCGCGGCCAACCTGCTGCGCCTGGCTCATGCGCCCGCGCCGGCGCGTCGTCGGTAGGTTACGGAGGCGCCGGCTTGCCGGCGCCGATCCTCAGCTAAACGAAGCCGGCAGCAGCCGCTGATAGCCTCTGCGCACCGCGCCGTAGCACTCGCAGGTCATGGCCTCGAGACCAGCGCGGTCCAGAATCTCGACGACCCCGCGACGATAACTGATCAGGCCCTTGGCCTGCATCGAGCCGGCGACGGCGGTGACGGTCGTGCGCTGGACGCCCAGCATGTCGGCCAGGAACTCCTGGGTCAGGTGCACCGTGTTGTGGTCGATGCGGTCGTGGCACGACAGCAGCCAGCGGCAGAACCGCGCCTCGACCGCGTGCAGGGCGTTACAGGCCACTGACTGGATGGCGTGACCGAACAGGGCTTCGTTGTGGCGATCGACCAGGTCGCGCAGGGCGGCGCTACGCTTCCAGATATCATGCAGCGGGCCGCTGGCGATGCGCAGAGCCGAGCCCGGCGACTGGACGATCGCGCGCGACAGCGACTGGCGCGGCGCCACGGCGGCCATCAGGCCCAACGCGCCTTCGCGGCCGATCGTGGCGGATTCGATGGCCGCGCCGCTTTCCATCAACGTCATCAGCGAGATGACGCAGTCGTTCGGGAAGTACACCTGATCGATCAGGTCGCCCGGATCGTAGAGCAGGCGGCCCTTCTCGAGATCGACCGTGGAAAGATGAGGCGTGAGCAGGGCCTTGTCTTCGTACGGCAATGCGGAAAGCAGTCGGTTCTTCAAGGTCGCTAACGGCCCAGTCATGGCGAATCGAACGCCGTCTCACGGCAAGGGTTGCAAGCTATAGGTTGACCGGATGCTGGGCGCCGTCGCTTAGCCGACACAATCCAGGCAGGAGCCCCTCAAAAACAAGGGAGTCCGCGAACGTGTCTGCTTTTGTCCATCATTTGATGTGGTGCAAGTTTGTCGGGTATCCGACATATCTACTCAATGAAAATCGGTCGCAACTTGCATTGAACTGCACGTGACAAAGAAAAAGCCGCCCTGACGGCGGCTTGAAGGTCGAGGTTTCCAGGAAGCGCGGGAGGCCTTCCTTGCGATCGGGGAACCGCAAGGAAGAGCCGATGACGCGGGTGGCGGTACCCCCGTCTCAGGCGCCGGCCCAACCCTTGGGAACGGAGGGAGCCTAAGCGTCTGGTCCCACGCGCACGCCTTCGTCGGTCATGCCAGGCGAAGGCGTGGGCGCTCTTCGGCGGTCGGGCCGCCCGTGAGGACGGCCCGCGCCCTGACTCACTTGGGCTTGGCGAAGGCCGAGGACATCCAGCCCCGAGCGCCGTTTTCGTCGTCGACTTCCATCCAGACGCCGTTGCGCTGGCCGGTGGGATAGACGAAGCCGCCCGACTTGACGACGCCGACCGCGGCGCCCGACGGCGAGGCGGAGGCGCGCAGGGTGACGTCCTGGGTGGTGGCCAGCAGGTTCGGCGCGGTGGCCGAGGCGGCGGAGGTGGTCATGGTCGCCGACACGGCCGTCGCGGTGGCCCCGGCACCGCACTTGCCCTGATAGAGCCCGCCCATGATAGCGCGGCGCTGTTGGGCGATCTGGATGTTCTGGGCTTCGCGCTGCGCCTTGGCGGCGGCGGAGGCCTTGGCCTGGGCTGCGGCGGCGTTGGCGAACATGCCAAGGCCCGGGACCCGGCCCAGGGCGCCGCTGTAGAGCGCGGCGTTGACGCCCAGGCTGGCGGCGGTCTCGGCGCCGCGGGCCGCGCCTTCGGCGCTGGCGATGGCGCTGTTGGAGACGCCCATCATCTGGTCCATGCGAACCATCTCGGCGTTGATCTGGTCGCAGCTCATCGACGCGTCGGCCGGATAGCTGACCTGCAGCTGGGCGTGCGCGGTGGTGGCGGCCAGGGCAAGGCCGAGGGCGGCGCCAAAGGCGGTGAAGTTGGCGATGGTCTTGTTCATAGGTCTGCTCCCCGAGGATCGGGCCGGCGACCGTCCGCTCCCTGCGGGCTGCCGGTCCGTCATTTCGAGAACGACGGTATCCGGCGCCGGCGGAGGCGGCCTATCCCCAGACCTGGGGGTAGCAAGCGCGCCAGGCGAGCGGTTCGCCGCCTGGACGCGCGTAGAGAGCAGGTGGGGGCTAGAAGCCCATCAGGCGGGCGTAGCGGTCGCGGTGGAAGCTTGCCCCGCCGAACAGGGCCTCGGTGACGCGAGCCCGCTTCATGAAGAGGCCCGCGTCGTGGGCGTCGGTCATGCCGATGCCGCCGTGCATCTGGACCATCTCGTTGGAGGCCAGGTGAACCAGCTCCGACGCCTTGGCCTTGGCCAGGGAGGCCAGGGCGCGGGTGTCGCCACCGGCGTCCAGGGCTTCGAGAGCCGCCTCGACGCACGAGCGCGTGGTCTCGATGTCGGTGAACCACTTGGCGGCGCGATGCTGCAGCGCCTGGAAGGTGCCGATGACCTGGCCGAACTGGGTGCGGGTCTTGATGTACTCGAGGGTGATGTCGAAGGCGGCGCTGGCGCTGCCCAGCATCTCGGCCGCGAGACCGGCATAGGCGCGGTCCAAGGTCGGTTCGAGGATCGCCCAGCCCTTGTCGACCTCGCCCAGCACCGCGTCCGCGCCGACCTCGACACCGTCGAAGGCGATCTGGGCCGCGCCGCGCGAGTCCATCAGCGCCAGGTGCTTGCGGGTGACGCCGGGGGCGTCGCCGGCAACCAGGAACAGGGTCAGGCCGTCCGTCCCCGCGCCGCCGGTGCGGGCCGCGACGATCAGCAGGTCGGCGGCCTCGCCGTCCAGCACCAGGGTCTTGGTCCCGTTGAGGACATAGCCCGCGCCGCTCTTGGTCGCCGTCAGCGCCGTACGGCCCGGATTGTGGTGCGAGCCTTCGTCGATCGCGAGCGTAGCGACGGCCTCGCCGGTGGCGATCTTCGGCAGCCAGGCCTGCTTCTGCGCGTCCGAGCCGCCCAGCTGCAGCGCCGAGGCGGCGATCATGGCGGTGGAGAGCAGGGGAGAGGCGGTCAGGGTGCGGCCGGTCTCTTCCAGGATCAGGCCCAGGCCCAGATAGCCGAACGCCGAGCCGTCATAGTCCTCCGGCACGATCACTCCGGCCCAACCCATCTCGCCCATCTCCGCCCAGGCGGCGGGATCGAAGCTCTGGCCGGACTTGCCGTCGCGCAGCTTGCGCAGGGCGCCGACGGGCGCGCTTTCGCTGGCCCAGCCCTTGGCGGCGTCGCGCAGCATGGTCTGTTCTTCGGTCAGGACGGCCATCAGGCGTGCTCCCTGGATTGATGACGGACGGCCCAGTCGAGGGCCTGTTCCAGACGGTCGTTGCCCCAGAAGAGCTCGCCGTCGGCGGTGAGAAAGCTGGGCGCGCCGAACAGGCCGCGCGCCTTGGCCATGCCCACGTGGTCTTTGAGCCTGGCCTTGATCGGGTCGGATTGGGCGGCGGCCAGGACGTGCTCAGGCCCCGCGCCCACTTCCGCGATCAGCGGCGCGAGGACTTCGGGGCTGGAGATGTCGAGGTCGTCGACGAAATTGGCCTGGTAGACGGCTCGGCTGAAGGCGGGTGTCCAGCCGTCCTCGATCCCGACGATCGCCACGCGAGCGGCCAGCAGGCTGTTGCGCGGGAACTGGCTGGGGTGATGCAGGGGCAGGCCCTGCTGATCACAGACCCGCTCCAGGTCGCGCCACATGTAGTCGCCCTTCACGGGGACCACGTTGAACGGACTGTCGTTCATGCCCTGCTGCTCATGGAACAGCGGACCCAGCAGGAAGGGCCGCCAGGCCACGGCCACGCCCCTCTCGTCGGCCAGTCGCTCGATGCGCATGGCCGCCGGATAGGAGTAGGTCGAGGCGAACTCGTACCAGAACTCGATCATCGGACTATTGGTGATCCAGCAGCCCGAGGACGCGCTTGGCGACGACGTTGAGGTTCACCTCGCTGGTGCCGCCCTCGATCGAGTTGCCCTTGGCGCGGAGCATGGCGCGCGGCGCGGCCAGCTCCTCGGGGGCGAAGCCTTCGCCGGCCCAGCCGAGGCCCTGGAGACCGAGCGCCTCGACGAGGAGTTCGGTGCGCTCCTGGTTCATCTTGGCGGCGGCGTACTTGATGATCGAGACGGCGGCGCTGGGGCCGGAGCCCTGCTTGGACTCGGCCTCGGCGCGGCGCACGGTCAGCATGAAGGCGTGGGCGTCCATGGAGTGGGCGGCGAGGCGGGCGCGGAAGTCGCCGTCGGCGATGCGGCCTTCGCTATCGACGCCGATCTCCTTCTTGGCCGCCTCGACGGGGCTCAGCCCGCCGCCGCCGCCAAAGCCCGAGGCGCTGATGTTCTGGCGCTCGTACTGCAGCAGGCGCTTGGCGATGTCCCAGCCGCCGTTGACCTTGCCGACCAGCTGTTCCTTCGGGACCTGCACATTGTCGAAGAAGGTCTCGCAGAAGGGCGAGGAGCCGCTGATCAGCTTGATCGGGCGGGCCTCGACGCCGGGCGAGGTCATGTCGAACAGCACGAACGAGATGCCCTCGTGCTTCTTGGTCGTGTCGGTGCGCACCAGGCAGAAGATCCAGTCGGCCTGGTCGGCATAGCTGGTCCAGACCTTCTGGCCGTTGATCAACCAGTGGTCGCCCTTGTCCTCGCACTTGGTCTGGAGGCTGGCGAGGTCGGAGCCCGCGCCCGGTTCGCTATAGCCCTGGCACCAGCGGATCTCGCCACGCACGATCTGGGGCAGGAAGCGCTGCTTCTGCTCCTCGGTGGCGTATTCCAGCAGCACCGGACCCAGCATCCAGATGCCGAAGCTCATCAGGGCCGGGCGCGCCTTCAGTCGGCGCAGCTCCTGCTCCAGCACCTTGTTCTGGGCCTTGGACAGGCCGCCGCCGCCGTATTCCTTGGGCCACATCGGGGCGGTCCAGCCCTTCTCGGCCATGCGGTCCAGCCACAGCTTGGCGTCAGGGTTCTTCCAGGCCATCTTCCGGCCGCCCCACGGCGCCTCGTCCTCGCTGCTCATCGGCGCGTTCAGGGACGAAGGATAGTTGGCCTCCAGCCAGGCGCGGGTCTCGGCGCGGAAGGCGTCGAGTTCGGTTCCCCCGAAGTCGGCCATCGTCTCATCTCCCTAAGCGGACGTTTTGCCCAATGGGCTTATCGGCGGACACAGTACGCCTGGAATTAGCGCGGGCAAGTCGATTCAAACAGTCGTTCGCATCATCGCCCGCGACCGTGTCATGGTTTGCGAGTTATAGGAGAACCGCTGCTGGATCCCGCGAGGGATTCGTCCTTCCGGGATCTGGATGTCCTCGACAGTTTTCAGGCCCGCGGCTCTGGCGATCGCCCCGACCTTGGCGGCGATCCTGACCGCGTCGGCCGGGGTCATGCTGCTGGCCTCGGGCGCGACGCCCTCCGAGCCGACCCGGTTCCTGCTGCTGCTGGCCTTCGCGCCGGACCTGCTGATCGAGATCAGCCACTTCTTCTCCTCGATCCTGGGTCTTGTCCTGCTGCTGCTGGCGTTCGGCCTGCGCGCGCGGCTGGGCGCGGCCTGGTGGGCGGCGCTGATCGTGCTGGCCGCCTCGGCGGTGCTGGCGATCTTCAAGGGCCTTAACTGGGAGGAGACGGCGCTGCTGTCGATCTGCTTCCTGGCCATCCTGCCGTTCCACGACGCGTTCCCGCGCAAGGCGGCCCTGACCAAGATGGAGATCACGCCCGGCTGGCTGCTGTCGGCGGCGGCGGCGATCGTCGGGGCCAGCGTGCTGGGCTGGTGGTCGTTCCACCACACCGAATTCGCCGACAAGTCCTGGATCCGCGTCCTGCAGGACCATGACGAGGCCGCCCGCGCCATCCGCTCGTCGGTGGCCGCCGCCATCGTGCTGCTGGCCGTCGGCGTCTGGCGCCTGATCGCCACCGCCGCCACGCCGGCCGTGGTCGACGACACCGACCCGGAGTTCGACCGCGTCCGCGCCATCCTGGCCAAGGCCGAGGACGCCGAGCCCAGCTCGAACCTGGCCCTGCTGGGCGACAAGCGCTTTCTGTTCTCGGCCTCGGGCGAGAGCTTCCTGATGTTCGGCGTGCGGGGGCGGTCCTGGATCGCCCTCGGCCCGCCGGTCGGCAAGGTCGAGGAGCGGATGGAGCTCTTCTGGCGCTTCCGCGAACTGGCCGACGCCCACGCCGCGCGCGCGGGCTTCTACAGCCTGGGTCCGGAAGACCTGCCCGACACCGTGGACTTGGGATTGGCCATCCAGAAGACCGGCGAAAGCGCCGCCGTGCCGCTGGAGGCCTTCAGCCTGGTCGGTCGCCGTCGTGAGGTCCTGCGCCGCAACTGGCGCAAGGCCGGGGAGGGCGGCGCGGCCTTCGAGGTCCTGCCCGTCGGCGCGGCTGTCGCGATCATGGGCGAGTTGAAAGCCATCTCCGACGCCTGGCTGGGCCACCACGCCGGCGGCGAGAAGAGCTTCTCGATGGGCGGCTTCGACCCGCGCTACGTCGCTGAGTTCCCGGTGGCGGTGGTGCGCGGCGAGGAGGGCAAGATCGTCGCCTTCGCCACCCTGTGGCTGACGGCTGGCAAGACCTCGTTCTCGATGGACCTGATGCGCTACTCCGACGAGGCGCCCAAGAACGTCATGGACTACCTGTTCGTCGAGCTCCTGCAGTGGGGCAAGGACGAGGGCTACCAAGCGTTCGAGTTCGGCGTAGCGCCCTTGGCCGGCCTGCAGGATCGCCGACTGGCCCCGATCATGTCCCGCGTCGGGCGGCTGCTCTACGAGCGTGGCGAGGAGATCTACAATTTCCAGGGCGTGCGCCGGTACAAGGACAAGTACGACCCCGTCTGGCAGCCGCGCTACATTGCCGCGCCCCAGAAGTGGGCCATCCCTTTTCTGCTCGCCGACATCGGTTTGCTGTCGTCCGGAGGCATGTCCGGCCTGACGAAACGGCCCAAGAAGGCGCCTGCGACGTCCGCGACCTAGTAGCGCGGCTGGTTCCCGGTCTCGACCCCCAGCAGGTTGACCAGATGCACCATCATCAGCATCAGGCCGACGACGCAGACCATCATCAGCGGGCGCCACGGAATCATGCGCGGACCCTTGATTACATTGATGGGGCGGGCGCCGAACCAACCGCAGACGACGGCGAGGACAAGGAACGTGGCCGCGGCGGCGATGGTGAAGGGCAGGTCCATGGCCGCTTCTAGGCCTGCGACAATCTGCCTGGCAAATAGTTAACGCGCGTTAACCCTCTTGCTTTTCAAGCGCGCTACAGAACGTTAAGACTCTGTCCCGATTCCTCCACAGTGATCCGCGCGGGCACTACATCTGGCGTTTTCGTCGCGTTTACTATCTAGGAATCGATGACTAGCGTTTCCCCTAGATGCGGGGAGATCGATTCGCATGACGGCGGCTTCGCCATGGAGCGTAAAGGGGATCGACCCCAAGGCACGAGAGGTCGCTAAGGACCTCGCGCGTCGCTCCGGCATGACTTTGGGCGAATGGCTCAATCGGATGATCATCGAAGGCGATGGTCAGGCTCCGGACCTCGGTTCCGAGAGCGCGCCTAACCGCGCCTATCTGGAAATCGTCAAGGAAGACGCGCCCCCGCGTATCGAGATGGCCGAGCATCCGGCCGATGAAGTCGGTCGCGTGGCCATCGCCCTGGATCGTCTGACCCAGCGCATCGAGGCGGCCGAGGGCCGCAGCGCCGCCGCCATCTCGGGCATCGACCATTCCGTCCGCGACGCGCTCACGCGCTTGGGACAATCCGAACGTGAACAGATCTCCGTCGCCGCCCGTTTCGAAGGGGCTGTGGACGAGCTGAAGACCGAACAGGCGCGCGCCGGTGAGCGTGTGCGCCGCATGGAAGCCGAGGCGGCGGGCCCGCGTTCGGCCGAGGCTCTTCGTGCGCTCGAGGGCGCGCTCGGCAAGGTCGCCGGTCACCTCTATGAGGGCGAGGCCCGCACCCGCGAGGCGATCGCTGCGCTGGAAGCCCGCCTGAACGAACAGGCCGCGCCGGTCCAGCAGGATCCGACCGCCCTGGTCGACGCCGTCGTGGCCCGCCTGGGCGAACGCCTGGAAGCCGCCGAAGTCCGCACCAGCGAGGCCCTGCGCGAGATGAGCTCGTCGTTCGCCGCCCTGGACCAGCGCATGGGCACGGTCGAGGGCGCCAATCCCGCCGCCGGCGTGCAGGAGCGCCTGGACAGCCTGGCCGCCAACCTCGCCCAGAAGATGGAAGCCGCGCGTCTGGAGATGGCCGCCAAGCTGCGCGAGAGCGCCGATGGCCGCTTCGATCGCATGGAGCGCAAGCTGGGCGAAATGGCCGCCCACGTTCAGGCCGCCGAGCAGCGCTCGGCCCAGGCCATCGAACGCATGGGCCGCGAGGTCGTCGGCGTCGCCGACGCCTTCAACCGCCGCGTCCAGGCCGCGGAGCAACGCAACGCCACGGCCATCGAGCAGGTCGGCGGCGAGGTGGCGCGGATCGCCGCCACCGTCGAGCACAAGCTGAACCGCGCCGACAGCGTCCAGGCTCAAGCCCTGGAAAAGCTGGGCGGCGAGATCGCCCGCATCACCGAGAAGCTGGCGGAGCGCATCGGCGCCGCCGAGCGTCGCAACGCCTTGGCCATCGACGACGTCGGCGAGCAGGTCGCCCGCGTCACCGAGCGCCTGAACCAACGCCACGAGCGCTCCAGCCAGGAGTTGGTCGACCGCATCCGCCAGAGCGAAGAGCGTACGCTCAAGATGCTGGAAGAAGCGCGCGACAAGATCGACACGCGCCTGCACGACGCCCAGCGCAAGCTGGAGGTCGCGCCGCCGGTTGCTCCGGCCCCGGCCCGCGCCGCGCCGGCAGCCCAAGCGCCGGCCCACTCGCCGTTCGACGAGAGCTATTTCAGCCAGGCCGCCTCGTTCAGCCATGGCGCCCAGGACCATCACGCGGTCCATGACGACGAGGAAGACGAGTTCGTGGCTCCGGCCGCGCCGACCCGCGCCTCGGCCTTCGAGGTCGCCGAGTTCCC
Organism: Caulobacter sp. GW821-FHT09H08; assembly: GCF_059415885.1. Classification (NCBI taxonomy): domain Bacteria; kingdom Pseudomonadati; phylum Pseudomonadota; class Alphaproteobacteria; order Caulobacterales; family Caulobacteraceae; genus Caulobacter; species Caulobacter sp. GW821-FHT09H08. The sequence goes on from NZ_JBWKOC010000003.1 coordinate 856,113, forward strand.
GGCCGCCGAGCCCGAAGAGCGCAGCTTCGGTCACGACGACTACGCCATGGCCGACGGCTTCGAGCCGGAAGCGCCTGCCTACGAAGTCGAGCCCGAGGTTTCCGACTTCGCGCCGGCCGAACCGGCTCGCCCCATGTCGACCCGCGACATCATCGAGCAGGCCCGCGCGGCCGCCCGCGCCGCGGCCGCGTCGGACGCCAAGCCGGCCGGCAAGGCCAAGCCCGACAAGAAGGCCAAGGCCGGCAAGTCGGGCGGCTCGTCGCTGTTCGGCGGCTTCGGCTTCGCCAGCAAGAAATCCAAGACGCGCCTCGGCGCGACCGTGGCCACCGCCGTCACCGTCTTTGGCGCCGCCGGCGCCCTGGGCGCGGGCGTGGGCGGCCTGCTGCTGCTCAACACCGACGGTTCGGGCGCCGCCCCGACCCGCGTCGCCAACGCCATCGCCGGCCGCCAGGCCGACGTCGTGGTCAATGGCCCGGAAGCCGACACCACCCCCAACGCGCCGCGCGCCGCCATCGCCCTGACCGCCGGTCAGCCGACGCCGGTCCAGGCCGATGCGCCGGTCTCGCCGGCCGCCCTCGACAACGGCAAGGCGCTGTTCGAGGAGGCTGTCCGCAAGATCGAGACCGACGACCGCTCGGGCGTCGAGGTGCTCAAGCGCGCCGCCAACGGCGGCTATCCGGCCGCCCAGTTCTACCTCTCGAAGATGTACGAGAGCGGTAAGGGCGGCGTGAAGCTGGACATGCCGGAAGCCCGCCGCTGGAGCGAACGCGCCGCGGCCGGCGGTGACCCGCGCGCCATGCACAATCTGGCGCTCTACTATTTCAAGGGCCAGGGCGGCCCGAGCAACATGACCTCGGCCGCGACCTGGTTCCGCAAGGCCGCCGACTCCGGTCTGGTCGACAGCCAGTTCAACCTGGCCCAACTCTACGAGCGCGGCCTGGGTGTCAGCACGAACCCGGCCGAAGCCTACAAGTGGTATGTGATCGCCGGCCGCGCCGGTGACGCCACCGCCCGTGGTCGGGCCACGGCCCTGCGCTCGCAACTGACCGCCGAAGCCCAGCAGACCGCCGACCGCTCGGCCATGGCGTTCCGTCCGCAAACCCAGACCCAGACGGCCAGCATCGCTCCGGCCGCTCAAGCCGCCAACGCCAACCTGGGCATGGCCCAGCGCGTGCTGTCGCAACTGGGCTACTATCAAGGTCCGCGCGATGGCGTGGCTTCGCCGGCCCTGCGCATGGCGATCCAGGCCTACCAACGCGACCAGGGCCTGCCGGCCTCGGGGGCGATGGACGCCGACACGCTGAACCGCCTGTCGGTCTACGCGCGGTAGGCCAAAAGCCGCTCATCCCCGCGAAAGCGGGGACCCAAGCTGATTTCGGGGTCGGGTTCGCTCGGCCCCGTTTTCATGCCTGCTTACCGCCGAATGGGTCCCCGCTTTCGCGAGGATGAGCGGTGGTTGCGATTGACCCTCCCGCGTGACACCGGCAATCAGGGACCTCCCTGACGCCGCAAAGGCCGCGCGAGCTTTGCATTTCTACCTCCCCATCGCCGAAGTCTCGGTGAATGCGCTGCTGCTGGTGGTGCTGGGCGGGCTCGTGGGCTTCATTTCCGGCATGTTCGGCATCGGCGGCGGTTTCCTGATGACGCCGGTGCTGGTGTTCATGGGCATCCCGCCGGTCGTGGCCGTGGCCAGCGAGGCCAACCACGTCGCCGCCTCGTCGGTCTCCAGCGTCATCGCCTACAGCAAGAAGCGCGTGGTCGACTTCCGCATGGGCGGCGTCCTGGCCAGCGGCGGGGCGATCGGCTCGTTCATCGGGGTCGAGGTGTTCCGATGGCTGCGCCTGATCGGCCAGGCGGACCTGGCGGTGTCGGTCTCGTACCTGCTGTTCCTGGGCGTGATTGGCGGGCTGATGCTGACCGAGTCCGTCGGCGCGATCCTGCGTCGCCGCAGCGGCCAGCCGCCCAAGCCGCGTGGCGATCGCCGGCCGGCGCTGCTGTACGCCCTGCCGTTCAAGGTCCGATTCCCGCGCTCGCGGCTCTATATCAGCGTCATTCCGCCGATCCTGCTGGGCGTCTTCGTCGGCATCCTGTCGGCGGTGATGGGCGTCGGCGGCGGCTTCATCCTGGTGCCGGCCATGATCTATCTGCTGCGCATGCCCGCGCCGGTCGTGGTGGGCACCAGCCTGTTCCAGATCGTCATCACCACCTCGCTGACCAGCGTACTGCAGGCCGGCCGCAACCAGACGGTCGACATCGTGCTGGCGACGCTGCTGCTGATCGGCGGGGTGATCGGAGCCCAGCTGGGCGCGCGCGCCTCCGGCCGCTTCCGCGCCGAGGAGCTGCGGGCGCTGCTGGCCCTGCTGGTGCTGCTGGTCGGCCTGCGCATGGGCGCGGACCTGTTCCTCAAGCCCGACGAGGCCTTCATCCTGATGACGGGGACGGCGCGATGACCCCGCCCGTCGAGGTCCCCCTGGTCCAGGCGCCGCCGGCTCCTGTCGTTTCGGCCGCCCTGACCGACACCGAGATCCGGGTCAGCTCCGGCTTCCGGGGCGCGCGGATCGTGCTCTACGGCGCCGTCTTCGATCCGACGGACAAGCCCAGCGACATCGTCGTCATCGTGCGCGGCCCGGACACGCCTCTGCGCATCGCCCGCAAGACCCAGGTCGCCGGCCTGTGGCTGAACAGCCGCCCGGTGGTGTTCCGAGGCGCGCCGGGCTTCTATCGCGTGGCCTCGACCCGGCCGCTGCAGGACATCGCCGGCTTCGCGCCGCTGCGCCACCTGGGGGCGGGCCTCGAGCACCTGGCCATCGCCGCGCCGCTGGAGCAGCGGGTCGAGACGACCTACGGCGTCCGCGACGTCGTGGTCAGCCGCCTGGGCGCCGACTATCTCGACTGGCGGCGCGCGGTGATCCGCCTGAAGGAGAAAGCTGGGCTCTACGCGGCCGATCCGCGAGGGGTCCGCTTCGTCGACAAGGGCCTGTTCCGCGCTCAGCTGGACCTGCCGGCCGAGGCCCCGATCGGCCAGTACACCGCCCGTATCGTGCTGTTCCAGGACGGCAAGCCGGTGTCGATCCGCGACCGCGCCCTGGTCGTCGAGAAGGCCGGAGCGGAGCGCGCGCTCTATGTGTTCGCGAAAGATCGTCCGTGGACCTATGGGCTCGTGTCGGTAATAGTCGCGCTCGGGGCAGGGTGGGCGGCTTCGGTCGCCTTCCGAAGGAGTTGAGTCATGAATGAGTCCGTGGGCGGGCGGACGCCGGTTCCTCCGGCTGTATGGGTATTTGGTCTTTCGACCATCATGCCCTTCTTCGTCGCGTCGGTGCTGTTCTGCTACGGCCCGGCCGCGATCCAGAAATCTTCTCTGGTGGCTCTGCTGGCCTACTCGGCGGCCATGGTCTCGTACTTCGGCGGCGTGCGGACCGGCCTGGAGATCGAGAACCCCAGCCCGCGCTGGTCGGTCCTGGGCATCTCGCTGCTGTTCCCCTTGGCCGCTTTCGGCCTCCTGCTGGGCGAGCTGAAGTTCGAGCCGGCCTGGCAGCTATCGGGCTTCCTGCTGGTCTTCCTGCTGCAATGGGTCTGGGACGTGACCGACCACGACGGCCCCAGCTGGCGTCCTCGGATGCGCACCCTGCTGACCGCCGGCGCGGCGATCTCGCTGGCCTTCGCCCTGGAGCAGGCGCTGCATATGTGAGGATTTCCCTCTCCCCATGCGGGAGAGGGTGGCCGCCGAAGGCGGTCGGGTGAGGGGTTGAAGAACGATACCGCCGCGAATGGCCTTTCGGCCGCCGCGGCGTTTCTGTCTGTGCGACCCCTCATCCGTCGGCTTCGCCGACACCTTCTCCCGCAAGGGGAGAAGGAAACTCAGTCCGGCCGTAGCGACTTCATCCCCACCGCATGGACCCGCTTGGGACCCAGCGCGCCGGCCATCATCGGGCCCGCGAACAGGCTCGAGAACGCCGCGTCCAGAATGTTCAGCCCGCCCGTGAACGCGCCGAAGGCCGGCAGCACCAGCCTCTGACCATCGGTGACGAAGCAGCGGCGGCGGGTCGTGGCGCGACCGCTGGAGACCTTGGCCGCCGGGTGCAGGTGCCCCGCGACCTCGCCGGGCTGAGCGCCGGGCAGCGGCTCGTGCCGCAGGATCAGGCCGGAGATCGCGGCCTCGTCGATGATCTCGCCGGGCAGAACCTTGGGGCCGTCGGCGTCGTGATTGCCCACCGCCCAGACGAGCTCGCGCCCCATGGCCAGCCCCTCGAGCCGCCGATAGTCGTCGGCCGCCAGCCGCGCCTCGCCGTCGCCGTCATGGAAGCTGTCGCCCAGGAAGATCAGCCGCTTGGGCGAGAGCAGGGCGATCTCGCGGTCCAGCCGGTCCAGGGTCTCGCGAGTGTCATAGGGCGGCAGCATCTGGCCGAAGCGCGCGGCGTAGCTGCTGCCCTTCTCGAAGTGCAGGTCGGCGACGACGAGGGCGCCGTCGCGCTCCAGCCACAGGGCGCCGGACCAGCGGAGCATGACCTCGACGTTCGACAGGCCGACGCGCAGGCCGCCGCAGATGGAGGGGGAAAATCGCATCACGACATGGCCTCGGCGATCAGGTCTTCTTCGGCTTCGGCCAGGATCATCTCGCCGGCGGCGTCGCCCGGCGCGCGCTCGCGGCCGATTTCCAGCATGATCGGCACAGCGAACGGCGAGACGCGGTCCAGCGGCATATGGCGGATATGGCCCTTCACGCGGGCCAGCATGTCGCCCAGGCGGGCGATGTCGAGCATGCCCGTCGCCGCGTCGTGGCGCGCGCAGCGGAGCATCAGGTGGTCGGGTTGGTGTTTGCGCAGCACGTCGTAGATCAGGTCGGTCGAGAAGGTCACCTGCCGTCCGGACTTCTCGGCGCCGGGGTGGCGGCGCTCGATCAGGCCGGAGATCAGGGCGGCATGCTTGAACGCCCGCTTCATCATGAAGCTCTCGTCGAGCCAGGCCTCGAGGTCGTCGCCTAGCATGTCCTGGGCGAACAGTTCGTCGAGATCCAGACCGTCCATCGGCCGCAGCGACCACAAATTCAGGGCGTAGTCGTTGCAGACGAAGCCCAGCGGTCCCACGCCCAGGCGGTCCAGCCGGCGGGTCAGCAGCATGGCCAGGGTGGTGTGGGCCAGGCGGCCGTCGAACGGGTAGCAGACCATGTGGAAGCGCTTGCCGCTCTGGAAGGTCTCCAGCAGCATCTCGCCTTCTTCCGGAATGGCCGAGCGGATCTTCTGCCAGGACAGCCACTCCTGGACGTCCGGGGGCAGGGCCGTCCATTCGCGTTCGTCGTGCATCATCTGGCGCACGCGGCCGGCCAGATAGGTCGACAGCGGGAACTTCGATCCGCCCCAGCTGGGCATCTTCGGATCGTCGTTCGGCGCGGGCGAGACGAAGGCGTCAGCCCCGACCAGGCTGTTGTAGCGCCAGACCTGCCCCGCGAAGATGAAGGTGTCGCCGGGCGTCAGCTGCTCGAAATAGCCTTCTTCCGCCTCGCCGATCTTGCGCCCGCCCATCGGTCTTTTGCCGCCGCCGATGCGGATATTGATCATGCCCGGAGAGACGATGGCCCCGACGTTCATCCGGTGCTGCTGGCGGGCCTGGGCGTTGCGGGCGGTCCATAGACCGTCCTCGTTCTTCACGATGCGGCGGAACTTGTCATAGGTGCGCAGCGCGTAGCCGCCGGTCGAGACGAAGTCGACGACGGTCTCGAAGTCTTCCCAGGTAAGCTCGGCATAGGGACCGGCCGAGCGGACCTCGTGATAGAGCGCGGTCAGCTCGAAGGGCTCGGAGCACGCGCAGCCCATGATGTGCTGGGCCAGGACGTCCAGCGCGCCGACACGCGGCGGGTCGCCGTCCAGGTGGTTCTCCAGGATGGCGTCGGCGGCGGCGCGGCACTCCAGCATCTCGAAGCGGCTGGCGGGCACGAACAGGGCGCGGCTGGGCTCGTCCAGGCGGTGGTTGGCGCGGCCGATCCGCTGGACCATCCGCGAGGCGCCTTTGGGCGCGGCCAGCTGGATGACGAGATCGACGTCGCCCCAGTCGATACCCATGTCCAGGGTCGAGGTGCAGACCACGGCCCGTAGCGCGCCCTTGGCCATGGCGGCCTCGACCTTGCGGCGCTGTTCGGCCGAGAGGCTGCCATGGTGCAGGGCGATCGGCAGGTCCGCCTCGTTCAGCTCCCACAGGCGCTGGAACGCGAACTCGGCCTGGAAGCGGGTGTTGACGAAGATCAGCGCCGTCTGGGACTGCTTGATGATCTCGTAGACCTCGGCCATGGCGTGCTCGGCCGTATGGCCGGCCCAGGGGACGCGGCCGCCGGAGACGAGGACCTCGACGACGGGCTGGGCGCCGCCGGAGCCGAGGACGAGGTCGATGGAGTAATCTCTCCTCCCCTCTTGGGGGAGGTGGCCCGGAGGGCCGGAGGGGGCTAGCTCTGAGACGGCGGTGCTGTCCCCTCCGTCGCTCCGCGACACCTCCCCCGGAGGGGGAGGAGAGGCGTAGTTCACCCCCAACCACTTCCGCACCAGGTCAGGATCGTCGACCGTCGCCGACAGGCCAACCCGCCGCATCTCGGGCGCGAACGTCTGCAGGCGCGAAAGGCCCAGGGCCAGCAAGTCGCCTCGCTTGCTCGGCCAGATCGCGTGGGCCTCATCGATGATCACGCAGCGCAAGTCGGAGAAGTATTCGCGCGCGCCTTCCCAGGCGCAGAACAGGGCCAACTGCTCGGGTGTCGTCAGCAGGATGTCCGGCGGCTTGATCCGCTGGCGCGCCTTGCGGCTCTCGCCCGTGTCGCCGGTGCGGCTCTCGGCCACGATCGGCAGGTTCATCTCGCGGATGGGCGTCAGGAGGTTACGCTCGACATCTACGGCGAGGGCCTTCAGCGGCGAGATGTAGAGGGTGTGGACTCCGGCCGGCGTATTGCGCGGCGGGCGTTCGGAAAGCTCGATCAGGCTGGGCAGGAAGCCGGCCAGGGTCTTGCCGCCGCCGGTCGGGGCGATCAGCAGGGTCCCGCGACCGGCCCGGGCTTTCTCCAGCATGGCCAGCTGATGCTCGCGGGGGCTCCAGCCGCGCTTGGCGAACCAGTCTTGGAACTTGGCGGGAAGGGCGGACGCCGCGGACATTGTCCGCGATATAGCATGTTCTCTTTCTGTTTCACGGGGGTTTTGCTAACAGACTCGCGTGACCGCTTCCCCGCCGACTCTGGATCTGGCTCCGGCCCTGGTTGTCCTGCCTGGGCCGCGCGCCGGCATGGCCGATGGCGGCGGCGAAGGCCGGATGCTGCGCGCGCCGGACGCTCGCGATCTGTTCGAGCACGGCCCGGTGCTGGTGGCCCACGCGGCCATGGCCGCCCGCCGCCTGAACCTGTCGCCCCCCTCGCGCCATCCGCGCCTGTTCGACGTGCTGGAGCTCTACGCCTTCGTCCGTCCGGCGACCTTCTGCGCGCCGTCGGCGGTGGGCCTGGCCATGGCGCTGGGGCTCGCCGAACCGCACGGCGCGGCCGAACAGGCCCAGAGCCTGCGCGAGAGCGCCGACGCCCTGCTGCGTGACCTGGCCCTGACGCCGGTTCCGTCCCGCGAGGAGGCCCTGGCCGTCGCCGAGACCCTGGCCAAGGCCGGATGGTCGTGGGGGCCCGCCGTGATCGGCGCGCTGCGCTCGGTCCAGGCCGGCAACCAGTTCCGGGGCTCGGGCCTCGACGTCTGGGCCCGCATCGCCGAGTGGGAAGACCAGGCCCCGCCCGGCGAGTCCGGCTCGCGTCCCATCGATCCCGAACGCGCCGGCGAGCGCTTGGCCGAACTTCTGCAACGCTCGGGCCTGGAGGAAATCCGCGAGGCCCAGGTGACCTTCGCCAAGGAGGCCGCCTTCGCCTTCCAGCCCCGCGAACGCGAAGGCGAGCCGCGCATGATGCTGGCCGAGGCCGGCACCGGCGTCGGCAAGACCCTGGGCTATCTGGCGCCGGCGTCCTTGTGGGCCGAGGCCAACGGTCCGTCGGTCTGGGTCAGCACCTATACCCGCGCCCTGCAGCGCCAGATCGAGCGCGAGAGCCGGTCGATCTATCCCGACCCCAAGGAGCGGGCCAAGAAGGCCGTCGTGCGCAAAGGGCGTGAGAACTATCTCTGCCTGCTGAATTTCCAGGAGCAGATGAACGGCGCCCAGCTGGGCAATGGCGACCTGATCGGGCTGGCGCTGACGGCGCGATGGGCGCGGGCGACCCGCGACGGCGACATGACTGGCGGCGACTTCCCGGCCTGGCTGCCGACGCTGTCCGCTGTGCCGCCCTCGGCCCAGGCCAGTCCGTCGAACCTCGTGGATCGGCGGGGCGAGTGCATCCATGCCGGCTGCCAGCACTATCGCATCTGCTACATCGAGAAGGCCGTGCGGGCGTCCAAACGCGCCGACCTGGTGATCGCCAATCACGCCCTGGTCCTCACGCAAGCCGCCTTCGATGGCGCGCGGACGGCGCGAGGCCTGAAGGGCGACAACGAGACCACCAGTCTGAAACGCATCGTCTTCGACGAGGGTCACCACCTGTTCGAGGCCGCCGACAGCGCTTTTTCCGCTGCCCTATCGGGCGCTGAAGCGGCGGAACTGCGCCGCTGGATCCGAGGACCCGAGGGGCGTGGCCGTCGTGGCCGGGGCCTGGAGGCGCGCCTGCTCGACATCCTCGGTGACCGCGAGGGCGCGCGGGGGGCGATGAACCAGGTCATCCAGGCCGCCGCCGCCTTGCCGGGCGAGGGCTGGTCGGGCCGGGTGGCGCCGCCGGACGGCCAGATCAATCCGATCGGCCCGATCGAGAACTTCCTGGTCGCGGTGATCGAGCAGCTTCGGGCCCGCACCAGCGAGCGCGGCGGGCAGGACCTGGGCCTGCAATGCGACGCCCGGCCGGCCACCGATCTGGTCCGCGAGCGCGCCCCGGAGGCGGCCAAGGCCCTGGCCGCCATTGAGGCCCCGCTGCTGGCCCTGGCCCGCGCCCTGGAAGACGTGCTGGACGAGGACGCCGAGCACCTCGGGACCTCCGAGCGCGCGCGCATCGAAGGCGCGCTGCGGGGCCTGGACCGCCGCGCCCGCATGACCCTGCCGGCCTGGCGCTCGATCCTGAAGGCGGTCGAGGACGACGAGGTCGATCCGGCCGCGACCGATCCGGACTTCGTCGACTGGTTTGAGGCGACCTTCCTCTATGGCCGGGTCGTCGACGCCGCCTGCCGCCGCCACTGGGTGGACCCGACCGAGCCGCTGCGCGCGGCGGTGCTGTCGCCGGCACACGGGGTGCTGGTGACCAGCGCCACCCTGGTCGATCCGGCGTTGGAGGACCCGTTCGCCCTGGCCGAGATGCGCACCGGCGCAGCGCGCCTGCCGTCCGCGCCCAAGGTGCTGCGGCTGGTCTCGCCGTTCGACTACGAGAACCACGCCAAGGCCTATGTCGTCACCGACGTGAACAAGGAAGACCCGCGCCAGGTCTCGGCCGCCATGCGCGAGCTGTTCCTGGCCGCCGGGGGCGGGGGCCTTGGCCTCTTCACCGCCATCCGCCGCTTGAAGGCCGTGCACGAGCGCATCGCCGCGCCGCTGGCCGACAACGGCCTGGCCCTGTACGCGCAGCACGTGGACCCCCTGGAAGTGGGCGCGCTGGTCGATATCTTCCGGGCCGAGGAGGACGCGTGCCTGCTGGGCACAGACGCCATCCGCGACGGCGTGGACGTGCCGGGCCGGTCTCTGCGCCTGCTGGTCTTCGACCGGGTGCCGTGGCCGCGTCCGGATGTGCTGCACAAGGCCCGCCGCCTGCGCTTCGGCGGCAAGGGTTATGACGACGCCGTGGCCCGCGCCCGCATCAGCCAGGCCTTCGGCCGCCTGATCCGCCGCGCCGACGACCGGGGCGTGTTCGTGATGCTGGACGCTGCCGCGCCGACGCGCCTGTTCTCAAGCTTGCCGGAAGGCGTCACGATCGAGCGGGTGGGGCTGGTCGACGCGATCGAGGCCACCGCCGCATTCCTATCGAAGACACGGACCTAGCAGCACCCTTAGTCGCCGGAGACATCCTTGGTCCGTATCGCTGGTCCCATCGTCGCCGTTGTGTTGCTGGCCGCCAATGTCGCCCAGGCGGACGAGTTCGTGCGCGCCGATTGCCGGAGCGTGATCGCGCCCAGCGCCGACCTTCGCTACGACACGCCCCAGCATGTCCGCTGGTACAAGCGCTTCTGGACAGGGAGCTGCGACGACCTGCCGACCTGCTTCCCGGGCCCGCCGAACTGGAACGACTATGTCGACAAGCTGCTGGCCAGGGGCGGCCCCAAGGCGCGGCCGATCCTGCTGCCCAAGGCCTGCCGTCTGGGTCAGCTGATCGGCCTGGAATGGTCACGAAGCAAGAAGATCAAGCGCATCACCAACGGCGATCTGAGGGCGTTCGACCGGCTGATCGAGACGTCCGGCGATCCCGTGCGCGGGGTGGACCTGGTCGAGGCCAAGGCGCGCACGATGACGACGCCGCGCTGACTCAAAGCCGTCGAATTTCTGCAACGGACGCGTCCTAGAACCGCTCCCACCCCCGGGGGAGCCAGTTCAGGAGCGTACCGATGACCCGACCCGCCGACCCCGCCATCGACGAAGCCGCCACGCCGGCGCGGGCTCGATCCGCTCGCGCCCTGGTCCAGGCGGTGCGCTGGCGCACTGGCCTGTCCCAGGCCGAGTTCGCCCATGTCTTCCACATCGACCTGACCCTGCTCGAGGACCTGGAGCACGGCGACGCCCGCCCTGACGCGGCCCTGACCGCCTATCTGCGGGTCATCGACCATGCGCCCGACGTCGTGCGTGAGGCGCTGGAGCGTTTCGACGCTTAGGCATGGTGTGCGTTCGGCCGGTCGCGATAGCGCCGGCCGAGACGCCTCCGGCCAGGCTAGGCCGTGACGAACTTGATCAGGGCCGACATGTTCTCGATGTAGGTCCCAGTCGAGATGCCGATCTTCGGCGTGTCGGTGATGTACGGCGAGGTGTCGGTGGCGTCGCCGACCCGGGTCTGGCTGAAGTCGCCCGGCGCCGGGGTGGGCGAGCCGTCGCCGATATACGGGTTGCTGGTCGCCTTCAGCTCGGTCGGCCACCAGCCTTCGCCGTTCAGGGCGGCGATCAGGCCGGCGGCCTTGTCGGGCGCAGCCTGGCCGGCGTCGGCCTTCAGCGTGCCGACATTCAGGTCCGAGACCGAGATGTCGCCGGTGGTGAAGTACTTGGGCAGCGCCTTGCGGCCGCCCTTCAGCGGCGAGGCCTTGCTGGCGACGTCCGGCGCGGTGGCCTTCAGCTTGGCCAGGCGCTTGCGCAAGCCCTCGACATTGACGGCTCGGAACGACGAGTAGTGGATCACCGTCTTCTCGGGGTTCTGGTCGTTGTAGTACTCGCCGTTGACGACGTTGCTGCCCTTGCGGTGGATGTACAGCGGCTTGCCCGTGCCGATCTGGATGAAGGTCGGGTAGGGGCGGCCCTTCTGAATTTCGGGCGTGACCTTGATGCTGTCCAGCCAGTCCAGCGCTTCGCCCAGGCGGGCCAGGAACTTCGGATCGCCCGTCAGCTCGTAGAAGTCCATGCAGGCGGCGATGTTGGCGCCGGTGGTGTGCGAGGCGAAGGCTTCCGGCTCGTAGGTGCGGGCGCCGGCCGGCTTCAGCGTGTCGACATGGTGCTGCAGGCCCCAGGCGGGCTGCGGCTGGGGCTGCTGGCAGAGCACGAAGCAGTCCATGGCCTTGCGGACCGCCGGCACGACGCGCGGGTCGCCCAGGGCCTGCCAGACCATGATCAGGAACTTGATGTTCTCACCGGCGACGTCGTCGTTGAAGGTGATGAAGCCAGTGTAGTCTTCCTTGCCGTGGTGGTGGAACTCGTTCTTCAGCGGGAAGCGCTGCGGCCAGCCGCCGACCGGGTACTGGCTGTCGAGGACGAACTGCAGGGCCTTGTCGAGCGACGGCTTGAAGCGCTTGTCCTTCTTCTCGACGTAGAGGCGCAGCATGAACTGCGAGCTCTCGGCCGTGCCGGCGTCGTCGAAGGTGGCGTTGCCGTAGTAGTGCTGGAATTCCTCGAGCCGCCAGCCGTTCTTGCCGATGGTGTCGTACCACTTCTTGATCGAGGCCTCGCCGGCCAGGTCGCCCAGATAGTTCCAGCCGCCGGCCGGATGCTGGATGGCGATCAGCGCCTCGCCGGCCTTGCAGGCGGCTTCGTAGTAATATTCGTCACCGGTGGCGTGATAGGCGTCCAGGAACAGGTGGCCCATGGTTGCCGTGCCGGGCGGCTGCACCCAGATCATCGTCGGGAAGGCTTCCATCTCGCCCCAGCGGCGCGAGAAGTCGGGCAGGTAGCTCCAGACATAGCCGCCGTTATAGGCGGCCTTCTCGACCATGAAGCGGGTGGCCTTCTTCATGGTGTCCAGCGCCGTGGCCTTGTCGGCAGCGGCCATGGCCTTCAGCGGCGTGAGCGCGCCGGCCGCGGCGAAGGCGGCGGCGGTGGTCGCCATCAGGCGGCGGCGGGAGATCGGGCTGAGCGGCATGGGGGTACTCCGGCTGGCGGAGGCTCGGATCGCCGGGCGGGAAAGGCAAGCCACAGGGGCGTTGCTTTGGCTTCCTCCCGGACCGGCAAGCGGCCCCGCCGTCTTGTGGCGACGACTTTCATGCACTTTGCTACCGGTGTCATGTCTTGACCATCCACTTTTTGCGACCGGTCACATGGAATTGGCGGGGCGCGACAGCCGGTCGCGGCAGGCCGTGCAATCCCTTGTGTGCAAGGAATTTGGGCGTGACGGGCATACCCAAATCGGGGCCTGCGACAGGCGGACGCGTTGCCTGAGGATCCGTGTTCGGCGAAACAGGCGCATCAGTTTTGAGGCGACGCCGCTGCGCTCGAAGTTAGCGCTGCCGACGCCGTCCTGTTGGGGAACAGGACGACGCCCCCGGATCCCAAGGGTCCGGGGGCGTTTTCATTTGGGCCTAGTCTTTGAATTTAACATTCTGTGACAATCGGGCGCACGCTATTCCTCGAACGACGTGCTCTGTGCGTCCAGCGGTCGCATGGTCTTCATGGTTAATCGCTGTAAACGTTTGCACATGGGGAATCGAAACGACCATCTGAGCGAAGCCGAGCGTCTCGAGCGTCAGGCCGAGATCGCCGATAGCGCACATGCCCGCGCGGCCTTGCTGCGCATGGCCCAGGCCTCGCGCGGTGCGGCGGCCGTCTTGGGCATGTTCGAGGCGTCGAACGACGACCTGCCGCTGAAGGCGCTGAACAGCTAGGCTTCGAGGCAGACGGCTACGCAGCGCCGCGCCAGTTCTTCTGTCGCATCCAGGAACGGGACCGACAGGTCCGACGCCGACAGCACCAGGGGCACCTCGGTGCAGCCGGCCACCACGCTCTGCGCGCCCTTGCCGACCAGACGATGGGCGAGGGCGGCCATGGTTTCGCGCGAGGCCTCGCCCAGATCGCCCTGCTTGATGCGATAGAGCAGAGCCATGAACTCGACCTGCTCGTGGTCGTCCAGCATCACCACTTCCAGCCCCATGTGCGAGAAGCGATCGCGGTAGAGGCCGAGCGCCAGGCTGGTGCCCAGCACGCCGACGATGCTCGCGCCCTTGGCCTGGGCGGCCAAGCCGGCGGTCTCCAACATGTCGACCAGCGGCAGACCCGACGCGCGGACCTCCTCGGCATAGGCGTGGGCGGTGTTGCAGGCGATGGCCAGCACCTGCGCCCCGCCGTCACGAAGTCCGGCGGCCATGGCCGCCAGCACCGGACCGGGATCAGAGGCGCCAACGTTGCGATCCGGAACGTGCGGATTGATGTCGACCAGCACCCTCAGGTGATCCTGCTCGCGCTTGACCGGCGTGGCGGCCTGCAGCTTGGCCAGGAAGTCCAGGGTGGCGGCCGGACCCATGCCGCCGAGGACGCCCAAAACCTTGCTCATCAGAGGGCGGGCTCCAGCACCGATTGATAGCCGAACAGGCCCTGGGCACCGCCGGTGTGCAGGAACACGACCCGCTCGCCCTTGAACGCTCCCTTGCCGGCCTGGTCGATCAGACCCTTCAGCGCCTTGCCGGAATAGACGGGGTCGAACAGCAGGCCCTCGGTGCGGGCCGCCAGGGCCAGGGCGTCGATCACGCCCTGGTCGACCAGGCCATAGCCTTCGCCGACATAGTCGCAGTCGGCCACGACCATCTCGCGCGTCACGCGGCCGGCCGCGCCGATCTTCTCAGCCGTGGCGACGGCCAGGTTGAAGACGTTCTCCTCCTGCTTGGCCTTGGGCGCGCGGACGCCGAAGCCCAGGATCGGGATGTCGACCGACAAGGCCGCGAAGCCGGCGACGAGGCCGGCGTGGGTGCCGGCGCTGCCGGTGGCGGTGACGAAGCGGTCGAACTTCAGGTCCATCTGGTCGGCCTGGACGACGAACTCGCGAGCGCAGTCGACATAGCCCAGGGCTCCGACCGTGTTCGAGCCACCGCCGGGAATGACATAGGGCTTGCCGCCGCGCTGGCGGACGCTGTCGGCGGTGGCTTCCAACTCGGCGACCATGTCCGTGCCGCCGGGGACGTAGCGGATCGCCGCGCCCATCAGCTTGTCGAGCAGGACGTTGCCGTTGCCCATGTAGTCGCTGGCCTTGGAGCCGGTGCGCTCCTCCAGAATCACTTCGGTCTTCAGGCCGAAGCGGGCGCCGGCGGCGATGGTCTGGCGGACGTGGTTGGACTGCACCGCGCCCTGGGTCACCAGGGTGTCGGCGCCTTGCTCCAGGGCTTCGCCGAGCAGGAACTCAAGCTTGCGGGTCTTGTTGCCGCCGCCGGCCAGGCCCGTGCAGTCGTCGCGCTTGACCCAGAGGTCGATGCCGAGCGCCGCGCCCAGGCGGGGCAGGGGCTCCAGCGGTGTCGGCAGGTGGGCGAAGCGGGCGCGGGGAAAGCGGGCGAGATGCATGACGCGACGGTTCCTGAGGGAGTCGTCGCCTCTGTTAGCACGACCAGCGTTCGGCGCGACGCCCTCTAGGGGTTGGAGGTGGGCGGATCGGCCGGAGGCCGCGCCGGGTTCAGGCGGGTCCTGGCGCGCTCCACCGCCCGGGCCCGAGCAGAGGGGCTCTGGTAGCGGTCCTTGACCAGCTCGATCAGCTCGTGAGGCGGCCGCGCGAGTCTGCCGCCGACCTCGTCACCGCCCAGGGGCATGTCGTCCAGCATGGCGACGATGTCCCGTGTGTGGCCTCTTGTGTCGCGGTCGGACTCGAAATCGTACCAGCCGCGCAGGGTTCGGCAGGTTTCATGCGGCAGGCGTGAACCGGTCCGCGCGATGCGAAGACAGACCACCTTGTCCGGCTGCGCCTTCAGGGCTTCGCCGAGCTGGGCCTCGATTTCCAGATCCGTGGGCACGACGCCGGGCCAGCGACGCGGCGCTTCGATGATGGCCGGATCGACGGTGTTGTCCTGTGGCGCGACTTGAGGCGCCTGGCCCGTCATGGCGAGGGCGACAGCCAGGGTGGCGAGCAGGGTCATGTCGTCCTCCGGGCCTAGACCGGCGGATCGATGGGCGCGGGCTTGCGGGCGGCGGCTTCGGCCTCAAGGCGGGCCTTGGCGCGGGCCTCGGCCATAGCGCGGTACTTCGGGCTCTGCAGTCGGGCGCGGATCAGCTGGACCAGCTCGGGCGGTGGTCCGGTCATGCCGCCGACGGGCGCATAGCCGCCCTTCGGACCCCGCAGGCGGGCCATGGTCCGCTGGGTTCCGCGCGAGTCTTCCAGGTCGAACCACTGTTGCAGCGAGCCGCAGTAGCCGCGCGGGATGCGCGTGCCGAACTCGGTCTTGCGCAGACACACCACCCGGCCCGGCTGATCCTTCACCAGCTGGTTCAGTTGCTTCTCGATCGCGCGGTCGCTGATCTGGGGCTTGCCGTTGCGATAGCTCTCGATAATCAGCGGTTCGACCATGTCGCTCTGGGGCGCGGCGTTCTGCGGCGCGACGTTCGGAACGGGCTGAGTGGTTTGTTCCGGAGCGGCGGCGAGAAGCGCGGCGGCGGCGAGGAATGCGAGCACTGGGATTTCCGGATCTAAGGGTGTGAGACAGGCGGCGTGGCGGGCGAGATCGATCGGCGGGACGCGGCGGACACGCGAGCGCGTTCGCGTTCCAGCGCCCGGGCCCGCACATTGGGGTTCTGATAGAGGTCCTTGACCGCTTCCATCAGCTCGTGCGGCGGCCCAGACTTGCCGCCGACCGGATCCTTGCCGCCTTCCGGCCGCATGACGAAGATGATGTCGGCGGTGTTGGCCTCGGTGTCGCGATCGGCCTCGAAGTCGTACCAACCTCGCAGCGTGCGGCACGCCGGTCGCGGCATCCGGCTGCCGGTCCGGACCAGGTTCAAGCAGACAACCTTGTCCGGCTGCGCCTCGACGGCGGCGTCCAGCTGCTTCCGGAGTTCCAGGTCCGAGGGCACGGGGCCGCCCCAACTCTTGCGCGGCTGGATGATCGTCGGCGCGACTTCATTGGTCTGTGGCGTTTCCGGCGGAGCGGCGACGGCCAGGGTCAGGGCGAACGCGGCGAAGGTAAGCATCGGCGAAGTTTCCGGGGGGCAGGGGTTCAGACCGGCGGCGTGGACGGCGACGCCTTCGAGCGCTCGGCCGCGTGGCGCAGACGTTCGCGTTCGAGGGCGCGAGCGCGGACTTCGGGGCTGCGGTAACGCGCCTTGATCATCTCGACCACCTCGTGAGGCGGCCCTGACAGGCCTCCGAACGGCGCGATGCCGGCGATCTTGGCGATGCGATCGTTGGTGTCGCGACCGTCCTCGTAATCGTACCAGCCCTGCAGGGTCCGGCATTCGCGCCCGGCCAGGCGCGTGCCGGTCCGGGCGAGGTCGACGCAGACCTTGAGGTCAGGTTGCTCCTTGACCAGGGCGTTCAGCTGCTGGGTGATTTCCTTGTCGCTCGGCACGACGCCGGGCCACCGCTTGGGCGCCTCGATGATCGCGGGATCGACCTCATTGGTCGCTGCGCCTTGCTGGGCCTGGGTTCCGGCCAGAAGCAGGGTGAGGGCGAGCGAAGCCAGCATGGATATCGCTCCTAGGGATTGGAGACGGGCGGTGTGGCCGGCGAGCGCGCCGCGCGGATGCGCGCCTGGGCGCGAACCTCCGCCCGGGCGCGGACGCTGGGCAGCCGGTAGCGCGCCTTGATCAGTTCGACGACCTCGTAGGGCGGGCCGTCCAGGCCTCCGACCGGCGATTTGTCCCCCGCGAGGGCTGCGATCCGGGCCTGGCTGTCGCGGTCGAATTCGAGATCGTACCAGCTCTGCAGCGTGCGGCAGTCGCCTTGCGACATGCGGGTGCCGATCTGCCTGAGCGGCACGCAGATCTTCAGGTCGGGCTGTTCCTTGACGAGCTGATTGAGCTGCTGGGTGATCTCAAGGTCGGAGGGGATGACCCCGGGCCACCGGCCCTTTGGCTGGACCACCGCAGGCGCCACCGTGTTGGGTTCCGCGGTGGTTTCCTGCGGCGCGCCCGACAGGGCCAGGGCGAAAGCGAGGTATAGCAACATCAACCAAGTCTCCCGATCCGTTCGGGAACAATCTTGGCTCAGTCGCCAAGTTCCGCAACCTCAAATTTATCGAACCAAAGTCCGCACGCTCAGGGCTGCTTCCATGTGAGCTTGCGACAGGTGGTGCTATAGTGATCGCACAAGGCCGGCCTCGAAGACCGGTCGCCATGGGAGGACGACATGACCAGAGCGATCCCCTTTGCCGCGCTCTGCGCGACCCTGTTGGCCGGCGCCGGAGTCGCCGGCGCTTCCACCCTCGTCATCGGCAGCGGCTCGGCCCAGGAGTGTTCCGACGCCGCGCTGAAAGGCCGGTCGGACAACCGGTCGGTGCTGGCCTGCACGACGGCGCTGGAGGTCGAGAACCTGAACTTCCGCGACCGCGCCCGGACCTATGTGAACCGTGGCGTGCTGCAGTTGCGCCAGCGCCAGTTTTCAGCCGCCCGCGCCGATTTCGACCAGGCCGCGGGCATCGATCCAAACCTCGGTGAAGCCTATGTGAACCGGGGCGCGACCTTCGTGGGCGAGGAGCGCTATCGCGAGGGCGTCGAGCAGATCGACAAGGGTCTGGCCCTGGGCGTCAAGGACCCCGAGAAGGCCTTCTTCAACCGGGGCTTGGCCAACGAAGGGCTGGGCGACCTGAAGTCGGCCTTCAAGGACTATTCCCGCGCGTCGGAGCTGAAACCCGAATGGACGGCGCCGAAGATCGAGTTGGCGCGTTTCACGGTCAAGCGGCCCTGACGCCCGAAGCGTCATCGGCCGTCTGGTGAAGAGGGTTCGATGACGCGCGCGGCGCTTCTACTGTCGGTCAGCCTGGCCGCCCTGGGCGGAGCGGGGTTCGCGCGCGCCCAGGACCTGCGGGACATTCAGGCCCGCAACGCCGCCGCCCATGCCCTGGAGGACGCGCGGCGCGATCTGCTGTCGAGCCAGATCGAGGTCTCGAACGCCAACGAGCGCGCTCGGACCGAGGTGCGGCTGCGGGACCTGTCGGCCCAGCGATCGGCGTCGACACGGTCGCTGACCGTCCCACCGCCCCGGACGATCGAGACGCCTGGGCAGCACGAGGCCGAACTTTCGGCGTCGGCCAGTCGTCTGGAACGCTTGACGCAAGAGGCTCTAGCCGAGAGCAATGCGCGTATGCGGGCGATCCGTCCCGCCAGCCAACGCAGGAATTGAGGGTCTCATGGAGTGGGAAGGCGGTCGCCGGTCCGGCAACATCGAGGACCGGCGTGGTCTGGGCCGCGTCGGCGTCGCCGGCGGGGGCATCGGGGCGGTGGTGCTGGCCGCCATCGGTTACTTCGTGTTCGGCATTGATCCGCGCACGACCATGGAGGCGACCCAAGGGCTGCAGCAGCCCGCCCAGCAGGAGGGCGTGCGCGGTGAGGTCACCGACAAGGACGGCCAGTTCGTCGATGTGATCGAGACATCGAACCGCCAGGTCTGGACGCCGATCTTCCGAAACGAGGGCGTCGACTACCGGCCGCCCGAGGCGATCGTGCTCTACAAGGAGGCCACCGGCACCGGCTGCGGCACGGGCCAGTCGGCCATGGGGCCGTTCTATTGTCCGGCCGACCAGAAGGTCTATCTGGACCTGTCGTTCTGGCAGGAGCTGGAAACCCGCTTCGGCGCCAAGGGCGAGTTCGCCCGCGCCTATGTGATCAGCCACGAAATCGGCCACCACGTGCAGCACCTGCTGGGCGCGGACCAGAAGGCCCGGCGCCTGGGCGCGCGCGGCGAGGAGAGCGGTTCGGTGCGGCTGGAGCTGCAGGCCGACTGCTACGCCGGGGTCTGGGCGGCCCATGCGGGCGAGGTTTCCGGCGGCAAGATCGTGATCAACCCGGCGGACATCGAGGACGGCCTGGGCGCCGCCGCCGCCGTGGGCGACGACACCATCCAGAAGCGCTCGCAGGGTCAGGTGGTCCCCGACAGCTTCACCCACGGCAGCAGCGCCCAGCGGATGCGGTGGTTCAACCGGGGCTACGAGCAGGGCGATCCTTCGGCGTGCGATACGTTCAAGGCTTCGCGGCTCTAGAGTAACCAAACTCGTTCACCCGGCGTCAGGGGCGTCTTGGCATCCTCTTGGTTGAGTTGGAGCCAGGAACGATGTCCTCGACATCCACCTTCGGCCGCCGCGCGGCCCCGCCCGCCGTCCAGGCTCGCGCCTGGGCGCCGCCTCCGCCGCGCATGACGCTGAGCGCGGCGGCGATCGATGAGCGGCGCTTCGACAAGACGCCCTATCTCAGCATCGGCCTGCTGACGCTGCTGGCCCTGATCTTCATCTTCCAGCCGACCGCCGGCCTGCCGATGGGCCCAGGCATGGAGATGAGCCTCCACAACCTGATGGCCGTCGGCGGTTCCAGCCGCTCGCTGGTGTTCGAGCACGGCGAGTGGTGGCGGGTCTTCACCGCCCCGCTGCTGCACGCCAACCTCGCCCACATCGTCGGCAATGCGGTGGTCATGGCCTTTGCGGCGATCACCCTGGAGCGGGTGGTGGGCCGCTCGTGGCTGGCGGCGGCGTTCGTGGTTTCGGGCCTGGGCGGTTCTGCCGCCTCGCTGCTGCTGAACCGGCAGGACGTGGTGTCCGTCGGCGCGTCCGGGGCGATCATGGGCCTGCTGGCCATGATCCTGATGTGCAGCCTGCATCCGGCGATGCACCAGCACGCCAAGCGGCTGCGCTGGATCACCCTGCGCCTGTTCATCCCGTCATTGATCCCGTTCGGCGCGGCCCTGGGCTCGACGACGGACTACAACGCCCACATGGGCGGCGCGGTCGCCGGCGGCGTGCTGGGCTTCGTCCTGCTGGCCACCTGGGACGAGCAGTCGGAGAACCCGCGCCAGAGCCGCCTGCTATGGATCGTCGGCGGCGCCGGTCTGGCCCTGGCCGTGCTGGCCTTCGCCCTGATCGTCCCGCGCCACCAGAGCTATATCGAGCGCGGCCGGCCGCTGATCCCGGACTTCATGCTGCCGGACAAGGGCTGGGCGGCGGAGCCCCAGGCCAGGGCGCTGGTGCAGGCCTATCCCCACGACCCGCGCGGCCGCCTGCAACTGGCCCACGCCTATGTCGAGGTCGACAACTACGTGAACGCCGAGCGGGAGATCCGCCAGGCGCTGACCGAGCGGGCGCTGCTGCGCGACCTGTCGCCGGACCTGGAGATCGTGCTGCGCAACTACCTCGTGGGCGTCCTGGCAGCCCAGGAACGGATCGCCGAGGCCGAGCGCGAGGCCCAGCCCCTGTGCAAGCTGCGCCCCACGAGCCGTGACCTGAAGGAGATGGATCGCCGTCTCCGCGACGCCGGTCTCTGCGCGAAGATCTGATCGACTTCGGGACCTGACCTACTTCGGAGAAACGTGGGCGATCAGCTGGATCTCGACGATGCCGCCGGGCGCCAGCAGGCCCGTGGTTCCGACGGCGGTCCAGGCCGGGTTCGGGCCCTTGATGAACTCGCTCTTCACGGCGTTGATCATGTTGATCTGCTCCCAGCGCGGGGCGGGCTGATCGGGGCCTTCCCAGACGTGGAAGCTGTTGATCATCGCCACGTCGTCGAACGTGGCGCCCGACGCCTTGAGGATGGTGTCCAGCTGGGTGAAGGCGCGGCGGACCTGCTTCTTGAAGGACTCGGGGTCGGTGCCCTCATCCTTGCCCCGGCCGACGATGACGCCCGAGATGTACAGCGTGTCGCCGACGCGTCGGGCCGGAGCGTACCTGATCTCGTCATACGACTTCTGGGACCGCGCGGTCGGGATGATCACCTCGCCGCCGGAGGCGGGGATTTTCTTGGGGTAGGTCTCCTGGGCCAAGGCGGGCGTGGCGATGAGGGCGCACAGAAGGGGCAGGGCGAGGCGGCGGAAGGCCATGGGCGAGCTCCGGAAGAACGGTGGTCTTCGGATCGCGTGCCGGCCTGTCGGCGGCAAGTGAAATAACCGTCACCCGGTGGGGCGGTCGACCAAGTTGGCGCAAGGCGCGACGAACAGGTTGGCTCGTCGGACGTCACCCTCGCTCTTGACCTGCGCGGCAACCGGCCTAGTGTCCCGCCATTGTTCACCGGGGGGTCGCTCGCGCGGCTGAGATTGGGCTTTGGCCCTGACCCGTAGAACCTGATCCGGGTCATGCCGGCGAAGGGAGGGAACGCGGTCGGAGCGCCAGAAGCCCGTCCGTAAACCGACTCAAGCGCGACACGTCCGGGTCTCCTTAAAGCCGAAGGAGCGCCCGACTATGAATATCCAGACCACCATCAAATCCGTGGCCGAGACCATCTCGACCGGCCCCATCCCTGGTTCGCGCAAGGTCTATCAGGCCGGCGAACTGTTCCCCGACATCCGCGTGCCGTTCCGCGAGGTGGCCGTCCACCCGTCGGCCAACGAGCCGCCGGTGACGATCTACGATCCCTCGGGTCCGTACAGCGATCCGACCGTGGCCATCGACATCGAGAAGGGCCTGCCGCGCACCCGCGAGGCCCTGGTGGTGGCGCGCGGCGACGTCGAGATCGTCACCGACCGTCGCCAGGTGAAGCCCGAGGACAACGGCTTCGCCCAGGGCAAGCACCTGGCCCCCGAGTTCCCCGATCAAGGTCGCACCATCTACCGCGCCAAGCCCGGCAAGCTGATCACCCAGCTGGAATACGCCCGCGCCGGGATCATCACGGCCGAGATGGAATATGTCGCCATCCGCGAGAACCTGCGCCGCGAGCAGAACCGCCCTTGCGTGCGCGACGGCGAGGACTTCGGCGCCTCGATCCCCGACTTCGTGACGCCCGAGTTCGTGCGCCAGGAAATCGCCCGTGGCCGCGCCATCATCCCAGCCAACATCAACCACGGCGAGCTGGAGCCGATGGCGATCGGCCGCAACTTCCTGGTCAAGATCAACGCCAACATCGGCAATTCGGCGGTGCTCTCGACCGTCGCCGACGAGGTCGACAAGCTGGTCTGGGCCACGCGCTGGGGCGCCGACACGGTCATGGACCTGTCGACCGGCCGCAACATCCACAACATCCGCGACTGGATCATCCGCAATTCCAGCGTCCCGATCGGCACGGTGCCGATCTACCAGGCGCTGGAGAAGGTCAACGGCGTGGCCGAGGACCTGAACTGGGAGGTCTTCCGCGACACCCTGATCGAGCAGTGCGAGCAGGGCGTCGACTACTTCACCATCCACGCCGGCGTGCGCCTGCCGTTCATCCCGATGACGGCCAAGCGGGTCACCGGCATCGTTTCGCGCGGCGGCTCGATCATGGCCAAGTGGTGCCTGGCCCACCACAAGGAGAACTTCCTCTACGAGCGCTTCGAGGACATCTGCGAGATCATGCGCGCGTACGACGTGTCGTTCTCGCTGGGCGACGGCCTGCGTCCGGGCTCGACGGCTGACGCCAATGACGAGGCCCAGTTCTCGGAACTGCGCACCCTGGGCGAGCTGACCAAGGTGGCGTGGAAGCACGGCGTCCAGGTGATGATTGAAGGGCCGGGCCACGTGGCCATGCACAAGATCAAGGCCAACATGGACGAGCAGCTGAAACACTGCCACGAGGCCCCGTTCTACACCCTCGGCCCGTTGACCACGGATATCGCGCCTGGCTACGACCACATCACCTCGGCCATCGGCGCGGCGATGATCGGCTGGTTCGGCACGGCGATGCTCTGCTACGTCACGCCCAAGGAGCACCTGGGCCTGCCGGACCGCGACGACGTCAAGACCGGCGTCATCACCTACAAGCTGGCCGCCCACGCCGCCGACCTGGCGAAGGGGCACCCGGGCGCGGCCATGTGGGACGACGCCATCAGCCGCGCGCGCTTCGAGTTCCGCTGGGAGGACCAGTTCAACCTGGGCCTGGACCCCGAGACCGCCCGCAAGTTCCACGACGAGACCCTGCCGAAGGAGGCGCACAAGACCGCCCACTTCTGCTCGATGTGCGGCCCCAAGTTCTGCTCGATGAAGATCAGCCAGGAAGTTCGCGACTTCGCGGCCGGGATCGCGCCGAACGCCGAGTTGGGCATGGCGCAGATGAGCGAGAAGTTTAAAGAGCAGGGGTCCGAGATTTACCTGAAGACGGAGTCGTGATGCTGACCGTGATGATGTTCCTGGCTGGGCTGCAAGCCGCCCCGGCCGCCGACCCGTTGGCTCCGGCCCACGCCGGCAAGCAGCAGTGCCAAGCGCCCAACGCGGCTGCGAAGTCGTGCCGTTCGCTGGCGAGCTATACGTTCGCCGCTGATGGTTCGATCTCGAACCGGGCCGAGGTCCTGCTGGCGCCGCAGATGGGCCTGATCATGACCGTGACCTCCCCGGTCGCGGTAAAGAACGGCGCGGTCTGCGGCGCGCTGACGGGTCTGGACCAGGCGACGTTCGTCATGAACGGCCAGCCGGTCGATCAGCCGACGACCGAAGCCATCCGCCAGCAAGTGGGCCAGGCGATGGTCTCCATGATCGGCAAGGAGATCTGCACGACCTACAAGTCGGACGGCGAAGGCCTCCTTGCCGAAGCCACGATCGGCGGCGAGCCCGCGCCCGGCGGAGCTCAAAAGGTGATCTGGGTGGCTCCGGCGGACGGCTACAAGGTCGCGCCCTGACGGCCATCCAGGCGGTCCGCCCGAAGGCGTCCTGGTGATTTCGCTGGCGCGACGGTGGAGACATCTCCACCGTCGCGGCCATGAAAGCCCTGAGTCTCCTGGCGGCCGTCGCCGCCCTGTCCGTCGCCTCGCCGGTCCTGGCCGAGAGTCCGTTCTGGCCGGTGCAGCCGACCAAGGGCGGACCCGTCGCTGCTGAGCTGAACGGGGCCTGGAAGGCGCGCGGCTATGGCTGGATCGTGCTGTTCGGGCCGGAGGGCGCGCAGCTGTTCCAGACCGCCGGCGGGGCCTGCTATCCGGACCCGCGCCGGGAGTCTGATCCCGACGGCGTGATGACCCAGTGGCGGCCGGAAGGGCAGGGGGCGATCAGCCTGACGGGCGATCCGTCCGGCACGCGCTACATGTTCGACAAGCTGCCGGGTCTGCCAACCAACTGCATCGCCGCGGCGGCCTGGACGCCCGACCGCATCGTCGCCTTCGCCGCCGACACCTTCGCCGAGCTCTATCCGCGCTCGGCCGAACGCAAGCTGGACTGGCCGGCGCGCAAGGCCGCGGCCCTGGCCCAGGTCTCGCCGACCGCCACCGACTTCCAGCTCTGGACGGCGCTGTCGAGCCTGATCGCGGGCCTCGACGATCCGCATGTCGAGCTGCACGGCATGGTCGGCGGCGCGCGTCGGGACCTCGAGCCGGGCGAGTCCCCGACCCTGATCCGCGTCCACGCCGCCGATCCGGCCGGCGACGAAAAGGCCTGGCTGCAGGCCTATCGCGACGGGATCCTGACCCAGGTCCTGGAAGGCCGAGGCCGGCAGGCCGCCAACAACCGGATCTTCTGGGGGCGCGTCGGCGACATCGGCTATCTGAACCTCGTCACCATGGGCGCCTTCGCCCGCAACACCCCGCCGGACGATCCTCGGCCCCTGGACGTGGCCCTCGACGAGGCGATGACCGCGTTTTCGGGCGCCAAGGCGGTGATCGTCGACGTCAGCAACAACCGGGGCGGCTACGACACCATCAGTCTGCGGGTCGCCGCCCGCTTCACCGACCGGCCGCAGACGGCCTACTCGAAGGTCGGCGTCGGGGCCAAGGCCGCGCCGCAGCCTGTCCGCGTCGAGCCCGCCAGCCGACCCAGCTTCACGGGGCCGGTCTACCTGGTCACCAGTGACGTCACGGTCAGCGCCGGCGAGACCTTCACCCTGATGATGAAGGCCCTGCCGAACGTGAAGCAGGTGGGCGCGACCACGCGCGGGGCGTTCTCGGACCAGGTGCCCAAGCCGTTGCCCAACGGGTGGGCCTTCGCCCTGCCGGCCGAACTCTACAAAGGGCCGAAGGGCGAGGAGCTGGAGGGCAGGGGCCTGGCGCCCGACACGCCGCTGGCGGTGTTCCCGGAAAACGATCTGAATGGTGGACACGCCAAGGCGATCCGGGCCCTGATCGAGAAAATTCGCCAACCTGGCGGCTAGGCTGTCGGAACTTCGCTCCGCCGAACGTCCTTGGTCCGTCAACGACGCAAAAAGGAGGACGTCATGGCCTATGTCGACGGTTTCGTGGTCCCGGTTCCGAAGGACAAGTTGGACGCCTACAAGGCGCTGGCCCAGAAGGGGGCCGAGGTCTGGATGGAGCACGGCGCCCTGTCCTACGTGGAGTGCGTCGCCGAGGACGCGCCCTATGGCGAGGTCACCTCTTTCCCGCGCGCGGTCCAGCTGACCGAGGACGAGGTCGTGATCTTCTCGTGGATCACCTACACCGACCGCGCCAGCCGCGATGCGGTCATGGCCAAGGTGATGGCCGACGAGCGCCTGAAGGCCGACATGGCCAGCATGCCGTTCGACGGCAAGCGGATGATCTTTGGCGGCTTCCAGGCGTTCCTGGAACGTTAATCATCTCAAGGTTGCGTCGCTCGCGCGGAGGTCCGGCGAGCGACGCCTAAATCTCGCCATTTGGGACGCGCCGCGACACGAGCGCGCACTTTGTTTCTCATTTGTAACATCATTTCCCGAGCAACATGTCGTCGCCGAAAATGTGACGATATTTCAATGCTTGAGCCCGATATCGGCGTTCCGAGACACACCACTGTGTGGTTTATGCTGCATTGCGTTTTGTTAATTCCGGAGGGCGTTGCCGCGCGCGTCGCAGGCCCGTAAGGAGCAGCAACCCAGCGTTGGCGCCATGAATGCCGACGTTCCTGTCACTCGTGTTTTCGTGGGCCTGTATGACCCTTTCGACCGTGCTCCTCTATGGGCTGGCCGCCGCCTCGCTCGACCCCACCGGCGCTACCGCCTCGCCGCCGCCACCGGCCGTGATTCCGGCCGCCGTGGTCGCCGAGGACGACCAGAAGAAGCCGCAGAAGGACGACGGTCCCAACGAGGTCGACGGCCTGGTGATCAAGGCCGACCCGCGCGGCAAGGTCGAGGGCAATATCGAGCCCGAGATCGAGCTGAATGAGGAAGAGATCAAGAGCTTCGGCGCCGGTTCGATCGGCGAGCTCCTGACCATGCTGACGCCCCAGACGACCAGCACGCGCGGCCGCGACGGCGGCGGTGGGCCGGTGATGCTGGTCAATGGTCGCCGCATCTCGGGCTTCCAGGAGATCCAGGGCATTCCGCCGGAAGCCATCGAGCGCTTCCAGGTGCTGCCGGAGGAAGTCGCGCTCAGCTACGGCTACAAGGCCGACCAGCGCGTCGTGAACATCATCCTGAAGAAGAACTACAACGCCACCCAGCTCCAGGCGGCCGTGAACGTCGCCACGGACGGCGGCCGCGCCTCGCCCAGCGGCGGCGGCAATCGCGTGCACATCGACGGCGACAAGCGCTGGAACGTCGACGTCCAGGTCTCGCACGATCCCTATCTGATGGAGCGCGACCGCGACATCGTCCGCTCGCCCAACGGCCAGCCGTTCGATCTGGTCGGCAACATCAGCGGCCTGAACGGCGGCGAGATCGATCCGGCCCTGTCGGCCGCCGCGGGCAGCGTCGTCACGACCGCTGGCGTCCCGGACGCCGCCCAGGCCGGCAAGGCCAGCCTCTCGGCCTTCACGCCGCTGGCCGGCCGCTACAACATCGACGACCTGACGGCCAACCGCTCGCTGATCTCCAAGTCCGACCGCGCCACCCTGCGCGGCTCGATGAGCCGGGACCTGAACAAGACCACCCAGCTGACCGTCACCGGCAACCTGGAAGACAGCAGCAGCCACGCCCTGCTGGGCCTGCCGGGCGTGACCTTCACCTTGCCGGCCGGCAGCCCGTTCTCGCCGTTCGCCAAGGCGGTGACCGGCTACCGCTACATCGAGGCGCCGGGCGCCCTGTCTCGCGACGTCGACACCCTGCGCACCCAGCTCAGCATGGCCGCCAACGGCCGGATCAAGGACTGGCGCTGGAACCTGACCGGCGACTTCGACCGCACCAAGACCGACACCACGACGGGCCGGGGGCTGGACGCCTCGGGCTTCCTGGCGGCGGTCGCGGCCGGCGATCCGACCGTCAATCCGTTCGGGACCATCGCGTCGAACCTCTACAAGGCCGTCGCGCCGGACACCGCCCACTCGGTCTCGACCTCGGCCAGCGCCGAGCTGGTGCTGAACGGCGCGCTGTTCCAGCTGCCGGCGGGCGCGCTGCAGACGACGTTCAAGGTCGGCGCCGATACCCGCGGCCTCGACTCCAAGACCGTGCGCTCGGGCGTGACCACGACGCGGGACATCACCCGCACGCGTGAGAACTTCCAGAGCAGCTTCAACCTGCCGATCACCAGCACGCGCAACAACGTCCTGGCCAAGGCGGGCGACCTCTCGGCCAACTTCAACTTCGGCTACGAGGACCTGTCGGACCTGGGCGGGCTGACCACCCTGGGCGGCGGCATGAACTGGTCGCCGATCAAGAAGATCACCTTCATCGCCAGCTATACTGACGAGGAGGGAGCGCCCTCCACGAACCAGATCAACGACCCGACCGTGGTGACGCCGAACGTCTCGGTGTTCGACTTCACGACGGGCCAGACCGTGATCATCACCCGCACCGATGGCGGCAATCCGAACCTGCGCAACGACAATCGCCAGGTCAGCAAGTTCGGCGTGAACTTCAAGCCGATCGACACGCTGGAACTGACGTTCAACGGCACCTACACGCGGTCCGAGACCAAGAACATGATCTCGGGCTTCCCGGCGATCACGCCGGACCTGGAGCGCGCGTTCCCGGAGCGGTTCACCCGTGACGCCGGTGGCCGCCTGCTGGCCATCGATGCTCGACCGGTGAACTTCGCCAGCGCCGAGGCCGAGAACATCCGCTGGGGCTTCAACCTGTTCAAGCCGATCGGCCAGCCCACGCCGGGCGCGGCGGGTCCTGGCGGTCCCGGCGCCCCGGGCGGCGGTCGTGGTCCTGGCGGCGGTCCGGGTGGCGGCGGCGGCATGATGCGCTTCGGCGGCGGCCCGGGTGGCGGCGGCGGCGGCGGCGGGATGATGATGGGCGGCGGCCGTCCCGGTCAGGGCATGCTGCAGCTGTCGGTCTACCACACCTGGCGCCTGACCGATGAGCTGAGCATCCGCAAGGGCCTGCCGGTCCTGGATCAGCTGGACGGCTCGGCGATCAATTCGCGCAGCGGCCAGGCGCGTCACGAGGTGCAGGCCCAAGGCGGCTATTTCAAAGACGGCCTGGGCGTGCGCTTCAACGCCAACTGGAAAGACAAGACCTGGGTCAATGGCGGCGCGACCGGCGGTCAGACCCTGTTCTTCTCCGACCTGGCCACCCTGGACATCAACCTGTTCGCCAACTTCAGCGTCCCGGCGCGCAAGAAGCTGGTCGACAAGTACCCGATCCTGAAGGGCGTTCAGGCGTCGCTGAACTTCAACAACATCCTCGACACCAAGCAGACGGTCCGCGACCAGAACGGCGCCACGCCGCAGGCCTATCAGAAGGACTATCTGGATCCGCTGGGCCGTACGGTGCGCATCGGCTTCCGCAAGCTGCTCTAGGCCTTGCAAGGACGGGTGGGGGAGACCTCAACCCGTCCTTAAGCTGTAGGGCGCAGGCTTCTCGCCTGAACGGCCGCATCGGCCGGATGGAGACCGTCATGGCGATCATGACTTCCAGCACCCGCCGCACCGGCGACCACTTCGAACCCAGCGATGTCGATCCCCAGGTCCAGCGCCGCCTGCGCGGCTATCTGGAACAGATCGACTACACCGCCTTCGCCTCGAACAAGGCGGTGCTGGGCGCAACTATCCCCCATACCGATGGCGAGCGCTTCCAGCGCTTGGCCGTCGCCGTCGCCACCGCCCGCGCCAAGTGGGTGACCGAGGCGGCCTCCATGGCCGACGCTGGCGCATCCCTCTCCGAGAGCCAGGTCGCGCGTCTGGCCCACCTGCGCTCGGCCTTCGAGGAGCTGTCGGCGGTCTACGAGGCCACGCGACGGATGGTCGAGCGGGGCTATATCGCCTACCGGTCCCCCCAGGGGTAATTTACCCGGACGATATTGACTCTTGATTTCGTCCGGGTAAAAGGCGGGTCAGGAGGTTCGCCATGTCCGGACGCAAAGCGCTGCTGCGCGCATACAAGGAACGCAAGGTCGAGGCCGGCATCTATGCCGTGCGCTGCGCCGCGACCGGCGAGGTGTGGGTCGGCGCCGCGCCAGACCTGTCCAACCGCCAGAACGGCGTCTGGTTCTCGCTGCGGCTGGGGTCGCATCGCGAGCCGAGCCTGCAGGCGGCCTGGACTGCCCACGGCGCCGACGCCTTCGCCTTCGAAGCCATCGAGGCGGTGGATCTCGAGGGCTTGGACAGGTTCGGGCGCGACAGCCGACTGAAGGAGCGTCGCGGTCATTGGATCGAGACGCTGAACGCCAAGGGACTGATGTGATGGACGGACAGTTTGTGGTCTTCCACGGCGCGACGCGCGTGGCGGTCGGCTCGCGCCTGGAAGCGGCCCTGGCGGCGCAGCGCCTGTCTGGCGAGATCGGCGTCCTGATCTTCGGTCCCGATGGCCGCGGCGTGGATTTCGACCTCAGTGGCGGGCCGGACGCCCTGGCTCGGCGCCTAGCCGAGCCGGCCGATGCGCCACGTGGGCGTGGACGGCCGAAGCTGGGCGTCGTGGCGCGTGAAGTGACCCTGCTGCCGCGTCACTGGGACTGGCTGGCCAGCCAGCCGGGCGGCGCCTCGGTGGCGCTGCGCAAGCTGGTCGAGGCCGCCCGCCGGGAGAGCGAAGGCCCCGACCGCATCCGTGCGGCCCGCGAGGCGGCCTATCGTTTCGCCTCGGCGATCGGCGGCAATCTGCCAGACTTCGAGGAGGCGATGCGGGCCCTGTTCGCCGGCGACGACGCGGGCTTCGAGGCGAGAATCGAGGCTTGGCCGGCCGATATCGCCGCTCAGCTGCGGACCTACGCGGCCGAAGCCTTCGGTCCGGACATGACGGAGGTTTAAGCGGCGGATCGCGGAGGCGCGTGGCAGGGTCCGGCCCGGAGGGACCCTATGAACCACGTGAAGACCGCCGTCGCGGCGCTGCTGGCCGCCTCGTGCGCCGGCGCGGCCGCCGCCCAGACCGTCAAGATCCTGCCGGAGCGGCCCTATCTGGAGCCCGCCACGGCGGGACCCAGCGCCAATTTCGACATCCTGGTCCGCAACGATGGCGACAAGCCAATGGAGGTCTCGGGCCTGACCGTCCACGTCATCGACACCGCCGGCCGTGAGGTGCTGGAGCGCCGCGTCGACGGCAACGGCGTCACGCCGTCGGTCCAGACCCTGGCCGCCCCGCCGCTAAAGCCGGGCGAGGCGCGGATCGTGTTCAATCCGTTCCCGGTGATCCCGGTCGACATCGCTGTCGGCGGCGTCCGCGTCGAGGTCGAGCTGTCGCCCAGCGAAGGCGACGGGAAGTCGGTCACGGGCGAGGCCAAGGCCAGCTTCCGCAGCGCCCCGGCGTCAGCGCTCAAGCTGGCCCTGCCGCTGGCCGGCAAGGTCTGGGTCTGGGACGGCCACGATCTGATGGGGCACCACCGACGCTGGGACTACAGCCATCCCGCCATCAAGGGTTTCGGCTTCTCCAGCAACGCCATGCGCTACTCCTACGACCTTGTCCGCGTGGACGATCAGGGACGGCGCGTGGTCGGCGATGCGGCCAGGAACGAGAACCATCTCAGCTTCGGCCTGCCGGTCCGCGCGCCCGCCGCCGGCACGGTTGTCGATGTCGAGAACGGCCATACCGACGACGGCAAGTTCGATCCCTCGACCTTCAAGGCCCGCCCGAACCTGGTGCTGGGCAATTACGTCATCGTCCGCCACGCCGACGGGACCTTCAGCGCCCTGGGGCACCTGAAGCAGGGCAGCGTGACGGTGAAGGCGGGCGAGGTGGTCAAGGCCGGCCAGACGATCGCCGCCGTCGGCAATTCCGGGACCTCGATGTTCCCGCACCTGCACTACCAGCTGATGGACGGCCCGACCTTCGCGGCCGAGGGCGTGCCGAGCGCCTTCACCGGCCTGACGCGGGTAAGGGGCGACAAGCGCTCGCCGCTGCCGACCGGGGCGATCGACAGCGGCGACGTGGTGGAGAGCCGCTAGCCGCCGGACTTGGCGACGACGTCTGCCAAGACGGCCTTGTAGGCCGCGTCGAACTTGGTGCGGTCGCTGTCCGGCTTGGCCGGCCACAGCGGCCGCAGCGCCGCCGTGCGGGCGGCGGCGTCGCGCAGCCAGGCCGGATCGGCCTTAGACAGCTTGGCCAGGCGCGCCTCGACCTCGGCCCTGTCGCGGCCGTCATAGGCCAGCAGCGAGAGCAGGGCCCACAGCGCCTGCTCGTCGGCGTTCGGCTTTGCGGCGCCGGGCGCGCGATGCGCCGTCCAGCGGATGGCGTCGACGATCTGGGCGCGATAGCGCGGGTCGCTCCAGGTGCTGGGTGTATGGCCCAGGCTGGTCTGGAAGAGACGCCCCTGGCCGATCTCGCGGGTCCAGGTCACCGGCACGAACCACGGGCGCTTCAGCGCCGTCTCGGTGAAGTCCAGGGCCTGCAGCACGCGGACCTTGGCCGGGTCATAGTCCGAGTACTGATAGATCTCTTCGGCATAGGCGAAACGCGCCGGCCAGGCCTTGTTGACCGGGTCGTTTCCGCCCAGCGCCTGGACGGTGATCGGCGTGCCCATGGTCCACGGATGACCCGCGAACTTGCCGTTGATGAAGGCGGTGTAGGTCTCGCCGGGACCCGTGTAGTCCCAGTGGGTGTCGGTGGCGCTGTGCAGCCCCACGAACCCGCCCTTGCCGCTCTGGACCCAGTTCTGGACCGCCGCCCAGTTCTCGGCCGAGATTGGCAGTTCGCCGGTCGTGTAGAAGATCAGGACGTCGATATCCTTCAGCTTCTCGGGCGTGATGATCCGGGCGTCCTGGGTGGACTCGACGGTGAAGGCGCCGGTCTTGGCGCCGATCTCGGCCAGGGCCACCTCGGACAGCGTCGGGCCGTTGCTGTTCTTCGGGCGGGTGACGGGCTGATGCCGGAAGCCCACGGACTGGTCGAGGTACAGCACGCGGATCTTGGCTGGCGCGGCTTGCGCCGCGACGGGAGCGGAAAGCGCGGCCACCGCCGCGATGAGGGTCAGCAGGCGGGCCATCTTGTTCTTCTCAGCTCTTGGGTTGCAGCAGGTCCCAGCGATTGCCGGAAAGGTCCTCGAACACCGCCACCGTGCCGTAGGCCTCATGGCGGGGTTCCTCCAGGAAGGTGACGCCGGCGGCGCTCATGCGGGCGTGGTCGTCGGCGAAGTCGTCGGTGTGCAGGAACAGCCAGACCCGGCCGCCGCCTTGATTGCCGATCGCCTGGGCCTGGTCGCCGGTCGCTCGGGCCAGCAGGAAGTCCGTGCCGTCGCTTCCCGGCGACACCACGACCCAGCGCTTGCCGTGGCCCATGTCGGTGTTCTCGACCAGGGTGAAGCCCAGCTTGCCGACATAGAAGGCGATCGCCTCGTCATAGTCGGCGACCAGCAGGGACACGAGCGCGACGCGGCGGGCCATTTGCGACTCCTTTGAGTTGGGCGATTGCATAGCACGCGTCAGGCGGTTGTCAGCGTCGGGGTTCTAGACCCTGGCACATCCTCCCCAGCCCCCAAGGAGAACACCCATGAACCGCTCGATCATCCTGACCCTCACCGCGCTGGCCCTGGCGCCGCTGCCGGCCTTCGCGGATGGACCGAAGACCAAGGTCACCGAGGTCGCCGTCAAGGACATCCCGGCCGCCGTGGTGGCGGTGGTCAAGGCGGCCGCGCCGACCATGACTATCAAGGAAGCCGAGCTGAAAGAGCGCGCCGACCGCCGCTACTACGACGTCGAGGGCGTCATGCCCGACGGCTCGGAGATCGAGTTCGACCTGCTGGAGAAGAACGGCGGCTGGGAGATCGTCGAGACCCAGCGCGACATCGCCTGGTCCGCCGCGCCCAAGCTGGTGCGCGACACCGCCGCCGCCTCGGGCAAGTCGATCGCCCCGGTGCGGGTGATCGAGAGCAAGCAGGCCGACGGCATGGTCATTTACGAGCTCTTCGCCGCCGGTAAGCCCGACGAGCCGTCGATGGAGGTCAGCCTGAAGGACGGCAAGGCCAAGGTGCTGGCGGAGGTTTGGCCGCACTGAGGGGCCGTCCTCGTCCTTCGACAAGCTCAGGATGAGGACGACTGTGGCGCGATAGAAACCTCACCCTGAGCCTGTCGAAGGGCGAGGTTTCGGTCTCGCTGACTAACCCCCGCTGTATCCCCCGATGATCGGCAGGATCTCGCCGGTGATGTAGCTGGCCGTCTGCGGCGACGCCAAAAACACATAGGCCGGCGCGATCTCTTCGGGCTGCGCGGCGCGCTTCATCGGGGTCTTCGCCCCGAACTGCGCCACCTGCGGCCCCAGCTTGTCGGCCGGGTTCAGCGGCGTCCAGACCGGCCCCGGCGCCACAGCGTTCACGCGGATGCCCTTGTCGATCAGGTGCGTGGCCAGCGACCGGGTGAAGGCGTGGATGCCGCCCTTGGTCATCGAATAGTCCAGCAGGTCCTTGTTGCCGAGCAGGCCGGTCACCGAGCCGGTGTTGATGATCGAGCCGCCATTGGGCAGGTGCTTCACCGCCGCCTTGGCCATGTGGAAGTAGCCATAGAGGTTGGTCCGCAGGGTGCGGTCGAAGTGCTCCTCGGTCAGGTCCTCGAAGTCGGTGACGTGCTCCTGGAAGGCGGCGTTGTTGACCAGGATGTCCAGCCGGCCGAGCTCCGCGACGGTCTTCTCCACGGCCGCCTTGGCGTAGGCCGGATCGGCGACGTCGCCCGGCAGCAGGACGGCGCGGCGGCCTTCCTTCTCGACGGCGGCCTTGGTCGCCTGCGCGTCCTGATCCTCGCTGAGATAAGCGATGGCGACGTCCGCGCCTTCCCGGGCGAACAGCACGGCCACGGCGCGACCGATGCCGCTGTCGGCGCCGGTGATCAGGGCGACCTTGTGCGCCAGTTTGCCCGAGCCCTTGTAGAAGGGCGCGTCGTACATCGGGGCGGGATCGAGCTTGGTCTCCAGGCCCGGCTTGGCTTGGTGCTGTTCCGGAAAGGGGGGCGCGGGGTAGGGACGGGCGCCAGCCTGCATGGCGTGGCTTCGCCCGTCGTCCTTCTCTGCCTTGGGCTTGAAGGAGCGTTCCTCCTTGGCGTCCAGCGGCGCCTGGATGTCGCGTTCAGCCTGGGCGACGCGGTCGGCCGCGTTCTGGAACTCGGGGGTCTTTGTCTCGGCCATCGCGCGTCTCCTGGGGGGAGCCCGAAGAACCGTTGGGGTGGCGCGATGTTCCAAGCCTCACTAAATGCGGGTTGCCCGAAAAACGGGCATGGGCCACCTTGCCCGCCTTCTTTGACATTGGTGACCACCATGCCGCGCGACGCGGCCGGAACGGCGCTTCCTCCGAAGCGGCCGCGCGGCCCCATTATGACCGACTTGATCGAACTGCTCCGTCTTGCGGGGCCGGTCGTCCTGTCGCGCCTGGGCATCATGGTCATGGGCCTGACCGACGCCATCGTTGTCGGCCACTACTCGGCCCAGCAGCTGGGCTTCCACGCCATGGCCTGGGCGCCGTCGTCGGTGTTCGTCACCGCCAATGTCGGCCTGCTGGTCGGGGTGCAGGTGATGACCGCCCGCGCCATCGGGGCCGGCAACCCGCATGAGACCGGCGCGGTGCTGCGGAGGGGCCTGGTCTACGCCGTCTGGCTGGGCCTGGGCTCGATGGCGCTGCTGGCGCTGCTGGGCCCGCTGTTCCTGCACGCGATGGGGCTTAAGGACGGCCTGGCGGACGGCGCGACCTTGCCGTTGATCGTCTTCTCGCTGTCCCTGCCGGTCTACGCCATCTCGGTGGTGCTGACCTTCTGGCTGGAGGGCCTGGCCCGTCCCGGTCCGGGCGCGGTGATGATGTGGCTGGCCAATGTCGTGAACCTGGGCGCCAACCTGCTGTTCGTGCCCGGAGCCCTCGGCTTGCCGGCCATGGGCGCGGTGGGCGGCGCCTGGTCGACCTTCGTGGCCCGCACCGCACTCGCCATCGCCCTGGCGATCTACGTCATCCGCATGAAGGAGGCCCGCGAGCTTGGCGTCTTCGACAAGCCCGCCCGCGACAGGCCGGCCGAGATCGAGCAGCGGCGGATCGGCTACGGCGCCGGCGCGTCGAACTTCTTCGAGGTCTCGGCCTTTGCCGGCATGAACCTGATCTGCGGCTGGATCAGCGCCATCGCGGTCGCCGCCTATACGGTGGTGCTGAACGTCTCGGCGATCATCTTCATGGTGCCGCTGGGCGTCGCCTCGGCCACGGCCGTGCAGGTCGGACGGGCCTATGGCGCGCGAGATCCGGAAGGCATGAAACGGGCCGGCTGGATCGCCTTCGCGGTGATCGCCGTGGTCGGCGTCCTGTTCGGCCTGCTGCTTTATCCGACCAAGCACTGGGTGGCGCTGGCCTACACCACCGATCCGGCGGCGCTGGCCCTGATCCTGCCAGCGCTGGTCCTGTCGTGCCTGTTCTTCGCCCCTGACGCGGTGCAGGTGGTGGCGGCCCAGGCCCTGCGGGCGCGGGGCGAGGTCTGGGTCCCGACGGCGACCCACCTGATCAGCTACGCCCTGGTCATGGGCCCGCTGGCCTGGTGGCTGGCCATTCCGCGCGGCATGGGCCTGAACGGGGTGCTGATCTCGATCATTGTCACCAGCTTCCTGGCGGCCGGATTCCTGCTGATGCGGTTCCGGATGCTGGACTGGCGCGACCGGCGGCTGGCGGGCGAATGAAGACGGTCACGGTCGAGATCCCCGGCGCCGAGATCACCGACACCCAGCGTTTCCACGAGGTGCTGGCCCGCGCGTTCGGGTTTCCGGCGTTTTACGGGCGCAACCTGAACGCCTTGGCCGACTGCCTGTTCTCGGTCGATGAGCCGGACCACGGCATGGTCGATCCGGCCATCGCCGAGGGCGACCTGGTGCTGGTGCGGATCGACGACGCGCATCTCTTCAAGCAGCGCTGCGGGTACGAGTACGAGATGCTGATCGAGATCGTCGCGCACGAGAACCAGCAACGGGTCCTGAAAGGGCGGGCGCCGGTACTGGGTCTCGTCCTGGTCGGCGACTTGGGCGGCTAGGCCCCCAGGATCCAGCCTTCCTCGGTCGCCGCGGCGTCCAGGGCCTCCTCGGACAGCCCCTTCGGCGCGCCAAACACCGCGCCCAGCTTGCCGGCTTCGTCCAGCTTGGCGAAGTGCTCGGCCAGGGTGCGTACCTGGGTCAGGTCCTTGATCTCGCCGGGCGTGACCGGAGCCTTGAGCAGCGACGGATAGACCTCGGCGACCACGACCGCGACGCCTTCGAGGTCGGCCTCGGTCAAGGTCTTGAAGCCGGTCTCGAACGGCCACACCCGCACGGCCTCACCGCGCGCGTCCTTCAGGCGGCGCACGGCTGGGATGCCGACGATCGCCTGACCGCCGACCGAGCCGTTGTAGTAGAGCTTCCAGATCGAGTGCGCGCCTTTGGCGGCTTCGTCCGCGTAGCGGAACTCCGGCAGGTCGTCGGCGCCATGCTCGCGCGGGCGCTTGGGCTGCAGGGTCGTCAGGGCGTCCTTGGGCGGGCAGCCCCAGAACGGGAAGGGGCCGCCGGTCAGGCGGCGGTTGATCTCGGAGCCGACGCCGAAGCGGTTGTTGGTGTTGTCGACCTTGTCCTTGACCATCTTGGCCAGCTGGTCCCAGACCGCGCGCCAGCGGGTCTCGCCGGGCAGGTTCAGGGCCTGCGAAAGCCCGCGCGGGAAGCCCAGCGGGAAGTCGAAGCCCACCAGGGCCCGCTCGCCGCGTTTCTTGAGGTCGTCGAGGACCGCCGCCAGCCTGGTCTCGGCTTCGGTCCGGGTCGCGGGATTGTAGCTCTCGAAGGTCAGCCGGAAGCGCACGTCGCGCTTGAGCACGCCGATCCAGATGGAGTCCGCGCCGGTGGTCGGCTTGGCCGCCGCGCTCCAATCGACGATCACATAGGCGCTGAACAGACGCGACACGGTACGCGGCTCCGTGGAAGGAAACGAAGCCGCGCTTCTACTCCGGCGCGAACCTTACGGCCAGCCCAGGAGCGCGTTTGAGCGGTGGATTAGGCCGCGTCGCGCATCTTGGTGGCGGGGCCGATCGGGCGGCCTTCGCGGGCGAACCAGCGGATCGGCGGCTCGCACGACTGGCCCAGGGCCGCGCGGACGATGGCCGGCGGGCGGCGCTCTTCCGGGGTCATGAACAGGCCGTTGGCCTTGACCTTCAGGCCGGCGATCTTGTTGGCGCCCAGCATGGTCAGCGGAACGGCCAGGATGAGGCCCAGCAGGATCGGCGCGGTCGAGGTGAACAGGTCCGGCGTGAACCAGAACACGCCGCCCAGGACGAGGCCCGTGACGCTGATCCAGCCCATGGCGACCGAGGCTTCGTTGAAGCTGACCTTGTCGGCGTCGCGGCGCTGGGTGGCCCAGCCGCCGACCTTGCCGGCCAGGATCTCGACGATGGCGCGGGTCTGGGTGAGCATCAGCATCGGGGCGACGAGAGCCGAGAGCAGCATCTCGACAGCCAGGCCGGCGGCGACGCGGCGCTTGCCGCCGAAGCCTTTGGTCTCGGCCTTGCGCGAGAAGACCAGGATCGAACCCATGATCTTGGGGCCGAACAGCAGCAGGAAGGTGATGATCATGGCCCAGGCGGTGGCCTGGATCTCGCGCCAGTCGATCAGGGCGTGCGCGGCGGCCTGCAGGTCGGCCATGGTGAAGGCCGCCTTCTTCAGCTCGGGCATCAGGGCGCGCGAGGTGATGCCGGCCGTCAGGGCGATGAACCACAGCGGCGACAGGGCGTAGCTGAGCACGCCGATCACCAGGTGCATGCGGCTCATCCAGTGCAGGCCGGGCAGGGCGATCAGCGGCACGTGCTGGACGTTGCCGCGGCACCAGCGACGGTCACGGGTGGCGAAGTCGAGCAGGTTCGAGGGGCTCTCCTCGTACGAGCCTTCCAGGTACGGGGCCAGGTGAACGCTCCAGCCGCCACGGCGCAGCAGGGCGCTTTCCAGGGCGTCGTGGCTCATCACTTCGCCGCCGAAGGGCTTGGGACCAGCCAGGTGCGGCAGGCCGCAGGTCTCGGCGAAAGCCCGCGTACGGACGATGGCGTTGTGGCCCCAGAAGGAGCTCTCCGTGCCCGACCACCAGGCCAGGCCCGTCCAGGCGACGCGGCCGTACAGGCGCGTGGCGAACTGCAGGGTGCGGGCGAAGATCGTCTGGCCGTTGATGATCATCGGCATGGTCTGGATCAGGCCGGCGCCGGGGTGACGCTCCATGGCGTCGGCCAGGCGGACCATGGCCTCGCCGGTCATCAGGCTGTCGGCGTCCAGCACCAGCATGTGCTCGTAGGCGCTGCCCCAGCGGCGCACCCAGTCGGCGACGTTGCCGGCCTTGCGGCCCGTGTTTTCCTTGCGGACGCGATAGAAGACGTTGCTGTGGGCCTCACGGCGGAACCGGGCGAAGCAGGCCTGCTCGGCCAGGGCCACCTGGGCGTCGCGCGTGTCGCTGAGCACGAAGATGTCGAAGTGGCGGCTCATGCCCGTCTCGAAGATCGAGGCGTCCATGGCGCGCAGGCGGGCGAAGACGGCGGCGGCGTCCTCGTTGTGCACC
This sequence comes from Caulobacter sp. GW821-FHT09H08, assembly GCF_059415885.1. NCBI lineage: Bacteria > Pseudomonadati > Pseudomonadota > Alphaproteobacteria > Caulobacterales > Caulobacteraceae > Caulobacter > Caulobacter sp. GW821-FHT09H08. The sequence goes on from NZ_JBWKOC010000003.1 coordinate 895,267, forward strand.
GGCATCAGGATGGCCGTACGCGTGTGCAGCTTGGGCATCGGCGTCTCGCCGTCGATGCCCAGCGGATCCTTGGGCTTGCCCAGCAGGATGACGAAGCCGGCGACGGCGGTGCAGAACCACAGCGACAGGGCCAGGAACAGCGGGGCCAGCAGGGTCAGGACCACGCCTTCCAGGCGGGTCACACCGCCCAGGGCGATGGTATCGAAGGTGGCCTTCCAGCCGGCGAAACCCATGGCGATCGTCGCCAGGGCCACGACCCAGCGGCGGAAGGTCATGTTGGCGACCAGCGCCGTGGCGCGGCGCGGACCGCCTTGCCAGAAGCCCAGCGGCTGGACCGGCATGGCCAGCGGAACCTCGGCCGGAATCTCGACCGTGTCACGGCGAACGACCTGATCGAGGGTCACGCTCGTGGAGGAGCGCACGTCGAAGAGGGCGGAGCGATCGCTCATATCGTCAGATCTCGGACTTTTCCGGCGGGCCGGGCTCTCTCCGCGTGTTTCGACGTCGCTGGCCTCTTTCCGCCCCGCCGCGCATCCGCTAGGGACGGGTCGGGGTGTGTGACGGCTTCGTGACGGTCGAAAACCGGCGTGGAGAGCCGCCGGTAATCCCTACAGTAAAACTTCGATCACAAATTCGCTACCAGAAATCACGCTGATTTCGCAGTTGCGAGAAAAAACCTGGGGAAGGCGTCGTGCGTCGGGCGCCCGACGTTGCGAAGGATCTTTGCAAGCCTATGAATTTTAGAGTTTTTATCGCTGCGATGGCCGCCCTAAGCTTGACCGCATGCGGACAGGCCGAGCAACGTAAGAGCCCGCATCCGGGCGCCGTTCAGGCCATGCCGTCGACGGAATCGCTGCCCGCCTATGACGCCCAGGGCGTGATTTCGAGCCTGGATGGCCAGATTCTCACGCTGGATCACGACGGCGCGACCGCCGCGGGCCTCAAGCCCGGGCGCGATAAATTCAAAGTTTACGCTGACGTGTTGGCCGAAGCGCCGATCGCGCCGGGTTCGCGCGTGACGTTCCAGTTTAAGAAGACCCCGGATGGGCTCGAGGTCTCCAGGCTTGAGCCGCGTCCCTAGGCCCGAACGGCCTCGTGAACGGCCTTAAGGGTCTTCAGCAGCGCCGCCGCGCCACCCAGCGGCAGGCAGCTGGGCGCGTCGCACAGGGCCGCGTCCGGATCCGGATGGAATTCCAGGAAGACGGCGTCCGCCCCGGCCGCGACCGCCGACTTGGCGATGATCGGCACGCCTTCGCGGCGTCCGCCGGTCGAGGCCCCGCCGGTGCGCGGGTCGGCGCCCGGCAGCTGGACGGCATGGGTGGCGTCGATCGACACCGGCACGCCCAGGGCTCGCATCTGGCCGACGCCCAGCATGTCGACCACCAGGTTGTTGTAGCCGAACGAGGCCCCACGCTCGCAGAGCACGATCTCCAGGTCGGGCGCGGCCTCGCGGGCCTTGGTGATGATGTTCTTGCAGTCCCAGGGCGCCAGGAACTGGGCCTTCTTGACGTGCATCAGGCCTTCCTGGGCCGCCGTGGCCTTGGCGGCGGCGACGATCAGGTCGGTCTGGCGAACCAGGAAGGCGGGGATCTGGACGAGGTCGGCGACGGCGGCGACCGGCTCGGCCTGATCGGGCTCGTGCAGGTCGGTGGCGATCGGCACGTTCAGCTGGCGCTTGACCTCGGCCAGCATCTTCAGGCCCTCGGCCAGGCCGGGCCCGCGATAGCTGGTGATCGACGAGCGGTTGGCCTTGTCGAAGCTGGCCTTGAACACATAGGGCAGGCCCAGCTCGGCGGTGATCGCCTTCAGCTCGCGCCCGACCGACAGGGCCAGATCCAGGTTCTCCAGCACGTTCAGGCCCGCGATCACGACCAGCGGCTGACCGTCGCCGAACGTGATGTTCCAGCGCTTGAGATGGGCGACGGGCATGGGAGTCTCCTGGGGGCAGATGGGGTCATCTACCCCCGGGAGGTGGCAAGAACTAGCCCAGCTTCACCAGCATCTTGCCCAGGTTCTCACCCGAGAAGAGCTTCAGGAACGCGTCCGGAGCGCGCTCGACGCCTTCCTCGATGGTCTCGTGCCACTTGACCTTCCCGGCCTTGATCCACTCGGCCATGTCCTTGGCGAACTGCGGATAGAGGTCGTAGTGGTTGGAGACGATGAAGCCCTCCAGGCGCAGGCTCTTGCCGACGGCCAGGATGATGTTGGGCGGGCCTTCCGGCTTACCGGTCTCGTTGTATTGCGAGATCATTCCGCACAGGGCGAAGCGGGCGAAGGGGCGGGCCGAGTTGATGGCGGCTTCCAGGTGCACGCCGCCGACGTTCTCGAAATAGACGTCGATGCCCTTGGGCGCGACCTTGGCCAGCTCGGCGACGACGTCGGGCGTGGCCTTGTAGTCGATGACGTGGTCGACGCCGATCGACTTCAGGAACGCCACCTTCTCGGGACCGCCGGCCGAGCCGATCACGGTGTGGCCCTTCAGCTTGGCGATCTGGCAGACGACCGAGCCCACGGCGCCGGCGGCGGCCGAGACGAACACGACGTCGCCATCCTTCAGGGCCGCGACGCGCAGCAGGCCGGCATAGGCGGTCATGCCGGGCATGCCGACCACGCCCAGGAAGGCCTGGGGCGGGATGCCGTGGGTGTCGATCTTGGTGATCGCGCCCATGCCGGCGGCGGCCAGGGCCTTCGGATTGGCGTTGAAGCCCTCACGCCAGCCGAACATCGAGTTGACGATGTCGCCCGGCTGGTAGTCGGGATCGTTGGAGGCGACGATTTCACCGATCGCGCCGCCCTGCAGGGCCTGGCCGATCTGGAACGGCGGCACGTAGCTGGGACGGTCGTACATGCGGCCGCGCATATAGGGGTCGACCGACATCCACAGGTTCCGGACCTGGACTTCGCCATCGCCCGGCGCGGCCAGGTCGACGGTGGCCAGTTCGAAGTCCGAGGCCTGGGGCAGGCCCACGGGACGGCTCTTCAGGCGGATTTCGCGCGAGGTGGTCATGGTGTTCCTCCCTTGTGGCGGCTCGGCTTCGGTCGAGCGTTGCTAATTTAAACGGATGTTTAGCGCGCCCTTACGGAAGTCTCCAGTGCTTCTAAGCGACAGCGAAGCGCGGTAGACAGCGGCCCATGACCCAGACCCTCAAAGCGGGCGTCGTCGGCGCCGGTGTGTTCGGTGGCTATCACGCCAAGAAGTACGTCGAGCTGGACGGCGTGATCCTGGTCGGCGTGTTCGACATCGACCTCGCCCGCGCCACGGCCCTGGCCGAACCGCTGGGCGCGGAAGGCTTCGACGACATGGATGCCTTCCTGGCCGCTGTCGACGTGGTCACGGTCGCCACGCCCGCCGTCCACCACGCCGGCGCGGCCCTGGCGGCGCTGAAGGCGGGCAAGCCGGTCTATTCCGAAAAGCCCCTGGCCGTGACGCCGGAGGACGCGGACCGGATGGTCGCCGCCGCCGCCAAGGCCGGCGTGCCGCTGGCTTGCGGTCACCAGGAGCGGGTTGTGTTCCAGGCCATGGGCCTGCTGGACATTCCCGAGCAACCGCTGCGCCTGGAAGCCGTGCGCCGGGGCACGCCCTCGGACCGCAATCTCGACGTCTCGGTCGTGCTGGACCTGATGATCCACGACATCGACCTGGCCCTGGCCCTGTGCGAGGCCCAGCCGATGACGGTGGACGGCGAGGGTGCGATCACCCGTTCCACGTCGCTCGATTGGGTGAAGGTCGAGGCGATGTTCGAGAACGGCTTCATCGCCGTGTTCGACAGCTCCCGCGTCGCCGAGGCCCGCGAGCGGACCATGAAGGTCGTCTACCCCTCGGGCGAGGTCGAGATCGACTTCCTTCAGCGCACCTTCCGCAACACCACGCCCTATCCGCTGATCGAGAACTTCACCGAGACCCCGGCCGGCAAGGACCCGCTGGGCCTGTCGGTCGCTGGTTTCCTCGCGGCCGTGCGGGGCGAAGCTCCTCGCCCGGTTGTGACCGGCGAGGAAGCCGCCCGCGCCCTCGACCTCGCGCTCGCGGTGGAGCAGGCGGCCGAGGGCTAGCCGCTACAGGCTCACCTGGGTCCCCAGTTCGACCACCCGCCCGGGCGGAAGGTGGAAGAAGGTCGTCGGGTCGGCGGCGTTGCGGGTCAGGAAGGTGAAGAGCTTGCGCTTCCAGGCCGGCAGGGCGTCGCTGGCCGTCGAGGGCACGATGGTCCGGCGGCTGACGAAGAACGACGTGCTCATGATGTCGAACTTCAGGCCCTGCTTGCGGCAGGCCGCCAGGGCCTGGGGGATGTTCGGGCTCTCCATGTAGCCGTAGCGCAGGGTGATCAGCCACCAGCGGTCGTCCAGCGCCTTGGTCTCGATCCGCTCTTCCTCGGGCACGTGAGGGCGGGTCTCGCTGACCACCTTCAGCAGCACGTTGCGGTCATGCAGCACCTTGAAGTGCTTGAGGCTGTGCATCAGGGCCGGCGGGGTCGTTTCCGGGTCCGAGGTCATGAACACCGCCGTGCCGGCCGTCGAGGCGGCCGGGCGGCGCAGGATCATCTCGCGGAAGTCGGCGAAGGGCAGGCCGTCCTTGCTGAGCTTGGTCCGCAGGCGCTCGGTGGCGCCGACGAAGACCGCCATCAGCAGGCAGAGGCTGGCGCCCAGGGCCAGGGGAACCCAGCCGCCGGTCAGCACCTTCAGAAGGTTGGCGGCGAAGAAGGTCAGGTCCAGGAGCAGCAGCGGCACGATCAGGGCGAGGGCCGTAGCCAGGCGCCATTTCCAGACGTGGCGCACGACGATGTAGGCCAGCATGGTGGTCACCACCATCGTGCCGGTCACCGAGATGCCGTAGGCGTGGGCCAGGGCGCTGGACGAGCGGAACGACAGCACCACCAGCACCACGCCGACGAACAGCAGCCAGTTGATCGGGGCGACATAGATCTGGCCGGCCTCGGTCGACGAGGTGATCTTGACGTCCATACGCGGCAGCAAGCCCAGCTGGATCGCCTGCTGGGTCAGGGAGAAGGCCCCGGTAATCACCGCCTGGCTGGCGATGACGGTGGCGACGCCGGAGAACAGCACCAGCCCCAGCCGCCACTGGTGCGGCGCCATCAGGAAGAACCAGTCGGCGTTGGGCAGGGCGGTGTTGGAGGCTTCGGCGATCGCCAGCGCCTTCGAGGCCAGGGCCGCCTGGCCGAAATAGTTCAGGGCCAGCATCGGCAGGGCCAGGGTGAACCATGAGAACTGGATCGGACCGCGCCCGAAGTGGCCCATGTCGGCCGTCAGGGCCTCGGCCCCGGTGACGGTCAGGAACACCGCGCCCATCACCAGGAAGCCCGTCAGGCCGTGATGGGTCAGGAAATAGATGGCGTAGGTCGGCGAGATCGCGCCCAGCACCGCCGGATCGTCCTTGATGTGCCAGAGGCCCAGGGCGCCCAGGCACAGGAACCAGCAGACCATGATCGGGCCGAAGATGTTGGCGACCTTGGCCGTGCCCTTGGCCTGGAAGCTGAAGAGGGCGGTCAGGATCACCAGGCTGACGACGATGACCTCCTGGGTCCCGAACCAGTGCTGGAAGCCCTTCACCGACTTCAGGCCCTCGACGGCGGACAGCACCGACACCGCCGGGGTGATGATCCCATCGCCGTAGAACAGCGCCGCGCCGATGGCGCCAAGGGCGAAGATCAGGCCGGTGCGGCCCTTCGCGCCCTGCTGGGCCAGGGCCATCAGTGACAGCACCCCGCCTTCGCCCTTGTTGGAGGCGCGCATCAGGAAGAGGACGTATTTGATCGTCACGACCAGGATCAGCGCCCACAGCGCCAGGGACAGCACGCCCATGATCTCCGGGCGGACCAGGCCGTCGCGGGCGGCCTCCTCCAGCGCGTCGCGGAAGGCGTAGAGGGGGCTGGTGCCGATGTCGCCGAACACGACGCCCACGCTGCCCAGCGCCAACGGCCAGAAACGCGACGCCGCGTGGCCGTGGTGGGAAGCTTGAGTTGTCGAAGAGGTGGAATCGGCAGCGGCGAGGGGGTCTTTACCCGCCATGTAAGCTCGAGGCTCCAAGCGCCGGCTCACGTCCGGCGGCCGGCGCTGTACGCCTGCTTGTGCACCGCAGCAATCGAAAAGGCGACGCTCTCGAAAGCGTGATCGCCAGGCGTCAGGCCAGCCTAGTCGTCGAGGTCGAAGGGCAGCTCGTCCTGGTCGATGTTGTTCTCGCGGCGCGCCTTGGACACCGGCTTGTAGCTGGGCGTCGGCGGCGGCGCGGGCGTGTCGAAATCATCGTCCCAGGGCGGGTCGTCGAACATGTCGGGTTCGGCCGGCGGCGGAGGCGGCGCCGAAGGGCGCGACGCCGGGCGAGCCGCGCCCGGCCGTGCGGCCTGGTCGAACGACGAGCGGCGGGCCAGGGGCGGCGGTGTGTCCGGCAGGGGCGGCGGCGGCGCGCGATAGTCGTCGTCCTCGTCCTCCTCGTCGTCATAGACGGGTTCCGGCGGCGGCGCGGGGCGCGCGGAGACGACCGGGGCCGGCGCGACCTGCTGCTCGGGACGCGGCGGGCGTGGGGGCAGGGGGCGACGGACGATGGCCTCGCAACGGGCCAGCCAGCGATTGGCCTCCTGCATCAGTTCGCCGGGCGAGCGGCTCTCGCGGCGCTGCTCGTCGCCGGGGGCCCAGAGCTCCAGCATGAAGTCGGGATGGCGCGGGTCGTCGAAGACCAGGCGCAAGGTGACGCGCTCGGCCTGGGGCGCGACGTGGTCGATGGCCCGGCGGCCTTCGCCTCTGAACACGCGGCCCATGACCTGGCCGTCGACCAGCAGTTCGGCGCCCATAAGTTCCTCGAGCCGATAGACCAGGCACCAGCCGCCCCGATCCCAGGCCACCGCCAACAGGTTGGTGGAGAACGAGAAACCCGCGCCGCGGCCCCGGCCGCGCGCGACCATCACGCCTTCCGGATCGCTCTTGAGCACGTTGCGCAAGGCGCGGCGGATACGCCGGTCCTCGTCGCCGTACCAGATGGCCAGGCTGCCCAGGAACGTCACCGCCGAACCGGCGATGGCGACGAACAGCAGGAGACGCGCGAGTTCGCTCATAGTGGGGGAAGGCTAGCGGGAGTCGCGTTTTCGGGACAGGCGGCGACTAGTCGCGGAAGTGGCCGACGACCGGCACGTGGTCCGAGGGCTTTTCCTTTTCGCGCTCGTCGCGGTGGATGACGACGTCGGTCAAGCGGTCGGCGGCCTGGGGCGAGCACAGCAGGTGGTCGATGCGGATCCCCAGGTTCCGGGGCCAGGCGCCGGCCTGGTAGTCCCAGAAGGTGTAGCCGCCCGGCGCGCCGTCGACCTGCATGTAGGCGTCGGCGAAGCCCAGGTTCTTCAGCGCCCGGAACGCGCCCCGGCTCTCGGGCTGGAACAGGGCGTCGCCCAGCCAGGCCTCGGGATTGGCCACGTCCTCGGCCTCGGGGATGACGTTGTAGTCGCCCAGGATGACCAGGGGCTCCTCGAAGGCCAGCAGCGTTTGGGCGTGGGCGTGCAGGCGACGCATCCAGGCCAGCTTGTAGTCGAACTTCTCGGTCCCGAGCGGATTGCCGTTGGGCAGGTAGATGCCGACCACCCGGAACGGCGTCGGCGCATTGATCACCGCCTCGACATAGCGCGACTGCTCGTCGACCTCGTCCTCGGACAGGAAGGGCAGGCCCTTGCGGACGTCGTCGATCGGGAACTTCGAGAGCAGGGCCACGCCGTTGTAGGTCTTCTGGCCATGGACGACGACGTTGTAGCCAAGCCGTTCAAAGGCTTCGGTCGGGAACTTCTCGTCGACGCACTTGATCTCCTGCAGCACCGCGACGTCGGGGGCTTCGGCTTCGAACCAAGCCAATACCCCTTCCAGGCGAGCATTGACCGAGTTGACGTTCCAGGTGGCGATACGCATTGACGGCTCCAGAGTGCGCCGGGAAGCTAGGGCTCATGAAGGTCCCGCTCAAGTCACCGCGCGCATCGAAACAGGTCCTGTGGATGGTCCTGGCGACGGGCGCGTGTGTCGCGCTGGCGGTCGTCGGCGCGATCCTGGCGATCTTCACGCCGGTGATCTTCGACAACGGCAACGTGCGCAACCCGCTCGCCTGGCTGGGCTTCCTGCTGGCGGCGCTGTTCTGGGTCGTCTGCCTGCTGTCGCCGCTCGCTAGCTGGATCGTCTGGCGCAAGGGCGAGGCCCAGGCGGCCTGGGGCTTCATGGCCGCGCCGCTGGCCTGGGGCGCGGTGACGCTGACCCTGCTGCAGTTCGTGCCGAGCTAGGCCCGAGACGCTAGATCGAGAAACTCACGCCGCAGCCGCAGCTGGACTTGGCGTTCGGGTTGCGGACCCGGAACTCCGCGCCGGCCAGTTCGTCGACGAAGTCGATCTCCGAGCCCTTCAGGAGGGCCAGGGACACCACGTCCACCAGGGCCACGGCGTCGTCACGCTCGACCTTCAGGTCGTCGTCCTCGACGGTGTCGACCAGGTCGAACCGGTACTGGAAGCCCGAGCAGCCGCCGCCATCGACGGCGACGCGGAGCATCAGCGGGCGTCCCTCGGTCGCGGCGATAGCCTTGATCCGACGAGCGGCGTTTTCGGAAAGCGTTAAGTCTACTTGGGTCATGGCTGCGTAAAGGTCATCCTTGGCCTATATGAGGACGTCGCGGCCTCTTCGGAAGGGGCCAAATCGTCCAATGCGATAAAGGCGGTTCATGTCCTCCACTCCGTACTTCGTTCCTCGCGCCCCCTACGCCGAAGATCCCTTCAAGTCGAAGGGGCGCCGGTTCAAGGAGGATGAGAGCCGGACCCGGACCCCGTTCGCCCGCGATCGCGACCGCATCATCCACGCCTCGGCCTTCCGCCGGCTGAAGGAAAAGACCCAGGTTTTCGTGGCCCACGAGGGCGACAACTTCCGCACGCGCCTGACCCACTCGCTGGAAGTGGCGCAAGTCGCGCGCTCGCTGGCGACGGCCCTGGGGCTGGACAGCGACCTGGCCGAGACCATCGCCCTGGGCCACGACCTGGGCCATCCGCCGTTCGGCCACGCCGGCGAGGACGAACTGGAAATCCAGATGAAGCCGTACGGCGGCTTCGACCACAACGTGCAGACCTTCCGCGTGGTGACCGAGCTGGAGCACCGCTATCCGGACTTTCTCGGGCTCAACCTAACCTGGGAGACCCTGGAAGGGATCATCAAGCACAACGGCCCGGTGACCAACAAGCTGGGCAAGCCGTCCTGGAAGGCGATCTCCAAGTACGACGACGAATACGAGCTGGGCCTCGACACCTGGGCTTCGGCCGAGGCGCAGGTCGCGGCCCTGGCCGACGACATCGCCTACAACAACCACGACGTGGATGACGGCGTCACTGCCGGCCTGTTCAGCCTGGAAGACCTGATGGACGTGCCGCTGATCGGCCCGATCCTGTTCGCGGTGAAGAGCGAGCGGCCCGACCTGGACGCGCGGCTGACCCATCTGGAGGCCATCCGTCGGATGATCGGGGCGATGATCGACGACGTGATGGGCGAGACCCTGCAGCGCGCCGCCGCCACCGGCGTGTCGTCGGCCGACGACGTCCGGGGCCTGGATCACGCCCTGGTCGCGTTCTCGCCGGACATGGCCGAGGACCTGGCCCGCCTGCGCGCCTTCCTCTACGAGCGCATGTACCGTCACTGGCGCGTCAATCGGACACGCAGCCAAGCTCGCCGTATTCTGGGCGAAATGTTCGCGCTTTTCTTGAAGGAGCCGGAGGTCCTCCCGACCGTCTGGTTCGCCAAGTCGCAGAACCGCGACGAAGCCGGCCGGGCCCGGGTGGTGTGCGACTACATCGCCGGCATGACCGACCGCTTCGCGATAGAAGAGCACCGCAAGCTGTTCCACCTCGACGTCTGGAACTAGGCCCCAAGGCCCGGAGACGCGAGGGCAGGGACGCGAGCGGCTTTCCGTCTGCCACCTGAGCGGGGCGGATGCTTCTTGGACGCGCCGCTGGAGGGTAACCTAAGGTCGCGCGCGTCTGATTCGAGGCGTTCGATCCGCGCGTCCCCTGTTCTGGGGCCTACGAGTATCTGGAGCCTGTCTGAGATGTCCGACCCGCACCGCGGAGCCTATACGCCGCCCACCGACGCGCCGTTGTCGTTCGACGCGCGTCAGCCCGTGCGCGGGGCGCGCCCGCTGCCGATGACGCTGATCATCAGCGCCGTCGTGCTGGTGACCCTGACCGTGGCGGTGGTGATGGTCTATCGCGGCGGCATCCGCAATCCGAACGAGCCGCCGCAGGCGGTCGGCACGGAAGTGGCGCAGATGAAGACCGCGCCGGCGGCCAGCAGCCAGCCGAAGGATCCGGCGGCCGGCCTGCAGATCTATCACAACGAGGAAGCGCAGCCCTCGGCCACCTTCGCGCCGCCGCCCGAAGCGCCGGCCGCGCGTCCGACGACGCCGACCGCGACGGCTCCGGTGCAGAGCGCGACCCTGCCGGCCGCCAAGCCCGCGACCGCCGCGCCGGCTCCGACCATCGAGTCCCTGGCCACCGCCGCCGCCCAGAAGCCCGCACCCAAGCCGGTGCAGCTGGCCCAGGCCACGCCGCCGAAGCCCGTCGCCGCCGCTCCGGCCCCGACCGCCGCCGCGCCGAAGCCCGTCGCGACGGCCTCGGGCCCGGCCTCGGTGCAGATCGGCGCCCTGTCCTCGCCCGCCCTGGCCGACAAGGCCTGGAGCGACGCCGTCCGCCTGGCCCCGGGCCTGGCCGCCGGCAAGGGCAAGAAGGTCGAGGCGATCGACAAGAACGGCGCCACGCTCTACCGCACCTCGGTGACGGGCTTCGCCAGCCGCGAAGCCGCCAAGGCCTTCTGTGAGGCGATCGCCGCCTCGGGCAAGTCCTGCTTCGTCAAATGAGCCTGCTATCGGGAGCGCCCACCGCCGCCATCCTCGGCTGCGCCGGAACCACTCTTTCGCGTGAAGAGGTCGAGTTCTTCAGGGACGTGAAGCCCTGGGGCTTCATCCTGTTCAAGCGCAACATCGCCGATCCGGAGCAGGTGAGGGCGCTGACCGCCGCCCTGCGCGCCACGGTCGGCCGCGACGACGCCCCGATCCTGATCGACCAGGAGGGCGGCCGCGTCGCTCGCCTGCAGCCGCCGCACTGGCGTACCTACCCGCCGGGCCGCGCCTACGGCCAACTGGTCGCCAACGACCCGCTGGTGGCCCGCGAGATCACCCGCCTGAGCGCGCGCCTGATCGCCCACGATCTGCACAGCCTCGGCATCAATGTCGACTGCGTGCCGGTGCTGGACGTGCCGGACCCCAAGGGTCACGAGATCATCGGCGACCGCGCCTATGGCGACACGCCCGAGCAGGTGGCGACCCTGGGCCGCGCGGCGGCCGAGGGTCTGCTGGCCGGCGGCGTCCTGCCGATCATCAAGCACATCCCCGGCCACGGCCGCGCCATGAGCGACAGCCACCTGGAGCTGCCGGTCGTGAAGGCCAAGCTGGCCGAGCTGGACGCTCGCGACTTCGCGCCGTTCCGCGTGCTGTCCGACATGCCGATGGCGATGACGGCGCACGTCGTCTACACGGCCATCGACCGCAAGAACCCGGCCACGACCTCCAAGAAGGCCATCAAGAAAATCATCCGCGAATCCATCGGCTTCGACGGACTTCTGATGAGCGACGACCTGTCGATGAAGGCGCTGTCGGGCGACTTCAAGCAGCGGGCCAAGGACAGCCTGGCCGCCGGCTGCGACGTCGTCCTGCACTGCAACGGCGACATGGCCGAGATGAAGGCCGTGATGTCGGGCGTCGGCAAGATGTCCAAGGAGGCCCGCCGCCGGGCGCAGGCCGTGATGGGCCGCCTGGTCAAGGTTCCCGAACCCTTCGACGTGGCCGAGGCCCGCGCCCGCTTCGACGCGGCGTTCGACGGCAAGTACGCTTGAGCACGGGCTTCCAGCCCACTTTCGACTTCGAGGCCGCCAACGAGGCGGCCGAAGACGGCGCGGCGCTGGTCATCGACATCGACGGGTACGAAGGCCCGCTGCATGTGCTGTTGGCCCTGGCGCGCAGCCAGAAGGTTGACCTGCTGCAGCTGTCGATCACGCGCCTGGCCGAGCAGTATCTGGCCTTCGTTCAGCAGGCCCGCCGCGTGCGCTTCGCCCTGGCGGCCGACTATCTCGTCATGGCCGCCTGGCTGGCGTACCTCAAGTCCCGCCTGCTGCTGCCCAAGCCCGAGCGCGCCAAGGCCGAGGAGCCGCCGGCCGAGGAGATGGCCGCGCAGCTGGCCTTCCGCCTGGCCAAGCTGGACGTGATGCGTAAGGCTGTCGAAGCCCTGAAGGATCGCCCGATCCTCAAGCGCGACGTCTTCATGCGCGGCGACCCGGAGGCGGTGAAGATCGTCTCCTCGACCCGACTGGAGGGCGACCTCTACGGCCTGATGAGCGCCTACATCACCCAGCGCAAGCGCGAGCACAGCCGCCACTACGCGCCGCGTCCGCCGACCGCCTATCCACTGGAAGACGCTCGCGACCGCCTGCGCAGCCTGCTGCCCAAGATGGAGGACTGGACCGTCCTCACCACCGTCGCCCCGATGGAGCGGGTGCTGGAGGAGGATGACGGCCCGACGCCCGCCTCGTATCTGGCCTCGACCCTGTCGGCGTCGCTGGAGCTGGTGAAGGAGGGCATCCTCGAAGCTCGCCAGATGGAGCACTTCCAGGACATCTATCTCAGGACTAGGGCGGAGCCGCTGGAGGTTACGGAATGAACCTTTCCTTCCGTCCGACTTCCCCGGCGAATGCCGGGGCCCAGATCGAACCCAAGAGCGCTCGACAAGCTGGCGGAGCGCATCTCGGATCATCCCAAACCGCTCAGGTTGAATCTGGGGCCCGGCATTCGCCGGGGAAATCGGTTATGGGGTGGGCATGAGCACGGAACTCGAACCTCTCTTCGTCGAGCGCTGCATCGAGGCCCTGCTGTTCGCGGCGGCCGAGCCGCTCAGCGACGTCGACCTGGCCAAGCGCCTGCCGGAAGGCGCGGACATCGCCGCCGGCATAGCGGGCCTGCGGGCGCGCTACGAGGGCAGGGGGATCGAGCTAGTCTGCGTGGCCAATCGCTGGCGCTTCCAGACCGCCAACGACCTGTCTTTCCTGATGACCGAAGAGCGCGAGGAGCCGCGCCGCCTGTCCAAGGCCGCCCAGGAGACCCTGGCCATCGTCGCCTACCACCAGCCGGTGACCCGGGCCGAGATCGAAGCGGTGCGCGGCGTCCAGGCCAGCCGAGGCACAATCGACGTGCTGCTGGAGCTGGGCCTGATCCGTATGCGCGGCCGCCGGCGTACGCCGGGCCGACCGGTGACCTTCGGGACGACGGACGCCTTCCTGGAGCACTACGGCCTGGCGACCCTGGCCGACCTGCCGGGCATCGCCGAGATGAAGGCCGCCGGTCTTCTGGAGATGAACCTGCCGCCGGGCTTCAACGTGCCCGATCCGCTGGGCCTGCGCCCGGGCGAGGATGAGGATCCGCTGGACCTTGACGACGGCGAGACGCCCGAATTCGCGCAGGACTTCCTGGGCGAGCCGGAGAAGGCTGAGAGCCCCTCATAGCCGACCTCCCCGGCGAATGCCGGGGCCCAGATTCATCCGGAGTGATTTGGGTGTTCGCGCCAGCGGCTTCAAAACCGCATCGGCGTTCGTGGGTTCGACCTGGGTCCCGGCATTCGCCGGGGAGATCGGTGTCGATCACGCCAGGATGTTGGCCACCAGGCCGTTCTTGTTCTTCTTGTCCGGGTCGTTTTCGACCTGCTGCTTGATCATGTCCTTGATCTTGTCCTCGACCTTCTTGCGGTCTTCGGGGGACATGGCCTTCACCTGTTCCTCGGTCAGGCCCAGCTTGGACAGCATCGCGGCCCGCATCTTCTGGGCCGGCGTCATGGACTGGTACTTCAGGAACTCGTCCTTGGCCGACAGTTCCTCGATCGGGGAGGACGCGCCGGCGCTGACGCCGCCGTAGGAACCGACGAAGCTGGACGAACCGACGGAAGAAATAGACATGGACGCTGTCCCGCACTGAGGGTGCGACATCTTGGCAAGTCGCGTGCCAGGAGCGGAAAGCTAGGCTTTGCAAACCCTTAGCCCACAAGGTGCGACGCGAAACGGGGCCGGTCGGTCAACTTCGCCGAGCAGAACTTGCCCAATGGCTGAGCCGCGGGCCGAGACCTCGCGCTTCGTGGTGGAACGATGGTCGCCAGCCCCGCGAACGCCTATATTCTTCGGCATGTTGTAACGACGCGTCGCAGCGGCTACAGGGCGCTGTCGCAAGGAGTCTCCGTTATGGGAAGTTTCGGTCCTATCCACTGGATCATCGTCGCTGTCGTGGTGCTGCTGCTGTTCGGCGGTCGCGGCAAGCTGTCGGGCATCATGGGCGACGCGGCCAAGGGCATTAAGGCCTTCAAGGAAGGTCTGAAGGACGACGTCAGCACCGAAGTCGCCGACAACAAGGCCAAGGGCTCGCTGCCGCGCACCGAGTCGGAATCCGAAGAACTTCGCAAGTCGTAAGGCGTTAGCGCGCGTGGGGGCCGTTCTCCGCGCGCGATGATCCAACCTCGCGGGGAGCCCATGGCTCCTCCGCTCTAAGGCGCGTCCATGCTTCCTGATATCGGCGGCACTGAACTCCTTGTCATCGCCGCCGTCGCCCTGATCGTGGTGGGGCCCAAGGATTTGCCCGCGCTTTTGCGCAAACTCGGCCAATTTGTCGGCAAGATGCGCGGCATGGCGTCGGAATTCCGCGCCAGCTTCGACGAAATGGCGCGTCAGTCCGAGCTGGACGAGCTGCGCCGCGAGGTCCAGGCCCTGCGCACGGGCCAGTTCTCCAATCCGGTGCAGGACGCGGCCGACGCCGCGCGTGACGCGATGAACCCCGACCAGGTCTTCGCCGACATCGACGCCTCGCTGTCCAGCGGGGCGACGCAGATGCACCCCTATGCCGCCGGCGAGATCCACAATCCGGCCCTGACCACCGACAACTCGATCCTGCCGACGCCTTCGGTGGAGATCGTCGAGAAGGCCAAGCGCGCGCCGCGCAAGAAGGCCGTCGCGGTCGCAGAGCCCGTTGTCGTCGAACCGGCCAAGACGCCGCGTAAGCGCGCTGTGGCCAAGAAGGACATCACCGTCGAGGCGCCCAAGGCCGCCCGCGCGCCGCGCAAGCGCACGCCCAAGGCCGGTGGCTCGACTGCTTCGGATATCGTCTCGTGAACGACAAGGCCATCGGATACGACCCGAGCGACGCCCACGAGGACGAGATCGAGGCTTCGCGCGCGCCGCTCCTGGATCACCTGATCGAGCTGCGCACCCGCCTGATCATCTGCGTGGCCGCCATCGCCGTCGGCTTCGGCGTCTGCTTCGCCTTCGTGAAGCCGATTTTCCTGTTTCTGGTGCGCCCGTTCACGGTGGCCGAGGGGCTGAAGGCCCTGCAGGACGCCAGCGGAGGCCATCACGGCTCGTTCGACCTGCTGCTGGCCCTGGTCGGCCTCAAGAAGGCGCCCGTGGCGTCGCTGGCCGACATCACCCTGCAGGCCACCGCGCCGCTGGAACAGTTCTTCACCAACATCAAGCTGGCGGCGTTCGGGGCCATCATCCTGGCCTTCCCGATCATCGCCTGGCAGCTGTACCGCTTCGTGGCGCCGGGCCTGTATAAGAAGGAGCGCAACGCGTTCCTGCCGTTCCTGATCGCCTCGCCGGTGCTGTTCCTGATGGGCGCGTCGCTGGTCTACTACGTCATGCTGCCGTTCGTGCTGTGGTTCTCGCTGTCCCAGCAGATCGTCGGCGAGGGCGTGAAGGTCGTTCTGCAGACCCGCGTGTCGGAATATCTGACGCTGGTGACGACCCTGCTGCTGGCCTTCGGCCTCAGCTTCCAGCTGCCGGTGGTGCTGTCGCTGGCGGGCCTGGCCGGCCTGATCAGCTCCACGATGCTGCGGGCCGGTCGCCGCTACGCGATCGTCGCCGTCTTCGTCGTGGCCGCCATCGTCACCCCGCCGGACCCGATCAGCCAGATCACCCTCGCGGTGCCGCTGTGCCTGCTCTACGAGATCTCGATCTGGTGCGTGTGGCTGATCGAACGCCGCCGCAAGCAGGAGGACGAGGCGGAAGCCGGCACGGACATCGTCTCGGTCTAGAGCGCATCGACATTCAATCGAACCAACAATCCCTGCTTTCATGGGCCTTGTGCCCAGGACCCATGGTTCAGATGCAAGGGAAGTCGGGCCGAGTTCATGGTCTTGCGGCCGCGCGCATCCGGAATGTCCGGGCCTGCCTCAGGCATGGGTCCTGGGCACAAGGTCCAGGAAGGCGACGGATTGAGATCGACGAATGTCGATCCGGCCGAGGTCGACCAAAACCATACGTTCCGTGACTGTGGCGCTGGCGGAAGCGCCCAAACGAAAAAGGACCCCGCGACCTATGCCGCGGAGCCCTTTTCCCACTCAGATACGCGAGTGACTTCTGTAGCTGCCCTGGATTAGGCGGCGGCGCCGATGCGCGCCTGCAGCTGAGCCTTGGCGGCGCGGACGGTGTCCGTGACGCAGGCCTGGTAGTTCACGACGCTGAAGCGCGGCTGGGCCTTGCAGACGGTCGCGGCGGCGGTGCGGATTTCGGCGTGGATCTGGTCGCGGGTCTTGCCCTTCAGCGAGATGCGGACGACCGAGACGGTTTCGTTTTCGAAGGCCTTGCCGGCGTCGCGGGCGCGCATCAGCGAGGCCAGCTGGCGGTTGGCGCTCATCAGGGCGCCGTCGATGCAGTCCTGCGTGGCGATCTTCGAACCGGTGGCGCAAACGGTGTCGGCGGCGGCCTTGATCTCGTTCTGGATCTGGACCGAGTTCTTGCCGGTGATCGAGACGCGAACTTCGTTGTTGGTCTTGGCGCCGGCCGGAGCGGCGACGACGGCGGCGATGGCGAGGGCGGCGAAAGCAGCGAACGTCTTCATGGTCTTCGAAATCCTTGAATGATCGAGAGGGCCGGGGAGGGCCGCGAAAGGAAAGCGCACTGGAATTGACGCGGCTTTTCGGCGGTCGGGATTAAGTCCGGGTTCAGAAGTGCGGCTAATATCCGTTAACAGTTGGATCGTTCGTGCAGCTGGGCCGCAAAACGGGGGATGAACGTCTTTTGAGACCTGCGTCACGCGGTCGCACATCCTCCATTTTCCCGATTTCGCGCAATGCGGGGTTGTCGGCGCGCGGAGTTCGCCGGATCACGAAGCCGTGGACAGGCGCCGCCGCCGTCCGGAAAGCTTGGCGCCCCCGCCGACGCGCCTTAGAGAGGGCGTTTCTCCTCGACTTTCCGAGCTAGCGTTCGATGCACGACATCAAGGCCATCCGCGATAATCCCGAAGCCTTCGACCGCCATTGGTCGGGCAAGGGCCGGTCGGGCGCGGCCGCCGAGGCCGTGGCGCTGGACGCTAAGTTGCGCGCCGCCCAGACGACGCTGCAGGAAGCCCAGGCCAAGCGTAACGAAAGCTCGAAGCTGATCGGCCAGGCCAAGGCCAAGAAGGACGAGGCCGAAGCCGCGCGCCTGATGGCCGAGGTTGAGGCCCTGAAGGGCGTCATGGCGACGGCCTCGGAAGACGAGGCCAAGTTCGGCGGCGAGTTGAAGGACCTGCTGGCCAGCCTGCCCAACGTCCCGGCCGCCGAGGTTCCGACGGGCGAGGATGAGAGCGGTAACGTCGAGC
The DNA here is from genome assembly GCF_059415885.1 of Caulobacter sp. GW821-FHT09H08. Taxonomy (NCBI): domain Bacteria; kingdom Pseudomonadati; phylum Pseudomonadota; class Alphaproteobacteria; order Caulobacterales; family Caulobacteraceae; genus Caulobacter; species Caulobacter sp. GW821-FHT09H08. The sequence continues at coordinate 912,938 of NZ_JBWKOC010000003.1, forward strand.
AGCGCGCCTGGGGCGACGCCGCCAAGCTGCCGGCCGGCCGCCTGAACGCGCCGAAGGATCACGTCGACCTGGGCCATGCCCTGGGCGGCATGGACTTCGAAGCCGCTGCCCGCATGAGCGGTTCGCGTTTCGTGGTCCTCAAGAGCCAGATCGCCCGCCTGGAGCGCGCCATCGGCCAGTTCATGCTGGACCTGCAGACGGTCGAGCACGGCTACACCGAGATCAGCCCGCCGCTGCTGGTGAAGGACGAGGCGCTGTTCGGCACCGGCCAGCTGCCGAAGTTCGCCGACGATCTGTTCCACACGACCGACGACCGCTGGTTGATCCCCACCGCTGAAGTCTCGTTGACCAACATCGTCCGTGAGCAGCTGGTGGCCGAGGAAGAGCTGCCGATGCGCCTGACGGCCCTGACGCCGTCGTTCCGCGCCGAGGCCGGTTCGGCGGGTCGCGACACGCGCGGCATGATCCGTCAGCACCAGTTCTACAAGGTCGAGCTGGTTTCGATCACCACGCCGGACCAGTCGGAAGCCGAGCACCAGCGCATGGTCGAGTGCGCCGAGGCCGTGCTGAAGAAGCTGGAGCTGCCTTTCCGCACCATGCTGTTGTGCACGGGCGACATGGGCTTTGGCGCCAAGAAGACCTACGATCTCGAGGTCTGGCTGCCGTCGCAGAACATGTACCGCGAGATCAGCTCCTGCTCGAACTGCGGTGACTTCCAGGCCCGTCGCATGGAAGCGCGCTATCGCAAGACCGGCGAGAAGGGCGGCCACTTCGTCCACACCCTGAACGGCTCGGGCCTGGCCGTCGGCCGCACCCTGGTGGCCGTGCTGGAGAACTATCAGGACGAGGCCGGCCGCATCCACATCCCGGCGGCGCTGCAGCCCTATATGGGCGGTGTGACCCACATCGGGGGCGCTGCGTGAGGATTCTCCTCACCAACGACGACGGCATCCACGCGCCGGGCCTGGTGGCCCTGGAGAAGATCGCCCGCGCCCTGACGGATGACGTCTGGATCTGCGCGCCGGAGTACGAACAGTCGGGCGCCAGCCGGGCCCTGACCCTGTCGGACCCGATCCGCGTGCGAAAGCTGGACGCGCGCCGCTTCGCCGTCGAGGGCACGCCGACCGACTGCGTGATGATGGCCGTGCAGCAGCTGATCGACGGCCCCGCGCCGGATCTGGTGCTGTCAGGCGTGAACCGCGGCCAGAACCTGGCCGAGGACGTCACCCTGTCGGGCACGGTGGCCGGCGCGATCGAGGGCATGGTCCACGGCATCCCGTCGATCGCCCTGTCCCAGGCCATGACCTGGTTCCATGACGAGGTCGTCGCCCACTGGGAGACGGCCGAGGCGTTCGGTCCCGGCATCGTCCAGCGCCTGCTGGAAGTGGGCTGGCCCGCCGACGTGGTCATGAACGTCAACTTCCCGGCCCTGCCGCCCGAGCAGGTCTCGGCGGTCGAGGTGACCCGCCAGGGTTTCCGCGACGGCCTGCTGCGCCACATGGACAAGCGCACCGACCTGCGCGGCCGCGACTACTATTGGATGGGTTTCTCGGCCAAGGCCTCGAACCCCGTCGAGGGCACCGATCTGCGCGCGATCTATGAAGGCCGCATCTCCGTCACGCCGCTACACATCGACCTGACGCACAACGAAACCGTCCACGCGCTGAAGGGCGTGCTGGGCGGCGCTCCGCCCAAGGTGAAGGCATGAGCGGACGGACGACCAAGGCCGCCGAGAACGCCAAGGCCGACTTGCCGCGCCTGATGCAGGCTCTGCGCGACCAGGGGGTGACAGATCCCCAGGTGCTGAAGGCCATCGAGACGACGCCGCGCGACCTGTTCACGCCGGACCTGTTCAAGGATCGCTCGTGGGAGGATTCGGCCCTGCCGATCGCCTGCGGCCAGACGATCAGCCAGCCGTTCATCGTCGGCCTGATGACCCAGGCCCTGACGGTCGAGCCGCGCGCGCGCGTGCTGGAGATCGGCACGGGCTCGGGCTACCAGACCACGATCCTCAGCAAGGTCTCGCGCCTCGTCTATACGATCGAGCGCTATCGCACGCTGATGAAGGAGGCCGAGGGCCGCTTCAACAAGCTGGGCCTGACCAATGTCATCACCAAGTTCGGCGATGGCGGCGAAGGCTGGGCCGAACAGGCGCCGTTCGACCGCATTATGGTCACGGCTGCGGCCGAAGATGATCCGAAACGGCTGCTTTCGCAGTTGAAGCCCAACGGCGTGCTGGTCGCGCCGGTGGGGAAGGGGCCAGTACAAAGCCTTCGCCGCTATGCGGGCGACGGCAAAGGGGGCTTCCGGGTCGAGATCCTGTGCGACGTGCGCTTCGTGCCGTTGCTGGCGGGCGTCGCCAAGGATCAGTGAGTCTGGGGGGCGCGGCGTTCGCGCTCTTCGGTGTTAAAGGTTGGTTTACCCTGGCGGAGCCCTCTGGTGGCCCCGGCGGGAAAGGAGAGGCTATGAGGCAGTTGTGGACGCAAGCGGCGGTGGCCGCCCTGACGGCTGGAACGCTCGGAGCCAGTGCGAACGCCGCGCCGATGGAAGGCTTGGCCGGCCAGCGCTTCACGCCCAACTTCCCGATCACGCAGCCGGCCGCCCAGCCGACGACCCAGCCCGCGACGACCGCCGCCGAGACGATCCAGACCGCGCCGGGCGAGGTCGAGACCCTGCCCAAGCCGACGCCGATCCAGAGCCAGTCGCTGCCGGCGGTGACCCAGTCGGAACTGCCGCCGCCGACCCCGGTGTCGCAACCAATCTCGCAGCCGGCCGCGACTCACGCCGCCCAGCCGGTTTCGGCTCCCGTGCTGCGTCCGGTCCCGCCGAAGACTGTCGTGACGACCACTGTCACCGGCCAGGTGGTCGAGGTGAAGGGCAAGCCGCAGACCCATACCGTCAAGTCGGGCGACACCCTGACCTCGATCGCCAAGCGTTTCGGCGTCAACGTCAACGACCTGGCCAAGGACAACGAGATCAAGAAGGGCCAGACCCTGAGCCTGGGCCAGAAGATCACCGGCCCTGCCAGTACGCAGAAGGCCTATGTCGTCCAGACCGGCGACACGATCTTCTCGATCGCCAAGCGCTTCAACGTCACCGCCGCGGCCCTGGCCGACGAGAACGACGTCAAGACCAGCGCCGCCATCAAGAAGGGCCAGAAGCTGGTTCTGCCTGACGGCTTCAAGGACAAGGGCCCGATCAAGACCACCCAGGTGATCCCGGGCACGCCCGCGTCGCAGCCGGCCCTGGCCGGTGGTGACAGCGAGCCCGCGCCGACCCGTCCGGCGACCACCACGCCCTCGCGCACCTCGGCCGCGACGACTCCGCCGCGCTCGAACCTGCCGCCGATCGGCGCCGAGTCGGCCGCTGAACAGACCATCACCAGCACCACCTCGCTCAGCGTCACCGGCGCCGTCGTGACGGTGCAGGGCCCGCGTCAGGTCCACACGGTCCGCTCGGGCGACACCCTGAGCTCGATCGCCCGCAAGTTCGACATGGGCGTCAGCGACCTGGCCGAGGACAACAAGCTGAAGGCCGGCGCCACGCTGCGCCTGGGCCAGAAGGTCAAGGGTCCGGCGACCACGGCCAAGGCCTATGTCGCCCAGAGCGGCGACACGCTGGGCGACATCGCCAAGCGCTTCAACGTCAGCGTCAAGGCGCTGGCCGCCGAGAACAACCTGCGCAGCACGGCTTCGGTCAAGAAGGGCCAGAAGATCCAGCTGCCGGACGGCTACCGCGACAAGGGGCCGATCCGCACCACCACCACGGTGACCAAGCCGGCGCCGGCCCAGCCGTCGAACACCTACGCCAAGGTCGAGACGCCGACGACGGGTCCGAACACGACGCGTCCGTCGACCTCGGCCCCTGCGCCGTCGACGCCGTCCAGCCCGGTCCCGTACACGCCCAGCTATTCGCGCCCCAGCGCGCCGATCGCCGCGCCGCCGTCCGCGCCGCCCACTAGTGCCCGTCCGATCATCGAAAGCGCCGCCCCGCCGACCGAGGCCGAGATCATCGCCTCGGGCAAGGGCAAGTTCGCCTGGCCGTTGCGCGGCGAGATCATCTCGTCGTTCGGCGTCAGTGGCCCGGGCCAGCGCAACGACGGCTTGGACATCCGCGCGCCGCAGGGCACGCCGGTGCTGTCGGCCGCCGACGGCAAGGTGGCCTACGCCGGCAACCAGGTCCCGCAGTTCGGCAACCTGGTGCTGGTCAAGCACGCCGACGGCTGGGTCACGGCCTACGCCCACCTCTCCAGCATCAATGTGAAGATGCAGCAGGACGTGCGTCAGGGCGAACAGGTCGGCGCGGTCGGCGCCACCGGCGGGGCCAACGAGCCCAAGCTGCACTTCGAGATGCGCTACGCCCCGACCGTCAAGGACAAGGCCAAGCCGGTCGATCCGGGCCTGGTGCTGCCGCGCTAGGACGTCATCGCCACCGCGACCCGAAAGACGGCCCGCTTCGAAAGAGGCGGGCCGTTCTGCTGTTGGAGGTCCTGCGCCGCTAGGCGGGCAGCTTCACGCCCAGCTCGCCGGCCACGTCGCGGACGAACTGCCAGGCCACGCGGCCCGAGCGGCCGCCGCGCTGGGTCGACCACTGCAGGGCGCGGCGCTCGAGGTCCGGCGCGGCCAGGCCGAACTGCGCGGCATAGGCGCGGATGGCGGCCAGGTAGGTGTCCTGGTCCATCGGCGGGAAGCCGATCCACAGGCCGAAGCGGTCGGAGACGCTCATCTCCTCTTCGGCGTTCTCGGCGGCGGCGATGGCGCCCTGGCGCTCGACGTGGTCGCGCGGCATCAGGTGGCGGCGGTTCGAGGTGGCCACGAACAGCACGTTCTCCGGCGGACCCGAGACGCCGCCCTCCAGCGCCGACTTCAGCGCCTTGGCCGCGGCCGCGCCGTCCTCGAACGAGAGGTCGTCGCACAGCACGACGAACCGTTCCGAACGCGTACGTAGCAGGTCGAACAGCGGGGGCAGGGCGGCGACCTCGTCGCGGTCGACCTCGACCAGCTTCAGGTCCGTGAACTCATTGGCCAGGCTGACGAAGGCGGCCTTGGTCACCGAGCTCTTGCCCGTGCCGCGCACGCCCCAGAGCAGGACGTGGTTGCAGGGCAGGCCCACGGCAAAACGGCGCAAGTTCTCGACAAAGCGGTTCTTTTGCCGGTCGATGCCGACCAGCAGGTCCAGCGCCAGCGGGTAGTCCGGCGCGGGCACGAAGGCGCCGTCCTTGGGGTCATGCCGGAACAGGCGCGCGGCGCTGAAGTCTGGCTTGGCGGGCGGCGGCGGCGCCAGGCGTTCCAGGGCGTCGGCGATGCGCGTGAGCAGGGGAGTTGTCGCGTCGGTCATGGGCACGCTGCATACCGGGTGCGCTTGCATTGCAAAAGGGGAGGCGAACGCATAGCTTCCGCCGACTTGGCGCGACCCTATGAGCTTGGCTCCCCTGGGCGGCGCGCCTTACCGGTTTTCTTGGAGCTCTTATGTCCAATATGTCTGCCCAGCTCGTTCAGCTCGCGCCGATCCTCCTGATGGTCGTGCTGTTCTACTTCATGCTCATCCGCCCGCAGCAGAAGCGCGCGAAGGAGCACCAGAACATGCTCGCCAACATCAAGCGCGGCGACAGCGTCGTCCTGGCCTCGGGTGTCCTGGGCAAGATCGTCCGCGTCGAAGACAAGGAAGTGGGCGTCGAGATCGCCCAGGGCGTCACGGTGAAGGTCCTGAAGGGCATGATCACCGAAGTCCGCGCCAAGGGCGAGCCGGCGGCCGCCAACGACGCCAAGAACTAAGGCGTAAGCCGAGCCTGCGAGGCAGGCTCGGCCCTTTATCTGGAGCGTGATGGTCGCCGAAACCGCTCACACTTTCGGCTATCACGCTCTAGAAACCCTATCTCGAGGCGTTCGTAGCGACGCCGCCTGAAAAGTCCCGATCCATGCTGACTCTCTCCCGCTGGAAGATCATCGCCGTCACCCTGTCGGTGATCTTCGGCATTCTGTTCTCCCTGCCCAACGTGCTCCCGCAGAGCACGGTGGACGCCATGCCCGGCTGGCTGCCGCACAAGAAGCTGAACCTCGGCCTCGACCTGCAAGGCGGCTCGTACCTGCTCTATGAGGTCGACACCGACGCCCTGCACCGCGAGCGTCTGTCGAACCTGGTGGAAGACACCCGCACCCAGCTGCGCAACGAGCAGATCCAGTTCGGCGAACTGGCCCAGCAGGGCGAGATCGTCAGCGTCCGCATCGCCGACGCCGCGCGCTACAACGATGCTCTGAACCTGCTGCGCAAGAACCTCGGCGCGCCGCTGGCCGGGGTGATCGGCGGCAAGGACGTGACCGTCGCGGGCAAGGGCGACCAGCGCATCGAAGTCAGCTTCGTGCCGGAAGCCGCCCGCGCCGACGCCGCCAAGGCGGTCGAGCAGTCGATCGAGACGATCCGTCGCCGTATCGACAGCCTGGGCACCAAGGAGCCCTCGATCAATCGCCAGGGCGACAACCGGATCATGATCCAGGCCGCCGGCGAGAGCGATCCCGAGAAGCTGAAGAACGTCATCGGCAAGACCGCCAAGCTGACCTTCCAGATGGTCGACGAGACGGTGACGCCCGAAGACGTCGCGGCGGGCCGCATCCCGCCGGGCTCGGAAGTGGTGCCCAGCGAGGACCGCTACGCCCAGTACTATGTGCTCAAGAAGCGCGCCCTGGTGTCGGGCGAGGAACTGACCAACGCCCAGCAGCAATTCGACCCGCAGTCGGGCTCGCCGGTCGTCCAGTTCGCCTTCAATGGCGTGGGCGCGCGCAAGTTCGGCGACGCCACTGCCCGCAACATCGGCAAGAAGTTCGCGATCGTCCTCGACAAGAAGGTGATCTCGGCTCCCGTCATCAACGGCGCGATCACCGGCGGCACGGGGGTCATCACCGGCAACTTCACGGTCGACAGCGCCAACGAACTGTCGCTGCTGCTGCGTTCGGGCGCTCTGCCCGCGCCGCTGAACGTCGAAGACCAGCGCACGGTGACCGCCGAGCTCGGCGCCGACGCCGTCAAGGCCGGCTCGATCTCGCTGGCCATCGGCGCCCTGGCGATGTTCGTTTTCGTGATCCTTGCCTACGGCCTGTTCGGCGGCTTCGCGGCCATCGCCCTGGTGGTCAACGTGCTGCTGATCATCGGCATCATGTCGATGACCCAGGCGACCCTGACCTTCCCGGGCATCGCCGGCCTGATCCTGACCCTGGCGGTCGCCGTCGACGCCAACGTGCTGATCTACGAGCGCATGCGCGACGAGGCCAACGCCGGGCGCACGCCCATGGCCGCGGCCGACCACGGCTACCGACTGGCCCTGACCTCGATCCTGGACGCCAACATCACCAGCCTGATCTCGGGCCTGATCATGTTCGGCTTCGGCTCGGGTCCGGTGAAGGGCTTCGCCTGGACGCTGGTGATCGGCGTGTTCACGTCGCTGTTCACCGCCATCTTCATCACCCAAGTGCTCATCGGCTGGTGGTTCAAGACCACCAAGCCGAAGAAGCTGCCGATCGCATAGGAGAACCGACCATGCGTTGGCCCCTCATCCGCTACATCCCGCGTTCGACCCACTACCGCTTCGTGCGGTGGGCGCCGGTCGCGGCCGTCTTCTCGGCCCTGCTGATCATCGGCGCGATCGTTTCGCTGGTCTTCCAAGGCCTGAACCTGGGCATCGACTTCAAGGGCGGCGTCGCCCTGGAAGTGGCCATGCCGCGCCCCGTGCCCCAGGCCGAGCTGCGCGTGGCCCTGAACCAGATCGGCGCCCACGACGGCCAGGTCCAGGGCTTCGGCTCGCCGAACGCCGCCATGGTCAAGTTCCGCCCGGCCGAAGGCGAGGCGGCGACCGCCGCCTCCAAGCACGTCGAGGCCGAGCTGGTGAAGCGCTTCCCCGATCTCAAGGTCGTCAGCCGCTCGGAAGTCGGCGCCAAGGTCTCGGGCGAACTGCTGATGTCCGGCTTCAAGGCCCTCGGCGTCGCCCTGCTGCTGACCCTGGGCTACATCTGGTTCCGCTTCGGCCTGTCGTACGGCACGGGCGCGGTCGTGGCCGTGATCCACGACATCGTCCTGACCCTGGGCCTGCTGTCGGTCGTGGGCATCGAGTTCTCGATGACCGAGATCGCGGCCCTGCTGACGGTCATCGGCTACTCGATGAACGAGAAGGTCATCACCTTCGACCGTCTGAAAGAGAACCTGCGCAAGTACAAGACGACCCCGCTGCGCGACATCATCGACCTGTCGGAGAACGAGCGTCTGTCGCGGACGATCATCACCGGCACCACGGCCCTGCTGGCCCTGGGCGGTACGATGCTGTTCGGCGGCCCGGTGCTGTTCCCGCTGGTCTTCACCATGGTGTTCGGCATCATCATCGGCACCTACTCGTCGATCTACATCGCCCTGCCGCTAATCCTGGTCTGGGGCGTGAAGCGCGGCGACGAAGAGGCCACGCCGATCAAGTTCGGCGCAGCCTCGCGCCCGTAATGCGTCAGCCGCCGTCCATCGACGCCTGGGGCGGCGGCGGCTTTCGGGTCGCCGGCGACTGGCGGCCCGGTTCGCTGCTGATCATCGACGATCAGCCGCGCGACTGGGCCATCTCGGCCCTCTCCGAACTGACGCCTGAATCCTTCGCCGAAGTCTTCGCGGTAGAGGGCACGGTCGAGTTCGTCCTCCTGGGCACGGGCCTCGTCAACGCCCTGCCGCCACGCGCCGTCCGCGACGCCCTGAAGGCGGCGGGCGTGGGGCTGGAGTTCATGAGCACTGAAGCGGCCGCCCGCACCTACAACGTGCTGGCCAGCGAGGGCCGTCGCCTGGCGGCGGCGCTGATCGCGGTTTAGCGAGGTCCAAAAGACCTCCGTTCCCCGAACTTTACCCGACTCTCGAAAACCCCGTATGGTCCCGCTCAAGCAATAGGGATCCGAGGGGGAAACCGAATGTCTGGACTGCTTTCCAACTTCCGCAACACCATCATCGTCAGCTTCGTCCTGGCGCTGGTGATCATCATTGGCTACTCGCACGGGCCCCAGGGCCACGGCGAAGTGTTCCTGCAAGCCGTCTTCCGCTGGCTGCACGTGATGTTCGGCATCCTGTGGATCGGGCTGCTGTACTACTTCAACTTCGTCCAGATCCGCGTGATGCCGCAGATTCCGGCCGAGCTGAAGCCGGCCGTCAGCAAGTACATCGCGCCCGAAGCGCTGTTCTGGTTCCGCTGGGCCGCCCTGTTCACCTGGGTCATGGGCGTGATCCTGGCCTTCAGCCGGGGCTACCTGGTCGAGGCCGCGACCCTGGGCCTGGCGGGCGGCTACACGCCCGGCGTCGACATGAGCTTTACCTTCATCGGCACCGGCATGTGGCTGGGTACGGTGATGTTCTTCAACGTCTGGGTCTTCATCTGGCCGAACCAGAAGATCGCCCTGGGCCTGGTCGAGGCCGACGCCGACGCCAAGGCCAAGGCGGCCAAGATGGCGATGCTGTTCTCGCGCACCAACACGCTGCTCAGCCTGCCGATGCTGGCCACCATGGCGATGAACCAGACCATCTTCGGCTAAACACCGCCGAGAATTGCTGTAAGGGGAGGGTCCGTCATCTCGACGGGCCCTTTTCTGTTTCGAAGACCCCATTTCCCAGATCATGGCCGATACCGAAACCCTCGACGATCTCGTCCGCCGCCTCGATCCGGACCGCTGGCTGGCCACGCGGTTCATCGGCGACGCCGCCGCGCGGGCCGACGTCATCGCGCTGTACGGCCTGAACTACGAGCTGGCCCGGGTGGCGGGCGGCGTCACCAACGCCCTGATGGGCGAAATCCGCATCACTTGGTGGCGCGAGGCGATGAAAGAGATCGCGGCCGGCAAGACGCCGCGCAAGCATCCCAATGTCGAGGCCCTGGCCGCCTCGACCTTCGATCCGAACGCCCTGGCCGTCCTGACCGAGGCGCGGTTCACCGACCTGGACGAAGGCCCGCTGAGGGACGAGGCGGCGGTGCTGGCCTATGTCGACGGCACGGCCGGCGCCTTGGCCGTGCTGGCCGCGCGTCGCCTGGACCCCGCCGCCGATCCCCACGCCGTGAAGGGCGCGGCGCGGGCCTATGGCCTGGCGGGCCTCTGGCGGCTGAAGCAGGCCGGCCGCTCGCGGCTGCCGGAGGACTGGACACAGGCCGATATGGCGCGGCGGGTGGCGGAACAGCTCAAGGACGCGCGGGAAGAAGTGAGAGGACTGCCCGTGGCGGCGTTCCCAGCGATCGCCACCGCCGCCCTCGCCAAGCCGTTCGTCACAGGCCGCGAGATGGGCGACCTGGAGAAGAAGGCGCGGCTGACGTTCGCGGTGGCGACGGGGAAGCTTTAGGCCTCAAGGCTATCCGTCATTACGACCAGCTCTCCGAGGAACGGATCGACCCGACAATTCGAACTCGCAACTGATCCCTTGACGTTCAAGGGGTGAGCTCGGCAACCTCCAATTGTTGAGCGGGGCGCCGACGGGGCACAATAGCGATCGGCAACGGTCGTTCGGTCCAAGTGTACCGGTGAGGTGGTGTCGCGAGTTCAAATCGAGAGGCGGTATTTCATGCGCTCTGTCTTGATCGTTCCCGCGCTCGCCGCCGTTCTATTCCTTCCCGTTGACCTGGCGGTGGCGCAGACACGCCCGAGCAAAGCTGGTGCAAACGCGAGCCGGGTAGTCCCCGCTCCTCCGCCACCTGCTCCCACCCTGCCGCCCGTGTCACTCGTCGGGGCGATGCAGCCGACGCAGCAATGGTTTGGAATTCTGACGGGAAACACGGAGGGAAGTCGCTTCCTCGATATTCAAGCCAATCTGGATGCGACAGGCCAGTTGTCGGGCAAGGTGGACTTCTTCCCCTTGCGACAAGGCGCGAGTGGCTCCTGGCCGCTGACCGGAAAGTACCGCGATGGCAGTTGTGAGCTAAAGTTCGGTGGCAATACCTATCGGGGCGCCTGCTCTGCGACGGCATTTCGCGGGGTGAAGAAGTTCCTCGGCAAGTCGGAAATGATGGTCGTCGTGGCCGCCAGCGGGCGCGAGCGCCTGAAGTTGAGCGACAAGCTCCTGCCGACTTCCCTGACCTATGCAGGCACCGCTCGCATGTCTGAAGGTGACTACGCCTTTCAGGAGGTGATCACCCTTAGCCATTCGAATGGCTATCTCGAGGGGAACATTCGCAACCAGTTCGGCTCACTGCCCGCGCATGGCGTTGCCATGGATGGGAGCTGTACGATCCTGGTCGGAATGGGGCGTACCTATACGGGCCGATGCGACCGAAGCTCGTTCGTAGGCGAGGAGCTGAACGATCGCGGCGGCATAGAGATGTCTTTCCGACATTCCGCCGTTTCCAGCGAAGTCGCGAACAATTTTGCGCGGCCGACCTCGCCCTCCAGCAATCAGGTCGCGGCCCCTGTCCAAAATAGCCCCGGCGCGAGTCCGGCGGGACAGGCCGCGCCAAGCTCGGGTCCCGTTGCGGCAACCGTGCGTCGCGTCAGCGCGACGGGGCGAGCCCGTATTCTGGTCGAGCCAGGCGGCTACTGTGGGCAGGAGGCCATGCTGCTCAAGGGATACTGCTTCGACGAGGCCATCGCGCACCTTGAACAGGATCCCAAGAAGAAGGACATCACCGTCATCCGTACGCGCCAATCCTTGCCGCTAGGCGCGCGGATCGGGCGGGGCGAGTATGATTTTGTGGAGGTCAAACGGCGGAAAGAGGGCGGGTATCTCGCCGACAAGGATTTGCGAGGCACGTCGCGCGTTCCCGTTCCGTCGGGATGCATGTACCGGGGCGTCGCCGATGAAGGCTTCGTAATTAGCGTGTCGGGCGGACGTAAGGTCGCTGTCGAAACCGCTGACTACCTTTGTGACTAGATTTGCCGAGGTATCGCCAAACGCGGTCGATGCCTGAGCAGGAGACCGAGGGATTCGAACCCTCGATACCCTTTGGCTATCCCGGACCAGCCGCGCGGGCCGTCCGGGATAGCCAGGATGGCGCGGTCTATTTCCCCGGCCGCTTGTTGCCCGTCCACTGGTCCAGCCAGTCCAGCACTTCCTTGTGCCACTGCACCGAGTTCTGGGCCTTGAGCACCCAGTGGTTCTCGTTCGGGAAGTACAGCAGCTTGCTGGGCACGCCCTTGCGCTGCAGGGCGGTGAAGGCCGAGAGGCCCTGTTCCACCGGGATGCGGTAGTCGAGCTGGCCCTGGATCACCAACTGCGGCTTGGTCCACTTGTCGACGTGCAGCACCGGGTTGAAGGTTTCGTAGGTCGTGTTCGGCTGCCACGGCGTTCCGCCGTTCTCCCACTCGGTGAACCACAGCTCTTCGGTGGCATAGCCCATCGAGCGGGTGTCGAAGACGCCATCGTGATCGACCAGGCACTTCCAGGGCTCGTTCCAGTTGCCGGCGATCCAGTTGATCATGTAGCCGCCGTACGAGGCGCCGAGCGCGCAGGCGCGGTCGCCGTCCAGGAAGCTGTACTTGCCCAGAGCCGCGGCCCAGCCCTTCTGCAGGTCTTCCAGCGGGCGGTCGCCCCAGTGCTGGCTGATCGCGTCGGTGAAGCCCTGGCCGTAGCCGGTCGAGCCATGGAAATCGACCATGACCACGGCATAGCCGGCGTTGGCGTAGACCTGCGGGTTCCAGCGGTACGACCAGCTGTTGCTGAACGAGCCCTGCGGACCGCCGTGGATCAGGAAGGCGACCGGATACTTCTTGGCCGGATCGAAGTTGGCCGGCTTCACGACGAAGCCGTGGACCTCCTCGTCGTTCCAGCCCTTGAAGGCGAACTGCTCGGGCTCGCCCCAGACGACGTCCTTCAGGGCTTCGCTGGAGACGCTGGCGATCTTCACCGGCGGCCCCTTGGGGACGGTCATGTAGAGCTCGGACGGGCTCTTCAGCGAGTCGGAGGCGTAGACGATGCCGGTCGGGCCGACGTCGAAGGCGGTGACGTGGCCGTCGCCGGTGACGGGCGTGACCTTGCCGGTCTTCACGTCGATGGCGAACAGCTTGCCTTGGCCGACGTCCAGGGCGGTGGCGTAGATCGTCTTGCCGTCACGGCTCCAGGCGATGGCGTCGGCCGAGCGGTCCCAGGTTGGGGCCAGTTCACGGGTCTTCTGGGTCGTCTCGTCATAGATCATGACGCCGAAACGGTCGGCTTCGAATCCCGGGCGCTTCATGGCGCGATAGGCGATCAGCTTGCCGTCCGGCGAGGCGATCCCCGGAGTGTCCCAGGCCTTGTTGTCGGCGGTGTAGTTCGTCGGCTTGGCCGAGCCGTCCAGCGGCACGCCCCACATGTCGTAGTTGGTGGTCCAGGGCTCGTCCTTGCCGGCGACCTTGGCAGAGAAGATCACCAGCTTGCTGTCGAAGCTGACCACGAAGTCGTCGTCGCCGCCGTAGGGCTTGGTCGGGGTGTCGCCGTCGAAGCCCTTCATCAGGTCGATCGGCTGGCCGGCCGCCACGCCGTTGGCGTCCAGGCCATAGGCGAACAGGTGGTTCTTGGTCCCGTCGTTCCAGGTGTCCCAATGGCGAACGAACAGGCGGTCGAAGACGACGCCCGTGGCCTTGGTCGAACCCTTGGCCGCGAGGCGGGCCTCGGTGCAGGTCAGGTCGGCGCAGTCGGGGAACACAGCCAGGCCGACCACGATCGCCTTGCCGTCCGGTGCGACCCGGTAAGCCTGCACGTCGAACGGCGCGGAGGTCACCTGCGTCGCAGTCTCGCCCGCTACATCGGTCTTGAAGACCTGCTCGGTCCCGCCGGCGCGGCTGGAGGAGAAGTAGATGGTCTTGCCGTCGGCGCTCCAACGGCCGCTCGAGGCGCCGCCGTCCGAGATCTTCAGCCGGCGCGGCGCCATCCTGGCCTTCAGGTCGGCGATCCACAGGGACATCGAGGCCTTCTGGGCCGGATAGTCCATGGTCCGCACCGCGTAGAGCACGTAGCGGCCGTCCGGCGAGACGCGCGGATCGCTGAGACGGTCCAGGCTGGCCATGTCCTTGGCGGTGAAGACGTGGGCCTTGGCAGTGGAGGCTTGGGCCGGCGGCGCTTGCTGCGCCTGCGCATGGGCCGTTCCGGCCATGGCGGCGGCGAGGGCGACGACGGAGGCGGCGAGACGCAAGCTCTTGATCATGAAACCCAATTTCCCGGAAACGGTTATCCCTTTGGCGGCGGAGCCTAGCCCTGCTTTTCGCCGCCGCCTAGGGGAACTGGGCATGAGATTCCCGAGCACGGATCGTCGATCGACGTTCTGTTGCCGCGTGTGCGTCTGTGTAATAAAAGTGAAATAAAGTCAGTCGCTTAGCGCGTAACAATCCGAAACAGACTTTGCTTTGCCGCGACGCAGCATCGCTCCTACATGCTAAGACGGGGCGAAAGGGCGACCGTAGAGTCGTCCATCGAACGATAAGGGTCTCTAGTGTCGGCTTCGGGTTATTTTCAGCACACGGTCGCAGGACCGGTGATCTTCGCGGGGATCGGCCTGCACACGGGCGCGCACGTGCGCGTCGTCGTGCGCCCGGCGGCCCCCGACATGGGGATCATCTTTGTGCGGACCGATGTGCATGACCGTGACAACCGTGTCCCCGTCACCGTCGAGTCGGTCTGCCAGACCCAGCTGGGTACGGTCATCAACAATGTCGACGACGTGCGCGTCTCGACCATCGAGCACCTGATGGCGGCCCTGGCGGCCCTGTCGATCGACAACTGCATCGTCGAGCTGGACGGTCCGGAAGTGCCGATCATGGACGGCTCGTCGGAGCCCTTCGTCCAGATCCTGGACCGCGCCGGCCGCCGCAAGCAGGAAGCCGTCCGCCAGTACATCGAGATCCTGTCGCCGGTCACGGTGGAGGAGGGCGACAAGCGCGCCAGCCTCCTGCCGGCCGACCGCTTCGAAGTCGCCTTCGAGATCGATTTCGGCAGCAAGGCCATCGGTCGTCAGGCCGTGGATTTGGCCGTCGACGAAGAATCGTTCCGCTCGGAACTGTCCGACTGCCGCACTTTCGGCTTCGTCCGCGACGTCGAGGCGCTGCGCGCCATCGGCCTGGCGCGCGGCGGCTCGATGGAGAACGCCGTGGTCATCGACGGCGACCGCGTCCTGAACCCGGAAGGCCTGCGCCGCCCGGACGAATTCGTTCGCCACAAGGCGCTGGACGCCGTGGGCGACCTGTATGTGCTGGGCAAGGCCATCGTCGGCCGCTTCGAAGGCGTTCTGGCCGGTCACGGCCTCAATAACGCCGTGGTTCGAGCGTTGCTGTCCCAGCCGCGCGCCTGGCGCCTGCGCGCTCTCGCGCCGGAACTAGCCGAAGCGGTTTAGGGGAACCCCTTTCGTGTTTGGCTTCGCATTTGCGCCTTCGGCGGCGTGGTGTAGAAGCCTTTCACGGCGCAGGGGCGCGCGTTTGCTTCGAAGGTGAGAGACTCCGTGCTTCGTATTTTCTCGGGACGTTCGGCCGTCACTATCGCCGCTGTCCTCGTCGCCGTTTCGGTGGCGGGCTGCGCCGGCAAGGCCAAGAAGCCGACCCTCGCCTACGAAGAGCGTCCCGTCGAATTGCTGTATTCCACCGGCGCCGATCGCCTGGACCGTGGCAGCTGGAACGAGGCCGTCGACTATTTCCGTGAAGTCGAGCGTCAGCACCCCTATTCGGAATGGTCGCGCCGCTCGATCCTGATGACCGGCTACGCCCACTACCAGGGCAACCAGTACAATGAGGCCATCGGTGACGCCGACCGCTTCATCTCGCTGTACCCGGGCAACCCGTCGGCTCAGTACGCCTACTATCTGAAGTCCATCTGCTACTTCGAGCAGATCGTCGACGTGAACCGCGACCAGGCCGCCACCGAGCAGGCCCTGGCGGCTCTGCGCGACGTCGTCCAGCGTTACCCGAACACCGAGTACGCGACCGACGCCCGCCTGAAGATCGACATGGTCAACGACCAGCTGGCCGGCAAGGAAATGGCCATCGGCCGCTGGTACCTGCGCAACGGCAACACCCTGGCCGCCATCGGTCGCTTCAAGGCCGTGATCGAGAAGCACCAGACCACGTCGCACACGCCCGAAGCGCTCTATCGCCTGGTCGAGTCGTACATGACCCTCGGCCTGCTCGAGGAAGCCAAGCGCAACGGCGCCGTCCTGGGCTACAACTTCCCGGGCGACCGCTGGTACGCCGACGCCTACAAGCTGCTGAACGACAACGGCCTGAAGCCCGCCGTCGAGCCGCTGAAGGCCGGCACCAAGCGCAATGCGCTGGAGCGCATCCTGACCAAGGACAAGGATACGACCCTGGCGCCTCCTGGCGAGAAGAAGGCCAAAAAGGGCGGCCTGATGGGCGTCCTGGGCATGTAGATGCGAGCGACGGAACAGGTCTGTGCCTGTTCCGTTCTCATTTGCCCCTTTGAAAAACTTTGATTCCCGGCGATCTTGCGCGTCATGCTGATCGGCCTTTCCATCCGTGACGTCGTGCTCATCGAGAGCCTGGACCTGGCCATCGGCGAGGGCCTGACCGCGCTGACCGGCGAAACCGGGGCCGGCAAGTCGATCATCCTTGACGCCCTGGGCCTGGCGACTGGCGCGCGCGCTGATGCCGGCCTGGTTCGCCGAGGGGCGGCGGGCCACGCCTCGGCGACCGCCATCTTCGCGCTGCCGGCCGACCACCCCGCCTTTGCCTATCTGGACGACAAGGGCCTGGACTACGGCCGCGACGAGGACCTGGTCCTGCGCCGCCAGCTGTCGCCGGACGGCCGCAGCCGCGCCTTCGTCAACGACCAGGCCACCAGCGTCGGCGTCCTGAAGGACCTGGGCGGCCTGCTGCTCGAGGTCCATGGCCAGCACGAGACCGTCGGCCTGCTGGACCCCAAGACCCATCGCGGCCTGCTGGACGCGTTCGGCGGCGTCGGCCTCTCCGCCGTCGCCTCGGCCTGGAGCGCCTGGCGCGCCGCCCGCGAGAAGGCCGTCGAACTGCGCGACCTCGCCGGCCGCGCCGCCGCCGAGACCGAGGAACTGACCCTCCGCCTGTCCGAACTGGACCGCCTGGATCCCCGCGAGGGCGAGGAGACCGGCCTGGCCGAGGAACGAGCCCTGTTGAGCTCGGCGGAAAAGGTGATCACCGACGTCGCCTCGGCCCAGGACATCCTGGGCGGCGACTTTTCTGGGAAACTGGCCCAGGCCTACCGCGCCCTGGATCGGGCGCGCGAACGAGCCCTGCAAGCCGGCGCGCCGGCCGATGGCGCGGCCATGACCCGCCTGCAGGCCGCCTGCGACGCCGTCGACCGCGCCCTGGTCGAGGCCCAGGAAGCCAGCGCCGCCATCGATGCGGTCGCCGAGTCCTTCGAGTTCGAGCCCGACCGCCTGGAAAAGGCCGAGGAGCGCCTGTTCGCCCTGCGCGGCATGGCCCGCAAGCTCAATGTCCTGGTCGAGGACCTGCCCGCCAAGCGCGCCGAGTTCGCTGCTCGCCTGCAGGCCATCGAGACCTCCGAGGACGCCCTCAAGGCCGCCGACAAGGACGCCGCCGAGGCGCGCGAGGGCTATCTCTACGCCACCGAGCAGCTGTCGGCCGAACGCCGCGCCGCCGGCGACGCCCTGGCCACGGCCGTCGAAGCCGAGCTGACGCCGCTGAAGCTGGAGAAGGCCCGGTTCCGCGTCGCCGTCGAGGCGTTGCCCGAAGAGCGGGCGGGACCGAACGGCCTGGACCGCATCGCCTTCGAGATCTCGACCAATCCCGGCGCGCCGTTCGGACCCATGGAAGCCATCGCCTCGGGCGGCGAACTGGCCCGCTTCGCCCTGGCGCTGAAGGCGGCGCTGGCGGGACGGGGCGGCGGTCCGCAGCCGCTGATGATCTTCGACGAGGTCGATCAGGGCGTTGGCGGGGCCGTGGCGGACGCGGTGGGCCTGCGCCTCAAGCGCCTGGCCAAGAACGCCCAGGTGTTGGTGGTGACCCACTCGGCCCAGGTCGCCGCGCGGGGTGACGCCCACTGGCGGATCTCCAAGTCCGGCGACGACACCTCGACTCGCACCAAGGTCGAGCCCCTGACCCCCGCCCAGAGCGAGGAAGAGATCGCCCGGATGCTGTCCGGCGCCGAGGTGACCGAGGCCGCTCGTGCGGCCGCGCGGGCCTTGATGGCCTAGAGGGGCCGTCCTCGCCCTTCGACAGCCTCAGGGTGAGGACTACTTTTCACGACGGCTCGGTAGGAACCTCACCCTGAGCTCGTCGAAGGGCGAGGTTTCGGTTCCTAGGCGCTGACCGGCGTGGCGCTAATGGCTAGCGGCTTGCGGGCTTGGTGGGTCTTGATCCACTGCTGCAGCGGCGCATCGACCAGGCGCTCGAACAGCCAGGCCACGACGATCGCCGCCGGGATGGTGGCCCCCCACAGCGCCCATTCGACGGCGGACGGCAGGCCGATTTTCTGCTCGACGACCCGCACCACGCCCAGCCAGACGATGGCGGTCAGCGTGTTGGTCAGGAACAGCGAGAACGACAGGCGGCCCGCCGCGCCGGCCCAGCGCCACGTATGAGTCGGCGAGGCGCCGGCGGCGTAGATCAGCAGGCCCAGCAGGGCGAGGCTCAGATGGTCAAACTTGCCGAACGCCTGGAGGCCCAGGACCGTAATCAGGGCGAAGACGGCCAAGTCATTGGCGTGGCGGCGGGCCATCTCGCCGACCGGCAGGCGCGCGACCAGCAGGCCCATCATGAACAGCGGCACGCCCCGGATCAGGCCGAAGCGTAGGGGAAGCTGGTAGCCGGGCGTGCCGAAGATGAAGTCGGCGACGAAATCGACGACCAGATAGGCCGCGACGCCAATGGCCAGCAGCAGCAATGGCGACTTCGCCTTCGCGATCTGGCGCCAGACCATCGGGAACAGGGCGTAGGCGGCGACCAGGGCCGACAGGGTCCAGGTCGGCATGTTCCAGCCCGAGTTGCCGGGGGCGAACCAAGCCTGGACCAGGAAGACCTGAGGCAGCAACTGATCCCACCGGAACCACTGCGGGTTCTGCGGGGCCAGGCCGATGGCGCTGGTGGCCAGGAAGAAGGCGACGAACAGGACCAGCATGACCAGGTGCGAGGGCCAGATGCGCTGCACGCGGCGCTTCAGGAAGCCCAGGGTGTCGACATCCGAATTCAGGACGCGCGGCCCATAGGTGCGCGCCAGCACATAGCCCGACAGCATCAGGAAGAAGTCGGTCGCCAGATAGCCGCGGCCGAACGCCGGGTTCAGGCTGAACAGCGACACCGGAGCCCGCTCGGCCACGTGGTAGAGCACGATGAACAGGGCCGCCAGGAAGCGCAGGGCGTCCAGCGGACCGTCCCGCGACAGGATGGGCAGGCTGGGAACTGTGCCGGCTTTGAACATGGCGAACTCCTTCAAGCCCTACACCGCAAGGCCTGGGCCAGTTTTCGCCTGTGAGGTGAGCGGTAGCTGACTCCCCCCGTCCGGGCGGCGTTGCTAACCTGCCAGCGTCTTCCCGTTGCCGGATTCGCGCCCGTGTCCCAGATTCTCGTCGCCGACCTCACCGAAGCCCAGGCCGTCGAGGAACTGGAGCGCCTGGCCGACGAACTGACGGCCCATGATCTGCGCTATCACCAGCAGGACGCGCCCACGATCAGCGACGGCGAGTACGACGCCCTCAAGCGCCGCAACCTCGATATCGAGACCCGCTTCCCGCACCTGATCCGCGACAACTCCCCGTCCATGAGGGTGGGGGCGGCGCGGGCCGAGCAGTTCTCGCCGGTCGAGCATGGCGTGCCGATGTTGAGCCTCGACAACGCCTTTTCCAACGACGAGGCGACCGAGTTCGACGCTCGCATCCGCCGGTTCCTGCGCCTGTCGCCGACCGACACCGTGGCCTACACGGCCGAGCCCAAGATCGACGGCCTGTCGGCCTCGCTGCGCTACGAGAAAGGCGTGCTGGTCCAGGGCGCGACGCGCGGCGACGGCCGGGTGGGCGAGGACGTCACCGCCAACCTGCGCACCATCGCCGACATCCCCCACCGCCTGAAAGGCTCGGGCTGGCCCGATGTGATCGAGGTGCGCGGCGAGGTCTATGTCGAGCTCGCCGCCTTCGCCGCCTTCAACCAGGTCGCCGAGGAGGCCGGGCAACGCACCTACGCCAACCCGCGCAACTTCGCCGCCGGCTCGCTGCGCCAGATCGATCCGAAGATCAGCGCCCAGCGGCCGCTGCGGTTCTTCGGCTACGCCTGGGGCCTGGTGTCCGAGCCGTTCGCCGACAGCCAATGGGGGGCGCTGGAAAAGCTCGAAGAATGGGGCTTCGTGACCACGGCCCCGCCGGCTCAGCGGGTCGAGAACGCCCAGGGCCTGCTGGGTATCTACGCCCAATTCGAGACCCTGCGCCCGACGCTTGGTTTCGACATCGACGGCGTGGTCTACAAGGTCGACGACCTGGAGCAGCAGCGCCGCCTGGGCTTCGTCTCGCGCTCGCCGCGCTGGGCCATCGCCCGCAAGTTCCCGGCTCAGCGGGCCCGCACGATCCTGGAAGCCATCGACATCCAGGTCGGCCGCACTGGCGCTCATACACCGGTCGCGCGTTTGAAGCCGGTCACGGTCGGCGGCGTCTCGGTGACCAACGCCACACTGCACAATGGCGACGAGATCGCCCGCCTGGACGTCCGCGTCGGCGACACGGTCGTCCTGCAGCGCGCCGGTGACGTGATCCCGCAGATCGTCGAGGTCGACATCGCGGCGCGCCCGGACCCGGAACCGCCCGTCTACGAATTCCCTCGCCACTGCGAATGCCCGCTGAAGACGGAGCTCACCCGTGAGGTCAACGCCTCGGGCCAGGAGTCGGTCGTGCGCCGCTGCACCGGCGAGTTCGCCTGTCCGTTCCAGCGGGTCGAGCACCTGCGCCACTTCGTGTCCCGCCGCGCCTTCGACATCGAGGGCCTGGGCGAGAAGCAGCTGCAGGCCTTCTTCGAGGAGGGCTGGATCACCGAACCGGCGGACATCTTCCGACTGGCCAAGGACGAGGAGAAGCTGGCGGCCCTGCGCGAGCGCGACGGCTATGGCGAGACCTCGATCGCCAACCTCGTGAAGGGCATCGATGCCCGCCGCACCATTGGCATGGACCGGATGATCTACGGCCTGGGCGCGCGCGATATCGGCGAGACGACCTCGACTGTCCTGGCCCGCAACTTTGATCGCTTCGAGGACCTGCAAGCCGCCGCCGAGGCCGCCGCCAAGGGCCTGCCGGGCGAGACCTATCTGGAGCTCTCGACCGCCCAGGGCGTCGGCCCCAAGGCGCTCGACCTGCTGATCGAAGCCGGGAGGGGCGGTCTGCTCGCCGATCCGTGGCCTCAAACCGACGACCTGGAGATCAAGATCGGTCACGCCGTGCCGAAACTGACCAAGCCGGCCAAGGCGGCGCTGGCCCAGCGCTACGGGACCTGGGACGCCTTCGCCCAAGGCCTAGTCGAGGCCGCCTCGGGCGCGCCGGGCGACGACTATCTACACCTGGCCGCCGTCGATGGGGTCGGGCCGGTGGCGGCGCAGTCGCTGGCCCGGTTCTTCGCCGAGGAGCACAACCGCCAGAAAGTCGCCAACCTCGTCGCGGAACTCGACATCCAGCCGGTCGCCAAGCCCAAGACCGACACCGCCGTGGCCGGCAAGACCATCGTCTTCACCGGCTCGCTGGAGAAGATGACTCGCGACGAGGCCAAGGCTCAGGCCGAAGGCCTGGGTGCGAAGGTCGCCTCGTCGGTGTCGAAGAAGACCGACCTCGTGGTCGCCGGCCCCGGCGCGGGCTCGAAGCTCAAGACCGCCACGGAGCTCGGCATCCAGGTCATGACCGAGGACGAGTGGCTGGCGATGGTCGCCCAATGAAGGTCATCGCCCTCGACTTCGAGACCGCCAACGAACAGCGGTCCAGCCCGTGCTCGATCGGTCTGGCCTGGATCGAGGACGGTCAGGTGGCGCGGATCGAGCATCACTACATCCGTCCGCCGGGCAATCGGTTCGCCTCGTTCAACATGGCGTTCCACGGCATCCGGCCCGAGCATGTCGCGGACGCCGAGGAGTGGCCGGCGGTGCTGGAGCAACTGCGGCCGGAACTGGAGGGCGCGCTGGTCCTGGCGCACAACGCCTCGTTCGACATCAGCGTGATCCGCCGGACCTGCGAGCACTATGACGTGCCCGCGCCGGGCTTCGACTATCTGTGCACGGTGCAGGTGGCGCGCAGCGTCTGGGCCGACCTGCCGTCGCACAAGCTGAACGTGGTCTGTGATCACCTGGGCGTCGACTTCAAGCACCACGACGCGGCGGGCGACGCTTATGCCTGCGGGCAGGTGGCCCTGGCGGCGGCGAGCCTGAACGGTCTGGCCCACGTGCGCGAGCTTCCCGCGCGGCTGGGCATGAGCCTGGGCCGGCTGGATCACGACGGCTATACCCCGTCGCGGGCGGCGGTCAGCTCGCGCCGGCGCTGGGCCTGATCGCTTTCCGAATTCCCGCCTCGTTTTCGTGTCAGCTCTTGTCGCGAGGGACGAGATCGCGCAACCAAGCGTTCAAACGCGCATTTGAAGGCGCGAAAAGGGAGCTTTGAATGATCCGCACCGCCATGATCGCCGCCGCCTTGACCCTGGTGTCGGGCTCGGCCTTCGCCGCTGACGCCACCGGCCTGTGGGCCACGCCGGGCAACGGCGGCCAGGTCGAGATCGCCCGCTGCGGCAACAGCCTGTGCGGCAAGCTTGTGACGTCCGACAACATCCGGTCCAACCCGGCCCTGAAGGACATTAAGAACAAGGACGAGAGCCAGCGCGTCCGGACCTTGAAGAACCTGCAGATGCTGTACGATTTCACCGGCGGCCCGACCAAGTGGACCGGCGGCAAGGTCTACAATCCGGAAGACGGCGGCACCTATTCGGGCACGCTGGAGCTGATCAGCGACAACGAGCTGAAGCTGAAGGGCTGCATCGTCGCGCCGCTGTGCAAGACGCAGAAGTGGACGCGGATCCGGTAGGTTTCGACGTCGACGCTGCTGCCAGGACCTGACAGTGGCGCGGCCTAATCCTTGTCTTGCCGATCTCGAAGAGGCGTCGGCGAGACAAGGAGAACGCTATGAAACACGCCTTTGTCGAAGGTCTGGTCATGCTGGCCGAGCTGACGGTCAAGCCCGACAAGCTGGCGGAGTTTCTCGACTATACCGTCGAGAACCTGGAATTGAGCCGGTCGTACCCGGGCAACATCAAGTTTGACATCCTGGTGGACGACGCCGAGCCCGAGAAGGTGACGTTCTACGAGGTTTGGGAATCGTCGGAGGCCCAGCGCGCCTACATGGCATGGCGCATCCAGGCCGGGGACCTGACGAAACTGCTTTCACTGCTGGCGAGCGAGCCCAAGTTCACGGCCTTGCGCAGCATCGCCGCCTAGCAAGGCCGCTAGCGTCACAGCGGCGCGCAGACCTCTTCCATCCACGCCCGGATTTCCGGCTCCACGCGCGGCCCGATCTCGCGCAGCACCCGCGCGTGATAGGCGTCGAACTGCGCGACCTCCTCGGCCGTCAGCAACGCCTTGTCGATGAGTCTCCGGTCGATCGGCGCCAAGGTCAGCGCCTCGAAACGGTGCATCGGGCGGTCGCCGCCGTTCACCGGTTCGGCCGGCATGACGATTTCCAGGTTCTCGATCCGGATGCCGTACTCGCCGTCCTTGTAGTACCCCGGCTCGTTCGAGACGATCATGCCGGGCTGCAGGGCGATGGTGTTCGGGGCCTTGGAGATCCGCTGCGGGCCCTCGTGAACGCCCAGATAGACGCCGACGCCGTGGCCGGTACCGTGGTCGTAGTCCAGGCCGTGCGCCCACAGCGCCATCCGCGCCAGAGCGTCGATGGCCGAGCCGGTGGTGCCGGCCGGGAAGCGCAGGCGAGCGATGGCGAGATGGCCCTTCAGCACCAGGGTGTTGCGGTTGACCATCTCGGCCGACGGCTCGCCGATGGCGACCGTGCGGGTGACATCGGTGGTGCCGTCCAGATACTGGCCGCCGCTGTCGACCAGCAGCAGCGAGCCCATGGCCGCGCGCTCGTTGGAGCGCTCGGTCGGGCGATAGTGGGGCAGGGCGCCGTGGCCGTTGGCCGCGCCGATGGTGTCGAAGCTGAGGTCCTTCAGCACGCCCGTGGCCTCGCGGAAGGCTTCCAGCTTGGCGACGGCTTCCTTCTCGTCCGGCGGATTGATCTGACCCTCGGTGGCCAGCCAGTGCAGGAAGCGGGTCAGGGCCGCGCCATCGCGCTTGTGCGCCTCGCGCGTGCCATCCAGTTCGACGGCGTTCTTGCAGGCGCGCGGCAGGGTGCAGGGGTCCATCGCCCGCACCACCTTGGCGCCAGCGGCGGCCAGGGTGTCGAAGTACCAAGCCGAGGACTGGGTCGGGTCGATGACCACGGCCTTGCCCGACAGGTCGCCCAGCGCCGCTTCCAGCTTGTCCGGCGTCTCCAGCGAGACCTGGTTGCCGAGCCAGGCGGGGAGGTCGGCGGTGACCTTGGCCGGCTCGATGAACAGGCGGGCGGTGCCGTCGGCGTTCAGGATCGCCTGCGATAGCGGCAGAGGCGAGCGGATGACGTCGCCGCCACGGATGTTGAAGAGCCAGGCGATCGAGGCCGGGGCGGTGATCACCGTCGCATCCGCGCCGAACGCGGCGACCGACGCGCCGACGCGGGCGCGCTTGGAGCTGGATTCCTCGCCGGCATACTCGACGTGCTGCGGCACGATCGGCGCCATCGGCTGGGCGGGACGAGCGTCGCCCCAGGCCTGGTCGATCGGATTGGCGGCGACGGGCTTCAGCGTCGCGCCGGCGCGCGTGGCGGCGGCCTTGAGGCCTTCGAGCGCCGAGGGGCTGTGCAGGCGGGCGTCATAGCCGATCACCGCGCCTTTTTCGGAGGTTTCCAGATAGGCGGGGACGCCGCCCTCGACGAGGTCGCGGATCTCGAACACGCCCTGATCGACCTGCTCACGGACCTGCAGGGTGTAGCGGCCGTCGACAAACACGGCGGCGCGATCCTTCAGGATCACGCCCGCGCCCGCCGAGCCGGTGAAGCCGCTGGCCCAGGCCAGGCGATCATTGGCGGCGGGCAGATATTCGTTCTGGTGCTCGTCCTCGTGCGGGACGAGGAAACCGTCCAGGCCCTGCGCGGCCATGGCGGCGCGAATCAGGGGGACATGCTTGGGTCCAAAGGACGGGTCGGTGGATTCATCGAAGGTCTGGCGCATGCCTCGGATGTAATCCGCCGATCCCGGCCTGGAAAGGGGAGGATTTCTCCCGCGTTACTGGGGCGGCTGAGCCGGCAGGTTGTCCGGTGAGGCGGCCTGGTTGTTGCGGCTGGCGGCGGCGCGGTCGGCGGCATCCTTGGCGGCTTGGGCGGCGTTGTCGGCGGCCTGCTGGCCGTCGCGGCGGACCTGATCGGCGGTCGCGCGGGCGTCACGCGCCGCGTTCTCGGCCGCCATCTGCGCGGCCTGGGTGGACGACTGCGCGCCTTCGACGACGCCGGCCTGGCGGCCTTGCTCCTGGGCCTGCAGCAACTGGTTCTGGTCAGGACCGGTGGGGCGCATCATCAGGAAGCCGACGGCGACGACAGCGACGATGGCGATCATGCCGGCGATCAGCCAGCCGGTCGTGCCGCCGCGTTCGCGCACTTCGACGCGGTGCTCAGTCGGCGGGTTGTTGGGGTCGGTATAGGTCATGGGCGGTTCCTCCAGCCTCAAGGTCTGTAGCTGAAGGAACGTGACCCGGGAGACCTAAGTTCCTACGGGCGCTGAAGGACCAGGGTCGCCCAGGCGTCGCGGTGGATGCGGTTCACGACCTTGAAGCCGCGCGAGAGGTAGGCGGCCTTGACCATCCGCTCCTGGGTGCGCAGCAGGCCCGACAGGATGACGGTGCCGCCGGGAACCAGGGCGCGCTTGATGTCCTGGGCCAGGCTGATCAGCGGGCGGGCGAGGATGTTAGCGAAGACCAGGTCGTAGGGCGCATTCTCGGCGACCAGCTTGTTCGACAGGCCCGAGGCGTGGACGAAGCGGGCGTTGGCCTTGTTGACCTGGGCGTTCTCCTTGGAGATCCGCACGCTGGGCTTGTCGATGTCGGTGCCGACGGCCAGCTTGCTGCCCGTGCGGGCGGCGGCGATGGCCAGCAGGCCCGTGCCGGCGCCGACGTCCAGCACCTTGTTGAACTTGCGGGCCTTGATCAGGCGGTCATAGGCTTGCAGGCAGCCGACCGTGGTGCCGTGGTGACCGGTGCCGAAGGCCGCGCCGGCCTCGATGCGCAGGTTGACCGTGCTGGCCGGCAGGCGGCCGCGATCGTGCATGCCGTAGACGAAGAAGCGGCCGGCGCGCACCGGCGGCAGGCCCGAGAGCGCCATGGCCAGCCAGTCGGCGTCGGCCAGCGTGTCGCGCGCGACCTTCAGGTCGTATTCGGCGAGCAGGACCATCAGGCCCTCGTCTTCCTCGTCGGTCGTCGGGAAGGCGTCGATGCGCCAGATGTTCTTGTCCTCGTCCTCTTCCAGGATCGAGTAGGTCGCGCCTTCCAGGCCCGGATGGTTGTCGATGGCGTCTGCGGCGGTCTCGGCCTCGATGCGCGAGCCGCGGGCGACGATCTGCTGGGGCGTATAGTCGGTCATGCGCACCCACTAGAGCGAGATGACCGAAAAAGCGAGCCTCAGAGCGTGGCAGCCGAAAGTGTGAGCGGTTTCGGCGTCTGCCACGCTCTAGATGTTTGGAGGCGAGCCTGTTTGTCGGCTTCTGATGGCCCATCAGAAACCGACAGGCTCTAGCGTGTCGTCATACCGGTCGCGGCCGCGTCGGCCAGCACCATCGGGACCGGCTGTGGCGCGCGATCCTCGGGCAGGGATATGTCGAGGATGTCGCCGCGCTGCGACGCCCAGTTCGGGTTGTTCGGATCGGGCGGAGCCGTCGCGGGGCCGTGCTGGGTCGGCTGATAAGGCGGAACCTCGGGGGCGGGCGGCACGTCATAGCCGACGTCGTAGGACGCCGTCTGGATCGGCGGCGGAGGCTGGGTCGATCGCAGGAAGTCGGTGCCGATGACGTAGTCGGGGACCTTGCCGGACGGCCAGGAGGTCGGCTCGGCTACGGCTTCCTGATAGGCGCCCGTCGGCTCCATCTCCGGCGTGTACGGCCCGTCCTGCGAACCGGTCTGCATGGCCAGGCCCGCCAGGGCCCCAACCACGGCGAAGGCCGGCGCGCCATACGCGATCGGGCGGGTGAGGGCGAAGGCCTTCAGGTGCTCGAGGAGGCGGGTGAGGTGCTCTTCCATGTCGCGATAGCGCGCGAAGGCCGCCTTTGGTTCGCCACGACCCGCGAAAGGCGCTCGCGAGACTCGCCGGGGCTCCTCTAGTCTGCCTGGAAAGAGGGATTCATGACCGACCGCGCCACCAAGCTGCTTCGCGAACGCCACGGCGGCGAACACGCCCGCGTCACCTATGTGGAGCTGTTCTTCGACCTCGTCTTCGTGTTCGCGGTGACCCAGCTGTCGCACGCCGTGCTGGCCCATCCGGACGGCCCGGGCCTGCTGCACGCGGCCCTGTTGTTGCTGGCCGTCTGGTGGGCATGGGTCTACACGGCCTGGGTCACCAACTGGCTGGATCCCGAGCGGCCGCTGGTGCGGATCATGCTGTTCGTGATGATGGCCGCCGCCCTGGTGCTGGCCGCCGCCATCCCCGACGCCTTCGGCGAGCGTGGCCTGGTCTTCGCCGCCGCCTATGTCTTCATCCAGGTGGGGCGGACGGCCTTCTTCCTGTGGAGCACCTGGAGCGATGCGACCCATCGGCTGAACTTCACCCGCATCCTGTTCTGGCTGGTGCTGTCCGGTGTCTTCTGGATCGTGGGCGCCTTCACGGAGGGCGAGGCGAGACTGTTGATCTGGGCGCTCGCCATGGGGCTGGAATATGTCTCGCCGGCCTTGGGCTTCTGGACGCCGGGCCTGGGCAAGACCAGCGCCAACGACTGGTCGGTCGAGGGCGCGCACCTTGCCGAGCGTTGCGCGCTGTTCACGATCATCGCCCTCGGGGAGTCGATCATCGTCACCGGCGCGACCGTGGTCGGACTGCCCTGGACGGTCGAGGTCTTCGCCGCCTTCGCCAGCGCCCTGGTGTGCAGCATCGCCATGTGGTGGATCTATTTCTCGTCGACCGCCGAGGCGGCCAGCGAGGCCATCGCCCATTCGTCCAATCCCGGCGCCATCGCGCGGGTGGCCTACACCTACAGCCACCTACTGCCGGTGGCGGGGATCATCGTGGCGGCGGTCGGGGACGAGTGGGTGATCCACCACCCGCTGGGTCATACCGACTTCAAGACCGCCGCGGCCGTCATCGGTGGGCCGGCGCTGTTCCTGTTCGGCGCGCTGGTCTTCAAGCTGGCGGTGTTCAAGCGCTGGTCGTTGACGCGCATCGCGGGCATGGCCGTTCTGGCGGGGCTGATCCCGGTCGCCGGCCATGTCAGCCCGCTGGTGCTGTCGATCCTGTCGAGTCTGGTCCTGGTGGGCGTCGGAGCCTGGGAAACCGTGCTCACGCCGGAAAAGAAGTAAGCGAGGCCTTGGGGAAGGCCTCGCTCGCAAGAGGTGGCCGCGCTCCAGGGTGAGCGGAGCGCGGCCCTCGGACGATGGGCGCCGGTTGAGGGATCGGCGCGGTCTCGTCAGAGATTGTATTCGGGCTTGCCGTAGACGGCGATCAGGTCGACCGAGAAGGCCGCGCCGTCGGCCAGGTCGGTGAAGTAGGCATTGCTGGCGTTGGCGTATTGGCCGACATCGGCCTTCATCGCCTCGGCCAGCAGCCAGCCGACCATGGCCGCCTTCGCGCCGATATCGGTCTTGCCGTAGCTGTTGAAGTAGTCGGTCCGCGTGTCGATCAGCGCGTGGACCTTGGCGTCGTCCGGCGTGGCGCCGAAGATCTTGGCGTAGGCGGTGCGGGTGGCCTCGAACAGGGTCTTGGTCCCGTACTCGGCGGCGAACGAAGCCGCGCCCGCGCCGTCACGACCCAGATTGACCGCGAAGTTGATGTAGCGGTTCTCGGCGTTGAAGGTCTGGTAGTAGGCCGAGTTCAGGTTGTTCGGGTTCGGACCGATCGGCGACACCAGATAGTCCATGCCGCCTTCGCCCGGGGTCTTGCCGGTGAAGAACTGGTAGGACGTGGTCGCCACAGCGGCCGTGGCGTCGGCCATGTTGACGATGGCCTTCAAGGCGTTGGCTTCGGTCATCTCGCCCGAGGCCACCTTGTCGGTCAGGCTTTGGACGTAGGCGCGATCGGTGTCGCTAGCCGGGCTGTAGCGCAGCAGGTTGTCGAAGGCGTCGGACAGGCGGACCAGGGTGTTGGCGCCCTTGACCAGCAGGTTGTTCCATTCGGCCAGGGTCCCGGTGACCTTTTCGACGATGATCGTGCCGCCTTCCCAGGTCAGGCGCGAGCCGCCATTGCCGTCGCTGACGACGCCGGTGAACTGCTTGCCGTCCAGGTCGAAGCGGTCTTCGGTCTTCGAGAAGTCGCGGACCAGATCCGTGCCTTGGCCGACGCCCGAGAAGGCGAAGCGGTCGGCGCCTGCGCCGCCGTACAGCTGGTCGTCGCCCGCGCCGCCGATCAGGATGTCGTCGCCGCCGTTGCCGTACAGGTAGTCGTTGCCGGCATTGCCCTGCAGCTGGTCCTGGCCGTCATTGACGTTGGCCAGATCCTGATCGCCCTGCAGGGTGTCCGAACCGTCGCCGCCGATCAGGCGGTCGTGGCCGCTGTCGCCGCGCAGGGTGTCTTCGCCCGCTTCGCCGCGCAGCACGTCGTTGCCGGCCTGGCCATAGATGAAGTCCTGGCCCACGCCGCCATAGATGGCGTCATGGCCGTCGCCGGCGTGGATGTTGTCGTTGGTCGACGTGCCCTTGATGCGGTCGGCGGCGGAGCCCGACCAGATCTCGACCTGTTCGACATTGACGATGCTGCCGCCGCCCGCGATCTGCTGCACGCCGGCCGCGCCAAAGTCGACGATCACCGACGCGCCCAGGCTCGTCAGGTTGATGTAGGCGTAGTCGCCTTGGCTGGTGTGCTCGCCGCCGTTGAAGTGGTCGCCCACGCCGCCGTACAGGCGGTCGAAGCCCGCGCCGCCGTTCAGGACGTCGCCGTAGCCGTCGTTGTCGTTGCCGCCGCCGGCGTACAGGTAGTCGTCGCCATCGCCGCCGTTCAGGGTGTCGGCGCCGTCGTCGCCGTACAGGGTGTCGTTGCCTTCCAGGCCGTTCAGCGTGTCGTTGCCGTTGCCGCCGTTCAGCTGGTCGATGCCGGTGGTGCCGTTGAGGGTGTCGTTGTTGGGGGTGCCCAGGATGACAGCCATGATCTCGTTTCCTTCTCTCTGATCTCTAGTTTTGTTGTGGAACAGGCGTGCGGCCGCGATCCGCGCGGCGCGCGGTTGGCCTCGGGAGCCTGTTCGATGGGATGACCGGAGCGCCCGGCCGGTGGTCCTAGGCCCCGAGGGGCGGTCGGGGGCCTGGCGCTCCGGGGGCTGGCGGGACCGGCGCTCGTCTTCGCGCTTGCGTTCGGCCGTCGCCGCGAGAACCCGTCCGGATCGCCGACGACCAGGCGCCAGACCAGCGGCGTTCGGCGCGCATCGGTGCGACCCGGGGAGGGGCCGAGCGATACGTCGCGAAAGGAACGGCGTTGGTCGACATGGTCAGGTGTTCTTCGGGGAGCTCGCTTAAAATGGGTGTGCAGTTCTTACTGGAACTTTTCCCCTCATCGGGGAGCCGGGGCGATACCCACCGAGCGCCGCTGGCAGTAGTGAAAATTTGTTCACGTAAGCGAGCGTAATGATTTCTGCATCTTCAGGTTTAATATCAAGTCATTGAAATGACTTCGAAATTCGAAATTCTGTCCAGATCGGACATGTCTAGTTTTTAATGAACATTGGTCGCCGATTACAGTTCGGTAAGGCAGTTCTTACGTCAAATGACAGGCGCGCTGAATCGACCGCGCGCCGTTTTTGGCGCCGGCTTGTCGACATCCTGATGGCGCCTGGAGCGGTCGATCAGGCCTTTTCGACGAAGCTGTCGATGACCTTCTTCTCGCCGGCCTTGTCGAAGGCGACGGTCAGCTTGTTGCCCTCGACGCCCGTGACCTTGCCGTAGCCGAACTTGACATGGAACACGCGGTCGCCGCGCGAATAGGCGCTGTTGGTCGGGGCCGAGACCGCGACGAGGCGGCCTTCGCCCTCGATCGGCGCCGAGCGGGCGGACGAGCCGGAACGGACGCCCTGGGTTCCGCGCCACGAACTTCCGCGATCGCTGAAGCCCGCCGTCCGTTCCTGGGCCCGTTTCCAGCCCGGGCTGTCATAGCTGCCGGCCTGGAAGGCGGACGTGCCCGGATCGTCCCAGCGCGAGGCGGCCGTCGACTGCATGCCGGGACCGCCGCCGTAGTAGCCGGTCTCGGACGCCGCATCGACGTGGGCGATCGGCAGTTCGTCGACGAAGCGGCTGGGCAGCTGGCTGGTCCAGCGGCCATAGACCTGACGGTTGGCCACGAAGCTGATCCGGGCCTCCTCGCGGGCCCGGGTGATGCCGACATAGGCCAGGCGGCGCTCTTCCTCGAGGCCCTTCTCGCCCTTGTCGTCCATGCTTCGCTGGCTGGGGAAGACGCCTTCCTCCCAGCCGGGCAGAAAGACCAGCGGGAACTCCAGGCCCTTGGCCGAGTGCAGGGTCATGATCCAGACGGCGTCGCCGGTGGCCTCGCGGTCCAGATCCATGACCAGCGACACGTGCTCCAGATAGGCCTCGAGCGTGTCGAAGGCGCCCATCGACTGGACCAGTTCCTTCAGGTTCTCCAGGCGGGTCTGGCTGGTGGGGCCCTTGTCCAGGCGCAGGGCGTCCGTATAGCCGCTCTCCTCCAGCACCGTCTCCAGCAGGCGCTGGTGGTGCACTGAGCCGATCAGCGAGCGCCAGCGATCCAGGTCGCGGATGAAGTTGGACAGCGCCGTGCGGGTGCGGGCCGGCAGTTCGTCGCTGGTGATGATCTCGCGCGCCGCTTCGGTGGTCGAGATCCCGTTCAGCCGGGCGATCTGCAGCAGCTTCTGCACCGAGGTGTCGCCGATGCCCCGCTTGGGCGTGTTGACGATCCGCTCGAAGGCCAGGTCGTCATCGGGCGACTGGATCAGGCGCAGATAGGCGTGGGCGTCGCGGATTTCCGCGCGCTCGAAGAAGCGCGGCCCGCCGACCACCTTGTAGGGGATCTGCAGCATCACGAAGCGTTCTTCGAAGGCGCGCATCTGGAACGAGGCGCGCACCAGAATGGCCATCTGGTTGTATTTGCGGCCGGCCTTCTTTGCCCGCTCGATCTCGTCGGCGATCATGCGGCTCTCGGCCTCGCCGTCCCAGACGCCGGAAACCTTGACCTTCTCGCCGCCCTTGGCCGGGGTCCACAGGGTCTTGCCCAGGCGGCCCTTGTTGGCGGTGATCAGGCCCGAGGCCGCAGCCAGGATGTGCTCGGTCGAGCGGTAGTTGCACTCCAACCGGACCACCTTGGCGCCGGGGAAGTCGCGCTCGAAGCGCAGGATGTTGTCCACCTCGGCCCCGCGCCAGCCATAGATCGACTGGTCGTCGTCGCCGACGCAGCAGACGTTCTGGCGGCCCTGGGCCAATAGGCGCAGCCACAGATATTGGGCGACGTTGGTGTCCTGGTACTCGTCGACCATCACGTATTTGAAGCGGCGCTGGAACTCGTCCAGCACGTCGGGATGGCCGGTGAACAGGCTGATATTGTGCAGCAGCAGGTCGCCGAAGTCGCAGGCGTTCAGGATGCGCAGGCGCTCCTGGTACTGACGATAGAGGCTGATGCCCTTGCCGTTGGCGAACTCGCCGGCCTCGCTGGTCGGGACGCGATCGGGCGTCCAGCCGCGGTTCTTCCAGCCGTCGATGATCTGCGACAGGATCCGCGGGGTCCAGCGCTTGGCGTCGATGTTCTCGGCCTCGATCAGCTGCTTCAGCAGCCGCTCGTTATCGTCGGTGTCGATGATCGTGTAGTTCGACTTCAGCCCCACCAGCTCGGCATGGCGGCGCAGGATCTGGGCGGCCACCGAGTGGAAGGTGCCCAGCCAACGCAGGCCCTCGGCCTCCGGGCCGATGATGTGGGTGATCCGCTCGCGCATCTCGCGCGCGGCCTTGTTGGTGAAAGTGACGGCAAGCATCTCCCACGGGCGGGCCTTGCCGGTCGCCAGGATGTGGGCGAGGCGCGTGGTCAGCACCCGGGTCTTGCCGGTGCCGGCGCCGGCCAGGACCAGCAGCGGGCCTTCGGTCGTCTCGACCGCCTCGCGCTGTTCCGGGTTCAGGCCGTCCAGATAGTCGGGCGCGCTCACGCTCGCCGGAGGACGGGCTCGGGCGAGGTCGGAGATGCGAGGAGAGGGGAGGTCGCCCGGGAAGGCCGAGTCGTCATCGGGATACATGGAACATATGTAGCACAAACCTCGCCGGGCTTAAGCCCCAACCGACCCCGATGAGGCCAGCAAAGCGGAACCTCCGGTCATGCGCGCCGTTGATCCGCCAACACGAACAGAGCCGACAGGCACGGAGACTCTCATGGCGGATGGAACCAGCAGCGGGGGCAATAGTGGCTTGGCGTTCATCGTAGGCGGACTGGTCGTCATCGTGGCGGTGCTCGCCTTCTTCGTGATGTCCGGCGGGTTCACCCAGCATAAGAAGGTCGATGTGGACATCTCCGCTTCGGCGCCCAAGCTGCCTGACGCGCCAGCGCCTAAGCCGGCGGGTTGAGGATCGCCATGAAAACCCTCGCACATGACGCCAGACACCAACCGGCGCCCCATCATGATCGGAGCGGCCTATGGGCGGCCCTGTTGGTCGTGGCCATCCTTGCCGCCGCCGTCTGGGGCGCGTGGAAGCTGGGCGTCATGGCCGGCGATCAGGTCGAGTGGCGCTCGCGCCTTCCCGACGTGGCGGCGCTTCGCAAGGGACCCAACCCTCAACCCGCGCCGATCCCGACGTCCCGCCGGCCTGGCGTGACGTCGGAGCCGCAGCGATAGGCTGGAAGCCAGCGGTCCCGGCTAGTTCGGCCGGGCTCGCTGTACCGCCGGAACCAGCAGGCCCGCCTGGTCGGTCGGCGCCTTGATGTCGTGATTGGTCGCCTTGCCCGCACCGGCGCCGCTACCCTGGCTGGCCCGGGCGCTTTCGACCGGAATCCATTCCTTGTGGTCGTCCTTCTTGCCCTTGCGGGCGCCGTCGCCGTTCACATCGCCGGCGGCGACGTTCAGAGCTCCCGACGGGCGAGCCTTGGTCTTCTGGCTTTCGCCCTTCACGCCATCGTACTTCATGAAGGCCGGCGCGGCCTGGACTTGTGTGACGCTAAGCATCGCGCAGGCGGCGATGGCGGGGAACAGGACTGAACGCTTCATCTTGAGCTTCCTTCGATTGTGTCGCGCCTAGGCGCGTTGTCCCTGGTTGTGTTCTGCCGGGAAGGCGCGCGAGCGCTCAGTTGCAGCGCCGGGCGGCGGCCGTCCGCGAAATGCATCCGGGTTGCACGCTGGTTGCACACGAGCCGCGTGTGGATCACTGTTTCCCAATGCACAGCTTGGCGCCGAAGCTGGAACTGGCCCTGAAGGCCCTCTCGATGAGCCGGGGGCGGATGGCGGCTGAGTTGGTGGTCGACAAGTCGCTGGTCGGGCGCTGGATTTCCGGGAAGGTTATCCCTTCGGCGCACAACCTGGCGCGTCTGACAGAGCTGATCGCGCAGCGGCGGCCAGGCTTCACGCTCCTGGACTGGGATCGCGACCTCGCCGCCCTGGCCACCGCGCTTGGCGTTGAGACGTCGCCGTCACCGTCGTCGGACATTCTCGCCGACTGGATTCCACCGGCCATCCTCAAGGAAGCCCTGCAAGGCGCGGCGGCGCGGGGCGCTGCCTATGAGGGCGTATGGCGATCGACCCGCCCGTCCAGCGATCTGCCTGGCCGTTTCCTGCATGACCACTGCCTGATCCAACGCGCGGAAAACGGCCTGCTGTCGTTCCGCACCGGCGTGGAGGGCGTCAGCTACGAGGGTGGCGCCCTGCTGCTGCAGCATCAGCTGTTCAGCGTGGCGGCTGACCGCGCGCACGGGACCTTGCTGTTCAGCATCTTCAACGGCGTGGCGCGGCAGAAGGCCGAGGTGCTGGACGGCATCACCCTGGCCTGTCTGCGCGACGCCGGCGGCTCGCCCGTGGCCTCGAGCTGCGTGCTTCACCGTGTGGCCGATCCGACCGGTGATCCCGACGAGGATTTGAGGATCTACGAGACCTGCATCGCCAACCAGGGAACGCCCTTGGCGCCGGAAGGCTCGGTTCCGGAAGCCATCCGCGCGCATCTGGTGCGTCAGGCCGATCCCGCCGGCATGGGCCTGGGCGGTTTGCTCAGGATGTACTTCGGTCAGTCCATGGCCCGGGGCTCCAGCCTCGACGGCGGAGTCTGAGGTTCAGCCCGGCTGGCCCGCGCGCGCCAGGGCGAACACCCGGCAGGCCGAGGCGAGGGGGCGTTCCCCGCGCTCCAGATCGATCTTCTGGATCAGGCCGGCAAAGCTGAGGCCGTCGCTGGCCGCCGCGCGGTCCAGCACCGCCCAGAACTCCGGCTCCAGGGCCAGGGACGTCGCGTGCCCCGCCAGGTTCACCGAACGCTTTTTCAGCAATCCAGCCAGGTTCAATCCTCGCGCTTGGCGCCGTCGAGGTCGCGCTTGAGCTTGTCGATGCGAGCGGCGTCCAGGGTTTTCTCGCCCTTGGTGCGGCCGAACTTGGCGCGGTTCTCTACCGCGCGGGCCTTGTCGTCGGCCTTGGCCTTGGCCTTGCGGGCCTGGTTCAGATTGACGATGTCGGCCATGGCGGGACTTCAGTTTCCTGGAACAGGGGGTTTCTTCTTCGGGACAGGACGAATGACCACGGTTTCCTGCAGGCGCAAGGTCTGATCCTTCTTGAGGATCAGTGGCGCGCGACCCGGGAACACGCAGTTCTGCATCGAGCGGTCATTGTACAGCATCCAGCGCTTCACCGCCTGGCCATTGGCCTTGCAGGCCAGGCCCACGGACCAAGCCGGGACGTCCGCGCCGCCGCTCCAGGCGAAGCCCATCGAGGTCCCGGCGTCGATGGCCGCGCCGTTCGGCGTGATGGTCTTGCCGCCCGACGCGAAGGTGAGGCGCTCGGGGGCGACCAGGCGGATCGAGAAGCCGCCGAAGCCGCGCTCGTCCTCGCTGCCGCCCAGCCCCAGGGCGTCGACGCGCGAGGCGATGGTGGTATCGAACTCCACCCGCCGGGCGCCGGCCTTCAGCGGCCGCACCGTGACCTTGGTGGTCTCGCGGGCGACATAGGCCAGCTCCGGCCCGGAATTGACCATCCAGTCGACCTCGACCGTCAGGGTTCCGCCGCCCTCGGCGTCGCCCAGGAACGTCTTCGAGCGGACGAAGTAGCTGAGCCCCTTCATGTACCAGCCGTCGGCGACCGTCTTGCCGTCCGTCTGGACCTTCATCCAGGCCCACCAGGCGCCCCGCTGGTGCGGGTGGTCGCCGGGCTTGTCCTCGGTCAGGGCCGTGCCGTCGGGCGCGTAGAGCGGGCTGACATAGTTCGAGCGCCCGGGCTCGGCGGTCGGATCCAGCGGCTTGGTCCGATAGACAAGCACCGTCTTGCCGGCCTCGGTCAGGGTCACCGCATCGTCGGCGAAGACCGCGTCCACGCGCTTGTCGATCGCGGGATCCGCCAGCGCGGGCGCGGCCGACAGCAACAGGGCGGTGGCGAGAAGAGCGCGGAGGCTCATGCGGCGTCCTCTAGGAGTTCGGGAACGTATCAAGAACAATCCAGGCGTGCATGGCAAGCTGAAACTTGGATCCTGAAACTTGGCCGGTGGCGTGGCCGTTTGATGTCCGAAGGGCCGAGATGGGCCCTGGCAAGCCTTGGAGACGACAGATGATCGACCTCACCCAGATCAAGGAACACCAGGAAGTCGTCGGTTCGGACGGCGGTCACGTCGGCCGCGTCGACCACATCGCCGGTGGCGAGATCGAGCTGGCCAAGCTGGACCTGGGCGGCGGCTTCAAGCACCACATGATCCCGCTGTCGTGGGTGGAATATATCGACGACGACAAGGTCCACCTGGCCCTGACCAAGGACGACGCCAAGTCCCAGTGGCGCGAGAAGCACTAGGCGCTCAGCGTTCGTAGGATCAGGAGGCCTCCACGTCGCAAAGTGGGGGCCTTTTGATTGACCTGGCCCAAGAAGCAGCTGCCTATCCGCGCGATCAGCGCGGAGGGTCTTCGATGTACACGCTCTATGGTTCGCCCAGCACGGCCGGCACGGCCATCCACTGGATGCTCCTGGAGCTGGACGTCCCGTTCGAGGTCCATCTGCTCGACTTCGACAAGGCCGAGCACAAGACACCCGAATATCTGGCGATCAATCCCGATGGCGTGGTGCCGACGTTGATCGTCGATGGCGCGCCGATCACCCAGATGGCGGGCCTCGCGACCTTGCTGGCCGAGCGCCACCCGGAAGGCGGCTTCGCACCGCCGCTGGGCTCCGTCGAGCGCGCCGAGTATCTGAGCTGGACCCTGTGGCTGGCCAACGCCTTCCAGCCCAACTTCCGGGCCTGGTTCTATCCACACGAGCCCGCCGGCGGCGAGGCCGTGGAGGCGGTGAAGGCCGCCGCCGGGGCGCGCATCGAAGCCGGGCTGGCGCGGATGGACGCGCGGCTGGCGGATCGCGACTACCTAGTGGGCGACGGTTTCACGACGGTGGACCTGCTGGCCACGATCCTGTGCCGCTGGACCCGCAACATGCCCAAGCCCGCGACGGCGTTCCCGAATCTGAAGCGCTACCTGGACACCATCCGCCAACGGCCGGCGCTGCGTGAAGTGCACGCGCGCGAGGGTCTCACCGACTGGATCGACGGCTAACCGATCCGAGAGGACATCCCGCCGTCCACCGGCAGGACGACGCCCGTGACGAAGCGGGCTTCGTCGCTTGCGAGGTAGAGGGCGGCGTAGGCCGTGTCCCAGGCCGTACCCATCGCGCCGCCCAGCGGAACGCGGGCGCTGCGGCCGGCGCGGACGGCCTCGATGCTCTGGCCGGTCATCTCCGCGATGCCGGCCACCGCCATGGGCGTGTCCATCAGGCCCGGCGCGACGGCGTTGCAGCGTACGCCCTTGCCGGCGTTGGCCTGGGCGACGCTGGCGGTCAGGCGGTTCACCCCGGCCTTGGAGACCTCGTAGGCCAGCTGAATGCCGCCGGCGATCCCGGCCAGGGACGAGATGTTGACGATCGACCCCGCGCCCTGCTCGCGCAGGACGAGGAGGGCGGCGCGGGTTACGCGCCACAGGCCCTTCAGATTGACGTCGAGGATGCGCTCGAAGGCGTCCTCGGTCAGGCGATGGGCGGGACCGTCGCCACCGCCGCCGATGCCAACATTGTTCACCAGGATGTCGAGGCCGCCCAGTTGGGCCTGCGCGGCCGCGACGATGGCGTCACCGGCGTCGGCCTTGCGGATATCGGCGGCCAGCGCGTGAGCCGTTCCGCCCTCAGCGGCGATCAGGGCGACGGTCTCCTGGGCGCGATCCAGGTGACGGTCGACGCAGAGGATGCTGGCGCCTTCCCGAGCGAACAGCAGGGCGATGGCGCGGCCGTTGCCGATGGTCTCGCCCGGGGTCTGGCCGGCCCCGACGACAATGGCGCGCTTGCCTTCCAGGCGGCCCGCCACCTCAGAAGGCCTTCAGGTCGGGATCGAGCGTCTGACCCTCGTCCAACTGCACGCCGAAGGTGTTCAGCAGCATCGAGACCTGGGTGTACTGGCCGGCCGTGAACACCACGTCCATGGCCTGCTTCTCGCTGAAATGGGCGAGCAGGGCGGTCCAGGTGGCGGTCGAGACGAAGTGGTCGTGGTGCAGCTCGTCGGTCGCCTGGATCAGGGCGGTGTCGGCGGGGCTCCAGCCCGGCGCGCCGGCCCCGGTCTTCAATCGCTCGATCTCGTGGTCGGTCAGGCCGCAGCGACGGCCGATCTCGGCGTGCTGGGTCCACTCGTAGCCGCTGCGGCACAGGAAGCCGGTGCGCAGGATGACGACCTCGCGCTCGCGGGGCGGGAGGTCGCTCTTCTTGGAGAGGATGTAGTTGCCCCAGGTCAGGAACGCCTTCAGCGCCTTGGGCGCGTGGGCCATGGTCCGGAAAATGTTCAGCACCGGTCCCGCCGGGATCACCCCACCGCCGCCCAGGGGCGCCAGGACCTCGGCCTGATCCGGGGTGAGGGCGTCCATCGACAGCGGGCGGATCCTGGGCTCGGGCAATCTCACGGCGCGTCTCCCTCTTGTATCGTTGGCGCCATTTCGGCCGACGCGCGGCGAGGCGTCAAACGAATGTTTGAGGTGTTTGTGGTCGGCCTCTTGTCGCTGTGTAACTCCAAGGTTACATGTAACCTCAGCGTTACATGATCGATGGGGCGACGAAGCGATGAGCGAAGTGAATCTGGTCGAGAAGGCCGAGCGCCTCTCCAAGCGACGGGCGAGGATCTTCGCGGTGCTGGCCGTGATGTTCCTGGCGTTGCAGACGATCTACCTGTCGAACGGCGCGCTGCATGAGAGCACGCGCATCGCCCATTTCAAGATCGGGGCCTGGGCGCTGAACGCCGCGCTGCTGCTGTTCCTGCTGGCCACCGGCGGCTTCCTGCTTCGGGGCCAGGCGATGCGGAACCTGCTGAACGACGAGACGACCCGCGCCCACCGCCGCATCGCCACCGCTTGGGGCTTCTGGGCGATGATCGCCACGGGCTTCGTGCTTTACATCGTCGGCCAGTTCGAGGAGGTGACGACCCGCGAGGCGCTGCACATGCTGATCACCTTCGGCGCGGCCGTGCCCTTGCTGGTGTTTTCGTATCTGGAGCGGCGCGCTTACCGGGATGCATGAACGGCTGAACAACCGCCTGCGCGAGGTCCGGACAGGCAAGGGGCTGACCCAGGCGGACCTGGCCGAGAAGGCGGGCGTCTCGCGCAAGACGATCAACACCGTCGAGAACGGGGTCTTCGTGCCGTCGACGATCCTGGCCCTGACCTTGGCCAAGGTGCTTGAGGCCAGCGTCGAGGACCTGTTCCAGCTGCCGGACTAGACAAAGAAAAGGGGACCGGCGCGAGCCGATCCCCTTTGTCGTTTCAACGCTGTGGCAGCGCCTACTTCACGCTGGCGCAGAAGCGCTGGATGCGCGAGCAGGCGTCTTCCAGCACGTCGCTGCTGGTGGCGTAGCTGATGCGGAAGAATGGCGAGAGGCCGAACGCCGCGCCGTGCACGACGGCCACGCCCTCGGCTTCCAGCAGTTCGCCGGCGAAGTCCTCGTCGCTCTCGATGACCTTGCCCGAGGGCGCGGTCTTGCCGATCAGGCCGGCGCACGAGGGGTAGACGTAGAAGGCGCCTTCCGGAGTCGGGCAGTGCAGGCCGGTGGCCTGGTTCAGCATCGACACCACGAGGTCGCGGCGCTCCTGGAACAGCTTGGCGTTCGGCTTGATGAAGTCCTGGGTGCCGTTCAGGGCCTCCAGCGCCGCCCACTGCGAGATCGAGCAGGGGTTGGAGGTCGTCTGGCTGATCATCTTGCCCATGGCCTTGATCAGCGGTTCCGGACCACCGGCGTAACCGATGCGCCAGCCGGTCATCGAATAGCCCTTCGAGACGCCGTTCATCGTCAGGGTGCGGTCATAGAGCTTGGGCTCGACCTGGGCGATGGTGGTGAACTCGAAGTCGTCGAACACCAGGTGCTCGTACATGTCGTCGGTCAGCACCCAGACCTGCGGGTGGCGCAGCAGCACGTCGGCGATGGCCTGCAGCTCGGCACGAGTATAGGCGCCGCCCGAG
This sequence comes from Caulobacter sp. GW821-FHT09H08, assembly GCF_059415885.1. NCBI lineage: Bacteria > Pseudomonadati > Pseudomonadota > Alphaproteobacteria > Caulobacterales > Caulobacteraceae > Caulobacter > Caulobacter sp. GW821-FHT09H08. Next base: position 953,710 of record NZ_JBWKOC010000003.1, read on the forward strand.
GGGTTGGACGGGCTGTTGATGATCAGCCACTTGGACTTGGGCGTGATCGCCGCTTCCAGGGCTTCCGGCGTGATCTTGAAACCGCTCTCGGCGGTGGTCTCGACCGACACGGGCGTACCGCCGGCCAGCAGGGTCATGTCGGGATACGACACCCAGTACGGCGCGGGGATGATGACCTCGTCGCCCGGGTTCAGGGTGGCGACCAGGGCGTTGAAGATCACGGGCTTGCCGCCCGGCGCGACGTGGATCTGGGCCGGCTTGTAGTCCAGGCCGTTCTCGCGCTTGAACTTGTCGCAGATCGCCTGCTTCAGCGCCGGCATGCCGTCGGGATCGGTATATTTGGTGTGGCCGGCCTTGATCGCGTCGATGGCGGCATTCTTGATATTGTCCGGCGTGTCGAAGTCCGGCTCGCCCGCCGACAGGGCGATGATGTCACGGCCGGCGGCTTTCAGCGCGCGCGCCTTGGCGCTGATGGCGATGGTGGCCGACGGTGCGATGCGCCGCAGTGCGGCGGACTCGAGCGACATCTTGCAGGACTCCCCTGTGCTTGCTTGGCCCTTCAAGCGGGCCGTTTCAGGATTGCGGCGGTGTTTACGCCCCCGTTCGCCGCGGTGCAACGCAGCAAGGGCGGTTTCCTGGATGGTCCGCGACATTTTGGCGACGCTTCCCCCGCGTGACCGTCTTGCGTCCGGCAAGTCTGCGAGATACCGCTACCATTTGTAGGATCGATCGCGCGCAACGGCGGTCGGCCTCGGGGGAAACGTGGGCCGCGAAGTTGGCCCTTGGGGGAGGGAAACCACCATGAACACGAAGATTCTGTACATCGCCGTGGCTGTCTTGGCATTGGCGCTGGGCGCGGCCTCGCCAGGCTTCGCTCGCCAGTCGGGTGACGGCGACATCCTGCAGAAGGCGATCAACAAGCCGTCGGCCAACTGGCAGGTCTATGGCGCAGGCCAGAAGACCAGCCCGGTCAAGGACAAGGCCGTGGCCGGCGGCGGCGGCATGAAGGTCGAGGTCCTGGCGGCCAGCGACAAGCCTTGGGGCGTCGGCGCCCAGCAGGGCCTGACCGGCAAGGTCAGCAAGGGCGACGTGATGCTGGTGGCCTTCTGGGCCAAGGCCGAGGGCGTCGATGGCGGCGCGGCCGAAGGCACGGTCTCGGCCGTCCGCGTGCAGCAGGCCGCCGCGCCCTACGAAGCGGCCATGCAGGGCTCCAACGTCAAGATCGGCGGCGAGTGGAAGATGTACACCGTGCCCGGCCGCGCCACGATCGACATCCCGGCGGGGGCGGCCAACGTGTCGCTGCACATCGGCGCGGTGAAGCAGAACCTGGTGCTGGGTCCGGTGTTCGTGCTGGACTTTGGTCCGGACTACGACCTGAGCAAGCTGACCCAGTAAAGGGTCAGGAACGCGCGCGGATAACCGCCGCGAAGCTCGCCAGGTGACGCGCGATTGCCTGGCGGGTGCGCTCGTCGATCAGGGTCCCGTTTTCGAACTTGGTATGGGCCTGGCCCACCAGGATGTCGGAGAGCGGGGCCAGGTCGGCGCCGGTGCGCTTGAGGTTCAGGCGCAGGGCGTCCTGGGCGCGGACCGTGCCGGTGATCCCGGGGCTGGCCCCCAGGGCGCAGGCGATCTTGCCGTCCAGCGGGGCGGGCTTGCCGCGCGAGGCCCAGTCGATGGCGTTCTTCAGCACCGCCGTCAGGCCGCCATTATACTCCGGGCAAGCGATCAGAATGCCGTCGGCCTGACGCACCGCGTCCTTCCAGGCGACGACCGCAGCGGGGTCGCCTTGCTCCTCGACGTCCTGGTTGAAGAACGGCAGGTCGCCCAGGCCGAAAACCTGGATCTGCATCTCCTCGGGCGCCAGTTCGCGCGCGGCGTGGAGCAGGGCGGTGTTGTACGAGGCCGCCCGCAGGCTGCCGGAAACGGCGAGAATCTTCATAGGCCGAGGTTTAGCCGGCGCGGGCGCGGATGTCCTCTTCGCCCAGCAGCATCGGGGCGATCAGGTCCCAGAGGCGCGTGAATTCCTCGGCGGAGGCCGAACCCGGCTCCCATTCGCACACCGAACGACCATGGGCGATCGACTGCTGATAGGCGTTGCGGGCGCGCAGGCCGATCGGCGCCAGGGGCATGCCGGTGAAGCGCAGGGCCTCGGCGGCCTTCAGCACGGCCGGCGGCTCGATGCCGTTGCGGCGCGACGGGGCCTGGCTGAGCACGATCACGCCTTTCTTGCCCAGGCGACGCACGGCCTCGGCCGAACGCACCACCGAGGCGATGTCCAGGAAGGTCGGACGGCAGACCAGCACGCAAAGGTCGGCGCAGTGGATCGCCTGCAGCACCTCGGCTTCCGGCGAGGCGGGAGTGTCGATGACCAGGGCGTCGAAGTGTGCGTTCTGGCCCAGCATCTGGGTGGAGAACAGCTTGCCGGCGTTGATCTCGGCCAGAACGGGGCCATCGCCGTTGCGGGCGCGCAGGGCGTCGGAGGCGGAGCGTTGCGGATCGATGTCCGCCAGCATGGTCTTGAGGCCGGAGAGATGCGCGGTGATCGCCAGATTGACCGAAAGCGTCGTCTTGCCGGCGCCGCCCTTGCGGGAGATGACAGCCAGGGTTTTCACGTCACGACTCCTTGTCAGGCCAAGGTTTTCGGATCTTGCAGCCTGTGGATAAGTAACGCCGTGATGTGAAGCCCGCGCAACAGAATTGTCGTATTGGGCGAGTCTTAACGTCCCCGGATCGCGGTTCGGGGGCATCCGCCGGAAAAACGCCCGGTTCTGGTGAGCCTGTCCGTCGGATCGTTTCGGAGGCTTCGCTTGACCCTGGGCGGCGCCTGCGCGAGGAGGGGCCGTGATCCGCCGCATACTCGATTTCGTGACCAACATGGACGCCCGCGCCTGGCGCACGGTGGCGGTCTCGTTCGTCCTGTTCGGCGGCGTTGGCGTGGTCTTCCTGTTCGGCGCGCAGTTGCTGGGCGTCAACGGCGAGGCGGCGGTCGAGCACTGGCTGGGCGCGGCCAGCGGGCCGTGGGCCCTGCCGGCGGCCGTGGCGGCCTTCGCGATCATGGCCTTCCTGGGCGTGCCGCAGTTCGTGCTGATCGCCGCGGCGGTGGTCGCCTTCGGGCCCTGGACAGGCTTCGCTTACAGCTGGATCGGCACCCTGGCTTCGTCGCTGGTCGGCTTCTGGCTGGGCCGGGCCTATGGGGCGCGGATCCTGCGCGACTTCGCGGGCGAGGGCGTCAACAAGTTCATGCGGATGATCGGCAAGAACGGCTTCATGGCCAGCCTGATCGTGCGCCTGGTGCCCTCTGCGCCGTTCATCGTCGTCAACATGGCCGCCGGCGTGACGCCCATGCGCCTGCGCCACTTCGCGGCCGGCACCGCCATCGGCATCATCCCGAAGATCGCCCTGACCGCCTTCGCCGGCAATTCGATCGTCCAGGCCATGAAGGGCGGCGGCAAGCAGCACATCGCCATGATCGCCCTGGCCATCGTCATCTGGCTGGGCATGGGCCTGGTCAGCCGCGCCTGGCTCAAGCGCCGTGAGGCGGGGGAAGATCAGGAGGGCTGAGGCCGGCAGCAGCGTAGGTCGCCTCGCGCCACGCCTTGACGATCTCGCCGAACCAGCGCGTCCGCGTGGCGTCGTCCATGCCGTCGGTTTCCTCGACCCCGGCCGCCCAGGCCTCGATCACGAACGGCATGAAGGTGCGGGCGGCGTGGCGGCAGGCGGCTACCGCCTTTTCCGCAGCCGCGGGCGGCGGCGCCACGAACGGTTCGATCAGGCGGGTCAGCAGGTCTTCCAGCGCCGCGCGCCAAGCCGCGGCCTCCGGCGCGCTGCGGGCGTCGCGCAGCAGCAAGAGGGCCAGCTTCGGGTTGGGGCGGGACATCCTCACCAGCCGCGCGATGCTGGAGCCGTAGCCGCCCCAGGGGCGTCCGGCCTCGGCCTCGATGCGGGCCAGCAGGTCGTCGAACAGCGCGTCGATCAGGCTCTGGCGCGAGGGGTAGAGCCGATAGATCAGGATCTTGGCCACGCCCATGCGGTCGGCGACGTCCTGCATGGTGGCCGCCTGCAGGCCCTTCTCGGCGAACACCTCGACGGCGGCTTCCAGCACGGCCAGGCCGCGCGCGGCCTTGTCGACCCGGGGCTTGGGCTGGCCGGGACGGCCTCTCGGGGTAGGGACTTTCGCGACGCCGCTCATCGGTGCTATGTAGAATGAAACTATAAAGTTTCAAATAACGGGGAGCGAGATGCGCAAAGGAATGTTCGCGGCGAGCGCGCTGGCGGTGGTGATGATGGCAAGCGCGGCCCAGGCCGGCGATCCGGCGACGCCGATCACGGTCGAAAAGCAGAAGGCCTTCGCAGCCGGCCTGCCGATGAGCGACCGCCAGGACTTCGAGTTCGCCGACAGAGGCTTCATGGGCACCCGCGCCGATCCGCTGATCAAGCGCGAGGATGGTCAGCCGGCCTGGAACCTGGCGGCCTACGACTTCCTGAAGGGCGAGGCGCCGGCGACGGTGAATCCCAGCCTGTGGCGCCAGGCGCAGCTGCTGTCCAAGCACGGGCTCTTCAAGGTCAGCGACCGCGTCTATCAGGTGCGCGGCTTCGACATCTCCAACATCACCTTCGTGCGCGGCGACACCGGCTGGATCGTCATCGACCCGCTGACCATGCGCGAGACGGCCAAGGCGGCGCTGGATCTCGTCAACGAGAAGCTGGGCAAGCTGCCGGTCACGGCGGTGGTCTACACCCACAGCCACACCGACCACTTCGGCGGGGTGCGGGGCGTGATCGACGAGGCCGACGTCAAGGCGGGCAAGATCGCCATCGTCGCGCCCAAGGGCTTCATGGAGGAGGTCGCGGCCGAAAACATCCTGGCCGGCAACGCCATGAGCCGCCGGGCCCAGTACCAGTTCGGCATCATGCTGCCGCCGGGCGCCGAGGGGCAGATCACCTCGGGCATCGGCCAGACCATCGCCAAGGGCTCGATCACCCTGATCCCGCCGACGGCGATCATCGACCACACCGGCCAGGAGCTGACCCTGGATGGCGTGAAGGTGCGTTTCCAATACACGCCCTCGACCGAGGCCCCGGCCGAGATGAACCTCTACTTCCCGGAGCTGCGCATCCTGGACATGGCCGAGAACGCCAACGTCTCGATGCACAATATCCTCACCCCGCGCGGCGCGCTGGTGCGTGACAGCAAGGCCTGGGCCGACGACCTGACCGAGTCCCTGCGCCTGTTCGGCGACGGCTCCGACATCATGATCACCAGCCACGGCTGGCCGCGTTTCGGCGGGGCGGTGGTCAAGGACTTCCTGGCCGATCATCGCGACGCCTACAAATACCTGCACGACCAGACGGTGCGGATGATGAACCTCGGCATGACCGGGGACGAGATCGCCGCCAGGATCCAGCTGCCGCCGGCGCTGGCCAAGGACTGGTTCAACCGCGGCTACTACGGCTCGATGAGCTTCAACAGCCGGGCCGTCTATCAGCGCTACATGGGCTGGTACGACGCCAATCCGGCCCATCTGGTCCCCGCGCCGCCGGCCGATGCGGGCAAGCGCTACATCGAGGCCATGGGCGGGGCGGCCAAGGTCAAGGCCATGGCCAAGGAGGCGGCGGGGAAGGGCGATTATGCCTGGGCCGCCACCTTGTTGAACCACACGGTCATGGCCGACGACGGCGACAAGGAGGCCAAGGCGCTGTTGGCCGCCGCCTATCAGCAGATGGGCTACCAGACCGAGAACTCGCTGTGGCGGAACATCTATCTGACCGGCGCGGATGAACTGCGAGGCGGGGTGCGCAAGCTGCCGACCTCGATGGCCCCGCTGGACATGATCTCGGCGCTGGAAAGCCAGATGATCTTCGACGTCCTGGCCATTCGCCTCAACGCCCAGAAGGCTGGCGACGCGCGGCTGAAGATGGTCTTCGCCTTCCCGGACCGGAACGAGCGGTTCCTGGTCGAGGTCCGCAACGGCGTGCTGGTCGCCCAGCCCTCGCAGGGCGGAGAGGCGGTCGACGCCACCCTGACCGTCGCGCGGCCGGTGTTCCTGGACTCCCTGTTCCGGGGAACCTCGCTGCTCCCGAAAATCCTGACCGGGGAAGTCAAGCTTGAGGGAGATCGCGCGGCGATGGGCCGTTTGGCGGGTTGGTTTGACGCCTTCCCGACCGACTTCCCGATCGTAACGCGCCCGAACTGATCAGCGTATGGAATAAATTTGCGCCAGCTGCGGCCGATTGTGCGGCTGGCGCAAATTGCTTGCTCGATTCTGGGGCGATGTGTAGAAAGTCCGCTATGAACGTCGCGCGCGCACTGCTTTCGCTTCGGCTTATCAGCCCCTGGGCGCTCTAGGGGCCGCGCATCGTCGTGGCCGGGCGCACAGGGGATAGCTCACCCGCAGCCCGCACGCAGACACCCCATTCGACGAGTACTTCCATGACCACCGTATCCCCAGGCGCTTTCGACAAGCGCGACAACGTCGTCATTTTCGACACCACCATGCGCGACGGCGAGCAATCGCCCGGCGCGTCGATGTCGCTGGAAGAGAAGCTGGAACTGGCCAAGATCCTCGAGGAGATGGGGGTCGACATCATCGAGGCCGGTTTCCCGATCGCCTCGAACGGCGACTTCGAGGCCGTCCGCGAAGTGGCCAAGATCGTCAAGAACTCGACCATCGCCGGCCTGTGCCGCGCCCACCAGGTCGATATCGACCGCTGCGCCGAGGCCCTGAAGCCCACGCAGCGCGGCCGCATCCACGTGGTCATCGCCACGTCCGACCTGCACATGAAGCACAAGCTGCAGATGGAGCCGGACGCCGTCATCGACGTGATCGCCCGCTCGGTGACCCACGCCCGCAACCTGCGCGACGACGTCGAGTGGTCGGCCGAGGACGCCACCCGCAGCGACCGTCAGTTCCTGCGCCGCGCCATCGAGACCGCCATCAAGGCCGGCGCCACGACGATCAACCTGCCTGACACGGTCGGCTATACCTATCCGTCGGAATACGCCGACCTGTTCAACTGGATGGTCAATAACGTGGAAGGCGCCGACAAGGTGATCTTCTCGACCCACTGCCACAACGACCTGGGTCTGGCCGTGGCCAACAGCCTGGCCGGCGTGCAGGGCGGGGCGCGCCAGGTCGAGTGCGCCGTGAACGGCCTGGGCGAGCGCGCCGGCAACGCCGCGCTGGAAGAGATCGTCATGGCCCTGAAGGTGCGCGGCGACCGTCTGCCCTACCAGACGGGCATCGACACGACGCACATCACCCGCGCCAGCCGCTACGTCTCGGCCATCACCGGCTTCCCGGTGCAGTACAACAAGGCCATCGTCGGCAAGAACGCCTTCGCGCACGAGAGCGGCATCCACCAGGACGGCATGCTCAAGAACCGCGAGACCTACGAGATCATGACGCCGGAGTCGGTGGGCCAGGCCCCGTCGAGCCTGGTCATGGGCAAGCACTCGGGCAGCCACGCCTTCCGCGCCAAGTTGAAGGACCTGGGCTACGAGCTGGGCGAGAACGCGCTGAAGGAAGCCTTCGGCCGCTTCAAGGACCTGGCTGACCGCAAGAAGCACGTCTACGACGACGACATCATCGCCCTGGTCGACGACGCCCTGGCGCGCGGCTCGGAGAAGATCCGCGTCTCGCACCTGCGCGTGGTGGCCGGCACCGAAGGCCAGTCGGCCGAGCTGACCCTGGACGTCGATGGCGTCTCCAGCACGGCCGAGGCGACCGGTGACGGTCCCGTGGACGCGGTGTTCAACGCCATCCACAAGATCGTGCCGCACAGCGCCGCCCTGCGCCTCTTCCAGGTGCACGCGGTGACCGAAGGCACGGACGCCCAGGCCCAGGTCTCGGTGCGTCTGGAAGAGGACGGCCGCATCGCCACCGGCGCGGCCGCCGACACCGACACGCTCACGGCCTCGGCGAAGGCGTACGTCAACGCCCTCAACAACCTCTTCGCGCGTAAAGAGAAGAGCCGGCCGGAAGCCGCGATCGCCAGCGGCTTCTGAGGAGCCGAAAACCCCGCCCTTCGACAAGCTCAGGGTGAGGTTTTCTACCGAGCCGCATTCGTCCTCACCCTGAGCTTGTCGAAGGGCGAGGGCGGCTGCACGGGTTCAAGCCGCCTGCCGCTTACTGAACGGTCGCGTCGCCAGGAGTTCGGCCCCCAGGTGCGCCTGGGGCTGAACCTCCAGGCCCAATTCCCGCAAACTGTCGGCGAGCGCCCTGCGGGGCGCTTCGTCCAGCAGCGCGCCTGCGTCCACGACCAGCGTCCCGCCGGGCCGCAGCATGGCGTAGGTCGCGGCGACGACCGCGCGCGCGTCCGGCAGGGTGGGACAGTCCAGCACCAGCAGCACGTCGCTGCGCTCGTCGGCCGCCCCGCAGGTGGCCCGGCGCGCGGCTTCGACACGCTGATAGCCGCGTCGCCACAACTGGCACATGGCCTCGCCCGCTCCGGGGCCGGCCACGGCCACGAAGCAGAGCGGGCTGGCTGGGCGAGCTCCAGCATGCGGTCGAGGGCGGGATTGCTCCCGTCGGTGGGCACGCCGAGCAAGAACTGGGCGGCCTGGCGGATAGGGACCCATTTGGTCGGGCGGGGCGACATGGTCGAAACCTTCTTCTGATGGCCCGCGAGGCGGGTCGACCCCCGTGTTCTGCGTCCAACGCCCGCAAGGGCTCCATTCGGAAACAGGCCCTTCGCATAAGGGCCGCGTAAGGAACGACGAGATGTTCGGTGACAACACCGCCGCCGCGCCCGTCGCCTGGGCAGCGATCCAGGCGCGCACCGCCGCGCTGGGCTTCGACATGCCTTCCGAGGCCGACACCGGCGCCATGCTGCGCTTCCTGGCCGCCGCCAAGCCCGGCGGACGGATGCTGGAGCTCGGCACCGGCACGGGGCTGGGGACGGCCTGGCTGCTGGCCGGCATGGACGCGGCCGCCGGCCTGGTCAGCGTCGACCTCGATGCGACCGTCCAGGACGTCGCTCGCGAGTACCTGGAGGACCCGCGCGTGCGCTTCCTGCTCGCCGACGGCCTGGACTATGTCCGCGAACAGTCGCCAGGATCGTTCGACCTGATATTCGCCGACGCCTGGCCCGGCAAGTACGAGGGGCTGGACGAGACCTTGGCGTTGCTCAAACGGGGAGGGCTGTACGTGATCGACGACATGCTGCCCCAGCCGAACTGGCCGGAAGGGCATCAGGCGCGAGTTGACGCGCTGGTCGCGAGGCTGGAAAGCCATCCGGAGCTGGTCGTGACCCGGCTGGCCTGGGCGTCGGGCCTGATCGTCGCGGCGAGGCGCTAGAACCATGATCTGGATTCCCATCACCATCGGGGCCGCCGCGCTGCAGGTGGCGCGCAACGCCGCTCAGCGCTCGGTCATGGGCGGAGCGGGGCCTTGGGGCGCGACCCTGGTGCGGTTCCTGTTCGGCCTGCCGTTCGCCACCGTCTTCGCCGCCGTGGCCTGGATACTGACGCCGGGAGCGATCGCCCACCCGACACCGCTGTTCTGGCTGGCCTGCGCCGCTGGAGCCGGATTGCAGATCGCCGCGACGGCGGCGCTGCTGACCGCCATGCACCGCTCGACCTTCGCCCTGGGCACGGCGATGCAGCAGAGCGGCCTGCCGTTCGCTCTGGTCTGGGGCGCGCTGTTCTTCGGCGACCATATCGGCCTGATGACCTGGGCCGGTGGCCTGATCGCCACGGCGGGCCTGGCCGCCCTGACCTGGCCGCGCGGCGAGGTCGAGATGCGCAAGGGCGCGGTGGTCGCCGGCCTGGGCTCGGGGGCGATGTTCGCGCTCAGCGCCAACTGCTTCCGACAGGCCAGCCTGGCCTTTGAGCCGGCGCATCCGGCGGCCTCGGCCTTCGTGACGGTGATGGTCGTCCAGGCGATCCAGACGCTCGCCCTGACCAGCTATCTGGCCTGGCGAAACCCGGACTCCCTGAAGGCCGTGATCGCCGCCTGGCGGCAGTCCCTGGGCGCGGGCTTCTGTGGCGCGGCGGCCTCGGGCCTGTGGTTCACGGCCATGGCCTTGTCGCCGGTGGGGCCGGTGAGGGCGGTCGGGGTGGTCGAGATGCCCATCGCCGCCATCGCCGGACGCCGTCTGTTCAAGGAGCGTCTGACGGCCTTCCAGATGGTCGCGGGACTGATCACGGCGGTCGGCGTGGTCATGGCCGCGCTCGGCTAGATTTCGCCATCTTCGGGTGCTTGGCCAGCTTGGCTGCAAAAGCCTTGGAAAACCCCGCTAATAGACCTTGAATTCAACGCTTTCGCAGGGCAAACGGGCGGCGTCAGCGCGCTTTTGGCCGCTCGGACGACGGCGCGGCCAGGGGGCGGCGCTCCCGCCGGGCGACGAGACGCGCGGACTGGGTCGAAATCCCCTAAATGCGGGAATCATGTTGTCCTCGCATTGAATTGAAGTAGGAGCTTTTTTCTCTCCGCCGACCCCGTCTCCGGGACGGATCAGGCTCCGCTTCTTCGACTACCTTTTTCGATCCGACCGCCTGTAACGCCCCTCATACCCCTCAGTCAGGGCCCTCAATGTTCTCTTCCCTCTTCGGCGTGATCTCGAACGACATCGCCATCGACCTCGGAACGGCCAACACCCTCATCTACATGAAGGGCAAGGGGATCGTTTTGAACGAGCCGTCGGTGGTGGCGTTGCGCAATGTCGGCGGTCGCAAGATCGTCCACGCCGTGGGTATAGAGGCCAAGCAGATGCTGGGCCGCACGCCGGGCCACATGGAAGCCATCCGCCCGATGCGCGACGGCGTCATCGCCGACTTCGAAGTCGCCGAGGAGATGATCAAGTACTTCATCCGCAAGGTTCACAACCGCAAGGGCTTCGTGAACCCGAAGGTGATCGTGTGCGTGCCGTCGGGCGCCACCGCCGTGGAACGCCGCGCCATCAACGACAGCTGCCTGAACGCCTCGGCCCGCCGCGTCGGCCTGATCGACGAGCCGATGGCCGCCGCGATCGGCGCCGGCCTGCCCATCCACGAGCCGACCGGCTCGATGGTCGTCGACATCGGCGGCGGCACCACCGAAGTGGCCGTGCTGTCGTTGTCGGGCATCGTCTATTCGCGCTCGGTCCGCGTCGGCGGCGACAAGATGGACGAGGCGATCATCAGCTACATGCGTCGCCACCATAACCTGCTGATCGGCGAAACGACCGCCGAGCGCATCAAGAAGGAAATCGGCACCGCCCGGGCTCCGGCCGACGGCGAGGGTCTGTCGATCGACGTCAAGGGCCGCGACCTGATGCAGGGCGTGCCGCGCGAAGTCCGCATCTCGGAAAAGCAGGCCGCCGACGCCCTGGCCGAACCGGTCGGGCAGATCGTCGAGGCCGTGAAGGTGGCCCTGGAAGCCACCCCGCCGGAACTGGCCAGCGACATCGCCGACAAGGGCATCATGCTGACGGGCGGCGGCGCGCTGCTGCGCGGCCTGGACGCCGAGATCCGCGACCACACCGGCCTGCCGGTCACGGTGGCCGACGATCCGCTATCGTGCGTGGCCCTGGGCTGCGGCAAGGTGCTGGAGCACCCGAAGTGGATGAAGGGCGTCCTGGAATCGACGCTCGCCTAAGCCACAGTTCCTCTAGAGGCGCCTCGGGGGCGTCAGGAGACTTAAGTTCGTGCCCTTTCGTGAAGGTCCCCTTGGCGACCTGAAAGTGCCGCTTACCTGGACGGCGGCGGTGGCCCTGATCGTGGCGGCCGTCATCGCCGTCGCCTTCCTGCTGGCCGACCGTCGCGAGACTCTCCAGGAACAGGCGTACGGCGTGACCCGCCAGACGGTGGACGTCGTGGCCAGGCCGGTCAGCGGGGCCATCGCCGCGCCCGGCCGCTGGACGGGCCTGGGGCTGGACTATGTCCGCAGCTACTTCTTCACGGCCTCCGAGAACCGTCGCCTGAAGACCGAGCTGGCCGAGATGCGCCAGTGGCGTGACCGCGCCCTGGACCTGCAGGACCAGAACGAGCGCTTCAAGTCGCTGATGGGCCTGCGCACCGATCCGCCGATCCCGATGGCCGCCGCGCGGGTGGTCAGCGACAGCCGCGGTCCCTTCGCCAACACCCGCTTGGCCGACTCCGGCTCGGAGAAGGGCATCGTCGTCGGCAATCCGGTGCTGAACGAGCGCGGCCTGATCGGTCGCGTGGTCGGCGTCTCCAAGGGCGTCAGCCGGGTGCTGCTGCTGACCGACATCGCCTCGCGCACGCCGGTGATGATCGACCGCACCAACGCCCGCGCCATCCTGACCGGCGACGGCGGTCCCAATCCGAAGCTGGAATACCTGCGCGGCGTCGATCCCATCCAGCAAGGCGACCGTGTCGTGACCTCCGGCGACGGCGGCGTCGTGCCGCGCGGCCTGCCGGTGGGCGCGGCCGTGAAAGGCCTGGATGGCCGCTGGCGCGTGGTGCTGTTCGCCGACCAGTCGTCGATCGACTTCGTCCGCATCCTGCTGTTCAAGGACTTCGCCCAGCTCGCCAACGAGAAGGAGCTGGAGGCCAAGGTCCTGCCGCCGGTGACGACCGAGGACCCGCAGACCTCGATCCTCTCGACGCCGGCCGCGGCTCCAACCCCGGTCGCGCCGACGGCTGCGACGCCCGCCGCGCCCAAGCCGACGACCGCCGCTCCCACCGCCAAGCCGCCGGCCAAGCCCGCCGCCGCGCCGACGGGAGCGCCGCGATGAGCCTCAGCGGCGCGCGGCCCCTCAATCCAGGCCGCTGGCTGGGCGTGCCGATGCTGCTGAGCATCCTGGCGACCGTGGTGTTCGCCGCCCCGATCCGCATCTGGGGCCTGCAACTGCCCGAGCCTGTGTTCGCCATGGTCCCGGCGTTTGCCTGGGCGATGATCCGGCCCTCGATCCTGGCGCCGTTCGCCATCCTGTTGCTGGGCCTGTTCCTGGACAGCTTCTGGGGCGGGCCGACCGGCCTGTGGGGCCTGTCGCTGCTGGTCGCCTACGCCATGGTGCTGATCCTGCGCAACGCCATGACCGGCCAGAGCCGCGCGATGATGTGGGCCTGGTTCGCCGGCGTCACCGCCGTGGCCATGACCGCCAGCTTCCTGTTCACGATGCTGGACAGCCTGGCCATGCCCAGCCTGCTGGCCGTATTCTGGCAGGCCCTGGTCACGGCGCTGCTGTTCCCGTTCGCCCATCGCCTGGTCGATCGCTTCGAGGACGCCGACGTGCGGTTCCGGTGAGGCGATGAGCGAACCGTCCATCTTCTTCTTCGAGGTCAACGAGCGCCAGGGGGTCTTCCACCGGCGGGCGTTCCTGCTGGGCGGCTTCACGGGCCTGGGCCTGCTGGCCCTGGGCGGTCGCCTGGCCCAGCTGCAGCTGGTCGAAGCCCAGCGGTACCAGAAGCTGTCGGCCGGCAATCAGTTCAACTACCGCCTGGTGCCGCCGCCGCGCGGCCTGATCCTGGATCGCAACGGCGTCTCGCTGGCGTCCAATCGGCCGAACTTCCGGCTGATGATCAACAAGGACAAGGGCCTGGACGCCGAGGCCGTCATGGACGATCTGGCCAAGCTGGTCCCGATCGACGGCAGCCGCCGTTCCCGCGTGCTCAAGGAACTGGACCGCGCGCCCAAGAAGGCCCCGGTGGTGGTGATGGAGGACCTCTCCTGGGAGGAGTTCTCGCGCGTCAACATCCGTGCGCCCGAGCTGCCCAGCGTCACCGCCGACATGGGCGAGGTGCGGGTCTATCCGTTCGGAGGGGCCTTCGCCCACGTGATCGGCTATGTCGCCAAGGTCTCGGACCGCGACCTGAAGGCCGCCGAGGGCGACGCGACCCAGGACCAGGAACTGCTGCACCATCCGGGCTTCCGGATTGGCAAGCAAGGCGTCGAAAAGGCCTTCGACAAGGAACTGCGCGGCCGCGCCGGCGCGACCAAGACCGAGGTCGACGCCCAGGGCCGCGTGGTGCGCCTGGATCCGGAGGGAGACATCCCGCCGGGCCCCGGGGCCGAGGTTCGCCTGACCCTCGACGCCGACATCCAGAACCGCGCCCTGGAAGTGATGGGCGAGGAAAGCGGCGCGATCGTCGTCATGGACGTCCGCAATGGCGACCTGCTGGCCATGGTCTCGGCCCCCAGTTTCGACGCCAATCGCTTCGTCAAAGGCCTGTCGGGCGCCGAGTACAAGGCGCTGGCCGAGTACGAGCGCAAGCCGCTGCTGGACAAGTCGCTGACCGGCAACTTCCCACCGGGCTCGACCTTCAAACCGACCGTGGGCCTGGCGGCGCTGACCGCCGGCGTCGATCCCGAGGTCCGCATCAACTGCGGCGGCAGCTGGTACTACGGCGGCCGCACCTGGCGGTGCTGGGAGCCGCGCGGCCACGGCTCGCAGAACCTGCACGACGCGATCAAGAACTCCTGCGACGTCTATTTCTACCAGACCTCGCTGAAGATCGGCCCCGACGCCATCGCCACCGCGGCGCGGGCCATGGGCTTCGGCCAGCTGTTCGACATCGGCATTCCCGGCCAGAAGAAGGGCAACGTCCCCGACCGCGCCTGGAAGAAGCGGGCCTTCAAGAAGAATCCGGCCAACCAGATTTGGTTTCCGGGCGAGACCCCCAGCTACGGGATCGGGCAGGGGGCCCTGACGGTCAACGCCCTGCAGCTGGCGGTGATGACCTCGCGCCTGGCCAACGGCAAGAAGGCGCTGAACCCGCGCCTGATCAAGTCGGTCGGCGGGGTCGAGCAGCCCAGCGGCGCGGCCGTGCCCGACCTGCCGTTCTCGCAGGAGCACCTGGAATATGTCCGCGGCGGCATGGCGGCCGTGGCCAACGACGTGCGCGGCACCGCCTATCGCCAGAGCCAGCTGGGGCTGGGCGACGTGCAGATGGCTGGCAAGACCGGTACGGCCCAGGTGCGCAGCTATGACGGCGTCACCAACCGCAAGGGCTACGCCACGACCTGGCGCCTGAAGGACCACAACCTGTTCGTGGCCTTCGCGCCCTATGACGACCCGCGCTACGCCGTGGCGGTCATTATCGAGCACGGCGGTCTGGGCGGCGCCACCGCCGGCGCCCCGCGCGCCCGCGAGGTGATGCGCGTGGCCCTGCTGAAGGACCCGGAGATCCGGGCCCGCATCGAAAAGCCCGCGCCTCTGCCGGAGGTCGCGCCCGAGGACGTCATGGAAGGCGCCGCGCCGGAGGATCCGGTCGAGACGCCGGCGCCCGCGCCCGGCGCCGCGCCCACGGCTCCGCCCACCACTCCGCAGGGAGGCCACATATGACCCTGAGCGGCGGCCTGACCCGGCCGGGCGAACGCGATCGCCCGATTATCAAGTTCATGGAGGTCGACTGGACCTTCTGCCTGGTGCTTGCCCTGATCGCCGGCACCGGCGGGCTGATGCTGTTCTCGATCGCCGGGGCCTCGTGGGAGCCCTGGGCCGACCGGCATCTGCTGCGCTTCGGGGCCTATTTCGTCATCATGATCGCCCTGGCCATGTGCGACCTGCGATGGTGGTTCAACATGGCCTACCCGATCTATGTGGTCGGGGTGCTGCTGCTGATCGCGGTGGACGTCGTCGGCGACATCGCCCTGGGCGCCCAGCGCTGGCTGCAGGTGGGGCCGCTTCGCTTCCAGCCGTCGGAGGTGATGAAGATCGGCCTCGTCCTGGCCCTGGCCCGTTTCTATCACGGACTCTCGGCCGACCGGGCGCGGATGTCGTGGTGGCTGCTGATCCCGGCGGCGATGATCGGCGTGCCCTTCCTGCTGGTGGCCAAGCAGCCCGACCTCGGCACCGCCATCCTGCTGGGCGCGACCGGAGGGGCGATCATGGTGCTGGCCGGTTTGTCCTGGCGCATCATGGCGGCCATTGGGGCCTTGGCCGCGGTGGCGGTGCCCCCCTTCATCCTGTTCGGCCTGCACGACTATCAGCGCAACCGGATCCTGACCTTCCTGAACCCCGAACAGGACCCGTCCGGCGACGGCTATCACATCCTGCAGTCCAAGATCGCCCTGGGCTCGGGCGGCTTGCTGGGCAAGGGTTTCGGCCTGGGTTCGCAGAGCCAGCTGAACTTCCTGCCCGAGAAGCAAACCGACTTCATCTTCGCCACCCTGGCCGAGGAGTTCGGTTTCGTCGGCTGCTTCGGCGTGCTGTTCCTGTACGGCGCGGTGATCTTTATGGCGCTGCGCATCGCCTCGATCAGCCACAGCCACTTCGGACGCCTGTCGGCGGCCGGCGTGACGGCGACGTTCTCGCTGTATGTCCTGATCAACGGCGCGATGGTCATGGGCCTGGCGCCGGTGGTGGGCGTGCCGATGCCGATGCTGTCGTACGGCGGCACCGTCATGCTGACGGTCATGGTCGGCTTCGGCCTGGTCCAGTCCGTGCGCGTGCACCGCTATACCGAAGTCACCAGCGGCAAGGGCTCGCTGGTCTGATGGCGGACGACGAGGCCGAGCTGCTGCCGGTCCTCGTCACGCCGCGCCTTCGGTTGCGCTGCTTTCGCGAGACGGACGCGGCCGCGCTGTCGGCCAACCTGACGCCACCGGTCATCCGCTGGCTGACCTCATGGCCCGACCCGACCACAGTCGAGATCGCCACCCAGCGTATCGCCGAGGCGCGGGCCGGCGTGCGCGAAGGCTGGCACGTGGGCTACGCCATCGAGCGCCTGTCGGACGGCGTGCTGATCGGCGGCTTCGGCGGCGGCTCGCCCGACGGCAGGGTCGAGATCGGCTATCATCTGGCCGAGCACGCTCATGGCCAGGGCTATATGCTGGAGGCCGGCAGAGCGGGCCTCGCGGCGATCTGGGATATCCTGCCGACGGACAAGGTCGAGGCCCAGGCGCATCCCGACAACGCCGGCTCGCGGGCGATCCTGACCAAGCTGGGCATGACGATGGTGGACGAGCGACCCGCCTTCGCCTCGGCGCGCGACGCCTGGGAGCCGGGCTGCTTCTACGAGATTGCCAGACCCGTAACGGCGACCTAGCTGACCAGCGCCGCTTCGGTCGCGCGCACCAGCCCGTCGATGACGCCAGGCTCCGTCGAGGCGTGGCCGGCGTCCCAGATGATGTCGAAGCGCGCTTCGGGCCAAGCCTTGTGCAGCTTCCAGGCGCTGTCCAGCGGAGTCACCACATCGAACCGGCCCTGGACGATCCAACCCGGGATGTGACGGATCTTGTCGATGTTCTTCAGGATCCAGCCGTCCTGGTCGAAGAAGCCGGCGTTGGTGAAGAAGTGGCACTCGATCCGCGCGAAGGCGATGGCGAAGTCTTCTTCATTGAACTTCGGGGGACGGGCCTCGGGCCCGCGCAGCGAGATGGTGTCGCCTTCCCACTGGCTCCAGGCGGCGGCGGCCTCCAGTTGCACCTTGCGGTCGGGAGCCACCAAGCGGCGGTGATAGGCGGCCATCAGGTCGCCGCGCTCGTCCTCGGGGATCGGGGCCAGGAACCGCTCCCAGGCGTCGGGGAACAGCATCGAGGCGCCTTCCTGGTAGAACCAGTGCAGTTCGCGCTGGGTCAGCAGGAAAATGCCGCGCAGGACGAGGCCGTCGACCCGATCGGGGTGCTTGATGGCGTAGGCCAGGGCCAGGGTCGAGCCCCACGAGCCGCCGAACACGGTCCACTTCTCGACACCTAGGTGCTCGCGCAGGCGCTCGATGTCCTCGATCAGGCTCCAGGTGGTGTTGTCGTCCAGGCTGGCGTTCGGACGCGAGCGGCCGCAGCCGCGCTGGTCGAACAGGGTCATGCGCCACTTGGCCGGATCGAAGAACCGCCGCATGGTCGGATTGACCGCGCCGCCCGGGCCGCCATGCAGGATCACGCAGGGCTTGCCCCGCGGATTGCCGCATTCCTCGTAATAGATCTCGTGCGGGCCGCCCGTCTGCATCCAGCCGAACGAGAACGGTTCGACCTCGCGGAAGAGGCCTCGACGACCGACGGAACTCATGGCGGCGGCGGAAGCGTTACGATCCATGACGTCAACCCTAGCGTGGTTTGCATCCGCCTGTGAACGGAGGATACGCGTGGGCTCGCGCCTTTCGTTTGGTTCTGTATGTTGCGCTCATGACTCAGCTAGCCCCTGAAGACTATTCGGACGACGAACTGCTCGAGATGCTGAATCCGGTTCAGCTGGCCGAGCTCGACCGCCAGATCGGCGAGATGTTCGGCGCCGAAGGTGTCGACCGCGCCGAGGCTTTGTTCGCCATGGCCAATGTCTATTCGTTGCGCGCGGCCGAACGCGATCCGACCTCGGCCCTGGCCATGTTGCAACTGGCCGCCGCCATGCGCCGGCGGGCTGAGCAGATGATCGCGTCGCGGAACTGAGGCCCGGAAACCTCGTCCTTCGACAAGCTCAGGATGAGGTTTCTACTGCCGGCGTTGGTTCTAATCCTCACCCTGAGCCCGTCGAAGGGCGAGGATCACGCACCATGCTAGGCCGGGAACTTCCGATCCAGCCAAGCCAGGATCGCCGCATTCACTTCGGCCGGCTTCTCCTGCTGGGTCCAGTGGCCGCTGCCTTCGATCAGCACCTTCTCCAGGTCGCTGATCTGGTCGCCCATGCGATCGGCCATGGCCGGCGGCAGGACGACGTCCAGCTCGGCCATGATCATCAGGCAGGGGACGCCGTCGATGCGGCGGGGCAGGGACTCGGCCTTCTCCCAGTTGCGCGTGAAGTTGCGGTACCAGTTGATGCCGCCGGTGAAGCCCGTGCGCTGGAAGGCCTCGACGAAGAAGGCCAGCTCGTCGGGCTCCAGGAACTGGTTGTCGTCGGTCGCCGGATCGTAGTGAAGCAGGGCGTCCTGCAGCGCCAGGCTCCGGCGTTCGGCCGGGCGGCCCAGGAACTCGTCCTGGCTGCCCTTGGGCTTGCGCATGAAGAACCGGATCGTCCGCTCGGGATCCGCGCCCAGCCGTGCGTCGGCCTCTCCCGGCTTCTGGAAGTGGACGATGTACATGTCCTCGCCGAACGCGTTGCGGAACATCTCGATCGGGTCCATCGGCAGGCGCGGGGTGAAGGGCGTGTTCAGGCCGATGACGCCGGCCACCCTTGTCGGATGCAGCAGCGGCAACTGCCAGACGACGATGCCGCCCCAGTCGTGGCCGACGAAGATCGCCTTCTCGACGCCCAGGTGGTCCAGCAGGCCGACCAGGTCGCCGGTCAGGTGCTCCATGTCGTAGGCCTCGACCGCCTCGGGGCCGGGGGTGAGGCCGTAGCCTCGCTGGTCTGGCGCGATCACCCAGCGGCCGGCGGCGGCCAGGGCGGCGATCTGGTGACGCCACGAGAAGGCCAGCTCCGGGAAGCCATGGCAGAAGACGATGGGCACGCCTTGGCGCGGTCCGGCCTCGTAATAGGCCATGCGGATGCCGTTGATGTCGGCGTACTGGGGTTCGGGCAGGCCTGGATTCTTGACCGTCATGACCGCTCTTCCTCCCGCGTTTCTATGTGATTGCCGATCACCCTGGAGCGCTCCACCGACGCGGGCAAGCGCCATTTGAGGTTTCCGTAGGGTCGAAAAGGCGTAGAAGCGAAACCATGACCGACGCGCCGCCGCCCGCCGCCGTTCCGTGGCGACTTGTCCTGCTGCTGGGTGCGCTGACGGCCTTCGGGCCCATGTCGATCGACATGTATCTGTCCAGCCTGCCGTCCATCGGCGCGAGCCTGCATGCTGGGCCCGAGCAGACCCAGGCGACCCTGGCGGCCTTCTTCGCTGGCATGGCCATCGGCCAGTTCGTCTACGGCCCCGCCTCGGACCGGTTCGGTCGGCGCCTGCCGTTGCTGTTCGGCATCGGCGTCTTCCTGGCGGCGTCGATCGTCTGCGCCCTGGCGCCGACGATCGAGGTCCTGATCGCCGCCCGCTTCGTCCAGGCGCTGGGCGGCTGCGCGGGGCCGGTGGTCGCTCGCGCCGTGGTCCGCGATCGCTTCGGCCATTCCGACACCGCGCGCGTGCTGTCGCTGATGACCCTGATCATGGGTCTCGCGCCGGTGCTGGCCCCGCAGTTCGGCGGCGTCGTGCAGTTCTTCGCCGGCTGGCGCGGGGTGTTCTGGGTGCTCGTCGTGTTCAGCAGCCTGATCGGCCTCTGGGTGATCCTCAGCCTGTCGGAGTCCCGCTCGGCCGAGACCCTGGCCCAGGCCAAGGCCGAGAACCCGCTGAAGGCCTATATCGCCCTGTTCGGCATGCGCCGGCTGATGGGCTACGCGATCGCCGGGGCGCTGAACGGGGCGGTGCTGTTCACCTACATCGCCGGGGCGGCGGACCTGATCATGGGGACCTACGGCCACTCGCCGCTGGTCTTCAACCTGCTGTTCGCCTTCAACGCCGTCGGCATCATCGGGGCCAGCCAGATCAATCGCCTGCTGCTGCGCCGCCACCTGCCGGACCAGGTGCTGAGCCGGGCCAGCATCGCCTCGATCGTCGCGGCCCTGCTGCTCTCGATCGCCGCCTGGACCGGCTGGGGTGGGCAGTGGACGGTGCTGCCGCTGCTATTCCTGGCCCTGTCGATCTACGGCCTGATGGGCGGCAACACCATGGCCGGGGCGCTAAGCGTCGATCCGCGCCGGGCCGGCTCCACCTCGGCCCTGATGGGTTCGACCTCGTTCGCGGCGGGGGCCTTGTCGTCCTGGGCCAGCGGCCTGCTGCACGACGGCACGCCGCGACCGGTGGCCGGGGTGATGTTCGCCTGTCTGGTCGGCTCCAGCCTGGCGATCTTCCTGCTGGCCCTGCCGGGCGCGGAGAAGCCTCAGGCCTGAGGCAGCTTGAAGCCGCGCCAGGCCAGCAGCGCCCAGCCGGCCATGAACGCCAGGCCGCCCAGCGGGGTGACGGCGCCCAGAATGCGCGGACCGCCCAGCGCCATGGCGTAGAGCGAACCGGAGAACAGCAGCGCGCCGACCAGGAACAGCGCCGCGACCACGCCCATGCCCTTGGCGCCCGCGCGCTGCAGGCCGAAGGCGGCGAAGACGGCCAGGGCGTGGGCCATCTGGTACTGCGAGCCGGTGTGCAGCCACTCGACCGGCTTGGGCTCGGTCATGCCGTGCGCGGCGAAGGCGCCGAAGCCCACGGACAGCAGGGCGCTGAGCGCCGCCAGACCCGTCCAGGCCCTGGGAGTCCAACTCGCCATCGGCTTTACGCTCCGTCACCGTTGCAATCGTCGGGCGTGACCTTAACGTCGATCACCTGGACGTAAAGCGACGCCGCTTCCTTACGGCATCAGAGCGTCGCGCGATCCAGGGGAGGACGGCATGGCGCTCACCTGGGGCGACGATTACCCGATCCATCAGACGCCGGAACCCGTGGCCTATGCCGGGACGGATCGGAACTTCTACGACCGCTATTTCTTCAACGGCTACGCGGCCGAAGGAGACGGGAACGACCTCTTCTTCGCCGCCGCCTTTGGGGTCTATCCGCACCTCAACATCGCCGACGCCGCCTTCTGCGTGATGAAGGATGGTAGACAGGTGAATCTCCACGCCAGCCGCTGGCTGCGGATGGAGCGGATGGACCTGAGCGTCGGGCCGATCAGCATCGAGGTGCTCCAGCCGTTGCAACGCCTGAAGCTGACCGTCGCCGCGCCCGAGCAGGGCATCGCCGCCGAGATCGTCTTCGAAGGCCGAGCCTTTCCGATCGAGGAGCCGCGCTTCGTCCGTCGCAACGGGCCGCGCACGCTGCTCGACTACACCCGCCTGACCCAGAACGGCCGCTACAGCGGCTGGATCGAGGTCGACGGCGTCCGCACCCGCGTCGACGGCTTCGTCGGCACCCGCGACCGCTCGTGGGGTGTCCGGCCGATCGGCGCGCGCGACGCCCAGGAGCTGGCCCCGCCGGTCTTGCCGCAGTTCTTCTGGCTGTGGGCGCCGTGCAATTTCGCGGACGGCAGCCTGTTCTTCCACACCAATGACGACGAGCTGGGCCGGCTCTGGAACCGCCGCGCCGTCTGGCTGGAGGACGGCGGTCGCGAGGACCATTTCGGCGGCTTCGCCGAGTCCGCCTGCGCCATCCAGTGGAAGAGCGGCACGCGCCACGCCTCGGCGGCCGCGATCGATCTCGGCGCCGATGGATCGGTGACCATCGAGCCTCAGACCGAGTTCTTCATGCTGGGCCTGGGCTACAACCATCCGACCTGGGGGCACGGCCAGAACCAGGGTGAGCTGAAGGTCGAGCGGGAGGACTTCGTCACCGCCGACCTCGACCGGAAGATGCCCCATCTGCTGCACGTCCAGGCCCTGAGCCGGGTGACCTTCGTCGACGGCGAGGGACGTGAGCGGAAGGGGCGGGGGGTCTTCGAGCAATTGGCGATCGGACCGCACGCGCCCTCGGGTTTCTCCTCGATCCTGGACATGGCCCCATGAGTTCGAGCCCCATGACCCTCGCCGAACGCCTGGAGGCGTACCTGACCCGGATCTGGGCGGGGCCGGTGACGGTGGCCGATCTCTCGCGCATCCCCGGCGGGGCCAGCCGCGAGACCTATCGCTTTGTCGCGAGCGTCGGCGGCGAGACCAAGCCGCTGATCCTGCGTCGCGACCCGCCCGGCAGCCTGATCGAGACCGATCGCAGCCTGGAATATCTGGCGCTGGAGAGCTTCCACGACCGCGTGCCGGCTCCGCGTCCCGTTGCGATGGACGCCGAGGGCGCTGAGCTGGAGCGCCCGTTCTTCATCATGGAGCGGGTCGAGGGCGGGGCGGTGGCCTCGCCGTTCACGGTCATGCCCTACGGCGCCAACGCCCGAACGATCGGCGAGTCGTTTTTCGACATCCTGGGGCGGATCGCCAGCGTGGACCCGGCCGGCCTGCCGCTGGCCAAGGCCGCGGAGAACCCCGCGCCGCAGGACTGCTGGCGGATCGCGGTGGACCACTGGGCCGCCGTCATCGAGGCTGACGAACAGCACCCGCAGCCGATCGTCCGCGCCGCCATCCGCGCGCTCCGCCGCAAGCCGCCACCGCCGCCCCGCGCGGTGCGGGTGGTGCACGGCGACTATCGCGGCGGCAATTTCCTGCACGCCCCGGACGGGACCATCCTGGCGATCCTGGACTGGGAGATGGTCCACCTTGGCGACCCGCTGGAGGATCTGGCCTGGGCCATCGATCCGCTCTGGAATCCGTTCGACGCCGCCACCGTGGCCGCCATGATCCCGCGCGAAGACGCACTGGCGATCTGGTCGAAGGCCAGCGGCCTGCCGGTCGACGAGGGGGCGCTGGCCTGGTGGTCGCTGTTCGCGGCCGTGAAAGGCCAGGCGATCTGGACCTCGGCGGCCAAGGAGTATCGCGACGGCGGCTTCAAGGAGCCGATCCTGGCGGTCTCCGGCTGGTACACCGCCAGGCGGCACGACGAGATCCTGGCCGCCGCTCTCATGCGCCTGGAGGGCCTGCAATGACCCCGAGCCTGCCCGACATCCTGGTCGGCAACTTCATGTGCATGGCCGATCCCGGACCGCCCGAGCAGCAGGGCGAGTTCATGGCGGGCAAGGTGGGACTGGTGGCGCTACTGTCGCTGTTGGCGGCCCAGGAGGCCGAGCGCGGTGTGGCGGCGCGGGTCGAGGAGAACGCCCTGATCCGCGCGACGCTGGACGGGGCGACGGCCGACTACGGCCTGGATCCCGCCGCCTGGCCGACGACCGACACGTTCACCACCACGGCGCTGGACGGCGTCAACGCCGCGCTGCGCAAGGCCTTGATCAGCCTGCACGAGGCGGTGGAGACGAAGGGCGACACGACACGCCACCACGCCATCCTGCGCCTCTACGCCAAGATGGCCGACCTGCGCCGACTGGACTTGCCGCCCCTGCCGGCGCGCTAAGCGCGCCGGTCGATGAGACATGCCCGCGCGCTAGGCGTCGGCTACTTGTGCTTGTTGTGCTGAGCGATCTCGGCCGGCTGGATGTCCAGCGGGGCCGGCGCGGCGGCGTTGTAGGCGGCGGTCTGGTTCAGGTCCATGACCACGCTGCGGTGACCTTCCCAGATCATGTGCATGGCGACATAGAGCACGATCGCCAGGCCGACGAAGCCGATCCAGCGGTGCTTGTGCAGCAGGTTGGCGATGGCGCTGGCGGCCAGGCCCATCAGGGCGATCGACAGCAGCAGGCCGAAGATCAGGATGCCGGGGTGCTCGCGGGCGGCGCCGGCAACGGCCAGCACGTTGTCCAGCGACATCGAGACGTCGGCGATCAGGACCTGGATGAAGGCCTGCTTGAAGGTCTTGGCCTTACGCGTGCTGGGCTCGGTCGAGGGATCGCCGTCGATCGCGGCCATGGCGTCGTCGTGCGCGGCCTGCTCGCGCATCTCGCGCCACATCTTCCAGCAGACCCACAGCAGCAGGAAGCCGCCGGCCAGCAGCAGGCCGATGACGCCCAGCAGCCACGTGGTGATCAGGGCGAAGCTGATGCGCAGGACGACAGCGGCGCCCAGCCCGTACAGGATGACCTTCTTGCGGTCCTTGGGCGGCAGGCCGCCGGCGGCCAGGCCCACGGCCACGGCGTTGTCCCCGGCCAGCACCAGGTCGATCATCAGGACTTGCAGCAGGGCCATCAAGGGCCCCTGCAGGCTGCCCAGCTGGGCCGTCAGAGCTTCAAACATGCATCCTCAATGCGGTGACGCGAGCGCTGATGCAAGGCGCAAAAGGGGCGCGTCGGCAAAACGCGCGCGCGTCATACAAAAGCACAGCGCCCCGGATCGTTGACCCGGGGCGCTGCTTCTCGGTGGAGCCTGCGCTTAGTGGGCGGGCTCGGGTTCCTTGTGGTCGTTGGCCTGATGCTCCTGAGCGTGGTGCTCCGGGGCCTGGGGCTCGACCGTCGCCTCGGC
Organism: Caulobacter sp. GW821-FHT09H08; assembly: GCF_059415885.1. Taxonomy (NCBI): domain Bacteria; kingdom Pseudomonadati; phylum Pseudomonadota; class Alphaproteobacteria; order Caulobacterales; family Caulobacteraceae; genus Caulobacter; species Caulobacter sp. GW821-FHT09H08. Next base: position 978,442 of record NZ_JBWKOC010000003.1, read on the forward strand.
CGGCGGTGCGACGACCGGCTCGGGAACGTGGTGTTCGGCCGGAGGCGCGATCGGGTGGACGTTCTGGGCCACGAACGGGTTGTGATGTTCCTGGACGGGAGCGGGCTGCGCCTCGACCGGAGCGTGGACCTCCTGAACGGGAGGGACCTCCCGGTGCGCCGGTTCCTGGAACGGTGCGTGGTGCTCTTCGACAGGGGCGAAGGGCTCGGGCGCCGGGGCCGGGGCTTCTTCCTTGTGGTGCGTGAAGGCCGCGGTGGCCGCCGCGCCCGCCACCGCGCCGCCGGCGGCGGCCACGAACGGGTTCACATAGGAGGTCTGGGCCGGCTGCGGCGCCTCGAACTCCATCTCGTTGCGGCCGTAGTCGGTGTGGGTGCGGTAGCGGCGCTGGCGTTCCTGGCGGCGGCGGGATTCCGTGGCGTTGCGCGACACGATGGCCAGGATGATCACGGCCAGCAGGACCAGGGCCCCGCCCAGCACGGTCTTCAGCGAGGTCTCACCGACGCCCGGCAGGTTGATCGAGCCGTTCAGCGGGCCGAGATCCAGACCGCCGACGCCCTTCTTGACCTGCTCCGGCACGGCGGCGACGCGCTTGGTGATCGTGCCCAGGGCGAAGTCCTGCGGCGGCTTGGCGCCGTTCAGTTCGACGCCGAACTCCGACTTCAGCTGGCCCTTGGCCTCCGGACCCGGCTTGACCTGCCAGGCGAAGGTGGTGGGCTCGCCCGGCTTCACCACGGCCGTCTGGCGACCGTTCGGCGTGACCTCGTAGCCTTCGCCCGAGAGCTGGGCGTAGGCGCTGGTCTTCTTGGCGGCCTTGGTCAGGCCCAGCTTGGCGGCTTCCTTCTTGATCAGGTCGCCCAGCGTGGTCGGCAAGGACAGGGTGACCTGGCCCGGCTGGTTCTTCGACAGGCTCTCACCAGCCGCCAGGACGGCGCCGTTGGTGGCCTCGGTCGCGGTGGCGGCCTGCAGCTTCTCGAGCTTGGTCGCCGGCTTGTCCGGAGCGGGCTTCGGCGCTGCGGCGGGCGGGGCGACCGGCTTGGCGGCGGCCACGACCGGCGGCTTGGCCAGCGGCGTGGTCGGCTTGGCTGGTTGGACAGCCTTCAGCGGCGCGGGAGCGGGCGCGACGGTCTTCGGCGCGACCGGCTTCACCGGCGCTGGCTTGGCCGCCACGACGACGGGCGGCTTGGCCACGGGCCTGGCGAGCGGCGCGGGCTTGGCCGCGGCGTGGACGACCGGCGCGGCGTGATGCGTCGGGATCGTGGCGTGGACGCGCGGCGTCGCATGGACGCGGCGAGCGCCCTTCGGATTCGGCACCGGACGCATGGCCGTGACCAGCGTGCCGTCGGCGCGACGCCAGGTGCGGGTGTCGCCGGTGGCGGCGACATCGGCGCGCTGCGCGGTATGGGGCGCGGTTCGCGGAGCCGCATGCGCCGCGTGGCGTCCGCCCGGATTCGGGATCGGGCGCATGGCGGTGACCAGCTTGCCGTCGGCGCGGCGCCAGGTCCTCAGATCGCTATTCGGCGCGGGCAGGGGACGCGAGCTGACGCTGCCCGGCGTGCTGGGCCCGCCCAGCAGACCGTCCTGCGCCTGGCTGGCGTTCGGCGGCGGCGCCGCGCCCATCAGGTCAGGCGCGCTGCTTTCGGCGCGATAGTCGCTGGACGGCGGCGGCGTTCCCGGCTGATCGCCGGCGCTGCAGCCGGCAAGCAAAAGAACGCTGGCCGCCGCAGTGGCCAGGGCGGCCAAGCGTACCTTATTGCCAAACATCGGGTCCCCCGATCCCATGTCAGAATCCTCCGCGAGACGACGCTCGCGGACCACTGTTCGCGAGAAGAGCACGTGCTTGCGACGAAATCAAAACGGTTAACCGGGATTCACGAACCCAATTCATCCTTCACGCGAACTCTCGAGGCTTCGTAGAGCGCGACGGCGGCGGCGGCCGAGACGTTCAGGCTCTCGAAACCGCCCGGCATCGGGATCTTTCCGAGGGCGTCGCAGTGCTCGGCGACCAGGCGACGGACGCCTTCGCCCTCCGACCCCAGAACGAGCACGGTGGGTTGATTGTCGAGCACGGCTTCCAGGCTGTGCTCGGCCTCGCCAGCCAAAGCCACGGCGCGCCAGCCCAGGTCGGCCAGCTCCTCCAGGGCCCGGGATAGATTGACCACGCGCGCGTGCGCGACCTTGTCGACGGCGCCGACGGCGGTCTTGGCCAGCACGCCCGACAGCACCGGCGCATGGCGGTCCTGCAGAATCACGCCCTTGGCCCCGAAGGCGGCGGCCGAACGGAAGATGGCGCCGATGTTTTGCGGGTCGGTGATCTGGTCCAGCATGACCAGCAGGCCGTCGGCCTGGGCGGCGAGGTCGGCGATCGACAGGGCCTCGGGCTCGTCGATCTTCAGGGCCAGGCCCTGGTGCACGGCGCCCTGCGGCAACTGCTTGGCGATCTCCTGGCCTTCCATCACCTGCAGGCAGGCCAGCTTCTGGAGATTCGGCGCGAGCCGCTTGGCGCGGTCCGGGGTCGCCAGAAGGCGCTTCGGAGCCGGTCGCAGGGGGTTGGAAAGCGCCGCCTCGACGGCGTGAGTCCCCCAAATCCAGTCCTTGGCGTCACCTTGACCGCGAGAAAAGCTGTTCTCTTTCCGTGGCTTGGAACGAAAATCGCGTCCGGGTGCAGAAGGACGTTTCCGGTCGTTGCGTTCGGAATGAGAGGACACTATAAGACGCGCTCCGATTTGGGGCCCCAAGGGTTTCTCGGCCGGCCGGCGCTGCTCTTAGCACCGTCCGTCACCGGCTAAAGAAGCTTTTGTTCCAGTTCGAAGTTCAACGGCTTGCTGTTGCGCATTGAACCGGGTAAAGGCCGCCGGCTTCGGAACTCCGTCGCGTGCTTGGGGGAATGTCCCGAGTGGCAAAGGGGGGGGACTGTAAATCCCCTGGCGTACGCCTTCGCAGGTTCGAGTCCTGCTTCCCCCACCATGCACGCGACGAGTTCGGAAGACAGGCGCGGTCTTGAAGGCAACGGGCGTCCCAGAGCCAGAGACCGGGAGCCGACGCGACCCCGCAAGCTATTAGGCGGGTATAGCACAATGGTAGTGCAGCAGCCTTCCAAGCTGAGGACGCGGGTTCGATTCCCGCTACCCGCTCCAGCTCCCTAAGAGTTAATTCCCAACAACAAGCCGCCGGCGCGAAGGTAGAGACGATGGCCAAGGAAAAGTTCGAACGTAATAAGCCGCACTGCAACATCGGCACGATTGGTCACGTTGACCATGGCAAGA
>NZ_JBWKOC010000004.1:0-744845 GCF_059415885.1 Caulobacter sp. GW821-FHT09H08
TCTTGCCATGGTCAACGTGACCAATCGTGCCGATGTTGCAGTGCGGCTTATTACGTTCGAACTTTTCCTTGGCCATCTTCTTAGCTCCAGGACCCCAGAACCCTTCGAGAAAACGGGGGGGCCTTCAATAGGTTGAACTTCTGGGGTGGTAGCGAGAGGGTCCGCGAGGAACCCTCTCTGTCTCTAACCCACGCTTTTCGTTGGGAAAAGCTTAGGCGTACTTCTTGATCACTTCGTCGGCGACGTGTTGCGGCACCGGATCGTAGTGGTCGTAGACCATGCTGAACTGAGCGCGGCCTTGCGACATGCCCCGCAGGGTGTTCACGTAACCGAACATGTTGGCCAGCGGGACGTAGGCGTTCACGACAGTCGCGTTGCCGCGCATGTCTTGACCCTGGATCATGCCACGGCGGCTGTTCAGATCGCCGATGACCGAACCCAGATACTCTTCCGGGGTCACGACCTCGACCTTCATGATCGGCTCGAGCAGCTTCGGAGCGCCCTTTTCGCGCAGCTCCTTGAAGGCGGCGCGCGAGGCGATTTCGAAGGCCAGGACCGACGAGTCAACGTCGTGGAACTTGCCGTCCGTCAGGGTCGCCTTGAAGTCGATCAGCGGGAAGCCGGCCAGCAGGCCGTTGTCCTTGACCGATTCCAGGCCCTTTTGGACGCCCGGGATGTATTCCTTCGGCACGGCGCCGCCGACGATGGCGCTTTCGAAGATGAAGCCCGAACCCGGCTCGCCCGGCTCGAAGGTGATCATGACGCGGGCGAACTGGCCCGTACCACCGGTTTGCTTCTTGTGCGTGTAGTCGATGTCGACCTTGCGGCCCAGCGATTCACGATAGGCAACCTGCGGCGCGCCGATGTTGGCTTCGACCTTGTAGGTCCGCTTCAGGATGTCGATCTTGATGTCCAGGTGCAGTTCGCCCATGCCCTTCAGGATCGTCTGGCCGCTTTCGAAGTCGGTCGAGACGGTGAAGGACGGATCTTCGGCGGCCAGCTTCTGCAGGGCGACGCCCAGCTTCTCCTGGTCGGCCTTCGACTTGGGTTCGACGGCGATCTCGATGACCGGAGCCGGGAATTCCATGCGCTCCAGGATGACCGGCGACTTCAGCGGGTCGCACAGGGTGTCACCCGTGCGGGTGTCCTTCAGGCCGGCCAGGGCGACGATGTCGCCGGCATAGGCTTCCTTGATGTCTTCGCGGTTGTTCGAGTGCATGAGCAGCATGCGGCCGACGCGCTCTTTCTTGTCGCGCGTCGAGTTCAGCAGGCCCATGCCCGTTTCCATCTTGCCCGAATAGATGCGGCAGAAGGTCAGCGAACCGACGAAGGGGTCGTCCATGATCTTGAACGCCAGAACCGACAGCGGCTCTTCGTCCGAGGCCTTGCGGGTGGTCTCTTCTTCGGTCTTGAAGTCGATGCCCTTGGTCGGCGGGATGTCCACCGGCGACGGCAGGTAGTCGACGACGGCGTCGAGCAGGGGCTGGACGCCCTTGTTCTTGAAGGCCGAGCCGCAGAGGATCGGATAGAAGGCGCCCGTCAGAACGGCCTTACGGATGCACTTCTTGATGGTGGCTTCCGACGGCTCTTCGCCGCCCAGGTAAGCTTCCATGGCTTCGTCGTCGAGTTCGACGGCGTTCTCGACCAGATAGGCGCGGGCTTCCACGGCCTTGTCCAGCAGGTCAGCCGGGATTTCTTCGTCGCGATAGGTCGCGCCCAGGCCGTCGTTGTCCCAGACCACGGCCTTCATGCGGACCAGGTCCACCAGGCCCTTCAGGGCGCTTTCCGAACCGATCGGGAATTGGATCGGAACGGCCTTGGCGCCCAGACGGTCGCGGATCGACTCGACCGACTTGTCGAAGTCGGCGCCGATCTTGTCCATCTTGTTGACGAACACGATGCGCGGCACGCGGTACTTGTCGGCCTGACGCCAGACGGTTTCGGTCTGCGGCTCGACGCCGGCGTTACCGTCCAGCACCGTCACGGCGCCGTCGAGGACGCGCAAGCTGCGCTCGACTTCGATGGTGAAGTCGACGTGCCCGGGGGTGTCGATGATGTTGAGGCGCTTGTCGTTCCAGAAAGCGGTCGTCGCGGCCGACGTGATCGTGATGCCGCGCTCTTGCTCCTGCTCCATCCAGTCCATGGTCGCGGCGCCGTCGTGGACTTCGCCGATCTTGTGCGACTTACCGGTGTAATACAGGATCCGCTCGGTCGTGGTCGTCTTACCGGCGTCGATGTGCGCCATGATGCCGAAGTTGCGGTAGTCTTCGATTTTATGCGTGCGGGGCATAGCGATCGCTCTGCGAAACGGGGCGGCCCTGGACGGACACGACCGGGATTAAACGTGCGGCGCGGGCGGTTTATCTCAAACCGCCCGCGCCTGAAAGAGTGCTGGTAAGAAAGGTTACCAGCGGTAGTGCGAGAACGCCCGGTTGGCTTCAGCCATCTTGTGCGTGTCTTCGCGCTTCTTCACGGCGGTGCCGCGGTTGTTCGAAGCGTCGAGCAGCTCACCGGCCAGCTTTTCGGTCATGGTGTTTTCGCCACGCTTGCGAGCGGCGGTCACCAGCCAACGGATGGCCAGGGCGCGGCGACGGTCCGGACGGACTTCAACCGGCACTTGGTAGGTGGCGCCGCCAACGCGACGCGACCGGACTTCGATCGCCGGGGCGACGTTGTCCAGAGCGGAGTGGAAGGTTTCCAGCGGACCTTGGTCCTTGCGCTTGGATTCCAGGATGTCGAAAGCACCATAGATGATGTTTTCGGCGACGGCTTTTTTGCCCTCGTACATCACGTAGTTCATGAACTTCGTGACGATCAGATCCCCAAACTTGGGGTCCGGCAGGACTTGGCGTTTCTCGGCGCGACGGCGGCGGGACATTCTTCTTTTCCTTACTTCGGACGCTTGGCGCCGTAGAGCGAACGACGCTGCTTACGATCCTTGACACCTTGGGTGTCGAGGACGCCGCGCAGGATGTGATAACGGACGCCGGGCAAATCCTTGACGCGGCCGCCGCGGATGAGCACCACCGAGTGCTCCTGCAGATTGTGACCCTCGCCCGGAATGTAGCACACGGCTTCGATGCCGGTGGTCAGACGGACCTTGGCGACCTTACGGAGAGCCGAGTTCGGCTTCTTCGGGGTCGTGGTGTACACGCGGGTGCAGACGCCGCGACGTTGGGGGCAGCCCTTCAGGGCCGGCACCTTGTTCCGCACCGGCTTCGGAGAGCGCGGCTTACGGATGAGCTGGTTAATGGTAGGCATTAAGTCTCTGCTCTGATGGAAGCGTGTGCCTTTCGGCCGGGGCGCTTCAGGTCCTTGTCTTTGTTGTTCTTGGTTCAAGGCTCCGCTTGGAGACCCGATAAACACGAAACTCGCCGGAGCGCGGGAAGCACGCCGACGGGTTCTCCGCCATAAGAACGGAAGCTCATCAGGACGCACGCGAACGCACGCCTCGAAAAAGAGCGCGGTATGTACTCGCGAAGCCGGCCAACGTCAACCGCCTGTTCCTGCGTCGGTTAACGCCACCTTAAGGCCAAGTTCGCGGCCCTGTTTTCGCCACTCAAGGCTGCACCGTTGCACGCTGCAATAAAGCGCCTTGTTTCCGCCTCCGCTCGCGCCATGTGGGAGGCCTGGACGAGGGGCGCAAGCGCCGGTCGGAGGGTGGGTGAAGGTCAGCGTGAAGGCCAGGAGCGACAACCGGCGACGGGCGACGATTCTCGCCGGTTCGCTGCTGTTGCACGTAGTGCTGCTGGCCTGGCTGGCCCTGCCCGTGCCGCCGCTGCTGGAGAACATTCTCCCCGACGACCTGCCGATCGTGACCGTGGACCTGTTGCGCCCCGAGCGCGAGGACCAGGCCCGGCCGCGCCCGGCGCCGGCCTCGGCGGCTAGCGCGCCCTCCCCCGTCCTGCCCTTCGAGGTCCGCCAGCCCGTGCGGCCGATCCCGCCCGGCGTGCCGACACTGAGTGTTCCCGCCACGCCGACCGCCGGCGCGGCCAGGCCCGGAACCGCCATCCGCCCCGCCCCGCTGCCAGGCGAAGGCGCGGGCGACCTGCGCTCTGCCCTGCGCAGCAGCGCCACCGGCTGCGTCAGCGCCGACGTCGTGGGCCTGAACCGCCGCGAGCGGGAGAAGTGCGACGAGCGCTTCGGCGCCGCCAAGGCGAAGGGCGATCCGACCATGGCCATGGACGCCGACAAGCGCCGCGCCTTCGACGCCCAGGCCGCCGCGCAGGAAGCCTATCGCCGCTACCAGGAAGCGCCCATGGGCCCCGGCGTCGACCATCGCAGCCGCACACACCCCGGCACGATGAAGGAGATCCCCTTCGTCCTGGGCGCCCAACAGGACAATCTGGGCCGCGAGCGCAAGGACGTGGTCGACCAGATCCGCAAGGAGAAGGACAGCGAGGACCGCGCCCGCAAGTTCCTGGACCTGCAGAAGAAGGCGGGGCGGCAATAGCCGCCTCTAGACGAGGTAGCGCAGCACCAGCCGCGCGGCCTCGTCGACGACCGCCTCGTCGGCCAGGATCTCCGGCCGGTGCAGCACCGCCGTGTGGGTCAGGGCCTCGATCGAGGTCACGCAGACGAAGGCGGCCAGGTCGCGGTCGACGGCGCGGACCTCGTCGGCGTGGTCTTCGAGATAGGCGCGGAACAGGGCGTAGGTCTCGCGATTGAAGGCCTCGACATCCTCCAGCGCGCCCACCCGGGGGACCTGTTCGGAGAGCGCCCGGTGCAGCACCGGGTCCAGGCGATGGGCGTCGATGGCGGCCGCCACCAGCCGACGCACCCCGACCTCGAGCGGCTGGTCCGCCACGTCGGCCAAGGCCTCGCGCACGACCGTCATCAGGTCGCGGTTGTGGCGCTCGATGACCGCGACGACCAGCGCCTCCTTGCCAGGGTAGTACTGATAGAGCGAGCCTACGCTGACGCCGGCCTCTTCGGCGATGCGGTTGGTGCTGGCCTTGTCGAAGCCCTCCCGCACCAGAATGCGAGCGGTCGCCTCGACCAGGGCGTCGACCATCGCCCGCGACCGCTCCTGCGACGCGCGTTTCCGGGGACTTGTGAGCGGGCCGCGCGCCACGTCGGACGCCTCCTGGATGCGAGTAGGAAATACGAGCTATCGCTCGCATATTCGAGCCTTACCCGTCGCATGACAAGGAGCGATCGATGACCCGCCAGACCCACGCCCAGCTTATCGAGATCAAGCGCTGGGCCGACCGGGGGCTCTACGACGCGGTGCGCCAGAACCTGGACCGGCTGACCCCGGAGGAGACGGCGATCATGCTGCGCATCCTCGACCACATCCATGCGGTCGACCGGATCTTCCAGCACCACCTGCAGGGTCTGCCGCATGCCTATGGCGCGGCGCGGTCGGAGACGTTGCCGGACTTCGAGACGCTGGCGGCCAGCGCGCGGGAGGTCGACGATTGGTACGGCGCCTATGTCGCCGGCCTGACGGCCAAGGACCTGGAGCGCTCGATCGACTTCGTCTTCACCAGCGGCAAGCCCGCGCGCATGCGGCGCGGCGAGATCCTGCTGCATGTCTGCCTGCACGGGACCTATCATCGGGGCAACGCCGGCGCGCTGCTGCAGCTTCGCGGCCTGACGCCCAGCCGCGACGCGATCACGGACTATCTGGAGGACGCGGCCTAGCCCCTATCGGGCCATGAAGGCCTCGATCTCCTGGGTGGTGCGCGGCACGCCGGTCGAGAGGCGCTCGGCGCCGGTCTCGGTGACCAGATACAGGTCCTCGATCCGGATGCCGTAGTTGGCCGATTGCAGATAGAGGCCCGGCTCCATGGTGATCACCGAACCGGCCGGGATCGGCTGGGTGGTGTCGCCCGGGTCGTGGACGTCCAGGCCGACATAATGGCCCAGGCCATGGGTGAACTCGTCGATGCGGCCGGCCTTGCGGAACACCGCCTTGGCCGCTTCGGCGAGGTCTTCCAGATAGGCGCCGGCCTTCAGCCTGGCGACGGCGGCGGTCTGGGCCTCCAGCACCAGGTCGTAGAGGACCTTCTGCTCGGCCGTGAACTTGCCGGAAGCCGGGAAGGTGCGGGTGACGTCGCAGGCATAGCCGCCGACCGCGGCGCCGGCGTCAATCAGGATCAGCTCGCCGCCGTGCACCATGCCGGTCGCCGTGGCGTAGTGCAGCGAGGCGGCGTTGCGGCCCGAGCCGACGATGCTGTCATAGGCCAGGCCCGTGCCGCCGGCGCGGCGGAAGGCGCTCTCGACGATGAACCGCAGCTCGCTCTCGGACATGCCGGGCTTGGCCTGTTTCATGGCGGCGAGGTGGCCGGCGCGGGTCGCGTCCATGGCCTTGCGCATCATCTCCAGCTCGCGCGGCTCCTTCACGCAGCGCAGGCGGGGCAGGACGCCGCTGTCGTCGCGGATGGCGCAGCCCGGCACGCGCTGGGCGACCTTGCCGTACAGCTCCAGCGCCGGGGGCACGGGCGCGTTGGCCGAGGCGATGGGCCCCAGGAACCGCAGCTCCTTGGACCGCGAAGCCAGGGCCGTCACTAGGCCGCCCAGGGCCGAGGTGCGCATGACACGCTGGACACCGACGCGCTGCTCGATCAGCGCGCCGAGCGGCACGCGCTCCTGGTTCCAGCGCTCGCTCTCCACGTCGCGCGAGGGCAGCAGCAGCCACTCCTTCACGGTGCGCTCGGTCGGGGCCAGGACCAGGATCGCGCCGGGCTCGTCGACGATGCCGGTCAGCCAGGCGAAGTCGCCGTTCTGGTAGAAGGGCGGCGAGACCGGGGCCTCGCTAGGCGTGGCGCTGGCGCCGTAGATCACCGCCACCCCGGTCTTCAGCTGCTCCATCAGCCTGGCGCGGCGGGCGCGATAGACGTCGGGCGAGAACGGACTGGTCCCGGCCGGCGTGGCGTAGCCGGCGGGCGGCAGGACCTGGGCGGCGGCTCCCGACACCAGGCCGACAACCAGGGTGGCGCTCGCGCCCGTCAGCAGGCTGCGACGATCGAATGACATGGTGATGGCTCCCCTTCGCCGCGAGGTTGGCATGGGCCACACCTGCCCGGCAAGCGAGCGCGATAATCGCGGAACGCTCCTGGTCGGGGCGGGTTGTGGAAGGCGTCCGGCGCGTCTCGCGCCAGTTCCCCTTCCCGCCACGAGGTTCGACCATGACCGACTATGCCGACAGCCTGACCGACACCTCCAACGGCGTCGCCCAGACGGCCTCCCGCGCCCGCGACAAGGTCGAGCCCAAGCTCAAGGCCGTCAGCGGAGCCGCTCACGAGGCCTATGACAGCCTCCGGGACGTGGCGGCGGACGCCGTGGACGAAACCCGCGCCCGGGTGAAGGACTTCGCCGCCCAGGCCGCCGACCGCCTCCAGCACCGATACGGCGACCTCGAGACCTGGGTGCAGGCCAAGCCCGCCCAGGCGCTGGGCGTGGCGGCCGGCGTCGGTATCGTACTGGGCCTGTTGCTGAGCGGGCGTTCGACCAAGACCGTCTATCGGCGCGCCCCGCGCTGAGGCGCTTGGGCTAGGCTGAAAAAGGAAGGCCCGGGAGCGATCCCGGGCCGACCCGCACAACGAAAAAGGCCCGGGATCGCTCCCGGGCCTTTCCGTTAGTCAGTCAAGCCAAAGCCTATTCGCTATCCGCGAGCGCGATCTCGGCCGGCAGCGGCTCCATCGCTTCTTCACGCTGCTGGGCCAGTTGCTCGTCGCGCTTGGCGGCGACGCGCTGCAGGCTGCGCAGGTAGGAACCCGTACCGGCGGGGATCAGGCGACCCACGATGACGTTTTCCTTCAGGCCTTCCAGGGTGTCGGTCTTGCCGTGCACCGAGGCTTCGGTCAGGACGCGGGTCGTCTCTTGGAACGACGCGGCCGAGATGAAGCTCTTGGTCTGCAGCGAGGCCTTGGTGATGCCGAGCAGCACCGGCTGGGTCACAGCCGGACGACCGCCGCGAGCAACCGCCTTGTCCTGTTCCTTGTCGAACTCCGGCTTATCAAGGTGGTCGCCCTTGATCAGGCCGGTGTCGCCGGGCTCGAGGATCTCGACCTTCTGCAGCATCTGACGAACGATCGTCTCGATGTGTTTGTCGTTGATCGGCACGCCCTGCAGTCGATAGACCTCCTGGATCTCGTCGACGAGGAAGTTCGCCAGGGCTTCGACGCCCAGGATGCGCAGGATATCGTGCGGATCCGGGTTGCCGTCGATGATGTACTCGCCCTTGGAGATGTAGTCCCCGTCGTGGACGGCGATGTGCTTGCCCTTCGGGATCAGGAACTCGACCGCCTCGGCCTGGTTGCCATCGGCGTCGACGTCCGGCGTGATCTTGATCCGGCGCTTGTTCTTGTAATCCTTGCCGAATTCGACACGGCCGTCCATTTCCGCGATGACCGCGCAGTCCTTCGGACGGCGGGCTTCGAAGAGTTCGGCGACGCGCGGCAGACCACCGGTGATGTCCCGGGTCTTGGCGCCTTCGGTCGGGATACGCGCGATGACTTCACCCGGCTTCACTTCGTCGCCGTCGGCGACGGAGAGAATGGCGCCGGCCGACAGGAGGTAACGCGCCTCGCCGCCGTTCGACAGACGCTTGTACGAGCCGTCGTCCGACAGCACGCCCATGGCCGGACGCAGGTCCGAACCGCGGGCCGAGGTGCGCCAGTCGGCGACCACGCGCTGGGCGATACCGGTCGCTTCGTCGACTTCCTCGCGGATGGACAGGCCATCCACCAGGTCTTCGGCGCGGATCTTGCCGGCCACTTCGGTGATGATCGGGGTGGTGTAGGGGTCCCAATCGCCGAGGCGCTGGCCGCGCTTGACCAGGTCGCCGTCCTTGACCCGCAGGCGGGCGCCGTACGGCGGCTTGTAGGTTTCGCGCTCCTTGCCGTCGACCAGCACGCTGACCGAGGTGTTGCGGCTCATGATGACCAGCGCGCCGTCGGCGCCGACAACGGTCGGGCCGATCACGCGGACCGTACCCTCGTTGGAGGCTTCGAAGAACGACTGCTCGGCCACCTGGGCGGTGCCGCCGATGTGGAAGGTACGCATGGTCAGCTGCGTGCCGGGCTCACCGATCGACTGGGCGGCGATGACGCCGACCGCTTCACCGATGTTCACCGGCGTACCACGGGCCAGGTCGCGGCCGTAGCAGGCGCCGCAGACGCCGATCTTGGCTTCGCAGGTCAGGACCGAGCGGACCTTCACCGACTGCACCACGGCCGCCTCGATGGCGTCGGCGATGTTCTCGTCGATATAGGTGTCGGCCGGAACGACCAGCTCGCCGGTGCCCGGATCCTTGACGTCCTCGGCCGTGAAGCGGCCCAGGACGCGCAGGCCCAGCGAGACCAGCACGTCACCGCCCTCGACGACGGCGCGCAGGGTGATGCCCCGCGTGGTGCCGCAGTCTTCCTCGACGATGATGCAGTCCTGCGCGACGTCGACCAGACGACGGGTCAGGTAACCCGAGTTGGCCGTCTTCAGCGCGGTGTCGGCCAGACCCTTACGGGCGCCGTGGGTGGAGTTGAAGTACTCCTGAACGGTCAGGCCTTCCTTGAAGTTCGAGACGATCGGGGTCTCGATGATCTCGCCGGAGGGCTTGGCCATCAGGCCGCGCATGCCGCCCAGCTGCTTCATCTGGGCTTGCGAACCACGGGCGCCGGAGTGGGCCATCATGTAGATGGCGTTGATTTCCTTCTCGCGGCCGTTCTCGTCCTTATGCTTCATCTGAAGCTCGGCCATCATCTCGTCGGCGACGCGATCGGTAGCCTTGGCCCAGGCGTCAACGACCTTGTTGTACTTCTCGCCCTTGGTGATCAGGCCGTCGGCGTACTGTTGCTCGTACTCTTCGGCCAGCTTCTTGGTTTCATCGACGATCGCGGTCTTGCGGACCGGGATGATGATGTCGTCCTTGCCGAACGAGATGCCCGCCTTGGCGGCTTCCTTGAAGCCCAGACCCATGACCTTGTCGGCGAAGATGACCGTCGCCTTCTGACCGCAGTGGCGGTAGACGATGTCGATCAGATTGCCGATTTCCTTCTTGGTCAGCGCCTTTTCGATCAGGCGGTGGCCAATCTGCGGGTGATGCGGCAGCAGGGCGGCGATCTTCATCCGGCCCGGCGTGGTGTCGATCACCTTGCGCAGCAGAACGCCTTCCGGAGTCATCTCGGTGTGACGCGCCTTGATCTTGGCGTGCAGCGAGATGACGCCCGCGTCCATGGCGGCTTCGATTTCACCCAGGTCGGCGAAGATCTTGCCTTCGCCCGGCTCACCCTCGCGGGCGACCGACAGGTAGTACAGGCCCAGGACGATGTCCTGCGACGGCACGATGATCGGGCGACCGTTGGCGGGCGACAGGATGTTGTTGGTCGACATCATCAGGACGCGCGCTTCCAGCTGAGCTTCCAGGCTCAGCGGGACGTGCACGGCCATCTGGTCGCCGTCGAAGTCGGCGTTGAACGCGGCGCAGACCAGCGGGTGCAGCTGGATGGCCTTGCCCTCGATCAGCTTCGGTTCGAACGCCTGGATGCCCAGACGGTGAAGCGTCGGGGCGCGGTTCAGCAGCACCGGGTGCTCGCGGATCACCTCTTCGAGGATGTCCCACACCTGCGGCTGCTCACGCTCGACCATGCGCTTGGACTGCTTGACGGTGCCCGACAGGCCCTTGGCGTCCAGACGCGCATAGATGAACGGCTTGAACAGCTCCAGAGCCATCTTCTTGGGCAGGCCGCACTCGTGCAGCTTCAGCTCCGGACCGACCACGATGACCGAACGGCCCGAATAGTCGACGCGCTTGCCCAGCAGGTTCTGACGGAAGCGGCCTTGCTTGCCCTTCAGCATGTCGGCCAGCGACTTCAGCGGACGCTTGTTGGCGCCCGTGATGACGCGACCGCGACGGCCGTTGTCGAACAGGGCGTCGACCGACTCCTGCAGCATCCGCTTTTCGTTGCGGATGATGATGTCGGGCGCGCGCAGCTCGATCAGGCGCTTCAGGCGGTTGTTACGGTTGATGACCCGGCGATACAGGTCGTTCAGGTCCGAGGTCGCGAAGCGGCCGCCGTCCAGCGGCACCAGCGGACGCAGTTCCGGCGGGATGACCGGAACGACCGTCAGCACCATCCACTCGGGACGGTTGCCCGACTCCTGGAAGGCTTCCAGGATCTTCAGGCGCTTGCTGAACTTCTTCTGCTTCATGTCCGAGACGGTGCCGGACAGCTCTTCGCGCAGACGCTCGGCCTCTTTCTCGAGGTCGATGGCCTTGAGCAGGTTCTGGACGGCCTCGGCGCCGATCTCGGCGGTGAAGCTGTCGTCGCCGTACTCTTCCTGGGCGCGCATGTAGTCGTCTTCCGACAGCAGCTGGTGCTGCTTCAGCGGGGTCAGGCCCGGCTCGGTGACGATGTAGTATTCGAAGTACAGGACGCGCTCGATGTCCTTCAGCGGCATGTCGAGCATCATGGCGATACGCGACGGCAGCGACTTCAGGAACCAGATGTGGGCGACCGGCGAGGCCAGTTCGATGTGGCCCATGCGCTCACGACGGACGCGGGCCAGGGTGACTTCAACACCGCACTTTTCGCAGATGATGCCCTTGTACTTCATGCGCTTGTACTTGCCGCACAGGCATTCGTAATCCTTGGTCGGGCCAAAGATACGGGCGCAGAACAGGCCGTCACGCTCGGGCTTGAACGTGCGGTAGTTGATGGTCTCGGGCTTCTTGATCTCGCCGAACGACCACGAACGGATCTTTTCCGGCGAGGCCAGCGAGATGCGGATCTGGTCGAAGGTCGGAGCGGCCTGGACCGGATTGAAGATGTTCAGGACTTCCTGGTTCATCTTGATTCCTTCTGCGGGGACTTCCCGCGAAAATTCAAAGTTGGAGAGTGGGCTGAAGAGGGCCCCTCCCCCGCTGTCTCAGCGGAGGAGGGAGATCCGGATCAGCTGTTCTCCAGCTCGACGTTCAGGCCGAGCGAGCGCATTTCCTTGACCAGCACGTTGAAGCTTTCCGGGATACCGGCTTCGAACGTGTCGTCGCCACGGACGATCGACTCGTAGACCTTGGTCCGGCCGGCCACGTCGTCGGACTTCACCGTCAGCATTTCCTGCAGGGTGTAGGCCGCGCCGTAGGCTTCCAGAGCCCACACTTCCATTTCCCCGAAGCGCTGACCGCCGAACTGGGCCTTACCACCCAGCGGCTGTTGCGTGACGAGCGAGTACGGACCGATCGAACGGGCGTGGATCTTGTCGTCGACCAGGTGGTGCAGCTTCAGCATGTAGATGTAGCCGACCGTGACCGGACGCTTGAACTGCTCGCCGGTCAGACCGTCGAACAGGATCGACTGACCCGACTTGTTGACGCCGGCCATTTCGAGGTGACCCTCGATGTCGTCCATGCGCGCGCCGTCGAACACGGGGGTGGCGATCGGAACGCCCTTGCCCAGGTTCTTGGCCAGCTCGACCAGGCCTTCTTCGGTGTCCGGCAGTTCTTCGTCCGGGCCGTAGATGTCGCGCAGGCGCGTCACCAGGGCTTCCTTCTGACCACCGTGCTGCCAGTCTTCCAGCAGGTTGGTGATCTGCTTGCCGAGGTTGGCGCAGGCCCAGCCCAGGTGGGTCTCGAAGATCTGACCGACGTTCATGCGCGAAGGCACGCCCAGCGGGTTCAGAACGACGTCGACGTGCGTACCGTCGGCGAGGAACGGCATGTCCTCGATCGGCAGGATGCGCGAGATGACGCCCTTGTTGCCGTGACGGCCGGCCATCTTGTCGCCCGGCTGAAGCTTGCGCTTCACGGCCACGAAGACCTTGACCATCTTCATGACGCCCGGGGGCAGTTCGTCGCCGCGCTGTAGCTTGTCGACCTTGTCTTCGAAACGACGGTCGAGGCGCTTGCGGTTCTCGTCGAACAGGCGGCGCAGCGACTCGAGTTCGCCCATCGCCTTTTCGTCTTCGAGCGCGATCTGCCACCACAGGCCCGAGGCGACCTGCGACAGGCCCTCGACCGTGATCTCGCCGCGCGACAGGCCCTTGGGACCCGACAGAGCGACCTTGCCGATCAGCAGTTCCTTCAGACGGCCCGAGATGTTGCGGTTCAGGATCGCGAACTCATCGTCGCGGTCCTTGCCCAGGCGGTCGATCTCGGCGCGTTCGATAGCCAGAGCGCGCTCGTCCTTGTCGACGCCGTGACGGTTGAACACGCGCACGTCGACGATGGTGCCGGCGACGCCCGGGGGCAGGCGCAGGCTGGTGTCGCGGACGTCCGAGGCCTTTTCACCGAAGATGGCGCGCAGAAGCTTTTCTTCCGGCGTCATCGGGCTTTCGCCCTTCGGCGTGACCTTGCCGACCAGGATGTCGCCCGGCTGGACTTCGGCGCCGATCGCCACGATGCCGGCTTCGTCGAGGTTGCGCAGGGCTTCCTCGCCGACGTTCGGGATGTCGCGGGTGATTTCTTCCGGACCCAGCTTCGTGTCGCGGGCCATGACTTCGAATTCCTCGATGTGGATCGAGGTGAAGACGTCGTCACGGACGATGCGTTCGGAGATCAGGATCGAGTCTTCGAAGTTGTAGCCGTTCCAGGGCATGAACGCGACGAGCGCGTTGCGGCCGAGGGCCAGTTCGCCCAGCTCGGTCGACGGACCGTCGGCGATGATGTCGCCGGCGACGATCCGGTCGCCAACCTTCACCAGCGGACGCTGGTTGATGCAGGTCGACTGGTTCGAACGCTGGAACTTCGACATCCGGTAGATGTCGACGCCCGAGCGGGCCGCGTCGGTTTCTTCGGTGGCGCGGATGACGATACGGGTACCGTCGATCTGTTCCACGACGCCGGTGCGCTTGGCGATGACGACGGCGCCCGAGTCACGGGCGACGACGGCTTCCATGCCGGTGCCGACCAGCGGGGCGTCCGACTGCACCAGCGGCACGGCCTGACGTTGCATGTTCGAGCCCATGAGGGCGCGGTTGGCGTCATCGTTTTCGAGGAACGGGATCAGGGCGGCGGCCACCGACACGACTTGGCGCGGCGACACGTCCATCAGGTCGACCGTCTCCTTTTGCAGGAGGGTCGGTTCGCCGTTGATGCGGCCCGGAACCAGGTCTTCGACGATCTCGCCGCCGGTCACGTCGATGTTCGACTGAGCGATGACGTGCTTGGATTCCTCCATCGCCGACATGTAGACGACTTCGTCCTGCGGCTTGCCGTCCTTCACGCGACGGTACGGGCTCTCGATGAAGCCGTACTTGTTGACGCGAGCGTGCGTGGCCAGCGAGTTGATCAGACCGATGTTCGGGCCTTCCGGCGTTTCAATCGGGCAGATGCGGCCGTAGTGGGTCGGGTGAACGTCGCGGACTTCGAAGCCGGCGCGCTCACGCGTCAGACCGCCCGGGCCGAGGGCCGAGAGACGACGCTTGTGGGTGATTTCCGACAGCGGGTTCGTCTGGTCCATGAACTGCGACAGCTGCGAGGAGCCGAAGAATTCGCGGACGGCGGCGGCGGCCGGCTTGGCGTTGATCAGGTCGTGCGGCATCACGGTGTCGATGTCGACGGACGACATGCGTTCCTTGATGGCGCGTTCCATGCGCAGCAGGCCGACGCGGTACTGGTTTTCCAGCAGCTCACCGACCGAGCGAACGCGACGGTTGCCCAGGTTGTCGATGTCGTCGATTTCGCCGCGACCGTCGCGCAGGCCCACCAGGACCTTCAGCACGGCCAGGACGTCGTCCTTGCGCAGGATGCGGACTTCGTCCGACACGTCCTGCTCCAGGCGCATGTTCATCTTCACGCGGCCCACCGACGACAGGTCGTAGCGCTCGGCGTCAAAGAACAGCGACTTGAACATCGCTTCGGCCGCTTCAACGGTCGGCGGCTCGCCCGGACGCATGACGCGGTAGATGTCGAACAGCGCGTCTTCGCGGACGGCGTTCTTGTCCACGCGCAGGGTGTTGCGCATGTAGGCGCCGACCGTGACGTGGTCGATGTCCAGCACGTCGATGGTGTCGAAGCCTTGGTCGGCCAGGGCCTGGATGGCGGCCACGTCCAGCTCGTCGCCGGCTTCCGAATAGATTTCGCCGGTCGAGAAGTTGACGGCGTCGCGGGCCAGGTAGCGGCCCGTCAGGGCTTCCGGCGCCAGCAGCAGGGTCTTCAGACCGCCGTCGGCGAACTTCTTGGCCTGGCGAGCCGTGATCTTGGTGCCGGCCGGAGCGACTTCCTCACCCGTGTCGGCGTCGACCAGCGGGAACTCCGGCTTCACACCGCGCCAGCGCTCGGGCTTGTACGGGGTGGCCCAGCCACCGGCGCGCTTTTCGAACGGGACGACATCGTAGAACGTGGTCAGGATCTCTTCGCCGTCCATGCCCAGGGCATAGAGGAAGGTCGTGGCCGGCAGCTTGCGGCGACGGTCGATACGGACGTAGACGATGTCCTTGGCGTCGAACTCGAAGTCCAGCCACGAGCCGCGATACGGGATCACGCGGGCGGCGAACAGCAGCTTGCCCGAGGCGTGGGTCTTGCCCTTGTCGTGATCGAAGAACACGCCCGGCGAGCGGTGCATCTGCGAGACGATGACGCGCTCGGTGCCGTTGACGATGAAGGTGCCCTTGTCCGTCATGAGCGGGATATCGCCCATGTAGACGTCCTGCTCCTTGATGTCCTTGACCGAGCGGGCGCCGGTTTCTTCTTCCGTTTCGAACACGATCAGGCGCAGCTTGACCTTCAGCGGCGCGGCGAAGGTCATGTCGCGCTGAATGCACTCTTCAACGTCGTACTTGGGCTCTTCGAATTCGTACGAGACGTATTCGAGCACGGCGCGCTCGTTGAAGTCCTTGATCGGGAACACCGACTTGAAGACCGCCTCGACGCCCTCGTCGCGGCGCTGGCCCGGACGGACCTCGCGCTGAAGGAACTGCTCGTAGGAGGAGCGCTGAACCTCGATGAGGTTCGGCATCTGCACAGCCTCGGGAATGCGGCCGAACGACTTCCGGATCCGCTTCTTGCCGGTGAAGGATTGCGCCATGTTGTTTCCCTGCGGCGCGGACGGAATCCGCGCGTGAATTCGAATGTACCTAGCGTCCACCCTCGCCGCTCGCCTGTTCAGGGAGCTGCGGACGCTGGAATTCCCCTGTCGGGCGACCGGGATCGGAAGCCTGACGGGCGCCCCTTCGCGCGGATCGGAGGGCGGCTGATCGCGCCTCGGGGCGTAATACGGACGCGCGTAGGCGCTCCGCCGATGTAATCGTGAACGCGGGGATATAGGGGAACAGCGCGCGGAAGAAAAGGGGGATTCGTAAATGGCCGTAAATAGGCTCTTGCGAATTCCGTCAGCCTTGCACGGCTAGGCTTTCGACGATCGCCGTTCTGCCTAGGACGTTCGCTTCAGCGCCTTCATGGCCAGCGAGACGCCCAGGGCGATCAGGCAGACGAAGAACGCGACCTTGGTGATCGCGCCGGCCACGTCGACGACGAAGCCGAGAACCCCGAACAGGATCATGAGAACGAGCAGAACGCCGGCGATCTTGAGCATGGGGAACGAACGTAGGCCGCCCACGCGAGTTCCCTAGGCCTTCCAGAGCCCGATCGTCCCCTTGGGTCCGCACAGCACGGCGGATTTCTCGGACGTCAGACGCACACTGTTCAGCGGCGCTTCCGAGACTCGCTCGAACGCCCCGCCCTTGCGGCTGACGATCGTGCCGGCCAGGCCCGTGGCCATGACGGTCGAGCCCTTCACCGAGATCCCCGACAGATAACCGGCCGGCGCGGCGACCGCCTCGAACGTCAGGGCGCCCGGCGCCAGCCGCGCCAGGTTCACGCCCTGGGCCTTGGGGTTCTTGTAGTCGCCGCCGCAGACCCACAGGGTCCCGTCCTTGGCGAAGGTCGTGGCGAAAGCGCCTTTCGAGGCGGCGTCGGCCAGGATCGGCGTGTCCAGCGCCACGAACACCCCGCCGCCGCCACGCGACAGATAGACCCGCGCCTTGCCCGCGCCTCCCGTGCAGAAGGCGACCTGGCCGTGGCGGCCGATGGCGACGCAGCCGTTGCTGGCGGCGAAGGCCCCCTCGTTCGGCGCGGCCAGCGGTACGCCCTGCTCCGGCAAACGGCTCCAGGTCTCACCGCCGTCGGCGGTATAGAGCACCGTGAACCGGCCCTGGGTCGGATCGCCCAGGATGAAGCCGCGCTTGCCGTCGGCGAAGTCGATCGAGTCCCAGAAGCCGTCGGGGTCGAGGTTGGCGAAGCTCTGCGTCCAGCGCTTGCCGCCATCACGGGTGCGCCACAGCTGCGAAGCCCCGCCCGGACCGGCGCTCATGGCCAGCACGTGATCGTCGTCGAAGGCGTGCAGCCCCCGGAAGTCCAGGCTCTCGGCCCCGACGATCCGAACCGCCTCCTGTCGCTCGCCCTTGCCCCGGATCAGCCAGCCCTTGGAGCCCGACGCCCAGTAGCTCTTGCCGCCCGTCGGCGAGAGGCCGCGCAGTTCGCTGTCGGCGACCGAGGCAGGGATGCGCAGACCGCTGGCGACAGCGGGCGTAGCGGCCAAGGCGGCGAGGCCGCCGGCCAGGGCGCGGCGTCGATCGAACTCAAGCGGCATATGGGCAATCCTAGGCGGTCATCGCCGTTTCGATGGCCAGTCGAAGTTGCCGATCCGAGACAGGTTTGAACAGTAGTCCCGCGGGACGCCCGCCGTTTATCCGGTCGATCGTCGCCTGCTCGCGCGAGCCGGTGACGAAGATGACCTTGGCGCCGCCTTCCTGGTGGATCGCCAGGGCGGCGTCGACGCCGTCCTTCTCGCCCTGCAGACGCATGTCCATCAGGATGATCGTCGGCCGATGCTCACGGCTCAGAGCGACAGCCTCGTCGGCGGTGGCCGCCGTGCCGCAGACGCTGAGACCCATGCCTTCCACCTGCATGCAGAGCCCCTGAGCGATCAGGAACTCGTCATCCACCACCAGCACGGATCCGTTCAGGTTGGTCATCTGGGGCCTGGTCCCGGAAATCTCATCTCACCGCGAACGCCCTGATCGCGAGTCAGGTTCAAGGTTCCGCCCAGTTGTTTCACCAATCCCTTTACGATCGTCATGCCCAGGGAATTGCCACCGGTTTCCGCGCCGTCGACGAACCCGGACCCATTGTCGCAGACGACTAGGCCGACCATGCCGTCCTCCAGCGGCTCCAGGACCACCTCGATGGCGCCCTCACCGCTCGGGAAGGCGTGCTTGAGCGCGTTGGTGACCAGTTCCGTGACGATCAGGCCCAGGGGGATCGCGAAATCCAACCCGACGGCCATCGGCGCGGCGCGCACCGTCAGCGCGATGTTCCGCGTGGCGCCGCTTTCGACCAGGTTGCGCGTCAGCTCCTCCAGGAACGGCGCGATGTCGAAGGTCTCCAGGTCGTGGGATTCCATCAGCTGGTGGTGCACCAGCCCCAGGGCGTAGAGGCGGCCGCGCAAGCCTGCCAACGCCTCCTTGGCCTTGGGATCGCTCATGCGGCTGGCCTGCATCACCAGCATGCCGTCGATGATCTGCAGGTTGTTCTTCACCCGGTGATAGACCTCGCGCAGCAAGAGGTCGCGCTGGGCCAATGCGGCCGTGCGCTGCTCAAGGGCCTCGGTCAGGCGGGCGTTGACCTCTTCCAGCTCGGCTGTCCGCTCGGCGACCCGGCGCTCCAGATCCTGGTTGACCTGGCGGATCTCCACCTCGCTCTGGCGCAGCAGGGCCTCGGCCCGTTCATGGTCGGCGACACTGGCGGCCAGGTCGGCGTTCAGCCGCTCCAGCTGGGCGGTCGAGGGCAGGGCCGCCGCCTTCGGAATCAGCGGCCACAACAACGCCGCCGTGGCCACAGAAAGCGCGGCGGTCACCGCCTTGATGACCCCCTCCACGCCATAGGCTGGGAACCACAGGGTCAGGATCGACCATAGATGGGTCGTCCCGCAGGCGAGGATGAAGCCGACGAACAGATAGCCCACCCAGCCGTACTGCAGGTCAGGTCGCCGCCGGACGAACGAGGCGATGGCCAAAGGGATCGAGAAGTACGAAAGGCCGATGATCGAGTCGGCGATGACGTGGGTCGCCACCAGTCCCGGCGCCCAACTCAGGCAGAACCCGTGCGGCGTCAGCCCCGAGGGGTTCATCAGCCAGTCCCAGATCGGCATGTGCGCCCCCTCGATCACGCCATGGCGGACCGGCGGCAGGGATCGGCGCTACGGCGCGCCCCTCGCCTGATCGGTCCACGAATACGTGCATCTGAGCGCGTCGCGCGAGTAATGTCGAGAAGGCGACATCCAAAAGAAAACGGCCCCGGAGGTTTCCCTCCGAGGCCGCTTCCGGCAGTTCCAAAAGGAACCCAGTCCCCGCGAAAGCGGGGGCCAGATTACTTCACTTGGACCTTGGCGCCGGCTTCCGTCAGCTTCTTGGCGACTTCGTCGGCTTGAGCCTTCGAGACGTTTTCGACGACGTTCTGCGGAGCGCCTTCGACCAGGTCCTTGGCTTCCTTCAGGCCGAGGTCCGGACGGACGCCGCGGACTTCCTTGATCACGTTGATCTTCTTGTCGCCGCCGTCGACCAGGACAACGGTGAACTCGGTTTGCTCTTCAGCAGCTTCAACCGGGGCGGCCGGGCCACCAGCAGCGGCGACGGCGACCGGAGCGGCGGCCGAGACGCCCCACTTTTCTTCCAGCAGCTTCGACAGTTCAGCGGCTTCCAGCACCGACAGGGTGGACAGTTCTTCGACCAGCTTTTCGAGCTTCGACATGTGTCAGTTCCTTAGAGAGATTGGGATAGATTTGCGGGGATGACCGTTACGCGGCGTCTTTGGTCGCGTAGGCATTGAAGACGCGAGCCAGCTGGGCGGCCGGAGCCTGCAGGACGCCAGCGATCTTGGTCGCCGGAGCCTGGATGAGGCCGATAAGCTTGCCACGCAGTTCGTCCAGCGACGGAAGGGTCGCCAGAGCGCGAACGGCGCTCTCGTCCAGCACGTTGGTCTGGTCCAGGACGCCACCGACAATCTTGAGCTTGTCGTTTTCTTTGGCGAACTGCACCGCGATCTTCGCGGCCGAGACAGCGTCCGGGCCGTAGGCGATGGCGACCGGGCCGGTGAAGAGCGTGTCGCCCTTTTCACCGAGCGAGCCGTCCAGAGCCTTGAGGGCCAGGGTGTTCTTCACAACCTTGATCGCGGCGCCTTCCTTGCGGAGGCGAAGACGAAGGTCGGTCATTTCCGCAACGGTCAGACCCATGTAGTGGGTCACGACGACAGCGCCGGCATCGGCGAAGACGCTTTTCAGCGACTCGATCGATTCCTGCTTTTGAGCGCGGTCCATTGCGGTCTCCTACTCAATAACAGCGGCCGGACCATTCCGGCAGCCAGATGCGGTCCCATGCGGAATTGCTCCCGCTTGCGAGTCGCATATGCCTGTTTCAAGGAAAGTCGGCCGCGTTCCGGTCTCGGACCGGCCCTCAATGAAGAGGAGGCCACGAGCAGGAAGACTTGGCGTCTCTATCCCTGTCTCCCGACGGCGAGGAAGGGCTCTTCCTCGATTACGGCGTTGGTGACCCCACGCCCCGTAGTTCTCAAACAGGTTCTTCGTCGGACCGGAGTCCGTCGAAGAGGCGGGCCGTATAGACGAAGACGGGCGGGATATCAACCCGCCCTATTTGGCCGCCCCGTCCAACCGCTTCTTCATCGCCTCCAGGCCCATGCCCATCATCGTCCCGACCGTCTCGGCCGCCGCGTGCGGCAGGACGTCGGCGGTCCAGACGGCGCGGGCGCGGCCTTCGCCGGCGTCCTCGACGGTCATGACGCCGTTGTGGTGGACCAGACGCTCGCTCTGGACCGTCCAGACCAATCGGCGGCGGATGTCGTCGAGATCGACGATGACCTCCTTGGCCCGCATGCCATTGCCGAAGGTCACGATCCGCGCCGCGCCGTCGTCGACCATCTCGGTACTGGTCACGAAGCCCGGACACAGGCGTTCGTGGATCCGTCCGATGTCGCGCACCGCATCCCAGACCGCCTCCGGGCTCGCGTCGATCAGGATGTCCTTGTGAATCGAAGCCATGGCGTCCTTCCCTGTCCTTGGCCGTGTCGTTGAACGTCTGGAATAGCAACGCACCGCGCCAACCCGTGGCAGCAGCCCGCGAACTCGTGCTCTATGGGCGTCAGGTTTCGAGGGGAATTTCCATGCGTCGCACCGCCGTCGCGCTCAGCGCGCTCCTGCTGGCCATCGCCGGTCCGGCCCTGGCCGAGCTGAGGTCCCCGCCGACGCCGAGGGCCGTGGTCGCCGACACCCCGCGCGACGCCAAGACGCCCGCGACCATGGACGCCTTCGCCATCAAGACCGGCGACGCCCAGGTGAACGCGGTCTTCTACCTGGCGGCCGGCGATCAGCCGCATCCGACGATGCTGTTCCTGCACGGCTTTCCCGGCAACGAGACCAATATCGACCTGATGCAGGCCGTGCGCCGCGCCGGCTGGAACGTGCTGAAGATCAATTATCGCGGCTCATGGGGGAGCCCCGGGACCTTCTCGTTCGCCAATTCCCGCGTCGATGCGGAAGCGGCGATCGACTTCCTGCGCGACCCGGCCAATGTCGCCAAGTACCGCATCGACCCGGCCCGCATCGTCGTGGCCGGCCACAGCATGGGCGGCTTCATGGCCGCCAGCGCCTCGGCCGCGCGGCCGCAGGTGGCCGGCACGATCCTGCTGGACGCCTGGAACATCGGCGGCGATCCGCGCTTCACGCCGGACCTCGACCGCAAGAAGGCCGCCGACGCCATGCGGCCCGACACCGTGCCGCTGGCCGGGACCAGCCCCGAAGCCCTGATCGCCGAGATCGAGCGCGACAAGGCCAGACTGGACCTCGCCGCCCTGACCCGCGACATCGCCAAGCGCCCCCTGCTGCTGGTCGGGGCTCAGTACGGCGTCGGCAAGATGACCACCGCGTTGGCCGACGCCGCGCGGGCGGCCGATCCCGGCAATGTCGTCGAGACCCAGTTGCCCAGCGACCACGGCTTCTCCGACGCCCGCATCGCCCTGGAGAGCGAGGTGCTGCGCTGGCTGGCGCGGTTCGACCCGACCATCATGCCCGCCGGCTCGCGGATCCCGCTGAAGGCGGCCTATGACGAGGCCAACCCCTTCGCCCGGATCATCCGCGGCGAGCTGCCGGCCTGGAAGGTCTATGAGGACGCCGACGTCCTGGCCTTCATGGATCGCGCTCCGCTGGAGGCCGGCCACGTGCTGGTGATCTCCAAGACCTCCAAGGCCCGCACCATCCTGGAGATGGCGCCGGCGGACCTGGCCAAGGTCATGACCGTCGTCCAGAAGGTCGGCCAGGCCGAGGTCGACGCCCTGGGGCTGGAGGGCTTCATGGTCCTGCAGAACAACGGCGTCGGCCAGAGCGTGCCGCACCTGCATATGCACGTGATCCCGCGCATCGCCGGCAAGCCCGCCTACCTGGCCGACAACGCTCCCGCCGACCCGAAAGACCTGGAGGCCATGGCCGCCAGGATCCGGGCGGTCATCAAGTAGCCGTCAGACGCCCATCATCTGCTTGACCGTGGCGTGCCAGTACGGCGTGTCCCACAGCATGTGGACGGCGATGGTGAACGGCGCGGCGACGGCCAGCCACACCCAGTAGGCGCGGTGGACGCGGCGGTTGCGGAAGACGTCCCACAGGACCATCGGGGCGAGCGCCAGCAGCACGTAGAGGTCGGACGCGACCGGGCTGGCCGGCATCGTCGTCGGCAACCACGTCATCCGATCGAAGGCGGCCGGCAGGGCGACCGCGATCGACAGGATCATCATCCGCTTGTGGAAACCGGGATCGGTCGCCCGCGCCCGCACGCCGAGGAACACCAGGATCGCGAACATGAAGCCGACGCGTCCCTGGACCAGCATGATGTTCTCGAGGAACGTCAGCAGCTCCAGCACCTGGGGCCTGGCCTGCGGCGGCGCCAGCGTCAGCCCGCCGTGGACCTGGTGATAGATGGTGGGAATCAGCACGAACCCGACCACCACCAGCGCCGCCGCCAGCGCGGCGCCCGCCAGGCCCAGCAGCCGATGGTTGGCGACACGGCCGGTCGCCACCAGCGAGGTCTGGGTGAGCAGCAACAGTAGATAGGAGCCCATCAGGACGGCATGCAGATGCAGCACCAGAGGGAACGGCGGTCGCTGCCCGGCCTCGACCGTGGCGATCTTGGCCAGCGAGTCCGGAATGAAGCCGACAAGCACATAGACCACGAAGCTCGCGGCCATGAACACGTAGATCCAGCGGTCTATGAAGGCCGTGCGTTCGCCGGACAGCACGTCGGGTCGCGCGCCGACAACAGCAGGCGCCTGGTCGATGGTCGTCATGGGATCCCTCCCCCCGGAGTGGAGCGGAGAGAGTGCTCGCCGAACGCCATTCGGTCAAGTTTGACGCCTAGCTCAGGCGCGCCACCGCCGACTTGCCTGCCGCCACGCCCGTCGCGAAACAGGCCTGCAGCAGATAACCGCCCGTCGGCGCCTCCCAGTCCAGCATCTCACCGGCCAGGATCACGTCGGGACAGGCCTTCAGCGAAAGGCCGTCCAGGCTCTCGAACTTCACGCCGCCGGCCACAGAGATGGCGCGCTCCAGGGGCTGGACGCCGGTCAGCACGATCGGCGCGGCCTTGATCGCCGCCGCCAGGGCGGCCGGGTCGGCGGGCAGGTCCAGGCCGTGGGCTTCGCGCAGCAGGTTGACCTCGACCGGCGACAGCTTGACCGCCTTGCGCAGGAAGTTGGCCAGGCTCTGGCCGCCCCGCGATTGCTGCAGACGGCGCTCCAGGGTCTCGGCGGGGATGTCGGGGCGCAGGTCGATCGTCAGCACAGCCTTGCCCTCGGCCTCGACCGCATCGCGCAGGGACGCGGCCAGGGCGTAGACCGCCCCACCCTCCAGGCCGTAACCCGCGACCATGGCGTCGCCGCGCGCGATCTTGTCACCGTGGCGCAGGGCGAGATTCTTCAGGGGCTCGCCGGCGAAGCGTTCGCGGAATACATCGCTCCAGGCGACGTCGAAGCCGCAGTTGGCGGCGCGGAACGGCGCGACCTCGGCTTGGCCGTCCAGCGCCGGAACCCAGGCCGCGTCGGAGCCGAGCTTGGCCCAGCTGGCGCCGCCCAGGGCCAGGATCACCGTCCGGGCGCGCACGATCTCGCCGTTGACCAGCAGGCTGCCGTCCGCGCTCCAGCCGGTCCATTCGGCGCGGGTGCGCAAGCTGACGCCCAGCCCCTCCAGCCGCGCCAGCCAGGCCCGCAGCAGCGGCGAAGCCTTCATCGCCTTGGGGAATACCCGACCGCTGGCGCCGACGAAGGTCGCTTGCCCCAGGTCCTCGGCCCACGCCACGAGGTCCCTCGGCGCGAACGCCTCCAGCAGCGGCCGCAGGGTCGCCGACCGCGCGCCATAGCGCTGGGCAAACCGCTCGAAGTCCTCAGAGTGGGTGAGGTTCAGCCCGCCGCGCCCGGCCATCAGGAACTTGCGCCCGAAGGTCGGCATCTTCTCGAACACGGCGACCGTCTTGCCTGCCCGGGCCACGGTCTCGGCCGCCATCAACCCGGCCGGCCCGCCGCCGATCACGGCGACGTCGAAGGTCTCATCGCTCACGTCAGGCCGCCTCGATATCGGTCATGGCGAAGTCCTCGCCCTTGTAGAGCAGCGGCACGCCGTGAACCTTGGCGCAGGCATAGGCGAAGCAATCGCCCATGTTGAGCTTGGCGGGTTGGACGCCCTTGCCGAAGCGGGCGTGGGCCTGAAGCGCCAAATCCTGTTCGGCGGCGCCAATGGGAACCAGTAGCGCACCAAAGGTCTGCTGTAGGTCGTTGAGCCTGTCCGCAGCCTCAGCCTGATCATGGCTGGTTGCTCGCGAAACGGCCCGGACAGTCTCCCAGCCGGCTATGGCCGATGTCAGGACGACAGCCGCATCGGCCAGCTTCGTCCTCAAGACTTCGGCCTCAGGCTCTTCCAGCAACATGGCGGCCCAGGCCGAAGCATCGACGAACATCAGTCTTCGTACATTTCATCGAAGAACGCCTTGTCGGCCTTGAGCCCAGAGCGCGGCCAACTCGCGACCTCCGCACAGATCGCCCGCGCCTTAGCCAGCTTCTCCTCACGCACCTTTTCATCTTCCGCGCGCGCCTTGGTCACAGCCAACTTGATCGCCTCGGTGAGGCCGACGCGCTTCTGCTCGGCGTACTCGCGCACCAGGGCGTCTGTCTCGGGATCGCGAACGTGAAAGGCCATGGATCGTCTCCGTCTAGACGGAAGATAACATCGTCTAGCCGCCCCGCCAAACCACCGCCCAAACGCAAAACGGGCGCTAGGTTGCCCTAGCGCCCGCTCGCGAACTTTTGTCTCAGAAGGCGATTAGCCGACCGAGCTGGTGTCCACCTTGAAGCCCGGACCCATCGTCGACGACAGGCCGATACGCTTCACGTAGATGCCCTTGGCGCCCGACGGCTTGGCCTTGTTCAGGGCGTCGATGAGCGCCTTGACGTTGATGACCAGGGCTTCGTCGGTGAACGAGGCCTTGCCGATGCCGGCGTGGACGATACCAGCCTTCTCGACGCGGAACTCGACGGCGCCGCCCTTGGCGTCCTTCACGGCTTGGCCGACGTTCGGGGTGACGGTGCCGACCTTCGGGTTCGGCATCAGGCCGCGCGGGCCCAGCACCTTACCGAGGCGACCGACCAGGGCCATCATGTCCGGGGTCGCGATGACGCGATCGAAGTCCATGAAGCCGCCGTTGATCTTTTCGTACAGATCCTCGGCGCCGACGTGCTCGGCGCCAGCCGCGGTGGCTTCGGCCGCCTTGGCGTCCTTGGCGAAGACGGCGACGCGGACGTCACGGCCGGTGCCCGACGGCAGGTTCACGACGCCACGGACCTGTTGGTCGGCGTGACGCGGGTCGACGCCCAGGTTGACCGAGATTTCGATCGACTCGTCGAACTTGGCCTTGGCGTTGGCCTTGACCAGGGCGATGGCGGCTTCGACCGTGTGAGCGGCTTCACGATCGCCGGTCCAGGCTTGGATGCGCTTGGGTTGCTTAGCCATGTGATTAGGCCTCCACGATCTTCAGGCCCATGGCCTTGGCGGAGCCTTCGATGATCTTGGCGGCAGCCTCGAGATCGTTGGCGTTCAGGTCCTTCATCTTCTTTTCGGCGATCTCGCGCAGCTGGGCGCGGGTGATCGAACCGACGGTCTCGCGACCGGTCAGCTTGGCGCCCGACTTCAGGCCCGTGGCCTGCTTCAGGAAGAAGGTGGCCGGGGGCGTCTTGGTGACGAAGGTGAACGACTTGTCCTGGTAGACCGTGATGACGGTCGGCAGGGGGGTGCCCTTTTCGACGTTCTCGGTGCGCGCGTTGAACTCCTTACAGAAGCCCATGATGTTGACGCCGCGCTGACCCAGAGCCGGGCCGATGGGGGGCGAAGGCGTGGCCGAGCCAGCCTTCACCTGGAGCTTGATGTAGCCCAGGATCTTTTTAGCCATAGTATCCTCTCGTGAGGGCCGGAGCCCTCGCTGGTGAGCCGTGGTGCGGGCTTGGCGGCCCTTCCACGGATTTGAACTCGCCGCCAAAACGACAAGCACGCCCCAGGACCGGGGTCCGGGAGCGAGGCGCGGCGTGTAGCAGGCGTGGGGTCGGGAGTCAAAGGCTGCCGGCGCGCCCCTATAGCACTTCCCGCCGGGCCAGGTGCAGCACGGCCAGGACCAGGGCCACCATTCCGAGACCGCCTCCCAGGGCCAAGGCCGTCTGCACGCGCCAGGCCTCGCTGGCCAGCATGTTGACCGGCATCTGCCAGGGGAAGAATACCCCGGCCTTGGCCGAGGTCGCGACCACCGAGAAGAAGGTGCCGCCGATGCCCAGCGCCAGGGCCGGCACGAAGCTGGCGAACCGCAGGGCTGTCCACAGCTGGATGGACACCAGCAGCGTGGCCGCGGCGACCACCTTGAGGTTCAGCCAGGCCAGCTTGGCGAAGTCGGGCGTTCCGGTGGGCGTCACCAGCGGCTTCAGGGACGAAGCGGCCGAGACCGAGGCCCAGGTCAGGAACAGGTTCAGGCCGGTCATGACCGCGACCAGGGCGATCACGCAGATGGCCTTGGCGGCGTAGATCTTCCACCGCGCCACCGGCAGGGCCCGCAGGTGATCCCAGGCGCGCGGGCCGTGCTCCATGTGCGCGACCAGGGCGGTCAGGGCCGTCACGCTCATCGGCAGCATGAAATAGGCCCAGATGCCGCTCGAGGATTGCAGCCACATCTCCCATGCGCCGGCCTTCTTGCCGCGCAGCAGGTTGAAGAACAGAAAGAAGGCGATCAGCGACGGCGCGGCCAGGGCCAGGACGGCGGCCAGCGAGCGGTTCAGCTTGCGGATTTCGACGGACAGGACGGCGAGCATCAGGCGGCTTCCGGTTGGCTTTGAGCGGCTTTGGAGGCGGGGGCGACCTGGCGATAGATGTCCTCCAGGGACCGGTCGCGGGGGCCGATGGCGAAGACGGCGATACCGGCCTGGACCAGGGCGCGGTTCAGCGCCGCCGTCGCCTGATCGGGCTGCTCGCCGGACCGCAGGGTCACCGTCAGCCCCGCCTCGGTCGTGGCCGGCGCGAGGTCGTGGCTTCGCAAGAGCTCGACGGCCCTGGCGTCGTCGCCCGTGCGCAGGACGATCTCGGGCGCGAGGTCGGCTTTCAGTTTCACCAGCTCGCCTTCCAGCACCAGCCGGCCGTCGTTGACGACGCCGACATGGGTGGCGGTCTGCTCGATCTCGCCCAGCAGGTGGCTGGACAGCAGTACGGTGGCCCCGGTGCGCTCGGGCAGGCTCCGGAGGAAGCGACGCATGTCGGCGATGCCGTCGGGGTCGAGGCCGTTGGTCGGCTCGTCCAGCACCAGCACCGGCGGGGCGCCCAGCATGGCGCGGGCCAGGCCCAGGCGCTGGCGCATGCCCAGGGAATAGCCGGCGACCTTGCGGCCGGCGTCGGCCTTCATCTCGACGATCTCCAGCACCCGATCGATGTCGGTCGTCGGGACGCCCAGCAAGGTCCCGGTCAGGGAGAGGTTCTCGCGGCCGGTCAGGTTGCCGTAGAAGCCGTGCGCCTCCAGCAGCGCTCCGATCTTGCGCGCCGCGCCGATCCGCTCGCGGGCGACGTCCAGGCCGCAGACCCGAACCGCGCCGGCGTTCGGCCGCAGCAGGCCCAGCACCATCCTCAGCGTCGTGGTCTTGCCCGCGCCGTTGCGGCCCAGGAAGCCGTACACGGCCCGTTCGGGCACGGTCATGGACACCGCGTCGACGGCCAGGCGGTCGCCGAAGCGTCGGCTCAGGCCTTCGGTCTCGATGGCGGCGGGCCCAGGGACTGACATGTCGCGACGCTCTTTCGTTTAAGTCAGATATAAAGTTGCGGACACCTTGTCTTTAAGTCAAGATTAAAGACGAGACAGGATCGGAGGCCGCCGTGACCGCGAAGGACGCCCAGAATTTCCGCCGCATGTGCGGCCGTTTCCGCTGGCTGGCCGTGTTCATGGTGGTCAGCGTGGGCGGGGTCATCGCGTTCCTGACGCTGGTCCATCCCATCCTGTGGGCCCTCACCTTCAAGGCGCATCCCCGAGCCCCGAATACGCTGAGCTACATCGTCTGGAGCCTGCCGGCGGTCTGCTACCTGTTCGGCGTCTGGTCGATCGGCCAGGCCCTGGGCGAAGTGGCCAAGGGCCGCCTGATCCAGGCCGCCCTGCCCTCGGCCCTGCGCCGGGTCGGGATCTCGCTCGGCGTCGGCGGCGTCGTCAGCGTCTTCGTCGTCAGCAACCTGATGCGGCTGGTTGGCGCGGCCAAGGGCGGCTATCTGCACTTCGACGTGGCCGGCATGACCCTTGGCATGATCGGCGGCGCGCTCTTCCTTCTGGGTCGGGTCATGGACCAGGCGCTGGCGGCGCAGGCCGAACTCGATGAGATGATCTGATGCCCGTCCGCGTCACCCTGGACGCCCTGATCACCGCCAAGGGCCTGAAGGCCCGCGACCTCGCCCAGGAGGTCGGGCTCAGCGAGACCCAGCTGTCGCTGTTCCGCTCGGGCAAGGTGAAGGGCATCCGCTTTCGCACCCTGGCCCGCCTGTGCGCGGCCCTGGGCTGCAAGCCGGGCGATCTGCTGGACTACGACTTCGACGCCGCCGACCTCGCCGGAGCGGACGGCGACGACGGCTAGGACGCCCGGATCTTCACGACCTTGGACGGCCCCGACTGGCGCAGGTCCTCGACCAGCTCGAACAGCTGGGCGCGCACGCCGGCCTCGTCGCCGAGCTCGGCCAGACCGTCCAGGTCCGCCAGGCGCTCGTCGGTGATGGTCGGCGCCGGGGCCAGGCGGACGGCTTCCATGATGCCGGGCGCCTTGGGCCGGGCGACCTCGTTGGCGTCGACCAGGGTCTCGGTCAGCTTCTCGCCGGGACGCAGGCCAGTGATCTGGATCTCGATGTCTCGGCCGGGCGTCAGGCCCTGCAGCTCGATCATCCGCTTGGCCAGGTCGATGATCTTGACCGGCTCGCCCATCTCCAGCGTCAGCACGCCGGCCTCGGGCTCGGACGAGATGCGCGACAGGGCCACGGCCCGCAGCACCAGCTGCACGGCCTCGGGGATGGTCATGAAATAGCGTTCGACGTCGGCGTGGGTCAGGGTGATCGGACCGCCGCGCGCGATCTGGCTCTGGAAGATCGGCACCACCGAACCGGCCGAACCCAGCACGTTGCCGAAGCGCACGATGCTGACCTGCATCTCGCCGCCGCCGCCGTACTGGCGGGCCACGGCCTCGGCCACGCGCTTGGCCGCGCCCATGACGCTGGTCGGAGCCACGGCCTTGTCGGTCGAGATCAGGGCCAGGTGCTCGGCGCCGCAGGCCTTGGCGGCCAGGGCGACGTTGCGGGTGCCCATGACGTTGGTGCGCACGCCCTCGCAGGGGTGGTTCTCGACCAGGGTCACGTGCTTCAGCGCGGCCGCGTGGAAGACGATGTCCGGACGCTGCTCGGCGAAGACACGCGCGACGCGGGAGGCGTCGCGCACGTCGCACAGCACCTCCTGGCGCGGCAGGCCCGGATGGGTCTGGGCGACCTCGCGGTCGATGTGGAAGAGGTTGTATTCCGAGGCGTCGACCATGGTCAGCTGGGCGCAGCCGCTGGCGGCGATCTGGCGGCACAGCTCCGAGCCGATGCTGCCCCCGGCGCCCGTGACCAGCACGCGGCGACCCGAGACCAGGGCGCGGACCGGCTCAGGATCCAGGCGCACCGGCGGACGGCTCAGCAGTTCCTCGAGGCTGATTTCGCGCAGCACCGGGGCGGAGTCGGCGCCCGAGGCGCCCATCTCGACCACGCCGTGACGACGCAGCAGGCGCACGCCCTCGGTCTTGAGGCGGCCCAGGCGCTCGGCGCCGAAGGTGCTCATGGCGCTGTCGGTCAGGAACAGGATGGCCGACGGCGGCAGGCCGCTGTCGCGCAGCCGGGCCAGGACGCGGTCGAAATCGGCGATGGCGCCCAGCACGCAGACGCCGCGCAGCTCGTCGCCGGTCTCGCGGTCCAGCGGCGAGACGACGCCGATCGGAGCATAGCGTTCGCCCAGGCCGGCCGGAGCGCGCAGGAAGGCCTCGGCCTCGTTGGCCGAGCCGACAATCAGCAGGCGCGGCAGGGCCGGATGCAGCGAGGCGGGGCCCAGGCGCAGGACCGAGTCCAGCAGCATCCGCTCGTGCAGGCTGCGGCGGATGACGCGCAGGGCCGACAGGAAGGTGCCCTGGAACAGCGCGGCGCCGGCCACGGTGCGCAGGCCGCCGTCGATGCCGGGGTGGACGAAACGGGTGATGACCATGAAGGCCGCCGCCGTCAGGAACGCCGAGCGGAACAGGCGAAGGTGGTCGCTGGCCGAGACGAACCGCCACGGCGCGCGCTCGACCCGGAAGGCCAGTTCGACGATCAGGGCGCCCAACGCGTAATAGCCTGCCTGCAGCAGGGTATCCGGCGTGAACGGCATGTCGATGACGAGGTAGCGGCCCACCAGGAGGGCCAGGAAGGCCAAGAGGACGTGCGTCGCGATCTTGCCAGCATGCCCCATGGAACGGACCTCTTGAGCCTTACGGCCGAGGCGAACCCCGGTCAGAGTCGTTCGGGCTTAGCACGCCAATCCGTCGCCGTCGCGGTTTCAACCGCGCCGAAGCGGCAGAACTTCGATGACGTCGTTCGATGAGGCAGCCGGTGCGTCGACCTGTCGACGCAACAGGGCGTCGGCGCGCGAAAAGACCCCGACCAGCGAGGAATCCTGGTCCGGAAACGGCGTCGCGACAGTACGCCCTTCGGCGTCGATCCGCAGGGCCGCGCGCATCCAGTGCTCGCGAGGACCGCCGGCCGGCAGCGCGCCGTCGAGACGAGCGGGGACGAGGCTGACCTCGGGATCGCCGCCGCTCAGGGCCGCCAGCAGCGGACGCAGGAAGAGCTCGGCGCAGACCATGGCCGAGGCCGGATTGCCGGGCAGGCCCAGCACCCGGCGCCCATCCGAAAGGCGCCCCGACCAGGTCGGTTTGCCGGGGCGGACGGCGACGGTCTCGACGGCCAGTTCCAGGCCGAGGGACTTCAGCGCCGGCTTGACCAGGTCGTGGTCGCCGACCGAGGCGCCGCCGATGGTGACGATCAGGTCGGCCTCGACAGGCTGCACGGCGGCGGCGATGGCCGAGGCGTCGTCGGCCTGGGCCTTCAGCCGGAACGCCTCGCCGCCCCAGGCGCCGATCAGGGCCGCCAGGCTGAACGAGCCGCTCTCGAAGATCTGGTCGGGACGGGGCGAAGCGCCGGGCGGGACCAGCTCGTCGCCGGTCGCCAGGATCGCCACGCGCGGCCGGCGGGCGACGGGGACCTCGGCCAACCCGGCGGAGGCGACCAGGCACAGCCGCCAGGGATCGATGACGACGCCGGCCTCCAGCAGGACGTCGCCCGCGCGGAAGTCGCCGCCGGCCGGTCGGATGTTGGACTTGGGATCGTCGCCGGCCTCGAAACGGACGGTGTAGCCGTCACGGACGGCTTCTTCCTGGATGAGCACCAGATCGGCGCCGGCGGGCACGGGCGCGCCGGTAAAGATGCGGACGGCCTCGCCGGCCAGGACCTCACGGGAAAACGCCTTGCCCGCCGCGCTCTCGCCGACGGCCGCGAAGGCCTTGCCCGGGACGTAGTCGACCCGCCGGATCGCCCAGCCGTCCATGGCCGAGGCGTCGAAGGGGGGCTGATGGCGCGGGGCGACGACGGGCTCGGCCAGGACGCGGTTCAGGCTGTCGGCGAGCGGCACGGTCTCGACGCCGAGGCGGACAGCGCCGGACAGAATCCGGGCGCGGGCTTCCTCGACGGTGAGGTTCTTGAGAATGGTCACGTGCGTTTCGCCTAACCGCCAGGAGAGCCGTCCTCGCCCTTCGACAGGCTCAGGGTGAGGACTACTGTCTGAGCGGTCCAATAGATAACCTCACCCTAAGCTTGTCGAAGGGCGAGGTTATCGGGCCAGCCCTACCCCACGAACGCCCGCTCGATCACGAAGTCGCCCGGGTCGGCGTTCGAACCTTCCTTCAGCCCATGAGCCTCCAGCAGCGCCGCCGTATCCTTGATCATGGCCATCGAGCCGCACAGCATGGCGCGGTCGTGTTCGGGATCGAACTTCACCTGGTCGAGACCCAGGTCGGCGAACAGCTTGCCGCTCTCGATCAGGTCGGTGAAGCGGCCCTGGCGCTCGAACGGCTCGCGGGTAACGGTCGGGTAGTAGGTCAGCTGGGCCTTGGCCTCGTCGCCGACCAGCGGATCGTCGTGGATCTCGGACGTGAAGAGATCGCGATAGGCCAGTTCCTGCACTTCACGCACGCCGTGGGCGACGATCACGCGCTCGAAGCGGCTGTAGGCGTCGGGGTCGCGGGCCACCGACAGCCAGGGCGCCAGGCCCGTGCCGGTGCCGAACAGGAAGAGGCGCTTGCCCGGACGGACAGCGTCCAGCACCAGGGTGCCGG
Organism: Caulobacter sp. GW821-FHT09H08; assembly: GCF_059415885.1. Lineage (NCBI taxonomy): Bacteria > Pseudomonadati > Pseudomonadota > Alphaproteobacteria > Caulobacterales > Caulobacteraceae > Caulobacter > Caulobacter sp. GW821-FHT09H08. The sequence continues at coordinate 32,933 of NZ_JBWKOC010000004.1, forward strand.
TCGGCTTCTTGCCCAGCAGGACCTCGTCGCCCTCCTGGATCAGTTGCAGGCGCGAGGTCAGCGGACCGTCCGGCACCTTGATCGAGAAGAACTCCAGCTCCTCGGCGAAGTGCGGCGAGGCCACTGAATAGGCGCGCAGGATCGGCTTCTTCTCGCCCAGTTCCTCGCGGGGCGGCAGGCCGATCATCACGAACTCGCCCGAACGGAAACGCATCGAGGCCGGACGGGTGATGCCGAAGCTGAACAGGCGGTCGGTCCAATGCTTGACCCACAGCACCTTCTCGACGTGGAACGGAGCTTCCTTCACGGGGGCGGCGCCAGTGGGGGAAGGAACGGTCGCGGTGGCCGTCATCTGAAATCTTTATCCTGTAGACGCGCTAGGCGCTGAAAGGCCCAGGCCGGGCTCGGACTAGCGCCGCCAAAGGCCCCCAAGCGGGATCTTAGCTTAGGGCGTGATGGCCGCCGAAACCGGCATCCACTTTCGGCTATCACGCCCTATGGCGGCGCGTGCCTCATTTGGGCGCCGGCGTCTTCATGTCAACGCGGGTTGTCTAAAGCCGGCATTGGAAAAACTCGGTCATCGTCGGCTCCGATGCGGCCTCGCGCATGCCTCTGAAGATGAGTCGCAGTATTGACCGACGCCAAGCAACCCTCGCCTGGGTCCGCGAACAATTATTCAGATGATGAAAAGCGATCGAGTCGCGCGGCATGAGATTGCGTCGCATCGCCGACAATTCTCGCGCCACGTGCGGACGCTCGCCGATTAAGGACAATCTTTTTCCCAATCCACGAAGACCGGCGAACCAGTTTTTCGAAAACGTCAAAAATGTGATTGCCGCTCTTCGAAACGAGGCGCAGACTTCCTTTTGCTTCGTTCGCGGAGCCAACGATACGGAGGAACGTATGCGGGTTTGGTTCGTAGGGGCCGCCGCGGCGGCCGGTCTGTTAGCGTTTGGTTTGGCTGGTTGCAGCGACGGCGGCGCGAAGACGAAAGTCGCGCAGGCCAATCAAGTTGTCGTCGAAGGAACAGCCGTCACGGCATCGGGCTGCGTGCGGCCCGTCGAGAAGACGGATTGCCTGGTCGTGAAGGGCCGAGGCGGCGGATATTATGACATCAGCTCCGCCAGTCCCGCGCCGGACCTGTCCAAGGGCGTGGCGGTGTCGCTACGCGGCACCGACAAGGGCAAGAACACCCAGTGCGGGCGTGAACTGACCAATATCAAGTTCAGCTACCTGGGCATTCAGTGCGGCGCCACCACGCCGGCCAGCGCCTCTGTCGACGCCGACAAGGACAAGGCGGCCAAGACCAAGACCGAGAAGGCCGGCTGATCTAGCCTCGGCCTTATCGGAAACCCTCAACCCTCGCCGGAGCCCGGATCAGTCCGGGTCTTCGGCGATCGGGTGCTGTCGCCTGAGCCGCGCGGCTCGGTGGCCGGCCTAGGCGGCTGGCCCTCGTGAGACGCGGACCGTTGGTTCTCGTTCTCGACTTCCCGATTCGACGGACGGTCGCTGAGGGAAGGCGAAGGGGTCTGTGTGTTGATCGTCGGCATGGCGGGATAACGTTCCGGACCGGGCTTCGATCCTCGCGAACATCCCTCGGGACCCCGGCGAAAACCCCGGTGCGTGGCCGTCTTCGGCTCCGCTCGATGCGACAAACCTCTCAAACCGTTCCGCGCCGCTTGCCGGCCGGGTGCGACCCTGCTAAATGGCGCGGCTCTGGCGACAGAACATGGCGCGCCGAGGCCTTGGGCCTACCGGCGCGCTGTCTGTCTCTGGATGCCCGTCGGCCGAAAGGTCGGTCGGTCTGCAGGAGTGTAGCTCAGCTGGTAGAGCGTCGGTCTCCAAAACCGAAAGTCGTGGGTTCGAGTCCCCCCACTCCTGCCACTATATGTATCCGACAGGCCGCCATTCTGGCCGGTCACATTAGAAAGTCGTGAGCCTCAAGAGCATGGCCAGGAAACCGGGATCGACCCCGTCCGCGATGAAGAACCGCGCCGCGAAAACGGCAGCGGCGATGGCGCCCGGCGCCGCCGCGACGACGACCGCCGCTGCCCCCGCCCCCAAGAAGCGCACGAACCCGGTGCAGTTCTTCCGTGAAGTGCGCGCCGAGACCCGCAAGATCACCTGGACCACCCGCAAGGAGACCTGGATCACCTCGGTGATGGTCTTCATCATGGTGGTCGTGGCCTCGCTGTTCTTCACCGCCATCGACGGCGGCGTGGGCTTGGCGATGAACCAGCTTCTGAAGCTGGCCACCTCGGGATAAGATAGACGATGAGCACCGAAACCGCCTCGAACCCGAACCACAAGTGGTACATCGTCCACGCCTACTCGAATTTCGAGAAGAAGGTGGCCGAGAGCATCCGCGAGCAGGCCAAGAACCAGGGCCTGGAGGAGAACTTCTCCGAGATCCTCGTGCCGACTGAAGAGGTCGTCGAGATCCGCCGCGGTCGTAAGATCAACGCCGAGCGCAAGTTCTTCCCGGGCTACGTCCTGGTGAAGATGAACCTCTCGGACGAGGCCTACCACCTGATCAAGAACACCCCGAAGGTCACGGGCTTCCTCGGCAGCGGCTCCAAGCCGATGCCGGTCTCCGAAAAGGAAGTCCAGCGCATCATCGGCACGATCGAAGAGGGCGTCGCCGCCCCGAAGGCCGTGGTCCTGTACGAAGTGGGCGAAAACGTCCGCGTCACCGACGGCCCGTTCGCCAGCTTCAACGGCTCGGTCGAATATGTCGACGAAGAGAAGGCCCGCCTGCGCGTCACCGTCTCGATCTTCGGCCGCGCCACCCCGGTGGAGCTGGAATACAATCAGGTCGAGAAGATCGCCTAAGGCGATCTGGCAGGCCGAAAGGATCGCCTGACCGCGATCCGGCAGGTCCGAAAATTCGAAAGCCCCGCGTCGCAAGGCGCGGGGCTTTTGTTTTGGCGACTAAGGCTCCGGGAACCCCGCGCCCGCCCGCGCCTCGACCTGCCGCGCGGTGACGACCTCACCGCATTCGGAGCAGACCTGCACCGGATGGAAGTCGCAGCCGCAGCCCTTGTGCCGGCGCAGCACCGGCGGGCCGGCCTCGTCCGCATAGTAGGCGTCGCCGAAGTGGGCGACGGCCATGACCACCGGGTGCAGGTCCAGGCCCTTGGCGGTCAGGCGGTACTCGAAGCGCGGCGGGTTGGACTGGTAGGCCTCGCGGCGCAGCACGCCCTCCTCGACCAGCACCCGCAGGCGGTCGGTGACGATGGTCCGCGAGATGCCCAGGCGCTGCTGGAAGGCCTCGAAGCGCCGCACGCCCAGGAAGCAGTCGCGCAGGATCATCAGCGTCCAGCGGTCGCCGATTACCGCGAGCGCGCGGGAAACCGAGCAGGGCTGGGCTGACAAGTCGTCCCACTTCATCGCCGAATCGTCGCCTCCGAGGTCTGGCGTCATTCTGCGTTTGACTCCGTACAGAATCAATACGAACTTGACGTGAGAACGCCGGAGGAAAGCGCCATGCCTGGAACGACCAAGGGAGCCTGCCTGGTGGTGGGCGTCGGCGACGGGGTCGGGAGCGCGATCGCCCGGGCCTTCGCGGCCGAGGGCTACACCGTCTGCATGACCCGCCGCCCACGTCACCTGGACCAGCTGGAGGCCCTGGCCGCCGAAATTCGCGACTCCAAGGAGAATGGGGGCCAGGACGCCCGCGCCTATGGCGTCGACGCCCGCCAGGAGGCCGAAATGATCGCCCTGGTCGACCGGATCGAAGCCGAGGTCGGGCCGCTGGAGGTGGTGGTCTTCAACATCGGCGCGAACGTCCGCTTCGGCCTGGTCGAGACCACGGCCCAGGTGTTCAGCAAGGTCTGGGAGATGGCCTGCTTCGCCGGCTTCCTCACCGCCCGCGAGGCCGCCCGCATGATGGCTCCGCGCGGCCGGGGCACCATCCTGTTCACCGGGGCCAGCGCCAGCTTGCGCGGCAAGGACGGCTTCTGCGCCTTCGCCTCGGCCAAGGCGGGCCTGCGCGCCGTGGCCCAGAGCGCGGCGCGGGAGCTGGGGCCGAAGGGGATCCACGTCGCCCACGTCGTGGTGGACGGGGCGATCGACGGGGTCTTCATCCGCTCGATGCGCGACAGCGTCGACGACCTGCGCGAGCAGGACCTGATCCTGAAGCCCGCCGACATCGCCGCGAACTATGTCTGGCTGCACAACCAGCCGCGCTCGGCCTGGACCCACGAGATCGACCTGCGGCCCTGGGCCGAGAGCTGGTGAGGAGCGCCGCCATGACCGCTAAATCCGTCGACTTCATCTTCGATTTCGGCAGCCCCAACGCCTACCTGGCCTGGAAGGTGCTGCCCGCCCTCGCCGCTCGTCATGGCGCGACCGTGGCCCTCAAACCCTGCCTGCTGGGCGGCATCTTCAAGGCCACCGGCAACCAGGCGCCGGCCCTCGCCTTCGGCGGGATCAAGGGCAAGATGGACTACGAGATGCTGGAGATGCGCCGCTTCATCGCCGCGCACGACCTGACCGCCTTCCGCTTCAATCCGCACTTCCCGGTCAACACCCTGCTGCTGATGCGCGGCATGATCGCCGCCCAGCACGCGGGCGTCGGCGAGGCCTATCTGGACGCGATGCTGAAAGGCATGTGGGAGGACGGCCTCAAGCTGGACGATCCCGAGGTGTTCGTCGCCACGGCCAACGCCGCCGGCCTGGACGGCGCGGCCCTGCTGGCGGCGACCGGCGATCCGGCGGTCAAGGGCGAGCTCGTCGCCAACACCGAGGCCGCCGTGGGGCGCGGAACCTTCGGTATCCCGACCTTCTTCGTCGGCGACGAGATCTTCTTCGGCAAGGAGCGCATGGGGCAGGTCGAGGCGGAACTGGCCAGGAGCTAGCTGACCGAAAACCCCTCGACCGCCGTGTTGTCGATGGCCTGGCCGGTGACCGTCGCGACCTTCACGCGCCGCAGCGACACGTCGCGGACCGGCAGCTCGGCCGCGCCCTTGATCTGGCAGACGAACTTGGCCTCGGCGACGCGGACGTCGCTGACGTGCAGCCCCTGGATCGGGGTCAGCCGCCGCTCATAGGTCGGGACCAGGGTGCGCCACTGGTAGAGGACGTCGGTGTCGACCGACAGCACCCCGCCGGCGACCTTGGTGGCCGAGACGTTCGACAGGTGGATGTTGCGCACGAAGCCGCCGCGTCGCTCGTTGGTCTTCACGAACAGGATGTTGGCCACCGGCACGGCCCAGCCGTCGGCGCCCTTGCCGTCGCCGGTGAAGTGGCAGTCGTCGATGAAGACGTTCTCGACCCCGCCCGACAGCTCGCTGCCGATGGCCATCAGCTGGTGGCCGTTCTTCACCTGGCAGCGGCGCATGACGATGTTGCGGGCCGGGCTGGCCAACCGCCAGGCGTCGAACTCGCGCCCGGACTTCACCGAGACGGCGTCGTCGCCCTGGTCGAAGACGCAGTCCTCGATCAGCACGTTCTGGCTCATCTCCGGATCGACGCCGTCGTTGTTGTGGCCGTGGGCCATGACGTCGACGCGGCGGATGACCACGTCGCGGCAGAGATAGGGGTGCAGGGTCCAGAACGGGCTGTGGCGGATCTTGATATCCTCGACCAGCACATGGCGGCAGCGGTTGAACTGGACGAAGTGCGGGCGAAGATTGTTCTCGCCGGTCGCCATCTGGCGCCGCGCGATCGGAACGCCCTTCACGGCCATCTCGTAGAGGGCGACCAGGGCGTCCAGGTGCGGCTTGGGGCGCTTGTACCAGACCTGCCAGACGTCGAGCTTGGCCTCCAGCGTTCCCTGCCCGGTGATGGCGACGTTCTCGCAGTCATAGGCATAGACCAGCGGCGAGTAGTTGTAGCACTCCAGCCCTTCCCAGCTGGTCGGCACGGCGGGCAGGTAGTCGTTGGGATCGGACGAGAACAGCAGGGTCGCGCCCTTGGCCAGGTGCAGGTTGACGTTGCTCTTCAGGTGGATCTTGCCGGTCGGCCAGACGCCGGCGGGGACGACCACGACGCCGGAGCCGGCCTGGTGGGCGGCGTCGATGGCGCGGGCCAGGGCCTGGCTGGTCTTGGCCTGATCGCCCGGGTCAGCGCCGAAGTCGGTGATCGGGAAGCGCCGGCTGTTTCGGAAGTCCGGGATCGTGATGCTGGGCATGTCGAACGGCGCGGCGGCGCGGACGGTGCGCTGGGGCAGGCCTCCGGCGGCCAGGGCGTGGGAAGTTACGACCGCTGCCGCCCCCACTCCCGCCAGAGCGCTACGCCGCGAGATCGTCGCCGGAGCCATGAGTCTCGTCCCAATATATGATTTATCGTATCGTTATTTGGAATATCTCCCTCGCGCGGCGGCATGTCAAAGGCGGGGCTCAGGCGAAGCGCTTGGCGCCGCCCACGCACAGGACGATCACGGCGGTGACGGCCACCATGCTGAGCGCCACCGGCTCGTGCAGCAGCAGCCCGGCCAGGATCAGGCCGAAGAACGGCTGCAACAGCTGCAACTGACCGACCTTGGCGATGCCGCCCAGGGCCAGGCCTCGGTACCAGAACACGAAGCCGACCAGCATGCTGAAGATCGATACATAGGCCAGGCCCAGCCAGGCCGGCGCGCCGATCCCGCTCCAGCGGATCGGCAAGGTGACCACCGCCAAGATCGCCATGACCGGCAGCGCCAGCACCAGCGCCCAGCAGATCACCTGCCAGCCGCCCAGCCGGCGCGACAGCACCGCCCCCTCGGCATAGCCCAGGCCGCAGGCGACGATCGCCGCCACCATCAGCAGGTCGCCGACCACCGAGCCCGAGCCGCCGCGCGACAGGGCGAAGACCACGACCGACAGGCTGCCGGCGATGGAGAACACCCAGAACGCCGGCTTGGGCCGCTCGCCGCCGCGCAGCACCCCGAACACCGCCGTCGCCAGGGGCAAGAGGCCGACGAAGACGATCGAGTGGGCGGTGTCGATGTGCTGCAGCGCCAGGGCCGTCAGCAGCGGGAAGCCGACCACCACGCCCAGCGCCACCACCGCCAGCGGCCCGAGGTCCGCCGTCGCCGGCCGCTTCTGCCGCAAGGCCAGCAGCAGGACCACGCCCAGCAGGGCCGCGATCACCGCCCGCGCCGAAGTCAGGAACACCGGCTGGAACCCGGCCACCGCCACTCGCGTGGCCGGCAGCGAGCCGCTGAAGATGATGACGCCGAGCAGCCCGCTGCCCCAGCCCTTGGATGTCGTTTCCATGCGTCCGCCACTCGAAGAAGAAGCGGCAGGCTTAGCCAGGGTCGCCCCGGCGCGCCCAGCGACGATCCGTACAATTCCAATCAAACTGTATGCTACTCATAGCCATACAGTTGAGGAGCGCGTCATGAGCCGGACCCACGAGGTCATGGACACCATCCGGGGCCGCATCGCCAGCCGGACCCTGGCCCAAGGCGAGCGCCTGCCCTCGATCCGAGGCCTGGCCGCGAGCCTGAAGGTGTCGCCCTCCACCGTGGTCGAGGCCTATGACCGGCTGGTGTCGGAGGGCGTGGTGCTGTCACGGCCGGGCTCGGGCTTCTACGTCTCGGCCGGCGTCGCCGCGCCAACCGTCAACGACCTCGCGCCCCGCACCGACCGGGCCATCGATCCGCTGTGGGTGTCGCGCCAGTCGCTGGACGCCGCGCCCGACGCGTTGCGCCCCGGCTGCGGCTGGCTGCCGCCGGACTGGATGCCGGGCGCCATCGTCCGCCGGGCCTTGCGAGGCCTCGCCCGCGCCGACGACGCTGTGCTGGCCGACTACGGTCACTCGCGCGGGCTGCTGGACCTGCGCCAGCTGCTGGCCCGCCGCTGCGCCGCCGACGGGCTGGAGGTCGGCCCCGAACAACTGCTGCTGACCGCCTCTGGCACCCAGGCCATCGACCTGATCTGCCGCTTCCTGCTGCGGCCCGGCGACACGGTGCTGGTCGACGATCCCTGCTACTTCAACTTCCAGGCCCTGCTCAGCGCCCACAAGGTTCGGATCGTCAGCGTCCCCTACACGCCCACCGGCCCCGACATCGCCCGCTTCGCGCAGGTGCTGGCCCAGGAGCGGCCGCGCCTCTACGTCACCAACTCGGCGATCCACAATCCGACCGGGGCGACGATGTCGGCCCAGACCGCGCACAAGGTGCTGACCCTGGCCTCGGCCCACGGCCTGGTCATCGTCGAGGACGACATCTTCGCCGAGTTCGAGCCCGAACCCTCCGCGCGCCTGGCGGCCTTCGACGGCCTGGTCAACGTCATCCGCATCGGCAGCTTCTCCAAGACCCTGTCGGCCTCGGTGCGCTGCGGCTACATCGCCGCCCGGCCCGACTGGATCGAGGCCATGGTCGACCTGCAGGTCGCCACCAATTTCGGCGGCGCCAGCCCGGTGGCGGCCCAGCTGATCTTCGACAGCCTGATGGACAGCGGCTATCGCCGGCATGTCGAGGCCCTGCGCCGGCGCCTGTCGACCGCCCGCCGCGACACCGCCGCCCGCCTGGCCAATCTGGGGGTGGAGATCTGGGTCACCCCGCGCGGCGGCTTCTACCTCTGGGGCCGGCTGCCGGACGGCCAGGACGCCTCGCGCGTCGCCCGCCTCGCCCTGGAGCGGAACGTGATCCTGGCCCCCGGCGACGTCTTCAGCGTGGCCCAGACCGCCTCGGACTACATGCGCTTCAATGTCGGCCAGATGGGCGACCGGCGGGTGTACGAGGTGCTGAAGGGCGCGCTGGCGGGCGGCTAGGCCATCCCGTGAAACGTTTCGCGCGTTAGGCTGACAGCACGCGGCGACGTCACCGAGAGCGAGGACATCCATGACCTTCGAAGAGCTGACCGCCTTGTTCGCCAAGCTCGGCGCCTCGGAGCCCGAGCTGTCGGCCAAATCGCAGATCAAAGAGGGCATCCCCCAGCTGCAGCGGTTCCTGTTCCTGCGACAGGCCTGGCGCACCCTCGTGGCCGACGGCGACACCAGCTGGATCGAACGCGAACGGCGGACGAAGTTCGACAGTCCCGGCGGCGCGATCGCCCCGGCGCTGGAACGCGTCCTCGCCGCCGGCGTCGATCCGCTGGACGTCAGCGACATCGTCAGGGTGATGCAGTGGCATGCGCTGTTTTCGTTCTGCTACCTGCTGGCCGACCCCGACATCCGCGAACCCGAGGTCGCCGACATCGACTGGGGCCTGTTCCAGGTGGACGAAGAGGGCCGGCCGACGGTGGCGATCTCCAGCCTGCACGAGTCCGTGCTGGAGACCGATCCGACGGGACGGGAGATGTTCCCGAGGCCAGGGCGGTAAGCCGCGCCCTCAGGCGCTGGCCGCCGCGACCTTGGGGCGGCGGTGCTCCGGCGGCGGCGGCGGCGGCGGCGCGGGGCACTGGGTCTTCAGGAACTCGCCGTGGCTGGGCATGCGGGCCGCCTGGTCCCGGACGATCGGGGCCGACTGGTCCAGGGTCTGGCGGATCACGTCGTAGGGCGTGGTGTCGACCAGCTGCTGGTAGCGCTTGGGTCGGATGCCCATGCCCTCCATCACCGACTGCCAGGACGGCGCGCGGAACATGTCGTCAACGCCGTCGCGCAGGGTCCCGGTCTCGCGGAACAGCTCGAGCCGTTCCTTCAGGCTCTGGGGCGGCTCGACCTGCTGATACTCGCGCCAGAACGGCGTGTCGTCGCGCTGGGTGGTCTGGTAGTGCAGCACGATGAAGTCGCGGATCTCCTCGTGGTCGGCGGCCATGCGGCGGTTGTACTCGGCCGCCAGCGACGGGGCGAAGTCGCGGTCCGGGAAGAACCGCAGCAGGAAGTCCACGCCGCGATAGATCAGGTGCAGGGCCGTCGACTCCAGCGGCTCGATGAAGCCGCCCGCCAGGCCGATGGCGACGCAGTTCTTGTTCCACAGCTTGCTGCGCATGCCGGTCTTGAACGGCACCAGCCAGGTGTCGGTGATCGGCGGCCCCTCGACCTGGCTGAGCAGCACGTGCCGCGCCTCGTCGTCGCTGATGTACTTGCTGCAGAAGACGTAGCCGTTGCCGGCCCGGTGCTGCAGCGGGATGCGCCAGCGCCAGCCGAAGTCCTGGGCGGCGGCCAGGGTGTAGGGGTGCGGCGGATTGATGTTGTCGGTCTGGACCGTGATGGCGCGGTCGTTCAGCAGCACGTCGGACCAGTCCAGGAAGGGCGTGTCCATCGCCTTGCCGTTCAGGATCGAACGGAAGCCCGAACAGTCGATGAAGAGGTCGCCGGCGGCCTCGTGGCCGTTCTGCAGCACGACCTTCTCGATCGAGCCGTCATTGCGGGTCACCACCTGGTCGACGATGCCCTCGACGCGCTTGACGCCCCGGTCCTCGGAGAACTTGCGCAGGAACTTGGCGACCAGGTTGGCGTCGATGTGCAGGGCGTAGCTGGCGCTGGACAGCAGGGTGCCTTGCAGGCTGCCGGGCAGCATGAACTTCCAGGCGTGGGCCATGGCGGTGGCGGGCGCGAAGTCCTGCAGCGCCGACGGGTGGCCGTTGGCCTTGGCGCGCAGCCAGCACTGGTAGAACTCGTGCGGGCCGATGGGACCGCCGATCTGGCCGAACGGGTGGTAGTAGACTTCGTCCTTCTTGCGCCAGTTCTCGAAGCGGATGGCCAGCTTGAAGCTGCCTTGCGTGGCCTGGATGAACTCGCGTTCGTCGATGCCGAGGCTGGAGATCAGTTGCAGGAACGGCGGGATGGTCGACTCGCCGACCCCCACGGTGCCGATCTGCTCGCTCTCGATCAGCTCGATCTCGCAGCCGGGCGCCTGCCCCGCGCTGCCCTGGAAATAGTGCGCCAGCATCGAGGCGGTGATCCAGCCGGCCGAACCGCCGCCGACGATGACGATCTTGCGGATGGCGTTCGGGTTCTTGTCGGTCATGGGAGGCTCCCCTGCGGGTTCTCTGTTCTTGTTGTCTTGGGCTGGAGCGGGCGCGGTCGTGAGCGCCCGCTCCGAAGCCCGTCTAGTCGACCGCGATCAGCGCGCGGTTCCAGGCGATCAGCGGCGCGGCCGGCGTCAGGTCGTGCCGGGTGGCGGTGACGATGAAGATCGAATGGGTCTGGGCCTCGACGATCTCGTCCACCTCGCAGGCGGCCCCGGCCAGGCCCTGGCGGTAGGTCGGCGGCGCGTCCGGGTCCAGCCGCCAGCGGTCGGGGCAGAAGCGCTCATGCGCCAGGGACGGACCGCCGAACCGCAAGGCCTCCTCGCGATCGGCCGCGCCCAGCAGGGCGATCGACAGCGACGGGCGACGCAGGAAGATGTCGTGACAGCCGGCCTCCTTGCGCACGCAGAACAGGAAGCGCGGCGGATCGACCGACAGGCCGGTGATCGAGCTGACCAGCAGTCCCCGAGGAACCTCGCCGTCCCAGCAGGAGATGATGGCGACGCCGCTGGCCAGGTGGGCCAGCACCTCCCGGAAGTCGGACGGCGCGGCCGAAGACGGCGCGGATGGCATTGCGGTCATGCTCGCGCCTCCATCTCGATCAGCGCGCCGGCGCGGCGACGGGGGCGAAGTCGTCGTCCTCGTCCTCGTTCAGCGCGCCCAGCTCGCCGCTGGCGCGGGCCACGGCCACCAGGAACGGCGCGACCATGCCCGACAGCGAGACGGTCAGGGCGCTCTTTGCGTTGGCCTTGAAGTGGTCGGCGCGGAAGCCGATGCCGACCAGGAACATGTAGAGCCCCACGCCTAGCTGCGCGCCGACATAGAGGACCGACTTGGTCTCCTTGGGGAACAGCATGTGCTGCAGGTCGGGGGCCAGCACGATGCCGGCGATCATCTCGCCGATCACCTGCGGCTGGTCGAAGAACCGCTTCATCACCCAGCCGACGGCGCGGCAGGCCGCGACGATCACGAACATCTGCAGGAAGAAGGCTACGCTCAATTCGGCCGGCGTCACGGCTTCCCCCATGGTCTGCGCCGCCTTGAGGCGGTCGCGTTTAATCCCTTGGGACCGACGCTAGCTCTGCGGAAAATCCCGTGGCAACAGGAATTTCGACAACGTTGTCATTTAGTTTTTCGAGCCTACGTGCCTACGTTTATGAGCACCTAATGTAGGCACGTAACTACGTTAGTCGCGACGCTCAGGATCCCCTCAGTGGAAGTCCCGGCTGCGCAGCAACCGCCCCGACACCTTCTGGCGGACGCGGGGCGCGGGGGCGTCGGGCTCGTCTCGGAGCGTCGACAGATGGGCCGAGAGGTCGGTGAAGCCTTCGGCCACCACGTGGATGACGTTCTCGGCCCGCTGCACCCGGCCATGGACGACCAGGAACGAGGCGGTCATCACCACATTGCGGTCGGCCTCGAAGCGGTCCTTCCAGACGACGGCATTGGCCACGCCCGTCTCGTCCTCCAGGGTCACGAACACCACGCCCTTGGCCGTACCCGGGCGCTGGCGGATCAGGACGAGCCCCGCCACCGACACCTTGCGGCCGTCCTTGGCCGTCAGCAACTCTTCGGCGGTGATCACCCCGCGCTGGCTCAGCATGGGCCGGTAGAAGCCGACCGGATGGGCCTTCAGCGACAGGCTGGTGGTGCGGTAATCCTCGGCCACCTCCTGGGTCTGGAGCATGCCCGGCAGAGCGACCTTGTCCTCGAACAAAGGCAGGCCGGCCAGCAGCGGGGCCTGGACCGGCGCCTTGTGCTCGCCCTTCAGCCCCTTGACCGCCCAGAGGGCCTCGCGGCGCGTCAGCCCCACCGAGGCGAAGGCGTCGGCCTCGGCGAGGAGCTCGAGGGCGCGTTGGGGGACACCGCCTTGCGCGAACTCGCCGGGCGTGCGGGCGCCCTCGGCGCGGGCCTTCAGCAGCGGCGGGATGTCGATCTTTTCCTTCAGGCCCTTGATCTGACGGAAGCCGAGGCGGACGGCTTTCCAGTGGGGACGGTTGTCCTGGCAGGCGATCTTGTCCTCGCGGATGCGCGGAACGCGGAAGCCCGTCGTCACGCCTTCCAGCGTGCAGTCCCAGTCGCTGGCCAGGATGTCCGGCGCCAGCACCTCGACCCCGTGCTCGCGCGCGTCGCGGACCAGCTGGGCCGGCTGGTAGAAGCCCATCGGCTGGGAATTGATCAGGGCCGCGCAGAACACGTCCGGCCAGGCCCATTTGATCCAGGCCGAGACGTAGACCAGCTTGGCGAAACTGGCCGCGTGGCTCTCCGGGAAGCCGTAGTGGCCGAAGCCTTCGATCTGCTTGAAGCACCGCTCGGCGAAGTCGCGCTCATAGCCACGCGAGGACATGCCCTCCACGAACTTGTCGCGGTACTGGTCGGGCGAGCCCAGGTTGCGGAACGTCGCCATGGCCCGGCGCAGTCCGTCGACATCGGTCTCGGTGAACTTGGCCGCCGTCAGGGCCAGGTCCATGGCCTGTTCCTGGAACAGCGGCACACCCAGGGTGTCGCCGAGGATTTCCTCCAACTCGTTTGCCGGGCCGTGCTCCGACGAAGGCTTGGGCCAGGTGACCAGCGTGCGATCATTCCGGCGTTTCAGGTAGGGATGCACCATGTCGCCTTGGATCGGCCCGGGACGCACGATGGCCACCTCGATGACTAGGTCGTAGAACTTGCGGGGTTTCAGCCTGGGCAGCATCGACATCTGCGCCCGACTCTCGACCTGGAACACGCCCACGCTGTCGGCCACGCACAGCATGTCGTAGACGCCCGGGAGCTCGATAGGGACGTCCGCCAGATCGGTGATCTTCTGGCCGTGATCCGCGCGCAGCATGCCGAAGGCCCGCTGGATGGCGGTCAGCATGCCAAGCGCCAGGACGTCGACCTTCATCAACTGCAGACTGTCGATGTCGTCCTTGTCCCACTCGATGAAGGTGCGGGCGTCCATGGCGGCGTTGCCGATCGGCACGGTCTCGTCCAGCCGGCGCTTGGTCAGGACGAAGCCTCCGACATGCTGCGAGAGGTGGCGTGGGAAGCCCATGAGCTCGGTGGCCAGGGCCACGGCGCGAGCGATCTCCGGCGCGTGAGGGTCAAGGCCCGCGTTGCGCAGGTGCTCTTCAGGCAGACCCGAGCCCCAGCTGCCCCAGACCGTGCCGGCGAGCAGACTGGTGACATCCTCGGTCAGCCCCAAGGCCTTGCCGACGTCGCGAATGGCGCTGCGCGGGCGGTAGTGAATCACCGTCCCGCAGATGGCCGCGTACTCTCGGCCGTAGCGCTCATAGACGTACTGCATGATCTCCTCGCGGCGCTCATGCTCGAAGTCGACATCGATGTCGGGCGGCTCGTTGCGATTTTCCGAGATGAACCGCGTGAACAGCAGACGGTGTATGGCCGGATCGATGGCCGTCACGCCCATGCAGTAGCAGACCGAAGAATTGGCCGCCGACCCCCGCCCCTGACACAGGATCCCTCGGGCGCGCGCTTCCTGGACGATGTCGTGCACGGTGATGAAGTAGTTGGGATAGTCCTTCTTCTTGATCAGCCGCAGTTCGGTACGGAGGTTGCGCTTCACCTTTTCCGGAACACCCGCGGGATAGCGCCATTTGGCGCCGTCCCATGCCAGCTTGGTCAGGTATTGCATCGCGGTCATGCCGGGCGGCACCGGCTCGTCCGGATAGGCCTCCTTGATGTGCTTGAGGTCGAAGTCGATGCGCTCGACGATCTCGACCGTGCGCTCGACGGCGCGTGGCCAGCGTTCGAACAGGCGGGCCATTTCGGCGGGCGACTTGATGTGCCGTTCGGCATTGGCCTCCAGATGGAAGCCGGCGTCCTGGATGGAGCAATGCTCGCGCACGCAGGTGATGACGTCCTGCAGCGGGCGACGTTCGGGGCCGTGATAGAGGACGTCGTTGGTCGCCACGATGGGCGCGCCGGCGGCTCGGCCAAGCTCGTCCAAGCGAGCCAGGCGTTTCAGGTCCCGTGCGGCGTAGGCGCGGCTGGCCGCCAGCCACGAGCGCCCGCGCAGGTCGCCGGCCATGCGGGCGAGGTCTCGCTCGAAGGCCTCATCGAGGTCCTTCGGTGGAACGATCAGGCCAAGCTGGCCATCGGCGTGCTCCAGGAAGTCCCGCCAGGTCAGGTGGCATTCGCCCTTCTTGGCGCGACGCTGCCCGACCGTCAGCAGGCGCGTCAGCCGGCCGAAGGCTTCGCGGTCGGTCGGGTAGCAGAGCAGGCTGGGCGTGCCGTCCATGAACTCCAGGCGGCAGCCGGTCAGGACGCGAACGTTCCGCGTCTTGGCCGCTGTCCAGGCGCGGACGACGCCGGCCAGGCTATTGCGGTCGGTGACGCCGATGGCGGTCAGGCCCAGCGCCTCGGCGGCGATGGCCAGTTCCTCGGCGTGGGACGCCCCGCGCAGGAAGGAGAAGTTGGTGGTGGTCTGAAGTTCGGCATAGGCGGGGGGCTTGGTCACAGGGCCCCTCCACCGGCGTTCGCCGGTCCCCCTCCCCCAGAGGGGGAGGAGAGATGGCGCCCAGGCACGGCCTCAACCAAACAGGCCATGGATCCACCACTTCGGCGCTTCATCACCCCCAAACAGGCCTTGCCGGTAGATCCAGAACCGGCCACCGGCCTCGTCCTCGACGCGGTAGTAGTCGCGGACCTTGCCGGGGCCGGTGTCGGTCTCGCCGACCCCCGCGCGCCACCATTCCTGGCCGATGCGTTCGGGGCCCTCGGCGCGGCGGATGCGGTGCGGGCGGCCTCTCCAGGTGAACTGACGCGGCGGGTAGTCGGGGACCTCGGCGACGACGGCGTCGATCGCCTCGGGCTTGCGGAAGAGGCGCGTCGGGCGCGGGCGGTCGGGGTCCCATTGGGCGGCCGGGGACGGGTCCAGCGGAGCGACGCGGACCAGGGAGCGTTCCGGGACGTGGCTCTCATAGGGATCGGCGCGCCAGACGCGGTTCTCGCCCAGGCGGTTGACCAGGCGGTCGATCAGCGGGGCCAGGGTCTCGTCGAGAGTGGTGTCCGCATCAGCGTCGAGGCGCTCCTGGGCGAGCGCCATCGGCTCGACGGCGGCGGCGTGGACGGTGACGACCTCGATGCCGAAGCCGGGGTCGACCTTGTCCAGCTTGGGGACCACCAGCTTGGCCAGTCGACGGGCGTCGCGGCCGATGCGGGCCAGGCCCACGCGGACGGGATAGGCCTTGCCGTCCAGACGGTGGAAGACGACCTCGAACCGCTTGGCCCCGCGCCCCTCGGCCTCCAGCCGCTTGCAGATCAGGTCGAGCGCGTCGCCGGCCACGCGGGCCAGGTCGTCGGGGGCGCTGATCGGCTCGAAGAAGGCCAGGCGGTCGAACCAGGGACTGGCCGGGCGGCGGAAGGTCAGGGCCTCGGCCGCCATGCCCAGGGCCTGGTCGAGGCGCAGGGTGGTGGCCAAGCCGAAGCGCTTGGCTAGCTGGGCGCGCGGTAGAACCAAGAGTTGGCCGACGCGGTGCAGGCCCAGGCGCGGCAGCTGGGCCTCTGCTGCGTCCTCCAGGCGCAGGGCCGCGACCGGCAAACGCTCGATGGCTTCGCGCTGGCCGCCCGGCGGGGCGATGGCCAGGTCGTCGCCATAGCGGGCCAGGGCCCAGGCCGCGCCGGCCGTGTCGGCGATGGCGGCGCGGGCCGGCACGCCCCAGCGGGCGAGGCGGGCGATGAGATCGACCAGCATGGTCGCCTCGCCCCCCCACAGGTGGTCGGTTCCGGTGATGTCCAGCAGCAGGCCGTCGGTCCCATCGATGGCCACGGCCGGCGAGAAGCGGACGCACCAGTCGCTCAAGGCCTCCAGCGCCATGCGGTCGGCGGCGGGGTCGTGGTCGTGGGTGACGAGGTTCGGGACCAGGGCCATGGCGTCGGCGGCCTTCTGGCCGGCGGAAAGGCCGAGCGCGCGAGCCGCGTCGTCGACGGCGGCGAGGCGGCGGGTCCCGAGTTCGGAGACCAGGAGGGCGAAGGGCGGCGCTGGCCCCCTCCGGCCCTCTGGGCCACCTCCCCCAGAGGGGGAGGAGATAGTCTCGTCCCTGCTCCCCTTCTGGGGGAGCTGTCGCGGAGCGACTGAGGGGACGGCGCCGACCTCACCCGACCAGTCGTAGTCCGGATTCCGCCGCCGCCACGTCGTGATCGGCCAGTTGGGACACCAGACGGAAAGGATGCGGGCCATGGCCGGCCTCCGATTGTTCCAAGATCCAGCTTCCGGGACGTCCGCCCCGGCAGCGTTCGAGTTCGACCCGCCAGCGTGGGGGTCCTAAGCCGATGTCGTCCGGCGGCGCCGCGCTGGGCAACGGCGCCACCCGCCAGCGACTGAACGAGGCCGAGCCGGACACCGTCCGCACCTGCCCCGCCCGGCCGCCATAGGGTCTTCGGTGCAGCAGCACCCCAAAGCCGCCGCGCTTCTCGCAAGCCAGCTGCAGGCGGCGGCCGGCGGTCAGGTCCGGAGCCTCGGCCTCGCCGACGGCGGCGGCGACACCTTGGGTTGAGAGGGCGTCCTCCAGCACCGACAGGGTCTCGGCCTCGTCGCGGGTCTTGACCTGGATCAGCCGTCCGGCCGGGAAGCCCAGATTGGCCAGGCCCGGCGCGAACAGGTCGCTGCGCCGCGCCACCCAGACCACGACGCCGGTCTTCACCAGCGGTCGCAGCAACAGCCCGACGAAAGCCGCCGGGGCCGCGCCCGTCTCATCCTCCAGCCCCGCGCCCGTCACCTCGTGCCAGCCGCCCAGGGGCAGGCCGCCGCCCGGGAAGCAGCCGTCGATGGCCGGATCGCCGAACGGCAGGACCGGAGTCGGAGTCCGAGTCCCCGCTTCAATCGCGGCGATCCGGCCTCTCAGGGCCGCAAGACGCGCCTCGCGCGATCCGGCCATCTCCATCTCCATGTTCCGCTTTTGTTCTGATCTTCTCCAGCCCTGGAGTCAAGGCTTGGAGAGTCGAGCGCGAGCGGCCAAAGTGTCTCAAACGGCCGTATGAAGCCTCCTAGGAAACGCCATGTCCTTCAGTCGCGTCCTGATCGCCAATCGCGGCGAAATCGCCGTCCGCATCGCCCGCGCGGCGGCGGAGGCCGGGATCGGGAGCGTGGCTGTCTGCGCGACCGACGACGCGGGCGGCCCGCACGTGGCCGCCGCCGACCACGCCCACGCCCTGACCGGCGCGGGGGCGCGGGCCTATCTCGACCTCGCCGCCGTGGTGGCCGCCGCCAAGTTGGAAAGCTGCGAGGCCCTGCATCCCGGCTACGGCTTCCTGTCGGAGAACCCGGCCCTGGCGCGGGCCTGCGCCGAGGTCGGGGTGGTGTTCATCGGCCCCTCGCCCGAGCATCTGGAGATCTTCGGCGACAAGGCCGCCGCGCGGGCCCTGGCGGCCGAGCGCGGCGTGCCGTTGATCCCCGGGACCGGCGCGCTTTCCCTGGAGGGCGCCCAGGCATTCCAGGCAGAGCACGGCGCGATCATGCTGAAGGCGCGGGCCGGCGGCGGCGGGCGCGGCATGCGGGCCGTGCTGGATCCCGGCGAGCTGGACGCCGCCTTCGCCGCCTGCGCGCGGGAAGCCGAGGCCGCGTTCGGCGACGGCGGGCTCTATGCCGAGAAGCTGGTCGCGCGGGCGCGGCATATCGAGGTGCAGATCGTCGGCGACGGAAACCACGTGCTGGCCATCGGTGACCGTGACTGCTCGCTGCAGCGTCGGAACCAGAAGTTGGTCGAGATCGCCCCGGCCGCCCTGCCCCATGCCCTTCGAACCGCTCTGTGGCGTCATGCTGAGACCCTGTGCGCCGGCTATCGCGGCCTGGCGACGGTCGAGTTCCTGGTCGACGCCGACAGCAGCGCGCCCTTCTTCCTGGAGGTCAATCCGCGCCTGCAGGTCGAGCATACGGTGACCGAGGAGGTCACGGGCCTGGACCTGGTTCGCCTGCAATTCGACCTGGCGGCGGGGGCCAGCCTGGAGAGCCTGGGCTTAGGCGTAGCCCCGCCGTCGTTCGGCGTCGCCATCCAGGCGCGGATCAATGCCGAGACCCTGACGGCCGAGGGGCTGGTGAAACCTTCGAGCGGGACGATCACGGCCTGGAGCCCGCCAGGCGGTCCGGGGGTGCGGGTCGATGCGGGCGTCGCGGCGGGGACCACGGTCGGCGCGGCTTACGACAGCCTGCTGGCCAAGGTGATCGCGCGCGGGCGGACGCTCAAGGAGGCCTCGGCGCGACTGAGCAGGGCGCTGTCGGAGTTCCAGATCACGGGTGTGGCGACGACGGCGCCGCTGGTGCGGGCGATCCTGGCGACGGCGCCGGAGACGACGAGCACGCGCTTCATCGAGGACCACGCGGCCGAGCTGGTCGCGGGCCTACCTTTGCCTTCGGAGGGCAACGCTCAGACCTTCGAGACCCTGGACGGCGCCCTCGCCGTCGCCGCGCCGCTTAGCGCCACGGTCGGGTCGATCTCCGTCTCCGAAGGCGACCTCGTCCGGCCCGGCCAGGCGCTGGCTGTGCTGGAAGCGATGAAGATGGAGCACCTGGTCTGCGCCGTGTCCGGCGGCCGCGTCCTGAAGGTCGCCGCCGAGCCCGGGACCACCGTCGCCGAGGGCCAGCCGCTGGTGTTCCTGGAGCCGATGGAGGTCGCAGGCGGCGAGACCGTCGAGGCCGTCGCCGAGGACCTTGACGCCCTCCGCCCCGACCTCGCCGAAGTCATCGCCCGCCACCGCTACACCCTCGACGAAGCCCGCCCCGAGGCGGTCGCCAAGCGCCGTCGGACCGGCCACCGCACGGCGCGGGAGAACATCGACGACCTGGTCGATCCCGGCAGCTTCCTGGAATACGGCGCCCTGGCCATCGCGGCCCAGAAGCGGCGGCGCTCGACCGAGGACCTGATCGCCAACACGCCGGCCGACGGGCTGATCACGGGGATCGGGAGCGTCAATGGCGCGCTGTTCCCGCCGGACAAGGCGCGGACGGCGGCCCTGGCCTACGACTTCACGGTGCTGGCGGGCACGCAGGGCGCGATGAACCACCGCAAGTCCGATCGACTGATGGCGGTGATCACCGACCAGCGCCTGCCGGTCGTGTGGTTCGCCGAGGGCGGCGGCGGGCGGCCGGGCGACACCGACACCACGGCGGTGGCGGGGCTGGACGTGCCGACGTTCAGGAGCTTCGCCCAGTTGTCGGGCCTGGTCCCCAAGATCGCCATCGTCGCCGGCCGCTGCTTCGCTGGCAACGCGGCTATCGCGGGGCTGTCGGACATCATCATCGCCACTCGCGACAGCAACCTGGGCATGGGCGGGCCGGCCATGATCGAGGGCGGCGGGCTGGGCGTGTTCCAGCCCGAGCAGATCGGGCCGTCGGCGCAACAGTGGGCCAATGGCGTCATCGACATCCTGGCCGACGACGAGGCCCACGCCACGCGGCTGGCCAAGCAGGCGCTGTCCTATTTCCAGGGTACGCTGGCGACCTGGACCGCGCCGGACCAGCGGCGACTGCGGGGTGCGATCCCGGAGAACCGGCTGCGGGTCTACGATGTCCGCACCCTGATCAACGGCCTGGTCGACGAAGGCTCGTTCCTGGAGCTGCGCGGCGGTTTCGCGGCGGGGATGGTCACGGGCCTGATCCGCATCGAGGGCCGGCCGATGGGGCTGATCGCCAACGATCCGCGTCACCTGGGCGGGGCCATCGACTGCGAAGGGGCCGAGAAGGCCGCGCGGTTCCTGCAGCTCTGCGACGCCTTCGCCCTGCCGGTGCTCAGCCTGTGCGACACCCCCGGCTTCATGGTCGGGCCCGAGAGCGAGGACGCCGCCGCCGTGCGCCGCGTGAGCCGCCAGTTCATCGCCGGCGCCAAGCTGCGCTCGCCGCTGTTCACGGTCGTAACGCGCAAGGGCTACGGCCTCGGGGCTCAGGCCATGGCTGGCGGGAGCTTCCACTCGCCGGCCTTCATCGCCGCCTGGCCGACCGGCGAGTTCGGCGGCATGGGGCTGGAGGGCGCCGTCAAGCTGGGCTACCGCAAGGAGCTGGAGGCCGAGACCGATCCGGTGAAACAGAAGGCGCTCTACGACCAGCTGGTGGCGCGACTCTACGCGGCCGGCAAGGCGACCAGCATGGCGGCCGCGCTGGAGATCGATGCTGTCATCGACCCGGCGGATACGCGGCGCTGGGCGGTCGGTGGAATGGACGCGGCGGCGGGGGTGTCGCGGCCGTGGGAGGTGCGGGTGGACAGCTGGTGACGCCCCTCTCCCGCGCCGAACTCCCCGTCGACACCGAAGCCCTCGCCCGCTTCCTGATCGGCAAGGTCGTGGTGCGCGAGACGGCCCAGGGCGTGATCAGCGGACGGATCGTCGAGACCGAAGCCTATGTGCTCGGCGACGCCGCCAGCCACGCCTTCCGGGGCATGACGCCACGCACGCGCTCGATGTTCGGCGAGCGCGGCCATGCCTATGTCTACCTGGCCTATGGCGTCTCCTGGATGCTGAACGTCTCCAGCGAGGCGGAAGGGATCGGCGCGGGAGTCCTGATCCGGGCGCTGGAGCCGCTGGCAGGGATCGCGCTGATGCAGGCTAATCGCGGGACCGAGAAATTGCACGACCTGGCCCGAGGCCCGGGCCGGCTGGCCCAGGCGATGCAGATCGGACCGTGGGCCGACGGGTTAGACCTTTGCACGGGTAGCCTTCTATGGCTGGCGCGTGACGATCACGAGCCGGGCGACATCGGCCCAGACACGATGGGATGCGGCGTACGGATCGGCATCACCAAGGACGCGGAGCGGCCGCTGCGGTTCTATCGGCGCGGCAGTCCGTTCGTGAGCGGGCCGAGGGCGCTGAATGTCTGAGAAGCCGCTGCCCGACATCGTCGCCCCCGGCCTGTCCGTCGTGTTCTGCGGGCTGAACCCGGGACTGTCGGCGGCCGCCGAGGGTCACCACTTCGTCGGACGAAGCAACCGGTTCTGGCGCGTCCTGCACCTGGCCGGGTTCACGCCGCACCAGATCGCCGCCGAGAACGACGCCAGCCTGCTGGCCTACGGCCTGGGAATTACCAGCGTGGTCGAGCGGCCCACCGCCGGCGTCGACGATCTGGCGCGGGCCGAGTTCGTGGACGCCGCCGCCGGGTTCGAGGCCTGGGTCCGTCGCTGGTCGCCGGCCCATGTCGCCTTCCTGGGCAAGGCGGCGTACTCGGCCATGATCGGCCGGCGGTCGGTGGACTGGGGCCGGCAGGCGCAGCCCTTCGGCGGCGCCGTCGCCTGGATCCTGCCCAATCCCAGCGGCCGTAACCTGGCCTTCAGCCAGGACGCCCTCGTGGCCGCCTATCGCGACCTTCGTCTCGCCGTGGAGAGCTCGACATGACCGAAGTCCAAGTCGAAACCGATGGCCCGGTCTGGACCGTCGCCATCAACCGGCCGGAGAAGCGCAACGCCGTCGATCCGGCGACCGCCATCGCCCTGCGCGCCGCGTTCGACGCCTTCGAGGTGGATGAGACCGCCGCCGTGGCGATCCTGACCGGGCTGGGCGGGACGTTCTGCGCCGGCTTCGACCTGGCCGTGGCGGCGTCCGGCGCGGGCGAGCGCTACGACCCCGAGGGCGAAGGCCCGATGGGGCCGACGCGGCGGCTGCTGTCCAAGCCGGTGATCGCCGCCGTCGAGGGCTATGCGGTGGCCGGCGGGCTGGAGCTGGCCCTGTGGTGCGACCTGCGGGTGGCGGCAGAGGACGCGACCTTCGGGGTGTTCTGCCGGCGCTGGGGCGTGCCGCTGATCGACGGCGGGACGGTGCGGCTGCCGCGCATCGTCGGCCAGGGCCGGGCGCTGGACATGATCCTGACGGGACGCGCCGTCGGGGCGGCGGAGGCGTTGTCGTGGGGCCTGGCCGACCGGGTGGTGCAGAAGGGCATGGCCCTGGCGGCCGCGCATGAGCTGGCGACGCAGATCGCCGCCTTCCCGCAGGTGTGCCTGCGCGCGGATCGCGCTTCGGCGTTCGCGCAATGGGACGTGGACCTGGCCGAAGCGCTCAAGGTCGAGGGACGCGGCGGCCTCGCGCCGCTGCGGCAGGAGGCCAGGGCGGGGGCGGCTCGGTTCCGGGATGGCGCTGGGCGTGGGGGAACATCAGCCTAGAAGGCGAAACCTCGCCCTTCAACAAGCTCAGGGTGAGGTTTCTACTGACACGCCGGAAATAGTCCTCACCCTGAGCCTGTCCCCCGGGTCCGACATTTTGTCGGCCCGAGGATAAACTCCGGGCGAGGACGGGCCCACTACCCTTTGCGCTCCAACCACTGCCCCACGATCACCGGTCCAAAAAAGAAACCGATCCCGCAGACATCCGCGACCACATCGAACGCATCCGCGTCGCGCCCCACCATCGGCAGGCCCTGCAGGATCTCGATGAGAATCCCGTAGGCCAGCAGCACGATGCCGATCTTCCAGAACCGGCTTTTCGGCAGGGCCACCCGCGCCAGGAAGGTCAGGCCGTAGAAGACGATGAAGTGCTTGGCCTTGTCCCACGGGATCAGGCCGACCGTGTCGTCGCCCGGCGCCAGCGCCGCGTAGAGCGTGAACAGCATGGCGGCGATGAACGCGGCCAGGCCCAGGCGGTTGATCTTGCGGGGGATGAGCAGGTTCACGGTCAAGCTCTAGGGTTTGCGGAAGGCCCAGGCCAGCATCTCGACGAATCCGTCGCTGAAGAACTGGCCGCCATGTCCGGAGACGGGCGTCTTGAACACAAGCTCGTCGCCCGACTTTGCGGCGCGCGCGGTGATCGAACGCGAGCGTTTCAGGAACGGATCGAACAGGCCCGTGACGATGTAGAGACGCGGGCGGCCCGGACTTTCGACGCCGCGAGCGTCCGTGCGCGCGATGGCGGCCGGCGCGGCTTGAGCGAACAAGTCCGGGTGACGCAGAGCGGTGTCGAGCGCCCACGCGCCGCCGTTCGACTTGCCGGTCACCAGGCGCGCCTCCCGACGGGTCGCCGCGCCGTACAGCGCCTCGGCGCGGGGCATGACCTCGTCGAGCAGGAAGCGTTCATGCGCCTCGAAAGGCGCGTCGGTCCCCTTCCAGCCCAGCAGGTAGTCGCGGCCGCGCTGTTCGCTCTGACCGCTGTTCAGGCCAACGAGCACGAGGCGCGGCAGACGTCCGTCCAGTATGGCCGGCTCAGCGACACGGGCGAAGTAGGAGACGCTCGCGCCGTCGGCGACATAGGCCACGGGATAGTGCTGCTTCGGATCGAACCCGGGGGGCAGGTAGATGGTCAGCTTGCGCCGGGCGCCGAGCGGTTTGCTGTCGATCTCCTCGTCGAAGACGCGGCCGTCCAGCGGCGTCTTGATGATCGCCGCCGGAGGGGCCTTGGGGCCGCGATAGACACTGGGCGTCAAGGGACCCGCGACCGGAACGGGGAAGATGTCGATCACGGCCTCGTCCAGGCGTGGGATCTCGACGACCAGGGACCAGAGATCCGGCGTTTCATCCACGCGGGCCATGGGCGCGTTCAAGGAGCCGGCGATCGACAGCGCTTCGCCGCCCCGCGCGACGATCAGCAGGCGGCTTCCCTCGCGCCAGAGCGCGACGGTGTTGCCGCCCAGATGCGCGACAGCCTCTCCCGTCGCCACCGGCTGAGGGACCCGGCAGATTTCGGGATCGGCCAGGGACGATCCGCAGTCCTGGATGATCTCCTGCGGGTCGATATCGGGGAAGGTCGTCTGGGCGCGCGCGCCGGTCGCCAGCAGCGCGCCGACCGCCAGGGCCAGGGTCGCCATGCATCTGCGGATCGTCATGTGTCGGCCCCTCCGCTCGCCCATCCCGAGCGGGACCTCAACACTCCGGCCAAGGCGGGGCAAGACAAAGGCCGCCGGGACCCTGATGGATCCCGGCGGCCCTCTGTTTTCGACACGTCGGAGCGGGCAGGCGCGACGCCTGCCCCGGTCCCTTAGAACGTCAGCGCGCGCGCTTCCTTGACGTGCGGCAGGGCCTGGATCTTGGCCAGCAGTTCCACGCCCGGGGCCTGGTCGACGCCGACCAGGGCGATGGCGTCCTCGTCGGCCGAGACGCGGCCCAGGTTGAAGGTGGCGATGTTGACGCCCGCTTCGCCCAGCAGCATGCCCAGCGCGCCGATGAAGCCCGGCTTGTCCAGGTTGTTGATGTAGAGCATGGCCGGCGAGAAGCCCGCGTCCAGCTCCATGCCCTTGACCTCGACGATGCGCGGGGCGCCGGCGATCACCGTGCCGGCGAAGGCGCGCTTGCCCTTCTCGGTGGTGATGGTGACGCGCATCAGGCTGTCATAGGTGGGGCTGAGTTCCTGGCGGCTCTCCGAGACGGTGATGCCGCGCTCCTTGGCGATGGCGGGCGCGGAGACCATGTTGATCTCGGCCAGCATCGGCTTCAGAGCGCCGGCCAGGGCCGCCGAGGTCATCGGCTTGACGTTCAGGTTGGTGACTTCGCCTTCGTAGGCGATGTCGATGGCCGACACGCCGAAGTCGACCATCTGGCCGGCCAGGGCGCCGATCTTCTCGGCCAGAGCCACGAACGGCTTCAGCTTCGGGGCTTCTTCGGCCGTGATCGAGGGGCTGTTCAGAGCGTTGGTGACAGCGCCGGTCAGCAGGTAGTCGCTGACCTGCTCGGCGACCTGCAGGGCCACGTTTTCCTGGGCTTCGTTGGTGCTGGCGCCCAGGTGCGGGGTGGCCACGACGCGGTCCGAACCGAACAGCGGGTTTTCCTTGGCCGGCTCGGTGACGAAGACGTCGAAGCCGGCGCCGCCGACATGGCCGCTGTCGAGCAGGGCGCGCAGGGCGACTTCATCGACCAGGCCGCCACGGGCGCAGTTGACGATCAGCACGCCCTTCTTGGTCTTGGCCAGGTTCTCGGCCGACAGGATGTTGCGGGTCTTGTCGGTCAGCGGCGTGTGCAGGGTGATGACGTCGGCGCGGGCCAGCAGGTCTTCCAGCTCGACCTTCTCGACGCCCATCTCGACGGCGCGCTCGGGCGACAGGAAGGGGTCGTAGGCGACGACCTTCATCTTCAGGCCCAAGGCGCGGTCGGCGACGATGCCGCCGATGTTGCCGGCGCCGATCAGGCCCAGGGTCTTGGCGTAGAGTTCCACGCCCATGAAGCGGTTCTTCTCCCACTTGCCGGCCTGGGTCGAGGCGTCGGCGGCGGGCAGCTGGCGGGCCAGGGCGAACATCATGGCGATGGCGTGCTCGGCCGTTGTGATCGAGTTGCCGAAGGGCGTGTTCATCACGACGATGCCCTTGGCCGTGGCGGCCGGGATGTCGACATTGTCGACGCCGATGCCGGCGCGGGCGATGACCTGCAGCTTGTTGGCGGCGGCGATCACGTCCTTGTCGAGCTTGGCGCCCGAGCGGATGGCGATGCCGTCATAGTCGCCGATCACGGCGATCAGTTCGTCTTTCGACAGGCCGACCTTGATGTCGAAGTCGACGCCGCGGTTCTTGAAGATGTCGACGGCGGCGGGGCTGAGCTTGTCAGCGATGAGGACGCGGGGAGCCATGTGAGGTGTTCCTTGCGGGGAATTGGGTGCGCGCCCTCGTCCTTCGACTAGCTCAGGATGAGGGCTACTGAGATGCGGCAGTCTGAAATCCTCACCCTGAGCTAGTCGCCCAAGCTCGTTTGGGGGCGGGGATTTCAGCCGCAATGAAACGCTTAAGCGGCGGCCAGTTCGGCCGAGACGGTGGCGAAGGCCCAGTCGAGCCAGGGCGTCAAGGCCTCGAGGTCCGAGGCTTCCACCGTGGCGCCGCACCAGATGCGCAGGCCGGCCGGGGCGTCGCGATAACCGCCGATGTCGAGGGCCGCGCCCTCCTTCTCGAGCAGGCTGGCCAGCTTCTTGGCGAAGTCGGCCTGGGCGTCTTCCGGCAGGGCGGCGATCGTGGGATCGACGACCTTCAGGCACACCGAAGTATTCGAGCGGATGTCCGGCGTCGCGGCCAGGAAGTCCACCCACGAAGTCTTGGCGACCCAGTCGGCCAGCACGGCCAGGTTCTGGTCGGCGCGGCCCTGCATGGCTTCCAGGCCGCCGATCGAGGCGCCCCACTTCAGGGCGTCGAGAGCATCTTCAACACAGAGCATCGACGGCGTGTTGATGGTCGCGCCTTCGAAGATGTCGAGGGAAACCTTGCCGCCTTTGGTCATGCGGAACAGCTTCGGCATCGGCCAAGGCGGCGTGTAGCTTTCCAGGCGGGCCACGGCGCGCGGCGACAGGATCAGCACGCCGTGCGCGCCTTCGCCGCCGAGGGCCTTCTGCCAGGAGAAGGTCACGACATCCAGCTTGGCCCAGTCGAGATCCTGGGCGAAGGCCGCCGAGGTGGCGTCACAGATGGTGATGCCTTCACGGTCGGCCGAGATGAAGTCGGCGTTCGGCACGCGCACGCCCGAAGTCGTGCCGTTCCAGGTGAAGACCAGGTCCTTGGCCGGATCGACCTTGGTGGTGTCGGGCAGCTGGCCGTACGGGGCGCTGAGCACCTCGACGTCGGGCAGCTTCAGTTGTTTGGTGACGTCCGTGACCCAGTCCTTGCCGAAGGACTCGAAGGCCATCAGTTGCACGGGGCGAGCGCCGAGCATCGACCACAGGGCCATCTCGACGGCGCCGGTGTCCGAACCGGCGACGATGCCGATCAGGAAGTCGGCCGGCACTTCCAGCACTTCGCGCGTCTGGTCGATGGCGGCCTTCAGGCGCGCCTTGCCCAGCTTCGAGCGGTGCGAACGGCCCAGCACGGCGTTTCTGAGATTTTCGGGGGTCCAGCCGGGGCGCTTGGCGCAGGGGCCGGAAGAGAACTCGGGGCGAGCCGGGCGGATCGCCGGCTTGGCGAGGGTCGTCATATCGATGTCTCCCATCCTTACAGATGGACTGCACCCCGTTGGGGGGGTGTGGCCCGCCGGCGAGAAACCGTTTCTCGCGGCGAAAAGCAAGGAGAGATTTGTCGCGCGGAGCACATTTCTCCGCCTGTGACGAAATTATTTTGCGGCGGCGCGCTTCGCTCGCCAGGCCAGCACCACGCCGACCAGTACACAGATCAGCACGCCCAGGCTGACCAGGTTATTCATCAGGATGTAGAAGCCGTCGTACTTCCTGCCGCCCACGAGGTAGTAGGCGTGCACACTGAACTGCACCCCCTGCAGCAGCACCGCGACGCCCAGCCAGCGCGTGGCGTGACGCACCGCCAGCAGCAGCAAGCCCAGGGCCAAAAGGCCATCCAATGTCAGATAGACGCCCTGGACGAGTTCCCGGCCGTGAATCAGTCCCGCGAGGACGACGGCGACGAACATTCCCAGCAGGAGCGCGGCCCCGCTGCGCTCGGGCTTGCGTCCCCAGCGCCACGCGCCAAGGCAGGCTGCCGCAAGCAGCAGCCAATTCATCCAGAATAACAGTTGCTGGTACGCAAACATGCTTAGGGCCTCTAACCCAGATTAGAGGCCCTAAGGTATTAAACTATTGCAATGTCTTTTTGCGAGAACCTCAGACGGCCTCGCTCAGGTTGGCCTGGCCGCGCGTTTCTTCCGGCGGCTTGATGTCGCCGACCATGCGCGTGCGGATGCCGAGGCGGAGACGGGTCTCGTCCAGCTGGCTGTGCGCATCGACCATCGCCGAACGGGCGACCACGAGCGCCTGCATGGCGTCCGCAACCTTGACGCTGATGTCGTGGCCGAACGTGGCCGACAGGGTCAGTTCCTTACGAGCTTGCATCAGCTCGGCCATCATCTCGGCGACTTCAGTCATCGCCGTATCGATCGCCGCTTCCGTCGCACACAGCTTGGTCGCCACGCGCTTAGCAACAAACACTTTTTCCACGCCCGCCTCCGTTAACAAAACACTAAGGAGGAGGGTAAATAGAAAGTTAAAGCAGATGCAATGCGGAAATGTGCGTTAGCGTTGTTTTGTCGCGCGACTCTCGCCGTTTCCCTCGCGCTTGGAAGCGAAGCGTTAGGAACATTGCGTCAGACTGCCGCATCATTTGCCTCGTCTGGATGCGATGGACCCGGAACGCAATCATAGCGTGTCAACCCACGCGCCTCTCCAGGCGCGTATCGCGGGCGTGGCCTTGGCCACGACTGTATTGGCGCTGGTGGCTGCTTGCCTGTGCTTCATGCTGCAGCAATGGAGCGTCGCCCGGCAGGAAGCGCGCGCCAATCACGAGATCCTGGCCCAGATGGCCGCCGCCGGGGCCGCCGCGCCCCTGGCCGACCACAACATGGTCGGCGTCTATCGCGCTCTCGAAGCCGTGGCCAAGGCGCCCAGCGTGGCCGCCGTGCGCATCGTCGACACCCAGGGCCGGACCGTCGCCCAGCTGGGCGCGGCCCAGACCGAGAACGCCGACACCTTGACCCGGCCAATCAAGCTGTCGTCCCAGAACGTCGGCACGCTGGTGCTGGTGGCCCAGCATCCGGGCCTGGGCCAGACCCTGGCCCGCGACCTGGCGTTGACCGGCGCCCTGTTCTTCGGCGCGGCGGGCCTCGCCATCCTGCTGGCCAACAGCCTGGCCCGGCGCCTGGCCCGTCCGATGGAGCGCCTGTCGGAGGCCATGCACGAGACGGCCGTCGGCGGTCGCTTCAAGGCCGTCGAGCAGACCGCTGACGACGACGTCTTCCGCAGCCTGACCGACAGCTTCAACCACCTGGTCTGCCGGCTCGAGGCCAACGACCATGACCTGCGCGGCGCCATGGCCGAGCTGGTCCAGGCCCGCGACGAGGCCAACGCCGCCAACGTCCTGAAATCCCACTTCCTGGCCAATATGAGCCACGAGATCCGCACCCCGCTGAACGGCGTGCTGGCCATGGCCGAGGTCATGGCCATGGACAAGCTGAGCGATCCCCAGCGCGAGCGCCTGAAGGTGATCCGCGAGTCGGGCTCGGTGCTGCTGGGCGTGCTGAACGACGTGCTGGACCTGTCCAAGATCGAGGCCGGCCGCCTGGAGATCCTGGACCGTCCCTTCGACATCGCCCAGCTGGCCCAGTCGATCCGCGAGACCTACGCCCCGCTGGCCCGCGACAAGGGCCTGGCCTTCGAGGTCGCGGTCGCGCCGGAAGCCCAGGGCGTGTGGCGCGGCGACGCCGACCGCCTGCGCCAGATCCTGGCCAACCTGATCTCCAACGCCCTGAAGTTCACGCTGGAAGGCGCGGTGGCCGTCCGCTTCGCCTCGGCCGAGGACGGCGATGGCCTGCGCATCGACGTGGCCGACACCGGCATCGGCATCTCGCCCGAGATCCTGCCGCGCCTGTTCGACAAGTTCGTCCAGGCCGACAGCACCACCACCCGCCGTTTCGGCGGCTCGGGCCTGGGCCTGGCTATCTGCCGCGAGCTGGCGGTGCTGATGGACGGCTCGATCAAGGTGCAGAGCCGCGAAGGCCGCGGCTCGACCTTCACCGTCCTGGTCGCCCTGCCCCGCGAGGAGACCCTGAAGGACGTCCACTATATCGACGACGGCGCCGACGAGGCTTCGCAAGGCGCCGCGACGCTGCTCGCCGCGCCCGTCACCGCGCCGGCTCAATCGGTCGCCGAAGAGCCGGTCGAAGCCGGTCGCCTGCGCGTCCTGGCCGCCGACGACAATCCGACCAACCAGAAGGTCGTGGCCGCCGTCCTGGCCCCGCTGAACGCCGAGGTGGTGCTGGTCGACGACGGCGCGGCCTGCGTCGAGGCCTGGAGGACCGGGAACTTCGACATCGTGCTGATGGACATCCACATGCCCGTCATGGACGGCGTCGAGGCCGCCGGCGCCATCCGCGCCCTGGAAACCGCCGAAGGTCGCGTCCGCACACCGATCATCGCTGTCACCGCCAACGCCCTGGCCCACCAGGTCGAGGGCTACCTGGCCGCCGGCATGGACGGCCACGTCGCCAAGCCGATCGAAGTGACCAAGCTCTACGCCGCCATCGAGCAGGCCATGACAGCGGCGCGCCTGGCCCAGGCGGCTTAGGCCCTCACTTCCCCGCGAAGTAGTCCTTCAGCCGCTTGGCCTCGGCCGGGGTGATCGCGATCACCGCCCCGTGCTTGGGACCCGCGAAGTTCGTCGCCTTCATCGGCGAGTCCGGCTCGTTGAAGCGGCCCAGGTTCTTGAAGTGGACGAAGTCACTCGTCTCTGAGAACCCCATGTTGTTCTTCGGCTTGGCCCCGAACACGTCGTACATCAGCACGTACTTCTCCGTGCCGTGCCGCCGCCAGAGGTTCGGCGCCTCGGTGGCGACGGTCTCGGGATCGACCTTGGCGGGGTCGAAGACATAGCCGCCGTCCGCCCGGTCCGAGATCGCCTGCTTCAGATAGCCCGGCTTGTCGTGGGCCACGTAGAACAGGTGGTACTTGCTCCCGACCTTGGTGATGTCGCCATCGATCGCGGCCTTGCCGGCGACCGGATACTCGAACAGCGACCGGGGCGCGGCCGTCAGGGTCGTGAAGGCCGGGTCGGCATAGGCATAGACCAGCGACGCCGGCTCGTCGCGGAAGCGGGTCGTGAAATAGACCATCAGCTTCTTGGCCGCCGGGTCCCAGATCGTCTCCGGCGCCCAGACCGCGCTGCGGTCATCATCCTTGTCGAACATCCGGCCGACCGGGACCCGCGCGTGAGTCCAGTGGATCAGGTCGTACGACTTCATCAGGATCAGGTTGCGGTTGTTGCCCCAGCCGTAGGGGACCTGCGGCCGCTCCCACTGGGTCTCGCGCCCCGCCGCCTTGGCGAAGATGTGCAGGTCCGTCATGGCCATGTAGAAGGCCCCGTCCGGCCCGCGCATCAGGTGCGGATCGCGCACGCCCCTCTGTTCGGCCAGCTGCGGGCCGGTGAAGATCGGCTCGCCGCCGTTGACGTCGGTGAACGTGTAGCCGTCCGTCGAGGTGGCGAAATAGACCGCGTGGGTCTCGTCCTTGAAGTAGACGAAGAGGTAGGCGCTCTGGGCCCGGTCGGACGGCGTGGCGACCTTGCGGGCCGGCAGCTTGTCGACCAGTTCCAGCGTCTTTGGCGTGGCCATCGCGGGCGAGGCGGCCAGGACCAGCAGGGCCGCGGCGGCGGTCAGGAAGCGTTTCAGGCTCATGGCTACTTCACCGGATCCAGGCCGATCACCGTCACCGAGTGCGGCGGCAGTTCCAACACCCCACCGGCCTTCACCACCGCCGCCTGCGGTTTGACCCGCGTCGGCGCGGCGAAGGTGTTGAACGCCCCCATGTCGTCGCCGGCCAGGGTCTCGCCCTTGGCGCCCTTGAGGCTGTAGCCCGCCACCGTCGGGGTGATCTTCAGCGGCTGGCGCGGGTCCAGATTGGTCAGCGACAGCCACAGCTTGCCGTCCTTGCCGACCGCCGCCACGGCGTCCAGGCGCGGCAGGGTGATCGCGTCTTCCTGATAGGTCCCGGCGTCATAGGTCACCGGCACGACCTTGGCGTCCTGGAACGGCGTGTACATACGGAACACGTGGTAGGTCGGCGTCAGCAGCATCTTGTCGCCGTCGGTCAGGATCACCGACTGCAGCACGTTGATCGTCTGGGCGATGTTGGCGCCGCGCACCCGGTCGGCGTGGCGGGCGAAGATGTTCAGGTTCAGCGCCGCCACGACCGCGTCGCGCTGGGTGCTCTGCTGGTACAGCGAGGCATGGGCCGCGCCCTCCTCCTCCTTGAACCAGGTCCCCCACTCGTCGACGAACAGCCCGACCTTCTTCTCCGGATCGTACTTGTCCATGATCGCCGAGTGCTTGGAGACCAGCTCCTCCATCCACAGGGTCGACTTCAAGAGCTCGGCGTACTGGAAGGCGTTGAAGCCCGTCGCCCGCTCGGCCTTCTTGGGCCAGGTGTAGCTGTGCAGCGAGATCGCCTCGACGCCCCAGCTCCAGGACTTCAGCGTCCAATCCTTCATGACCTGCTCGGTCCAGGCGTAGTCGTCGCGGTCCGGCCCGACCGCGACGCGCAGCATCTTGTCGGCGCCCTTCTGGTCGGGATTGAAGTTCTTGGCGAAGGTCGCGAACCGCCGCATCTCGTGGCCGTACTCGGCCGCCGTCATCGTGCCGCCGCAGCCCCAGCTCTCATTGCCCAGGCCCAGCAGCGCCACCTTGTAGGGTTTCTCGCGCCCGTTGGCCGCCCGCAGCTTGCCCAGCGCCGAGGGCTTGTCGGTGGTCATATATTCCAGCCACTCGGCCATCTCCTGCGGCGTGGCCGAGCCGACATTGACCGAGATGTAGGCCTCCGAGCCGATCTGATCGACGAAGTCCATGAACTCGTGCGTGCCGAACGTATTGGGCTCCAGCACCCCACCCCAGCTGGCGTTCAGGGTCGCCGGGCGATCCTTCCCGATGCCATTGCGCCAGTGATAGCTGTCGCCGAAACACCCGCCCGGCCAGCGGACGTTGGGCACCTTCAGCACCTTCAGCGCCGCCACCACGTCGTTGCGGACGCCGCGCGTGTTGGGAATCTTCGAGTCCGGTCCGACCCAGATGCCTTCATAGACACCCCGGCCCAGATGTTCCGAGAATTGTCCGAGTATATTGCGATTGATGGTCGAGCCCGGCTTGGCGGCATCGACGGTGATCCTTGCCTCGAGCTCGGCGGCTTGTACGGGGAGAGTCGCCAGGCAAAGCACCGCAGCGGCCGTTGCAAACCAGGTTGGCTTCATGGCGGCTTCCATCCCCAAATATATTTGTCTGACTATTTGGGTAGGATTGGGCGCCGCGCTTGTCAAGACGCGCGGGCGGCACGCTCGGTTCGCGCCTCGCCAACATGAACCGAACATAACGAGCAGCTCAGAACCGCTTCAGCCGTCGCGTGTTTCTATCACCTCAACGTCGTCCTCCTCCCCTCCCCAAACCCCGGGGCGACGCCAGAGATTGAAAGGAACCGAACCGATGAAGAAGATCATTCTCCCGATCGTTGCGGTCTCGGCCCTGGCGGCCGCCACCGTTCCCGCTGTCGCCTCGGCGCAGTCGATCAACCAGCGCCAGGACCAACTGGAACGCCGGATCGACGTGGGCCTGCGCAACCACTCGCTGACCCGCACCGAAGCCGCCCGCCTGCGCAGCGACCTGCGTGACACCGCCCGCCTGGAAGCCCGCTATCGTCGCGGCGGCCTGAGCGGCTGGGAACGCGCTGACCTGGATCGTCGCTTCGACCGCATCAGCGCCCAGATCCGCGTCGAGCGTCACGACCGCGACTATGGCTACGGCTATGGCAACGACCGTGATCACCGCGACGGTCGTCGCTGGTAAGCGCTAACGCCTAGGCCGGCTCCACCCGGAGCCGGCTGTCCAACACCGTGAAGCCGCGGCCGCGCAACAGAACGCGCGCGCCGCGGTTTTCGCATTCCAGGTCCCCGCCCCGACCGGGATAGGCCTGATGGAACTTGAGGACCTCGGCGCTCAGCTTGTCGCCGTACAGCGGCATCAGGATGCAGTGCGCGGAGCCCGTCGTCGGATCCTCCGGAATACCGAACCCCGGCGCGAAGAAGCGGCTGACCACGGCGTAGGGTTGGCCCGCATCGGCCTGGGCCACGACGACCGTCTGGCCGGGGCCGCCGGTCGCCTCGCCGCCGATCGGCTTCAGGGCCGACAGGTCTGGTTTGAGGTCGCGAACCGTCGCCTCGCTGTCCATCACCGCGATGAGGTAGGCGCCAGCCCAGACCTCGACCGGCGTCGCGCCGAGGGCCTCGGCGAGGCCCGTCGGGACGTCCGTGCGGCGCGGCGGATCGGCCGGGAAGTCCATCTCCAGGCCTTCGCCGGAACGCTTGACCGTCAGCGGCCCCGACAGGGTGTCGAAGGTCAGCAGCGGGACGTCGACGCCGAGTTCCTCGAACAGCATGTGCGCCGCCGCCAGGGTGGCGTGGCCGCACAGCGGCGCCTCCAGGGCCGGCGTGAACCAGCGCAGGCCGTAGCGGGCCGGATCGTCCGTCTTCAGCAGGAAGGCCGTTTCAGCCTGGTTGTTCTCGGCCGCCAGGGCCTGCATCCACGTCGCCGACGGCCAGGCCGCGAACGGCTCGACCACGCAGGCCGGATTGCCCTTGAACGGGCCGCTGGCGAAGGCGTCGATGGTCCATTGGCGCATGGGAAGCTCCCGCAATTCCGATGGACATCGTGGTTATGCGCGGCCGGGACGGCGGGCAAAGGGTTTATTGTGCTGGTGACAATTGAAGGCCACCCGTTTCCATAACCCGCCGTCATTCCCGCCCTTGTGGCGGGAATGACGGAATGAGTGAGAGGGGGCGGAGGTGTGCGCGCCCCTACCCTTCTACTGAAATCTCCGGCCACCGCGCCTTGGCCGAACCCGTTGTGCGGTCCCAGCCGCCGGCGCCCTTCACCCGCAGGGGATTGGGCTTCAGGCGCAGGGCGAACAGGTCCTCCAGGCCGAAGGGCGCCCAGACGCTCAAGTTGTCGTCCTTCTCCAGCCGAACCCCGACACAGAAGGCCGTGGCGACGAAGCGTTTCAGGGCCGCGGCGCTGTCCTCCAGCGGCGGATAGGGCTCGTCGCCGCCGAACTTCTTCTCGAACCACAGGTGGACGCGGGCCTGGTTGCGGACCTCGACCAGCTCGCGCAGCGGCGGCTGGAACGCGGCGGCGACGCGCTGGATGACGACGTCCTCGGCCTCGTAGCTGGTGTCGCTGTCGTCGTGATAGGCGACGTCGTAGTCCTTGATCCCGTAGTCGAGATCGCGGCCCGTCAGATGGTTCCAGACCGGCTGGTAGACCGCGCCGGAGAAGATCATCCAGTCGGGCAGGTCGA
Source organism: Caulobacter sp. GW821-FHT09H08 (assembly GCF_059415885.1). Taxonomy (NCBI): domain Bacteria; kingdom Pseudomonadati; phylum Pseudomonadota; class Alphaproteobacteria; order Caulobacterales; family Caulobacteraceae; genus Caulobacter; species Caulobacter sp. GW821-FHT09H08. Next base: position 68,422 of record NZ_JBWKOC010000004.1, read on the forward strand.
GGTCCCGAACGGTCTTCAGCACCGCCCAGGTACTTGGCGTGGCGCGGACGATGTCGCGCAGGCGGTCTTCCAGGGTCTGGCTCATTTGCGCAGCATCCAGCCGTGATCGAGGGGGCCATGGCCGGCGCCGAAACCGGGGGCGCGTAGCATGGCTTCATGGACATAGTTCCAGGCGCGCGCGACGGCCTCTTCCAGCGACAGCCCCTGGGCCAGGCCGGCGGCGCAGGCCGAGGCCAGGGTGCAACCCGTGCCGTGAGTGTGGCGGCTCTCGATCCGCTCGCCCTCGAAGGTGGTTTCGCCGTCGGCGGTCATCAGCACGTCAACGACGCGTTCGCCAGCGACATGCCCGCCCTTCATCAGCACCGCCTTGGCGCCCAGGGCCAGCAGGGCCTCGCCGGCGCGGCGCAGGTCGTCGGTGGTCTCGGTCGCCAGGCCCGTCAGGGCGGCGGCTTCGGGGGCGTTGGGGGTCAGCAGGGCCGCACGGGGGATCATCAGGCTCTTCACCGCGCCGATGGCCGCCTCGGCCAGGAGCGACGCGCCGCCCTTGGCGATCATCACCGGATCGACGACGGCGGGGACCTTGCCCGCATGGTCGATGGCGGCGGCCACGGTCTCGACCACGGCCGCGTCGCCCAGCATGCCGGTCTTGATGGCGTCCGCGCCGATGTCGTCCAGCACCGCCCGCGCCTGAGCGGCGATCACGTCCAGCGGGATAGGGTGGACGCCGGTGACGCCCAGGGTGTTCTGCACGGTGACGGCGGTGATCGCGGTGGCCGCGTAGCCGCCCAGGGCGGTGATGGTCTTGATGTCGGCCTGGATCCCCGCGCCGCCGCCGGAATCGGATCCGGCGATGACGAGGACACGGCCTTTTGAGGCGTTGGACATCCCCGGTGTTTAGGCGGGAATCGGAGCACCGGAAACTCCCTTCCCCCTTGATGAGGGAAGCTTAGGCCGCCGCCATCGCGTGGTGCCACGCGCCCGCCAGGTCGCCGGGGCGGATGGGTTTCTGGACGACGGACTCGCTGTCCTGCCCGGCCAGGGCCTTGGCGTGGCCGGTGACGTAGACGACCGGAATGGGTCCCAGGTGGGCCATGATCATCTTCACGGCCTCGACGCCGGTGCCGTCGACGATGCGGTAGTCGGCCGTGATCAGGTCGGGCTTTCGCATCAGGGCGCTGTCGAGCGCCTCCAGCGGGCTCTCGGCGATGGCGATGCTGGTGAAGCCCTGCTCCTTAAGCAGTTCCTCGATTTCCAGCGCGATCAGGATTTCGTCTTCGATGATCAGGGCGTGGCGCGGGCGCATCGTTCTTTAGCTTTCGAAAGGCCGACCCGGACTATCTAAGCTCGGTGATTCCCCAACCCGCAAGCGAGACTGGAGGCCAGCCTCAACCCGGACCCGCGCCTATCCGCGCGTAACGCCGATAAGACAAGGGATTGGCTCAGGTGCGCGAAATTGCCGCCTGTACGTCCAGGGCCTGGACCGTCTCGCGCACGTCGTGGACGCGCACCGCCGCCACCCCCGCCGCCGCCCCGGCCAGATGGGCGGCCAGCGAGCCGCCGAGACGGTCGGTCGCCTCGCCGGCCGAAGGATCGATCTCGGCGATGAACCGCTTGCGGCTGGCCCCCAGCAGGATCGGATAGCCCAGGGCCACGAAGCGCGGCAGGGCGGCCAGCAGGGCCAGGTTGTGTTCGACGGTCTTGCCGAAGCCGATGCCGGGATCCAGCCAGATCCTGTCCTTGGCCACCCCGGCGGCCATGGCCGTGAAGGCGCGGGCCAGCAGGAAGGCCTCGACCTCAGCGACCACGTCGCCATAGCGGGGGGCGTCCTGCATCGTGCCGGGCTCGCCCAGCATGTGCATCAGGACAACCTCGCAGCCCAGCTCGGCGGCGACTTCGGGCGCCTGGGGCGCGAAACGCAGCGCAGCCACGTCGTTCCAGATCGTCGCCCCGGCCTTGACCGCCGCGCGGGCGACGCCGGGCTTCATGGTGTCGACCGAGATCGGGATGTCGCTGGCCTTGCGGATCGCCTCGATCAGCGGAACGACGCGCAGGATCTCGTCGAACTCCGAGACCGGCGCCGCGCCCGGCCGGGTGCTCTCGCCGCCGATGTCGAGAATGTCCGCGCCCTGGGCGATCAGCCGGCGCGCGTGCTCGATCCCGTCTGCCGTCGACACGAACCTCCCGCCGTCCGAGAAGCTGTCGGGCGTGACGTTGACGATGCCCATGACCCTGGGACGGGACAGGGGGCGGCGGGCGCTAACGGCGGTCATGACGTCGTTCTAGGCCCGGATGCCGGCCCCGCCTAGAAGTCGATAAACTTGGAGAAGTCGCCGATCATGCCGGTCCAGATGCCGAAGTCGTCGTCCAGGCCCGAATAGGTGCGGCCGGCGTTCAGGTTGACGTCGTACTGGACGTAGGGGTCGTTGTCGTCGTCCAGATAGGCCTTCAGGTAGCGGTTCTTGCGGTTCCACTCGTTGACCTTGGCCAGGGAGGTCCCCTTGTCCAGGTCGAAGCCCGCCGAGAACTGCAGCGCTTTGCAGCGCCCTTCCGCGCAGTCGTAGAAGTAGACGAAGAAGTTGTGGCCGGCGGTGGCGCTCTTGATCATCGGATCGCCGCTGGCGTCCTTGGTCAGCTCGGCCTTGTAGCCGGCCTTCTGCAGCCAGGCCTGGACCTCCGGCCCCGTCAGGCCGTCCTTGTGGATCGCCTCGGCCTGGGCGCTTCCCGCCAGGGCGACCGCCGCCGCCAGACCCAAGATCATCGCTCGCATCGACGCCTCCCGCACAGTCCATGGCAAGGCTAGCGCGGGACCCGCATGCGCTCTAGCCCTCGCGCAGCATCCGATCGACCCGAACCGTCAGGTCGTTGACGGCGAAGGGCTTGGTCAGCACCTCCATGCCGTGCTCGATATGGCCGTGGTTCAGCACGGCGTTCTCGGCATAGCCGGTGATGAACAGCACCTTGAGCCCCGGCTTCAGCGCGCGGGCGCCGTCGGCGACCTGGCGGCCGTTCAAGCCGCCCGGCAGGCCGACATCGGTGACCAGCAGATCGATGTGGCTGTTCGATTGCAGGATCCGCAGGCCCGACGCCCCATCGGGGGCCTCCAGGCACGCGTAGCCAAGCTCGGCCAGGGTGTCGACGACCAGCATCCGCACGGTTGGTTCGTCGTCGACCACCAGCACGGTCTTGCCCGCGTGGGCCATGGTTCCGTCCGGCGCCTGCTCGGTCGACTCGGCCTCCTCCTCGCCCAGGTGGCGCGGCAGGTAGAGGCAGACCATCGTGCCCTGCCCGACCTCGGAATAGATCCGCACATGACCGTTCGACTGGCGGGCGAAGCCGTAGACCATGGAGAGGCCCAGGCCGGTGCCCTGGCCGATCGGCTTGGTGGTGAAGAAGGGGTCGAACACGCGCTCCAGCGTCGCCTTGTCGATCCCCGAGCCGGTGTCGCTGACACAGACCGAAACGTACTGGCCCGCCTCCAGCCCGTGGTCGCGGGCGGTCCGGGCGTCCAGCCAGCGGTTGCCCGTCTCCAGCGTGATCTTGCCGCCGTCCGGCATGGCGTCGCGGGCGTTGATGCAGAGGTTCAGCAGGGCGTTCTCGAGCTGGTTGGCGTCGACCAAGGTCGGCCACAGCCCGGCGGCGGCGATCATCTCGACATCGATCGCGGGTCCCACCGTGCGGCGGACCAGCTCGACGAACTCGGCCATCAGCCGGTTGATGACCACCGACCGGGGAGCCAGGGTCTGGCGGCGCGAGAAGGCCAGCAGGCGATGGGTCAGGGCCGCCGCCCGCCGCGCCGCTCCCTGGCCGGCGTTCAGGTAGCGGTCGACATCGGCCGAGCGTCCCTGGGCCAAGCGCGCGCCGATCATCTCGAACGAGCCGGAAATGCCGGCCAGCAGGTTGTTGAAGTCGTGGGCCAGGCCGCCGGTCAGTTGGCCGACGGCTTCCATCTTCTGAGCCTGGCGCAGGGCTTCTTCGGCCTCCCGCAACCGGTCCTGCTCGGCCAGTCGCCCGGTGACGTCGTAGACGAACTGATAGGCCCCAATCTGCACGCCGTCGGCATCGAGCAGGGGGTGAAACCGCATCTCGTAGAAGCGCCGTTCGCGGTCCGGGTCGCCGAACTCGCCGATCTCGACAAAGGCCTCGCCGCTCAGGGCGCGGCCCCAGACGGCGCGGACGGCGGCCTGATGCTCGGGCTTGTCCATCAGCAGGTCCAGCATGTTGTCGCCCACCTGGGGCCGGACGCCGAAGATCCGCTGGAACTCGCCCGCCGAGGCGCCGTTGATCGCCAGCCAGTTCAGGTCCATGTCCGCGACCTGGACGAAGATGTTGGTGCCCTCGACGATGTCGGCCAGCAGGCGACGCTCGGCCAGGGCCTCGGTGACGCGCAGCTCCAGCGTCTCGTTCACCTGCTGCAGCAGCCCCTCGGCCTGCTTGCGGGCGGTGACGTCCTGGAACAGCACCGCCACCTGGCGCAGCTCGGGCGGCTCGATGCGGAAGGCCGACAGTTCCAGGTAACGTCCCGTCGCCACCAGCTCCTGCTCGAAGCGGATCGCCTGACCCGAGCGCAGCACCGCCCCGTAGCGTTCGACCCAGCTGCCGGCCTCGGCGGGCACCATCTCGCGCACCTTCTGGCCAACGACGTTGGGGATGCCCGCGTGGCGCTCGTAGGCGGCGTTGGCCATGACGTGGACGTAGTCGCTCAAGGGGCCGAACGGACCGTCCAGGAACTCGATGACGCAGAAACCCTCGTCCATCGACTCGAACAGGGCGCGATAGCGGCGCTCGTCCTCCAGGTGGGCCTGCTCCCGGCGGACACGTTCGGTGATGTCGTTGCAAAGGACGTGGACGCCCACGACGGCGCCGCCCTCGTCGCGCACGGGCGAGAACATGAGGTTGCACCACGCCGCCTCGCCGGCGGCGCGGGTGAAGGCGACAGACTCCTGGACGACGCTGTCGCCCGCCTGGGCGCTGGCCAGCATCGGCAGGCCGGCCGGGATCGGGAAGACCTGCGCGAACGACGCGCCCAGGGCCACGGCGTTGGCCGCGCCCAGCAGGCCTCGGGCGGCGTCGTTGTGCAGGAGGACGGCCTCGGGGCCCCAGACCAGGAAGGTTGGGATCGGCGAGGCCAGCATCATGCCGGTGGCGATCTTCAGGGCCGAGGGCCAGGTCTCGGGCGCGCCCAGCGGTGACGTCGACCAGTCGCGCGCGGCCACCGCCGCGCCCATCTCGCCGCCTCCCCTCAGGAAGGCGGGAACGTCGGACGCGTCGCGTACCGAGCCCGAGGACTCGTCGTTTGTGGCCATGGTTCCCAAGTCGCAGAAGCCCCTGCCACTCGCGAGCGGCAAAGCTTGAACGGACAAATCGCCTCGTGGTTGCCTCGTCAACGGAAGAAGTCGCGCCGGAAGGCCTGGCCCCGCCCCCACAATGGGTGGCAGGCAAGAAAAAAGCCGACCCTTGCGAGCCGGCTTGATCCTTTGGCGGGGCGGAAGCCCTAGGCGGTGACGCTGGCGCCGGCCCCGGGGGACAGGGGCACCAGGGACGGAGCGACCACGGTTTCCTTGGTTTCTTCCTCGTCGCGCTTGGGAACCTCGCCCTTCATGACGCCGATGATCTCGTCGCCGCTCAGGGTTTCGAACTCCAGCAGGGCCTTGGCCACCACGTGCAGATTGTCGAGCTCGTCGGTCAGGATCTTGCGGGCGTCGTCCTCGCCGGTCTTGACCAGGCGACGGACTTCCTTGTCGATCTTGATCATGGTCTCGGGCGAGACGTTCTGGGTGCGCGCGACCGAGTGGCCCAGGAACACCTCGTCCTGGTTGTCGCCATAGGCCACGGTGCCCAGCTCGTCGGAGAAGCCCCAGCGGGTGACCATGTTGCGGGCCAGGCTGGTGGCGGCGCTGATGTCGCTCGAAGCGCCCGAGGTGATCTTCTCCTTGCCGAAGATCAGTTCCTCGGCGACGCGGCCGGCCATCATGATGGCCAGGCGCGAGGTCATCATCTCGAAGCTCATCGAGTAGCGGTCGCCCTCGGGCAGCTGCATGACCATGCCCAGGGCGCGACCGCGCGGCACGATCGTGGCCTTGTGGACCGGATCGGCGACGGGGACGCGCAGGGCCACCAGGGCGTGGCCCCCCTCGTGATAGGCTGTCAGCTTCTTCTCGGCGTCGCTCATGGCCATCGAGCGGCGCTCGGCGCCCATCATGACCTTGTCCTTGGCCTGCTCGAAGTCCTGCATGGTGACCATGCGGCGGTTCTTGCGGGCGGCCAGCAGGGCGCCTTCGTTGACCAGGTTGGCCAGGTCCGCGCCCGAGAAGCCCGGGGTGCCGCGCGCCAGCGTCTTGACGTCGACGTCGGCGGCCAGCGGCACGTTCTTCATGTGAACGCGGATGATCTTCTCGCGACCGGCGACGTCCGGGTTCGGCACCACGACCTGACGGTCGAAGCGGCCCGGACGCAGCAGCGCGGGGTCCAGAACGTCCGGACGGTTGGTGGCGGCGATCAGGATGATGCCTTCATTGGCCTCGAAGCCGTCCATCTCGACCAGCAGCTGGTTGAGGGTCTGCTCGCGCTCGTCATTGCCGCCGCCCAGGCCGGCGCCACGGTGGCGACCGACGGCGTCGATTTCGTCGATGAAGATGATGCAGGGGGCGTTCTTCTTGGCCTGCTCGAACATGTCGCGCACGCGGCTGGCGCCGACGCCGACGAACATCTCGACGAAATCCGAACCCGAGATCGTGAAGAACGGCACGCCCGCCTCACCCGCGACGGCGCGGGCGATCAGGGTCTTGCCGGTGCCGGGAGGGCCGACCAGCAGGGCGCCCTTGGGGATCTTGCCGCCCAGGCGCTGGAACTTGGCCGGGTCCTTCAGGAAGTCGACGACCTCCTGCAGTTCTTCCTTGGCCTCGTCGACGCCCGCGACGTCCTCGAACGTGATGCGGTTCTTGTTCTCGGTCAGCAGGCGAGCCTTGGACTTGCCGAAGCCCATGGCGCCCTTCGCCCCGCCCTGCATCTGACGCATGAAGAACAGCCAGACGCCCACGACCAGCAGGATGGGCAGCAGCTGGACCAGGATGGCCAGGAAGCTGATCGAGCCGCTCTTGAACTTCACGTCGGCGTTCTTGGCCACCATGCGGTTGACCAGTTCGTCGGAGTTGATCGGCGCGTTGACGGTCAGGGACTTACCCTGGGCGTCCTTGGCGATGACGGTCTGCCCCGCGATCTCGGCCGACTTGATCTTGCCGGCGTCGACCTGCTTGAGCAGCTGCGAATAGCTGACCTCGCCGGTGTTTCGCTTGTTCGCGTTCTGGCTGACGAAGAACACTCCGACCAGCACCGCCACGATCACCAGCCAGATGGCCGCGTTCCTGAAATTCATACGCCTTGTCTTCCCAACGGTTAGGGTCTTCCCAACGAATAGGGTTCTCGACCTCCCAAGATAGGAGGTCGCGAGCGCTTGCGCCACGCACGTGACGTCAGGTCACGGATTCTTGGTCGCGAAGGCCGATCGCGGCCTCGAAGCGACCCAGAATGAGCAGGCGCGCACGCTCTCCTCCTTCGGCTGCAAGGTCCGGGCCGTCAAGCGCCACAGGAGCCGGCGCCGCGCCTTGACGCAGGATTAGCGGCAAGGCGGGCCTGGCGGGGGCGGGTATGCGGGCAAGCATCGCGCGCTGGGTGGAGCACAGCCGCGACGCCTGACCCTTAAGGGCGATGACGGTCAGGGGCGCGGCGCCGGCGGTGACCTCCCAGCGACCGTCCCAGACGCCGGCCTCGCCGGGGGCCAGAACGAGCGGCGCCAGGCCGCCGCGCGCGGCTTCGCCGGCGTCGCGACAGACCAGAACGTCCTCGCCCGCCTCGACCCGCGCCCCGCCCAGGGTGGCGGCGAAGGCCTCGCCCGACCGCAGCCGCGCGACCAGCCGCGCAAGCCGCCCCCCGCGGGGAGGACGCTCGGTCCCGGCGGCGCACAGCAGGGCGGCGGCCAGCTGACTGGCGACGATGTCTCGGGGCAGTCGGATGGCGCCGCTGGAGTCGACGCTGAAGGCGGGCGGAGCCGGTACTAGCGCTGCAGAGGCTCCCGCTTCCTCCGCTCCGGCGGCGCGGGCCCGCGCGCGCGCGTAGCGGAGGTCGTCATTGGCCGGATCGTCGAGCCAGGTCTCGCCCTGAGCGGTCAGGGCGGCGCGGATCTCGGCGCGGGTCAGGGCCAGCAACGGCCGCAGCAGGAAGACGTCCCGCCCCTCCGGCCAGACCGGCGACGGCGCCCATTCGCGCGGATCGGAAACCGTGGAGCCCTCGGCCCGCATGGCGGCGGCCTCGGCGATGTCGCTGGCGGTGTGGCCCAGCAGCAGGACCTTGGCTCCAGCCTCGCGGGCGGTGGTGGCGAGCAAGCCGTGGCGGGCGCGGCGGGCGGCGGCGGGAACGCCGGTCGCGGGCTTGTCGCCGATCCAGGCCAGGGTGCGCGCCTCAACCCCGAGCGCGATGGCCTTGGCGACGGCGTCGGCGGTCCAGCGCTGGCTGTCGGCCTGGAGCCGGTGGTCGACGATCAGCGCCAGCACGGGCCGGCCACGCGGCCGCGCCCAATCCAGCACCGTCTTCAGCAGGAACAGGGAGTCGCCGCCGCCCGAAAAGCCGACGGCGACGGGGGCGGCGCTGGCGGCGTCGAGGCGGCGGTCGAGAATTGCTTCGATCGAGCCGCGTCCCATTTCCGCACCCAGCTTCAAATCCATCGCCTTCCTGGGCCTTGTGCCCAGGACCCATGGTTCCGCCGGGCTCGGCGACGATCAGTGGTCTCGGCCACGCTGGCGTGCACCTTCGAACAGCAAGTCTGCTGAACGATGGGCCCTAGGCACAAGGCCTAGGGAGGCAGGGTTTGTAAGACTCTAGCGAAAACCCTACGCGCACTTGGCCGCGACGCGGGTGGAAGCCGCGCGCGAGACGACCTGGGCCGGGGCCTTTGGGTAGCGCTTGGTCAGCTCGTCCAGGGTGCGGCAGGCCTCTGTTGTCTTCTTCAGGGCCACCATCGAGCGGGCCAGCTTCAGGGTCGCGTCCGGACCCCAGCTGGTCTGCGGCCAGCCCCGGATCGCGCCGATATAGTTGCCGGCGGCGTCGGAATAGGCCTCGCGCACGAACTGGGTCTCGCCCAGCCAGTAGCGAGCTTCCGGCGTGCGCGTGCTTTCCGGATAGTTGTTCACGAAGGCCGAGAAGGCCTGCTCGGCGCTGCCGTAGTCGCCGGCCAGCAGCAGATCCTTGGCCTGCTTGAAGGCCACGGCCGTATCGGCCGGCGGCGGGGGCGGCGGCGGCACGGCGCCGGCGACCGGCGCGGCGGCGACGACCTGGGCGGCGTTGGCCTGCAGATCGGCCAGGGCCTTCTCGACGCCGGCCAGGCGCTGCTCCAGTGCGTCGGCGCGGGCCTTCTGCTCGGTCGCGGCCCGGTTGGCCTTGGAGAGTTCGAAGGTCACGGCCTCGTTCTGGCCGTTCAGCTTGGTCAGGGTCTGCTCCAGGTCGGTCAGGCGCTCGTTCAGCGCGGCGATCTGGGCGTCGGTCTCCGCCGGCTGGACGACGACGGGCTTACCGGTGTCGCGCCCCTGGAAGACGATGGCGCGCAGCTCGCGGACCACCTTCTCCATGCGCTCGATGCGCTTGGCCGAGCGGTCGTCCAGCGGATCGGCCGGCGGCAGCGGGGTCTGGGCGACGGCCACGGCGGCGGTCGACGACAGCAGGACGGCGAGCAGGGCGGATTTCAGCTTCATGACCGTGATTTACCGGTAGGACGCGGACAAAACTAGGGCGGCAACTCTTTCGAGCCGCCGCCCTAAAACCTTCAGCTTAGCGAGCGCCGTCCGTGATGGCCGTGCGGCCGTTACGGTTCTTGGCCCAGGCTTCTTCGCTCGTGCCCGGATCGATCGGACGTTCCTTGCCGAACGAGATCGTCTCGATGCGCGCGGCCGCGACGCCCTGGGCGATCAGGAAGTCGCGCACGGCGTTGGCGCGGCGAGCGCCCAGAGCCAGATTGTACTCGCGGGTGCCGCGTTCGTCGGCATTGCCTTCGATGCGGACGCGGACCGACTGGTAGCGGTTCAGCCACTGGGCCTGCCCGGCCAGGACCGGCTGGGCGTCGGCGCGGACCGAGTATTCGTCGGTGTCGAAATAGACGCGGTCGCCCACGTTCACGACGAAGTCCTGCACCGAACCCGGCAGCACGCCGCTCGAGACCGGCGGTTGGGTCGGCGGGACGTAGGGATTGCTCGGTTGGGTCGGCGCCGGCGGTTGCGGGGTCGGCGCGACAGGCTGGGGCTTCGGGCGCGAAGCGCAGGCGGCGAGCGACGCGGCGGCGACGCCGACGAGCGCCAGTCTAACGGCGCGCTGGGTGTCGAAGCTCATCCAGTTTCTCCTCAGTCTACGAACTCTGGACATGATCCATACCTGCCGAAGCTTTGGAATGGACCCTCTAAATGCCTGACGAACCTCACAATGATGTCAGAAGGCCGTCAAGCGAATGCGGATTCACTTCCGACGCGAAAGTCGGCTCCACGACCTTGAACGCTCGCGCAAGGCCCAGGTTGCCCCAAGCGTGTGTCAATCAGTCCAGCAGCGGCGACCAGGCCGGATCGGAACCGGAGCCCGAATAGGCCGCCGGACGCAGGATCCGGCCGGTGATGTCCACCGTCCACAGACGCGGATTGCCGCTCGAACCTTCGCGGAAGAACATCAGCACACGGCCGTTCGGCGCCCAGGTCGGGCCCTCGTCCAGGTAGCTGGTGGTCAGCAAACGCTCGTCGCTGCCGTCCGCGCGCATGACGCCGATGTGGAACTCGCCGCCCGTCTGCTTGGTGAAGGCGATGAAGTCGCCGCGCGGGCTCCAGACCGGGGTCGTATAGCGGCCGCCGCCGTACGAGATGCGGCGCACGCCCGAGCCGTCGGTGTTCATCACATAAAGCTGGGCCTGGCCGCCGCGGTCGGAGTTGAACACGATCTTCGACCCGTCCGGCGAGAACGACGGCGAGGTGTCGATGGCCGGGTCGGTGGTGATGCGCGACGAGGCGCGGCTACGCAGGTCCATCAGGTAGATGTCGCTGTTGCCGGCCTTTTCGACCGAGAACGCCACCTTGCTGCCGTCCGGCGAGAAGCGCGGGGCGAACACCATGCCCGGGAACTTGCCGACCGTTTCCTGGCGGCTGGTCTCCAGGTTCAGCAGGTAGATCGACGACCCGGTCGGCCGCAGGGCCATGTAGGTCAGTTCCTGGCTGGTCGACGAGAAGCGCGGCGTCATCACGATGTACGAGCCGTCGGTCAGGTACTGCGGGTTGGCGCCGTCCTGGTCCATGATCGCCAGGCGCTTGATGCGGTTCAGCTTCGGGCCGCTCTCGGCGACGAAGGCGACGCGGGTGTCGAAATAGCCCTTCTCGCCGGTCAGCCGCTCGTAGACGGCGTCGCTGATCTTGTGGGCCACGCGGCGCCAGTTGTCGGGCGTCGAGGAAAACTGCAGACCCAGCAGCTGCTGCTGGCTGAACACGTCCCACAGGCGGAAGTCGACGCGCAGGCCGCCGTCGGGGCCGACCGTGACCTGGCCGTTGATCAGGGCCTGGGCGCCCGTCGCCTGCCAATCGGGGAAGCGCGGCTGGACGTTGACGTCCTGCAGCTTGTCGGGGACGGCCGAGACGTTCAGCGGCTGGAACAGGCCCGAGCGCTCGAGATTGCCGGTGATGACCTGGGCGATCTCCGCGCCGCGATTGGCGCCCGAAAAGGCCGGCACCGCGATCGGCATCGGCTTGACCGCGCCCTTGTCGATGTCGACCTGGATCTGGGCGCTAGCCACGGTCGGCAGCGCCGCGACGGACAGGGTCACGGCGAAGACGGCGGCCAGGCCGGCGAACACGGACTTGAGGGTCATGTCTTTCGTCTTCCCTATCGCGCGGCGCAGGCGTCTCGCGCCTTGAAGTTCAATTCCAACGCTTGACCATAGTAGTCGGGCGGCAAGCCTTCGAAAGGCGCGGATTGATAAACCGCGCGAATGGCGCGGTCGGCCGCAGCTTTGACAGTCGAGTTTGGCGAGTTTTCGGCGCCGCCGGCGGTCACCTGTCCCTGGATGCGACCGCCCAGGACCAGCCTGAAGGTCACCTTCACCTGGACGTCGGAGCCGCCTTCGACCTCGCAATTGGGATTCCAGCGGCGCTGGATCTCGTCCTTCATGCCCGCGATGGCCGCCGCCTGCAGACCGGTCATGGCGCCGGCGCCCGGACGGGCCTGGGTAGCCGTCTCCTGGCGCGCGGGTCCTGGGGCCGCGTTCGAGGTCGGCTTGCCGGTCGCCTTCTTGGTCTTGGCGATCGAGGCCTCCAGCGAGGCGAAGAAGTCCTCGGACTTCTTCTGTTGGGTCGGCTTGGTCGGCGTCGGGGTCGGCGCGGGCTTGGGAACCGTCGCCGGCTTCGGCGGGGCCGACGCGGGCGTGGGGGTTGGGGCAGGCGTCGGCGCCGGCGGCTGCGGCGTCGCCTCGGGCGTCGGGGTCTCGGCCTGGGCCGTCTGGTCCTCGGCCGCCTCGACGGCCGGGCGCACATTGGTCGGACCCTCGGTGACGATGGTCACCGGCACCGCCTCGCCGATGGTGATCGGCTTGGCCGGCGCCGACGGCAGGCCGAACGCGATCAGCGCCGCCACGGCTCCGTGCAGCGCGACCGAAGCCAGCAGGCCCGGAGAGATCGTCTGTTCGCGGCGGACGCTCATACAGTGCCTACTGGGCCGGCCGCAGGTCGGCCGAGCCCTCCGGCTGGGCGTCCTTAGGAGCCGCGCCCGAGGACGGACCGCCCGTCTCGGTGATCAGATTGATCTTGTTGAAGCCCGCGTTCGACAGGCCCGCCATCACCTGGGCGACGACCGCGTAGGTCGCCCCGCCGTCGGCGCGGACGAAGAGCGGCTTGTCGTAGCCGTCGCCGGCGATGGCGCTGATGCGCGGCGCCAGATTCTCGAACGGGATCGGCTGCTCGCCGACGAAGATCTCGCCATCCTTGCGGATCGAGACCGTGATCGGCTCCTGCTGGTTCTGCAGGGCGGCGGCCTCGGTCTTGGGCAGCTCTAGCGGCACGCCGGCGGTCAGCAGCGGGGCGCTGATCATGAAGATGATCAGCAGCACCAGCATGACGTCGACCAGCGGGGTGACGTTGATCTCGGACAGGGCCCCGCGCGAGCGGCGGCCGCGACGGCGGCGACCACGACCGCTGTTGGTGGCGAAGGCGTCGTTGGACGACATCGACATGGGATCAGACCCGTTCCGACAGGCGACGCTGGATCGCGGTCGACAGGTCGTCGGCGAAGCCTTCCAGGCGGCCGGCGTACTTGCCCGCGTCGGTCGAGAACTTGTTGTAGGCGATATAGGCCGGGATGGCGGCGATCAGGCCGACGGCCGTGGCGAACAGGGCTTCGGCGATCGACGGGGCGACGACGGCCAGCGAGGTGTTCTTCGAAATCGCGATGTTCTGGAAGGCGTGCATGATGCCCCAGACCGTGCCGAACAGGCCGATGAACGGGCTGGCGGTGGCGACGATGGCCAGGCTGCCGAGGCCCTCTTCCACCTTGGCGCTCTCGCGGGCGATCGTGGTGTCCATGATCCGGTCGATGCGGGCGACCAGGAAGGCGGCCTGGTTGTCGGTGAGGCTGCCGCGCGCCTTGGCCTCGCGCCATTCCTTCAGCGCCGCCTGCAACATGCGCGGCAGGGCGTGGCGCGGATTGGCGCCGGCCTCGCCCGCGACGTCCTCCAGCGAACGGCCGCCGCTGACCTGGTCCTCGAACCGGTCGGCGGCGCGGTTCAGCGCCGCGAAGCGGAAGAGCTTGTCCAGGATCACGGCCCACGAGCCCAGTGAAGCCAGGATCAGACCGACCATGACGGCCTTCACGACCCAGTCGGCCTGCATGAACAGGGCGAAGAACGAGAAATTCGGTGCGGCGGCCGAGGCGTCCATGCGGGATAGGCTCCGTGGGGCGTCTGATCAGGACTTGAATGCGCCGTATGGCATGAAGCAGCGCTTGGGTGAAACTATGACAATCGCCGAGCGATCCCGAAAAACGGTGTCATTCTAACCTTCGGGCGCCAGCCAGGCTTCCAGCTGGGCCCGCATCTCGGCGGTCGGCTTGCGCGGACGGCCGTCCAGGGTGATGCACACCGCCTCGCCCGCCGCCTGGCAGATCAGCTCGTCGCCGCGCGTGATCCTCTGGCTGACATAGAGGCGCGGCCCCTTGATCCGGTCGTAGGTCGTGCGGACCACCAGGGCGTCGTCGACCCGCGCCGAGCGCTTGAAGTCCAGCTCCATCCGCACGATGGCGAAGGCGGTGTCGGCCTTGGCCAGCTCGGTGTGCGAGATACCCACCATCCGGAAGAAGTCGCTCCGCCCCCGCTCGAAATAGCGCAGGTAGTTGGCGTGATAGACGATCCCCGAGAAGTCGGTGTCCTCGTAATAGATCCGCACCGGCAGCTGATGCTCGCGGCCGGAGAACACGCCAGCGGTGGGTTCGGGGGCGGTAGGTTCGGGCGGGGTGGTCATGCACGGGCCTCGTCGCGGGAACGTCCCGACATGGACGCCAGCCCGATCGAAAGCAACCACCCCAGCACCGGCGAGGCGCCCGCCCCGATGACCGGCGCGGGGTAGTTGGCAATCAGGTTGGCCAGGACGAAGCCCGCCCAGGCGGCGGCGAGGGCCTGGGTGGCGGGGGTGCGGCGCTTCCAGAACATGGCGACCGGCAGCAGGAGCAGGGCGATGGCGGCCAGGCCGCCGATGGTCGGGGCGGCCTCGAAGGCGCGGCGGACGACCAGTTCGACGTGATCGACGGCCGGCAGCGGATCGGGACGGCTCAGCGCCCAGCCGGCGCAGAGCGCGCCGACCGCGACGAGGATCGACGCCAGCCGACGCTTGGCCTTGTCGATCAGCGCCACGACCAGCAGCGCCAGGGTCAGGGCCAGGACGGCCGCCGCGTCGGGCTGGAGCGCCAGGACACCCAGCAGCGCGGCCAGCAGCAGGGCGGCGCCGGCGTCGAGGCGCTGGGCCGCGATCCAGGCCGCGAGGGGAATGAGCAACGAAGCCGCGTGCAGCTGGATCGAGCCCGCGTCGACCCAGCGACGGACGCCTCCCATCGAGACGCCGGCGACCAGGACGAAGGTCTCGGCGGCCAGCACCAAGGCCAGCAGGAGCACCGCGACCACCGGTCCCGGCGGCCGGGCGATCCAGGCCGCGATCAGCGCCGGGAGGGCGCCGACGGCGACCGCTACGCCTTGCAGGATCATCGCCGAGTCCGAACCGCCCGCCGCCCGGATGGCCAGGACCGACACCGCCAGCGTGGCGAGAACCTGGAAGGCGACGGCGGTCCTGCGCATGGCCGGCTACTCGTCGAACAGCGCGCCCTGCGCCGACCCTTGGGCCACGCCCGGAGGCGTGGCGGGCGGGGTCAGGCCCAGGTGCAGATAGGCCTTGCCGCAGGCCATGCGGCCGCGCGGCGTGCGCTGGATGAAGCCCTGCTGCATCAGATACGGCTCGATGACGTCTTCGACGGCGTCACGGGCCTCGGCGATGGCGTAGGCCATGGTCTCCACGCCCACCGGGCCGCCGCCGTAGTTGTCGATCATCGCGCGCAGGTAACGACGGTCCAGGCTGTCGAGGCCGCTCTCGTCGACCTCCAGCCGGGCGAGGGCCATGCCGGCGGCCTTGCGGTCGATGCTCGTGGCGCCGTCGGCGGTGGCGAAGTCGCGGACCCGGCGCAGCAGGCGGCCGGCGACGCGCGGCGTGCCCCGGGCGCGCTTGGCGATCTCGTCGGCCCCGTCGTCGGTCAGGGGCGCGCTCATCTTGCGAGCCGCATGCTGCAGCACGTTGCGCAGCTCGGCCGGGGTGTAGAATTCCAGCCGGATCGGGATCCCGAAGCGGTCGCGCAGCGGCGTCGCCAGCATGCCCGCCCGCGTGGTCGCGGCCACCAGGGTGAAGGGGGCCAGATCGATGCGGATCGAGCGCGCCGACGGCCCCTCGCCGATCACGAGGTCCAGAACGTGGTCCTCCATGGCCGGATAGAGGATCTCCTCGACGTTCGAGGACAGGCGGTGGATCTCGTCGATGAACAGGACGTCGTTCGGCTCGAGATTGGTCAGGATCGCGGCCAGGTCGCCGGGCTTGTTCAGCACCGGACCCGATGTGGCGCGGAAGTTCACGCCCAGCTCGCGGGCGACGATCTGGGCCAGGGTGGTCTTGCCCAGGCCCGGCGGGCCGAACAGCAGCACGTGGTCCAGGGACTCGCCCCGCCCCTTGGCGGCCTCGATGAAGACGCGGAGATTGCCCTTGGCCTGCTCCTGACCGACGAACTCGGCCAGGGTCTGGGGCCGCAGGGCGCGGTCGGTGCTGGGAACCTGGTCGCCGTGCTGGGCCTCGCCGGAGATGATGCGGGTCACGCTTCCCCCCAAATTTCGCGCTTCGCGTTCATCGGCCAAGTTCCTGCAGACCGGCCTTGATCAGCGCCTGCACGGTCGCTTCTTCGCCCAGCTGGGCAGCGGCGGCCTCGACCACGCGGCGGGCGTTCACCTCGGCGACGCCCAGGCCCATCAGGGCGGCGACGGCGTCTCCGGTCGGCGCGGGCTTGGCGGGCGCGCTCGGCGCCGAGCCCGAGGTCGGCGCGGTCATCAGCACCGGCCCGTCGGTGATCGGCTTGTCCTTCAGCTCGGTGACGATGCGCAGGGCCAGCTTCGGGCCCACGCCATTGGCGCGGCCGACGGCGGCCTTGTCCTCGCGAGCGACGGCGGAGGCGAGCTCGGCCGGCGACAGCACGTCCAGCACCGCCATCGCGGCCTTGGGGCCAACGCCCTGGATCGCCTGCAGCAACACGAAGGCCTTGCGGTCCTCGCGCGTGCCGAAGCCGTAGAGCCGCAGGCCCGCGCTCTCGCTCCACTGGCTCTCGATGTGCAGCAGGGTCTCGTCGCCCAGGGCCGGCAGGCGCGAGAGCGTGCGGTGGCCGCAGCGGACGACATAGCCGACGCCCATGACGTCGATCAGGGCCTCTTCCTCGCCGACCTCGGCGACCGCGCCGCGCAGTCTTCCAATCATGCGACTCTCCGATTGGCGACGCGCAGATTGGCGTGGGTGATGGCGACGGCCAAGGCGTCGGCGCAGTCGGCCGTGGTCTTGCCGGCGGTGGGCAGGAGGCGGGCGATCATGAAGCCGATCTGGGCCTTGTCGGCGGCGCCGGTGCCGACCACCGCCTTCTTGACCAGGCGCGTGGAATACTCCGCGACCAGCAGGCCGGCGCGGGCTGGAGCGATCAGGGCGGCGGCGCGGGCGTGGCCCAGCTTCAGGGTCGACTGGGCGTTGGTGTTGAGGAACACCTCCTCGACCGCCGCCTCGTCGGGCTGGTGCTGCTCGATCACGGCGCTGATGCCTTCGAACAGATGCAGCAGGCGCTGGGCGAAGTCGGCCTTCTCGTCGGGAACGATGACGCCGTGGGCGACGTGGCTCATGCGCGAGCCCTCGACTGTCAGCACGCCCCAACCGGTGCGGCGCAGGCCGGGATCGAGGCCCAAGATTCGGATCGGAGCGCGATTCATGTTCATCATGTGTTCTCGCAACATCGTCTGTTCCGCGTCCGAGGAAAAGCCCCTGTATTGCTAACGAGCGGTAAACGCCGCCCCTTGCGCGCAACCGCGAGGCAAGCTCTGCTCTGCCTCAACAGTTCTTTGGGGAGATGATTTCGATGAAGCGGGCGGTTTGGATGATGGCGGGCGCTGTGATGGCCCTCGCGACCGGTGCGGCGGCCCAGACGGCCGAGCCCCCCAAGACCGTCCGCCCCGACCAGCTGGTCTTCCGCGACCTCTACAAGGAGCTGGTCGAGATCAACACCACGCTGTCGGTCGGCAGCTGCACCGCCGCCGCCGAGGCCATGGGCGCGCGGCTGAAGGCGGCCGGTTTCCCCGAGGCCGACGTCAAGGTCGTGGTCGGCGACGGCCATCCCAAGGAAGGCAGCCTGGTGGCGGTGCTGAAAGGGACGGACGCCAAGGTGAAGCCGATTCTGCTGCTGGCCCATATCGACGTGGTCGAGGCCAAGCGCGAGGACTGGACCCGCGATCCGTTCAAGCTGGTTGAGGAGAACGGCTATTTCTTCGGGCGCGGCACGTCGGACGACAAGGCCCAGGCGGCCATCTGGGTCGACAGCCTGATCCGCCTGAAGCAGTCGGGCTACAAGCCCGCCCGCGACATCAAGATGGCCCTGACCTGCGGCGAGGAGAGCGAGGCCTATAACGGCATCGAGGACTTGGTGAAGAACCACCGCCCCCTGGTCGACGCCGAATTCGCCCTCAACGAAGGCGCCGACGGCCTGCTGGACGAGCACGACAAGCCGGTCGTGCTGGAGGTCCAGGCAGGCGAGAAGGTCTATCAGGACTTCACCCTGACCGTGACCAATCCGGGCGGCCACTCCAGCCGACCGGTGCCGAGCAACGCCATCTACCAGCTGACGGCGGCCCTGAACCGGATCGGCGCCTACCAGTTCCCGCCGCGCTTCAACGACGCCACGCGCGGCTACTTCACCCAGATGCAGGCTCGGGTGACGCCCGAGCAGTCGGCGGCGATGAAGGCCCTGGTGGCCAATATCAACGACCCGGCGGCCCTGTCGGTGGTGACCAAGGATCCGATGTGGAACTCGGTGCTGCGCACCACCTGCGTGGCCACCATGGTCAGCGCCGGCCATGCGCCCAACGCCCTGCCCCAGCGCGCCACCGCCAACGTCAACTGCCGCATCCTGCCCGGCACGCCGATCGACGAGGTGAAGGCCAAGCTGACCGAGCTCGCCGCCGATCCGGCCGTCGCCGTGACCCTGGCCCACGAGTCCAAGCCCGCCTCGCCCCCGCCGCCCCTGACCCCTGCGATCATGGGCCCGATCCAGAAGAAAGCCGCCAAGCTGTGGCCAGGCGTTCCGATCGTCCCGATCCTGCTGACCGGCGCCACCGACGGGGTGCACACCAACGCCGGCGGCATCCCGACCTACGGCGTCTCGGGCCTGTTCGGCAGCTCGGACGGCGACGGCATCCACGGCCTGAACGAACGCATGCGGGTCAAGTCGCTCTACGAGGGCCGGGACTTCCTGTACGGCCTGATCAAGGACTATGCGGGCGGCAAATAAGCTTAGCGCTTCCCTCTCCCCTTGCGGGAGAGGGTGGCCGCCGGAGGCGGTCGGGTGAGGGGTCACGCCGACCTGTCCGACAGGCCTTTCAACCCCTCATCTGTCGGCTCCGCCGACACCTTCTCCCGCAAGGGGAGAAGGGGACTAGAAACCTCGCCCCGCCTCCCCATCTCCTCCCCAACGACAAAGGGAGACGCCGATGGTCAGTACGTCGGACGATGGGATCCTGACCGAGTACATGGTCAGCTACTGGTCGATGAAGCACGAGAAGATCGAGCGTCCGACCAAGCTCCTCGAAACCCTCTACATCACGGAGAAGTACCGAGCCGGCGAGGACCTGAGCTTCGCGCGCAGCCGCTACGACCACGCGGTCTGGAACGGCGTGCCGGTGTCGGAGATGGACCGCCGCCTGGCCGATCTCGACCAGTTCATGCGCGACCTCGTCCGCGAACGCGCGGCGCAGTGGGGCCAGCCGCACTAGGCCGCTTCCACAGCGCTCCAGCCGAACAAGCCGCCGACGATCATGCGCTTGACGGCCGCGACGTCGAGGCCCGTGCAGACCTCGGCGTTGGGCGCGCCGTCCACGCGGTCGATGCGGCCCTGGCGCTCGCCGTCGACGGTGACCCGCAGCCTCGCGGGCTCGAAGGTGAAGAGTTCGGGCGCGACGAGGGCGGCGGCGGCCACGGCGTCGTGCGGTCGGCAGCCCTCGCCGCCCCAGACCTGCTGGTGGAAGGCGATATAGGGACCGGCCGCCTTGGTCAGGCGCACCGACAGGGGCGAGCCGCAGCAGACCGCGCCCTTCGAGAGATCTTCGGCGGTCACCACCACCTGGTGGCTCACGTCCAGCGGGATGAGGCGCGGCATGACCTGGCCGTCCAGCGCGCGCTGCAAGGCTTCGGGATCGCTCCAGCTGTTGAAGTCCGCGCCGCCGTGGGCCTTGCCCTCGACGGCGAAGGCGCCGGCCATGATCGTCGGGCGCCAGTCGCGGAAGGCGGCGGGGTCCTCCAGCAGGCTCTTGGCCAGGTTGGTCAGAGGGCCGAGGAACAGGCCGGTGATCTTGCGACGCGCGGCGAAGGCCAGGAAGTTGGCCGAGTGGCCGCGCTCCAGCTCCGGAAGTTTCCAGCGCTGCGAGAAGCCCAGGCCGTTCAGGCCATCGACGCCGTGGGCCGGCCGCATCCGCTCGACGCGGCGGCGGGCCAGGCCCGAACCGGCGCCGATATAGACCTCGGCCCCGCAGCCGGCGAGGCGCAGAACACCCCGGGCGTTGGCGGCGGCCTGATCGACATAGGTGTTGCCGAACACGGCCGAGACCGAGACCACCTCGACCGCCTGCCGCGACCGCGCCAGCAGGGCCAGAGCCAGGGCGTCGTCCACGCCGCAATCGGTGTCGATGTGAACCCGCAGGACCATGGCGGGCACTTTAGCCGCGCCCTGTGACGGGGAGAAGATCAGTCCTTACGCGGCAGGATATCGAACTCGATCACCCTCGGGTCGGCGCGCAATCGGTGCGCCACCTCGCGCAGGCGCAGGGCGCCCTTGCCCGAGAACGAGCCGGCCAGCTCGAACACCGCCCCGCCGTCGTGCAGGCAATGGTTCAGGCGCTCGCCCTTCAGGTCGTACTCGGCCAGCAGGGCGCGCAACTCCGACTCATCCAGCGGGGTCTCGCGGCGCGAGCGGACGGCGACCTCGGTGAAGTTCTTCTGCGGCATGGTGCGGTCCAGCAGGCGGGCGGCGCTGAGGGTGACCACCGCCAGCACCGTCCCCAGGATCGCCAGGCCGTACAGCCCGACGCCGAACAGGGTGCCGATCGCCGAGGTGATCCACAGCGAGGCCGCCGTGGTCAGGCCGTGGACGGAGACGCCCTGCTGGAAGATCACCCCGCCACACAGGAAGCCGACGCCGGTCAGCACGCCGTGGGCCATGCGGACGGGGTCGATGCGCAGGGCGCCGGCGCTCTCTTCCGGCATCCACTTCACCTGATGCACGGCGGCCAGCATCAAGAGCGCCGAGGCCAAGGCGACCAGCACATGGGTGCGCAGGCCGGCGGGTCGGCTGCGATACTCGCGCTCGAAGCCGATGGCGCCGCCGGCGATCAGCGCGCCGAGGATGGGGAGCAGTTCAGCGGGAGCCAGCCAGTCCATGCCGGCTGTAACGGGCGGAGAGGCGGGGAGGCTCCCACCCAAGCTGTCATCCCGGGCGAAGACCCGGGACCGCCGGAAGCTCGGCGCTTGGGGCGGTCCCGGCTCGGCGCGCTTCGCGCTTGGCCGGGATGACAGGTTTAGTGAGCCAGATAAGCGTCCAGGTTCCGCTTCACCCGCGCCAGCACCGGCTCGTCGCCCGCCGGCCGCTCGAAGCTTTGCCCCGTGATCGTCTCGAAGGCCTCGACATAGACGTCGGAGGTCGACTGGATGATCGCCTCGGGGATCTCCGGAATCGGGTCGTTGTAAGGGTCGCAGCGCTGGGCCACCCAGGCGCGGACGACGTCCTTGTCGAAGCTGTCGGGACGCTCGCCGGCCTCGAACCGCGCATCGTAGGTCGCGGCCTTCCAGAAGCGGCTGCTGTCGGGGGTGTGGATCTCGTCGGCCAGGACGATGCGGCCGTCAGCGTCGAGACCGAACTCGTACTTGGTGTCGGCCAGGATCAGGCCGCGCTGGGCCGCGATCTCCTGGCCGCGCGCGAACAGGGCCAGGGCGTAGGCGCTGAGCGTGTCCCACTGCTGCGCCGTCAGCAGGCCCTGATCCAGGATCTGGGCCGGCGACAGCGGCGCGTCGTGGTCGCCGTCGGCGGCCTTGCTGGTCGGGGTCAGGATCGGCTGCGGCAGGCGCTGGTTGGCGCGCAGGCCGTCAGGCAGGGTCACGCCGTACATCGCGCGCTCGCCCTTGTTGTAGAGCGTCAGGATCGAGGTCGAGGTCGTGCCGGCCAGGTAACCGCGCACCACCAGCTCGACCGGCAGCATCTCCAGCCGCTGGCCGATCAGCACGTTCGGGTCCGGATAGGCCACGACATGGTTGGGGCAGATGTCGGCGGTGGCGTCGAACCAGAACCGCGCCGTCTGCGTCAGCACCTGGCCCTTGTAGGGCACGGCGCACAGGTTGCGGTCGAAGGCGCTGAGGCGGTCCGAGGCGACGATCACCCGGCGACCGTCCGGCAGGTCGTAATTGTCCCGCACCTTGCCGCGATAGTGGTTGGGCAGGCCGGGAAGATCGACGACAGCCAGGGCGTTCTGGACGGAAAGGCTCACCAGGACCTCGGTCTTCTTGGCGCTACAAAGGAGAAGGGGAGGCCCGCGAGCCTCCCCCGAATTCATCAACCCAGCTTGGCCAGGTCTTCGTCGCTGATGTCTTCGTTCGAGTAGACGTTCTGGACGTCGTCGTCGTCGTCCAGCAGGTCGAGCAGCTTCATCAGGGTGGCCACCGAGTCGCCGGTGACCGGGACCTGCATCTTCGGACGCCAGGCGATCTTGGTGTTCGAGGCCGCGCCGAACTTGGCTTCCAGGGCCGCCGCCACTTCGTTCAGGCTCTCGAAGGCGGTGTAGACGGTGTGGCCTTCGCCTTCCTCGCCCATGTCCGAGGTGACGTCGTCGGCGCCGGCCTCGATGGCGGCTTCCATCATGTCGTCTTCCGACGCGGCCTTGGCCGGATAGGTGATCTGGCCGACGTGATCGAAGTTGAAGGTCACCGAACCGGTAGCCCCCATGTTGCCGCCGATCTTGGTGAAGTAGGACCGGACATTGGCGGCGGCGCGGTTCTTGTTGTCGGTCAGGACCTCGACGATGATGCCGACGCCGCCGGCGGCGACGCCTTCATAGCGGATTTCCGAGTAGTCGGCCGCGTCGCCCATCTGCGACTTCTTGATCGCGCGGTCGATGACGTCCTTGGGCAGGCTTTCGGCCTTGGCGTTGTTCACGGCCAGGCGCAGGCGCGGGTTCATGGCCGGATCGGGCAGGCCGGTCTTGGCCGCCACGGTGATTTCCCGCGACAGCTTGGAGAACAGCTTCGAGCGCGCGGCGTCGGCGCGGCCCTTGCGGTGCATGATGTTCTTGAATTTCGAGTGGCCAGCCATTGAAGAGGCTCTGTCTCTGGTCTGAAAATGGAGTGTGGGCGCTTCTAGCGCTCCGGACGCCACATTGTCATCCTCCAAGCTGCGAAGCCGTTCGCAGGAGGCCGCCTCGATGACCACGCTCGACTCTCCGCCTGAAGCCCCCGCCCCGGATCATGAGCCCGTCGCGGCGAAGCCTGAAGCGCGAGCCCTGGGGGCCGGCGCGCTGGGAACCGCGGCATTGGGCTCGGCCGCCTTGGGCGCCCTGATGATCGGAGCTGTGGCCATCGGCGCCGTGGCGATCGGGACCCTGGCGATCGGCCGGCTGCGCCTGGGCAGGACCCGGATCCGCCGACTGGAGATCGACGAGCTGATCGTCCACCGCGTCTCGCCGCCGCGCTAGGGCGAGGCGCGGCTTGCCGTGTCGCCGTCCTTGATCTAACACTTAGGCAATTACTTTAGTTTATGGAGACGCGATCCCATGAGCCTGACGCTGCACGCCCACCCGCTGTCCTCGTTCTGCTGGAAGGTGCTGATCGGCTTCTACGAGAACGACATCGCCTTCGAGAACGCGATGGTGAACCTGGGCGATCCGGACGGGCGCGCGGCGTTCCTGAAGCTGTCGCCGATGGGCAAGATGCCGGCCCTGCGGGACGACGCCCGCGACGAGACGGTGAACGAGAGCAGCGTCATCCTCGACTATCTGGACGCCCACTATCCGGGCCCGGTGCGGTTCGTGCCGACCAATGCGGACTTCGCCTGGCGGATGCGGTTCTGGGATCGCTTCTTCGACCACTATGTCCACCATCCGATGCAGCGGATCATCGCCGACCGCCTGCGCCCCAAGGAGGCCAAGGACGGCTTCGGGGTCGACGAGGCCTACGCCCAGCTGGCGCAGGCCTGCGACCATCTGGAGAGCACGCTGGCGGACGGCCGCGTCTGGATGTGCGGCGACTTCGGCCTGGCCGACTGCGCGGCGTTCCCGGCCCTGTTCTACGCCGACAAGGTCCAGGCTCTGGGCGAGCGCTGGCCACGCTGCCTGGCCTATCTGGAACGGCTGAAGGCCCGGCCGTCGGCGCAGCGCGTGCTGACCGAGGCCGAGCCGTTCTTCCAGTATTTCCCGACCCAATAACCCGATCTTCCCGGCGAAAGCCGGGACCCAGATCTCAAAGCGTTTGGGCTGATTGGAAAATCGCGGCGTTCATAGAACCCGCCTCAAAGCCCTTCCATCTGGGCCCCGGCATTCGCCGGGGAGGTCGGAGTTTGATGTGGCTCACGCCACTTCCAGCGCCACGTCCACATTGCCCCGCGTCGCCTTCGAGTACGGGCAGACCTCGTGGGCCGCGTGCAGCAGCTTCTCGGCCGTCTCGCGGTCCAGTTCCGGCGCGGTCAGCTTCAGGCGCACGCCGACGTGGAAGCTGGTGTCGTCCTTGATCAGGTCGACCTCGGCGTCGAGGCTGTGCTCGCCCAGCTTGACGCCCTGGTTGCGGGCCACCAGGCCCAGCGCGCCCAGGAAGCAGGCCGAATAGCCGGCCGCGAACAGCGACTCCGGATTGGTGCCGTCGCCGCTGCCGCCCATCGACTTCGGGAAGGCCAGCTTGACGTCCAGGTGGCCGTCGTCCGCCTTGGCGGTCCCGTTGCGGCCGCCCACGGCATGGGCGTGAGCGGTGTAGATGGCGTCGGTCATGGGAGGCTCCTGCTCGCTGAAGGCGAGACCCTGAGCCTTGGTTGTGACAGGCGCAAGCGCCGGCGACTTGAACGAACCGACGGTCCTAGCCGCCGCGCGAGGTAGTTCGCACGAAGGTGGCGATATGGGCGGCGCTGGCTTCCGGATGCTGGTGCTGCGGCCCGTGGCCGGCGTTCGGGAAGGTGACCAGCTGCAACGTCGGCAGTTGCTGGTTCAGGGCGTACCAGTTCTCGATCGGGAAGCTGATGTCGTGGTCGCCACCGACGTGCAGGATCGGGATGTCGGTGGTCTTGAGGAGCTCCAGGATCGGCTCGGCCGGGAACGGCGCGGTCTTGACCTTGTCTCCCAGCAGCTCGGCGGCCCATTCGCGCGGCACGGGCGGGCTGAGATCGAGGGTTCGGGCGGCGATGCGGTCGTGCGAGGCCTTGGCGGCGGCGCGGCTGGCCTCGGACCTGGGCTCGAAGAACAGGATGACCTCGTCCTCGAAGTCGTTGTCCTTGCGGGCGGTGTCGTAGAACAGCTTCTCGGGCGGCTTGATATAGGTGCCGGGCGGGCCGCTGCCGATCAGCACGACGTGGCTGATGAGGTCCGGAAACAGCGCCAGCGCCGCCTGGGCCGCCAGACCGCCCAGCGACCAGCCGCCCAGCACGACGTCCTTCAGGTCCAGCGCCTTGATCAGGTCGCTGGCGTCCTTGGCCAGGGCGAAGGGGTTCAGGGTCTTCTCACCGGTCGAATTGCCCGTGCCGCTGTAGTCGAAGGTGACGACCCGGAAGCCCTCGGCGACCAGGGCGTCCAGGAACGCAGGGTCCCAGGCATCCATCGTGCCCCGGAACCGCACGGCCAGCACCAGCGGCACGCCGACCCCGATCGAGCGATAGGCGAGCCTGCGCCCATCGACCTCGACATACTGGGTGGGCGCGTTGACGGCGGTGACGAGCGGCGTGACGGCGTTCATGGCGGCGGTCCTTCCGGGTGATGGGAGGACGGTAGGGCCGGGACCTGCGTGACGATTGAACGATCCTGACAGAGCTCGAACTCAGCCGTTGCGCGTCATCATTTCAAATGCAACCTATAGATATATTTTTACTTGAGACACGGCATGGGAAAGTCGCCAAATCAACTGCCCGACCTCTACTGGGCGCAGCTACGACAGGTGAAGGCGGCCGGCCTCTATATGCGCCTGTATCGCAACAGGCTCGCCAAACAACTGAGGGCGGTCGAACTGATCAAGGCCGTGAGCTCCAGCGGCGCGATCGCCGCCTGGGTGATCTGGAAAGACCTGCCCTTGCTTTGGTCGGCCATTATCGCGGCGGCCCAACTGCTGGATGTTCTCAAGGGCGTCCTCCCCTTCGCCAAGCTGCATCGCGCGGCCAGTGACCTGACGGTCGCCATGGAGATGATCTGGATCGACGCCGATGCCGAGTGGACAGACATCTATGCCGGGCGCTTGACCGACCAGGAAATCACCAAGCGGCTGCAAAAGCTGCGCAGGTTGGTGCTGGAAGCCGAGAACAAGCATTTCCCGGACGGTTTCGAAGCCGACGTCAAACTGGCCGCACTGGCGGAACGAGAGACGAAAAGCTACCTTAGGATAACCTACGAGGACGAGGTGAAGTCGTGAGCCCTCAGGATCGGAAGATGTCCCCGCAAGACGGCCAGAAGTGGCCTGGGTCCAGCTTCCCCGTATTCAAGGTCGATGTTCCGATGCCCTCGGGCACTGCCCCGCCGCGCTCCGCGCCTACGACAGCGAACGCTCCGCCGCCGAAGCGCTGATCGGAACCGCTCAGGCCTCGGGAATCGTCTGCTTCAGCCGCCCGCCCACCCGGATCGGCTCGACCCGCACCGCCAGGCCCGTGCGGTCGTCGGTCTCGACGAACACGCCGCACACCGTCGCCGGACCGCTGGCCGGCGTATAGCGCCCACCGCTGATCTTGGTGGTGAAGCGCCGCAGCGGTTCGTCCTTCTGGTTGCCGATGACGCTGTCATAGTCGGCGCAAGCGCCGGCGTCGGTCTGGTAGGCGGTGCCGCCCGGCAGGACCTGGCAGTCGGCGGTCGGGACGTGGGTGTGGGTGCCGACCACCAGCGAGGCGCGGCCGTCGCAATAGTGGCCCATGGCCATCTTCTCGGAGGTCGCCTCGCAGTGCATGTCGACGATCACCGCGTCGGCCACCTGGCCCAGCGGGGCCTTGTCCAGCTCGCGGTCGGCGGCGGCGAAGGGGTCGTCCATGGCGTCCATGTGCACCCGGCCCAGCAGGTTCACCACGAACACGGTCTTGCCCGAGTCCGTCTGGAACAGGTGGCTGCCGCGCCCCGGGGCGTCCGACAGGATCGGGTAGTTGGCCGGGCGGATCAGGCGCGGCTCGCGGACGATATAGGTCAGGGCCTCGCGCTGATCCCAGCTGTGATTGCCCAGGGTCAGGCAGTCGGCGCCGGCGTCGAACAGCTCGCGCGCGGTGTTCTCGGTGATGCCGAAGCCCGCGGCCGCGTTCTCGGCGTTGATGATCACGAACTCGAGCCCGAGACGGCGGCGGAGATCGGGCAGATGGTCGGCCAGGCCGTCGCGGCCCGACTTGCCGACGACATCACCGAAGAAGGCGAAACGCATCAGAAGTCCCAAAAAGCGGTATGGAGCGGGCTTTAGCCGCCTATGTGCTTGACCGCCATATACTCTTTTTCGGTGAGGATCGCGTCCAGCCTTTGATCGTGCGGCTCCTGCGGCAAATTGGCCGCTTCCTGGCCGCTGTAGGCGAGGCCCAGGACGAAGACCTTTTTCCGAGCCCGCAAAGCTTCCAGCGCCCGGTCGTAATAGCCTCCGCCCTGCCCCAGCCGCACGCCGTTGGCCTGGAAGGCCAGCAGCGGGGTGATCACCAGATCGGGCTCCAGCACCGCCTGCCCGGGCGGCGGCGAGCGCAGGCCGATGGCGTCGTGGACCAGGGGCCGCTTCGGGTCCCAGGCGCGGAACACCATGCGGCCGGCCTCGGCGTCCTCGACGGCGGGCAGGGCCAGTGTCCAGCCGGCCTCGCGCATCTGGTCGGCCAGGATGCGCGGCGACACCTCCGAACCCAGGCCGTGATAGAGCGCCACGACCTTGCCGGCGGGTTTGGGGAACAGCTTGGCCAAGGGCTCGCGAGCGACCTCGGCGATCATCCAGTCGGCCTCGGGGTGCTCCGTCGCCAGCCGCTTGCGCTGGTTGCGCAGGAAGACGCGCAGGGCGGTCTTGGCCACGACGGGATCGGTGATGGTCATGACGCTGGAGTGTCACTCCGAGGGCCCGGCCGCAACCTCCCCCTTCCAGGGTGTAACGCGCGGCAGCCAGCTCGGCACGGCGGCGCGGTAGGCGTCGTAGCTGGAGTGAGCGGCGGAAAGGGTCGGCTCTTCGTAGAAGACCACGAACAGATGCGTGGTCAGCCAGACGGCGAGGCCGTAGACCAGCGTAGACAGGCTCGCGAACAGCAGCCCCTGCCCCAGGATCAGGCCGACCACCGCCACGTACATCGGGTTGCGCACGAAGCGATACGGCACGCTGGCCACCAGACCTTCCGTCGGCGCGATCGGAGCGGGCGTGCCGCGACCTTCCCAGGCGAAGCGCGCGAAGGCGTCCAGCAGCAACAGCGCGGCGGGGGCTATCAGGACGACGCCCAGCCAGCGCAAGGGCGTGAGGCCCAGCAGGGCCGGCGCGAACCGCCAGTGATTCAGGAGATAGGGAACAAGCCCCGCCACCACGCCCGGCGCGGCGAACAGGAAGACGACCGTGCCCAGAACCGAACGCGTGCGCCCCATGGGCTCATCCGTCTAGGGAGGAAGAAAGGTGGCGGCGCCGCGAAGAACCGTGAAGACGTTTCAATCCACTCGAACCTGTCAGTAACAGGTGGGCCCCGTGTTCCCGCAGCCACGGCCACGGGAGGGAACAGGTCCCGATAGAGAGATTAAGGTCCCTGGGATAAGAAATCTTCGACGAGAGCCACAGCAAGACCCGCCGTCTAGCAAGATAGGGCTTCGGGGGGCGGAAAGCCAGGGGCGCGGTGACGCGGGGGCGGTATGCAACCTTCATACCGCCTGTTATCGTGACCTCGGAGGCTCCCATGACCCTTGTCAGCAAGCGCACCATCAGTCTGCCCGCCGAGCAGTCTCGCTACATCGATGACCTGGTTTCGGCTGGAACCTATGCATCCGCCAGCGAGGTCGTGCGCGCTGGCGTTCGGGCCTTGCAGGAGCGGGACGCGGCCGTGGAGCGCTGGCTGCGCGAGGATGTGGCTCCGGTCTACGATGCGATGCTGGACGATCCGAACCGGGCGATCGACGCCAAGGATGTGATGGCTTCGATCCGTGCGCACCACGCCGAGCGCCTGAAGACCAAACCGTGACCAGAAAGGTCGTCTATTCGCCCGAAGCGCTCGACGACCTTCGCGACCTGTACGACTACATCGCCGATCGCGGCGCGCCGAACGCCGCTCTGGCGTATGTCACGCGCCTCGATGACCGATGCGCTGGTCTAGCGAGCTTTCCGGAACAGGGTGTCCGTCGTGACGATATCCGGCCAGGGCTGAGGCTGCTCGGCTTCGAGCGACGCACCGCGATCGCCTTTAGCGTCTCTTCAGAGGCGATCATGATCACCCGAATTTTCCACGGCGGACAGAACATCGACGCCGCCTTCGACGACTGACCTACTCCCCCGCCAGCTTCTCGATCTTCTCCGCCGCCGCATCCAGAGCCCGGATCGCCGCGATCTCGGCTTTCGTGCCCTCCTGCTGCATGCGGGCGATTTCACTGTTGGCGTGAGCCAGGCGGAGCTTCATGTCCGACAGCTCGTCGGCCAGCAGCAGGGCGCCCATCAGGAAGAGCCGGGTCTCGCCCAGTTGGCCAACGTCGGAGCTGACCTGGCGGACCTGGCGGTCGAACAGGCGGGCCAGCTCGGCCAGGTGCGGTTCCTGGCCGTCCTCGCAGCCGACCATGTAGGGGCGGCCGTTCACGTGGATGGTCACCTGCGACATGGCTCAGGCCTCCTCGGGATCGTCGAACAGGTCCCGGTCGTCGGCGGGCGCGGGGTCGTCCTGGGCGGGCTCTTCCTCGACCAAATCGTCGTCGTGCGCGTGGTCGTCATTGGCGACCGCTTCGTCGCCTAGGGCCGAGCGGATTTCGGCGATCGCGCGGCCCAGGGCCGCCGAGGCCTGTTCGCCGGCTTCCTCCAGCGCCTTCTCGCGCTCGCGAGCCGCTTCCAGGTCGGCGACCAGGCGAGCGCGCTCGTCGTCCACGAACTGTTCGGGGAACAGGCCAGGCTCGCCGGAAGCGGCGATCACCATGGGCGCCAGCGCGGCGGCGGCCTTCAAGGCGCGGTCGGTCTCGACGGCCTTGACCGCCAGACGCTGCTCAAGCTGGGCCACCGCGCGCTCCAGGCGGCGCACGGCGAGGTCGAGGGCCGTACCGTCGGCCGGGATCATCGGCGGAATTCCATCATGCAGCGCAACATATAGATCGAAGCCCTGTAAGCCAGTCGCGAAAGGCGACATTTGGGCGACGCGGAGCCCATAGCAGCATTCGTGGCGCCGGTCCCAGTTTCTAGGCCCTTGACTTCGCGTCTTTCCCCCGCAAAACGGCGCGCAACTAGGGAACGCCGGTCGAACCCGACACGGCGGCCATAACAGGAGAAAGACCCATGGCTATTCGCGTCGCCATCAACGGCTTCGGCCGCATCGGACGTCTGGTCCTGCGCTCCATCGCCGAGCATGGCCGCCGCGACATCGAGGTCGTCGCCATCAACGACCTGGGCCCGGTCGAAACCAACGCCCACCTCCTGCGCTACGACAGCGTCCACGGCCGCTTCCCGGGCGTGGTCACCTCGGGCGAAGACTGGATCGACGTCGGCATGGGCAAGATCAAGGTCACGGCGATCCGTGACCCGAAGGACCTGCCGCACAAGGAACTGGGCGTCGACATCGCGTTCGAGTGCACCGGCATCTTCACCGCCCGCGACAAGGCCGCCCTGCACCTGGAAGCCGGCGCCAAGCGCGTGCTGGTCTCGGCTCCGGCCGACGGCGCCGACAAGACCATCGTCTACAAGGTCAACCACGAGACCCTGACCGCCGACGACATCGTCGTCTCGAACGGCTCGTGCACCACCAACGCCCTGGCTCCGGTCGCCAAGGTCCTGCACGACCTGGTCGGCATCGAGCGCGGTTACATGACCACGATCCACAGCTACACCGGCGACCAGCCGACGCTGGACACCATGCACAAGGACCTCTACCGCGCTCGCGCCGCCGGTCTCAGCATGATCCCGACCTCGACCGGCGCCGCCAAGGCCCTGGGCCTGGTCCTGCCCGCCCTGAAGGGCAAGCTGGACGGTTCGTCGATCCGCGTCCCGACCCCGAACGTCTCGGTCATCGACCTGAAGGTCGTGCCCTCGCGCGACACCACGGTGGACGAAGTCAACGCGGCCCTGGCCGCCGCCGCCGACGGCCCGATGAAGGGCGTCCTGTTCACGACGACCGACCCGGTCGTCTCGTCGGACCTGAACCACATCGCCGCCAGCTCGACGGCCGCCCTGCCCCAGACGCAAGTCATCGAGGGCAAGCTGGTCCGCGTGCTCAGCTGGTACGACAACGAATGGGGCTTCGCGACCCGCATGAGCGACACCGCTCTGGAAATGGCGAAGTTCCTGTAAGGAACGTCCTACCAAACCCCGCTCCCGCAAGGAGCGGGGTTTTCCTTGGCCCGCCCTCGTCCTTCGACAAGCTCAGGATGAGGACTACTGCATATCTTGAACCTCACCCTGAGCCTGTCGAAGGGCGGGGTTCAACGCACAGACTTTCAGGATCCCCCGATGACCTTCCGCACCCTCGACACCGCCGATCTCGCCGGCAAGCGCGCCCTGGTTCGGGTGGACTTCAACGTCCCCGTCGACGGCGGGAAGATCACCGACGACACCCGCCTGCGCGCGGCGCTGCCGACCATCCACTATCTGTCCAAGCAAGGCGCCAAGGTCGTCCTGCTGGCCCACTTCGACCGCCCCAAGGGCAAGGTCGTGCCGGAGATGAGCCTCTCCTTCGTGGCCGAGCCGCTCGCCAAGCTGCTGGAGCAGCCGGTCGCCTTCGCCTCGGACGCCATCGGCCAAGCCGCCGCTGACGTGGTCAACGGTCTCGAGAACGGCGGCGTCGCCCTGCTGGAGAACGTCCGCTTCCACGCCGGCGAAGAGACCAACGACGCCGACTTCGCCAAGGCCCTGGCCGCCAACGGCGACGTCTATGTCAATGACGCCTTCAGCGCCGCCCACCGCGCCCACGCCTCGACCGAAGGCCTGGCCAAGCTGTTGCCGGCCTATCCGGGCCTGTCCATGCAGCGAGAGCTGGAAGCCCTGGACGCCGCGCTGGGCAATCCGAAGAAGCCGGTGATCGGCATCGTCGGCGGCTCCAAGGTCTCGACCAAGCTGGACCTGCTGAACAACCTGGTCGCCAAGCTGGATCGCCTGGCGATCGGCGGCGGCATGGCCAACACCTTCCTGTTCGCGCAAGGCCACGACGTCGGCGGCTCGCTCTGCGAAAAGGACCTGGCCGACACCGCCCGCGAGATCATCGCCAAGGCCGCCGCCGCCGGCTGCGAGCTGCTGCTGCCGATCGATGTCGTCGTCGCCAAGAAGGTCGCTCCCGGTGTTGAAACCGCTGTCCGCGCCCTCGGTGAAGTCCAGGCCGACGACCTGATCCTGGACGCCGGCCCGGAAAGCGCCCAGCGCCTGCTGGCCGCCATGGACCAGTCCCTGACCCTGATCTGGAACGGCCCGCTGGGCGTGTTCGAAGTGCCGCCGTTCGACGCGGCGACGGTCGCGGCGGCGAAACATGCCGCTTCGCTCGCCAAATCGGGTAAGATCGTGGCCGTGGCCGGCGGCGGTGATACGGTGGCGGCCCTGAACCACGCGGGCGTGTCGGCCGATTTCACCTTCGTCTCGACCGCCGGCGGCGCGTTCCTGGAATGGATGGAAGGCAAGACGCTTCCGGGCGTCGCGGCCCTGGAGGCCTAAGCCTTTTCCTCCCGATTTCCCCGGCGAAGGCCGGGGCCCAGATGGAAGGGCGCCGGGATTGGCTCCAAGAGCGCCACGCTCTTCCAATCAACCCAAGCGCCTTGGGATCTGGGTCCCGGCATTCGCCGGGAAGGTCGGATGGGGTAAGTATGTAGACTGACGACTCGGGCAGAGAACGCAAAAGCGTCACGGCCCCAAAAACAAGAAACGACCCAACCACTTAACGCTTGCAGGAGAGAACTACGTGGCTCGCATCACGTTGCGACAGCTGTTGGACCATGCCGCAGAGCATGAGTACGGACTGCCCGCCTTCAACATCAACAACATGGAACAGGGCCTGGCGATCATGGAGGCCGCGGACGCGGTCAACTCGCCGGTCATCATCCAGGCCTCGCGCGGCGCGCGGAACTACGCCAACGACATCATGCTGGCCAAGATGATCGACGCCCTGGTCGACATCTATCCGCATATCCCCGTGTGCATGCACCAGGACCACGGCAACGGCCCGGCGACCTGCGCCACGGCGATCCAGTACGGCTTCACCTCGGTGATGATGGACGGCTCGCTGCTGGAAGACGCCAAGACCCCCGCCACCTACGAGTACAACGTCGAGGTCACCCGCAAGGTGGTCCAGATGGCCCACAGCTGCGGCGTCTCGGTCGAAGGCGAGCTGGGCGTGCTGGGCTCGCTGGAAACCGGCATGGGCGAGGCCGAGGATGGCCACGGCTTCGAGGGCGTGCTCAGCCATGACGAGCTGCTGACCGATCCAGACCAGGCCGTCGAGTTCGTGCAGGCCACCGGCGTCGACGCCCTGGCCATCGCCATGGGCACCAGCCACGGCGCCTACAAGTTCACGCGCAAGCCGGATGGCGACGTCCTGGCCATGAACGTGATCGAGGAAATCCACCGCCGCCTGCCCAACACCCACCTGGTGATGCATGGCTCGTCGAGCGTTCCGCAGGATCTGCAGGACATCATCAACCAGTACGGCGGCGAGATGCCCCAGACCTGGGGCGTGCCGGTCGAAGAGATCCAGCGCGGCATCAAGCACGGCGTGCGCAAGATCAATGTCGACACCGACAACCGCATGGCCATCACCGGCGCGGTGCGCAAGATCCTGATGGAGAAGCCGCACGAGTTCGACCCGCGCGCCTACCTCAAGCCCGCCAAGGAAGCCATGCGCAAGGTCTGCCAGGCCCGCTTCGTCGAGTTCGGCTCGGCCGGCCACGCCGACAAGATCAAGGCGATCCCGACCGCGACCATGGCCAAGCGCTATTCGACCGGCGAGCTGAACGCCAAGTTCGGCGCCGGCGCGGCCAAGGCCGCCGCCGAGTAGCCTTTTCGACCTGTTCGAAAAGCAAGGGCCTCCCGGATCCGTCCGGGAGGCCCTTTCTGTGCGGCCGCCCCCTACTCGGCCGCCAGGAGCCTTCGCCGACGACGGGCCAGCAGCTTGATCGCCCCAGCCCCGATCCCCCCGCTGATCAACATCGCCAGGGTGAACCAGGGGCCGACGAAGGTGTAGGTTCCCTGCCAGCAATGCAGGCCGTCGACCGTTCCCGCTATGCCGCCGCAGAACAGCCCGCAGGCGAAGCCGGTCGGCGCCGGGCGCTCCAGATCGACATCGCGCAGGCCCGCGATCGTCAGGGCCAGCATGGGCGCGGCGATGACCAGGATATTGCCCAGGCACACCGCGCCGTTGGGCCACATCAGGGTGTTGAATTCGGCGGCGCTCATCGACCAGGCCTGGACGCCGCCGGCGATCAGCATGGCGCAGGCGATCGCCGCCGCGACCGAGAAGGCGTTGCCCGCGCCAGGTCGTCCGCGCGCCAGCCAGGTCGCCGCCACCAGGGCGCAACCCGCCACCGCCGCCGGATAGGCCGCCTTGATCCAGAAGAAGCCCTGGGCCGCCGCCACAGGCAGGTCCGGCCGCGGCTGCAGCCACAGCAGGATCATCAGGACGCCCGCCAGCGCGCCGGCTCCCGCGATCTCGACCAGTCGCCACGGCAGCGTCGCCGAGGACCAGATGTGAGCACCCGTCCCTTCGCCGCCCGCGGGGGCGAGGGTATCGTCTATCGTCACGCGCCTCTCCCCACAGAGCCGTATGGCGGGTTGTAAGGGCGCTAATCGCGTCTCATTCGCGAAAAGCGGCGGCACTTCAGTGGCGGAACGGCGTTTTGTCAATCGACCATAAGGCGATGGAACAAAGTTTGATCGTGGACGGACGGCTCCGTCAGGGTTGCGCTACCATCGCAGCACCCACCGCCCAGCCAATGCGCCCACGGCGGCGACCAGAAGAACGCCAAGGCTGTACCAGAGCGCCACGAAGGTGAAGGTGTTCTCGGCGCAATGCAGGCCATAGACCGTCGCGGCCACCCCGCCGGCGAACAGGCCCGTGGCAAAGCCGGCGGCCGTCGGCCGGGTCGGCGCCATGCCGCGCACCGCCCACAGGCCGAGGGCCAGCATCGGCAGGCCCAGGATCAGGATGTAGGGGCTGCAACGGCTCCAGGAGTGCCCGCGCAGCATGTGCAGGGCGTGGGCGACGTCGGGGCTGACCAGCGCCTGGACCGTCCCCGCCAGCGCGAACACGGCCAGGGCCGCGCCGGCCACCAGCCAGCCGCGCCGGCCCGAGCCCGCCGGCCGCGCCAGCCGCTCGATCGCCAGATAGCCGGCGACGCCCAGCACGCCCGTATAGAGCGCCTTCATCCAGAACATGCCGCCGCGCATGGCCGGCATCAGGTCGTGACGGGTGTGCAGCCAGCCCAGCACCAGCACCAGGGCCGCCAGAGCGCCGAGGCCCGCGACCACGGCCAGGCGGCGCGAGGGCGCGCCCTCGGGCGAGCGGCCGGCGTCGGAGGCCAGGGCGTCGATCAGGTCATCCGTCCGCACGGCGCATCCTTTCGGCCAGGGCCTTCAGCGCCCGATGCAGGGCGACCTTGGCCGCCCCCTCGGAGATGCCGGCCTTCGCGCCCGCCTCGGCGAGAGATAGGCCCGTCAGCTTGACGTCGGCGACCAGGGTCCGCTGCTTCTCGGGCAGGCTCGCCAAGGCGCGGTCCAGCTCCAGGCCGATTCCAGGCTCGGGCTCGTCGGCGGCCAGGAATTCGATGTGGTCCTCGATCGGCAGGGTCTGGCGGACCTTCCGCCGCCGCCAGTGGTCGATCAGCTTGTAGCGCGCCACCGCGTGCGCCCAGGCGGTGAACGACTGGGACGGGTCCCAGGTCGACCGCTTGAGATGCACCGCCAGCAGCGTCTCCTGCACAAGATCCTCCACATCGCCGGGCGCGCCGGACATCCGCCGCGCGAAATAGGCGCGCAGGCGAACCCCGAGAACGGCCAGACACTCGCGATAGGCGGCGGCGTCGCCATCCATCCCGCGCAGCATCAGCGCCTTCAAACGGGTCTCGGTGTCCGTCACGCCTGCCCCTATTCGCGCGCGAGGGCCGGATGGTTACAGGTGCTCGCGCCGCGCCGGAACCGCCTGGAAACACGCGGCCGAAATTTTGTTCGCCCAACTTTGTTTTCTGGCGCGTGTAACCTTTCGCGGCGCCGCTCCGTACTTCCCCTCGACCGGGCGGCGAGACAAGCCGCCTCGGCGCGAAACGCAACCAGGAGATCCCCCATGAACCGCACCGCCACCACCGCCGCCCTCGCCGCCGTCCTGGCCCTCTCGGCCGGCGTCTCGATGGCCGTCGCCGACGACCACGCCGCCAAGGGCGACACCGAAAAGTGCTACGGCGTGTCCAAGGCCGGCGAGAACGACTGCAAGGCCGGCGCGGGCACCTCCTGCGCGGGCACGTCGAAGGCCGACTACCAGGGCGACGCCTGGAAGATGGTCAAGAAGGGCACCTGCGTCACGATCAAGACCCCGAAGGGCATGGGCTCGCTGGCGCCGAAGGCCTAAGCGCCCCCTTCGCACTGAAAGCTCGCCGTCGGCGCCACCGGTCCGCGTTTCAACGCCCCCACACCCGCGTGGACCCCAGCCCCCAGCCGACGGCGAGCCCCCTTCATCCCCCGGACCTTCCGATGACCACCGCCGGCCTCGGCCTCAAATCGCAGCATTACGCCGACGCGCTCGCGTACGACGCCGAGGGGCTGTGGTTCGAGGTCCATCCCGAGAACTACATGTCGGCCGGCGGGCCACGTCTCGCCGCGCTGGAGGCCGTTCGCGCGCGCCATCCGATCTCGCTGCACGGCGTGGGCCTGTCCCTGGCCGCCGACGCCGATCCGGATCGCGAGCACTTGGCCGCCCTGAAGACCCTGGTCGACCGCTTCGAGCCGTTCGTGGTCTCCGAGCACCTGGCCTGGTCGACCCATCGCGGCGCGCACCAGCCCGACCTCCTGCCGTTTCCCCGCACCAAGGCCGCTCTAGCCCGCATCGCCGGCAATATCGGCCGGATGCAAGACGCGCTGGGCCGCAGGGTGCTGATCGAGAACCCGTCCCTCTACCTGCCCCTGACGGGCCACGACCTGGACGAGGTCGAGTTCCTCGCCGCCCTGATCGCCAAGACCGGCTGCGGCCTGCTGGTCGACGTCAACAACGTCTTCGTCAGCGCCAGCAACCTGGGCTACGCGGCCGAGGCCTATCTGGACGCCATCCCGGCCGAGGCGGTCGGCGAGATCCACCTGGCCGGCCACGGCGCCGATGCTGGCGGTTCGAACCTGCTGATCGACATCCACGGCGCCCCGATCGCCGAGCCCGTCTGGGCCCTATACCGCCGCCTGATCCGCCGCATTGGCCCGCGCCCGACGCTCATCGAGCGCGACGACGACATCCCCGCCTTCGCGACGCTGATGGCCGAGCGCGACCGCGCCGCCGACGAGCTCGCGGCCCTGGAGGCGGCGCATGTCGACTGAGCTCCTCGACTTCCAGGACGCCTTCGTCGCCGCCCTGGCCGGCCAGCGCGCGGCCCTGTCGCCGTGGCTTGAGCCGGGCGAAGGCGAGGCGGGTCTCGCCGTCTATCGCAACACCATCGCCAAGGGCTGCATCGACGCCCTGGCCGCCAATTTCCCGACGGTGCGCGGCATGGTCGGCGAGGACTGGTTCGACGCCGCCGCCGCCCTGTTCGCCCGCGAAGCGCCGCCGACCAGCGCCGCCCTGCTCGACTACGGCGAGGACTTCCCCGCCTGGCTCGACCGCTTCCCGCCCGCCCAGGACACGCCCTACCTGACCGGGATCGCCCATCTCGACCGCCTGTGGACCGAGGCCCTGTTCGCCGCCGAGGCCCCGCACCTGCCGGCGGACGGCCTCGTGGGCCTGGAACCCGAGGCCCTGGCCCGGGCGCACCTGGCGCTGCATCCCAGCGTCCGCTTCGCCGCCTTCGAGGCCGGCGTGCCGGGCCTGTGGCTGGCGGCCCGCGACGGCGCCGAGGACCTTGAGCTTTCCGAGGCCCCGCAGACCCTGCTGCTGATCCGCCGTGATGGCGCGGTCCGCAGCCGTCTGGCCAGTCAGGCCGAGACCGAGTTCCTGCGCGCCTGCCGCGCGGGCCAGTCCCTGAACCAGGCCGCCGAGCGCGCGGCCTCGGCCGATCCCGATGTGTCGCTTGCCCCCCTCTTCGCCGCCCTGATCGCCGATGGCGTGTTCAGCGGCGTCTATCTGGAAACCCGCCGATGACCGCCAACACCCTGTCCCCCAAGACCCCTTCCTTGATGGCGCCCTTCGACCTGCTGGCCACGACCGCCCGCAAGGTCCTGACTGAGGACGTCCTGACCCTGGCCGCCCGCCTCGGCGTCGCCGCCATCTTCTTCCAGTCGGGCCGCACCAAGGTCGATGGCGTCCTGCACATTACCGACGGGACCTATGCGCTGTTCGAGAGCGAGTACCACGTCCCCCTGCTGTCGCCCGTCGTGGCGGCGCACGCGGCGACCTATTCGGAGCACCTGTTCTCGATCCTGCTGGTGCTGGGCCTGTTCACCCGCGTCTCGGCCCTGGCCTTCCTGGGCATGACGGCAGTGATCGAGATCTTCGTCTATCCCGACGCCTGGCCGACCCACCTGTCGTGGGCGGGCCTGCTGCTGTTCCTGCTGGCGCGAGGTGGCGGAAAGTTCAGCCTGGATCGGGTGTTGAAGATCCCCTGACCAGAAACCGGTCGAGCAGCAGGATCGCCAAGGCGCCCACGGCATAGCAGGCGATGTCGCGCGGATCGAAAACGCCGCCCAGCACGACCCGCGCCAAGCGGTTGCCGCCCAGTCCGACCGCATCCAGAACGTGGACAAGCTGGGCAAGCTCGATCACCACAGCAACGGCCAGGGCGACGCCGGCCGCGCCGCTTTGGTCGAGCCGTGTCGTCGCTCTCAGCGCCAGATAGACCAACGCGGCGGCCAGGATGTCGCCGAGATAGTCGCGCACGAAGCCGCCGCGCCACCACAGGGCGATGGCGACCTCGATCAGGAACACCGCAAGCGCGGCGAGCGCGTAGCCTGTTCTCAATGAATCGTCGGCACGCGCGGAACGATCGGACGCCGCCACAGCTGGGCCGTCAGGGCGTTGGCGACACCGACCCAGCCGAGGTCGGGGGCCGTCCCGCCGCCGACCTTGCGGGCCTCCAGCGCATAGGCCGCGGAGGCCGCCAGCGAGGCCGTGGCCGCGCCCAGTTGGCCGCCGACGCGCTTGGCGCCCAGGCCCAGCCACAGGGCGTTGAAGCCCTGCACCAGGCTCCAGATCGTCAGGGCGCGGGTGCGGGCCGGGCTGGACGGCGCGTTCCAGGTGCGCAGGCCCGAGAGGGTCATGGCGATGAACAGCGGCGGCAGCAGCAGGCTGGTCAGCGGCTTGGGCTGATGGGCCACCGGCTCGTGCATCTCGGCGAACTCGACGGCGTACATCTCGTCGTCCAGCGCCTGTTCGTGGCGGCGGCCCATGATCAGGGCCGCGACGATCGCTCCGCCGGCCAGGGCCGCGCCCACGGCGAGCTGGGCGGCCGGGTGATAGCCTTCCCGATGGTCGAGCTCGAAGGCTTCGCGGCCGGCGAGAGCGCGCTCGCGCGACTTTCCGTTGGCGATATGCATGGCGGGACTCCCTCGTGAACTCGATTAGGTCAAACAGCCCAGCTGAACCTTGGTTCCAGCGTGGCGGGATGGCCTCCGCATGATGGCGCGATCCGCGCGCCGCGCCACCCGAAAACGCGCGCCGAAAGGTCGTCGCCGTAAAATACGGCCTCATCTGTGGCGTTATGACGCGCGAGATCGCGACCCGCTTCGAGCAGCCGGAGAAAGCATTGTTTTTCTTACCGAAAGTCCGACTTTTGCAGACAGTTACGGTTTCCCGACATTAACCTTCCTTTGTAACTTGGACGCGCAATCTTTCCTCGAAACGCGGGGAGGCGGTACCGTCAAGGTGGCGGAGCCGAGTGGGTCTTGAGCGTTTCGGGGACAGATACCGATGGTCTTCTTCCGGGCTCGCCAGGATGACACCAAGAGCGCCGCGCTCGCCGACATGGAAGGCGTGATCGCCGCGATCCATCGCAGCCAGGCGGTCATCGAATTCAATCTCGACGGCACCATCATCACGGCCAACGAGAACTTCCTCGCGACGCTGGGCTACGGCCTTTCCGAGATCCAGGGCCGCCACCACAGCCTGTTCGTCGAGAGCGACTATGGGGCGAGCGGCGAGTACCGCGAATTCTGGCGCCGGCTGAACTCTGGCGAGTTCTTCTCCGACAAATTCAAGCGCGTCGGCAAGGGCGGCAAGGAGATCTGGATCCAGGCCTCCTACAACCCGATCTTCGACAAGGCCGGCAAGCCGGTGAAGGTTATCAAGTTCGCCTCTGACATCACCGTCGTCGAGCTGGAGCGCGCCGCCGCCGAGGCCGCCCGCAAGGAGGCCGAGAAGAACGACAACCTCGTGTCCGTCGTGGCCGAAGGCCTGCGCCGCCTGGCCGCCGGCGATGTCAGCGAGCACATGACCTCGCTCGTCGATCCGCGCTACACCCAGATCAAGGCCGACTTCAACACCGCCGTCGACAGCCTGCGCGACATCGTCTCGATCATCGCCCACCGCGCCGACACCATGCAGGCCGGGGTAGACGAGATCTCGTTCGCCTCGGACGACCTGTCGCGCCGCACCGAGCAGCAGGCCGCCAGCCTGGAAGAGACCGCCGCCGCTCTGGATGAGATCACGGCCACGGTGGTGCGCAGCGCCGAGGGCGCCAAGCGCGCCTCGCAGGCCGCCTCCGCGGCGCGGATCGACGCCGGCCGCTCCGGCGAAGTCGTCCAGCAAGCCATCAACGCCATGGGCGAGATCGAGAAGTCCTCGGCGCAGATCGGCAACATCATCGGGGTGATCGACGAGATCGCTTTCCAGACCAACCTCCTGGCCCTGAACGCCGGCGTCGAGGCCGCGCGTGCGGGTGAGGCCGGTCGCGGCTTCGCCGTCGTGGCCCAGGAAGTCCGGGCCTTGGCCCAGCGCTCGGCCGACGCGGCCAAAGAGATCAAGACCCTGATCGCCAACTCGACCGCCCAGGTGGATCGGGGCGTGAAACTGGTCGGCGAAAGCGGTGACAGCCTGCACGGCATCGTCGACAAGGTCGGCGAGATCGACAGCTTGATCTCCGAGATCGCCCGCTCGGCCCAGGAACAGGCCACCGGCCTCAACCAGGTCAACAGCGCCGTCAACCAGATGGACCAGGTGACCCAGCAGAACGCGGCCATGGTCGAGGAGACCACCGCCGCCGCCGCCAACCTGAAGACCGAGGCCCACGACCTGGCCGACGTGGTTAAGCGCTTCAAGACTCAGCCGGACCATGCGCAGGGCAGTGTCGCCCCGAGCCACCGTCCGAGCGCCGCGCGCGCCGCCTAGACCGCGCGGGCGGAGCCGTCCAGCATGGCGGCATGACCGTCGCCATCCGCCCTGCACTGTCCTCCGAGATCGAGGCCGTTCGAGAGATCGAGCGCGCCTCGGCTTCGCGTTTCATCGGCGTGATGGACGCCCTGGCCGACGAGGAGCCCTCGCCCGCGACCGTGCTGGAGGACCGCCGCCTGGCCGGCGGCCTGCTGGTCGCCAAGGACAGCGGGGACTTGGCGGCCTTCGTGATGTTCCGGCCGGTCGAGGACAGCCTCTACATCGAGCAGATCGACGTGCTGCCGGCCTTCGAGCGCCGGCGCATCGGCGCGACCCTGATCGACGCCGTGGCCGAGCAGGCGCGGACGAGCGGGCGCGCGCGGCTGACGCTGTCGACGTTCCGCGAGGTGGCCTGGAACGCGCCGTACTATCGACGGCTGGGATTCGCGGATTTGCCGGACGAGGCGCTGACGCCGGGCCTGCTGGAGATCCGGCGCGAGCACCTGGCGCGCGGGCTAGATGAAAGCGCGCGGGTGTTCATGGCGCGGGGGATTTAGCTCCGCCCTCCAACAACACCCGTCATTCCCGCCCTTAAGCCGGCAGCTCGCCCATGGCCGACTGCAGGTAGTTCTGCTCGCCCAGCGACTTCACCAGGCCCAGCTGCATCTCGAGGAAGTCGATGTGCTCCTCGGTGTCGCTGAGGATCACGCGCAGCAGTTCGCGGCTGACATAGTCGCGGGCCTGTTCGCACTGGATGATGCCCGGGATCAGGGTCTCGCGACCGCCCAGCTCGACATTCAGGTCGCTGGCCAGGCATTCCGGCACCGTCTCGCCGATCTTCAGCTTGTGCAGGTCCTGGAGGTTCGGGAGCCCTTCCAGGAACAGGATGCGGTTGATCAGCATGTCGGCGTGCTTCATCTCGCCGATCGATTCGTCATAGGTGATCTTGCCGAGGCGCTTGAAGCCCCAGTTGTCGTACATCCGCGCGTGCAGGAAGTACTGGTTGACCGCCGTCAGCTCGTTGGTGAGCACCGCGTTGAGCAGTCGGATGATGCCGGGATCGCCCTGCATGGCGGCCTCCTAAGGTTCGTTTGTCGGCCGGAACCTGAGGCAAGCCGAAAGCGGCTTCAACCTGAATGTGTGCGAGTGTTTCTCGCTTTCACAGAAAAGCGTGCGAGTGCTTCGCGATAGCCGAAAAAGTAGAAGAAGCGGCCGTTACTCGGCTGCGAATGCGAGGGCTTCGCGGTTTTCCTGGATCATCTGACGCATCTCGCAGACGCACTTGGCGCACTGCGCCTGGCAACCCTTGTGACGGAAGATGTCGGCCGGACGGGCGGCGCCTGCGTCGATAGCGGCGCGGACTTCGCGCTCGCGGATGCCGTTACAGTTACAGACGTACAAGGTACGAACGCCCTACCCGATTTGATTGTCATTATCATCTAGCCGATCTCGCGACCTTTTGCAACTGACTCTCACTCTGGTTAGCAGCGGCTAGGTGTCGCGCCCCGTAACGCCATCATCGCTGCGCAGTCGCGCAGCTTGGCGATTTGGCTTAAAGCCCCGGTCATGACGCTTCCCTGCCGCCTCTACCTGATCACCCCGCCCGCCCTGACCGACCTGGCCGGCTTTGGCCGCCAGTTGGCGAAGGCGTTGGAAGGCGGGGATGTCGCCGCCCTGCAGATCCGCCTGAAGGACGCGCCGGACGAGGTGGTGAAGGCCGCCGTCGAGGCCCTGGCGCCGATCGCCCAGGCCCATGACGTGGCGGTGATCCTCAACGACCGCCCCGACCTCGCCGCCGCCCTGCCGGTCGACGGCGTCCACGTCGGCCAGAGCGACATGGCCTTGAAGGACGCCCGCAAGCTGATGGGCCAACGCATGGTCGGCGTCACCTGCCACGACAGTCGCCACCTGGCGATGGAAGCCGCCGAGGCCGGGGCCGACTACGTCGCCTTCGGGGCCTTCTTCCCGACCACGACCAAGGACGCCCCGACCGTCGCCGAGCCTGACATCCTGACCATCTGGCAGGAGACGATGGAGGTTCCCTGCGTCGCCATCGGCGGCATCACCGCCGAGAATGCGGCGAGCCTGGCCACGGCCGGCGCCGACTTCCTGGCCGTCTCGGCCGGGGTCTGGGCCCACCCGCAAGGCCCCGACGCCGCCGTCGCCGCGCTCAACGCCGCCATCGCCGAAGGACTGGCCGCGCGCAAATAAGGCCGAATAACGGCGATATCTTGTGACGCACCGCACACAGGCATAGCGTCCCCCTCAGCGAACAGAAAAGCAGGGGGAGACGCTCAAAATGAAGCGGCTCGTAGTGTGTTTGCTTAGCGTATCGGCCGTGGCCTTTTCCGGGGCCGCCACCGCCGAGTCCTGGAAACTGGCTCCAGGCGAAACCAAGACCTACTACGATGTGGACTTCACCCGGGTGGACCAGTCGTCCGGCCTGATCGTGACCCGCATCGCCGAAGGCAGGGCCAACGGTCCCTACCGCAACTGGCCGGCCAGCAAGGGACCGATCCTGGTCTTCGCGCTGGACTGCGCGGCC
Organism: Caulobacter sp. GW821-FHT09H08; assembly: GCF_059415885.1. Taxonomy (NCBI): domain Bacteria; kingdom Pseudomonadati; phylum Pseudomonadota; class Alphaproteobacteria; order Caulobacterales; family Caulobacteraceae; genus Caulobacter; species Caulobacter sp. GW821-FHT09H08. Next base: position 112,595 of record NZ_JBWKOC010000004.1, read on the forward strand.
GACAAGTGGATGGACCTCGGGATGGACTTCGACGGCACCAAGGGCCTGCCCAAGGGCTGGCGCAAGGAAGCCAAGATCGAGGACATCTCCGGCGCCGTCGGCAAGGCCGGCAAGCTGGCCTGCGAGACCAAGGACGCCCTGCCGAAGGTGGAGCTGCCCTAGAGGCGCTATTCCGCCGCCAGCCCGGCCAGCTTCTCCGGGTTGCGCATCGTGTAGACGGCGGCGATGCGGCCGTTCTCGATCTCCAGGCTCATGGTCTGGAAGACGACGCCGTTCGCCGCCAGGACGAGGCCCGGCTGGCCGTTGACGCGGGCTAGGCGGACGGTCGTGTCGGCCGGCGGCGGGAACTTGCGGCGAATGCCCTGCAGCATGGCCACCAGCTTGGCGGCGCCGTAGATCGGATTGAGGTTGGCGCTGGCCTTGCCGCCGCCATCGGCGTGCCAGATTACGTCCTCGGCCAGCAGGTCGCGCAGCGCGACCTCATCGCCTGTCACCAGGGCCTGGAAGAAGGCCGTGGTCAGCCGCCGCTCCTCGTCGACGCTGGGCTGGTAGCGCGGCCGGTCGTTGCGGACATGCTCGCGGGCGCGCGAGGCGAGCTGGCGGCAGGCCGTCTCGCTGCGGCCCAGCACGCGGGCGATCTCGGCGAAGGGGGTGTCGAAGACGTCGTGCAGCAGGAACGCCGCGCGCTCCAGCGGGGTCAGGCGCTCCAGGGCCAGCAGGAAGGCCACCGACAGGTCGGCGTCGCCGCCGGCCTCGAAGTCGGGCTCGACCACCGGCTCGGGCAGCCATTCGCCGACATAGACCTCGCGCCGGGCGCGGGCCGACTTGAGCCGGTCTATCGCCAAGCGGGCGACAACGCGATTCAAGTAAGCGCCGGGCTCCTCGACCTCGGCGGCGTCGACCTTGCGCCAGCGCAGCCAAGCGTCCTGGACGACATCCTCGGCCTCGGCCCGCGAGCCCAGCATGCGGTAGGCCAGGCCGGTCATGGCCGGGCGGCGCGCTTCGAAGATCGTGTCCGCACCCATGGATCTTGGCGTCATGCCCGCACCGCCACCGCCTCTCCGGCCACCTGCACGCGGGAGCACGTCTTGCCGTGTCCCATGGCGTACTTGACCGTGGGATAGACCCGCGCCGAGGCGATAGCGAGCGCGATCGCCGACAGGCCCTTGGGACCCCAGCGCTCCAGCACGTCGTCGCGCAGGGCGTCCGAGCGCTCGAGGTCGCGCGCCAGCGAGGCCTTGGCGAAGCGCCAGGCGAGGCTCGCGTCAGGCCCCATCAGGGCGTGGTCGCCGGTCAGGATCCCACGCAGCACCTCGGCGGGCACATGGTTCTCCTCGGCGATCTTCACGCCGATCTGGACGCAGGGCCCGCAGTCCTCGGCCAGGGTCGCCACGATCCCCGCCGCCGCCAGGGCCGAGGCCGGCGCGGCCTCGCGGAAGCCCGCCAGGGTCCGCACGCCCTGAAAGGCCTGCAGCGCCCTGGGGCTGGCCTCCAGCAGGTCGCGGATATAGGTCGCATCGTAGTCGTAGCGCGTCTCGAACCGGCCGATCATGGCCGCCATGATCGCCTTGATCATCGGGCGCCCTCCCGCGCTGGACGGAACGCGACCACCGCCAGCCAGATCGTCAGCAGGGTGGGCAGGAAGACGCCCGGGAAGTCGCGCGCCAGCAGCGGCCACGGCGGGCCACTCCCGCAGAACGGCGTGATGACGTGGATCAGCGCGTGTAGCCCCTGGAACGCGGCGGCCACCGCCACCGCTCCGGCGTGGCGACGCAGGTCGAGCGCGCCCAGCAGGGTCCCGACGCCGCACGCCAGATAGGTCGCGCCGATATCGCGCACGAAGTGGTCGTTGAACGCCCCGGTCTGGATGACGCCGGGAATGGTCAGGTACCAGGGATAGGGCGCGGCCAGCATGAAGAGGCCGTTGCCCAGGAACAGAACCGTCAAGGCTATCGCGATCCAGCGCGTCATCTCGCCCTCCGAAAGAGTTTCGACGACAGGACGAGGCAGGCCGCCTCGACGTGACATGGTTCGCCGAAAAATCGTCCGCCGCGCCCGTTAAGCCTATCAAATCAACGGCGCCTTGCCTTCGGGCCTGTGGACGATTAGGTTCCGCGCCCGTTCTTTCACACCGTCGACCTACCGCTCCGCCGCCGGACTTTCCGGCGGGCGTCGACGGCAATTCCTTGAGGATATCCGCCCGTGGCCACGCCTTCCGCCCTCCTGAACGTCATGATCGACGCGGCCCGGAAGGCCGCTCGCGGCCTGGCTCGCGACTTCGGTGAAGTCACGGAACTGCAGGTCTCCAAGAAGGGCGCGGCGGACTTCGTCACCAATGCCGACATCAAGGCCGAACAGACCCTGTTCGAGATCCTGACCAAGGCCCGCCCGGGCTACAGCTTCCTGGGCGAAGAGCGCGGCATGATCGAGGGCACCGACAAGACCCACACCTGGATCGTCGACCCGCTGGACGGCACCACCAACTTCATGCACGCCATCCCGCACTTCGCGGTCAACATCGCCCTGCAGCGTGAAGGCGAAGGCGTCGTCGCCGGCGTCACCTACAACCCGATCACCCACGACCTGTTCTGGGTCGAAAAGGGCAAGGGCGCCTTCCTCGGCGCCGAAAAGCGACTGCGCGTCGCCGCCCGCCGGAACCTGGACGAAAGCGTCCTGGCCACGGGCGTGCCGTTCGCCGGCAAGCCGGGCCACGGCCAGTTCCTGAAGGAGCTGCACCAGGTCAGCCAGAAGGTCGCCGGCGTCCGCCGCTTCGGCTCGGCCGCCCTGGACCTCGCCTGGGTCGCCGCCGGCCGCTTCGACGCCTACTGGGAGCGCAACCTCAACCCGTGGGACATCGCCGCCGGCGTGCTGATGGTCCAGGAGTCGGGCGGCAAGGTCACGACGATCGACGAGAACGACTTCGACGTCGTGAACGGCAAGTCGATCCTGGCCTCGAACCAGGATCTCTACCCGCAGATCCTGGAAAAGCTGCGGGCGGCTTAAGGAGGGGGCGCTCAACAACCTTTCGGGTACTAGCCAAACCGTCACAAGCCAGCGCTAAATCGCCGGCCATGACCCTGCTGACCCGTCGCGCCATGACCACCGCCGCTCTCGCCGGCACGTTCCTCGCCGGCTTCGCCAACGCCCAGGCCGGGAAGCCCATCGTCATCGGCCACCGGGGCTGCAGCGGCGAGCGACCCGAGCACACGGCGCTGGCCTATGAGCGCGCCATCGAGCAGGGCGCGGACTTCATCGAGCCGGACCTGGTGCCGACCAAGGACGGCCACCTGGTGGCCCGGCACGAGAACGAGATCGGCGGCACGACCGACGTCGCCAGCCGTCCGGAGTTCGCCGCCCGCAAGGCGACCAAGACCATCGATGGCCAGCAGATCAGCGGCTGGTTCACCGAAGACTTCACCCTGGCCGAGATCAAGACCCTGAAGGCCCGCGAGCGGCTGCCGCAGCTGCGTCCGGCCAGCGCGGCTTTCGATGGCCAGGCCCAGATCCTGACCTTCGAGGAGGTCGTCGCCATCGCCCAGGCCGGGACCAAGCGCACGGGCCGCACCATCGGCGTCTATCCCGAGCTGAAGCACCCGACCTATTTCGCCGCCATCGGCCTGCCGACCGAGGATCGCCTGGTCGCCAAGCTGAAGGCGCTGGACCTGAACTCGGCCACCGCGCCGGTATTCGTCCAGTGCTTCGAGGTCGGACCGCTGAGGAAGCTGAAGGCCAAGACCGCCGCGCGCCTCGTCTTGCTGGTCGATGCGGAGGGCGGGCCGGCCGACCTGCCGGGCGTCAAATATGCCGACCTGATCACCGCCCAGGGCCTGAAGGACGTCGCCGTCTATGCCGATGGCCTGGGGCCGAACTGGAAGCTGGTGATCCCGAACGATGGCCAGACGCTGGGACCGGCCACGGACCTCGTCAAGAACGCCCACGCCGCCAGTCTCGCCGTCCACCCCTGGACCGTGCGGGCCGAGAACTACTTCCTGCCCGCATCCTTGCGGAAGGGCGACGCCCAGAGCCCGACGTACCTGGCCCAGCATGGCGATGCGACGGCGGTGCTGAAGGCGTTGTACGCGGCCGGGGTCGATGGCGTGTTCAGCGACTTCCCGGCCCTGGCGGTTGCCGCGCGCGCTTGACCGAACCCGAGGCGCGGGCGGACAGTCCCTTCCGATAGAGGGGCAAGTCCAATGCGCGCGATCGTCTTCACGGCAGGGCTCTTCGCCCTGATCCCGGCCTTCACCCAGGCCGACGCGCCCGCCCCGGCGCCCAGCGCCATGGGCCTGTGCTCGGGCGGCGCGGCGGCGACCGATGCGCCGGCCAAGGCCGTGAAGCTGCTGCCGGGCTACGGCGCGGCGACGTGGACGATCCGCACCAGCTCGCCCGACGCCCAGGCCTTCTTCGACAACGGCCTGCAGCTGGGCCACGCCTTCGCCCACAAGTCGGCCGTCGCGGCCTTCGAGGAGGCCGCGCGCCGCGATCCCAACTGCGCCATGTGCCTGTGGGGTCAGGCCTGGGCCGGCGGGGCGACGATCAACTACACGGTCGACGACAAGGTCCAGAAGGCCATGGCCGAGCTGATGGCGCGCGCCACGGTGCTGGCCGCCGACGGCCCGCCGCTGGAAAAGGCGCTGATCGCGGCCATGAGGGCCCGCTACGAGAACGGCGGCGGCAAGGGCGCGGGCGACGCGGCCTACGCCAAGGCCATGGACGACCTGGCCCGCGCCAATCCGCAAGATGCCGAGCTGGCCGTGCTGGCCGCCGACGCCCTGATGGTCCCCGCCTCGCTGGCCGGAACCAAGAGCAACCTGCCCCGCGCGGTCGAGCTGCTGGAAGCCTCGCTGAAGCTGGCGCCCGACAGCGCCGCGGGCATCCACTTCTACATCCACGCCACCGAGATGAGCGGCTTTACCGCCCGGGCCGAACCGTGGGCCGACAAGCTGGAAGCCCTGGCCCCGTCGGCCAGTCACCTCGTCCACATGCCCTCGCACACCTACTACTGGGTCGGCCGCTACGAGGACGCGCTGAAGTCCAACGCCTCGGCCGCCAGGATTGACAGGGCCAATGCGCAGGCCCAGGGCTTCACCGGCGAGGACGGCGTCTATCGGCTGTTCTACCACGCTCACAACGTGCAGTTCGGGGCAGCCGGAGCGCTTATGTCGGGCGACGCCGAGGGCGGCCTGGCCATCGCCCGTCCGTTCCTGACCCGCGCCCTGAAGCTGAAGCCCGAACAGGCGTGGGACCAGGTCGTGGCCGGCACAGCCTATTCCGTCGAGGGCCGCTATGGCGCGCCGGAGGATGTGCTGGCCCTGCCAGAACCCGCCCTGCCCTATCTGAAGTCGATGTGGCGCTATGCGCGCGGCGAGGCCATGGCTCGCCGAGGGGACGCCGCCGGCGTGCGCCGCGAACTCGACCAGATCGAGCTGAAGCCGAGCATGCTGAAGGCCTGGGGCGAGTTCGCCTCGCCGGGCGCCGACGGCGCCAAGGTCGCGCGTCTCGTGCTGGAAGGCCGAGCGGCCATGCTGGAGAACAAGCCCAAGCGCGCCGCCAAGGCGTTCCGCAAGGCCGCCGAGCTGGAGGAGACGCGCTTCGGCGACATGACCGATCCGCCGCTGTGGTGGTACCCGGTGCGCCGCAGCCTGGCCGCCGCCCTGCTGGCCTCCGGCGATGCGCAGGGCGCAGCCGATGAGGCGCGCGGGGCCCTGGCCAAGCGTCCGCTGGATCCGATCAGCCTGAGCGTCCTGGCCCAGGCCGAGCGCAAGCTGGGTCTGGCGCAGGCCGCCGAGGGCCATGAGGCGCAGGCCCGCAAGGGCTTCGTCGGCGACGTGACGAAGATCAGCCTGCTGCAGAGCTGATCCGAGGAAAATCGTTCCTCGATATTGCCGAACCGGGGCGAGCCGGTGCAGCGTGCCGCCCCTGTGAACACGCCGTACGCGGTCGTTTTGGGGAAAGCCTATGAAGTTCCGCAACCTCGCCTCGCTGGCGGCCCTGGCCGTCGCCGCAAGCCTGGCCGCCCCCGCCCTCGCCTTCCCGCACGTGGCCTCGCCCGCGACGGCGCTGGACAAGATCGCCGTCGACTTCGTCCACCTGACCCTGGAAGCCGGCGAGCGCGAGCCCGGCTATGTCGACGCCTATTACGGCCCCAAGGCCTGGGAAGAGGCCGCCAAGGCCAACCCGCGCCCAGTCTCGGTGTTGCGCAAGGAGGCCGACCGCCTGCAGGCCGACCTGGCCAAGATCGCCGACAAGGGCCTCACCGCCGACGAGCGCCGCCGCAAGGCGTTCCTGAAGGGCCAGCTGCGCGCCGCCCAGACCCGCCTGGCCATGATCGCCGGCGACAAGTTCAGCTTCGAGGCCGAGGCCGAGGGCCTGTTCGGCGTCCGCCCGGTGCTGAAGCCCCTGAAGAGCTATGACCCCATCCTGGCCCGCATCGAGAAGCTGGCGCCGGGCAAGGGCGACCTGGCCGCGCGCGTGGACGCGATCCAGAGCAAATACATCATCCCGACCGACAAGGTCGACGCGGTCATGAAGGCCGGCATCGCCGCCTGCAAGGCCAAGACCGAAGAGCACATGAAGCTGCCGGCCGGCGAGCGCTTCGACCTGGAGTTCGTCACCAAGAAGCCGTGGAGCGGCTACAACTGGTACAAGGGCAACGCCCATAGCCTGATCCAGATCAACACCGACTTGCCGATCTATGTCAGCCGCGCGCTCGATCTGGGCTGCCACGAGGGCTATCCGGGCCACCACGTGCTGAACGCCATGCTCGAGCAGAAGCTGACCAAGGAAAAGGGCTGGGTCGAGTTCAGCGTCTATCCGCTCTATTCGCCGCAGTCGTTCATCGCCGAGGGCTCGGCCAATTTCGGCATCGAACTGGCCTTCCCAGGTGACGCCAAGACCGCCTTCGAGCGCGACAAGCTCTATCCGCTGGCGGGCCTCGACCCGGCGACCGCCGACACCTACGGCCAGCTGATGGCGGCCAAGGCGGCCCTCTCCACCGCCAGCAACACCGTCGCCGCCGAGTATCTGGCCGGCCGGATGACCAAGGAACAGGCTGTCCAGAACCTGATGAAGTACAGCCTCTATTCGCGCGGCGGAGCCGAGAAGCGGGTGTCGTTCATCGAGACCTATCGCTCGTACGTGATCAACTACAACATCGGCCAGGACATGGTCCGCGACCACGTCTATCGCGCCGGCAAGTCGCAGGACGCCCGCTGGAAGGCGATGCAACGCGTGGTCAGCGAACCGACGACCCCAGCGGATCTCAGAAGGTAGAAACGTCCGGGGCGGCGCCGAGCTTCTTGAGTCGGTCGCCGCCGCGATAGCCGGCCCAGAACAGCGCCAGGATCACCACGGAGATCAGCCAGCCCAGCACCTGCTGCCAGACCGGCGGCAGGAAGGCTTGGTACTGCGCCTGCGCCGCCGATCCGCGCATCAGCAGGCCGATCAGACCCATGACCACGCCATAGGCGCTGAACAGGAACATCAGGAGCGGGATCAGCATGGTGCGCTTGCGCCACTGGACCAGGCCGAACACCAGGTAGATCAGCATCATGACCGCCGTCATCACCAGCGGCAGATAGGTCGCCACGCCCTCCATGGTCGCGGCCGTCTGGCGCGCCACCTCCGGGTCCAGGCCCTGGACCTCGACGGACTGGCGCGCGATGGCCGCAAGCTGGTCGCGCTGCAGGAACAGGTTCACGGCCCCGTACACGCCGCTGATCACGGTCACGAACGCCCCCACCGCCCCGGCCCGCGCGGCCACGCTGGCGTCCTCGGGCGTCACGATCGGCTTGAACGGATTGAGCAGACGCAGATTGTCGAGCATCGGGTCCCCCTAGGCGATGCCGGACAGTCGATCAGGCTCAACCCAAGGTCAACGCGTAGGGAATGCGGTCCCGATTGCGCCTAACGCCGTTCCGCGACACTGTCCCGCCCGCTTCGAACCGGTCGTGGGGATAGTCGCCGGAATGCCTGACACGCTGGTGCTGATCCTGTCCTCGGCGGCGATGGCCATCGGGCTGTTCGCCGCCGTGCAGCTTGGCGTCCGGCGGGACTGGCGGGCCGCCCCCGCCACGGCCCTGGCCGCCTTCATGCTGATCAGCGCGATGTCGGGCCTGGACCTGGTCCTGGACCGCACCGGGGTCTATGCCGCCGCGCCCTGGACGACCGGTTTCCTGTGGATGGCGTCGCTGTTCCTGGGCCCGACGATCCTGGCCTATGTCGTGGCCATGACGGGCGAGCCGGACCACGTCTGGACCTGGGCGCGCCTCTTCCGGATCGGCTGGCCCGCGGGCGTGGCGGTCGTACTGTCGGCCTCGTTCTTCCTGCTGCCGTCGCACACACGTTTGGCCATCTACAGCGGCGTATGGCCCGAGACCGAAGAGCATCTGGGCCTCCTGCAGCTGGCCTATGCCGGCCTCTTCCTGATCGTCACCCTGGGCTACCTGACCGCCGCCTTCCGGGTGCTGGGCCGGCACGTGCGGCGGGTGCGGGATCTCTTCTCCAACATCGAGGACCGGACGCTGAGCTGGCTGCGCGCCCTGCTGCTGGTCATGCTGGCCGCGTGGATCTGGGGCGCGGTGAAGTCGGGCCTGACCACGGGCTTTGCCCAATCCCCCTGGCTGGAGGTCGCCGCCGCCGCCATCGAGCTGCTGTGGACCGCCGCCATCGGCCTCTTTGGCCTGTCGCAGAAGCCGATCTACAGCGCCCAGACCGAAACCCCCAAGGTCCTGCCCCTCGCTGGCAAGTACGCCCGCTCAGGCCTGCCGCAGGAGCGCCAGGCCGAGATCGCCGCGCGCCTGGAGAACGCCATGCGGGCCAGCGCCCTCTATCGCGATCCGCTGCTGTCACTGAGCGCTCTGGCGGCCCGCGTGGGCATCACCCCCAACCACCTGTCCCAAGCCTTGAACGAACACCTGGGCCAGAGCTTCTTCGACTACGTCAATCGCTGGCGGGTCGAGGAAGCCATCGACCGCATCAAGGCCAGCGACGAGCCGATCCTGACCATCGCCTACGATGTCGGCTTCAACTCGCGCTCGACCTTTAACGCCGCTGTGAAGAAGCACTCCGGCCAGGCCCCCAGCGCGTTCCGACCCGGCAGCTAGACCACGTCCTGACCCTTACGATCGGACGTCCGGACGTTCGATCCTACCCGTTCGGACGACGCCCGGCGGCGCATCCCTCAGAAGCACGACTGTCCCTCCCCAACGACTTCGAGAGAACAGTCATGATCAATCGCCTGAATGGCCTCACCCTGGCCGGCGTCCTCCTGGCCCTTGGCGGCCTGGCGCTGGCCTCCAGGGCGCACGCCCAGTCAGACGAGCCCGAGCGCCTGCTGCTGGTCGGCGCCGGGGCCTATGTTTCGACCAACCCTTACAAGAGCGCCAAGAAGCAGACCCAGACCGGCGTCCTGCCGTTCTTCGTCTACCAGAACAGCTACCTGACGGCCGACCTGTCGGGCCTGTCGGTCAAGGCCTACCAGACCGACCACTTCAAGCTGGAGGGCCGCGTCGCGCCGCGCTTCCAGCTGGTCGATCCCAAGGACACTCGCGACTTCAAGTTCCTCAAGCGCGAGGCCGGCGTCGATGTCGGCGGGCGGCTCAGCGGCACGGCCGGCCCGGCGACGCTGAGCCTGGAGTACCTGACCAACGCCTCGGGCAACACCAAGGGCCAGGAGATCAACCTGGACCTGACCATGAGCGCCCAGCCGACCGAGAAGCTGTCGGTCGAGGTCGTGGCGGGCGTGTCGTGGAAGGACGAGAAGCTGGCCACCTGGCTCTACGGCCTGACCGAGAAAGAGATCGGCCGCGCCCAATCCAGCAAGGTCGGGGCCTATCAATTCGGCCGCACGCCCGGCGCGCCGACGGGCGGGGTGCTGGTTCCCTCGCTGGGCGCCCAGGCCCGCTACCAGATCAACGACCGCCTGATGGCCATGGTCGCGGCCGAGGTCGAGATCTTCGACAACGATATCACCAAGAGCCCGCTGATCGCCAAGGACCACAGCGCCGCCGGCTTCGTCAGCCTGGTCCGCCGGTTCTAGGGGCGGCCAATGCGCTCGCCCTCTGTACCGTCCTACGTCCCGGCCGTGGTGGCCGATCCGCTGACCTGCGCGTGGCGGACCGCCAAGATCCTGGCGATCTGGGCCGCCGCGACCGGACCCATGGTCATCCTGGCCTGGGTCGTGGCCCCCCGGCTGATGACGCCCGGCGATCCGCTGCCGGGCCTGGTTTTCTGGCGGCTGATCGTGCTGGGCATGGCCTGGCAGTTCGGGCTGTCGCTGATCGTGCTGAAGCTGGAGGGCGTGCCCTTCCGCCTCGGCCCCCTGGCCCGCCGCCTGTGGCTGACCACGCCGGTCTGGCGACCGACGGGCCGGCCGATGATCCTGGCCTTCCTGCTGATCCCGGTGTTCCTGGTCCTGGGCTTCCTGGGCGACGACGTGGTGACGACCTGGTTCCAGGCCACGCCGCTGGGCTTTGACCTCTTCAGCCACGCCCCGCGCTTCGCCTTCATCCAGGAGCTGAACCGCCCCGAGGCCGCCGGGCGCTGGGACATCCTGGGCCTGGCCCTGGTCTCCAGCGTCTTCAACTACGGCCTGGGCGAGGCCTTCCTGTTCCATGGCGTGCTGCTGCCGCGCATGGAGAAGGCCTGGGGCAAGTGGGCGTGGCTGGGCAACGGCCTGCTGTTCGCCGCCTACCACACCCACAAGTTCTGGCAGATGCCGGGGCTGCTGATCAGCTGCCTCTGCTACAGCCTGCCGGCCCAGGTGTTCCGCTCGAACTGGCTGGCGATCCTGATCCACGGCCTGGAAGGCGTGGTCCTGATCGTCGCGGTGCTGGCGGTGGTCCTCAGCTAGGCCGCCTCCACCCCGAACTGCAGGCTGGCCAGGCGCGCATAGAGGCCGCCCTTGGCGAAGAGTTCGGCGTGCGTGCCCTGCTCGACCACGCGGCCCTCCTCCATCACCACGATGCGGTCGGCCTTCAGCACGGTGGCCAGGCGGTGGGCGATGACCAGGGTCGTGCGGCCTTCCATGGCGGTGGTCAGGGCCTGCTGGACCAGGCGCTCGCTCTCGGCGTCGAGGGCGCTGGTGGCTTCGTCGAGCAGCAGGATCGGCGCTTCGCGGACCAGGGCGCGAGCGATGGCCAGGCGCTGGCGCTGGCCGCCCGACAGGGTCTTGGCGCGTTCACCGACCGGCGTGTCGAAGCCCTGCGGCAGGGCCGAGAGGAAGCCCGTGGCCTGGGCCGCGTCGGCGGCGGCTCTCACCTGCTCGTCGGTGGCGTCGGCGCGGCCGAAGCGGATGTTGTCGGTCGCCGAGCCCGAGAACAGCGGCGAGTCTTGGGCCACCAGGGCCATGCGGGCCCGCACGGCTTCCGGCGCGGCGTCGCGCAGGTCGACGCCGTCCAGGCGGATGCCGCCCTGCTGCGGGTCGTAGAAGCGCAGCAGAAGCCGCAGGACGGTGCTCTTGCCCGCGCCCGAGGGGCCAACCAGGGCCACGGTCTCGCCGGGCTTCACGGCCAGGTCGAAGCCGTTCAAGGCCGGCAGGTCCGGGCGGCCGGGATAGGCGAAGATCACATTGTCGAACGCGATCGCGCCCTGGGCCGGGACCGGCAGGGTCGTCGGCGCGGCCGGGGCGGCGATGTCGGGCTGAGCGTTCAGCAGCTCGGAGATGCGGTCCATGGCCCCGGAGGCCTTCTGGACGTCGCCCCAGACCTCGCCCAGGGCCCCGATCGAGCCGGCGGCCATCACGGCCAGCATGGCGAACTGGGCCAGGGTGCCGCCGGTCATCTCGCCGGCCAGCACGAGGCGCGCGCCGGTCCACAGCAGCAGGGTGACGCCGCCGAAGGCCAGGGTGATGACCATGGCGGTCATGCTGGCGCGGGTGGTGATCCGGCGAACGGAAGCCTTGTAGGCCGCCTCCACCGCCGCCCCGAAGCGCGCCGAGGAGGCCGACTCGCGACCGAAGGCCTGAACGGTCTCCAGCGCGTCCAGGCTCTCGCCGGCATAGCCGACGGCGTCGGCGAAGCGGTCCTGGGCGGTGACGGTCAGCTTGCGCACGCGGCGGCCGACCAGGAACATCGGGGCCAGGATCACCGGCACCATCAGCACGATGAAGCCCGCCAGCTTCGGCGAGACCACCGCCATGTAACCGAGGCCGCCCACGAGGCTCAGAATGTTGCGCAGGGCGATCGAGGCAGAGGCGCCGACCAGCTGCTCGATCAGCGAGACGTCGGTGGTCAGGCGCGACAGCACCTCGCCCGTGCGGGTCTTCAGGAAATACTCCTGGTCCAGGCCCAGGGTGTGGCCATAGAGCGCGCGGCGCACGTCGGCCACGACCCGCTCGCCCAGGCGGGTGATGAAGAAGAATCGCAGGGCCGTGGCGATCGCCAGCACCATGGCCACCGCGCCCAGGCCCAGGAAGGCGCTGTTGATCTCAGCGCCCGCGCCCTTGGCGAATCCGTGGTCGATCACCTGCTTGAAGGCGGCCGTCAGGCCCAGGGTCGCGCCCGTCGAGAACAGCAGGAAGAAGCCCGCCGCGATGCCGTCGCCCTTGTGGGCGGCCACGAAAGGCAGCAGATGCGCCAGCGGCCGGATGTCCTTGCGACGCGGTCGCCGGGCCTTGGCTTCGGCCATCCCCTGGACCAGTTCGGCCCCCGCGCCGGGGCGGCCTTCGGCCTTTTGGTCGCCGCCGTTCGCGTCAGTCATCAACAGTCCCTTGCCAAAATCGCGCGGGTTCTTTATAGCCGCCCGTCTTCGAGGGCCACCCCGCGCGTGCGCAGGATGGCGCTTACCCAATTCACTTTCGCCGGCTTAGTCGGTCTGGATCGCCGCCATGAAACAAGACATTCACCCCGACTACCACTTCATCACCGTCACCATGACGGACGGCTCGAACTATCAAACGCGTTCGACCTACGGCAAGGAAGGCGCGAACCTCGCGCTCGACATCGATCCGCGCACGCATCCGGCGTGGACGGGCGGCAACGCTCAGCTGATGGACCGTGGCGGCCGCGTCTCGCGCTTCAACGCCAAGTTCGCTGGCTTCACCGCCAAGAAGTAAGAAGCTTCCAGCTTCTCGCCGTAAGGGCGACGAAAAGCCGGCTCCGCGTTCGCGGGCCGGCTTTTTCTGTATCTGGACCTCAGGCGAAGGCGAGGCCGCCAACACCCGGCGCAGGGTCGGCGTCGTCGGAGCTCGCCGCCGGGCGGCGGATGCGCCGAGCGCGCGGGGTCCTGGGACGGGCGCGGACCAGCGCCTGGCCGGTTCGGGCGACGAACGCCTTCGCCGCTCGCCAGCCGGGCAGCAGCCGCGTGACGATCAGGGTCGCGGCGAACAGCTCGATCCAGGCGACGATGTCGGCGGCCAGGAACCAGGCCAGGTCCAGCATCACCAGTTCCGAGGCGCCGATCGCCATCACAAGCACGATCGCGGTGATCAGCATCTGCCGCCCGCTCATGGCGCCCAGCTTCCGCGCCGGCGCCTCAACCAGCATCCGCCAGAGCCATCCGCCGGGGTCTCGCGCGACGAGGACGGTCAAGAGCCCGATCAGGGCGGCGATCAGCAGGGACATGCGGCGGTTCCGGTGAGAGCTTTACCGGAGATGGGGAGGGCGGTGAGTGCTGCAAGTTCTCCTTCTCTCCTTGCGGGAAAGGGAAACTCAGTCTTCCCCCGGCTCGTACGGATCGTCCCCGCGATCCCGCATCAGGTCCGTCGCAGTGAAGTCCAGCGCGTCTTCCGCGTCGTCGAAGCTCAACTCCGACACCGTCTGGTTCCGCACCGAGACGCCCGCCTTGTGGGTGCTGTCCGGGTCGCCCGTGACCAGCGGATGCCAGGCCGGCAGGTCCTTGCCCTCGTGGATCCGGCGATAGCCGCAGGACGGCGGCATCCATTCCAGGTCCTCGATATTGTGCGGCGTCAGCTTGATGCAGTCCGGCACGGTCTTCTTGCGGTTCGGATAGTCCTTGCACCGGCAAAGGCGCTCGTCGAACAGCTGGCAGTGCACCCGCGTGGGGATGATCTCGCCCGTGTCTTCGTCTTCGAAGCGAACTAGGCAGCAAAGACCGCACCCATCGCATAGGCTCTCCCACTCGGGGACGGTCATTTCGACGAGCGTCTTCGTCTGCCAGAAAGGTTTGCGTGGCGTCATGGCGCCGTCCTAAACCCGATTGACCCGGCGACCAAACAGAGCCTGACGCTTACCGTGAACGACTGGACGCTGCCGCCCTACAAGTTTGAAGACGGGGAACCGCCGAAGGAGCCGCCCAAGCGTGGGCGGGCGCCTGTCGCCGAACCGCGTCCCGAACCCCCGCCGCCAGCGCCTCCGCAGGCCTGGGCCGAGGTCCCGGCGCAGGATCCGTTCAAGCTGGCGACCCCGACGACGGCCGCGCCGCCGCCGCCGCCTCCTCCGCCCGAGGAGCCTTTCCGCGCCGACCTCAAGCACGCCGAGGCCAAGAAGAAGGCCCGCAAGCGCGGCTGGATCGTGGGTAGCCTGCTGGCCGTCTTCCTGATCCTGGTGGTCGGCGCCGGCGGCGGGGCCGCCTATGTCTGGTTCAAGTATCTCAAGGACACCCCGCCCCTGCCCTCGCGCGAGGCGCTGTTCGCGGTCAACCGCGCGCCTGGCATTCGCTTCGAGGACCGCAACGGCCAGGTGATCGCCACGCGCGGCCCACGCTATGGCCAGCGGATCACCGTCGGCGGCGTGCCCAACTACGTCCCCCAGGCCTTCCTGGCGGCCGAGGACCGGCGTTTCTACCAGCACGGGGCCATCGACCTGCAAGGCATCGTCCGGGCCGCCTGGGTCAATTTCAAGGGCGGCAGGACCAAGCAGGGCGCCTCGACCCTGACCCAGCAGCTGGCCAAGGGCCTGTTCCTGACCCCTGACCGGGTGGTCAAGCGCAAGCTGCAGGAGATGCTGCTGGCCTGGAAGCTGGAGCAGGTGCTCAGCAAGGACGAGATCCTCGAGCTCTATCTGAACCGCATCTATTTCGGGGCCGGCACCTATGGCGTCGACGGCGCGGCCCAGACCTATTTCGGCAAGCCCGCCAGCCAGCTGACCCTGTCGGAAGCCGCGCTGCTGGCCAGCCTGCCCAAGGCCCCCTCGCGCCTCGCTTTGACCAACGACATGGAGCGCGCCCTGGCCCGCTCGCGCCTGATCCTGGCCAACATGCGCAAGGAAGGCTGGATCACCCGCGAGCAGGAGGCCCGCGCCATCGAGGACCGCCCGCAGCTGTCGGGCCTGGCTTTGCAGGACGAGGGCGACTTCGGCTGGGTGCTGGACTACGCCACCGTTGAGGCCGTGAAGATCGCCGGCCAGAACGCGCCGGACCTCGTCGTGCGCCTGACCATCGACCCGGCGCTGCAGCACGAGGGCGCCGAGGTCGTGCGCCAGACCATGGCCACGGAAATCACCCGCTCGGGCGCCAGCCAGGCCGCCCTGCTGTCATTGTCTACCGACGGCGCCATCCGCGCCATGGTCGGCGGCACGGACTACAGCGAAAGCCCGTTCAACCGCGCGGTCCAGGCCAAGCGCCAGCCGGGCTCGACCTTCAAGCCGTTCATCTACGCCGCCGCCGTCGAGAAGGGCGTGCTGGCCACCGACATCCGCGTCGACGAGCCGGTGAAGTTCGGCGACTGGAGCCCCGAGAACTACAGCGGCGGCTATCGCGGCCCGATGACGGTGGAGCAGGCCCTGGTCACCTCGACCAACACCATCGCCGTGAAGCTGGGCCAGGAAGCCGGCCGCTCGGCCATCGGCGACCTGGTGCGCCGCTTCGGGATCACCAGCCTGCCGCCGACGCCCGACCTGTCGGTGGCCCTGGGCTCGTACGAGGTGAACCTCCTGCAGCTGACCTCGGGCTTCCAGGTGTTCCAGCAGGGCGGCGTGCGCGTCGAGCCCTATGTCATCGAGTCGATCACCACCCAGGGCGGCGAGCCGATCTTCGCCCATCAGCCCACGGGCTCGGAGCGCCGCGTCTACGACGTCGGCCACGCCAGCATCATGGTCAAGATGATGAAGAAGGTGGTCTCGGACGGCACCGCCAAGCGCGCTGCCTTCGGCCGCCCGACCGCGGGCAAGACCGGCACCAGCCAGAACTGGCGCGACGCCTGGTTCGTCGGCTTCACCCCCGACTACGTGACCGGCGTCTGGGTCGGCAACGACAACGAGAAGCCCATGAACAAGGTGGTCGGCGGCGACATCCCGGCCAGCATCTGGCGCCGCTTCATGCTGACCGCCCACCAGAACCTGGCGGTGCGCGACTTCGACTGGCTGCTGCCCGATCCCTCGCCCCAGACCGCGCCCGACCCGCGCAACGGCTACTACGAGACCCTGTCGGCGGAGTTCGCGCGGGCGGCCTCGGAACTGGAGAGCGCAGCGAAGGCGGAGGAGCCTCCACCGCCCGTGCCGGGGCAGCCGGCGCAGGAGAATTTGCCGTACTAGGCGCCGCGCGTGATCCTCGCCCTTCGACAAGCTCAGGGTGAGGATCATCGTCAGCGCAGTAGAAACCTCACCCTGAGCTTGTCGAAGGGCGAGGTTGCGACTCCGCTACTTGTAAGCCGTCAGCGACGTCGGCCGGTCCTCGACCTTCGTCGCCCAGCCCTTGTTCGGCGTGGCGCTCATCGTGAAGACCAGTTCGCCGCCCGCCACGATCTCCTCGTGCTTCAGGAACGCCCGGGTCAGCGGCTTGCCGTTCAGGGTCACTTTCGACACGTAGGGCTTGCTCTCCGCCATCCCCTCGGCCCGCACCGTGAAGCGCTTGCCGTTCGGCAGGTTCAGCGCCGCCTTGTCCACGAAGGGCCGGCCAATCGCGTATTCGTTCGAGGCCGGGGTGACCGGATAGAAGCCCAGGCTCGTGAACATCAGCCAGGCCGACATCTGGCCGAGATCGTCATTGCCCGACAGGCCGTCCGGGGTCGGCTTGTACTGGCTCTTAATGATCTGGGTGAGCCGCGCCTGGGTGCGCCACGGGGCGCCGGCGTAGTTGTACATATAGGCCACGTGGTGGCTGGGCTCGTTGCCGTGAATGTACTGGCCGATGAGGCCGGCGATGTCCTCGGCGTGGGAGTAGTCGATCTTCGAATTGTCGAAGTCGAACATGGCGTCCAGCTTCTTCACCGTCGCCGCGTCGCCGCCCAGCGTCTTGACGATCCCGCCCAGGTCCTGCGGCGCGAACCACGAATATTGCCAGGCGTTGCCCTCGGTGTAGTCCGAGCCGTAGTTGATGGCGGTCGGGTTGAAGGGCTCGCGGAAGGTCCCGTCCGACTTACGCGCCCGCAGGAAGCCGGTCTTGGCGTCGAAGCTGTTGCGCCAGTAGCCGGCGCGCTTCTCGAAGGTCGCGGCGACATCGGCCTGGCCCATGTCCTTGGCCATGCGGGCGATGGTCCAGTCGTCATAGGCGTATTCGACCGTCTTGGAGGCCGCCTCCGGCTCTTTGTCGATCGGGGCGTAGCCCAGCTTCATATAGTCGCCGAGGCCGCCGTAGGGGGCGTAGGTCGCGCTCTTGACCATGGCGTCGAGGGCGGCCTTGCCGTCATAGCCGCGGATGCCCTTCATCCAGGCGTCGGCGATGACCGGCACGGCGTGGTAGCCGATCATCGTCCAGGTCTCCTGGCCGTGGAACTGCCAGACCGGCAGGATGCCGTAGGGGCTCTGCTTCTGCGAGGCGATCAGCGAGTTGACGACGTCGTTGGTGTAGTCGGCCGGCTGCACCAGGGTCAGCAGCGGATGCTCGGCCCGGAACGTGTCCCACAGCGAGAAGGTCGAGTGGAAGGTGAACTTCCGGCCGTCCAGCTGGCCCTCATGCACCTGGTCGTCGGGGCCCCGGTAGCGGCCGTCGGCGTCGGCATAGACGCTGGGGGCCAAAAGCGTGTGGTAGAGCGCCGTGTAGAGGGTTTTGCGCATCGGAGCCGGGGCCTCGATGTCCACCGCCCCTAGGGCCTTCTCCCAGGCCGCCTTGGCGCGGCCGCGCTGGGCGTCGAAGTCGAAGCCGGGCTCGTCGCTGACGAGGTTGGCGATCGCCCCATCCTCGCTGACCGACGACAGCGCCACCTTGGCCGTCAGCGGCCCGTCGATCTGGCCGAAGTCGAACACCCCGACCAGGGCGCGGCCCTGGACCTGGGCGCGATCGTTCGGCGTGCGGCCGGGCTGGGTGAAGCCCTTGTAGGGGATGTCGGTCTCGCGATTGTGGAAGGCCTGACCGACCAGCGGCCTGTCGAAGCGAATGGCGAAGAACAGCTTGCGGCCCGGGGCCCAGCCGCGCGTCTCGCGATAGCCGGTGATCGTGCCGTCCTCGGCCACGCGCAGCCGCGACCACAGCACCTTGCCCGGATAGTTGTAGATCGAGGTCCGCAGGTCGATCAGCACCTGGGCGCGGTCGCCCTTCTGGAAGGTGTAGCGATGCAGGCCCGTGCGCAGGCCGGCGGTCAGCTCGGCGCGCACATGGCTGTCGTCGAGGGTGACGGCGTAGTAGCCCGGCTGGGCGACCTCGCTGGCGTGGCTGTAGCGCGAGCGGTAGCCCGAGCCCGGCTTGTCGGCCTCGCCCGGCTCCAGCTTGGCTTCGCCGCTGATCGGGGTCAGCAGGATGTCGCCGAGGTCGGAATGGCCCGCGCCCGAGAAGTGGGTGTGCGAGAAGCCCAGGATGGTCGGGTCGCCGAAGCGGTAGCCGGCGGCGCGCGCGTAACTCTGCTTGAACGGCAGGATCTCGGTGTCGGGGCTGAGCTGCACCATGCCGAACGGGACCACCGCGCCCGGGAAGGTGTGGCCGTCGCCGCCCGTGCCGATGAAGGGATCGACGGCGTCGTAGGCGGTCGTCGTCTGGGCATGCGCCGCGGCCGCCATGATCGAGAGGCTGGCGGTGAGGGCGAGAACGAGGCGCATGGAGAACTCCGCAACTTTGGCGAAGCGGCACCCTATCAGCGCATTCAAACCTGTCATCCCGGCCAAGCGCGCAGCGCGCCGAGCCGGGACCGCCAGAAGCTCCGAGCCTGTTGCGGTCCCGGGTCTCCGCTTCGCTACGCCCGGGATGACAACGAAAAGAGCGCCCGCTCCACCGCCGCCATCGCGTGCAGGGTCGTGGTGTCGAACACCGGCACGGCGCTGTCCACCTGGCCGACCAGCAGCATGATCTCGGTGCAGCCCAGGATGATCGCCTGCGCACCGCGTTCGACCAGCCGGGCGATCACCGCCCGATAGACCTCGCGGGAGGCGTCCAGCACCTGCCCCGCCACCAGCTCCTCGTAGATGATCCGATGCACCGCCGCGCGGTCGTCAGCGTCGGGCGTCAGCACCGACAGGCCGTGCTTCTTCTCCAGCCGGCCGCGATAGAAGTCGTGCTCCATCGTGAAGGCCGTGCCCAGCAGGCCCACGGTCGCCACGCCCGCCGCCTTGATCGCCTCGCCGGTCGGATCGGCGATGTGCAGCAGCGGGATGTGCACCGCCGCTTCGATCTCGTCGGCTTCGCGGTGCATGGTGTTGGTGCAGAGGACCAGGAAGTCGGCCCCGCCGGCCTCCAGCGCCCGCGCCGCGTCGGCCAGGCGCCGCGACAGTTCGGGCCAGCGGCCGGCGTGCTGCAGGTGCTCGATCTCGGCGAAGTCGAACGACCACATCAGGGTCCGCGCCGAGGCTACCCCGCCCAGACGCTCGCGCACCGCCTCGTTGATCAGCCGGTAGTACTGGGCCGAGCTTTCCCAGCTCATGCCGCCGATCAATCCGATGAGCGCCTGCTCGGTCATGGTCGTTACGCGTCCGATCCCTATCTAGGGTCTGGCTAGCGACAAAGCGGGAGAGACGCCATGGAAACCGTGACCCACAACCCGACCGAGGGCGTCTACGCCACCACCGATGACTATGTGCACGCCATCGAGGTGCGGAATCCGCAGCGCCTGCTCTATGTCGCCGGCACCATGGGCCTGGAGGCCAACGGCGAGCCCGGCGCGACGCTCGAGCGGCAGCTGGAGCTCCTGTGGGACAACCTGCGCGCCATCCTCAAGAGCGCCGACATGACGGTCGACAACATCGTGCGCCTGACCAGCTATCTGCGCGACGTCGCCTATGTCGAGGCCAATGGCGCGGCGCGCGTGAAGGCCCTGGGCGACCGGCGCATCCCGACCACCGCCATCGTCGTCCAGACGCTGCAGGACGAGTGGCTGGTCGAGCTGGAAATCATCGCGGCGGCCTAGGCCCGACGCATCAGCCCCGCGCCGGTGGTCAGCAGCCACAGGGTCAGGCCCGCGAAGCCGGCGATGGCGAAGAGGGCGTAGACGTCGCCCGGCTGGCCCAGCGCGATGGCCACGCCCTCGCCCGTGCCGATGGTCAGCAGCAGGGCGGTCGTAAAGCCGATCGCGCCCGTCGCCTCCCGGCCCTCGCGCCATTGCAGCACCGCCAGCTGGGCCACGAACAGCGCGGTCAGCAGCTGCCCGAGGTGTTCGCCGATGGCGACGCCGCCCCAGGCGTTGAGCAGGGCGAAGGCCTGCTGGGCGCTCTCGCTGTCGCCATGCGCCAGGGCCGGCACCGCGAACACCCAGCGCGACAGGCCGACCGCCTGGGTCAGGCCGGCCAAGGCGCCCGCCGTCGCCGCGCCGATGGCCAGGGCCGGACGCTCGGCCAGGCGGCGCGGCGTGATCGACAGGGCGATGGCCAGCGGGATCATCGCCAGGGCGCTGAGCATGAAGGCGTACCAGGCCAGGATCAGCGTCGGACCGCCGGCGGCGAACAGCTCCAGCGCCTCGCTGGCCGGACGGCGCAGCACCTGCGGATAGTCGTAGATCGAGGCCAGCACCGCGAACGGCGCGTTGAAGCCGATCCCCAGGGCGATCGCGCCCAGGCCGGCGACCGCGACACCCGGCTTGCCAGCGTCGGCGACACGCCCGCCGGTCGCGAGAATGCTCGTGTTCATCATCTTGTCTCCATGTGGTGACATTGCGATACGCGCATCCCGGCAGCTTGGCAACAAGTTTGTCACCACATAGGGACAAATACGCTGGACGCGGCCGGATCGGCGTACTAGCTGGATGGACATGTCGGAACGAACACCCCGCTCCCGAGACCGCGCCAGGACGGAAGAGACCATCGTGGCCGCCGCCCGCGAAACCCTGGCGGAAGAGGGATTCCAGGGCTTCGGAATCAACGCCGTGGCCCGGCGGGCGGGTTGCGACAAGCAGCTGATCTATCGCTACTTCGGCGGCCTGGAAGGGCTGGTCGACGCGCTCGGGGTGGATCTGGCCTCGTGGATCGAGATCAGCCTCTCCGAGATCCACGAACCGCCGCAGAGCTACGCCACCCTGGCCGAGCAACTGATCCTGGGTTTCCTGCAGGCCCTGCGGACCAACATCCTGGTCCAGCGCATCGCCGCCTGGGAGTTGGCGGCCCCCTCCCCGCTGGTCGATCGGCTGACCGCCGCGCGAGGCGTGGCCATGGGCCGATGGATCGCGCGGATGCGCGGCGACCTGACACCGCCGGAAGGCCTGGACGCTCCCGCCCTCAATGTCGTGCTGATCGCCGCCGTCCAGCAGTTGGTGCTGTCGGGGGCGGCGGCGGGGAGCTTCTCGGGCGTGCCCCTCAAGTCGGAGGCCGATTGGGACCGCATTCGCGACGCCGCCCGCCTGATCGTGCGGCGGGTCTACCGCGAGGATTAGTTCCGCCCGCCAGCTAGTCCCTCAGGGGCCGCAGCCGGTTGACGTGACCCATCTTGCGGCCGGGGCGGGCCTCGCCCTTGCCGTAGAGGTGGACGCGGGTCTCGGGTTCGGCGGCCAGCTTCTTCCAGGCGTCGACATCCGCGCCCAGGAGGTTGGTCATCTCGACGTGATGATGCGGCGCGGTCGGGCCCAGCGGCCAGCCGGCGACGGCGCGGATGTGCTGCTCGAACTGGTCGACCTCGCAGCCATCCTGGGTCCAGTGGCCGGTATTGTGGACGCGCGGGGCGAACTCGTTGACCAGCAGCTTGCCGCCGGCGAGCTCGAACAACTCGACGCCGATGACGCCGACATAGTCGAGCGCGGTCAGGATCTTGGCGACGATGGCCTCGGCCTGGTCGCGGGTTGCCGGGGTGATCTTGGCCGGGGCCACGGTGCGGCGCAGGACGCCGCCCTCGTGGTGGTTCTCGCTGACGGGATAGCAGGCGATCTCGCCGTCGCGCCCGCGCGCGGCGATCACCGACAGCTCGCGGCCGAAGTCGGCGGGGGCTTCGAGGATGGCGTTCTGGCGGCCGATCTTGTCGAACGCGGCCTCGGCGTCGGCGGCCTTCTGGATCCAGGCCTGACCCTTGCCGTCATAGCCTTCGCGGCGGGTCTTCAAGAGCGAGGGCGCGCCGATCCTGGCTACGGCGGCGGCCAGGCTCTCGCTGTCGTGCACGGCGGCGAAGGCCACGGTCGGCACGCCGATCTCGGCCAAGAAGCTCTTCTCGACCACCCGGTCCTGGGCGGCGGCCAGGGCCTTGGCGCCCGGCGAGACGACCGCCCCGAGCGCATCGAGCTCCGACACCGTGTCGGCCGGGACGTTCTCGAATTCGTAGGTGACGACGTCGCAGGCCTCGGCCAGGCGCTTCAGGGCCCAGCGGTCATCATAGGGCGCGACGATCTGGCGGGCCGAGACGCGACCGGCGGGCGAGCCCTCCTCCGGATCCTGGATCACCACGTCGAAGCCCAGGCGCGCGGCGGCCTGGGCCAGCATGCGGCCCAGCTGCCCCCCGCCGAGGATGCCGATGGTCGAGCCGGGAACCAGGGGGAAAGAAGGCATCTCTTAGTCCTCGACGCTCTCGGCGACGCTGTCGGTCTGGGCGGCGCGGAAGGCCGACAGGCGCTGGCCCAAGGCGATGTCCGACAAGGCCAGGATCTGGGCGGCCAGCAGGCCGGCGTTCTTGGCGCCCGCCTCGCCGATGGCCAGGGTCGCGACCGGGATGCCGCCGGGCATCTGCACGATCGACAGCAGGCTATCCAGGCCGCTCAGCGCCTTGGACTGCACCGGCACGCCCAGGACGGGCAGATTGGTCATCGAGGCGGCCATGCCCGGCAGGTGGGCCGCGCCACCGGCCCCGGCGATGATCACCTTGTAGCCGGCCGCTTCCGCGCCCGTGGCGAACGCGAACAGGCGCTGGGGCGTGCGGTGGGCCGAGACGACCTTGGCCTCGTAGGCCACGCCCAGGCTGTCCAGCGCGTCGGCCGCGCCCTTCATGGTCGGCCAGTCCGAGCGGCTGCCCATGATGATGGCGACAGGCGGGGTGGTCGAAGTCATGGCGTCGTCCCTCAGAGTTTCGCTGGGCGGCGGCGGCGGAAGCGCCCCGTATGCCCCTCAGCCCCCTCTAGGCAAGCCCAAAACGACACAAATCGCTCCGTATTCGCCTCTAGGATGAACCCGCGACCCTGTGCGCCTGCGACTTATCGGCGCCCCGATTGCGCCGAACGTCGTTCCCGTTAACCATAGTCGAGCTGTGCAATACCGATTCCCGTAAGGCCCATGAAGATTTCCGGCGCACGTACCGAACCTTTCGCGGCGATCCGCAAGCGCGCGCTCGTGCGCGCCGGCGCCCAGGTCGCCACGCGTGAAGTGTCGGCGCCCGACAGCGCCGCGTTCCTGGGCCTGACGGAAGCCGACCTGACGCCGAAGGTCGTCGACGCCCTCCAGACCCTGATGACCGAGATCGAGGATCTGCGGAACGAGGTCGCGATGCTGAAGCTGCGCCTGAACGAGGCGCAGGCCCAGGCCGACATGGACGTGCTGACGCCGGTGCTGAACCGTCGCGCCTTCCTGCGCGAGATGAAGCGCGTCTCCGCCTTCGCCCAGCGCTACGGCTCGCCCGCCAGCGTGGTGTTCTTCGACCTGGACGGCTTCAAGAGCGTCAACGACCGCTTTGGCCACGCCGCCGGCGACGAGGCCCTGAAGGCCGTCGCCAAGCGCCTGCTGGCCAATGTCCGCGAGAGCGACGTCGTCGGCCGCATGGGCGGCGACGAGTTCGCCGTGCTGCTGGCCCAGGCCGACCGCGAAACCGCCGAATCCAAGGCCCAGAGCCTGGCCGAGGCCGTGCGCTCGACCCCGGTCGAGTTCGGCGAATGGTCGGCCCCGCTGCACATCTCGTACGGCGTGCGCGAGATCCAGCCCGGCGCCGAGCCGGAAGAGGCCCTGGCCGAAGCCGACGCCGCCATGTTCCTTCGGAAGCGTAAAAACACCGCCTGACAACTGGCGGTTATGCGACTTTATCGCACGGGGACTCCGCCCGTCTGATCGCGGTAACACAACTTCATAGTCTGTTAAGCATACGCAGGACTTTGAGGGGCAATGCAGCGCATCCTGATCGCCGAGGACGATCCCGTTCTGTCGATGATCTACGAGATCACCCTGACCGAGGCGGGGTTCGACGTCCTGCTGTGCCAGGACGGCCAGGAAGCCTTCGAGGCCCTCGACCAGTTCAAGCCCGACCTGGTGATCACCGACCACACCATGCCCCGCATGAGTGGCGGCGAGTTGGTCAGCGCCGTGCGCAAGGTCCGCCCCGCCGCGGCCACCCTGATGGCCTCGGCCGTCGATGCGCGCCTGCTGAAGGACGACCAGCACGCCGACGCGCGGCTGGAAAAGCCGGTCACCCCGGGCCGCCTGCTCCAGACGGTCCGCGACATCGAAGCCAGCCGCAGCGCGGCCTAACG
Source organism: Caulobacter sp. GW821-FHT09H08 (assembly GCF_059415885.1). NCBI lineage: Bacteria > Pseudomonadati > Pseudomonadota > Alphaproteobacteria > Caulobacterales > Caulobacteraceae > Caulobacter > Caulobacter sp. GW821-FHT09H08. The sequence goes on from NZ_JBWKOC010000004.1 coordinate 137,217, forward strand.
CGCTCTAAGGGCTCTAGGCGATGATGTCCGGGGTCAGCTGGTCTTCGAGACGGCCGATCTCGTCCTTCAGGACAAGCTTCTTCCGCTTCAGACGTGCGATCTGCAGCATGTCGGGCTGGTAGCGCTGCTCCAGGGCCTGGATGGCGTCGTCGAGGTCCTTGTGTTCCTCGCGCAGGTCGGCAAGGCGACGTTCGATCGCGATGTCGGTATCTTCCGACGGATCATCGTCGTTCATGGACATGTCTCAGGTGGGCCCCAAACGGTGATAGATAGCAAAGGCTGACGACCGGTAAAGGCGCTCAGCCACGACTGTTTTCAAGTGCCTGGGCCAGCTTTTCCAGCGCCGAGCGCCGGGGCGGGTCGCCCGAAGCCTCGGCGGCGGCCACGAGGCCCTCCAGGACCGGGATCGGCGGGCTGCCTTCGCGGCTCAAGGCCTCCAGACTTTCCATCAGCACCCGCTCGCCCTTCAGCTCCACGGCCTTCACGGCGTCGCGCAGGGCTTCCTTGGCCGCATCGTCGACAGGCGGGCGCGAGGGCTTCAGCGCCCGGCGCACGCCGCGCAGGGGCGAGCCGACCTCGGCGTCCCAGGTGCGCATCATCCGGGCGGCGTCCTTGAGGTCGGCCGAGCGCCCTTCCTGGGCCATCCAGGCGGCCCACAGCAGGTAGGGCACGTTCTGGCCGTGGGCGTCCTGCAGGTGCAGGCACGCCTCCGCGACAGGTTGTCGCGCATAGGCTTCCAGGGCCCAGTCCCACAGGCGCATGCGCGTTAACCTTCGGACTTGCCTGCCAGGGTTTCGAGGTCTTCGCCCCAGCGCTTCACGGGTCGCCAAGCCAGGTCGAAGAGGTCCAGGGCGCGGCCCACCGACTGGTCGACCATCTCGGCGATCGAGGCCGGCTTGGCGTAGAAGGCCGGCAGCGGCGGAGCGATGATCGCGCCCATCTCCGAAAGCTTGGTCAGGGTGCGCAGATGGCCCAGGTGCAGCGGCGTCTCGCGCACCATCAGCACCAGCGGGCGGCGCTCCTTCAGGGTCACGTCGGCCGCGCGGCTAAGCAGCGAAGACGTTACGCCGGTGGCGATTTCGCTCATCGTGCGCACCGAGCACGGCGCGATGATCATCCCCAAGGTGCGGAACGAGCCCGAGGCGATCGAGGCCCCGATATCGGCCGCGCGATGGACGACATCGGCCTTGGCGTTGACGTCGGCGACCGACAGGTCGGTCTCCTGCGACAGGGTCAGGGCCGCCGATTTCGACAGCACCAGATGGCTTTCGACGCCCATCTCGCGGCAGGCGTCCAGCGCCCGCAGGCCGTAGACCACGCCCGAGGCGCCCGTGATCCCGACCACCAGCCGCGCCCGGTCCTGGGGTCGATCAGCGGTCTTCGAGGCGTCGATCATGGTGAATTTTCATCCGTCATGGGAGTGGTTCGCGCCACGTCAAGCGGGGCCGATTGCAATCATATGTGATCTGACAGCGCCGCGCAGCGGGTGTTCTCTTTGTCGTCCAACAGCAATGGAGCCGAGAGCCATGGCCATCGAATCCCGTATCCGCGAGCTTGGGTCCCGTCACGAGAACCTCGATCGCAAGATTCAGGAGGAGACCAGTCGACCGGGCAGCGATGGAACGATGCTCAGGGAGCTTAAGAGGCAAAAGCTCCGGTTGAAGGAAGAGATCGAGGGCTTGAGGGCCCGAATGCACTAGCTGCTGAAGCAGCCGAAAAACACGAGGCCCCGTTCCGGCAAGGAACGGGGCCTCTGCTTTTGGGGGTGTCCGGAGACGAGGACTAGTCCTCGTCTTCCTCGTCCACGTAGCCGGTCGACTTGCCGAAGACGTCCTCGGCCTTGATGTCGCCGCGCGGGGCGCGGAAGTCCTCTTCCTCTTCCTCGACCTCGGGCTCGAACTGGCCGGCTTCCGAGGCGGGGCGCAGGGTCGGGTCTTCCGGCAGGATGCCCTTCTTCAGGTCGTCCTTGGCCTTCTTCTCGGCCGCCTTCTTGACCAGGGCGTCCAGCTCCAGCTGGCCGACCAGGCCCAGGGTCACCGGGTCGACCGGCTTGATGTTGGCCGCGTTCCAGTGCGTGCGGGCGCGGACCTGTTCGATCGTGGCCTTGGTGGTGCCCAGGATCTTCGAGATCTGGGCGTCGGTCACTTCGGGGTGGTGGCGCAGGAACCAGGCGATGGCGTCCGGGCGGTCCTGGCGGCGCGAGACCGGCGTGTAGCGCGGAGCCTTCTTGGCCGGCTTCAGCAGCTCGGCGTGACGGCTGACCTGGGCCTTCATGCGGTAGGCGTCGTTGGCCTGCGCCTTGTCCAGCTCTTCGCGGGTCAGCTGGCCGTTGCCGATGGGGTCGGCGCCGCGGATGTCGCGCGCCACTTCACCGTCGGCGATGCCGCGCACTTCCAGCGGGTGCAGGCCGCAGAAATCGGCGATCTGCTCGAAGCTCAGCGAGGTGTTGTCCACCAACCAGACGGCGGTCGCCTTGGGCATCAGGATGTCGGACATGCGGTCCTCCAGAAATGACGGCGCCCGGCCTTTCGGCCGGGCGGGATGTTGGGAAAGCTATAATGCGGTTCTCGCAAAAAGGGAACGGGGTGAACGCAAACTTCAGTAAGCGCTGAGTTTTGGGACGCCCCTAGTCTTTCCCTAGACCGTCAGCACCACCTTGCCCACGTGATCCCCGGCCTCGAGGTGCGCGTGGGCCTTGGCCGCATCCGCCAGCGGGAAGGTCGCGTCCACGATCGGGCGCACCTTGCCTTCCGCCACCCACGGCCAGACCACGCGCTCGACCTCGGCGGCCAGGCGCGCCTTCTCGTCGGTGGAGCGCGGGCGCAGGGTCGAGCCGGTGATCGTCGCACGCTTCTGCATGATGCGCATGACCGGGACTTCCAGCATCGAGCCGCCCAGGCTGGCGATGTAGACGATGCGCCCGCCGATATTGAGGGCGTCGAGGTTCTTCTCGAAATAGCTGGCCCCGACCATGTCGAGGATCACGTCGGCCCCGCCGGCGGCCTTCACGACCTCGGCGAAGTCCTCGGTCTTGGCGTCGACGGCGATGTCGGCGCCCAGCTCCAGGGCCTTGGCCTTCTTGTCGGCGCCGCGCCCCGTGGCGATGACCTTGGCGCCCGCCGCCTTGGCCATGGCGATCGCCGTTGTTCCGATTCCGGACGTTCCACCGTGAACCAGCAGGGTCTCGCCGGCCTTCAGCGCGCCGTGCTCGAAGACGTTGGCGAAGACGGTGAAGACGGTCTCGGGCAGCGCCGCCGCCTGGATCAGATCCAGGCCCGCCGGGATCGGCAGGGCGTGACGGGCGTCCACGACCGCGTATTCGGCATAGCCCCCGCCGCCCAGCAGGGCGCAGACCTTGTCGCCGGCTTTCCAGCGGCCCGCCGCCTCGACGACTTCGCCCGCGACCTCCAGGCCCAGAGTGGTCGGCGCGCCCGGCGGGGGCGGATAGAAGCCCAGGCGCTGCAGGAGATCGGGACGGTTCACGCCGGCCGCCGCGACCTTGATCAGGACCTGTCCCGGACCGGGAACGGGACGCTCGGCGGTGGTCGCCTTCAGCGCCTCGGCCGCCCCCTTGCCGCCCTCGATCTCGATCGCAGTCATCGTCTGCGCCATGCGCCGGCTCCTCGTTAAACTTGATTTGAAGCCTAGGTAGGCGTCAGATGCCTTGTGGAAAAGGGAGAAGAGCCGATGTTCGAAGAGCCTGCGGAACCCCGCGCCTTCGGCGGACGCGCCTTGAACGAGACGACGCACGAGGACCTGGAGGTCTATGGCGTCGCGGAACTGGAAGAGCGGATCGAGGCTTTGCAGGCCGAAATCGAACGCACCAAAGCACAGCTTACGAAGAAAAAGGCTGGTCGCGACGCGGCCAATGCGCTGTTTGGTCGCCTGGACTAAGGCTTATTTTAAGATTTCAGTGAGGTTACTGGCGACTTAAGGCGTTCATCCGCCTTCGGACGTCAGGGCGTACGGTCTGGTTCGAAGGGGGCGGGTCGCGAAACGGGACGGCTGGTTCTGGCACGGGGGTTGCACTCCCATCGCCAAGCGGGACGACCTCGCGGCCTTTCGAAGGGGCATTGAGTAGCTATGACCGAAGTGAACGCGTTCGCGGACACGCCTTGGCGCGCTGGAGTGATCCAGGACTTCGCGCGATCCGAACTGTTTGACCGCACCTTCGAGGAAGGCATGCAGCTGGTCGAGGAGACCGCCGCCTATCTTGATGGGGCCGGTCGCCACGACAGCAAGATCCTGTCCCGCAACGCCGCCCTCGGCTACGCCACCGAAAGCATGCGCCTGACCACCCGCCTGATGCAGGTGGCCTCGTGGCTGCTGGTCCAGCGCGCCGTCCGCGAAGGCGAGATGCCGCCGGAAGCCGCCTGCGCCGAAAGCTACCGCCTGGGCGAGGAAGCCGCGGGCGAGGCCCCGGCCGTCGAGGAACTGCCCTTCGGCCTCACCAACCTGCTGCAACGCTCCGAGCGCCTGTACGAGCGCGTCCGCCACCTGGACCGCCGCATGTACGTGGAATCGCCGAACGAAGAGGCCCCGCGTCCGGTGCAGGCCCACTTCGACCGCCTGACGGCGGCGTTCGGGGGGTAGTCGAAATTCTCCTCCCCTTCCGGGGGAGGTGGCCCGAAGGGCCGGAGGGGGCAGCGCGGCTTAGGCCGCATTAGCCCCCTCAGTCGCTCCGCGACAGCTCCCCCAGAAGGGGAGCAGAGATCATCACTTCCCGTACCGCATCCGGGCCAGGGCCGAGACGACCTCGCTCGCCAGGTCCATGGGCTTGAGCCCCGCCTTCCACTTCTCGAAGGCCATGACGTTGTCGATGCGCGCGTCCAGGTGCGAGAGCGCCGAGTCGCGGCCCGAGGCCATGTCGACGGCCATGGTCGAGATCAGGACGCCCGACAGGATCGCCCGCTTCGAATAGTGGTTTTCGTCGGTCGCCGTGTCGCCGGCCCAGCGCCAGAGGGCGTCGGCCGATTCCCAGGTCAGCCGCAGGGCCAAGGCCAGGTTGGTGGGGAAGGCCAGGAAGGCGGCCAGGGGGCGCAGCACGTCGGCATGCTCCTGGGCCGCGTCGAGCCGAGCCACCACCCCCTCGCGGATCCGCTGGCGAATCTTCAGGGCGGCGACGTCGAAAGCCTTCAGGCGGACGAGCGCCGCCGCGTCATGGCGCCGCGACAGCAGGGCGGCCAGGTCGCGCGGGCCTTCGGGCAGCAGAAGCTGGCCCTCGGCCTCGGAAAGACCGGCCGCCGCCAGGGCGCGCGACACCAATCCCGTGTTCCAGCCGGCCTTCGGCGCCAGGCGCAGGGCCTCGTCCAGAACGCGTTGCTCCGCTTCGTCGGCCCAGGTTTGGCCCGACCGGTCGGAAGCTTGACCGGAGGGTTCGGCGGTTTGGTTCATAAATCCGAGTCTACACCGTGGTTTAGGCCGCGTCGCGCATGGACAGCGGCCGTTCCCTCTGCTATCAGCCCCGCCTCATCGCCTGGAAGCACCCCTTCCGGGGCACTGGTTTATTCGCCCGCCCGGCCCCTCAAGAGGGACTTGGGAAATTGGTCGGGCTGTCGAATGGAGAGATACCCCTGGTCCAGATTTTCGTCCGCGACAACAACGTCGATCAGGCGCTCAAGGCCCTGAAGAAGAAGATGCAACGCGAAGGCTCGTTCCGCGAAATGAAGCGGCACGTGCATTATGAAAAGCCGTCGGAAAAGCGCGCCCGTCAAAAGGCCGAAGCTGTCCGTCGCGCCCGCAAGCTGGCCCGCAAGCGCGCTCAGCGCGAAGGCCTGCTGCCGATGCCGAAGAAGCCGAGCCGGTAAGACCGGACCTCTTCAGCGTCTGCGAAGATTTCGAAAGCCGCGCGGCGATCCGCGCGGCTTTCGTCGTTTCTGGCATCTAAAACCCGCTCATCCCCGCCTTCGCGGGGATGAGCGGCGTAGGGTCAGCCTGCTTGGCGACGCGCGATCCGCCCGATCAGCGTCTTGAAGTCCACCTTCCCCGTCGCCAGCGCGCCCACATGGAAGGCGCGGGTCGAGAAGGCCAGGATCGCCGCCGCCGTCACGAGCATCAGCACCATGGTCCCGACCGCCTGGATCATCGGCGGGTCGCTGGCGATGCGCACGGGCATCAGGAACGGCGTGAAGGGCGGGATCCAGGACAGGGTGTTGAGGATCGGCGACTCGGGCGAGCGGATCGCCTGGCTCATGAAGACGATCGGGATGGTCATCACCATGATGATCGGCCCCAGCAGGGTCTGGGCGTCGCGCTGGCTCTCGCAGAACGCCCCGATGCCGGCGAACAGCGCCGCGTACATCAGGTAGCCGCCGACCAGGTAGACGCCGAAATAGAGGATCAGCCCCTTGCCCAGCAGTACGGCGATCAGGTCGCCGGCCAGCCCCGGGGCGAAGTTGATCATGGCCAGCCAGCCGCCGGCGGCCCAGATGCTCAGCACCGTCAGGGTCAACCCCGCCACGCCCAGGATCTTGCCGCCCATGATCTCGGGCACGGACGCTGAGGACAGCAGCACCTCCAGGATCTTGGACGACTTCTCCTCGATCACGCTGTTGAGCAGGATGCTGGCCCCGGTCATCACCATCGACCACAACAGGAAGCCGGCGGCCAGGCCGACATAGGTCGGCAGGCGGTCGCGTAGCGCGACCTTCTCGCCCGAGGCGGCCCTGGGCGACAGGCTGTTGAAGGCCGGTTTCAGCGCGTCGGCAGCCTTCAGGGTCTGGGCCGAGACCCCGGCTCGGGCCAGAGCCCGCTCGCGCATGATCTCGCCGACAGCGCCCTTCAGGTCGCCCTCCAGGACCGGAGCGGCGAGGTTGCGGCTCCACAGGTCCATGACGATGGCGTCGTCCTGACCGCTGAGCACCAGCACCGAATCGAGACGCTTGGCCTCGACTTCGCGGCGGGCGGCGAGGCCGGCCTCGCGCGCGGTCGCGGCGCCTTGCGCCTCGGCGGGAGCCGGCAGGACGATGGCCTGGGCCTTGGGCGGCTTGTAGCGGGCGGCGGCGGTCGGATTGAGCCGCGCCAGGGCTTCGCGGCCGGCGGCGTCTCCACCCTTCTCCTGGGCCTTGCGGACCTCCTCCTGGGCCTTGGGACCGGCGGCGGACAGGGCGGCGGCGCGCAGGGCGCGGGCGGCCGCGCGATTCTGGTCCTCGACCAGCGATTTGGCCACGGCCGGACCCAGGTTCTGCCCGGTCAGGTCGATGATGGCCAGCCGCTCGGGCTTGGCGCTCTTCATCATCATCACCGGCGCCAGGCTGGTGACGCCCATGACCAGCGGCAGGGTCACGATCGACAGCCAGAAGCCGACGGTGCGGACATAGGCCAGGTATTCCCGGCGGGCGATCTTCAACAGACGGCTCATGCCTGGCCTCCCGTCAGGACGATGAAGGCGTCGTGCAGGCTGGGCTCCTTGAGCTCGAACCGTCGCAGCGCCAGGTCGCGGGCGAAGGCGGCCTTCAGGGCGTCCTGGCCGGTGCCGACCTCGGGCAGGACCGCCACGTGCCGCCAACCACCGTCGGGCAGGGCCTCGGAGGTCACAGCGCCCAGCCCTGGCAAGGCCGCGACCTGCTCGGCGGTGAGGTCGCCCTCCAGCACCAGGGCCCGGGGCGCGGCGCAGCGGGCCGTGGCCACATCGCCGTCGAACACCTTCCGCCCGCGCGCCATCAGCACGACCTTGTCGCAGAGACGCTCGGCGTGCTGCATCACGTGGGTGGAGAACAGCACCGTGGCCCCGCGGGCGGCGATCTCGCGGATCATGCCTTCCAGGGCCTGCTGATTGACCGGATCAAGGCCCGAGAACGGCTCGTCCAGAACCACCAGCTCGGGCTCGTGCGCCAGGGCCGAGATCAACTGGACCTTCTGGGCCATGCCCTTGGAAAGGTCCTTGATCGGCCGCTTCATGGCGTATTCCAGCCCTTGCGCCTCCAGCATCGCCTTGGCGCGCTTGCGGCCCTCCGTCTCCGGCACGCCCTTCAGACCCGCGAAGAAGGCGATGGCGTCGATGGGGGTCATGCGCTTGTAGAGGCCGCGCTCCTCGGGAAGGAAGCCGATGCGCTCGCGCACCTTCTGGGCGTCGTCGGCCCCGAGCACGGTGATCTTTCCGGCCGTGGCGGGCAGCAAGCCCAGGATCATCCGGATGGTCGAGGTCTTGCCCGCGCCGTTGGGGCCGAGGAAGCCGGTGATCCGGCCGGCGGGGACCTCGAAGCTGACGTCCCTGACGGCGTGGAAGTCGTCATAGGTCTTGCTGACGCCCTCCAGGCTGACCGCACTGACCATGAGGGAACCTCCCGAATCGACCCTTCCAGAAGTTGTATCAGCCCTTTTTGTTAGCGTCGGCCACGAAGGCGATCGCCTTGACGATGTGGTCGGCGAACTGTCGGCCGATCAGCAGGGTGTGGGTGGCGGCCTCGACATGGTCGACATAGCCGTGGGCCGAACGACGAGCCGGCGCGGCCTGCATCTCCTTGCGCAGCTCGCGGCCGGCCACGGGACCGGCAGTGACCACGGCCATCGGCCACTTGGGATCGAACTGGGGCTGCTGGGCGGCCTGGTCCGAGGCCTCCTTCCACAGCCCGACCTCTTCGGCCGCGGTGCGGTTGTGACGGCCATTGGCGAAGGCCCAGCCCTTCTCGGCCTTGGCGGCCGGCGGCAGGTCGATCTTGTCGCCGAGGCGCGTGTGGACCAACGGCTTGTAGAGCCCGATCGAGGCCCCGCGCGCCGCCCATTTCGAGGCGTTGGCGAAGGCGTGGATGAAGCCCTGCATCTGCGGGTTCTGGGCGGCCTCGGGCGTGGCGGCGTCGACCAGCACCAGGCCGGCGATCTTGTCGGGGTTGCGGCCGGCATATTCGCGCAGGCGCAAGCCGGCCATCGAGTGGCCAACCAGGATGTAGGGGCCGGGCTCGCCCGACGCGGCGACCAGCTTCTCGAAGTCAGTGACGATGGCGACGCCGTCGCGCGGGCTGGGGCCCTTGGGCGAGAAGCCCATGCCGGCGCGGTCATAGGCGCACGAGCGCCAGCCGGCGGCGGTCAGGGCCTCTTGCGTACCGCCCCAGTCGGCGGCGAAGCCGAAGGCGCCGGCTTCCAGCCAAATCACGGGGCGATCGCTCCTGGGGCCTTCGCAGACCAGCCGCAGCTTCCGCCCAGGCTCGATCTCGACCATCTGGCCTCGGAGCTTGGGCGCGCCGGACGCGCTCATCAGCCCGCCGACGGCGATGTAGGAAATCAGGAGCAGGGCAAGGCCCGCGACGCCACGACCGAGAAGCTGGATCATGCGTCCAATGTAGTGAGGCTTTGTGACGCGTCGAGCCGCGTTCGGAGCTTTTAGGTCGCCGAGCCGCTGGTGGCGGTGGTCAGAGCGGGCGCGGCGGGCGCCTGGATGGCGACCACCGGGATGGTGGCGCGGACGCGGCCATTCTTCAGGCGAGCGACCTGAATCTCGCCTTTCGCGGCGCGGGCCTTGGCCACGCCCCCCTTAGTGACCCCGGGCGGCCACTTGGAGACCGTGGCGACGTGGACCTTGCGCGAGACCTTGCCGGCGGCCTTCAGCGGCAGGTCGTTGGCCTCGGCGAAGCTGCGGCCCAGGAAGAAGCTGGGGTTCAAGGGCTTCTCGCCCTTGCGGATCTCGAAATGCAGGTGCGAGCCAGTCGAGCGGCCCGAATTGCCGACATAGGCGAGCGTCTCGCCGCGACGCAGGAAGACGCCGCGCTTCACGCCGCGCGCCGGACCCGCCAGGTGAGCGTACATGGTCGTCAGCCCGCCCTTGTGCATGACCAGCACGTAGCGGCCGTAGGTGGGCGAGAGACCGGTGGCCTTGACCACGCCATCGGCGGCAACCTTGACCGCCGCGCCGCCGGGGGCGGCGATGTCGACGCCCTGGTGCAGGCGGCCGTTCTCTTCCCACGGCAGTTGGCGCAGGCCGAACGGCGAATTGACCACCCGGCCGGGCAGCGGCGCGTCGAAACGATAGGCGGGCGGCGGCGGGGTCTGTTCGACCTCGTCCTCGGCCTCGACCTGGGCGACGACGGGCGCCGACGCCTCGGAAGCCGCGCTGCCCTTGGCCACCCATTCGCCCAGGGCGACGGCGCCGTTCAGCGCGCCGACCATGGCCGCGACACCCAGCATGGTGAAGAAGGCCACGCGCAGGTGCTGGGGCGGAACAGCCAGGCTCTTGGAGTTCAAACCGCTACCTCTCGGGTCGTTCGGTCGTTCGAGAGGACCGCGCGCAGGCGATCTAGCTCTCATACTTGACCTTTCGGGATGGTGAATCCGGCGGGTGTATGAATGTCGCATGGGGCAAAAACAGGGCGCAGCTTAACCATTCATTGACCATGCCCCGTAGCGCGCGAGCGGCGCACCCAGCCAATGTCATGTATTTGATAAAGATTACGGGAAGTTCATATCATTAAAACGACGTCACTCTCTTAATTACACGTCATGACTGAGACGTAACGGGACTTGGCGAACTCTTGGCCGTACACAGTATTCATCGGCGCAGGGAAAAGCGCCCAGCCAGAGGGATACTTAGAGATGCGCAAGTTCATCATGAGCCTGACCACCGTCGCCAGCCTGAGCCTGGCCGCTGTTCCGGTCCTGGGCCTGACCCAAGCCGCCAACGCCGCCGAGCGTGACCCGTCGGTCACCGTGTCGCTGACCGACCTGGACCTGGCCAACCCTGCCCAGGCCGCCGTGTTCAAGGCCCGCGTGCAGCAAGCCGGCGAAACCGTCTGCCGCGCCAAGCTGCGTAACAACGACCTGGACATGTCGTTCGGCCAATGCGTCACCGAAGCCCACCGCGACGTGGCCCGCCAGCTGTCGACGACCCAACGCAAGGCCCTGACCTTCGCCGCCCGCGCCACCGCGGTCGAGCTGGCCGCCAAGTGATCTTCAGTACCGCTTACCCCACACTCCCACCTCCCCACACTCTCCCCACTCCCCGCGACAGAGGCCTCAGGTAACCCTGGGGCCTTTGTTTCGTTTGGGGTGTGCAGGCGAAGATCGTCCCTCTCTCTTAGAGAGAGAGCTTTCGGACGCGCACGAAAAAGGCCCCGGCGTCTCCGCCGGGGCCTTCGTCGTTTCAGGCGATCGGGAAGCCCTAAAGCCCCTTCACGATGCCTTCGACCATCTTCTTGGCGTCGCCGAACAGCATCATCGTGTTGTCGCGGAAGAACAGCTCGTTCTCGACGCCGGCATAGCCCGAGGCCATGCCGCGCTTGATGAAGAGGACCGTGCGGGCCTTTTCGACGTCCAGGATCGGCATGCCGTAGATGGCGCTTGTCGGGTCGGTCTTGGCGGCCGGGTTGGTGACGTCGTTGGCGCCGATCACGAAGGCCACGTCGGCCGTCGAGAACTCGCTGTTGATGTCTTCCAGTTCGAAGACCTCGTCATAGGGGACGTTGGCTTCGGCCAGCAGCACGTTCATGTGACCCGGCATCCGGCCTGCGACGGGGTGGATGGCGTACTTCACCTCGACGCCCTCTTCCTTCAGCTTGTCGCACATCTCGCGAAGGATGTGCTGGGCCTGGGAGACGGCCATGCCGTAGCCGGGGACGATGATGACCTTGGACGCGTTCTTCATGATGAAGGCCGCGTCGTCGGCCGAGCCCTGCTTGACCGGACGGCTCTCGACCTTGCCGCCGGGGCCGGCCGAAGCCGCCGCGTCGGCGCCGAAGCCGCCCAGGATCACCGAGACGAACGAGCGGTTCATGCCCTTGCACATGATGTAGGACAGGATCGCGCCCGACGAGCCGACGAGGGCGCCGGTGATGATCAGGGTGGTGTTCTCGAGCGTGAAGCCCAGGGCCGCCGCCGCCCAGCCGGAATAGCTGTTCAGCATCGACACCACGACCGGCATGTCCGCGCCGCCGATCGGGATGATCAGGGTGACGCCGATCAGCAGGCTCAGGGCGAAGATGCCCCAGAAAGCCCAGATGGCCGAACCGCCGCTGATGACCAGCACCACGACCAGGGCGACGATGCCTAGGGCGATGGCGATGTTCAGCAGGTGGCGGGCCGGCAGCAGGATCGGCGCGCCGCCCATATTGCCGTTCAGCTTGGCGAAGGCGATGACCGAACCGGTGAAGGTGATGGCGCCGATGGCCAGGCCCAGCGACAGCTCGATCAGGCTGTTGAGGTGGATGGCGCCGTCCTCGCCCACGATGCCGTAGGCGGCGGGCGTGTAGATGGCGGCCACGGCCACCAGACAGGCGGCCATGCCGACCAGGCTGTGGAAGGCGGCGACCAGCTGCGGCATCGAGGTCATGGCGACCTTGCGGGCGATGATCGCCCCGACCGCGCCCCCGACGGCGACGCCGCCCAGGATCAGGCCCAGGGTCACGACGTCCAGCGCGCCCTGGCTCCACAGGGTGGCCAGGGTGGTGCCGACGGCGATGGCCATGCCGATCATGCCGTTACGGTTGCCCGTCTGGCTGGTCACGGGACTGGAAAGGCCACGCAGCGCGAGGATGAAAAGCACCCCCGAGACGATGTAGAGAATGGCGGCGAGATTGGCGTTCATTGTTCTGGTTCCCCCTGCTCTCGTCCGCTCACTTCTTCTCTTTCTTCTTGTACATCGCCAGCATTCGCTGGGTGACCAAGAAGCCGCCGAAGATGTTGACCGCCGCGAAGGCCGCGGCGATCGCGCCGGCCCCCTTGGAGATCCAGGTCGAGCCGGCGACGGCGCCGCCGGCCAGGTCGCTATTGGCGCCGTGGGCCGCGGCGGCCAGCAGGGCGCCGACGATGATCACCGACGAAATGGCGTTGGTCACGGCCATCAGCGGCGTGTGCAGCGCGGGCGTCACGCTCCAGACGACGTAGTAGCCGACGAAAATGGCGAGCACGAAGATCGCCAGACGGAACACGGTGGGGTCAACGGCTTCCATGGGAGCCTCCCTTTCAATGCTGTTGTTAGGCGGTCTTCAGGTTCGGATGGACGATCTCGCCACCGCGCGTCACGACGGCGGCTTGCAGGATCTCGTCCTCGAAGTTCGGCTCGAACGCACCTTCCTTCGTCGTGAACAGAGTCGAGAGGGCCACCAGGTTGCGCGAATAGAGCGCGCTGGCGTCGGCGGCGATGCGGCCGGGCAGGTTGGCGTGACCGAGGATCTTGGCGCCGTTGGCGGTGACCACGGTCTCGTTCAGCTTCGCGCCCTCGACATTACCGCCCTGCTCGATGGCCAGGTCGACCAGGATCGAGCCCGGCTTCATCGACGCCACCTGGGCGGCGCTGACCAGCTTCGGAGCCGCGCGGCCCGGGATCAGGGCCGTGGTGATGACGATGTCCTGCTTGGCGATGTGCGAGGAGACCAGTTCGGCCTGCTTGGCCTGGTATTCCTTGGACATCTCCTTGGCGTAGCCGCCGGCGGTCTGGGCGTTCTTGAACTCTTCGTCCTCGACGGCCAGGAACTTGGCGCCCAGCGACTCGACCTGCTCCTTGGTGGCCGGACGCACGTCGGTGGCGGTGACCACCGCGCCCAGGCGACGAGCCGTGGCGATGGCCTGCAGGCCGGCGACGCCGACCCCCATGATGAACACCTTGGCCGCGGCGACGGTGCCGGCGGCGGTCATCATCATCGGCAGGGCCTTGCCATAGGCCTCGGCGCCTTCGATCACGGCGCGATAGCCGGCCAGGTTGGCTTGCGAGGACAGCATGTCCATCACCTGCGCGCGGGTGATGCGCGGGATGAACTCCATGGCGATCGCGGTCGCGCCGGCCTTGGCCAGGGCGTCCAGCGTTTCCTTGTCCTGATACGGATTGAGCGCGGCGGCGACGATCGCGCCCTTCTTCAGGGCCGCGATCTCGGCCGACTCAGGGGCGCGCACCTTGAACAGGACGTCGGCGTCCTTCAGGGCGTCCTTGGCCGTCTTGGCGATCTTGGCGCCGGCCGCCTCGTAGTCGGCGTCCGGATAGGACGCGGCCGTCCCCGCCCCCGCCTGAACCACCACCGAGAAGCCGGCGGCGCCGAGCTTCTTGACGGTTTCAGGCGTGGCCGCGACCCGCGTTTCGTTCGCGCGGGTCTCTTTCGTGACGGCGATAACGGCCATCGGCATACCCCTCCCCAGAGCGCTGTTTGCTCACCAGCATGGGGCGCTCTGTAGGGGATAGTCTTGCCTCTTGTCGAGGCATGACGTGCACGTCAGGGAAAAATTATGCCGATGTCTACCGGTGTCAGTGGGCGGTAGCGGGCTTGTCGCGCAGGAAGAAGATACCCCCAACCAGCAGCACGAAGGCCGGGATAGCGCTACCAACGAAGCCAGCCTTGGTGCAGAACAGCAGCGTGATGAACAGCAGCAGGGTGGAGACGCCCAGCGAGCCCCACTTGGTCATGCCGTTGAACGCGGCGAACGTCGCCGCTTGTTCGTGAATGTCCATCTCACCGCGTTGATAGTCGCCGGCCATGTGTCGTCCTTAAGAGAAAACGGAATTACCGAGGCCCGCCCGATACACTGGGGGCGCCCACGGCTCAAGCGGGCGAATTGCCCCATGCCTCCTTAAGGAAGCGGGTGCGCACGGCGTCGACAGCCTGATCCACGGTGATGTCCGCGATTCGACCTTCGCCGCCGTCGAGGCGCGAAAGCCAGCGCGAATAGGCCGGCACGGGGGCGGTGCCCATCAGGCCGACGCAGGGCGTGCCGACGGCGGCCGCCACGTTCAGCGCGCCCGAGTCGTTGCCCAGGAAACCCGCCGACAGCGAGATCAGGGCCGCCGAATGGTCGAGGGTGAGGTCGCAGGCGACGACGTTGCCGGGCAGGTCGCCGATCGCGGCCTTGGCGGTCTCGGCTTCATGCGGACCGCCAACCCAGAACACCGCGCCGAACAGGTCGGAGAGCCGCTGGGCCGTCTGCGCGAACCGATCGGCCGGCCAGGTGCGAGCGGGCTCGCTGGCGCCGACGCCCAGGCACAGCCACGGGCCGGGCTGGTCGACGTACCTGGCCTTCACGGCGTCGAGGGCCTTGGGATCCAGCTTCAACGCAGGCTCGCGGCTGGCGACGACCAGGCCGTGGGCCGCCTCGAACGCCTCCAGCTTGTCGATCCGGTGGGCGGGTCGCATGGACTTGGGCAGGTAGGGCCCGGTGGTCAGGAAGCTCTCCTGGCCGTGCCCCAGGCCAAAGCCCCGGCGCTCGGGCACGCTGGCCAGGAAGGCGGCGATGGCCGGGCGGTCGATCTTCTCCAGGATCCAGACGGCGCGCGGCTTCTCGGTCTTGCAGAGACGGTAGAAGTCGAGCGTCTCGCGCACGCCCTTCAGCTTGCCCTTGTAGTGCGGGGCGTGGAGCACACGCTCGACGGTCGGCTCGACGGTCAGAACCTCGGACGCCCGGGACGATGGCCGCGCGACCAGCACGACCCTGCCCTCGGGCGTCGTCGCCGCGATCGCCCGGATGGTCGGCAGGTGCCACATCAGGTCGCCGATGCCTCGGTCGGGGGCGTAGACGAGGACGGGGCCGGGGGTGGTCAAGGGTCGAGGGTCTCCGGCGCAAAAAGACACCCTCTCTCTTTGAGAGAGGGAGGGGCCCGCCGCGAAGCGGTGGGAGGGTGAGTGGTTATAATCTCGCAGGACGAAGCGCCGATAGGGGCCAGACCTCTCCGGCAAGGGTGAAACCTCTCACCCTGCCACGCCTTCGGCGCGGGCCCCTCCCTCTCTCTATGAGAGAGGGTTTCCGTAGTGCGCCCGCCTACTTCCAGCTCGCCGACAGCCCCCGCAGCCCCGCCACGAACGCCAGGGGCTGGTCGATCATCACGTGGTGGTCCGCATCGGGCAGCGGCAGCAACAGCACGTCGTCCGGCATCTGCGCGACCATGTAGTCCAGGGTCTCGGCGTGCATCAGGTTCGAGCGCTCGCCCCACATCAGGGCCACCGGGCAGGCGATCTGCGGCAGCAGGTCGCCCAGGTCCGGCATTCGGAAATTGTGCCAGAGGTCCGGATCGAACTTCCACGTCCAGCCGCCCTCGACCGGCTTCAGCGAGCGGCGGGCGATGTCGTCGGCGATGTAGAGGTTCTCGCAGGACTGGGGCGGGGCCAGGCGGAAACGGGCCAGGGCCTCCTCCAGTGTCGCGTAGACCCGCTGCCCCTGGCCGGAGCGCGGCGGCGGGCCTCTCCAGCGCTTCTCGGGCGGCTGGATGCTGCTGTCGGCCATGATCGCCCCGCGCAGGCGCTCCGGGTGGCGCGCGGCGCAGTAGAGGGTCGGGAAGCCACCGAACGAGTGGCCGACCAGGATCGGCTTCACGCCGCCGGCTTCGAGGCCAGCAGCCTCGACAGCGGCGAAGATCTCAGCCGCGAACAGGTCGGCGCTGTAGGCCGGCCGCCAGTCGCTGTCGCCCATGCCCGACCACGAGATCGCCGCCACCCGCCAGTCTTTCGCGAAGAACGGCGCGATGAAGCTCCACCAGTCGGCGTGGGCGCCGTTGCCGTGCAGGAACAGCAGGCCCGGCTTGCCGACCTCGCCCCAGGTCAGGAGTTCGATATTCGCGCCCTCGACGGGGATCAGCGAGCGTTCGGGTTCGTAGGCTATGGCCGCGTCGAACCAGGCCGGCGCGGGCGGTTTCTCGCCCTTGAACGGCGCGAGCAGGGATGAGGGTTGAGCGTCGTCGGCCATGGCTCAGCCCTCCGCCTTGTACGCCAGCTCGCCGGGACGCGGCTTGCGGGGGCTCAGCGCCTTGAAGATGCCCGTGCCGGTGATCAGGGTCCGGTCGCCGGCCCAGATGCGGCCGCGCACGGTGAACAGCATGTCCTCGTCACCGATCAGCTCGCCCTCGCCCTCCACCCAGTCGCCCAGCTTGGCGCCTGAGAGGAAGTCGCACATCAGCCGCACGGTGACCCAGCTGTAGGACTTCTGCAGCGAGATGATCCGGCCCCAGGCCATGTCGGCGAAGCTCATCAGCATGCCGCCGTGGCAATTGCCCAGGCCGTTGGTGTGGTGCTCCTCGACCCGGAACGCCAGGCGCGCCTGGCCGGGCCCCTCGCGGTGCTCGAACAAGGGCCCGATCTGGCGGCCGAAGCCGCGCGACCAGTTCAGCTGGGAAAAGCCGTCAGGGATGGCCCCTGTCTGGGCGTCTGTCAGGTCGTCGGACATACGGTCAGGCTAACGAGCGTTTGAAAAAAGAAAAGCCTTCCGTAAGGACGGCGCTCCGACCGGCATCTAACCTTTCGAAACGGGGGACGGATGGGCCGAGCTCAAGACATCGACGGGGACTTCGCCGACTGGCTGGCGCCGCATCTGCCGATGCTGCACCGGACGGCCCGCGCCTTCGCCCATCCGGCCGACCAGCACGACCTGCTGCAGGAGCTGACGGTGGCGCTGTGGAAGGCGCGGCCCAGGTTCCGGGACGAGAGCGCGGCCGGGACCTTCGTCCACCGCGTGGCCCACAACGCCGCCCTCACCTGGCGGCGCGGCGAAAACCGTCGGCGGCTGCGCGGCGTGGCGGTCGAGGCCGAGATGCTGATCCGCGACGCGGGCGAAGATCCGCAGGTAGCGCTGCTGGAGCGCCTCTACGCGGCCATCCGCCAGCTGCCGCCGGTCGAGCGGTCGCTGATCCTGCTGTCGCTGGATGGCGTCGGCTACGCCGAGATCGCCCGGCTGCACGGCCTTAGCGAAACCAATGTCGGGGCGCGGCTGACGAGAATTCGCCAGCGCGTCTCCAGCCTCGTGGAGGGATCCGACGATGGAGTTTGACCAACTGCAAGCCGCCTGGACCTCGCCGGCCAACACGCCGGACGCCAAGGCCCAGGCCTATCTGATGGAGGAACTGATGAACGCCCTGAAGGCTCGCCGTCGCGGCGAGCTGCTGCTCTTCGCCATCCCGGCCACGGCTATGACGATCTTCTCGGTCATCGCCGCCCAAGCCATCACCTCGGGGCGCATGGACCCCGGTCGCGAGTGGGCCTCGCTGGTGATGATGGGTGTGTGCTGGCTGGCCTTGGTCGCCGTGCTGGCCGTCGGGCTCCTGCTGCGCAAGCGGGGCGGCCCCAGCGGCTCGCCGGTGCGCGACACCCTGACGGCCATGCTGGCCGCCAACCGCCGGGCGCGGACCAACATGAAGATCTTCTGGATGATGCTGCCGGTGTTCGTCGCGCCGATGTTCATGGGCGTCTGGCAGCTGCGCGAGGTCGGCAAGGCCAGCGACCGCAACGCCTGGCAGATGCTGCTCGTGTTCGGCGTGGCGCTGGTGGCCAGCATCGGCTGGAACAGCGCACGGTATCACTGGGTGATGAAGCCCGAGCAGCGGCGGCTGGAAGGGTTGCTGAAGGAGTATGAGGGGTGATCAGCGCCCCCACCGTCACGATGCGTATCCGCATCGCGCCACCTCCCCCGTTGCACGGGTGAGGAGGACCGCCCTCCTGCCCCGCTTGCGGGGGAGGTGGCGCGGCGCGAAGCGCCGTGACGGAGGGGGCGTCTAAAGCCCGACAGCTTCGAGCGCCGCCTGCTGCCGCTCGGCCACCGCCTCTTCCGAGAACCCGTCCAGCGACGCCTCGAACAGCGCCTTCCAATTGTGGCTGGCGCCCAGGTGCAAGAACGCCGCCCCCAGCCCGATCGCCGCACGGTCCATGAACACGAACTCGCGGGGAATGGTCACCGGCCCCTGCGCCTTCAGGGCCTGACGCACCTTGAAGGCCTCGCGGCGGCCGTACTCGCCGGGCGGGACGTCGTCGGCCACGGTGCGGACCCGGTCGTCCAGCAGCGGGCCGTAGATGAAGCGGGCCCAGACGTTCAGGGTGTCGATCAAATCGTCGGTCAGCCCCTGGAAGCCCCAGCTGCGATAGGCCTCGACCTGCTCGGCGCGGTCGTCGTTGGAGAGCGCCCGATAGAGCCGCACCACCCCAGCCACGAACTTCGGCGGGAAGATGCGGATGCAGCCGAAATCCAGCAGGTTCAGGTGCGCCGCGCCCTCTCCGCCGAAGGTGTAGTTCCCCAGATGCGGGTCGCCGTGAATGATGCCCAGGTGGGTCATCGGGCTCCACCAGGCCTCGAACAGCAGGGCGGCGATGCGGTCGCGGACCTCCTGCGGGGCGCCCTTGAAGGCCAGCAGGCCCCGGCCGTCCAGCCAGGTCATCGACAGCAGGCGCCCTGTGGATAACTCCGAGACCGGCGTCGGCGTGCGAATGTCCTCGCGGCCCGCGAAGAAGTTCGCATAGACGGCCATCAGCCTGGCCTCGCGTTCGTAGTCCAGCTCCTCCCGCAGGCGGTCGCCGATCTCGACTATGGCCTCGGAGGGGTCCAGCGAGCCGTCCATCTTCTTGAACAGGCCAATCAGCGCCCGCAGCTGGCCAAGGTCGCTTTCGACCGCGCTCTGCATGTCGGGGTACTGGAGCTTCACCGCGAGTGAGCGGCCGTCATGGGCGACCGCGCGGTGAACCTGGCCCAGCGAGGCGGCCGCGGCGGCCTCGTGCTCGAAGCTCGCGAACTTGCCCCGCCACTCCGGCCCCAGCTCGGCCGCCATGCGTCGACGCACGAACGGCCAACCCATGGCGGGCGCGTTGGTCTGGAGCTCCGCGAGTTCCTTGGCGAACTCCGGCGGCAGCAGGTCCGGCACCGTGGCGAACATCTGCGCCGCCTTCATCAGCGGCCCCTTGAGCCCACCGAGAGCAGCCTTCAGCGCCTTGGCGTTACGGGCGTCGGCGTCGTCGCCGCCGAACATGCGGTTGGCGCCATAGGAGACGGCGGCGCCGGACAGGCCCGCCCCGACCTTGGCGAAGCGCGAGAGGCGTCCGGACAGGCGGTCGCGTTCGGGGTCGTTACGATCGTCAGCCATCGCGCCGCGTCACCTCGTGCTTCGACAGGCTCAGCATGAGGTGACGGAGACACCCCGGCATTTCTTCGTCCTCACCCTGAGCTTGTCGAAGGGCGAGGACGAATGCACGGCGTCAGACGAGTTGTTCGAACTCGTCCACGAGACGCTCCAGCTGCGCGCAGCCGGCGGCCCAGAACGCCTTGTCCCTCGGGTTCAGGCCGAAAGGCTTCAGGGCTTCGACATAGGTGCGCGTACCGCCCGCCGCGAGGAGGTCCTCGTACAGCGGCGCGAATTTCTCGGGATCCTCGCGGCGCTTCTCCATCAAGCCGCGCACCAGCAGGTCCCCGAAGGCGTAGGCGTAGACGTAGAACGGCGCGTGGCAGAAGTGGCTGACATAGGCCCAGTAGTGCTCGTAGCCCACGTTCAGCTTCACGGCCGGACCCAGGCTCTCGCCCATCACTTCCAGCCACAGGCCGCCGATCTGGTCGGGCGACAGCTCGCCCTCCTGGCGGGCCTCGTGGAAGCGGCGCTCGAAGCGGTGGAAGGCGATCTGGCGGACCACGGTATTGAGGCCGTCCTCGATCTTGCCGGCCAGCAGGCCCTTGCGGTCCTCCGGCGTGGCCTCAGCCAGCAGGCGGTCGAACACCAGGCCCTCGCCGAAGATCGAGGCCGTCTCGGCCAGGGTCAGGGGCGTGTCGGCCAGCAAGGTGCCCAGCGGCTGGCAAAGGGTCTGGTGCACGGCGTGGCCTAGCTCATGGGCCAGGGTCAGCACGTCGCGCCGCTCGCCCATGTAATTCATGAACACGAACGGGTGGCGGTCGGCGGTCACCGGGTGGGCGAAGGCGCCGGACTGCTTGCCCGGACGCGGCAGGGCGTCGATCCACGGGCGGTCGAAGAACACCCGCGCGGCGTCGGCGAACTTGGGCGCCAGGTCCTGGAAGCTCTCCAGCACCATGCCCTTGGCCTCGTCCCAGGCGTAGGCGCGCGGCGCGGCGGCGGTCAGGGGCGCGTTGCGGTCCCAGTAGTCCAGGCTGGCGCGGCCCATGACCTTGGCCTTCAGCGCGTAGTAGCGGTGCGACAGGCGCGGATAGGCCTCGACCACCGCCTGCTCCAGGGCGTCGACGGCGTCGCCATCGACCTCGTTGGCCAGGTGGCGCGATTGGGCGGGTGTGTCGTAGCGGCGCCAGCGGTCCTCGACCTGCTTTTCGAAGGCCAGGGTGTTGAGCACCAGGGCCTGGGTCGAGGCGCGTTCCTCCAGCGATGCCGCCAGACCGTCGGCGGCGGCCTTGCGGCGCGCGACGTCAGGGTCGGACAGGCGGTTCAGCGCCTCGGGCAGGGTCAGGGTCTCGTCGCCAGCCTTGGCGGTGAGTTTCGCCAGGGTCTCGTCGTACAGGCGCACCCAGTTGGCGACGGCCGGGGCCTTGTCGACGATGAAGCGCTCCAGCTCCGGCGACAGCTCGTGCGGCCGCGAGAGGCGCACGCGGCGCAGCCACGGCGTCCAGCGGGCGGCTTCGGGCGTGGCCTTAAGCGCCTTCTCGATTTCGGTGTCTTCCAGCTGGTTCAGCTCCAGCGTGAAGAACAGGCTCTCGGCGGCGATCTGCGAGGAGCGAGCCCGCAGGTCGGCCTCGAACTTGGCCCAGGCCGGGTCGTCGCGGGCGACCGAGGCCGCCAGGCCCGCATAGGCGCCGACGCCCCAAAGGCCGTTTGTGGCCTGCTCATAGAGGCTGATGCCGCGATCCAGCAGCACGCCCAGGCGCTGCGGTTCCTTGCGGGCCTCCAGGAACATCCCCTCCAGCGAGGCCAGCTCGTCATTGGCGGCCTTGGCGGCCGCGAGGTCGGTCTCGATGCGCGGATCGTCTCGACCGACATAGAGGTCGGCCAGGTTCCATTCGGGCGGGGCGTCGGGCTTGAAGGGGGCGTTCATGGGGAGGAGATAGGCCCGCACCCCATCCCCGCGCAATGCACGAGGCCTTGAGCGATCAGGTCTTGGCCGCGTGCGGCTCGGCCATCCACGCCGCCACGCAGGTGACGAGATAGGCCACCAGCGCCATGCCGCCCATCGACAGGGGGGCGCCGCTGATCGGCGAGAGCATCGGCACCACCTGCAGGAACAGCAGGAAGGCCAGGAACGCCGGGGCGGCCCGCCAGTCGCGGCCTTCCCTGCCCCGCCGCCAGGCCCAGGCCGCGCCGGCCATGGCCAGCAGGCCCAGCTCCAGGACCTGTTCGGGCAGCGGATAGTCCCACAGGCCCAGCCCGACCTTGGGTCCGTCCCACAGCAGCGGCAGGTCCGGCCGGTGGACCAGGAAGTCGAGGACCCAGTGCGAGAACACCGCCAGGCCGATGAAGAGGCCGGCCCGCCTCGGCAGCTTCAGCAGGGTCATCAGCCCTGCCCCGACCACCACCGACCACAGCACCGCCGCCGGCAGGCTGTGGGTGTAGGGCATGTGGCTGAGCACCAGCGCGCTGCCCGGCAGGCTGTGATCGACGCCGGCCTTCTCGACGCCCAGGATGATCAGGCCGCTCCAGGCGATATCCACCGCCTGGCAGGCCAGGACATAGGTCCATAGCGGAGCCCGGGGCTCGGCCGCCCGCGCGGCCAGCGCCGCCGCATAGTGCCCGACGAACATGGGTCCTCCCGCTCAGACCTCGTACTTTTTGGCGATCGCCTTGGGCGCCACGATCTTCCAGGCCTGGCGCAGGAGTCCAGCCAGTTCGTCGGCGTCCACTTCCGCCAGCCGCACCAGCACCGCCGGATAGCCGCGATAATGGTCGTCGGTGAAGAACCGCTCGGGCGCGGCCTCGAGCAGCAGCTCCTTGGTTTCCATAGAACAGCGGACGGCCACGACGCCGGGGACCAGCACCCGCTTGGCCTTGGGAGAGGGCCTGGCGAGATAGGCCCAGGCCAGTCCCTTGCCGCCGACCTCGAAGGCGAACTGGCCGCTGGGGCTGACGCCCCCGACCACTTCGGGCAGGGCCAAGGCGAGGCTTTCCAGCTGCTCTTCGTCGACCAAACCGCCCTCCCCGTAAGATACTGTTAACTATAACACTTAAGTTTCGCGACACGTCTGCGAAAGCCGATGTTTACCCGCGACCTGTATCACTCTGAACCAACAAGAGCCTTGCTCCACGTGGGCATGGCCGGTTCTGGTGGATGTGCTCAATGACCAAAACGGTCCTCGTCGTCGATGACGACCCGACACAACGTCGGTTGATCCAAGCGGTGCTTGAACGCGAAGGCTTCGCGGTCGCACACGCTGACGGTGGCGACGCCGCCATTGCGCACCTGACCTCCGGGGCGCCCGCCGACGTGATTCTGCTCGACCTGGTCATGCCCGGCATGAATGGCCACGAGACCCTGGCCGAGGTTCGCGCTCGCGGCTTCACCCAGCCCGTGATCGTGCTGACCGCCAGCGGCGGCGTCGACACCGTGGTCAAGGCCATGCAGGCCGGGGCCAGCGACTTCTTCATCAAGCCGGCCAGCCCGGAACGCATCACCGTCTCGATCCGCAACGCCCTGTCGATGGGCGACCTGAAGGGCGAGGTCGAGCGCCTGACCAAGCGCGCGGTCGGCAAGACCACCTTCGCCGACCTGATCGGCGGCTCGCCCATTATGTCGATGGTCAAGCGCATGGGCGAACGCGCCGCCAAGAGCGGCATCCCCGTGCTGATCACCGGCGAAAGCGGCGTCGGCAAGGAGCTGCTCGCCCGCGCCGTGCACGGCTCGTCCGACCGCTCGGGCAAGCCGTTCGTGGCCGTCAACTGCGGCGCCATCCCCGAGAACCTCGTCGAGTCGATCCTGTTCGGCCACGAGAAGGGCTCGTTCACCGGCGCCTCGGACAAGCACCTGGGCAAGTTCAAGGAAGCCGACGGCGGCACCCTGTTCCTGGACGAAGTCGGCGAACTGCCGCTGGACGTCCAGGTCAAGCTGCTGCGCGCGCTGCAAGAGGGCGAGATCGACCCGATCGGCTCCAAGCGCTCGCTGAAGGTCGATGTCCGCATCGTCTCGGCGACCAATCGCGACCTGCAGCAGGCCGTCTCGGCCGGCCATTTCCGCGAGGACCTCTATTACCGCCTGAACGTCTTCCCGCTGGAGGCCCCGTCCCTGCGCGAGCGCCGCGAGGACATCCCGGCCCTGGTCGAGGCGTTCATCCGCCGCTTCAACGTGGAAGAAGGCAAGCGCGTCATCGGCGCCTCGCCCGAGACCCTGCAACTGCTGACCGCGTTCGACTGGCCGGGCAATGTCCGCCAGCTGGAGAACACGATCTACCGGGCCATCGTCCTGGCGGACGCGCCCTATCTGCAGCCGTACGACTTCCCGGCCATCTCCGGCATCGCCGCGCCGATCGAGGCTGTTTCGGTCGCGCCGTCACCGCCGCCGGCCGCCATGCTGCAGGCCGCCCACGCCGCCATGTCGGCCGCCACGGCGGCCGAGGCGCCCGTGCGCATCCTCGACGACCGCGGTCACCTGCGGACGCTGGAAGACATCGAGCGCGACCTGATCCAGCACGCCATCGACGTCTATGCCGGCCATATGAGCGAAGTGGCCCGCCGCCTCGGCATCGGCCGCTCGACGCTCTACCGCAAGGTCCGCGAGCAGGGCATCGAAGTCGACATGAAGGAGGCCGGCTGATGTCGAACCTGACGATCTTCCGCCCGGTCTCGCGCGAGCAGCGCCTGAAGGCCCTGCTGAAGCCGGTCCGCCCGGCGACCAAGCCGGTCCAGGCCTAAGGCTCTAGAACCGATCGATCCGAAAATGGCTCAGGCGCTCGCCTGGGCCATTTTCTTTTCGCGCCAGGCCACGATCAGGGCGATCGGCAGGCCGACGAACAGCACGTGGGCCAGCACGCCGTTGATGAACACCGGCAGGTTGAAGGCGCCGCCGTGGTGGACGTTCGACAGCGGCAGGACGACGTAGTTCATGACGGCGTAGGTCGCGAGGCCATAGCCCACACCCATCAGCACCGGCTTCCTGTTCAGGATCGGCAGGCGCAGGCTGGCCAGGGCGTAGACCGCCACCATCACCGCCATGATCGCGAAGTGCAGGGTCAGACCCAGGGCAGCCGTCTGGGCCCCGCCCTTGAACGCCGCCTTGCCCAGCAGGCCGCTGGCCACGGACTGGAAGATGCGCTCGGGCGCGACGCCCTTGGTCACGGCCCAGTAGACGCAGGCGTCGGTGATATCGAGGGTCCCGGCCACCGCCGTGGCCAGAAGGACGGTCAGAGCGAGACCGCGAGAGGACTTGACGGCTTCCATGTGTTTGCTCCCCAGCATGCGGAGGAGTTAAGCGCAGAACGGCCGCGACCGAGCCTGGCTTGGTCGCGCCGATATCAGCCTTCGTCGCTTTCAGATGCGTCCAGCCGCCGACAGACGCCGCTGAACCTCACTAGCGAACGCAACCTCTTCTGGGTCGACCTCACCATCCGCGTCGATCACGCGGCGCATGGAGCGCATCAACGCCTTCGGATTACCCTCGCCCGCGCATAGACGGACCAAGGCTCGTTCGAAAGCTCGCTCGTCCGGCACCCAAGACTGAACTCTTTTGCGAACAAGAGTTTCATCTAGCGGCTCATCCCAATTGAGCATCACGTGTTTGACGATCTCGTCCTGCTCATCCTCGTCGAAATCTCCATCCGCAGCGCCAACAAAGCTGAGGATGATAATCTCATCTCGACAGCTTTGGACGGCGAGGAGCTCAGGGCTACGGCTCTCGGCTTCGTCGACGGTCATGTACCGCAGCAACGGGTGATCTCTAAAGAACCCCAGCGCGTCTTCATGCACCTCGCCGGTCGCCAAGTCCGTTGCTTCGGCGATCCTGGACGCAAGGAACATGCGCGGAGCCGAACGCATGTGGCAGTAAGCCGTCAGGCGAACTTCAGCGATCTCGTTGAGAAGCGTGCGAAGCGTGATGCAGCGTCCGGTCAGCTGAAGCTTGGCGTCTTGGTAGAGGATATGAAAGGCCATCGGCGGCGCTGGCGGGTCATCCACCTCCACCTGCATCCCGTGGTCATCAAACTCCGCGCCTCGAACCGGCCGCCCCAAGCGCTCAGCGCGCACGCCAACCAAGCGGCGTCTAAAGGCAGATCGCGCCGTAACGAAGTGGTCGAAGTTAAGTTCGGTCATGGCTCCCCCCGAAGCTGAGAGAAAGCTACGCCACACCCGGTACGAGCGTCGATAGGAATTTACAATCGAAGGAGGAATTAGTCGGTGTCGCCCGGCTCGACTTCGGGCCGCCCACGTCGCTGGAAGCCCTTGCCGCGCTTCATCGGCTTGGCTTCACCCTTGGCCTTGCGGGCGATTTCCTTGAGCTTGATGGCTTGGTTGCCCGACAGGGCCTGGCCGCGCGCGCCCTTCTCGGGATCGGCGAAGGCGCGACCGTAGGTCTCGACGCGCTGGGCGACGCTGGTCAGGAACTCACCCTCCCACTCGGAGAGCTCGACACCCGACTTCTCGGCCGCGCGGCGCGCCCGCTTGAGGGCGTTCAGCGCGGCCTTCTTGGCCTGTTCTTTCGGATCGGGCGGCTTGGCGCGCATCGCGGGAGACTATTCCCGACCGTGCGCGCCAACGCACCCGTAAAAACTTAGATCTCGCCGATGGCCGACAGATAGAGGTCGAGGATGGCGTCCTCTTCCTGGCGCTTGGCGCGGTCCTGCTTGCGCAGGCGGACGACCTTCTTGAGGATCTTGACGTCGAAGCCGTTGCCCTTGGCCTCGGCGTAGACTTCCTTCATCTGCTCCATGATCTCGGTCTTCTCGACCTCGAGCCGCTCGACGCGGTCGATGATCGACTTCAGCTGACCCTGGGCGGTCGAGTTCAGAACGTCTGCGTGGGGAACGGCGTCGTCGGCCATGCGGGAAGTCTCGCGAAAGGCTGGAATTGGGAGGCGCGGAACCTAGTTCGAAGCCGCGCCCCTGGGAAGCGCGATTCAGCGGCCTTCCACACGTCCTCGCGCGATCTCGGCCAGAGCCGCCAGGTCGAGGTTCTTCTCGTCACCGCCCAGCAGCGATTCCAGGCTCGCCTCGGCCAGGTCGGCCAGCGGCATGGACAGCCCCTTGGCCTCGGCGGCGTCCAGCACGAGGCGCACGTCCTTCAGGCCCAGCTCGGCGGCGAAGCCCGGCGGGCTGTAGCGGCGCTCGGCGATCATGCTGCCGTAGATCTTGTAGATCGGGGCGTTGAAGATCGTGCTCGACAACATCTCCAGGAGATCCGGCGCCTCGACACCATAGGCCTCGCCCAGCGCCACGGCCTCGCCCATGCTCTCGATGGCCGCGACGATCATGAAGTTGCCGGCCAGCTTTAGCGCGTTGGCGCGGACCGGGTCCTCGCCCAGCGGCCAGACCCTGGCAGCCAGCATGTCCAGCACGGGCTGGGCCTTGGCGACCGCGTCGGGCGCGCCGGCGGCCAGGACGTTGAGCCCCCCGGCCTGGGCTACGGGCGGACGGCCGAACACCGGCGAGGCGACATAGCCCAGGCCCAGCTCGGCATGCAGGGCGGCGAGCTCGCTGGCGAGCGCGGTCGAGATCGTCGCGAGGTTGACGTGGACCAGGCCCTTGCGAGCCCGGGAGAGCGCGCCGCTATCGACCAGCACCTCGCGCATGGCCTGGTCGTGGGCCAGCATGGACAGGACGATGTCGGCGGCGAAGACCTCGTCGACGGCCGCGGCGGGCGTCGCGCCCTCAGCGGCCAACTCGTCAACGATGGCGCGCGAGCGGTTCCACACCGTCACCTTCACGCCCTTGCCCAGGAGATTGCGCACCATGGCCGCGCCCATGGCGCCCAGGCCGACAAAACCAACGTTCATGCGAGATCTCCCGGGAAATTAGGTGCAGGACGAAACCCCGCCCTTCGACAAGCTCAGGGTGAGGTTTCTACTGAAACGCCGAGCCGACAGTAGTCCTCACCTTGAGCCCGTCGAAGGGCGAGGACGGACCCTTGGCGTTGAACTTCGCTAGAGCAGACCGTGCCGCTCGACGGCGGCGCGCAAGGCGGCCGGATCGGTGAAGTGGTGCGTGTGGAAGCCCATGTCCATGGCCGCCTGGATGTTCTTTTCACTGTCGTCGACGAACAGCAGGTCCGAGGCCTGTAGCCCCGTGCGCTCCAGCACGATCTCGTAGATGCGGCGATCCGGTTTGATCACACCCTCATCGCCCGAGACGATCGCATCGCGGAAATGGCCGAAATGGACGGGTGACAGCGCCTGGACGGCCGGCCACTTGCTCTGGGGCATGTTGGTCAGGGCGAACTGCGGGACGTCGCGTTCGGCCAGCGCCCCGATCACCGCGACGGTCTCGGGGATGGGGCCCGACAGCATCTCGGGAAAGCGCTCGTCCCAGGCGCGGATATGGTCCGCTTGCTCGGGGAAGCGTTCGATCAGCGGGGCGGCGTTCTCCGGGAAGCCGACGCCCCGGTCATGCGCCACGTGCCAATCGAGGGTGCAGACATGCGAAAGGAACCGGTCGAGATCGGCCGGTTCCTTGAAGATCTTCGCATACAGTGCGCGGGGATCCCAACGCACGATGACGTTGCCGACATCCCAGAGCACAGCCCTGGGAGGCGCAAGCGTCATTAGCCTTGCTTGGCTTTGAAGCGCGGGTCGGTCTTGTTGATGATGTAGATGACGCCCTTGCGGCGAACCATCTTGCAGTCGCGGTGGCGACCCTTCAGCGACTTCAGCGAGCTGCGAACCTTCATGACCGTCTCTGTACTTCAGCGGAGAGGTTCGGGGCACGCAAAAGGCGGCCGGAACATCCGGGGTGTTTCGGAGGCGGTGCGTATAAGTGCGACGCCGCCCGGAGTCAATGCGTTCCAGGCTTTCCCTCAGGTTTCCACAGCGAGTTTAACCGGAACCTCGGCCGGCTGGCGCGCTTGTGATTGAAGCTTTCGCTCGAACCCCGGTAGCTTTCGTACATGGCCATTGATCGTCGTGTCTTCCTCGTTCTCCTGCTCGCCGGCTGCGCGGACACCTCTCCGCAAGGGCCTCTGACCGCCGTCAGCCCACCTCCGCCGCCCGCGCCCAAGCCGCAGACGCCCGTCGCGCCGACGCCCGCGCCCAACACCCCGGTGCCCGCCGGCGAGCTGGCCTTCGACACCTGGCTGGCCGATTTCCGCGTCCGCGCCCTGGCCGCCGGCCTGTCGCAGCAGCTACTGGACCGCGAGCTGGCCGGCGTCACGCCCAATCCCACGGTCATCAGCCTGGACAGCCGTCAGCCGGAATTCTCCAAGCCGGTCGGGGCCTATATCAACGGCGTGATCGGCGACGACCGCATCGCCATCGGCCGCGCCAAGCGCGAGCAGTTGACCTATCTGCCGGCCATCGAGGCCCGCTACGGCGTGCCGCGCGACATCCTGCTGGCCGTCTGGGCCATGGAATCGGCCTTCGGCAAGCTGCAGGGCAATTTCGACGTCGTCCGCTCGATGATGAGCCTGGCCGCCGACGGCCGCCGCCGCGCCTGGGCCGAGGGCGAGCTGATCGCGGCCCTGAAGATCATCGATTCGGGCGAGGTGACCCGCGAGCAGCTGAAGGGCTCCTGGGCCGGCGCCATGGGCCAGACCCAGTTCATCCCCTCCAGCTACCGCGCCACGGCCGTCGACTTCGACGGCGACGGCAAGCGCGACATCTGGGGCTCGGACGCCGACAGCCTGGCCTCGGCCGCCAACCTGCTGGCGCGCGGCGGCTGGAAGCCGGGCGTGGGCTGGGCCAAGGAAGTGATCCTGCCGTCGGGCTTCGACTATTCGGTCACCGAGGTCGAGCGCCAGCCGCCGTCGTGGTGGGAGGCCAAGGGCGTGCGCCGCGCCGACGGCCTGCCTTGGACCGCCGCCGACGCCGCCTCGCCGGCCATGCTGATCCTGCCCTCGGGCGCGGCCGGCCCGGCCTTCCTGGCCCTGCCCAACCACTTCGCGATCCGCACCTATAACAACTCGACGTCCTACGCCCTGGGCATCGGCCTTCTGGCCGACCGCTTCGCCGGCGGCGGGCCGCTGGTCACGCCGTGGCCGGTCGAGACGCCCCTGTCGCTGTCGGACCGCATGGCCGCCCAGATCGCCCTGGCCCGCGTCGGCTTCAATCCGGGCCCGGCGGACGGGGTGATCGGCGCGGGCACGCGCAAGGCGCTGCGGGCGTGGCAGCAGAGCCAGCAGCTGCCGGCGGACGGCTATTTGTCGAACGACATGGTCGCGCGACTGAAGGCGCAGGCGGGGATTACGCCGTAGATGAAGCTCCCTCTCTCTTGGAGAGAGGGTTGGGGTGAGAGGTTACGAGAGATGACGGCGTGCCGGCACTCCGGTTGATGCCGTAACCTCTCACCCTCCCACGCCTAAGGCGCGGGTCCCTCCCTCTCTCTCAGAGAGAGGGATTTACGCGCGGACTTCCATCCAGATGCTCCGGCTCTCGCCCGGCTGCAGCGTCACCATCCCCGTCTCCCCCTCCCCGAACGGATTAGGCCGGCTCGCGCAGGGTTCGACGCAGAGATAGCCCTCGCCCGGCGGCACATAGACGTGCAGCCAACGGCACTCGGGCGAAGCGGTGACCGCCGTGTCCGGCTGCCCCGGCGCGCTCAACACCGCCCGCTGGGTCCAGCCGGTGTAGCAGTGGTCGATCAACGCATTCCCCGCCACGCCCACGCCCGCCGCCCAGTCGGGTCCCCAGACGCCGGCGTGATGCTCGGTCGCCAGGGCGTTTTCGTCGATCAGCCAGACCCCGTCATTGGCCGCCGTCAGGGTCTCGCCCTCGCGTGCTGGGAAATAGGGATGAAAGCCCAGGCCGGCCGGCATGGCCGTATCGCCCGTATTGGTCACGGTCAGCGCGACGCGGAAGCCCGCCTCGCCCAGTACGAACCGCTGCTCGGCGCGATAGGCCCACGGCCAGTCGCCGGCGGGATGCTCGTAAGAGAGCACGGCCTCGCCGTCTGTGGCCTTCTCCACCATCCAGGCGCCGCGCCAGCCCTGGCCGTGCAGCGCATGCGGATGACCCGGCAGGTTCGGCGGCAGGACGACCTCGCGGCCTTCGAAGGCAAAGCGGCCGTTCGGGATGCGATTGCAGAACGGGACCAGCGGGAAGCTCGCCGTCAGCAGGGCGTCGGTCGCGCCCGCCACCATCGGCCGCAGCACGTCGCGCCCGGCCACCGTGAAGGCGGCGACCGCGCCGCCGACCTCGGGCGCGAAGACCAGGCGGGCCGGGCCCTTCTCGATGGCGGTCATGACTGCGGCTCCCAGGAAACTAGCGGCCGCATCGGTAGGATCATTCGAGGCCGAGGCCAAGTCCGCGTGGTAGCGGTCTCAGGACCTTGCGGCCCGCGACGACGCAAGCTCAACTGCGGCCATGATCGAAACCCTCTCCGCCAAGGAAGCGCGGCGCATCGCGCTGGCGGCGCAGGGCTTCGGACGCCCCCGACCCGCCGCGCCGGGCAAGCGCCATCTGCTCTCGACCATCGAGGCCCTGGGCGTCGTCCAGATTGACTCGGTCAATGTGGTCTCGCGCTCGCACTACCTGCCGCTGTTCTCGCGGCTCGGATCCTACGACCGCACGGTCCTGGAAGACCTGGCCTGGGGGAAGAAGCCATCCCTGGCCGAATACTGGGCGCACGAGGCCTCGCTGACGCCGCTCTCCACCCACCCGCTGCTGCGCTGGCGGATGCAGGACGCGCTGGACGGCGTCGGAGTGTGGAAGAACGTCGCCGGCTTCCTGCGCAGCCACGCCGACTTCATCCAGAAAGCGCTCGACACCGTCGCTCAGCGCGGCCCGCTGGCGGCCTCGGAGCTGGAGATCGGCGCCAAGGGCGAAGGCGGCTGGTGGGGCTGGAGCGAGGGCAAGCGGGCCATGGAGTGCCTGTTCTGGACCGGCCGCCTGACCACCGCCACGCGCCGCAACAGCTTCGAGCGCGTCTACGGCCTGCCAGAGCGGGTGCTGCCAAAGGCCATCCACGAGACCCCGACGCCGGACCGGGCGTTCGCCTGCCGTGAGCTGCTGAAGATCTCCGCCCGGGCCATGGGCGTAGCGACCGAGCGGGACCTGCGCGACTATTTCCGCCTGTCGCTGGCCGACGCCCGCGATGGCGTGGCCTCGCTAGTCGCCGACGGGACCCTGGCCCAGGTCGCGGTGAAGGGCTGGGACCAGCCGGCCTATCTGTGGCCCGAGGCCCGACGGCCGCGCGCGATCAAGGCCCGCGCCCTGCTCTCGCCGTTCGACAACCTGATCTGGTTCCGCGAGCGCACCGAGCGGATGTTCGGCGTCCGGGTGCGGCTGGAGATCTACACCCCGGCCCACAAGCGCACCCACGGCTATTATGTGCTGCCGTTCCTGCAGGACGAGGCGATCACCGCCCGGGTCGATTTGAAGGCCGATCGCAAGGCCGGCAAGCTGCTGGTCCTGGCCGCCCACGCCGAGCCGGACGCCAATGACGAGACCCCGGCCGCCCTCGCCGAGGAGCTGGCGCTGATGGCCGGATGGCTCGGCCTGTCGGGCGTGGAGGTCCGCCCCGTCGGCGACCTGGCCCCCAACTTGGGTTCGATCGTCCGCGCCGCGCCCTGAAAGACGCCTCGACCGGACTGTAAAGCTTTGTAAAATTACCGCCTGAAGTCGAGCGGACAGGGATGGGGCGGGGTACAGATGAAGAGCTGGTCGCCTGCTCGACGCCCCACCGAGAGCGAGCCACCCGCGGCGCGCTCCGCTCCCCCGCGGAGCGCGCCTCTTCCCAGCACAAGTGACCAGATGAAAGTCGCCCTGCTCGACGACGACCACAGCCACAACGCGCTTGTTGCGTCGGTGCTGGATCCCGCCGGCTTCCTCTGCACCAGCTTCACCCAGCCCTCGAAGTTCCTGTCGGAACTGCGCAAGCAGACCTTCGACCTGGTGATCCTCGACTGGAACATGCCGGAGCTGTCGGGCGTCGAGACCCTGAAGCTGCTGCGCGAGGACCCGGCCACCGCGCCACCGGTGCTGCTGCTGACCAGCCGCTCGATCGAGGACGACCTGGTCCAGGGCCTGAACGCCGGCGCCGACGACTATATCGTCAAGCCGCTGCAGCCCCAGGTGCTGCTGGCCCGGGTCAACGCCGTGGCGCGCCGCATCCATCGGCCCACGGCCCAGACGACCACCGAGCAGCACGGCCAGTACCGCCTGGACCCCGGCGCGCAGACGGCCAGTTGGAACGGTCACGTCGAGACCCTGACGCCCAAGGAATTCCAGCTGGTCTCCCTGCTGTTCAACAACCTGTCGCGGCCGCTGTCGCGCGAGTACCTGCTGCGGCGGATCTGGGGCCAGCGGCCGGATCTGGAGACCCGCACCCTGGACGCCCACGTCTCGCGCCTGCGGGCCAAGCTGCATCTTCGACCGACCAACGGTTTCCGACTGAGCACGGTCTATGGTTTCGGCTATCGTCTGGAGGCCTGCGATCCCGATACGGCGGAGACGCACGCGGGCGGGGGAGACTAGTCGGATGCTCAAGGCCGCGGGGGCGAGCCTCATTCTACTCACGGGGATGGCGATGGCGGGCGAGGCCGCGGCGCAGGCCGCCCAGCCCGCCGAGCCGCCCGTGGCCTATGTGGTCAAGCCGGGCGACACCCTGATCGGCCTGGGCCGCGCCTATCTGAACGGGCCTGGCGACTACAAGGCGGTCCAGAAGGCCAACAAGGTCCGCGAGCCGCGCCGCCTGCGGCCCGGCTCGCAGCTGAACATCGACGCCAGCCTGCTGAAATCGACGCCGATCGCCGCCAGCCTGTCGGCCTTCAGCGGCCCGGTGCAGATCGAGACCAACGGCCAGCGCGCGCCGGCCCGGGTCGGCATGGCCCTGGCCGAGGGCCAGGTGGTGATCACCGGCCCCAACGCCTTCGCCACCTTCGAGCTGGAGGACGCCTCGCGCGTCACCCTGCCGTCCAACACCCGCGTCCGCATCGCGCGGATGCGCCAGATCGTGATCAACGGCGCGCCGCAGCGCGTGCTGCACCTGGACCAGGGCCGCGGCACGATCTCGGCCACGCCCACCACCAATCCCGCCGGCAAGTTCGAGGTCCGCACCCCCGTCTCGGTCTCGGCCGTGCGCGGCACCGAGTTCCGGGTCGGCGCGGGCGACGATAGGGCCCAGACCGAAGTGCTGAAGGGCGCGGTCGGGGTCGACGCCGGCGCGGTGGCCACGGGCGCGCCGCCCGTGCCGGCCGGCTTCGGCGTCAGCGCCACGGCGGCGGGCGTCAGCGCCCCGGTGAAGCTGCTGGTCGCGCCCAAGCTCGGCGCGGGCGGCCAGACCCAGGGCGACAAGACTGTCCGCTTCGCCATCGAGCCCGTGACGGGCGCGGCCGCCTATCGCCTGCAGCTGTCACGTGACGCCGGCTTCGTCGACGTGTTCGGCGAGGCGACCAGCAAGGAGCCGGCTTCCGACTTCGGCGAGATGGCCAATGGCACCTATTTCGTCCGCCTGACCGCCCTGGACGCCGGCGGGCTGGAAGGCTTCCCGGCCGACTACAGCTTCGACCGCGACCTCGACACCCTGGACGCCAGCGCGCCCAGCGACAGCCGCGAGGGCAAGCACCGCAAGTTCCTGTTCCGCTGGAGCTCGGCGGGCGATGGCGTGCGCAACTACCGCTTCCAGATGTTCGCGGGCCTTGATGGCAAGAATGGGGGCGCCAAGGTCCCGACCGTCGACCAGCCGGGCCTGACCGAACCGCAGCTGACCCTGACCGACCTGCCGCCGGGGACCTATGCCTGGCGCGTGACGGCCATCCGCTTCAAGAACGGCAAGATCACCGAGAAGCTGGGCCCGCTGCAGACGCTGCAGATCGGTAAGTGACGATAGCCCCGCCCCGCGCGTCGCGGCCTGGTCGGCTGCTGTCGTGGCTGCTGCTGGCGGCCGTGGCCAGCCTGATCATGGGCTTCTTCGCCGTGGTCCCGCCCCAGCGGGTGGACAACGTGCTCTACGACGTGCTGGCCCGCGCCAACGGACGTCCGGCCGACGCCTCGATCCTGCTGGTCGATATCGACGACAAGAGCCTGGCCGAGCTGGGCGCCTGGCCCTGGTCGCGCGACACCCACGCCCGGATGGTCGACCAGCTCAGCCAGTCCGGCGCGCGGACGATCGTCTATGACGTGCTGTTCAGCCAGGCTGGCGACGAGGCTCATGACCAGGCCCTGGGCGAGGCGGTGGCGCGGTCGGGCAAGGTCTATCTGCCCCAATTCCTGATCGACGCCGGCCCCGAGGCCCCGCCGGCCGTCGTCAGCTCGATTCCCCAGATCGCCCGGGGCGCGGCGGGGACGGGCCTAGCCCATGTCCGCTTCGACGACGACGGGGTGGTCCGCCGCATGGCGCCGTTCGAGGCCAAGGGCCCCGACCTCAGCCCCGACCTGATGACCGTGGTCCACCGCGCCACCCGGGCGCCCAACGCCAAGGACCCGACGCGCGGCGCCGAGCAGACCCTGCTGATCCCGTTCGCGGGCCCGCCGTCGATCTATCGCCATGTCAGTTTCGCCAGCGTGCTGGACGGCGAGGTGCCGCCGTCGCTGATCGAGGGCCGGACGGTGTTCGTCGGCCTGACCGCGCCGGGCCTCGGCCCCGCCTTCCCGACGCCGGTGACGCCCGACGCGGCCAGCATGACCGGGGTGCAGCTGCAGGCCAGCATCCTGGACGGCCTGCGCAGCGGCCTGATGATCCAGCCCGCCGGCCCCCTGGGGCGCGTGGCCTTCACCCTGACCCTGCTATGGCTGCTGATGATCGGCCTGCTGGTCCTGCCGCCGCGCGCCAACCTCGTCCTGATCATCGGCCTGTGCCTGCTGGGCCTGGCCTATTCGGCGGCGATGTTCTGGCTGGGCCATGTCTGGCTGTCGCCCATCGCCACCGTGCTGGGATTGAAGATCGTCGGCCTGGTCTGGGGCTTCGGACAGCTGGGCCGGGTCAACGACCTGCTCGGCCGCGAGCTGGCCCGCGTGAGGTCGATCGTGCGCGGCCGCTCGACTTCGCCCAAGGCCTTCGAGACCGACGTCGTCTCCCGCCAGGCCTCCAGCCTGGGCGAGGCCATCACCCGCATCGACGACCTGCGCCGGTTCTCGGCCGACGCCCTGTTCAGCCTGCCCGACGCCACCCTGGTGGCCGACGCGCGCGGCCGGGTGATCGCCGCCAACGCCGCCGCCCAGGCGCTGTTCAAGCCCGCTCAGGTGACGCTGTACGGCGCTTCGCTCGCGGACCTGCTCAATGCCCTGGAGCCCCTGGGACGCCGGTTCGAGCTGGACTGGCCACAGGAAACAGATCGCCGCGAGCCGATCGACCTGCACCTGCCGGACGGCCGCGCCTACCAGTTGCAGACCGTGTTCCGTCGCGACGAGACCGGAGCCAGCGCGGGCTGGATCGTACGCTTGGCCGACATCTCGATCCTGACGGCCGCCATGCGCCAGCGCGAGCAGGCCCTGCAACTGCTGACCCACGACATGCGCTCGCCGCAGACCTCGATCCTGGCCCTGCTGGCCACGACGCCGGACGTCCCGCCCGAGCTTTCCGAGCGCATCGGCGCCTATGCCAGGCGCACCCTGGCACTGGCTGACGGCTTCGTGCGGCTGGCGCGGGCCGAAGTGACGCCGGTGGTGCTTGAGCCCGTCGACCTGGCCGACATCGCCGTCGAGGCCATCGACGAGGTCTGGCCGCAGTCGGTGCAGCGCAAGATCCGCATCGAGCAGGCCGGCGAGGACGCGCCGCTGATGGTGCTGGGCGACCGCGGTGTCCTGGCCCGCACCCTGGTCAATCTGCTCGGCAATGCGGTGAAGTACGGCCCCGAGGGCTCGACGGTCACGGTCACCCTGTCCGAACAGCCCTCTCCCGCCGGTCCGACCGCCAATGTCGCCGTCGCCGATCAGGGACCGGGCTTCTCGCGAGAAGAGGCCGCCACGGCGTTCCGGCCGTTTCAGCGGTTCGAGCGTCCGGGCTCGGAAGCGGCCGGCGGCGTCGGCCTGGGCCTGGCTTTCGTGCACGCGGCCGTCGCCCGTCACGGCGGCGAGGTGTCGTGCCGCAGCGAACCCGGCGTCGGCGCCGAGTTCACGGTGAGGCTGCCCCGCTACGCGGGCTAGCTCTTGGTCGGCGTTCGCAGGGCCGAGACCAGCAGGTCGGCCACGACGGCCGGCTCTTCCTTGCGCACCCGGATCGACGACCAGGCGACGGTCTTGCCGGTCTTGGCCTCCAGCACCGCCAGGGTCACGACGCGGACCGGGCTCTTGCGGCTCCAGAAGCGTTGCGGCGGTGGCTGGCTGCGCCAGGTCTTGTCGTCGAGGGCCCCGGCCGCGCTGGAGACACCGACCGTCGGGGCCGAGGCGCCGACCCCAACCTGGACGAGATAGGCGGGCGCGCCGCCCACCGCGCCGCCGCCCAGCCGGCCGAGGGCCTCGCCCTGCACCGCCTTGGCGAAGGCCGCGTCCTCGCTGTCGGCCTGGCTGGCATAGGCGGCCACCGCCGCGCCGCGCAGCCCGGCCACGTCACCCTGCCCCACCGCGCGCGGCGCGACGCAGGCGCTCAGCGTCAGGAGCAAGGCTCCGACCGCCACAAAGGTCCGTCCGCGCATGATCATTCGCCCCCGAATTGCCCCACGGCGGTGACGATAGCGCCCGCGGGAAAAGAGGTCACGCGTCACGGCGCCGAAGCCGACGGCGCCGCTTGCCCGCGCCCGCCGCGACATTTCGCCACATAACGGCAGGAGCCCCCGCGGAGCCCCTCCCGCGAGGCGCGAAAAGAAACCGATCCGGGACAGGAAAAACGTCGCTATTTGAAGTTTCACCCGCTTTCCTCGTCTCGCGGGCGGCCCTATTTGCTTCGCCTGGGACGGGTATCGACGGCCGCAAACAAGGATCGTCTTTCCGCCAAAAAGATGGATAGTGCTGCGCCGTAAGGGGCGGCGATTGGCAGACGTGGGTGGACTTTTGAGCGTGCCGGACTCGGACAAGGCCGCGCTACTGGGCCTGTACGAGGAAAAGCGCACCAATCTGGTGCGCTTCTTCGCTGCGCGCCTGGGCTCCCGCGCCGAAGCCGAGGACCTGGTGCAGGACCTGTTCATCCGGATCAGCGGCATGGAGACCATCGGCCCGGTCGACAATCCTTCCGCCCTGCTGCACCGGATCGGCTCGAACCTGATGCTGGACCGGCTGCGCAGCCAGAAGCGATCCGGCGCCCGCGACAACGACTGGCGCGCGGCGAACACCGTCACCGTGGCCGGCCAGGAAATCGCCGACGAACCCGCCGCCGACGACGTGCTCGCCGGCCGCCAACGGCTGCAGGCCCTGGTCGAGGCGGTTCAGGATCTCCCCGAAAAGACCCGTCAGGCTTTCCAGTTGCACAAGCTGGACGGCCACAGCCACGCTGAGACAGCGCGTCGCATGGGCATCAGCGTCAGCACCGTGGAAAAACACATAAGCTCTGCTTTAAAGACACTGACGAGGCGACTGCGGTGATTTATGCAGTTGCACATGGGGGATGGCGCTCATCGGCGCCGTCTACGTTCAGGGGGATGATGGATCCTCGTCGGAGCAACGCCGGATGAGCCGGTCAGCGCAACATCTGCAAGAGGCGGCCGATTGGCTGACCCGACTGCAGCGGCCGGAGGTCGATGAGACCGACTGGCTGGCGTTTGACGCCTGGCTCTGCGAGCCCGGCGCGCAGGAGGCGTATGACGCCATCCAGGCCGTCGACGAGGAAATCTTCCAGCGAGGTCCGGCTGTCCGGGGGGAACTGGCTGAACCCAAGCGCGCCGTGGCGAAACGGACGTTCTCGATCGACTGGCGTTGGCTGGGCGGTCTGGGCGCGACCGCCGCCGCGGTCGCTGTCGCCGTGGTCGTCGCGCCGTGGGGCGAGCTACTGCCGCAGCCCGACGTGCTGTACACGACCGCCAAGGGCGAGAATCGCGCCGTGGCGCTGTCCGACGGCACCCATATAGACCTGAACACCGACTCGCATGTCTCGGTGCGCCTTGAGAAGGACGCCCGCCGCGTCACGCTGCACGACGGCCAGGCCCTGTTCGACGTGGCGCACGACACCAGCCGCCCCTTCCTGATCACCGCCGGCGACGAGACCGTGCGCGTGCTGGGCACCAAGTTCGACGTCCGTCGCCGCGACGGTCAGCTGACCGTCACCGTGCTGCGCGGCCTGGTCGAGGTGGCCACCGATGGCGAGGACACCCCGGTGCGCCTGCGCCCCGGCCAGATGCTGGAACATGTCGAGGGCGCTTCCGGCATCGTCGTCCGCACCGTGACGGCCGAGGATCAGGTCGGCTGGCGCTCGGGTCGACTGATCTATCGCGACCAGCCGCTGTCGCGGATCGTCGGTGACATGAACCACTATTTCGACCGCCCGCTTCGCCTCGAAGGTGAAAAGACGGCCGCGCTCAAGTTCTCCGGCGTATTGATCGTGGATGGCCAGGATGCGATGGTCCGTCGCCTGACCAGCCTCATGCCGATTTCGGCGACGCCGAGCGATGATTCGATTGTCCTGCGCGGAAGGCCGTCCGCTCCAAACTGACGTTCTGAAGCGGACCCGACCCTGAGCCGGGTCTCGATCCTTTGCGCCGCCAGCCTCCTGGGCCTGGGCGTCAGCGGCCAAAGTGCTTCAGCCGCCGAATCCCGCGTGCGCCTGGACATCCGCAAGACCACCGCCGCCGAGACCCTGATCGAGCTGGGCGTCCGCATGGGCGTCTCGATCGGGGGCGTCGAGGCCTGCAAGGGCGCCGGCGTCCCGCTGGTCGGGACCTTCAGCCTGCGCGAAGCCCTCGACCGGGCCAGCCAGGGCAAGGGCTGCGCCTACCTCCTGGTCGATGGCCGCACCGTCCGCTTCTCGGTCGCCCGGCCTGCCGCGCCCCGCCCCGTGGTGGTCGCTCGACCGACCATCACAGCGCCCGACCCCATCGCGCCGCTGGCGCCGCTGATCATCAGCGCGGGCAAGCGTCCGCCGCGCCTGGGCAGCCTGCCCGGCGGGGTCAGCGTCATCGGCTCGCCGCAGCTTCAGGACATCGGGGTGACGGAGACCGCATCGGTCGCCCGCCAGACCGCCGGCTTCATCACCACCAATCTGGGCGCGGCGCGGAACAAGATCCTGCTGCGCGGCCTGTCCGACGGCACCTTCACCGGGCGCACCCAGTCGACGGTCGGCACCTACCTCGACGAGGTGCCCGTCAACTACAATGCGCCTGATCCCGATCTGCGCCTGATCGACGTCGACCGGATCGAGGTCCTTCGCGGCCCTCAGGGCGCGCTCTATGGCGGCGGCTCGCTGAGCGGCATCTATCGCATCGTCACGCGTCAG
Source organism: Caulobacter sp. GW821-FHT09H08 (assembly GCF_059415885.1). Classification (NCBI taxonomy): domain Bacteria; kingdom Pseudomonadati; phylum Pseudomonadota; class Alphaproteobacteria; order Caulobacterales; family Caulobacteraceae; genus Caulobacter; species Caulobacter sp. GW821-FHT09H08. The sequence continues at coordinate 177,186 of NZ_JBWKOC010000004.1, forward strand.
CCTGAGCTGGGGATCTACAGCGCCTCATTGAGCGCGACGGCGGCCGACACCCACTCCGGCTCGCCGAGCTACAGTCTGGAAGGCGTGGCCAACCTCCCCGTCAGTGACCGCTCCGCCCTGCGCGGCGCCTTCTTCTACGATGTGGACGGCGGTTATCTGGACGACGTGAACCTGCGCCTATCGAACGTTGATCGCACCACCCGTAGGGGCGGCCGCGCGGCGTGGCGTGTCGACATGAACGAGAGATGGCAGGTCAAGCTGGGCGTCACCAGCCGCAGCATTACCTCGAAGGACACCCAATACGTCACCGTGACCCCCGGCGGCCCCCGTCGCGCGAACCAGGTGCGCGAGACCCACAACAACCACCTGAACCTAGCGTCGCTGAAGATCAGCGGCTCGGGCGACTGGGGCGAGTTCGAGTCGGTCACCGGCTATGTCGCCCACAACTACGCCAGCCGCTACGACGCCACCCTGGCCCTGACCGAGTTCTCCGAGGAAGCCATCGAGCTGGGCCTCTACGACGAGGCCTCGCGCGTGCGGATGGTCGTCGAGGACGCCATCTACACCGCGCCCGCCAAGGGCCGACTGCGCTGGATGGTCGGCGCCTTCATCGCCACCAGCATCGAGGAAAGCGACGCCGACCTGCGCTCGCGGACCAACAACATCACCCGCAGCGTCTATGACGAGGATCGCAAGGACCGCCTGAACGAGTACGCCCTCTATGGCGAGGCGACCTACGACCTGGGCGGCGGCTGGAAGGCGGCGTTGGGCGGGCGGGGCTTCAAGACCACCATTCACACCCGCTCCTATGTCCTGGCCCCCGCCCCCGGCCAATCGCGCGACCTGGACCGCGAGGCCTCGTTCGACGGGTTCTCGCCGAAGGTCTCGATCCAGCGCGACCTGTCCGGCGGCGGTCTGATCTACGCCCTGACCTCGGAGGGCTATCGCGCCGGCGGCTTCAACTCGGGGGGCCTGACCACGCCGTCGGAGACCCGCCGGGTCTTCCGCCCCGACCACCTGCGTAACTACGAGATTGGGACCACCCTCAATCCGTGGGGCGGCCGGGTGAACCTGCGCGCGGCGCTGTTCTACGACGACTGGCGCAACATCCAGACCGACCAGTACTTCCCGTCGGGCCTGTCCTACACCGCCAATATCGGCGACGGCCGTAACCGAGGGCTGGAGGTCGAGGCCGCCTGGCGGGCGACGCCGCACCTGACGATCAGCGGCAACGCGCTCTTCAACGAGCCCAAGCTGACCCGCATCGCCCCCGGCTTCGGCATCGCCGAGACCGCCAGCCTGCCCGGCGTACCGGACGTTTCGTTCGGCAGCCTGGTCACCTACCAGCGGCCGATCACGGCGGCCGCGACGCTGATGCTGACGGCCGAGACCGGCTACATCGGCGAGTCCCGGCTGACCTTCGATCCGCGCTTCTCGCCTACGATGGGCGGCTACTACACCGGCAAGCTGTCGGCCCAGTTGATGACCGACCGCTGGCGCGCGGCGCTGTTCGTCAGCAATCCCTGGAACAGCTCCAGCGACACCTTCGCCTACGGCAACCCCTTCAGCTTCGGTCAGGTCCGCCAGGTGACACCGCAGCGGCCGCGCACGTGGAGCCTGTCCCTCTCGGCCAACTTCTGACCCTCCTGCGTCGGCCAACTCCTGCGTCGGAACGTCGCGGAACTGCAACAAATCTCGCCGATCGCTGGATTCCCAAGCGGTTGAGGGCCTGCGCTTTGTTTCAATTCTTACACATTTCTTAGCGCGGGACCGGGGGGCGGCGACCTCCGGCGACGTCATCATCTCGAAGCGGCTGCGGGGGCGTGGCTGTTCCTTCGGGGATTTGTGATGGCGAAGCTTTCGGCGTTGATCTGCGCTCACAACGAGGAGCAGCGTCTGCACGCCTGCCTGTCGGCCCTGTCGTTCTGCGACGAAATCGTGGTAGTCGCCGACCGCTGCAACGACGGCACCGAGACGATCGCCCGCCAGTACGGCGCCCGCGTCGTGTCGGGCATCTTCCCGATCGAAGGCCCGCGCAAGCACGCCGGCATCGCTCGCTGCACCGGCGACTGGATCCTGGAACTGGACGCCGACGAAGGCGTCACCCCCGCCTTCGCCCAGGAAATCCGCGAAACCATCGAACGCGCCGACGCCGCCGACTGGTACCAGATCCCGATCGACAACTATGTCGGCGACCAGCTGGTTCGTAACGGCTGGGGCGGCTCGTTCGGCACCTCGTCGGCCGCGCGCCTGTTCCGTCGCGGCCACAAGTCGTGGAAGGCCGAGCGCGTCCATCCGGGCGCTAAGCTGGAAGGCCGCTTCGGCGGTCGCCTGAACACCCCGCTAATGCACATGGTCGACGAGGACATCGCCGACATGTTCGCGCGCCTCTCCCGCTACACCGCCCTGAAGGGCCAGGACCTGGCCGACACCGGCAAGGTCAAGAGCCTGGCCGACGACGCCTTCCGCGGCGTGCGCCGGTTCTTCAAGTGCTACGTCTCGCGCAAGGGCTACACGGAAGGCGATCTCGGCTTCCTGATCTCGCTGATGGCGGCGCTTTATCCGATCATGTCGAACCTGCGAGCGCGCGAGATCCTGCGCAACCGCGCTCGCAACAACGACGCCATGCCGGCCCCCACGCCGCTGCCGCTGCGTCGCGCCGAGGTCGCCGCGCAGTAATCGACCGCCCCGTGGCGCACCTGCCCCTCGCCTTCCGCCTGGCCCTGGGTTCGGAGCTTTCGCTCTGGACCAAGGCCGGCCACGCGCCCGTGATCTGGTGGCGCGACGACGACGCGCGCGAGCCGACCGAGGCGCTGGACCGGCTGCTGACCCTGGCCCACCTCTTCCAGGCGCCCCTGACCCTGGCGACCATCGCCAGCCCGAACCTGCCGTCGCTGGTCCGCCGGATCGAGGCCGAGCCGGGCGTCGAGATCGCCGTGCACGGCTTCCGGCACGTCAACCGCCAGCCGGAAGGCCGGGGCTTCGGCGAGATCGTAGAGGACGACAGCGTGGAGTGGGTGCGTGGCCAGCTGCGCTCGACCGTGATGGCCTTCCACCGCGCCGGCGTCGCCCCGACCCTGTTTACGCCGCCGTGGAACAATCTGGCGCCGCAGCTGCTGGCCGCCCTGCCCGAGTCGTCGATCACGGCGGTGTCGGGCTTCGACCAGCCCGCTGGCGTCACCGACGGCGTGGCCCGGCTGGACGCGCATCTGGACGTGTTGCGCTGGAAGGGTGGCGGCCGGTTCAGGGGAACCTGGAAGTTCCTGTCGCGCATGCGGCGGCTGATGACCGAGCGACGCCTCGCCGGCCGCTGGGACGAGCCCATCGGCCTGCTGACGCATCACCTGGATCACGACCGGGCGACGTGGCTGTTCCTGGAGAAGTTCCTGATGGCGTTCCGCGTCAGCTCACGCCGCCAGCTGATGGCCGGGGTCCTGACGCAGCCGCCGACGGCGCTGAGCGCTTAGGCCGGTTCCGGACGGTCCCGCAGGCACTCGCCGATGGCGCGGGCGCAACCCGGGATGCCAAGGGCGCCGACGAACGACATCGCCACGGCGCAAACCAGCATGATCGGTTGGAAGAAGCGCATTGGGTCGGTCTCCACGCGGCGTTCGTCTGGAGGCAGTGTGCCGCAGTTCTAAGACGGAACCTTGACGGTTGTTCCGCGCTCGAACGAAAAAATTCAGAACGCGGCTTTTTTACCGCCCAAGCTTCCCAGCGCATAGACCCGCCGCGCCGCCTCGATCCGGTCGAGCTTGGCGTGGAGCGCGCTCCAGTCGTCGTCTTCGGCGATCGGGGCCCACAGCGATTCGACCTCGTCGATGATCAGTTCCTCCGGCTCGGCGCGCTGGAACACCGGATCGGCCAGACGCTCGGGGCGGTCGGGTTCGAACCCGGCCAGCTGGCGGCGGAAGGCCAGGAAGGTCTCGGTCTCGTAGAGCGCCGCGCGCGGACCAGCCAGGGCGCGGGCCTGCGAAGCCTCGCCGCCGAACCAGTCGAAGAAGAAGGGCTCCCAGCGCAGCGTATCGCCGCCTTCGGCCAGGGCGCGAAAGGCGCAGTTGACCAGCTCGACGTCCGCATCCGTATCGCGGCTCTTCACCCCCAGGCGATCCAGCATCGCCCCGCGCAGGGCCTCCCGATAGACATCGGTGAAGCCGTTCAGCGCCGAGAGCAGCCCGGCCTGCTCGCCGACCAGGGTCAGGCAGGCGGCCAGCTGCTGCAGGTTCCAGAACACCGCCTCGGGCTGGCGGCCAAAGCTGTAGAGACCCTGGTGGTCAAAATAGGCGGCGGTGAAGTTCGGATCATTGCGAGGCAGGAACCGCCAGGGGCCGTAGTCGAAGCTCTCCCCCGTCACGACCATGTTGTCGGTGTTCAGCACCCCGTGCACGAAACCGGCCGACATCCAGCGAGCCAGCAGCCGGGCGCTAGCGGCGACGGTCGCCTCCAGCAGCGCCGCCGGGCGATCGGCCGCGTCGGCCAGGTGCGGGAAGTAGGTCTCGATCACATGGTCCACGAGCTGGCCGATCAGGTCGCGGCGGTCGAAATAGGCCAGGCGCTGGAAGGTCCCGAAACGGATGTGGCTGTGCGACAGCCGGGTCAGCACCGCCGAGCGGGTCGGGCTGGGCTCGTCGCCGCGCGTCAGGGCCTCGCCGGTCTCGACCAGCGAGAAGGCGCGCGAGGTCGGAACGCCCAGGGCCTCCAGCATCGAGGCGGCCAGGATCTCGCGCACCCCGCCCTTCAGGGTCAGGCGGCCGTCGCCCGAACGCGACCAGGGCGTCTGGCCGGAGCCCTTGGTGGCAAGATCGAGCAGGCGGCCAGCACCCGTCTCGCGCAGCTGCGCGAACAGGAAGCCCCGACCGTCGCCCAGGTCAGGGTTGTAAACGCGGAACTGATGGCCGTGATAGCGCATGGCCAACGGCGTCGGCTGATTGTCCGGCAGGGCCTCGAAGCGGCCGAAATGGCGGATCCAGTCGGCGTCGCCCAGCCCCTCCAGCCCGACCGTGGCGGCGGCCCGGTCGTTGCGGAACCGCAGGATCGTCTCGGGGAAATCGGCGGCCTCGACCGGGTCCGCGAAATCGCGCCCAAGGGCCTGGAAGCGGGGATCGGGACGATAGGCGGGCGAGGAGCTCATGGGTGGTCAAATGAGACCCACCCGGCGGCGACGCAAGTCCATTTCGAATTTCGGTAACGGCCGGCGAGCGCTGTCGCTTCCCGGCAACAGAAATCGCTCGAACCTAATCATGGCAAGGGATTTCGCTTGCCGACCTCCCTGGCGGCGCCTAACCCTTGGCCATCCATTCGAACAATCGTTCGACGGAACAACGAAAAACAAAGCCGGGGGCGGGCAAGCGCTTTCGGCCAACAAACCGAGGTAGGAAATGCGCTTCACCCAGGTGCTTTGCGGCACTGCGTCCGCTGTTGTCCTCGCCGGTCTTGGCGCCACGAACGCCGCGCAGGCTCAAACGAGCGACACTCAAACCGTAGACAGCATCATCGTCACCGCCCAGAAGCGGGAACAGAACCTGCAGGACGTGCCGGTGGTGGTCACCGCCGTCGGCGCCAAGCTGCTGCAGGACACGGGCGTCAAGGACATCAAGGACCTGACGATCCTGACCCCCGGCCTGACCGTGACCTCGACCTCGTCGGAGGCCTCCACGACGGCCCGCGTGCGCGGCGTCGGCACCGTCGGCGACAACCCCGGCCTGGAAAGCTCGGTCGGCGTGGTGATCGACGGCGTCTATCGCCCCCGTAACGGCGTCGGCTTCGGCGACCTGGGCGAAATGGAGCGCATCGAAGTCCTGAAGGGTCCGCAAGGCACCCTGTTCGGCAAGAACACCTCGGCCGGCGTCATCAACGTCGTCACCAAGGAGCCCGAGTTCGGCTTCGCCGCGAACGGTGAAGTCACCCTGGGCAACTACGACGCCCACGGCGTCTCGGCCTCGGTCACCGGCCCGCTGGTCGGCGACAAGGTGGCCGGCCGCCTGTACGTCGCCGCCCGCGAGCGCGACGGCTACAACGACGTCATCACCGGCAACGGCCCGTCCAAGCGCAAGCAGGACGCCGACCAGAACTTCTACACCGTGCGCGGCCAGCTGCTGATCGTGCCGGACGACAACGCCACCTTCCGCGTCATCGCCGACTACAGCCGTCGCGACGAGAACTGCTGCGGCGCCGTGCAGATCCGCACCGGCCCGACCGCTGGCATTCTCGCCCTGGTCTCGGGCCAGGCCGCGCCGCTGGCCATGACCGCCGATCCGTTCGCCCGCGTCGCCTATTCGAACCGCGGCGCCCCGGCCAAGATCGAGGACAAGGGCGTTTCGCTGCAAGGCGACATCGACCTGCCCCACGACATGACCCTGACCAGCATCTCGGCCATCCGCCAGTGGCGCACCGACAACGGCCAGGACGCCGACTTCAGCCTCGCCGACCTCGCCTACCGCAACAAGGACGGCACCAACTATTCGCAGTTCACGACCTACACCCAGGAACTGCGCCTGGCCGGCAAGAGCGACAAGTTCGACTGGCTGGTCGGCGCCTTCCTGGCAGACGAGCGTCTCGAGACCCGCGCCAACTTCCTCTATGGCAACGACTACGAGCAGTATCTGGGCCGCCTGCTGTCGCGCTCGGCCTCCGCTCCGGCCGGCCTCCCCAACTTCATCTCGCTGCTGACGGGCCGCGCGGTGAACACGACCTTCACGCCCGGCCAGGGCCTGTATGACCGCTACGACCAGCGCGCCACGACGATCGCGCTGTTCACCAACGACACCTGGCACGTGACCGACGCGTTCGAGATCACCGCCGGCCTGCGCTACACGTCGGAGAAGAAGAAGCTCGACACCTTCCAGACGCTCAGCGACGGCGGCGTCGGCTGCGGCACGGCCCTGTCGGCCGCCGGCCAGGCCCGCATCGCCGGCATCGTCGGCGCGGCCGCCACCCCGACCGTCGTCGGCAACCTCTGCCTGCCCTGGGCCAACCCGCTGTTCAACAACCGCGGCACCAACCAGGAGCGTTCGGACAAGGAGTGGAGCGGCACGATCAAGGCCTCGTACCGCTTCTCGCCGGAGGTCTTCACCTACGCCTCGTTCGCGCGCGGCTATAAGGGCGGCGGCTTCAACCTGGACCGCACCCAGTCGTCGAACGGCCTGCCCTCGGGCGGCTCGGGCGTGACCCCGATCTTCGACACCTCGTTCCCGGCGGAGTTCGTCGACAGCTACGAAGTCGGCGTGAAGAACACCCTGTTCAACCGCACCGTCCTGTTCAACGTCAGCCTCTTCCAGCAGAAGTTCACCGACTTCCAGCTGAACACCTTCCTGGGCACCTCGTTCGTCGTGCGTTCGATCCCGGAAGTGAAGTCGTCGGGCGTCGACGCCGACTTCCTGTGGTTCACGCCGGTGCGCGGCCTGATGATCCAGAGCGGCTTCACCTATGCCGACACCAAGTACGGCAAGCAGCCGATCCCGAACGATCCGGGCAACGCCCTGGCCCTGCTGCCGGGCAGCAACCTGTCCCTGGCTCCGAAGTACTCGGCGTCGGGCTCGATGACCTACGAGACCCCGGTCGGCGACAACCTGAAGGCCCGCTTCAACCTCGGCGCCAAGTACTCGTCCTCGTACAACACGGGCTCGGACCTGTTCCCGCCGAAGATGCAGAAGAACTTCACGGTCGTGAACGGCCGCGTGGGCCTGGGCTCGGCCGACGATCGCTGGACCGTCGAGCTGTGGGGCCAGAACCTGTTCAACGAGAAGTACTATCAGGTGGCCTTCAACGGCACCCTGCAGGGCTCCTCGGGCCTGTCGGCCACGCAGGCGACCTACAGCGCCGCGCTTGACACCATCACCTACGACGCTTTCCTTGGCGCGCCGCGCACCTACGGTGTCACGTTGCGCTCCAAGTTCTAGTTCAGCCGGGAGGGGGACCCGGGGGCGCCAGCCGCGCCTCCGGCTTTCGGAAGAGGGAAGGGCGATCCGGGAAACCGGGTCGCCCTTTTCCGTTTCCGGAGCAATCAGAGGGGTTTGCGAACGGGCCGCATCACCTCAGCATGCGCCTGGGGATTCGCTTTCCAACCGGAGGCCTGCCGATGAAGACGATCCGCTTCCTCGGATTCTGGATCTGCCTGGTGCTGGGCCTTGCGCTCGGGACCTGGAGCCAGAGGCCGCCTGCCCCGGTCCCGGTCAGCGCGCCGGCGAGCGAGTTCTCGGCCGACCGCGCCATGACCGACGTGGCCGCCATCGCCCAGCGCCCCCACCCGACCGGCTCGGCCGAGATCGTCAAGGTTCGCGACCACCTGCTGGCCAGGATCAGCGAATTGGGGCTGGAGGTCTCGGTCCGTCCGGGCGAGGGCTTCTATTCGAACGCCCGCAGCCCGCGCGCCCTGACCGTGGCCGCCGTGCAGAACATCATCGCCGTGCTGCCGGGCAAGGATCGCACCCTGCCGGCCATCCTGGTGATGAGCCACTACGACTCGGTCCACAACTCGCCCGGCGCCGCCGACGACGCCACCGGCACGGCCGCCGCGCTCGAGATGGCCCGCGCTCTCAAGGCCGACGGCCCGCACCTGCGTGACGTGATCTTCCTGTTCACCGACGCCGAGGAAGCCGGCCTGCTGGGCGCCGACGCCTTCTTCGCCCGCGACCCGACACTGGCCCGCGTGGGCCTGGTCGTGAACATGGAGGCCCGAGGCGACGCCGGTCGCGCGGCCATGTTCCAGACCGGCCCCGGCAACGGCGCCCTGGTCAGCGTCTTCGCCCGCGCGGCCAAGAGCCCCTCGGCCAACTCGATGGCCTCGACGGTCTACGAGAAGATGCCCAACGACACCGACTTCACCCACGCGGTGCGCAAGGGGCTACCCGGCCTGAACCTGGCCTTCATCGACGACCAACTGGGCTACCACACGCCGCTGGCCCGTCCGGACCACCTGGAGCGCGGCAGCCTGCAGCATGTCGGCGACCAGGCCCTGCCGACCATCCGCGTCCTGGTCGACGCCGCGCAGCTGCCGGCCAAGAGCGAGAACGCCATCTATTCCGACGTGCTGGGCCTGTTCCTGGTCAGCTATCCGCCGGTGATCGGCTGGGCGCTGCTGGGCCTGGCCGGCCTGTTGATCCTGTTCACCGCTTGGCGCACCCTCAGCCTGGGCGCGGCCAGCGGCTGGGAGATCGCCCGAGGCTTCGCCGGCCTGCTGCTGCTGGCGACCACGGCCGCCCTGGTGCTGCACCTGGCCGGCCGCCTGCTGATGATCCAGGACATCCAGCGCTATTACGGCCTGCTGATCCGCTTCGATCACCTGCTGTGGGGCGCGGGCCTGCTGGCGGTCGCCGCCGGGCTGGGCGTGGCCACCGCCCAGGCGCGCGGCGCCAAGCGGCTGATCCCCTGTGTCGTCGCCCTGGCCCTGGGCGGCGCGTGCAGCCTGATCGGCGGCTTCGATCCCATCGGCCTGGGTCTCGGCGTCGGCGCCTGCGTGCTGGCCGCCCTGGCCCTGGGCTTCAAGACCGACGTGCTCGGCGCCTGGATCGGCGGGCTGCTCGTGCTGCTGATCCTAGCCATCGCCGCCCAGGTCCTGGCGCCCGGCGCGACGGTGATGCTGACCTGGCCGCTGCTGATCGCCGCCCTGGGCGCGACCCTGGTCATCGGCATCGGTGGAACGCGAAACAAGCGTGTGGCCATGGCCCTGACCCTTGTCATCGGCGCCCTGGGCGTCGTGTCCATCGCCCAGCTGACCGCCTGGGGTTCGTGGACCTTCGCCGGCGTCGGCCTGATGGAGCCGGCGATCCTGGCCCTGTTCGCCATGCTGGCCGCCCCGGCCCTGTCGCCCCTGGCCCATGACTTCGCCGCCACCCGCTGGGCCTGGCGCGCCGCCGGCCTGCTGGCCCTGGTCGGCGCCGCCCTGATCGGCAACGCCGCCCGCATCGGCGGCGAGCCGGGCCGTCCGGCCATCACCCAGGCCCTGCACGTCGCCGACCTCTCGTCCGGCAAGGCCTGGCGCGTCGCCGATCAGGATCGCCTGGACGCCTGGACCACAGCCGTCCTGCCCGCCGACGACGGCGCGGCGCCGAGGCAGCAGGCTCTGGCCCCGTTCTGGCGCGAGCCGGTCTGGATGTCGGAAGCTCGCGCCGTCCCGGTCCCCGCCCCGCAGCTGACCGTCGACCGCGCCGAGGACCGCCTGCTGGTCCGCCTGATCCCCGCCCCCGGCGCCGAACTGGTCAGTATCCGCCTGCGGCCCAGCAACGAACTCAGCGCCCCGCGCCTGAACGGCCGGCCGATCGCCCTGAAGACCGAAGCCGGCAAGTGGTCCAGCGTGACCTATCACGCCCCCGATCCGAACGGCGTGACGCTGAGCTTCACGACCTCGGGGACCGGCAAGGTCGAGGTCGCGGCCCTGGAGTACCACGAAGGCTGGCCGCAGATGGCCAAGGTCCCGCCCGCCAAGCCGGCCGACCTGATGGCCTTCGGCATGTCCGACAAGACGGCGGTGCTGGTGCGCGGTGGGCTGGGATGGTGATTTTTTGAGATCCGACTTCCCCGGCGAATGCCGGGGCCCAGATCTCAAAGCGTTTGGACTGACGGGAAGATCTCAGCGTTCGTAGCCCCCCCAGCGCCCCTCCATCTGGGCCCCGGCATTCGCCGGGGAAATCGGAAGTTTGGGTTAGACCGAGAATACGTTCTCCCCCGCCTCCTTCGCGTACAGCGCATCCACCCGCGCGGCCCGGCGATCCAGCGCACACCGCTGGTTCACATAGCCCTTGTCGGTGATCTCGCCCGCGTCGATCGAGGGCGGCTCGGTCAGGATCGTGAAGCGGCCCACACGGCGTGAAGACCCGCCCGCCGAGGCGTTGAACGCCGCCAGCCGGTCCTGGAGGATCGCCACCAGCTTCTCCAGCGGCGTGCCCGGTCCCGGGTCCGCGACCAGGGCCGCCAGCCCCGCCGGCGAGGGCCACAGCATCGCGCCGATGAACGGCTTGTCCTGGCCGGTGATCACCGCGTCGTGGATGTAGGGGCTGCAGGCGGCCACCAGGTCGGGACGCAGCACGCCGACGCTGACCCAGGTGCCGCTGTCCAACTTGAAGTCCTCGGTCACCCGGCCGTCGAAGACCAGGCCCTTGGCCGGGTCCTCCGGATCGACGAACCGCGCCGCGTCGCCCAGCTTGTAGAAGCCCTCCTCGTCGAAGGCCGCCGCCGTCCGCTCCGGATCCTTGTGGTAGCCGGCCGCCACGGTGGGGCCCTTCACCCGGACCTCGTACTTGCCGCCGCTGGGGGCCAGCTTCAGCTGGATGCCCGGCAGCGGCAGGCCGACCAGGCCGACGCGCTCGGTGATCCAATGGGTGACGGTGATCCCTTGGGTCTCCGTCGCGCCATACATGGTGGTCAGCGGGATCCGATGGCCCGTCTCGGCCACTGCCAGGGCCTGGATACGGTCATAGACGTCGTTGCTGAGCGTCGCGCCGCCATAGCCCATGTAGCGCAGGTTCTTGAAGAACGAGCGGCGCAGGACGGGGTCGTTCTCCATGGCCTCGGCCAGCATCGAGAACGCAATGGGCGCTGAGCCAAACACGATCGGCGAGACCTCGTAGAGGTTCTTGATCGTCGTCTCGAACATGCCCGGCAGCGGCTTGCCCTCGTCGATGTGCAACGTGCCACCGGCCCACAGCACGCCGTTGAAGCCGATATTGCCTGCCGAGATGTGGCTCCAGGGCATCCACTCCAGGCTCTGGGGGACCTCCTCGGTCGGCGTGTCGGTGCGAATGCCCTCCTGGCCGGCGATCACGCCCGCCATCATGCCGTGCGTCTGCGGCACGGCCTTGGGCAGTCCGGTCGAGCCGGAGGTGAACAGGTACTTGGCCACGGTCGCCGGGCCCAAGGTCTCGCGGGACGCCTCGACAGCGGCGGTCGGCGGGGTTCCCGCGACTTCGGCGAACGGGATCGTCCCCTCGGCCCCATCACCAGTGATCACCGCGATGGTCGGGTCGATGGCCTTCAGGGTCTCCAGCGCCTTGGCGAACATCGTCCCGCTCTGGGCGAAGACGACACGCGGGGCGACCTTGTCGAAGCAGTGCTTGAGCTTGGCGTGGTCGGTCGAGATCAGGCTGTAGGCCGGGCTGATCGGCGCGGCCGGAACCCCGGCGGTGTAGGCGCCCAGGGTCATCAGGGCGTGCTCGATGGCGTTGCCAGACAGGATCATGACGCTGTCGGCGTTGGTCAGCCCCTGGTCCAGCAGCCATTGGGCGACGCCTTCGACCGAGCGCAGGGCCTCGCCGTAGCTCACCTGACGCCAGGGGCCGTGGCCCGGCTCGCGCTGCTTGATGTAGGGGCGGTCGGGGTGCTCGGCGGCCTTGCGGGCGATCAGGTGGGCGATCGAGCGCGGGCCTTCGCCGGGCGCATGGTTCGAGGTGATGACCATCGACCCGTCGGGCCGCCGGTCGACGGTGACGTCGGGACCCTTCATGGCCAGGGGCTTGAACGGAACGCTGGACACGTCGCGCACGGGCGACGCGCCGTCTGGCGGCGTCATGGCCTCACTCCCTCAGGTTATCGTTGTTCTGTTGGACGTGACGTTAGCGGAACGCCGGCGCGCGGCAAGGTTGCCGTTCGGGGAGGCCTAAGCCCGCTTCCGTCGCCGCGCCGCCTTGGCCGCCGCCTCGGCGTGGGTGACCTGGGCGCTGAAGGTCTTGAGGTCGACGCCGAAGCGTTCGCCGCAGCCGCAATCGAGCACCGGCAGCATGCGCACGGCTTCGATGCTGGCCAGGGCGGGGTCGCCGCACCGGGGACAGGGAAACTCCAGCTCTACGCCGCCTACGTCCACGCCCGCCATCGGTCGCTCCGCGAGTTCGTCTCCGACTCAGAGGAGACCCCGCGAACGATGACAGTCGCTATCGGCGCCAGGCCATGTGACGTGTTGTCCGGGTCGGCCTCAGCGCGCCGCCGAGGCCAGGACCGAAACTTCCTTGGCCGTCAGGCGGCGAACGTCCGTGACGCGGCAGTGCTTGGACGCCGAAGCGATCCGCGCCACCAGTTCGGCGTTGTCGCCGGGGCAGACCAGGTCGCTGCCGCTGGCGCGGACCGACAGCTTCTCGGCCCCGTTCAGGCCCGAGCAGTCCTCGGTCAGTCGCATCTGGTAGATGCCGCCCTGCTGGGACTGGATGTAGAGCGTCTGGGCGCCCGAACGGTTGACGCCGGCGACGCCCTTGCCGTTGAAGCACTGCTTGGCGATGTTCGGGGCGGGCCCGCCATTCGGGAACGCTTCGGCCTGGGCGCGCCAGTCGAAGACGTTCGCCTGGGCCGCCGGAGCGGCCTGGTTGTCGGCCGAGGCCGGAACCGAGATCAGGGCGGCGGCGGTCATCGCGCCGATCAGCAGCACAGCCTTCATGGTCCAGCTCCCAGAACCTTTTTCAACCGCGAGCCTAGTCCAAGACCACCGCTCCCGGAAGGGACGAGATCGTCAGGCGATCCCCAGACCGCGCCAGCACGGCAGCTGGGTGTCCGCCCACGCCGTGGCCTGGACCTCCAGCGCCGCCTGGGCCGCGTCGGGAGCCAGGGGCGCGCCGCCAGCCACCAGGGCCTGGCCCTGGGACGCCAAGGTGTCGGCCGCGAACCTCGCCCACTCGGCCGGTCCGCCGCCGCCCTGCTGCAGGGCCAGCCAGAACAGCTGGTGGAAGCGCGTGACGCCGATCGAGCCGCCGGTCGTGGGCGAGGCCAGGAAGCCCAGGTCCGTCGCCTCGGCCGCCCGCCGCGCCAGCTCCAGGTTCAGGGCCCTGGCCGTTCCCGTCGAGCGCTGGATCGTGTCGGAGCCCTGCGCCGGCTGCACCACGCCCTGGCTCATCATCAGCACCAGGGCCGTCGACAGCTGCGGCAGGGCGAAGCCCTCGGGCAGGGCCGCCTCGAGGTCGCCGATCGGGCGCGGCTGGTAGTCGCTCAAGGCCTCGCGGACCATGTCGTAGAGCGGACCGCCCAGGCCCATCTCGGCATAAATGCCGCGCACCATGCCCATCGGCTCCGAGATCGGCTTGGCCAGCGCCACGCGCTGGTCGCGGACGGCCCGGCGCTGGTCGGCGGCGCTCAGTGGCGAGACCCCGCGCAGCCAATAGTCGCGCCGGAACTGGGCCTGGACCGCGAAGTCGCGGAAGCTCTGGCGCAGGGAGGCGTCGGGCAGGCTCTCCATGAAGCCGATCATGTCCGGCGACAGGTTCAGTGCGTCGACATGATCGGACAGATAGGCCGAGGTCCCGAACGCCAGCTTGGCCGAGGACAGCCTGGCCTCGACGTCGGCGAACCACATCGGGACCCAGTCGCGGTTCATGTACTCGTGGACCATGTAGGCGCGGTCCTGCTTCAGCAGGGCGTCCAGCCGCTCGTTCACGGTCGGGTTCAGCCGCGAATAGACCGGGTCGAGGTCGAAGAACCGCTTCATGGTGTTCAGCGCGGCGTCGAGATTGGCGGTGGGACCCAGGCCGGGCGCGCCCAGGGTCTCGGCGTGGCGCTTCATCAGGTGGCGCAGCGGTCCGGCCAGGGCCCAGCCGGGCTGGGTGTTGTAGGAGATGTAGACGAGGCCGCCGGGCTTCAGCTTGCGGCGCAGGAACGACAAGATCTTGGCCCGGGCGTCGTCATTGACCCAGCTCCAGACGCCGTGCAGCGCCACGAAGTCGAACTCCGGCAGGCCCGGCCGCTCGGCGAACTCGTCGAAGGCGTCGTCGAAGAAATTGGCCCTGGCCCCGCTGGCCGCCACCAGGTCACGGGCGAACACCGCCTGGGCCGGGGCGAAGTCGCAGCCCCACCATTCGATGTCGGCCTGGGTCGCCGCGTGGATTGCCGCCGAGCAGCCCTGGCCGAAACCCAGCTCGCACGCCGTCTCGATCTTCGGCGCCCGCAGGCCCTTGGTCAGCAGCGGCAAGGCCGCGCGAACGGGGTTCAGCTCGGGATAGCTGCCGTAGGTGTAGCCGGTGTCGACCACATAGCCGGCGCTCCAGTCCTCGTTCATCCGCCTCTCCCGCGTTTCGCCGACGACGCTGCGACGGCGGGCGCGGAAGGGCAAGGCCCGAGAGGCCTGGTCGGCGGCCTAGGCCTTGACGGCCTGCTCCAGCACGCTGGCGTCGACGCCGCCTTCGACGACCCGCACGCCCAGGAACTGCATCTGGCCGCCCAGATAGCTGATCTGCTCCAGCGGGACGTTTTCGTCCCGGCGCAGCCGGCGGCCGTCGTTCAGCGTCAGGCGAAGGGTCATCGTCCCAGGCGCCGCGCCGCTGGCGATGGCGGCCTGAATCTCGCCCCGGAACTGGACCGCCGGAGACTGCGGCGGCTTCGGCTTTGCGTTCTTGATCATGACCTGCCCCAGAAGCCTTGTTCGCCGCTGACCCGGATCTGGCAGGGACGCCCGGCGTCCTGCAGGCTCCGTGCCCGCCTGTGGGCGGCGGCCTTGGCGACCTCCTTGTCGGCGGACTGGCCGAAAAAGTCGCCGTCCTGCTCGACGCTCCACCCACCGTCGCGACGAATGACGGTGAGGATTGTTCGGTCGGTAATTTCACGCATGCGGCATGATTAGCATAAAATCCAAGGCGCCGCTGAACTAATCCGGCAGCGACAATCGAGCGCTTTTTTCTTGGACCTGGAAAATATTTCGACCGCTTGATTCATGTGGAAAACAGACGAAATTCTTTCACCTCTGCTCAGAAGAACTGCTCGCCGGCCGCCACGCAGCGCGCGGACCAGGAGGCTCCGCGCCATTTTACCTCGATGACGACGAAGTCCTTGCAGTGGGCGCCGGCCTCGCCGCCGATCGTGCAGACGTCGCCGCGACAGAGCGGCGGCCCCGTCCGCGCCGAGATCGTCACCTCTAGCGACCGCGTCGACCAGCCGTAGACGATCTCGTAGTCGTGCGGGCCGAACAGACTGTCTTCGGAGCAGGTCATCGGGAGCAGGTCATGGGGCGCGGCGGCCTCGTCGTCGCCCCGGCGGTCGGGCGAGCGGCGGGACCATGCGCCCTTCGCCTGGACAAAGCGAGCGGCGTTCATCGAACGCGCGCCAACCGGGTCCAGCCGTGGTAGATTGGAGCCTCATGTCGACCTGGCGACGCCTCCAGGCGCCCCGGGACCGTCCCCGGCCGATCGGCGACTTCGATCACGGCCGCATCGGAGCGACATGACCCAGGCTTCCACCAGTACAGACGCCCTGTCCCAGACCCAGCTGCGCGCCTTGCGCAGCCTGGCCGAGCGCCAACCTGGACAGGACTCCAACTTCGTCAACATCGCCGCCGCCCAGGCCCTCACGCGCCTCGGCCTGGCGCGTCATGGCGGCGGCGGCTGGGAGATCACGCCGCTGGGCCGCAACAGCCTGCTGCGCGCCGACGCCCAGGACGACGCCGACGGCGCGGCGAACGCCCGCTAGGCCGCGCCGGCCTCAGCGCTTCTTGCCGAGCTCGGCGGCGATGTCCTTGGTCATCTTGCCGACCTTGCGGTGGGCGGCGGTGAGCTGGTCGCGAGTGACGCCCCAGCGCTTCATCCAGTACTCGACGGCCTGACGCTCGCTGAGGTCCAGGCGATCCTTGTCGATGAATCCGCGCTTGTCCTTGAGACCGGCCATTACTTGCTCATCCAGGGTTTGGAGTTTCCCGCCGCGATGCTGGCGGCCTGCTGACGCTGGAACTTGCCCCCGCGCGGCGGCTTGGGCCGCGCGTCCAGGGCGGCCTGCTTGAGACGCAGGGCGCGCTGGATGGGGGTCTCGTTCGGCGGGGCGTCGGTGGTCATGGCGGGAAGCATATCCTGTGTCGGGCCGCTCGGCGACGGCTCCGCCGCCTCACGCGGCGGGGCGCTGAGGGTGTGGAAGGGACGCGGAGCGCCGGACGACGTCCGGAGGGTGATGCGTGAATACCGTTTCGACGAGGCCAGAACGCTCCGCGCGGTCGTTATCCGGTGAGCCCGCGAGACGCGGGGTCTTAACCCGCTCTCGCCGCTAGGCCCCCGACGGGCGGGCTGGAGTGGCGACCCCAGTCCCGGAATGTCTGGGCGATTTCAGCCCGGACCTGTCGCGCCGTCGAAGCCTTCGCCGCCAGGGCTTCGTCCCGATGTTTCAGGGAACCCGCCACTAGATCCGTCGCGAAGACGTCTGCCCGAAGGAAGACCGACGAGCGCTTCCCGCTCGACCACCCCTGACAGCCGTCACGATCGCCGGCCGGACGTCCCTTCCAAGCCGTCAGGTGAGGAAGAGTATGGGGGCGGGTTTAGGCGCGGATGATTGGTGACGGCGTAAAAGTTGGAAGCGGTTGATTTCGTTTGGGTTTGGATCGCGAATTCCGAGGATAGAGCACGCCCAATCCCCGTAAGGCCACCCTCTCCCCTGGGGAGAGGGCGGGCCCCATGCGCAGCATGGGAGGGTGAGGGACAACGCCACTCACCGACAAAGTCACGAAAAGTCTGGGGCTTGCGCGGACTCCGGACCGGCTTCGCCCATCCCCTCACCCTCCCACGCCTGCGGCGCGGGCCCCGCCCTCTCCCAACGGGAGAGGGTTTCAGCGCGCGATCCCGTTCGTGAAACTCGCCCTTCCTTTCGGGAAGGGAGCCATCCTTACATCTCACGGCGAGACGATCGCCGGGCTGATGCCTCCAAGAGATGTAAGGCGATCACCGACCTTAAGTCGGCTTCCGACCCTTTGCGGACGTTCCCGAACAACTCCCTCCCCCTCGTGGGGAGGGTGGCCCGCGTAGCGGGTCGGGTGGGGATCGGCGCGGGGCGGTCAAGGTTCGGGAGGCTGACGAAGCCCCACCCACCAGCTTCGCTGGTCCCCCCTCCCCACAAGGGGGAGGGAAGAGCGGTTTTCCTCCCATCGCTGCCCCAAAGCAAAAGGGCGGAGCCTCACAGCCCCGCCCTCTCAAGCTTCAAGCTCAGTGCGACCGAAGCCCTACTCCGCCGCTTCCTTCGCCGAGAATCCCAGGATCGCCTTCGTCTCCAGGAACTCGCCGAACGCGTGGTCGCCCCACTCGCGGCCGTTGCCGCTCATCTTGTAGCCGCCGAACGGGGCCATCAGGTCGGGGCTGGCGCCGTTCAGGTTCACCTGGCCGGCGCGGAGCTTGCTCGCCACCTTCCGCACGCCCTCCGGGTCCGTGCCCGAGACATAGGCCGCCAGGCCGTACTCGGTGTCGTTGCCGACGGTGATGGCTTCCTCGACCGTGTCATAGCCGAGAATCGAGACCACCGGGCCGAAGATCTCTTCCTTGGCGATGGTCATCTCGCTCTTCACGTTGGCGAAGACGGTCGGCTTCACATAGTAGCCCTTGTCCAGGCCGTCCGGCAGGCCGACGCCGCCGGTGACCAGGGTGGCGCCCTCGTCGATGCCGGCCTGGATCAGGCCCTGGATCTTCTTCCACTGCACCTCGGAGACCACCGGGCCCATCTTGTGGTTGCCGTTCGGGTCGCCGACCGTGTGGCCCTCGGCGGCGGCCTTGGCGATGGCGATGACCTCGTCCATGCGCGCGCCCGGCACCAGCATGCGGGTCGGGGCGTTGCACGACTGGCCCGAGTTCATCATCACCGAGGCGATGCCGCCGCCCACGGCGCGGGCGAAGTCGGCGTCCTCCAGGATGATGTTCGGGCTCTTGCCGCCCAGCTCCTGGTGCACGCGCTTGACGGTCGGGGCGGCGTTCTTGGCCACCTCGATGCCGGCGCGGGTGGAGCCGGTGAACGAGACCATGTCGACTTCGGGGTGGCTGGACAGGGCCGCGCCGACGGTCGGGCCATCGCCGTTGACCAGGTTGAAGACCCCGGCCGGGACGCCGGCGGCGTGCAGGATCTCGGTCCAGATATAGCCGCTGAACGGCGCGATCTCGGACGGCTTCAGCACCATGGTGCAGCCGGTGGCGATGGCGGGCGCGACCTTGCAGGCGATCTGGTTCACCGGCCAGTTCCACGGCGTGATGAAGGCGCAGACGCCGATCGGCTCCTTCACCAGGCGGGTGGTGCCGCGGTCTTCCTCGAACTTGTAGCCCTTGAGCACGGCGGCGGCGGTCTGCACGTGGGCGATGCCCATGGCGGCCTGGGCGCGCTGGGCCAGCCACGCGGGGGCGCCCATCTCCTCGGTGATGGCCTTGGCCATGTCCTCGAAGCGCTTCTGGTACTCGGCGATGATGCGCTCGAGGATGTCGATGCGCTCTTCGCGGCTGGTCTGGCTGAAGCTGTCGAACGCCTTGCGGGCGGCCCGGACGGCCTTGTCGACGTCGGCTTCCGAGCCGAGCGAGATCACGCCGGCGACCTCTTCGTTGGCCGGGTTGATGACGTCCAGCGGCTTCGGCGCGATCGGATCGACCCAGGCGCCGTCGATGTAGAACTTGGTGTACTCGCGCATGCCGTTGCTCCTGCCCTTGGGTGTCTGTGCGGCCCGCTCTGGTTGGCCCGGTAGAATTGGGGCGGCGGCGGGTCGTTTCAAACAGGCATTTAATGTGATCGGCGTTCAGGTGGGAAGCCCTTCTCGACGCCTTCGCCCAATCGTCATGCGCGCGGATTTCGCTGGCGCGGGCGATCCAGGGTGGTAGGCGACGGACGGCTCGCTCGGTTGGAGCGAGGGCGTAGGCTTTGGGGGACGTGACATGAAGCGCTTGGCTTGGATCGCGGCGGCGTTGCTGACGCTGGCGCCCGGCATGGCGATGGCCGAGGCGGCGTCGCTGAACGCCGCCTGCGCCAAGGCGGGTCAGTCGGTCTCGGAGACCGGCTTCGTCCAGATCGGCGGCATCCGCCAGTGGGTGAGCGTCGAGGGCGCCGACTGCGCCAATCCCGTGGTGCTGATCGTCCACGGCGGCCCGGGCAATCCCAACACCCCCTTCGCCCACACCCTGTTCGGCGCCTGGGCCAAGGATTTCACCGTCGTCCAGTGGGACCAACGCGGGGCGGGCAAGACCTACGCCGAGAACAGGCCGTCCGAGGACGAGCCGCTGACCATGGAGCGGCTGACCGCCGACGGGGTCGAGATGGCTCGCTACGCCACGCAGCGCTTCGGCAAGCGCAAGGTGATCCTGATGGGCGGCTCGTGGGGCTCGGCCCTGGCGGTCAACATGGCGATGGCCGCGCCGGAGCTCTTCCACGCCTATGTCGGCACGGCCCAGCTGGCCAACTACCAGGCCGACATGGCGGCCAGCTATCGCCTGACGCTCGGCCTGGCCAAGGCGGCCGGCGATACGGACGCGGTGAGCAAGTTGGAGACCCTGGGCCCGCCGCCCTGGACCAATCCCCGCGCCTTCGGCGTGCTGCGCCGGATCACCCGCAAGTACGAGGCGCTGGCGACCGAAGCGCCGCCTAAGGACTGGTTCGCCTTCGCCTCCGGCTACGACACCCCCGCCTACGAGGCCGACTACACGGCGGGCGAGGACTATTCGTTCCTGCACTTCGTGGGCCTGAAGGGCGACGGCATGGGGCCGAGGATCGACCTGGCCAAGCTGGGGACGACGTTCGCGATGCCGGTCTACATGCTGCAGGGCGAGGCGGATCTCGTCACGCCGCCGGAGGTCTCGAAGGCCTATTTCGACAAGCTGACGGCGCCGGAGAAGGTGTTCACGCCGCTGGCGCGCACGGGACACGACCCGAACCGGATCATGGTCGACGCGCAGCTGGCGGCGCTGGAGACGGTGCGGGCGCGGGCCGTGGCGGGGGACAAGCGCTAGCGGCGGCTCACCACAGCGGATCGGCTTCGGCCCCGCCCAGCGCTTCGGCGATGCGGCGGCGGGTGGCCTTGGTCGTCTCCTCGGGCAGGTCGTTCGGGTCGAACCAGCCGACCGCGTGGATCTCGCCGGCCGAGTCCGAGGCGCAGGCCTCCCAGGCGTCGACGCGGTAGACCAGGACGTGGTCGCCGGGGTGCAGCACCTCGTTGCTGTGGAACGACACCAGGCGCGGCCGCGAGAGGGCGCGGACGCCGGCCTCCTCGGCCAGTTCGCGGACCACGGCGTCCTCGGCGGTCTCGCGCCGCTCGACGCCGCCGCCGGGCAGGTACCAGCCCTTGATGTAGGTGTGCTGGATCATCAGCACCTTGCCGTCCGGATCACTGACCACCGCCCGCACGCCCAGGGTCAGCCCCCGCGTCAGCCGGAAGAAGGCGTAGATCAGCGGACGGGTGAATGGTTCGACGCGGCGTTTCCAGAGCATGGGTTGTTGTAACCGCGCCTCCGCCGCAGCGGGACCGAAAACCTCGCCCTTCGACAGGCTCAGGGTGAGGTTTTCTAGTGAACCGCCGCAACAGTGGCCCTCATCCTGAGCCCGTCGAAGGACGAGGGCGGCTCCACCGCTTGCGGTCATGGCCATGCACCGCTAAAGCCCCAGCAACTGTCTCTCTTTTCCGGAGCCGCGCCATGCTCGCGATCGGTGTCATCGCCATCTTCCTGGGCGTCATCCTCGCCCTGAACTATTTCGAGTTCGGCCGCATCGACTAATGACTAGTCCGGCCCGCGGCGCGGCCCTGGTCACCGGCGCGGGTCGCCGGATCGGCCATGCCCTGGCCCTTGAGGCCGCCCGCGCCGGCTACGACGTCGCCGTCCACCACCGCGCCTCGGTCGACGAGGCCGAGCAGACGGCGACCGCCGTGCGGGCCCTGGGCCGTCGCGCGGTCCTGGTCCGCGCCGACCTCGCCGACGAGGACGCCGTGCGCGGCCTGATCGGCCAGGCCTCTGCCGTCGGTCCCGTCACCCTGCTGGTCAACAGCGCCTCGGCCTTCCAGGACGACCGCGCGGGCGGCTTGAACCGCCGCACCTGGGACCTGCATCTCGAGACCAACCTGCGCGCGCCGATCGTGCTGGCCGAGACCTTCGCGGCCGCCCTGCCCGCCGATCGCGCGGGCCTGATCGTCAATATCGTCGACCAGCGCGTGCTGCGCCCCAATCCGCAATTCTTCAGCTACAGCCTGGCCAAGGCCGGCCTGTGGTGGGCCACCCAGACCCTGGCCCAGGCCCTGGCGCCGCGCATCCGCGTCAACGCGATCGGCCCCGGCCCCACCCTGCCGTCGGTGCATCAGGCCCCCGGCGAGTTCGAGGCCGAGGCGGCCGGGGTGCTGTTGCAGCGCCGCGCCACGCCGGACGAGGTCGCCGCCGCCCTGCGCTATCTCATTGACGCGCCGTCGGTCACGGGCCAGATGATCGCCGTGGACGGCGGCCAGCACCTGGGCTGGCGGACGCCCGATATTGTTGCGCCTTAGGAGGCCAAACTTGGCCGCTTCCCCCCTCGCAGAGACCACGCCCGCCGCACAAGACCTGGCCCGCATCATCGTCACCAAGGTCTTCGTCCGCGGCCTGAAGGTCGACGCCCAGATCGGCGTCTACGACCACGAGCACGGCCGCATGCAGCCGCTGGTCGTCGATGTGGAACTGGACGTGGCCGCCAGCCACTGCGAGCGCCTCCCCGACACCGTGAACTACGAGATGGTCGGAGAGGCCGCCCGCGCCATCGTCGCCGAGGGCCATATCGACCTCGTCGAGACCTTCGCCGAGCGCCTGGCCCAGGCCTGCTTCGCCGATCCCCGCGTCACCCGCGCCCGGGTGCGGGTCGAAAAGCCCCTGGCCCTGGCCCCGCACGCGGCCGCCGCCGGCGTCGAGATCACCGCCGTCCGTAGCTAGCGCATGGACGTCACCCACCGCGCCCGCCTCGCCCCCTTCCAGCCGGAGACGGTCTGGACCCTGGAGGCCGGGACGCTGGTGGAGACGCGCGGCAAGGTCGTTCGCCGCTTTCCACTGACCGCGCTCACCCGCTATCGCCTGGCCGCCTCGCCGCCCAGCAAGACCGGCGAGCCGAGCCGTCGCCGCGCGCTGCTGGTCACCTTCGGCCGCCGCCGCCTGGTCATCGCCTCGCAGAGCTATGTCGGGCCCGGCCGGTTCGAGGACCGGCTGGAGAGCTTCTCGACCCTGGCCCGCGCCATCGCGGCCGTCGGCTCGGACCTTTCGCCTCGCGCCCGGTTCGGCCTGGCCCGCTTCCAGGCGCGCACGGCCCTGACCTGGGTGATGGGCCTGCTGGCGTTCGGGGCGGTGTCGATGCTGCTGTTCTCGCTGTCGGCCGGCATGGTCGCCGTCGGCGTCGACATGGCCGCGCGGATGGCCTTCGTGCTGATCCTGATGGTCGCCGTGCTGCCGTGGCTGAACCGGGGCGTGGACTTCGACCCGCACGACCCGCCGAAGGATCTGCTGCCTTAGGGACTGCGCGACGTCGAAGCTTACATCGGCGTCATGACCCCACCTTAATTTGCATCCCGCGCCAATCGGGGCGAGATTTGGGCCAACGACGTTATCTCAGGCTCAACCGTGTCAGACCCCGCTATCGAACCCGCCGTGCCGCCCCGGCTGCAGGACGACAAGACCCTGCCCGGCGTCATCTACGCCCTGTACATCGCCGCCCCGCTGAACGGCGTCACCGCCTTCATCGCCGTGATCCTGGCCTATGTCAGCCGCAAGGACGCGCCCGAGTGGCTGGCCAGCCACTACGAGTTCCAGATTCGCACCTTCTGGCTGGGCCTGGTCCTGGCCATCGGCGCCACCCTGCTGACCCCGGTCGGCATCGGCGTCGTGCTGCTGCCGGCGGTCGGGATCTGGTTCATCGTGCGTTCTGTCGTCGGCCTTTCGAACCTGCTGAAGGGCCAGCCCTACCCCACGCCTCGCAACTGGATGCTCTAAGCCATGACCGACGCTTCCACCGCCGTCCCTGTCGCCGAAGAAGACAAGGTCCTGCCGGCCGTCGTCTACGGCCTCTACCTGCTGGCCTTCACCAACGGCTTCACCGCCATCATCGGCCTGATCGTGGCCTATCTGAACCGCGACAACGCCGGGCCGATCAACCAGAGCCACTACACCTTCGCGATCCGCACCTTCTGGATCGGCGTGGCCCTGATGCTGCTGACCGGCGTGGTGTTCCTGGTCGGGCTGGTCCTGACCCTGATCGTGATCGGCATCCCGATCCTGCTGTTCGCCGCCGGCCTGGGCAGCATCATCTGCGCCTGGTTCGCCCTGCGCTGCGTCGCCGGCCTCTACTTTCTGGTGAAGGGCGAGGCCTATCCGCGCCCGCAAGCCTGGCTGATCTAGGCGCCCCGATTAGAGGCACGACCCCGACCCGGCGCCCCGCGCCGGGTCATTCTTCGCTCAAGCTTCCCCTGACAGGCGAGACGCCTCGACGGCGGTCCGGCCATAGGATGACTTACGCCGCCTGGCGGACGGAGACGTTCGGGGGGACGTGACGTCGGTACGACGGGTTCGGATCATCTTGGGGCTGATCCATACGACGTCGAGAATCGTGGTGGCGGGCGAGAGCCGGCCGGGGAATGGGCCACGAAAATCTCGACTCGGACCTTGCGAACCGCGTGCCGACCGCTGGTGCGGCGGCGGCGAACTGGGCGGGGGCCCATCGCCGCCGCCCTGCAATCCATACCCACAATTCGAGATTGGCCAAACCGCCCAGACAACGCGCCACGCCTTGTCCAGACTGGGTTTGCGCAATGTGGATCTATAGATCCAGCCTATTCTGTCCAGAAGATTTATCAATTTGATCGATCAGAATCCACCCCATAGAAGGACGCATCTTTTCCAACCGGAGCGCCTCATGTCGCTGATCAATACCGAGATCAAACCCTTCACCGCCCAATCGTACAAGGACGGCAAGTTCGTCACGGTCAGCGACGCCGACCTGAAGGGCAAGTGGTCTGTGGTCTTCTTCTACCCAGCCGATTTCACCTTCGTCTGCCCGACGGAGCTGGAAGACCTGGCTGACAACTACGACGTCTTCACCCGCCTGGGCGTCGAGATCTACGCCGTGTCGACCGACACGCACTTCTCGCACAAGGCCTGGCACGACAGCTCGCCGGCCATCGGCAAGATCAAGTACCACATGGTCGGCGACCCCTCGGGCACGATCACCAACAACTTCGAAGTGATGCGTCCGGGCGTCGGCCTGGCCGACCGCGGCACCTTCCTGATCGACCCGCAAGGCGTCATCCAGTTCACGGAAACCACCGCCGAAGGCATCGGCCGCAACGCCATCGAGCTGCTGCGCAAGATCAAGGCCGCCCAGTACGTGGCCTCGCACCCGGGCGAAGTCTGCCCGGCGAAGTGGGAAGAGGGTGAAAAGACCCTGGCCCCCTCGCTCGACCTGGTCGGCAAGATCTAAGGCCTAAAAGGCCCGAGTTACCGCGCCGCCGTCCACGGGCGGCGGCGCACCTCTCTTTGATCGTTCGCCGCGTTCGATCCTCCCCCAAGATATTCGAATCCTGGCGAACGCCTTCCCTTTCCTCCCCTAGCTTTTTGGGAGCGCCTCATGCTGGACGCCGGTCTGAAGACCCAGTTGACCACCTATCTGCAGAACCTGCGCCAGCCGATCGAACTGGTCGCCTCCCTCGCCGATGACGCGGGGTCGAAGGAAATGCGCGCGCTGCTGGAAGACGTCGCCTCGACGTCGGACAAGGTCAGCCTGAATTTCGCGGGCGACGACACAAGGGTTCCGTCCTTCGCCATTACCCGAGCCGCCAACGATGCGGATGTCCGCTTCGCCGGCCTGCCGCTGGGCCACGAGTTCACCTCGCTGGTGCTCGCTTTGCTGCACGTGGGCGGCCACCCGCCGCGCATCGACGCCGAGGTCATCGAGCGCATCAAGGCGCTGGATGGCGACTACCGTTTCGAGACCTACTTCTCGCAGTCCTGCCAGAACTGCCCCGACGTGGTGCAGGCGCTGAACACCATGAGCGCCCTGAACCCGCGCATCAGCCACGTCGCCATCGACGGCGCCCTGTTCAAGGCCGAGGTCGAGGAACGCCAGGTCATGGCCGTGCCGACCATCCTGCTGAACGGCGCTCCGTTCGGGCAAGGCCGCATGGACGTCGAGCAGATCCTGGCCAAGCTGGACACCGGCGCCGCCGACCGCATGGCCGAGAAGATCAAGACCAAGGACGCCTTTGACGTGCTGGTCGTAGGTGGCGGTCCCGCCGGCGCGGCCGCGGCGATCTACGCCGCCCGCAAGGGCATCCGCACCGGCGTCGCGGCCGAGCGCTTCGGCGGCCAGGTGCTGGACACCATGGCCATCGAGAACTTCATCTCGGTCCCGCACACCGAAGGCCCCAAGCTGGCCTCGGCGCTGGAGCAGCACGTCAAGGACTACGACGTCGACATCATGAACCTGCAGAAGGCCGTGGGCTTCGTCCCGGCCAAGACGCCGGGCGGCCTGCACGAGGTGAAGCTGGAGAACGGCGCCAGCCTGAAGTCGCGCACCGTCATCCTCTCGACCGGCGCCCGCTGGCGGAACGTCAACGTCCCGGGTGAGGCCGAGTACCGCAACAAGGGCGTGGCGTATTGCCCGCACTGCGATGGCCCGCTGTTCAAGGGCAAGCGCGTGGCGGTGATCGGCGGCGGCAACAGCGGCGTCGAGGCGGCCATCGACCTGGCCGGCATCGTCGCCCACGTGACGCTGATCGAGTTCGACAGCCAGCTGCGCGCCGACGCCGTCCTGCAACGCAAACTGGCCAGCCTGCCGAATGTTAGTGTCATCAGATCGGCCATGACCACCGAGATCCACGGCCACGCCGGCAAGGTCTCGGGCCTCTCCTACAAGGACCGTAACCACGACAGCGTCCACCGCGTCGACCTGGAAGGCGTCTTCGTCCAGATCGGCCTGGCGCCCAACACCGAATGGCTGAAGGACTCCGGCGTGGCGCTGAGCAATCGCGGCGAGATCGAGGTCGACTATCGCGGCGAGACGTCCATCCCCGGCGTCTTCGGCGCGGGCGACGCGACCACCACGCCGTACAAGCAGATCATCATCGCCATGGGCGAAGGCTCGAAGGCGTCGCTGTCGGCGTTCGATTACCTGATCCGGCAACCGGCCGAGCTGGAGGAAGCGGCTTAGACGCTGCTTCTCCAACGCTGAAAGGAAGAAGCCGCTCGGGAGCGATCCCGGGCGGCTTCTTTCGTTAGGGCCGGAAGCCCCGCCCTTCGACAGGCTCAGGGTGAGGTTTCCTACTGAACGGCCGAAGTAGTCCTCACCCTGAGCTTGTCGAAGGGCGAGGACGGTCCCTCGGCGTCATTCAGGCCCGCGCCGCGCGCCCGGCCTTCACCGCCGCCGCCAGCGCATCCAGCAGTCGCACCGACGTCTCCCAGTCCACGCAGGCATCGGTCACCGACTGGCCATAGGTCAGCGCTTGCCCCGCCACGATGTCCTGCCGCCCCGCGACGAGGTTGCTCTCGATCATCACGCCCATGATCGGCGAGGCGCCCGTCGCCACCTGGGCGCAGACGTCGGCGACCACGGCCGGCTGGTTCTCGTGGTTCTTGCCGCTGTTGGCGTGGCTGACATCGACCATCAGGCGCGGCGGCAGGCCGGCCTTGGTGAGGACCTCGGCGGCGGCCGCGACGCTGGCGGCGTCGTAGTTGGGCGTCTTGCCGCCGCGCAGCACGACATGGCTGTCGGCGTTGCCCGTCGTGGTGGCGATGGCCGCGCGGCCCTCCTTGGTCACGGCCAGGAAATGGTGCGGCTGGGCGGCGGCGGTGACCGCGTCCACGGCCACCTTCACGTCGCCGTTGGTGCCGTTCTTGAAGCCGACCGGGCAGGAGAGGCCCGAGGCCATCTCGCGGTGGATCTGGCTCTCGGTGGTGCGGGCGCCGATCGCGCCCCAGGCCACCAGGTCGGCGATGTACTGCGGGGTGGTGACGTCCAGGAACTCGCAGGCCGTCGGCAGGCCCTGGGCGCTGACGTCCAGCAGCACCCGGCGCGCCAGACGCAGGCCCTCGTTAATGCGGAAGCCGCCGTCAAGGTCCGGGTCGTTGATCAGGCCCTTCCAGCCAACCGTGGTGCGGGGCTTCTCGAAATAGACCCGCATGATCACTTCCAGCTCGCCGGCGTGGCGCTCGCGCTCGGCGGCCAGGCGGTGGGCGTAGTCGAGGGCGGCCTTGGGGTCGTGGATCGAGCATGGCCCGATCACCACCACCAGGCGGTCGTCACGGCCGTTGAGGATCTCGTGGACGGCTTGGCGCGCGTTACCCACGACCTCGGCGACCGACGAACTGGCCGGCGCCTCACCGATCACTTGCGCCGGCGGGCTGAGGGTCTGGAGCTTTTCGATGCGCAGGTCGTCGGTCGGGACGGGCAGCGAGACGAGGGTGGCGGTGGAAGGCATGGCGTACTCCGGAATTTTGAAGAGGTCCGGCGGCCATCAAAAAAGCCGCCCGGGGAACCCCTGGCGGCTGGTGAAGGTGTTCTTGGCGCCTGATGTCAGGCCGAACGAAACCCTCCCGGCGCCAGAGGCGTCGGATAGCTAAAATACCAAAACAGCGTGTGGCTGGCGGCGAGGGTCATCGAGGGGAACCTAGCGACGCTTTTGGCGGGAGTCACGCCCTGGTTTTCTGCGGGCGATGACAGAAAGCCCCAAAACCTCGTGTCATCCCGGAAAGCCCATAGGGCTTGTCCGGGACCCAGGGGTCGGCGCACTGCAGTGGCCCCTGGGTCCCGGCTCTCCGCTTCGCTACGGCCGGGATGACAAGAGTTGAGATACGAAAACGCCGTCCGGATCACTCCGGACGGCGTCATTTCTTTCAGCGATCCAAGACGACTTAAGCCGTCTCCAGCGCCTCGTTCCGCACCAGCGCCGCGTAGGTGTCCATCAGGTCCAGCGACAGCTTGGCCGGCGTGAACTTGAACTCGCCGATCTCCGAGACCGGGGTCACTTCGGCGGCGGTGCCGACGATGAAGCACTCGGTGAAGGTCGAGAGCTCTTCCTTCTGGATGTGGCGCTCGACGATCTCGATGCCCTTGCTCCGCGCGATGTCGATCACCGTACGGCGGGTGATGCCGTCCAGGAAGCAGTCGGGCTTGGGGGTGTGCAGCACGCCGTCCTTGACGAAGAAGACGTTGGCGCCGGTCGCCTCGGCCACGTAGCCGCGATAGTCCAGCATCATCGCGTCGGCGTAGCCATCCTTCTCGGCGGCGTGCTTGGAGATGGTGCAGATCATGTAGAGGCCGGCGGCCTTGGCCGCGACCGGAGCGGTCTTGGGGTCCGGGCGGTTGTACTTGGCCCAGGTCAGGCGGATGCCCTTGGCCTTGGTGGCCGGGTCGAAATAGCTCGGCCATTCCCACACGGCGATGGCCACGTGGATCTTGGTCTGCTGGGCCGAGACGCCGATCATCTCGCTGCCGCGCCACGCGATCGGACGGACGTAACAGTCCTTGAGCCCGTTCTTGGCCGCCGTCGCCTTGCAGGCCTCGTCGATCTCGGCCACCGTGTAGGGGATCTTGAAATCGAGGATCTCGGCCGACTTGAACAGGCGCTCCGTATGCTCGGTCAGCTTGAAAATCTCGCCGCCGTACATGCGCTCGCCCTCGAAAACGGACGACGCGTAATGGAGCCCGTGCGTCAGTACGTGCACCTTCGCCTCGCGCCAGGGAATGAGCTGGCCGTCCAGCCAGATCCAGCCGTCACGATCGTCGAAGGGAACCAGAGACATCGGCCCGAGACCTCCTTATTGAGAACCCGGCCCTTAGACGCTCCGAGGACGAGCGCGTCAAATAAAATGGACTATGCGTGATGATAGCCCCGCTGCAGCCTGGCTCGGACGATCCCCGTCTGATCCTCCGCGAGGAGGAGCTGGACGGCGGGCTGGAACTGATCCTGCTGGCCGAGGCCTCGCTATGGGCCGCCGTCGACGCGGCGCTGGAGGCCGAGACCCTGGGCCTGGGCCGTTCGCACTGGCGCGCGGCGTTCCTGCTGCGCCGCCGTCCGGGCATCGGCGTGCAGGACCTTTCGAAGCTGACAAGCCTGTCGAAACAAGCCGCCAGCCGAACCCTGGCCGACCTGCAGAAGGCCGGGCTGGTCGAGCGCGTCTCGGGCGATCTCGACGGCCGCCGGCGTCCCGCGACCCTGACCCCGGAAGGCGTGGCCTTCGAGCAGCGCACGGCCGAGCGGCTGCGGGCGCTGCTGGCGCGGGCCTACCGCACGGGCGGGCTGGATGGCGTGGCCGGCACGCGGCGGATCCTGGCGGCCCTGGCCGGTTCGCGACAAGGTGTCGGCTCGGTCCGACGCCAAACCCCATGATGAAGTCGCCCATGGCCTTCGAAACATGACCCCTGAAGAGCGCCGCGAACGCCACATCCTGGTCGTCGACGACGACGACCGCCTGCGCAAGCTGATCAAGGAATTCCTGAGCCGCGCCGGCTTCCGGGTCACCGCCGCCTCGCACGCGGCCGGAGCCGACAAGCTGTTCGAGTCGCTGGACTTCGACCTGATGGTGCTGGACGTGATGATGCCGGGCGAGGACGGCTACGCCTTCACCAAGCGCCTGCGCGCCAAGGGCGGCGAGGCCGGCCGCACGCCGATCCTGATGCTGACCGCTCGCGACCAGACCGCCGACCGCATCGAGGGCCTGTCCAGCGGCGTCGACGACTATCTGGGCAAGCCGTTCGAGCCGCAGGAACTGCTGCTGCGCATCGAGGCCATCCTGCGCCGCTCGGCCGCCCGACCGACGGGGCCCAAGGCGCTGGTCTTCGGCAATTGCAGCTTCGAGTCCGATCGCGGCGAACTGACCTGCGACGGCGAGGTCGTGCGCCTGACCGAGGCCGAGGTGACGCTGCTACGCCGCCTGGCCCGCTCGGCCCACGAGCCCGTCGACCGCCTGGAGTTGGCCCGCGACACCGCCGACGCCACCGGCCGCGCCGTCGACGTCCAGGTCACCCGCCTGCGGCGCAAGATCGAGCCGGACCCGAAGAACCCGCGCTACCTGCAGACGGTGCGGGGGATCGGGTATCGGCTGGCGCCGGATTGATGCCGCTCAGCGCCAGGTTCGACATTCCGCGCCCGCTCAAGCGCCTGCTGCCGACCACCCTGTTCGGGCGCAGCCTGCTGATCATCATCCTGCCGGTGGCGATCATGCAGATCGCCGTGACCTGGGCCTTCTTCGACGCCCACTGGCAGTCGGTGACCAGCAAGCTGTCGGACGGCCTGGCCGGCGACATCGCCTGGGCCGTGCAGTCCTACGAGGACGATCCCAGCCCCGAGGCCGTCCAGCGCCTGGCCAAGCGGGCCGAGGACTCGATGTCCCTGTCCATCGCGTTCCAGAAGGGCAGGAAGCTGCCGACGGGCCACCGGCCCTCGCTGTTCGCCGCCCTCGACCGGTCGCTGCAGAACGCGCTGGAGGACCGGCTCGACAACCCGTTCTGGTTCGATACCACGCGCTACACCGCCTATATCGACATCCGCGTGCAGGTGCATGACGGGGTCCTGCAGATCTATGCCCTGCGCGACCGGGCCTACGCCACCCAGGGGCACATCTTCATCCTGTGGATGGTGGTGGCGACCATGCTGCTGACGGCCATCGCCATCCTGTTCATCCGCAACCAGGTGCGGGCCATCGAGCGCCTGGCCGACGCCGCCGACGCCTTCGGCCGGGGCGAGGATCACGACTTCAAGCCGCACGGCGCGCGCGAGGTGCGCCAGGCCGCCTACGCCTTCGTGGCCATGAAGGCCCGCATCCAGCGCCACATCGAGCAGCGCACGGCCCTGCTGGCCAGCGTCAGCCACGACCTGCGCACGCCGCTGACCCGGCTGAAGCTGGAAATGGCCATGTCCGAGCCCAGCGAGCAGCTGGAGGCCATGAAGGGCGACCTCTCCGAGATGGAGCACATGATCGACGAGTACTTGGCCTTCGCCCGTGGCGAGGGCGGGGAGGCCGTCCAGGTCATCGACCTGACCGAACTGGTCCAGGGCGTGGTCGCCGACGCCGAGCGCGGCGGGGCGGCCATCGAGACCGAAATCACCCAGGGGCTGGAGGCGCGGCTTCGTCCCCTCGCCTTCCGCCGGGCCCTGGCCAACCTGATCGACAACGGCGTGGCCCATGCCGACCGGGTGAAGGTCACCGCGATCGCGCGCCTGACCGGCGGCGTGGAGATCGCCGTCGACGACGACGGGCCGGGCATCCCCGAGGACAGGTACGAGGAGGCCTTCAAGCCGTTCTCGCGCCTGGACGAGAGCCGGAACCAGAACGAGAAGGGCGTGGGCCTGGGGTTGGCGATTGCGCGGGACATGGCGCGTGGGCTGGGCGGAGAGCTGGTGCTGTCGCGGTCCGTGATGGGCGGCTTGAGGGCGTTGGTGCGGCTGCCGGGGTAGAGTGCGCCGCAGCTATCCAGCCCAAATACACTCCGTCATTCCCGCCACAAGGGCGGGAATGACGGGAGATTATTGTTGGGCGGGGGAGCATCTACCCGCGCTCCTCCCACCCGAAATCGTAGAACACCCGCAGCATGTTGCCGTCCGGGTCCTGGGCGAAGAACTCGTAGAGCTTCCAGGGCTTGGCTTCCGGCGGATCGGTGATGGTCGCGCCGGCGGCGGTCCAGCGGGCGTGGATGGCGTCGACCTCATCGCGATTGTCGGCGTTGAACCACAGCATGATCGGCCCGCGCGCGCCCGAATTGGCGCGGTAGCCTTCGCTGGCCATGAACACGCGGCTGTCGCCCTGCGAGAGGCCGGCCAGGCCAATGCCTTCGTCCGACCAGTCGATCGCGAACCCCAGCTTGTCCCGCCAGTAGGCCAGGCCATCGGCCAGCACGGCGACGGGGATCTCCGGACAGGCGACAGGGAAGCGTGTCATCCGAACCCTGCTCCGATCTTCTTCAGTTGCTCGGCCATCTGCTTCAGGCGCTGGTCGAGCTCGGCCATGGTGCGGTTCAGCGCGCCCTCGTCATCACGCCAGACGTGGACACAGCGGGCCCAGACGGCGGTCATCGCGGCCAGGCGGGGCGTGGTGGCCTCGACGCCGGCGGCCTCCAGGATGGCGCGGGCGATCTTCGGGAAACGGGTCGCCGAGACGATGACCCCCTCCCCCTTGGCGATGGCGATCAGGGCGGCGCGGTGCGGCTCCATGGCCTCCAGGCGCGCCATGGCGGCGTCGAACAGGCGGTCGTGGGCGGTGGAGTTTTCAGGGTAGTCGACGCCCAGGGCGGCGCGGTCGAAGCGGGCCGAGAGGTGGGCCAGGACCGCGTGCTTGCTGCTCGCCAGGGCGTAGAGATCGACGAACGGGACGTCGGCCTTCACGGCGATGTCGCGCAGGGCGACCTGCGGCCACGGCTTGTCGGCGGCGAGGGCCACAGCGGCGTCGGCGGCGCGGTCGAGGATGGCGTCGGTCATGGGAGGAGAGATGGGGGCAGGACGGCCGGCTCAGCAAGCCCCCACCTGACCCTGCTCCGCATGGTCGTCCGCCCCCGGCGGGGGCGGAAGGTTGATACCTTCTTCCCCCTTTCTGGGAGGAGCGCGTCAGCGCGGAGGGGGCAAGTGCTAGCCGCCCAGTTCCTTCGACCGCGCCACGGCCGCGTCCAGCGCCCTCGGCAGCAGATCCCCGAACCCGCCCTCGCCCATCAACACCGCCAGCGCCGCCGCCGTCGTGCCACCCGGCGAGGTCACCTGCTTGCGCAGTTCGGCGGGCTCCTCGCCGCCTTTTTCCATCAGCGCGGCGGCCCCGATGATCGTCGCCCGGGCCAGCCGTGCGCTGTCCGCGGCGTCCAGTCCCTGCGCGGCGCCGGCGGCTTCGAGCGCTTCGACGAAGGCATAGAGATAGGCCGGGGCCGAGCCTGAGACGGCGGTAGCCGCGTGCATCAGGTCTTCGCTGGGCAGGTCGACCACGGTGGCGACCGGCGCGAACAGGGCGTGGGCGGCGGCGCGGGCGGTCTCGTCCTCCGCATAGGTCGAGGCCGTCCCCCGACCGATGGCGACGGCGGTGGTCGGCATGACCCGCGCGACGCGGCGGCCGCCGAACGCCTCGGCGATGTCGGCGGCGCGGACGCCGGCGGCGATCGAGACGATGACGGCGTCGGGGGCCAGGTGCGGGACCACGTCCTGGACCGCCTCGCGCCAGATCTGCGGCTTCACGGCCAGCAGGACAGTCTTGGCGGCGGAGAGCGCGTCCAGCGCCGGATTGACCACCGCGCCTTCGAAGGCGGCGGCGTCGATGTTCGGATCACGGATGATCAGGTCGGCGGCGGAGAAGGCGCCGGCGTCGCGCCAACCGTCGATCAGGGCGCCGCCCATGCGGCCCGCGCCGAGGAGGAGGATGGGGGTCATGCGCGATACCTCGATCTCTCTCCTTCTCCCCCTGCGGGAGAAGGTGGCTGGCGAAGCCAGTCGGATGAGGGGTTTCTCGGCGGATCAACCGCGAGACGGCGAGGCGGTCGCCAGTGCGACCCCTCATCCGTCGCTTCGCGACACCTTCTCCCGCAAGGGGAGAAGGATTTAAAGTCTTAAGCTTGGCCGACCGTCTCGAACATGCAGGCGGCCATCGCCTCGTCCGGGGTCTTGGCGCCCTGGAGCAGGAATTCGAAGGCCGGGAAGAAGCGGTCGGCGGCTTCCACCGCCGCGTCAATCATCGAGGCGGCCTGGGCCATGGTCGGGCGCTCGCCGGCCGGCAGGGCCAGGGCGTGGCGGAACACGACTTCGCCGTCCTCGGTCCAGACCTCGAAGTGGCCCAGCCAGACGCGCTGGTTGATCAGGGCCAGCAGTTCATAGGCGTTGGCGCGCTTGGACTTCGGCGCACGCAGGTCGATCGACAGGCACAGTTGCAGGCAGTCGGCCTCGGGCCGCCAGGCGAACCACAGTTCGTAGTCCTTCCAGTCGCCCTTCAGGGCGAAGGCCAGGTCACCGTCTTCGGTGCGATCGAACGTGAGATTTTCAGCCGACAGCACATGCTCGACCACCTCAAGAGGGTCCAGCGCCATCAGGACGTCGTCTTCGTCGGGTTGGGTATCCATGAGAAACCTTCGTCCCCCGCCGCGACGGCGAGGGGTCCCCCCGCCATGAATCGCTCACGTACTGGGGACACTAATCTGCTTCGCGGCGTTCGTCCTCAACTCGCTTCACGCGTGGAGCGAGCAGCGAATCGCCTATTCGCCTGAAACCGAGGTTTTTCCTGCGGCCTTCTTGGCGGGGCTCTTTTTGGCGTCCTTGAGGGCCGCGACCTCTTCGCGCAGCGCGGCGACTTCGGCCTTCAGGGCCTCGAAATCGTCGCGACGGATCAGGTCGAACTCGGCCGCCAGGCGATCGGCCTGGGCCCGCATCGCGGTTTTCGCCTCCTCGCCGGCCGTCTGGGCGATGCCCATGGCCGCCTGGGTCAGCTTGGCGAATTCGTCGAGAAAGGGGTTCTGGCTGTGCATTTCCAATCCATGCCCATGAAGGGGCGCGCGCTCTTATATGGGAAACAAGGGATGAAAGCGAAGAGCGAACCCTATACGACTGCGACCATCTGCCCCGGTGGAGCCTGAAGCGTGCCCTTTCCCGATATCGATCCGGTCGTCCACATCGGTTCGTTCGCCCTGCAGTGGGGGCCGTTGGCCCTGCGCTGGTACGCCCTGGCCTATGTCGCCGGCATCCTGCTGGGCTGGCTCTATGCCGCCCGCCTGACCCGCATCCCGAGCCTTTGGGGCGGTCGCACGCCGACCGCTACGCCCTTGCAGATCGACGACCTGGTGCTGTGGATCACGGTCGGCATCATCATCGGCGGTCGCCTGGGCTACATCCTCTTCTACATGCTGATGAACCCGGAGCAGCGGGCCTCGCTGGCGGCCAATCCGCTAGAGGTCTTCCAGATCTGGAAGGGCGGCATGTCGTTCCACGGCGGCTTCCTGGGCGTCTGCGCGGCCATCGCCCTGTTCGCCCGCAGCCAGAAGATCGACATCCTGAAGCTGGGCGACCTGATCGCGCCGGTCGCGCCGATCGGCCTGTTCTTCGGCCGCATCGCCAACTTCGTGAACGGCGAGCTGTGGGGTCGCCAGACCGACGGGCCGTTCGGCGTCGTGTTCTGCAACAACACCATTCGCGCCCAGACGGGCGGCCTGTGCCCGGCCGGCGAGCTTCCGCGCCATCCCAGCCAGCTCTACGAGGCCGGCCTCGAAGGCCTGCTGCTGTTCGCGATCCTGGCCTTCTGCGTCTATCGCCTGAAGTGGCTACAGCGGCGCGGCGCGCTGGTGGCGACCTTCCTGCTGGCCTATGGCCTGTTTCGGCTGTCGCTGGAGAACGTGCGCAATCCCGACGTCGGCATGCCGGACTTCCCGTTCGGCCTGACCATGGGGATGCTGCTGTCGACGCCGATGATCCTGATCGGCGGCTGGCTGCTGTGGAAGTCGCTGCGCGAGCCGAAGACCACCGAGGCTCATGAGCCTGCTTGATCGCCTGAAGGCGCAGATCGCCCAGGACGGGCCGATCGGCGTCCCCGAGTTCTTCACCCGCTGCCTGCACGACCCGCGCGACGGCTATTACGCCACGCGGCCGGATCTGGGCGCCGGTGGCGACTTCATCACCGCGCCGCTGGTCAGCCAGATGTTCGGCGAGCTGATCGGCCTGTGGGCGATCGAGACCTGGACGCGGATG
Source organism: Caulobacter sp. GW821-FHT09H08 (assembly GCF_059415885.1). NCBI lineage: Bacteria > Pseudomonadati > Pseudomonadota > Alphaproteobacteria > Caulobacterales > Caulobacteraceae > Caulobacter > Caulobacter sp. GW821-FHT09H08. The sequence goes on from NZ_JBWKOC010000004.1 coordinate 213,499, forward strand.
GGCCGACCGGCGCCGTTCCGCCTGGTCGAGATGGGGCCGGGCGACGGGACGCTGATGAGCGACCTGCTGCGGGCGGGGCGGCTTGATCCCGAATTCCTGGCGGCCGCGCAGGTCTGGCTGGTCGAGGTGTCGGAACCGCTGCGAGCGAAACAGGCCGCGCGGCTGGGCGAGGGTCCGCGCTGGGTCGGGCGGCTGGACGACGTCCCCGGCGGCGCGCCGATGATCCTGGTGGCCAACGAGCTCCTGGACTGCCTGCCGGCGCGGCAGTTCGTGCGGACCGAGGGCGGCTGGGCCGAGCGGGTGATCGGGCTGGGCGTGGATGGCGCGCTGGCGTTCGGGTTGCGGGGCCTCGGCAAGTCGCCAGACGCGGCGCCGCTTCACCTGCCCGACGCTGGCGAAGGCGGCATCTGGGAGTCCTCCCCCGCCCAGGCGGCCCTGGCCTCGGACATCGCCCACCGCCTCGCGACCGACGGCGGCGCGGCGCTGCTGATCGACTACGGCCGCGCGGCGCCTGAGGCCGGCGACACCCTCCAGGCCCTGCAGAACCACACCAAGGTCGATCCGCTGACGACGGCCGGCCTGGCCGACCTAACGGTGTGGGCCGACTTCCCGTCGGTGGTCGCCGCGGCGCGGGAAGCCGGCGCGAAGGCGGGGCCGATCCTGACCCAGGGCGCGTTCCTGCTGGCGCTGGGAATCGAGGCCCGCGCCGACGCCCTGGCCACCGCGCGGCCGGATCGCGCCGAGCAGATCGCAAGACAGCTTGATCGCCTCGTCGGAGAGGCGCAGATGGGCGCTCTGTTCAAGGTCGCGTGCCTCTGCGCGCCCGACCTTTCGCCCCCCCTCTTCGAGGACGCGACATGACCAAGACGCCCGACCTGCCCACGATCCAGTCGCCGCTGCTGGCCAGCCTGCCGGGGGTGAAGCACGCCTTCTTCACCCGCAAGGGCGGGACCTCCACGGGGATCTACGACAGCCTGAACGTCGGGCGCGGCAGCAAGGACGATCCGGCCGACGTCGTGGAGAACCGCGCCCGCGCCGCGCGCTGGTTCGGCGGCGATCCGGAAGACCTGAACACCTGCTACCAGATCCACTCGACCATCGTGATCAAGGCCGACGGCTCGTGGGGCGACGTGCGTCCACAGGGCGATGCGGTGGTGACCCGGACGCCGGGCGTGATCTGCGGCGCCCTGGCGGCCGACTGCGCGCCGGTGCTGCTGGTCGATCCCGAGGCCCGCATCGTGGCCGCCGCCCACGCCGGCTGGCGCGGGGCGCTGGATGGCGTGGTGCAGGCCGCCGTCGACTGCATGGTCGAGCTGGGCGCCAGGCCCGAACGCATGACCGGCGTCGTCGGCCCCTGCATCGGGCCGAAGTCGTACGAGGTGGGGCTGGATTTCCTGCACCGCTTCGAGGCCGACTGCCCCGGCTCGGGCCGGTTCTTCAAGCCGGGCGCGACCGAGGACAAGCGCTTCTTCGACCTGCCGTCGTTCGTTCTGGACCGCCTGGACACCGCCGGCGTCGAGCGCCGCGAATGGGTCGGCCGCGACACCCGGACAGAGGAAGAATGGTTCTTCTCCAACCGCCGCGCCTTCCTGAACGGCGAGGGCGATTACGGGCGACTGCTGTCGGCGATCTCGCTGGAGGCGTGAGGCGAAAACCTCGCCCTTCGACAAGCTCAGGGTGAGGTTTTCGAACGACAACTCCGAGTCGACCTTGATCCTCACCCTGAGCCTGTCGAAGGGCGGGAATCAACGCTCGGTCATCCTCCGAACACGGAATCTGAAAACTTCGCCCGTTAACACTTGTGCCCGGGCCGTTCGCTGCTAGAAGGCCCGGCAACGGCGACCCCCACACCCGAGATCACCATGAAGCTGCTGTCCGGCAACTCCAACCGCCCGCTGTCCCAGGCGATCGCGGAATATCTCGACATGCCGCTGACCCGCGCCCAGGTGCGCCGGTTCGCCGACCTCGAGGTGTTCGTCACCATCGACGAGAACGTGCGGGGCGAGGACGTCTTCGTCATCCAGTCGACCAGCTACCCGGCCAACGACAACCTGATGGAGCTGCTGATCTGCATCGACGCCCTGAAGCGCGCGTCGGGCAAGCGGATCACGGCCGTGCTGCCCTACTTCGGCTATGCCCGCCAGGACCGTAAGACCGGCGGCCGCACGCCGATCTCGGCCAAGCTGGTGGCCAACCTGATCACCCGCTCGGGCGCCGACCGCGTCCTGACGATGGACCTGCACGCCGGCCAGATCCAAGGCTTCTTCGACATCCCGACCGACAACCTGCTGCCCTCGCGCCTGATGGCCGAGGACATCCGCCAGCACTATCCGATGGGCGACGACCTGATGGTCGTGTCGCCGGACGTCGGCGGCGTGGTGCGCGCCCGCGCCCTGGCCAAGCGCCTGAACGACGCGGACCTGGCCATCGTCGACAAGCGCCGCTCGGGCCCGGGCCAGTCGGAAGTCATGAACATCATCGGCGACGTCAAGGATCGCCGCTGCATCCTGTTCGACGACATCGCCGACTCGGCCGGCACCCTGTGCAACGCCGCCCAGGCGCTGATGAGCCACGGCGCCAAGTCGGTCAGCGCCTACATCACCCACGGCGTCCTGTCGGGCGCTGCGGTGGACCGCGTCGCCAACTCGGTGCTGACCGAGCTGGTGGTCACCGACTCGATCGAGGCCTCCGACCCGGCCAAGGCCTGCCCGAAGATCCGCTACGTCTCGTGCGCCCCGCTGATCGGCGAAGCCATCCGCCGCATCGCCAACGAAGAGTCGGTGTCGAAGCTGTTCGACTAAGGCGCCCGCCCCTTCCGGGCACGGCTACGCTTGTAAAAACCCGGCGAACGGGGCGACAGTCACATTCTCGCCCGCCCGGCTTGCTATGCGCGCCGCCAGACTGATTGGGGAAGTTCTTCTAATGCGTTTCTTTCCGCGTACGCGGGCCGTCCTGACGACGGCCGCCGTTGCGCTGACCGCGATGGTCGCGGCGTGTAGCTCCCCCACGCCTGCCCCGGCTCCGCCGCCGCCCGTCGTCCAGGCCCCGCCGCCCCCGCCGCCGATCACCCTGTCGGCCAAGGTGGTCGAGCGCGCCAGCGCCTTCCGCAGCTACATGGCCCGCGCCGGCGCCGTCTCGTCGGCGTTCGAGAACGGCGAGCAGATCCAGACCTCGCTGAAGGTCGGCGCGGCCTACGAGTCCAAGTCCCTGATGAACGGCGCGGTGTCCTACGCCGCCGTCCTGGCCCTGCAGGACCCCACCTTCGTCGCCTCGGTGCGCGAAGTCGCGGCCAACCCGACCCAGCGCCAGGAGATGATCAACAACATCTTCTCCAACCCCTCGTACGCCACCGTCTTCAAGGGCGCCGACAGCGCCGCCGGCCTGATCATCGACACGATCGGCAACGATGGCCTGCGCGTCTACAAGGCCGGCAAGGCCGTGAAGCAGGCCGCCTACGACGTACAGAAGTCGCCCTGGTCCAAGGCCTCGGTGACCGACCGCGACGGTCGCCTGGCCTCGGCCAAGACCCTGTCGGCGACCCCGGCCCTGGCCGAGAGCACCGACGTGGCCGTGCTGCAGCAGGCCTCGACCGGCGGACAGTCGCTGGGCCTGACGCCCCGCGCGGCCGCCGCGCCCTATCAGCCCGTGGTGATCCGCGGCCTGGCCGTGGCCGCCCTGGCCGCCCTCGGCGCGGCCGGCGACAACAACCTGACCTCGATCGAGGCCCTGGCCGCCGACCTCGGCACGGCCAACTGCCTGAACATGGGCAAGCTGAACCTCTACCAATGCCTGGCCGTGTCCAAGCCGCACTACGAGGACATCTTCTGCCTGGGCCAGCACATCCTGATCGACACCGGCGCCTGCATGGTGAAGGCCGTCGGCGCCTCGCTGCCGCCCGAACCGCCGCCGCCCCCGAAGGTCGAGCCGGTCAAGAAGCCGGTGAAGAAGGCTCCCGCCAAGAAGCCGGTCGCCAAGAAGAAGGCCTGATTTCTCCCGAATTCACGGCGAAAGGGCCGGGCGTTGCGTCGCCCGGCCCTTTTGTGTATGTAGCGCGACCCCAAAAAGACGCTGGCGAGCGTGGCAATACAGCCATAGGCGCTGGGTCGCAGCAGAGAGCGTTCGGCTCTCTAGAAAGATACGACTATGGCCGAGATCATTCTGAACGTTGAAGTCCGTGATGGCGCCGGCACCGGCGCGGCCCGCGCCGTGCGTCGCGAAGGCAAGGTCCCGGGCACCCTGTACGGCGGCGGCAAGGCTCCGGTGAACATCGCCGTGAAGATCAACGAATTCCGCAAGTCGCTGTACACCGGCAAGCTGCTGGGCCACCTGGTGACCCTGCAACACGGTGACGAGAAGCAATCGGTCATCGCCAAGGCCGTGCAATTCCACCCCGTCACCGACGAGCCGGTCCACTTCGACCTGTACCGCGTCAGCGAGCACCAGCTGATCAAGATCGAAGTGCCGGTGCACTTCAAGAACCACGACATCTCGGTCGGCATGAAGAAGGGTGGCTCGCTGGAAGTCATCCGTCACACCGTCGAGCTGGCCTGCCCGGCCGACCAGATCCCGGAAGAGCTGGTCATCGACCTGGCCAACCACGACATCGGCGACACCATCCGCATCTCGGAAGTGAAGCTGCCGGAAGGCGTGAAGCCGGCTCAAGACCGCGACTTCGTGATCGCGACCCTGAAGGCTTCCTCGGCCGCCCAGTCGGGCGCCGGCGACACCACCGTCGAAGGCTAATCGCCTCTCGGTCTTCGGATCGAACCGATTTAAGAGACGGGCGGGCCTTCGGGTCCGCCCGTTTTCGTTTGAGGGTCCGACCTCGCCCTTCGACAAGCTCAGGGTGAGGACTACTGGAAGGCCTCATTCGAAATCCTCATCCTGAGCTTGTCGAAGGACGAGGATTTCGCTCACCGTTTTGGGACCAAGCGATGCTGATCCTCGCCGGCCTGGGCAATCCCGAGCCCAAGTACGAGAAGAACCGCCACAACGTCGGCTTCATGGCCGTCGACGCGCTCGCACGAAAGTGGGGCACGGCCCCGTGGCGCGCGCGCTTCCAGGGCCTGGCGTGCGAGGGGCAAGTCTCGACCCCCGACGGGCCGGTCAAGCTGCTGCTGCTCAAGCCCAAGACCTATTACAATGAGAGCGGTCGCGCCGTGGGCGAGGCCATGAAGTTCTTCAAGCTGACGCCGGCCGACGTCATCGTCTTCCACGACGAGATCGACATGGCGCCCGGCCGCTTCCGGATGAAGTCGGGCGGCGGCGCGGCCGGCAACAACGGCATCCGCTCGGTGACCAGCCAGGTCGGCGACGCCTTCCGCCGAGGCCGCATCGGCGTGGGCCATCCGGGCCACAAGGACGCGGTCATGCATTACGTGCTGGGCGACTTCCACAAGGTCGAGCACCAGTGGCTGGACCCGATGCTGGACGCCCTGGCCGACGCCCTGCCCTTCGCCGCCGTCGGCGACGACGAGCGCTATCAGGCCGAGGTCATGCGCCTGGCGCCGGCGCCGAAGGCCGATCCGCGCAAACCCGCCTAGGACGGGCCAAGTCAACGCCGACGATTGACGCGATCGCGATGACGCGAGAGACACCGCGTCGTAGTCCTGGAGTTGTCGATGTCGTTCCTGCTCGGCCTTTCGCCCATCTTGGGCATCGCGTTGCTGGCCTTCTCGATCGCCATGTGCGTGCACGTGGTGCGCAGCCAACGCGAGCTCTATTGGGTGTTCATCATCCTGATCGTCCAGCCGATCGGGGCGCTGATCTATTTCGTGGCGATCTTCCTGCCCGAGTTCATGCGCGGCGGCACGGCCCAGAAGATGCGCAAGGCCGCGCGCGAGACCCTGGATCCGCAGCGCGAGTATCGCGAGGCGACCCGCGCCGTCGACGACGCCCCGACCGTGGCCAACCGGGTCCGCCTGGCCACCGCCGCCACCCAGCTGGGCAAGCACGGCGAGGCCGAAGCCCTCTATGCCGACAGCCTGACGGGCATGTACGCCGACGACGCCCAGCTGCTGCTGGGTCGCGCCAACGCCCTGATCGAGCTGAACCGCCCGGCCGAGGCCCTGCCGTTGCTGGAGAAGCTGGGCGAGCAGCCCACCGCCGGCCGCACGCCCCACACCATGCTGGCCCTGGGCCGCGTCTATCACCAGCTGGGCCGCGAGGATCAGGCCGAGACGGCGCTCAGCTGGGCCGCCGACCACTATCCGGGCTTCGAGGGCATCGCCCGCTATACGGTGTTCCTGGCCCGCATGGGCCGCAAGGACGAGGCGCGCGAGAAGCTGGCCGAGATCGACAAGCGCCTCAGCAAGACCCACGCGCATTTCCGCAAGGAGGCGAAGGGCTGGCGTGACCTGGCCGCCCAGGCGGTGGGAGGTTAGGCGGCTTTCGCCCTGTCCCGCGCCCTGTCCCGCAGCGACAGGCAGTAGCCAAACGTCACCGCGATGCCGACGATGATCGCGCCGCATCCGCCCGCGACCGCCACCGGGATCGGAGCGAACGCCCACAGGCCGGCATAGACGAGCCCGCTCAGGACCAGGGACCAGCTCGCGACCCGCCTGGCCCGCGCGGCGTCGGCGGGCAGCGGGACCAGGGTCTTGGGCATCCGGTTGCCGTACCAGGCGATCATCAGGCCGTTGACGCCCACGACCCGCGCGACCGTGTCCCCATCGATGTAGCCCAGCTTGCGCGCGACCGTCGCGCAAAGCGCCAGGGCGATCATGCCGCCGGCCCAGGCGAGGCTGCCAACCACTTCCTTGTTCATCGTGCGATCTCCGGCTCGGCTTTGGGTGGGGGCTCCGGCGCCTCCGCGAGGCCGCCGAAGGAATGGATGAAGCCCAGCAGCGCCTCTTCCAGCACCGAGAGTTTCAGGTGGTAGATGACGGACTTGCCGGCTTTCTCGGCATGCACCAGGTCGGCCTCCTTCAGCACCGCGAAGTGCGCCGACATGGTCGGCTTGGAGAACTCGAAACAGTCGCAGAGCTCCCCGGCGCTCATCGGCCCGCGCCGCAACAGCTGCAGCACGCGCCGACGGGTGGGATCGGAAAGGGCCTTGAACACCTGGCTCATATTTAGTCATTTAGCTAAATATAGAATTGTTGGCAAGCCCTGTGTGTTTTCGCCCCTAGAGGAAAGCGTCGGCCAGGTCCGACGAGGGCTTCAGCACGTTGCCCGGGACCGCGAAGAGATTGGTCGCCAGGGCGATGGAGAGCCCCAGCTCGGGATAGATGACCAGGCTGGCGCGGGAGCCTTCGTCGGAGCCCGCGTGATGCCATCGCAGGCGGCCCTTCTCGTCGGCGTCGATCCGCCAGCCCAGGCCCAGCGGCGGCATGTTCCCCGCCTTCTCGGTCATGGGCGTGAACAGCAGCGCCCGCTCGGCCTTGGTGATCCTGGAAGCCGGGGTTTCGAGCTGGGCCGCGCCGAAGCGGGCCAGGTCCGACGGCGTCATGATCAGGCCGCCCGCCGCCCACTTGTAGCTGGGATTGTCGCGCCGCGAATTGGCCCAGCCTTCCTTGGCCTGGGGGTAGCCCAGGCTAGCGTACAGCTTGGCGTCGGTATAGCCGCTGACCCGCCCCGGCTTGACGGTGAACGGATTGTCGCCGTCCAGGCTGGCCAGGCCGAAGGTCGCGCCGACCTCGGTCTTCAGGAGCTCCAGGAAGGGCTGCCTGGCGGCGACTTCCATGACGATGGAGGCCAGGGTGTAGCCGTACGACGAATAGGCGACCTGCCCGCCCACCGGGCCGATCAGCGGGTCGTTGATGAAGATGTCCAGGATCTCCTGGTTGGAGGCATAGACCCGCTGGCCCAGCGGCCCGCCCGGCGCCTTGGCGCCGAGGTCGCGCTTGAGGTCGTAGTGACGGATGCCGGCGCGGTGGGTGAACAGCTGGCGCAGCGTGGTCTGGCGGTGCGGCGCGGGCAGGTCGGGCAGCCAGCGGACGATCGGCGCGTCCAGGTCGATCACCCCGCGCGAGATCAGCCGGGCGGCCGCGGCGGTCGTGACCACCTTGCTGACCGAGCCCAGGCCGAAGACGTGGGCGGGGGTCGCCGCGACGTCCAGCTGGAGGTCGGCCTTGCCGTAGGCCTTGGCCCAGACCACGCCGCCCGACCGGGCGATCGCGACGGAGAGCGCCGGCGCCGGGCTGGCGGCCATCAGGCGCTGGGCCACGCCATCGGCGCGGAGGCCGGCGGCCTTGTCCCCGGGGGTCTGGGCGCTGGCGGACCCGGCGACGGACGCGGCGGCCAGGGCCGAGCCGCCCAGCATCATCTGGCGGCGGCTGGTGTCGAAGGCGAAGGGCATCGAGGATCTCCAGGATCAAGGCGCGCGGGATCGCCGCGGGAAGACCAAGGTCTCCCGATCGGGTCGGCGCGAGGGTTGCGGTTTAGGGGGGCTAGACGGGCTTGAGGTCGGGCGCGCGTCGGCTGAGCCACCAGACGGGCGCCAAGCAGGCCAGGGGAATCAGCCAGCCGCTCGACCAGGCCAGCGGCCAGTCCACGCCGAGGTGGTCCATGCCAAGGTCAGGGACGGCCACCAGCAGCGCGCCGATCGCGGCCGAAGCCAGCAGCAGCAGGGCGCTGGGCCGACGCCTCGCCAACAGCACGGCGCCGATCGTCAGGAGGACGGCGACGACCGGCAGGATGGCCAAACGCGGCAACGGATAGGTCTGGAAGAACAGCAGGGTCCGGGCCGTTCCGGGGCCGGAGCCGAGGTCCTGCGGCGTCAGCGACGGCGTGGCCTTGATCCCGATCACCATGGCCGCCGCCAGGGCGTAGCAGCCCGCGCAGACCAGGGCGTAGGCCGCCAGCGTCCAGCGGGCGAGAAAGACCAGGCTCATCATCTCGGCGACTTTCTGGACATAGCTGGCCCGCACGCCGCCCAGCGCGAAGGCAAGGGCGGCCAGGGGCGAAGGGATGTAGTCGAGCTCGGCCCGCATGGCGTCGACCCACGGTCGCCGCGACGGCGGCATCACCCGCGCGGCATGGTCCAGGAGGCGGGCGGCGAGCTTGGTCATGCGGGTTGCGCCTCGAGGCCGGAAGGATCGGGGCTGGCGAGGGTTCGAGCCACGGCATGTCCCTCGGCCGTCAGCCGATAGGCGTGACGCGGCGGGCGGCCGGGCTGCTGGGGCTCGCGCCATTCCGCCTCCAGCCACCCCTGGTCGGAGAGACGGATCAGCAAGGGATAGAGCGTGCCGGACTTCAAGCCCGTCTCCTTCGACAGGTCGTAGCCGTAACGCCAGGCCTGCGGCTGGACCATCAGGGCCTCCAGCACGGCGCGGGTCTGGGGAGAAGGAGCACGGCTACGGGTCATGCGGCGATGCTATATATGTAGACTTAAGAGTCAATCGACATATGTAGAGTTATTGCCCGAGCGAGCCGCAGCCGCTCCCCGCCTTGGCGGAGAGCGGCCGCCGGCATCAGAACCGGCCGCGCTGGAAGTCCTCGAACGCCTGCACGATCTCCTCGCGCGAGTTCATGACGAACGGACCGTGCCAGAAGACCGGCTCCTGGATCGGGCGGCCGGCCAGCAGCAGGACGCGGGCGTCGGTGACGGCCTCGACGCGGACGGTGTCGCCGTTGCCCAGGAACACACCCGACAGCGCATCGACCGTGTCGTGGGCGATGCGGACCTGGCCTTCATAGACCGCGAACATGGCGTTGCGGTCGTCGCCGACCGGCTCCTCGAAGACGGTCCCGGCCGGCAGGACGACGTCGAAATAGAGGGCGTCGACCGCCCCGCCGCCGATCGGACCGGCCGTGCCGCCATCCGTGACACCCGAGATCACCTTCACCGAGACGCCGCCGTCGCGGACCTCGACCGGGATGGCGTCGCTCTCGAACTCCGAATAGCCCGGCGCGCTCATCTTCAGCTTGGCGGGCAGGTTCACCCACAGCTGGAAGCCGCGCATGCGGCCCTCGGCCTGCTCGGGCATCTCGGAGTGGACGATGCCCTTGCCGGCCCGCATCCACTGGATTCCGCCGGGACCGATGATCCCCTCGCGGCCGGTGTTGTCGCGGTGGCGCATCCGGCCTTCCAACATGTAGGTCACGGTCTCGAAGCCGCGATGCGGATGGTCGGGGAAGCCGCCCATGTAGTCGGACGCCTGGTCGTTGTCGAAGCAGTCCAGCATCAGGAACGGGTCGAACATCTGGGCCTCGGGCGTGCCCAGCATGCGGGTCAGCCGCACGCCGTCGCCATCCGAGGCGGGCATGCCCTTCACGATCTTCAGGACGGGTCGAACGCTCATGGGAAGCTCCTTGTCGCGCATTGATATCAGATCTGGTTGCAGTTCGCGCAAGTCCCCTCCCCCGACGGCCCCTCAGGTTCGCCTTTCCCGGCCATCCGTGCTAATCGCCCGCCCAACGAAATTCACGAGAGTTCCATGGCCCTGAAAGTCGCCATCGTCGGCCTGCCCAACGTCGGCAAGTCCACCCTGTTCAACGCCCTGACCCAGACGGCGTCGGCCCAGGCCGCCAACTATCCGTTCTGCACGATCGAGCCCAATACCGGCGACGTGGCCGTGCCCGAGCCGCGCCTGGACGCCCTGGCCAAGATCGCCGGCTCCAAGGAGATCATCCCGGCCCGGATCACCTTCGTCGACATCGCCGGCCTGGTGCGCGGCGCGTCGAAGGGCGAAGGCCTGGGCAACCAGTTCCTGGCCAATATCCGCGACTGCGACGCCGTGGCCTTCGTGGCCCGCTGCTTCGAGGACGACGACATCACCCACGTCGAGGGCCGCATCGACCCGCTCAGCGATCTCGAGATCATCGAGATGGAGCTGATGCTGGCCGACCTGGAGAGCCTGGAAAAGCGCCTTCCGAACATCGAGAAGAAGGCCAAGTCGGGTGGCGACAAGGAAGCCGCCAACACTCTGCGCCTGATCAACCTGGCCCTGGCCCAGCTGCGCGACGGCCGTCCGGCCCGCGCCGCGACCGTGGACAAGGAAGACGAGAAGGCCTGGCACATGCTGCAGCTGCTGACCTCGCTGCCGGCCCTCTATGTCTGCAACGTCGAGGAAGGCAGCGCCGACAAGGGCAACAAGTACTCGGCCCTGGTCGCCGAGCGCGCCGCCAAGGACAACGCCAAGTCGGTGGTCATCTCGGCCCAGATCGAGAGCGAGATCGCCATGCTGGACGCCGAGGAGCGCACCGAGTTCCTCGAAACCCTGGGCCTGGAAGAGCCGGGCCTGAACCGCCTGATCCGCGAAGCCTACAAGCTGCTGAACCTGCAGACCTACTTCACGGTCGGTCCCAAGGAGGCCCGCGCCTGGACGATCCACGTCGGCGACACCGGCCCGCAGGCGGCCGGCGTCATCCACACCGACTTCGAGAAGGGCTATATCCGCGCCGAAACCATCGCCTATGACGACTTCGTCAAGCTGGGCGGCGAAGGCCCGGCCAAGGAAGCCGGCAAGATGCGCGCCGAAGGCAAGGAATATGTCGTCAAGGACGGCGACGTGATGCACTTCCGCTTCAACGTCTAGGACCATGCGGCGCCTCGTTCTGATCGGGGCGCTGCTGTTGACGGCCTGCGGTTCGCCGCGGGCCGCGACGCCTTCTGCTCCCGCCGCCGACGCCAGCGTCGACCGCATCGTGGTCGAGAAGGCCGCCCGGCGCATGACGCTCTATGCGGGCGAGCAGGCGGTGCGGACCTACCAGGTCTCGCTGGGACGCGGCGGCCTGGCGCCCAAGACCCGGTCCGGCGATCGCCGCACACCCGAGGGCGACTACCGCATCACGGGCCGCAATCCCAGGAGCGCCTATCACCTCTCGCTGCGGATCGGTTATCCGACCCCGGCCCAGGTCCAGGCCGCGCGCGCCCTAGGGATCGATCCTGGCGGCGACATCATGATCCACGGCCTGCCGAACGGTCGAGGCAAGCTCGCCGCCCTCTTCAAGGGCCAGGACTGGACCGACGGCTGCATCGCCGTCACCGACCCCGAGATCGAGGAAATCTGGCGTCTGGTCGCCGACGGCGCCCGGGTGCGGATCGCGCCCTAGCGCGCCCCTGGCGGGTTTCGTCGCATCGGCGTTGTAATCCCGACGCGCCGGCCAAACCGTCTGTCCTTCCGCCATGAGCAGAGGGGCTGCACATGAAAACGACCGCCCTCACCCTCGCATTCATCCTGGTCGCCGGCCCCACGCTGGCCCAGATGCGCGACCCGGTCCCACCCTACGACAAGGCCACTCGGAACGCCGTCAGCTATCTCAGCCCCGGCAATCCGCTCCAGCAGAAGGCCGCCGGCGATCTGGCGACCCAGGCCGGCGTCGCCTGCGACCTGACCAGCGCCGGTGTGGTCAAGGAAAGCCACAGGACCGGCCTGCGGACCGTGACCTACGAGGTCGCCTGCAGGGACGACTTCGGCTGGATCGTCACCCGGGCGGGCGACAGGATCAGCGCCTATGACTGCCTGGCGCTGGCGACCTCGGAGAAGGCCTCCAAGGGCAAGCTGGCCACCTGCCGGCTCGAGGCGAACGCCAATGCGACGCTCGGCCTGGCCGCCCTGGCCAGGAAGGCCGGCCTGACCTGCAAGCCGGTGCAGGGCGCCTATATGGGCGGCGGCGGCCAGCCAGCGATCTCGCGCTACGAGGTGCTGTGCGACAACGGCGCGGGCTATGTCATCGACATGCCCCAGCCCCGGTCGAACGCGGCCATGCTGGCCATGTCGTGCGCGCGCGCCAAGGCGACCGGCATGGGGGTCTGCGCCCTGAAGCCCGACAAGGGCTGACGGCCGCGCCGGGCCACATCGCACCCAGGTTGAGCCTCGACGCCGCGCTGGAGAGGTGTAGTCTCTCGCGCATATGCAGAGGGGCTGCACATGAAGAAGACCATTATCCTTAGCATCGCCATCGCGATGATCGCCGGACCGGCCTTGGCTCAGGCCGGGGGCGCCTTATCCCAGCCATCGGCCAATACGACGGGCGCTCGCGCTGTCACGCCGGGCTACACCACCGGCCGCTATCAGGCGGCCAATGAAGGCGGCCAATATCTGGAGCCGGGCAATCCGCTGCAGCAGAAGGCGGCCGCGGAACTGGCCGCCCAGGCCGGCGTGGCCTGCGACATGGTCAGCGCGGGCATCGTTCCCAGCAAGCACCGCGGCGGCGGCCAGCCGGCGACCTACGAGATCGCCTGCAAGAACGACTTCGGCTGGATCGTCAGCAAGGCCGACGGCAAGGTCAACGCCTATGACTGCGTGGCCCTGGCGGCCTCGGAGAAGGCGGCGAAGGGCAAGCTGGCCACCTGCCGCCTGGCCGAGAACGTCGGCTCGACGGCCGGCCTGTCGAACCTGGCCCAGAAGGCGGGCCTGACCTGCAAGCCGGTGCAGGGCACCTATCTGGGCGGCGGCGGCACGCCGGCCATCTCGCGCTACGAAGTGCTGTGCGACAACGGCTCGGGCTACATCATCGATGCGCCCCAGCCGAAGTCGACCGCCGCGATGCTGGCCATGTCCTGTGCGCGCGCCAAGACCGCCGGCATGGGCGCCTGCACGCTGAAGCCCGAAAAGGGCTGAGTCCAGGCTCCACCCGACACGACGAACGGCCCGCGGATCCGCCCGCGGGCCGTTTTTCGTTGATCGCCGCCCGGGCCGGGCGTCTAACGGGGCCACCCAGTTCGAGGAGGCTTGATGTCCGAGACCATCACCCTGACCGCCGCCCATGACGGCTTTGGCTTCACCGCCCTTCACGCCCAGCCGGAAGGCGCACGCAAGGGCGGGGTGATCGTGATCCAGGAGATCTTCGGCCTCGACAAGTACGTCCACGAGGACGTCGCCCGCTGGGCGGCGCGCGGCTTCGAGGTGGTGGCGCCGTCGATGTTCGATCGCGGCGAGAAGGGCTTCACCGCCGAGCATGACGAGGCCGGCTTCGCGCGCGGTCGCGAGCTGGCGGTCGGCAACGGCCCCGACAACGCCATGGGCGACATCCAGGCCTGCATCGACTTCCTAAGCCCCCGGGGCCCGGTGTTCGTGGTCGGTTACTGCTACGGCGGCACCATGACCTGGCTGGCGGCCTCGCGCTGCAAGGGGATCGCGGCCGGCTCCAGCTATTACGGCGGCCAGGTCGCCGGCATGGCCAAGTTCGCCCTGCAGGCGCCGGTGATCGTCCACCTCGGTCGCAAGGATCAGCACATCCCCGCCGAGGACGTGAAGGCCGCCATCTGGGCGGCGCATCCCGAGGTTCCGATCCACGTCTACGAGGCCAGTGGTCACGGCTTCAACAACGACGGCCGTCCCGATTCCGATCTCGCGGACGCCGAGCTGGCCCGCCAGCGCACGGTCGAGTTCTTCGCCGAAAACGGCGCCGCCTGACATGGGTGAGCGCATCGCCCTGGCCTGCCGCGAGGACGGTTCCCCGTTCGCCGCCTGGCACGCCCCCGCCCAGGAGGCCCGGCGCGGCGGCATCGTCATGCTGCACGCCATCTGGGGCGTCACGCCCCACCTGCGCGAGCTGTCCGACAGCCTGGCCGATCAGGGTTACGAGGTCATCGCGCCCAGCCTGATGGACGCGGCCGACGCCGACTTCCCGGTGGAGAACACGACGCCGGCGATCCTCGACGAGCGCATGGCCATGGGCAAGCTGACCGGCTGGGGCGCGAGCACCCTGCCCCGCGTCCAGGCCTGCATCGACGCGCTCGAAGGGCCGGTGTTCGTCATGGGGTTCTGCTACGGCGGCACCACGTCCTGGCTGGCGGCCTGCCGCTGCGAGGGCGTGCAGGCGGTGTCGGCCTTCTACGGCGGCGACATCGTGGCCTATCGCGACGAGACCCCGAAGGTCCCGACCATCCTGCACTTCGGCAAGACCGACACGATGATCCCGATGGCGGATGTCGAGGCGATCCGCGAGGCCCATCCGGAGCTGCCGATCTATCTCTATGACGCCGGCCACGCCTTCGTGGCGCCCAGCGGCCACCATGCCGACAGCGCCCGGCTGTCGCTGCTGCGCACCCTGCAGCTGTTCCAGCGCTCGGGTGGGACAAAGGCCGAGGCTTGAGGACGCTTACGCTCATCCTGATCTTCGGCTGGCCGTTCGCGTTCTTCGGCTGGCTCCTGATCGTTCAGCCGATGCTGGTGCTGAAACGAAATCCGGCTCGGGATGTCCTGCGCATCAAGCGGGATCTGGAAGGTCAGGGCCGCACGGTCATCGCCGTCAGACGCGTCGGGACCGATTGGGGACGCGCCTTCCAGACGCCCACCTACCGCAAGTACGCCGCGACGGTTCGGCGGCACGATGGCGAGGTCGCCGAGTTCATCGTCGGCGTGGCGTTCGGGCTCGGTTCGGACGCCGACTTCAGCGAGGACGACCCCAAGGCTCGCAAGGCGTTCCTCAAGGGCTCGCAGGACTTCTTCTAGCCTGTGGTTCTAGCCTCCGGGGCGGCTTGTCGCCTCGCCGGCCGCCGCCTAACGTTGGCCGATGATCATCCGCTCACTGACCGCCGCCGCCCTGTCGCTCCTGCTCGCCGCCTCGCCGGCGCTCGCCCAGACCGTAGTGATCGTCCGCCACGGCGAGAAGGTCTCGCCCAATGGTGATCCGGACCTGTCGGAAGCTGGCCAGGCCCGCGCCAAGGCGCTGGCCGCCAGCCTGTCGGGCGCCAAGGTCTCGATGGTGCTGGCCACCCCGTTGAAGCGCACCCAGCAGACGGGCCAGCCGACCGCTGAGGCCGCCGGATTGAAGGTCGTCCCCATCACCCTGGACGGCGGCGTGGCGGCCCACGCCCAGCGCGTCGCCGAGGCCGCCCGCAAGGCCGCTCCCGACGCGACGGTGCTGATCGTCGGCCACAGCAACACCTATACCGACATCGCCCGCGCGCTCGGCGATCCCGCGCCCGAGACCCTGACCGACTGCGAGTACGACCACATGACGGTCATCCAGCTGGGCGGGGCGGCGGCGAAGGCGGTTCACGCGCGGTATGGGGTTCCGACGCAGGCTTGCCCTTAGCACCTACTTCGCCGGGATCGCGCCCGCCGCCGGCCAGGCGCTGTCGCCGACACGCTTTAGGTTCATCTCGAAGAACTGCATCGGCGCCTGGCCGGGGGCCACCCGCTCGCCGATCTCGCGCCACGCGCCGTCCTTGATCACGGCGGTGTAGCGGATGGTCATCGGGCCGGCCGGGATCTCCCAGACATAGCCGTCGGCCGTCGGCGTCAGCTTGAAGTCGCCCTTCTGGCCCATGGCGTAGGAGTGCAGGGTGTAGGCGCCGGTCGAGGGCTCGAAGGACAGGATGCCCAGGGCGTTGAAGCCCGTCGAACCGTCGGCGTTGTAGCCGCGCCCTTCCATGATCTTGACGGAACCGCCCAGCAGCGGGCCGATGCGCTCGGTCTGGGTGACCTCGTGCCGGCCGTTCGGCGTGATGGTCCAGGCCGGACCGCGCCAGACGCCGTCCATGGCCGACAGCTTTTTCATCGCCTCGGCCTGGGCCGCGATGCGGGGGCCGGGGTCCGGCGGCATCTGGGCCGAAGCCGCGCCGGCTGAAAGGGTCAGGGCCGCGGCGAAGGCGGCAAGCAGTTTGCGGGTCATGGCGATCCTCCCAGCGGGCGCGCCGTCGCACCCCGGATATCTCCAAGCTTTGTTATGCAAAGTTCTTTTCGTCAACCCTGACCTTACGCGAGAACAGCCGCGCCACCGGCCCGCGCAGCCAGATCGCCAGCGGGATCAGCCAGTAGGCGAAGCCGGGCAGCCACGGCGCCCGGGCCATGGGCCCGAAGGTCAGCCCCGCCGACACCAAGCCGGCCAGCGCCGAGATGGTCCAGACGTCGAAGCTGATGCGCAGCGACTCGCGATCCTCGGCGGCGACCTCGAAATGGTCCGGACGGCGCAGCGGACGCAGGTAGAGCGCGGCGAACAGCCCGGCCAGGATCGCGAAGCCGACGCCATAGATGCGGAAAAGGTCGCGCAGGTCGCCCAGGGTGTTGATGATCTCGGTCCCGCCCAGACGGCCGCGCGACAGCCAGACGAAGCCGGACTCGATCAGCATCCGCAGCGGGAACACATAGACCAGCACCGTGAAGACGATGGCCAGGGCGTTCAGGGTCGAGAGCGTGTCGCGACGCGGGACCAGCCGGCCCCACTCGCGATAGGCCAGCCAGAACATGGCGATCAGGGCAAAGGCGCCCAGCGACGCCGGTATCCGCCCCATCGCCCGCCAGAGGGCGTCGATACTGGCCGTCGGCTCGGCGCTGGCGATGATCAGCAGGCTGACCGCGAAGGCGAAGGCCGCGTCGACGAAGGCGTCCAGCCGCCTGGCCGATTCGTGCTCCGGATCCCGCTCGTCCGACATGGTCGCCCTCCTGCCCCGTGGCGGGCAGGATGAAGACGCGTAACGGCGTTTGTCGAGAGGCGTCGCTTAAGCCGCACGGCTGAGCTAGGCTGGCCGCATGCGTCGTAGCGTCTCCGCCCTGTCCCGTTGCCTGGCCCTGCCCCTCTGCCTTGCTTGGGCCGCCGCAGGCGCCGCGCGGGCCGGCGAGACGGCGTGCTGGTTCGAGAACGGCGCGGTGATCGTGCCGGCGGTGATCGCCGACATGGCCGGCGACTATGTCATCGACCTCTCGGCGCCGCGCACCCTGCTGCACGAGACCAAGGCCCAGATGGCCGGGATCCTCGAGCCCGAGCTGACCCTGCCGGTCGAGATCGCCGGACTGAAGGCACCGGCCGTATCGGTGAAGGTCACCGACCTCGACGCCCGAGGCGCGGGCTTCGTCACCCCCATCGCCGGCGTCATCGGCATGGACGTCCTAGCCGGTCACAGCGTCGAGATCGACTTCGCTCACTGCCGCGTGCGCATCGACCAGCCCTGGCAGGCGCGCCGGCAGGTCGTGATCCCGGTCGAGGTGGTCGAGGGCCTGCCAACCATCGAAGCGGCCGTCAGCGACGGTCCCACGGCCTTGCGCGGGGCGTTCGCCATCGACACCGCGTCCCTGGCCATGGCGCGCCTCTCGACGCGGGGGGCCAAGGTCGCCGGCAAGCTGGATCCTAACGCCCGCCACACCGCCCCGGCCCGCCTGCGCGCCCTGTCGATCGGTGGGGTCCTGGCCGAGAACGTCCCCGCCTCCCTGGCCGAGGACCTGCCCGAGGGGGTCACCGGCACGCTCGGCGTCGGCCTCTGGGCCCGCCACCGCCTGCGCCTGGCCGCCGACGCCCGGACCTTGTCGGTCGCGCCATGACCTCGTAGGACTGGACGCTCAGACGCAGGAGAGCGCCTTTGATCGTCGTCGCCATCACGCAAAGAGCGCGACAGCTGAAAGTGTGAGCGGTTTCAGCGACCGTCGCGCTCCAACTATTCGAATGAGAGCCTGTTGATCCGCTTCGGATCACGATCCGAGGCGGACAGGCTCTCGCGCCGTCGCGGCGACGTGAGCCCTCGCGCCTGACGTCCGCCGCTCGGTCTTCCGCGCTCACTGGAGCGCGATCCCAATACCGAGACTTTTGATGCTGATCGAAGCCAAGACCCAAGACTTCGCCGCCCTGCTGCGCGGCGAGGCCCCTGCCCCCTATCGCCTCTGCGACAGCCCGATCGCCCCGCCGGAGGTGCTGGCCATGTTGGCGCAGCTCGCCGAGCGGATCGGCCAGACCTTCCGCCCCAGCGCCTGGATGATCGTGGAGGACGACGAGATCGTCGGCCTGATCTCGCCGGTCGACACCCTGGAGCTGACCGACCGGTCCTTACGGATCGGCTACGGCGTCGCGCCGACGCGGTGGGGCCGGGGCGTGGCTACCCGCGCCGTCGCCGAGCTGGCGGCCTGGGCGCGGGCGGACGAGCGTGTGCTGGCGCTGACCGCCGAGACGTCGGTGGAGAACCCGGCCTCCCAGACGGTGCTGAGCCGCAACGGCTTCCAGGCCGTCGGCGAGCGGGTCGACGGCGAGGACGGGCCGCTGATCTGCTGGCGGTTGGCGCTGTAGTAAGCAGCTTCCCCAAACATCGCCTCCCTAGGCCTTGTGCCTAGGGCCCAGCGTTCCGGCGATGTTGCGCTCCAAGGCGCTCCTCCACATCGGCGGCGCGCTTCGTCCTCGCCGAGCCTGGCCGAACCATGGGTCCTCGCCACAAGGGCGAGGAAGGCGGTGTTAGGCAGCAGCTAGTCCCAAAGAAGAAGGGCCCGGTGTTTCCACCGGGCCCTTCGAACTTTCAGCTTCTAGAAGCGCGTCGCTCAGTGCGACTCGTTCTTCCAGACCGTCTTGTAGCTGGCGTACAGCAGGCCCGAGAGCAGGACGAGGTAGATCAGAACGGCGAAGCCGGTCTGCTTGCGCTCTTCCAGCTTGGGCTCGGCGGCCCACATCAGGAACGCCGAGACGTCCTTGGCTTGCTGGTCCAGGGTCGACTTGGTGCCGTCGTCGAACGTCACCAGGCCATCCTTCAGCGGCGGGGCCATGGCGATGAAGCCGCCCGGCGGGACGTGCTTGTGGTCGCCCGACCAGGCCGACGACAGGTCGCCCGGGAAGTACTTGTTGTAGTGACCGCCGGTCGGGACCTTCAGGCCGGCCGGAGCCGCCTCGTAGCCCGTCACGACCGAGTAGATGTGGTCCGGACCCTCTTCGCGGGCCTTGGCCAGCAGCGACATGTCCGGCGGCAGGGCGCCGCCGTTCGAGGCGCGGGCCGCGGCTTCGTTGGCGAAGGGCGCGGGGAAGCGGTCGGCGCTGGTGGCCGGACGCTTGATGGCGTCGCCGGTCTCACCGTCGATATCGGCGACCTCGTAGTCCTTGGCGATCGCCTTGACCCACGGGTTGTCGTTCGAGTTCGGGTACTTCTCGCTATAGAACGGGCCGCCCTTGTCGCCGAGGTTGCGGAACGCGACCAGCTTCATCGAGTGGCAGGCCGAGCAGACCTCGCGATAGACCTTGTAGCCGCGTTGCAGCTGGGCCTGGTCGAACTTGCCGAAGGGGCCTTCGAACGACCAGTGCACTTCCTTGGCCTTCAGCGCGCCGCCATTGGCGAGCGCCGGGCCAGCAGCGCCGACGACCAGGAGACCCGCCGCCGCCGCGATAACCGAGAGTTTGCGGAGCATCGGGATCAACCCTTGTGAGCGTCGGCCGAGAGGGCCGGCGAGGCGATCGAGTCCGGAACCGGCAGGGTCTTTTCGACCAGACCCAGGACCGGGAGCACGACCAGGAAGAAAGCGAAGTAGTAGAGCGAGGCGACGCGCGACAGCCACACGAAGCTGTTCAGGTCCGAACCGCCCAGCTGGAACGTGGTCAGGTGCGGGATCACCGGATCGTCAGGCAGCTTGGCGCCGCAGAAGCCCAGGATGATGCAAGCCACCAAGAAGAACACGAAGTAGATCTTCGCGGTCGGGCGGTAGCGCATCGAGCGCACCTTCGAGGTGTCCAGCCACGGCAGGGCGAACAGGCAGGCGATGGCGCCGAACATGGCCAGCACGCCCATCAGCTTGTCCGGAACGGCGCGCAGGATCGCGTAGAACGGCAGGAAGTACCATTCCGGAACGATGTGCGACGGCGTCACCAGCGGGTTGGCTTCGACGTAGTTGTCGGCGTGGCCCAGGGCGTTGGGCATGTAGAAGACGAAGAAGGCGAAGAGGATCAGGAAGACGCTCATCGCGAAGCCGTCCTTCACCGTCGCGTACGGCGTGAAGGGAACGGTGTCGGCCTTCGACTTCGGCTCGACGCCGGTCGGGTTGTTCTGGCCGACCACGTGCAGGGCCCAGATGTGCAGGATCACGAGACCCGCGATCATGAAGGGCAGCAGGTAGTGCAGCGAGAAGAAGCGGTTCAGGGTCGGGTTGTCGACGGCGAAACCGCCCCACAGCCAGGTCGTGATGCTCTCGCCAACCAGCGGCAGGGCGCCGAACAGGTTGGTGATGACGACGGCGCCGTGGAACGACATCTGGCCCCAGGGCAGGACGTAGCCCATGAAGGCGGTGGCCATCATCAGCAGGTAGATCACGCAGCCCAGCAGCCACAGGACTTCACGCGGCGCCTTGTAGGAGCCGTAGTAGAGGCCGCGCAGCATGTGGATGTAGACGGCGATGAAGAACATCGACGCGCCGTTGGCGTGCATGTAGCGGATCAGCCAGCCGTAGTTCACGTCGCGCATGATGTGCTCGACGGACGCGAAGGCGCCCTGGGCGCTCGGCGTGTAGTGCATCACCAGGATGATGCCGGTGATCAGCTGCGAGGCCAGGCACAGCGACAGGATGCCGCCGAAGGTCCACCAGTAGTTCAGGTTCCGCGGCGTGGGGTAGTCCACGAACGAGTCGTAGCCCAGGCGCACGATCGGCAGACGGGCGTCGAGCCAGCGCTCGATACCGGTCTTGGGTTGATAGGTCGAATGTCCGCTCATCTCGCTTAGCCGATCTTGACCTTGGTGTCGGTGAGGAAGGCGTATTCCGGAACCACCAGGTTCAGGGGCGCGGGGCCCTTACGGATACGACCCGAGGTGTCATAGACCGAGCCGTGGCACGGGCAGAACCAGCCGCCGTATTCGCCACCGCCGAAGGTCGGGACGCAGCCGAGGTGGGTGCAGTTGCCGCCCACGATCAGCCAGTTGGACTTGCCGGGCTTCACGCGCGAGGCGTCCGTCGCCGGATCCTTCATCGCGGCGCTGTCGTCGGCCACGGCCTTGGCGATTTCCGCCTTGGTGCGGTTGCGCACGAACAGCGGCTTGCCGCGCCACTTGATCGTGACCTGCTGGCCTTCGGCGACCTTGGTCAGGTCGAACTCGGTCGAAGCCAGGGCCCGCGTGTCGGCGGACGGGTTCATCTGGTCGATGAACGGCCACACCAGCGTCGCACCACCGCCCGCGGCGGCCGCGATCGCGGCGATGTGAATGAAGTCGCGCCGGGAGGGATCGCTCCCGTGTTCCGGCTCAGTCGTTGCGCCCACGGCGGTGTCGGCCACCTAAGTCACCCTCTAATTCCGCCATGTCGCGGAAGCGACCGGCTTGGAGAAGCGTCATTCGACGCCATATCTTGCTCGACCCGCATGCGGATCTCCGCCACAAGGCAGCGGTCGGATCGTCGTATCGGACGCGCGGACCGAGTCCGCAAGCCCTTTCGATTCCCGGCAAAGCCCCTGCTAGCCCTGTGGTTGGTTCGCTTATTATGCGTATCGCACTTTTTCAACCAGGCATTCCCCAAAACGTCGGCGCCGCGATCCGGCTTTCGGCCTGTTTCGGGGTCGGTCTCGACGTCATCGAGCCCTGCAGTTTTCCCTTGGACGACAAGAGCTTGAAGCGCGCGGCCCTGGACTATGGGCCTCTGACGCACATGACGCGCCACGCCAGCTGGGAGACTTTCCTTAAGGCGCCGGAACGCGTTGACGGCCGGCTGCTGCTGTTCACGACCAAGGGCGCCACGCCCTTCCACAGGTTTTCGTTCGAACCCGGAGATACCCTGCTGTTCGGCAACGAGAGTCGGGGCGCGCCGGAGGAGGTCCACGCCGCGGCGCAAGGCCGCATCGTCATCCCGATCCGACCCGAAACGCGCTCGATGAATCTGGCCACCACGGCGGCCATGGCGCTGGGCGAGGCCCTGCGCCAGACGGGCGGATTTCCGGATTAGTCCCCGAAATCCACGTCCCGGCGCGCGGCGACGATGGTCACGATGAAGCCGGCCAGCACGTCCAGCAGCACCATCAGGGTGATCAGGAAGAAGGTCGAGGTCGCGAAGGCCGGGAAGAGCAGGAACTCGACCAGGCAGGCGATGAACAGCACCATCGACAGCGAGTGGTTGATGATCGCGATCTTGCGGCTGGTGGTCGATTTCAGGAGCTCGACGAACAGCACCACCAGCGAGGCGGCCAACAGCAGGTCGCCCATGCTGACCGGCCAGTCGGCGCGCGAGGTCATGTGGATGGTGAACAGCTGACCGGTCAGGCGACCGCCCGGATCGACGGCCTTGAAGCCCCCGGCCAGGGTCAGGGCGATCAGGTTGTAGATGAGAACCGGCAAGGCCAGCAGCGGAACCGCGGCGAACATCGAACTTCCCCCTCCAGCGGATGCAAGCCGCCGTCTTGGTTAAGGGGTAGCGGGATTTTTCGTCGTGGTGAAGGCGGCTCGCCTCATGGCGGGTCCTTGCTCACAGCCGGTCCCCAATTTCCCCGTCATTCCCGCCCTTGTGGCGGGAACCCCTGGTTCAGCTGATACGCAAGACGCCAGCGGACTGCTCAGCAGTCCGCCCCTACCGCACCTGCGGCGGACAGAGAGGTTCCCGCCACAAGGGCGGGAATGACGATGGTATGGGGAGACGCTGCTTGAGTCCCCGCCTTCGCGGGGATGAGCGGGTGTTGGGCAGGACCTACGCTTCGTCCACGCCTTGGGGATTGCGGGCCCGCGACTGCAGCCACATCACGCCCAGCAGGTCCGACACCGAAGCTTTGAGCCGGCCGAAGTTGGTGTATTTCGACACCCCGGTCTCGCGGTGCCGGTGGTTCACGGCCTCGAACGCCACCTCATAGCCTTCGCGCAGCATCAGCGCCGGGATGTAGCGGTGGATGTGATCGAAGTACGGCAGGCGCAGGAAGGCCTCGCGCTTGAAGGCCTTGAGGCCGCAGCCGGTGTCGTTGGCCGTGTCCTTCAGCAGCCGCTTGCGCACGCCGTTGCCGAACTTGGAGGCGAAGCGCTTGGCGTTGCTGTCCTGGCGCTTGACCCGTTCGCCGCCGACCAAAGCGAGGGACTCGGGGCCGGCCTTCAGGGCCTTGGCCAGGCGCGGCGCGTCGGCCGGGTCGTTCTGACCGTCGCCGTCCAGGGTGACGATGATCGCCCCGCGCGCCGCCAGGATGCCGCTGCGCACGGCGCGGCTCTGGCCTGAGTTCTTGCGGTGCCCCAGCACGCGCAGCTGCGGGATCTCGGCCTTGAGGGCGACCAGCAGGGCCTTGGTGTCGTCGCGGCTGGCGTCGTCGACGAAGATCATCTCGTAGTTCTCGCCGGCGAAGGCGGTCGCGATCTCGCGCGCCAGGTTCGGGGCGGCGCCGCCTTCGTCGAAGACGGGCACGACGACGGAGAAGTCGGGGGTGGCGTTCATCGCCCTCCTCATACAGCAAAAGTCGCCCCACGAAAGGATCGTGCTAAACGGGACCGCATGACGCTTGAATCTCGCCTGGATGACTGGAGCCGGGGTTGGCGCGGCCCCCTGTTCGCCGCGCTGGTGGCCCTGATCGCGGGCCTGCCGGGCCTGTTCGCCATGCCGCCGCTGGACCGCGATGAGTCGCGTTTCGCCCAAGCCACCTCGCAGATGCTGGAAACGGGCGACTACGTCGTCATCAAGTTCCAGGACCAGCCGCGCTTCAAGAAGCCGGTCGGCATCCACTGGCTGCAGGCCGTGGCGGTCAAGGCGGTGTCCGACGCCGAGGACCGCCGCATCTGGGCCTATCGCATTCCCTCGCTGCTGGGCGCGATGCTGGCGGCGGCGGCCTGCGCCTGGGGCGCGGCGGCGCTGTTCGACCCGCGCACGGGGCTTCTGGCCGGCTCGATCCTGGGGGCGACCTTCCTGCTGTCGTCCGAGGCCTTCATCGCCAAGACCGACGCGGCCCTCTGCGGCTCCACGACCCTGGCCATGGCCGCCCTGGCGCGGATCTACGCCGCCCGGCTGGCCGACGAGACGCCGGGCAAGCTGACCAAGCTGCTGTTCTGGATCGGCCTGTCGGTCGCCGCCCTGCTCAAGGGGCCGGTCGGCCTCTTGGTGGTCATCCTCGCGGCCATCGCCCTCACCGTCTGGGACCGCAAGGGCGGCTGGTTGAAGGACCTGGGCTGGACCTGGGGCCTTATCCTGTTCGCCGCCGTCGTCCTGCCCTGGGCGATGATGATCACCGTGGCCACCGACGGCGCCTTCTGGGGCGCGGCGGTCGGGGCGGACCTGGCCCCCAAGCTGGCCGGCGGCCAGGAGGGGCACTCGGGCCCGTTCGGCTATCACACCCTGGCCGCGCCGGTGCTGGCCTTCCCGGCCACCTTGCTACTGCCGGCCGCCCTGGCCGTCGGCTGGTTCAAGCGCAACGAGCCGGGCGTGCGGTTCGCCGTCTGCTGGCTGGTCCCGACCTGGCTGATGTTCGAGATCCTGCCGACCAAGCTGGCCCACTACGAGCTGCCGGCCTACGGGGCCCTGGCCATGCTGATGGCCGCCGCGGTGCGCGCGCCGCTGGGCCGCTGGCCGCGCCGCATCGGGGCGGGCCTGTCGGTCTTCGCCGGCTTCGTGCTGGCCGCCATCGCGGTGTATGGCCAGAAGGAATTCGGAACCGGCGGCGACCTGGCCTGGGCGATCCTCGCCGTCCTGCTGGCCCTGGTCGCCGGGATCGTCGGCGCGGTCCTGCTGCTGCGTCACCAGTCGGCCCGCGCCCTGGTCGCCGCCGGCGTGCTGGGCATCGGGGCCCACATCGTGCTGACCGCGGGCCTGATCCCGCACTTGGAGCCGCTGTTCCTGTCCAAGGACGTCGCCGACGCCCTCGACAAGGCCAGGCTGTCGCCGCGCTCGGGCGCCGCCGGCCCGGTGGCCCTGACCGGCTATTCCGAGCCCAGCCTGATCTTCCAGCTGGGCACCGCCACCGAGCTCACCAACGGCGAAGGCGCGGCCGACGCGATCTCGGAAGGCCGCCCGGCCGTGGTCGAGGCCCGCGAGGACAAGCCGTTCCGCGACGCCATGAAGGCGCTGGGCCTGACGCCGCGTCCGGTGGCGACGGTCGAGGGCCTGAACTATTCCGACGGCGACGACGAGCGCCTGACCATCTATCGCGGCGAGCCTCAGGCCGTCGCCCCGCAGGTCCCTGGGACCGAAGAAGGGGAGGCCCAGCCATGAGCCGCTTCATCCAGATCGTCGAGGTCGGGCCGCGCGACGGCCTGCAGAACGAGAAGTCGATCCTGACGGTCGACGAAAAGCTCGACCTGATCCGCAAGCTGGAAGCCGCCGGCGCCCGGCGCACCGAGGTGGTGTCGTTCGTGAACCCCAACCGCGTGCCGCAGATGGCGGGCGCGGAGGACATCATGGCGGCCTTGCCGTCCGACCGCGTCCATTCGCGCATCGGCCTCGTGCTGAACATGCGCGGCTGGGAGCGGTGCGTGTCGACGGGCTGCGACGAGGCCAATGTCGTGGTCTGCGCCTCGGACGGCTTCGGGACGGCCAACCAAGGCGCGACGGTCAGCCAGCAGATCGACACCCTGGCCGCCATCGCCGAGCGCCAGGCCATCGACGGCGGGCCGCCGATCACCGCGACGATCTCGGTCGCCTTCGGCTGCCCGTTCGACGGCGAGGTGTCGGAAGACCAGGTCGTGGCCATCGTCCGTGAGGCCGCCGCCCTGGGCGTGCCCGAGATCGCCATCGCCGACACCATCGGCGTCGCCGATCCGTGGACCGTCCGCAAGCGCATCGAGGCCGCCCGCGCCGCCGCGCCGGATGCGCGCCTGCGCATGCACTTCCACGACACCCGCAACACGGGCCTGGCCAACGCCTATGCCAGCGTCGAGGCGGGCGTCGACGTGCTGGACGCCTCGGTCGGCGGCCTGGGCGGCTGCCCGTTCGCGCCGAACGCCACGGGCAATATCGGCACCGAGGATCTGGTCTACATGCTGGAACGGGCCGGCTTCGAGACGGGTTACGACCTCGACGCGCTGATCGAGATCGGCCGCGAGATCAGCGCCAAGCTGGGCAAGGCCCCCGCCTCGTCCCTTGCCCGCGCCGGAAAGTTCCCCGCATGAAGCGCCTCGCCGTCCTGCTCGCGTTTGGTCTGTCCGCCTGCGCGGCGGCGCCGGTGGCCGACGCCGGTCCGCCCCGCTGCGACGTGACGATCAAGTTCGCCAGCTACGGCGCGGGCATCGACCACGAATTGGCCGACAAGGTCGCCGTGGCGGTCAAGGCCGACCGCGACATCGCGCGCTCCGAGCGCAAGCCCTGGGGCCGCGAGGGCGAGTTCGACCAGTGCCTGACGGTGAAGTCGGGGCGGGATGCGAAGGCTATGTACGAGCGCTATCGGGCGATGCTGCCAGCGAAGAGCCTCAAGGCGCCGACGTCGATCGAAGGGCCGGATGGAATGAGGGCTGAGACGATCGGGCCGATGTAGGAGCGACTGATGCAAGCGGAGCTCGAAGCGGCGAAAATAGGGATCGTCCGCGATATGTTTCTTCGCACCGCTGACGAGAACTATATCACGGCTCGATGGTGCGCTTCGAACACATTATTCACCGACTTCCTTTGGCTTTCGTTGCATTCAGTCGAAAAATATCTCAAGGGCGCGCTCCTCCTGAATGGACACAATGTTTCGAAATCGCGCCACGACATCGAGAGTCTATTTCGTGACTTCCGAAATATAGCGGGCGAGTTTCTACCCAGCACCCTTCAACGTCCGCCAAGATTGAACATGGATTGGTGGGAGCTAGATACGAGCGATTTTGTTCAACGGCTGGCGCGCTGGGGAAACCCCGACAATCGCTACCTTGTACATGGCCACATCACCGATCCGGAAGATGTCCACCGGCTCGACATCTTGGTCTTCGCCATCCGGCGTGCTTGTCACAACCTCGATACCTTGTTGCTGAGAGGCCAACCCGAGCAACTCAGCATCCGCCAAGCACTTCGCGAAAACTCCAAGCTGACTTTCAGCCATGGCCTCCTGCTCGACTGGTTGATCACTGCGAAGGATACGCCGCTTCGCCGAGCCGCTTTGAACCTCAACTTTGCCTTCGCGCCTGCGGACTACCCGCATGGCCCGGACCAGCGATCTAGTTCGGATCACGTATCTCCGCTCGATACCTATTTCTTCGACAACCTGGATTCGCCACGCCGAGAGTCGAACGAGGTCGCAATCGAATTGGGGCGCTGGCTGCTCGACAATGTTCAGTTGCCAGGGGAGCTAAAATCGAGAATTCGCGCGAGCTTGGAGGCTAAACCTTGAGCCAAACTAGGCTCCAGCTAATGCCCCCTAAATCGGTCGCCCCGTCAGCTTCCACAGCAGCGGACGGCACACGCTCATCAGCATGATGGCCGGGGCCAAGAGCACGGCGGCGGCGAACAGCTGCAGGCTGTCGGCGCGCTTGATGAAGTAGCGGGTCAGGCCCACGCCCTTGTGGAACTCCACCTTCACGGGGTGCTCGAGGCTGGTGTGACCGAGGTG
Source organism: Caulobacter sp. GW821-FHT09H08 (assembly GCF_059415885.1). NCBI lineage: Bacteria > Pseudomonadati > Pseudomonadota > Alphaproteobacteria > Caulobacterales > Caulobacteraceae > Caulobacter > Caulobacter sp. GW821-FHT09H08. Next base: position 241,531 of record NZ_JBWKOC010000004.1, read on the forward strand.
GACGACCTGGGCCTTGGGCTGGAACAGCACCTGGCCGCCGGCGCGGCGGGCGCGCCAGCACAGGTCGATGTCCTCGACGTGCAGGAAATAGCCTTCGTCGAAGCCGCTGAGGGCCTCGAAGTCGCGGCGACGCATGGCGAAGCAGGCGCCCGAAATGGTCGGCATGGGGACGGGCGCGCGCGGCAGCGGCTCGTTCTCTCGATGGATCTCGAAATTGGCCAGCTTGGGATAGCGGCGGGTGAGCTGGCCGAAGCTGAGCACGGTGCTCATCGGCGTGACCTCGCCGCGACGACCGCCGCGCTGCTCGGAGCCGTCGACGTTCAGCACCCGCGCGCCGACCACGGTCGGGGTCGGCTGGCCCTTGAAGGCCGTGACCAGGGCCGCCACGCAGCCGGTCTGCAGGTTGGCGTCGGGATTGAGGAAGACGATGTATTCGCCAGCCGCGGTGCTGGCGCCCAGGTTGGCGCCGCGCGCGAAGCCGATATTGCCGTGGCCCTGCTTGAGCACGACGCGCGGCTCGGTCAGGGCCAGCGAGCGCAGCATGTCCTCGTCGCGCGAGCTGGAGCCGTTGTCGACGATGACGAACTCGTCGACCAGCGGCTCGGCGAGGACATGCTTGATGCTCTCGACCAGCGCTTCGCCCGTCCGATAGACGACCATGACCACGGACACGTTCGGACGAGCCGGACGCGCACCTGCGGCGAGAGTCGAAACGGACGGGAGAATGCTGTTCATCAGGCGGTCGCGGCCTCCTGTTGCGCGCGGGCGACGTCGGGCGGCGTGGCGTCGGACTTCAGGACGCGGAGGGCTTCCTCGAGCGACAGGATGTTCTGACCTTCACCGCCCAGGCGGCGAAGGGCCAGTTGCCCCGTTTCAGCTTCCTTGCGTCCGACCACTGCGATCACAGGCACCTTGGCGAGGCTGTGCTCGCGAATCTTGTAGTTGATCTTCTCATTACGCAGATCCACTTCCGCGCGCATCCCCAGCTTCGTCAATTTCTCGACGACCTCGAGGGCGTAAGCGTCGGCGTCGGACGTGATCGTAGCTACGACCACCTGCGTGGGCGCCAGCCAGACCGGCAGCGCGCCCGCGAAGTTTTCCAACAAGATGCCGATGAAACGCTCGAAGGACCCCAAGATCGCCCGGTGAAGCATCACCGGACGCTTCTTCGAACCATCCTCCGAAACGTACTCGGCGTCCAATCGTTCCGGCAAAACGAAATCAAGTTGCAGCGTGCCGCATTGCCAGACACGACCAATCGCATCCTTCAGCGAGAACTCTAGCTTCGGGCCGTAGAAGGCGCCTTCACCTGGCTGCAGGACCAAGGTCTCGCCCGCCGCCTCGGCGGCTTGCGACAAGGCGGCTTCAGCCTTGTCCCAGACCTCGTCCGTACCGGCGCGCAGCTCCGGACGCGTCGAGAACTTCGTATCGGCCAGCGTCATGCCCAGGTCGTTATAGACGCTGCGCAACAGTTCGATGAACCGGGCGCTTTCCTCCGTGACCTGCTCTTCGCGGCAGAAGATGTGGGCGTCGTCCTGCGTGAAGGCGCGCACCCGCATGATGCCGTGCATGGCGCCCGAGGGCTCATAGCGGTGGCAGGCGCCGAACTCGGCCATGCGCAGCGGCAGCTCGCGGTAGGACTTCTGGCCGACATTGAAGATCTGGATGTGGCCGGGGCAGTTCATCGGCTTGACGGCCAGGACCTCGCCCTCGGCGCTTTCGCACATGAACATGGCGTGGCCGAACTTCTCGGCGTGGCCCGACTTCTCCCACAGGCTCTTGTCGAGGATCTGCGGCGTCTTCACTTCCTTGTAGCCGGCCGCGTCGAGGCGACGGCGCATGTAGTCCTCGAGCACGCGGTAGAGCGCCCAGCCCTTGGCGTGCCAGAACACCATGCCCTTGCCCTCTTCCTGGATGTGGAAGAGGTCCATCGTCTTGCCCAGCTTGCGGTGATCGCGACGCTCGGCTTCCTCGATGCGCTTCAGGTGCGCTTCCAGGTCGGCGTCCGAGGCCCAGCTCGTGCCGTAGATGCGCTGCAGTTGGGCGTTGTTCTGGTCGCCGCGCCAGTAGGCGCCGGCCAGCTTCGTCAGCTTGAAGGCCTTGCCGACATGCTTGGTGGACGGCAGGTGGGGACCCCGGCACAGGTCCTTCCAGTTCCCTTGGCGATAGACCGTGATCGTGTCCGTGCCCGGCAGGTCACGGATGATCTGGGCCTTGTACTGCTCGCCGATGCCGTCGAAGTGGGCGATAGCCTCCTCGCGGTCCCAGACCTCGCGCGTGATCTTCTCGTCGCGGTCGACGATCTCCTTCATGCGCTTTTCGATCTTCTCCAGATCGTCGAGGCTGAACGGCTCGTCGCGGGCGAAGTCGTAGTAGAAGCCGTCCTCGACGTTCGGGCCGATCGTGACCTGCGTGCCGGGGAACAGCTCCTGCACGGCTTCAGCCAGCACGTGGGCCGTGTCGTGGCGGATGGTGTCCAGGGCTTCCGGAGCCTCGCGCGTCAGGATCTCGAACTTGCGCTCGCCCGTCAGCAGGTCCGGCGTCAGGGCGCGGTCCAGGTCCAGCACCTGGCCGTCCAGCTTGATCAGCAGGGCCTTCTTTTCCAGCGACTTGGAAATGGCGGCGGCGACGTCACGCCCCGTCGAACCGTCAGGGTACTGACGAGCCGAACCGTCGGGGAAAACCAGATCGATCATTCTTCACATATCCACTTGCGTGGCTGGCGCCCCGGCGGCGGGGGATCAAACCCCGAACCACCTAACGGATTGCATCGGCAAATCCGTCGCAACGCCAACCAGGAACCCTTGAGCGGGCCATGATCCTTGAGGGCGGCCGCCGCATACTCCGAACAACTCGGCGCGAAGCGGCACTGCCGCCCGATGAGGGGCGAGAGCGTCAACTTGTAGGCCCTGAGACCCAAATCGACGGTGCGTTCGTAGAAGGTCATGCCGGCGCGCGTATTGTTGCAATCCGCTTACACACCCCTGGAGGGGGTACGATCAAGCCGCGCCGGCGGTGCTAGTTCGCGTTTCACCGACGCCTGTGGCCTTACGGACAGCCTCGACCGTCGCCTCGAACGCGAGCAGCGTCGAGGCGTGACGAGCGGGATAGTCCTTGACCGGCTCCAGCACGGCGAGCTCCGCAAACCGGCCCGCGGGAGGCGAACCGTTCGTCTTCAGCATAGCGATAAGCGAGTCCCGCGCCAACTCGATGTCCGAAAGTTGCGCGCCGACAACGTTCGCGCCCAGGATCGCAGCGGCCGCCTGGCCCAGGGCGCAGGCCGAAACCTCCTGGGCGTAGTCGACGATCTTGCCGTCCTCGACGACCACATCGACCACGATCCGGCTGCCGCACAGCTTGGCGGTCTTCTCGGCGCTGGCGTCAGGCGCGGCCAGGCGCCCGGCGCGCGGCATGTTGGCCACGAGCCCCAGGATCCTGGCGCTGTAGAGGTCGTCGATCATCGCTGACCTAAGATGGGGTCTTCTGGCGCTCGGACCAGATCGCCTCGGCGCGGTCGCGGACGGCCTCCCCCATCTCGGTGAAGGCGTTGCGCATCTTGCGGCGCTCGTCACGGCTGACGAGGCGCAGCAGCATGCCGATCATCAGCTCGCCGTTCGAGAAGGTCGAGCTGGCGTCGCCCATGTTCTCGATCTCGAGATAGCGCACTGTCTTCACGAACCCGCCCAGGCGCGCGGATCGCCAGTGCAGCTGCTCGTACGGCACCCAGTCCTGGACGATCGGCTGGATGACCCTGGCCGGCTCGCCGGGCAGGTGCTCTTCCAGCGTCAGGGCCGTACCGATCTTCAGCTGCCCCTCGGCCTTGCGGTAGAGCGGGTTCCACTGCGGCCAGGAGTCGAAGTCGGAGACGACTTCCCAGACGATGTCGGCGGGGGCCTGGACCCCAATGCGATGTTCGACGGCGCGTTGCATGGCGCGGTCCATATCATCACCGCTCATCGCCGCTCAACTTCACTCCTCCAAAACTCCGCTCATCCCCGCGAAAGCGGGGACCCAAGCGGCGCTTCAGATTTTACATGTTCATGATATGTTCTGAACATGGATCGAATGTTCGCCGTCTATCTCCTGGCAAGCAGGCCGTATGGCACGCTGTATTGCGGCTACACAGACGATCTGTCGCGGCGTATCTGGGAACACAAGGAGAAGACCCTGAAGGGCTTCACCTCGAAATACGGCGTCGATCGGCTAGTCTGGTACGAACTTGGTGAGACACGGGAAGGCGCATTCACTCGCGAACGTCAGATCAAAAAATGGAACCGCGCCTGGAAGATCCAACTGATCGAGGCGCTGAACCCGACCTGGGCCGATCTGTACGAGACTTTGAATTGCTGAGTCCGCCCCTTCACCGCTCATCCCCGCGAAAGCCCCGACCTAAGCCGAGGCAGCGGGACGCGCCCAGTCGTTCAATTGAGCGAAACGGACGGTCAGCTTGGGTCCCCGCTTTCGCGGGGATGAGCGGTGTTTTGGGAACGGGCTGAATAGGTTGAGCTACCCTCAGTCCTTCATCCGCCAGGTTGCGCCGGCAGGGCCGTCCATGACCACCACGCCCAGGGCGTCCAGCTCGGCGCGGATGCCGTCGGCGGCGGGCCAGTCCTTGGCGGCGCGGGCGGCCAGGCGCTTGGCCAGCAGGTCCTCGACTTGGGCCTTCAGCTCGTCGGAGGCGTCGCCTTCGAACCAGCTGTCCGGATCGGCCTGCAGGAAGCCCAGCAGGGCGCCGGCCTCGAGCAGGCGCGCCTTGTTGGCGGCGATGGCGACTTCGTCACCCGCCGTCACGGCCTTCTCGATCAGGCTCGACACCTCGAACAGGGTCGAGGCGGCCAGCGGGGTGTTGAGGTCGTCCATCAGGGCCGCGACCGTATCGGCGGGGGCTTCCATGGCCTGGTCCGGCGCGACGTCCTTGGCGCGGCGCAGGGCGCCGTACAGGCGATCCAGCGACTTGCGCGACTGCTCGATCAGCTCCGGCGTCCAGTCCAGCGGCTGGCGGTAGTGGGCCGACAGCAGCGCCCAGCGGATCACCTCGCCCGGAACCGTCTGCAGCAGTTCGTGCGGGATGATCACATTGCCCAGGCTCTTGGACATCTTCTCCCCGCTCATGTCGAGGAAGCCGTTGTGCATCCAGTAGTTGGCCAAGACCGGCGCGCCGTGGGCGCAGCGGCTCTGGGCCACTTCGTTCTCGTGGTGCGGGAAGGCCAGGTCGATGCCGCCGGCATGGATGTCGATCGTCGTGCCCAGCGCCTTGTCGATCATGGCCGAGCACTCGATGTGCCAGCCCGGACGACCCGCGCCCCAGGGGCTGTCCCACTCGGGCTCGTTCTCCTTGGACGGCTTCCAGAGCACGAAGTCGGCGGGGTGGCGCTTGTAGGGTGCGACCTCGACGCGGGCGCCGGCGATCATCTCGTCCAGCGGCCGGCCCGATAGCTGGCCGTAGTCGGCGAAGCTCTGGGTGTCGAACAGCACATGGCCCTCGGCGGCGTAGGCGCTGCCGTTGTCGACCAGCTTGCCGATCATCTCGACGATCGCGCCGATGTGGTCGGTGGCCTTGGGCTCCAGATCGGGGCGCAGCGCGCCGAGCGCATCCGCGTCCTCGTGATAGGCGGCAAGATAGCGGTCGGTGATGACCTTGATCTCGACGCCCTCGTCGGCGGCCTTCTTGTTGATCTTGTCGTCCACGTCCGTGACGTTGCGCGCATAGACCACCGCGTCCTCGCCATAGATGTGGCGCAGCACGCGATAGAGGACGTCGAAGGCGACCACGGGCCGGAAATTGCCGATGTGGGCGTAGTTGTAGACCGTCGGACCGCAGACATACATCGTCACGCGCTTGGGGTTGGCGGGAACGAAGTCGCGCTTCTCGCGCGCCATGGTGTCGTGGATCTTGAGGGTCATTGGGCCGCAGCAACCTAACGTAACGGAGGTGTTGCCCCCGAAGGGGGCCGGCCCCATATAGCTAGGACACGCGCTCATCACCACGTCTGATTGGTGGATAAGGCGCGACGGGTGGCACGCGTAATTCCGGAACGAGAGGCGTTCCGGCGCAACTCAGCCCGAGGAAGAAACCCCCACAACATGGACGCACTGTCCCGCGAGCGAACCCTGATCGGCTCTGACACCGGTCTTGATCTTGAACCCGCCCAGCGCCCCACCAAAGACGAGGCCATGGCCGCCGTCCGGACGTTGCTGGCCTGGGCCGGCGACAATCCCGACCGCGAAGGCCTGCTGGACACGCCCGAGCGCGTCGTCGAGGCCTATGGCGAGTGGTTCGCCGGCTATCACGGCGACCCGGCCAAGGAGCTGTCGCGCACCTTCGAGGACGTGCAGGGCTATGACGACATGGTCATGCTGCGCGGCATCGACGTGCAGAGCCACTGCGAACACCACATGGCGCCGTTCCTGGGCAAGGCCTGGGTGGCGTACATGCCGACCGGCAAGGTCGTCGGCCTCTCCAAGCTGGCTCGCCTGGTCGAGATCTTCGCCAAGCGTCTCCAGACCCAGGAGACCATGACGATGCAGATCGCCGACGCCATCGAGGATCACCTCTCGGCCGCCGGCGTCGCCGTGCTGATCGACGCCGAGCACCAGTGCATGAGCACCCGCGGCGTGCATCACCACGACGTCTCGACGATCACCACCCAGTTCCGCGGCGTGTTCAAGACCGACAAGGTCCTGCAGCAGCGGTTCATGGATCTGGTGCGGAAGTAAGGTCTAGGAATCTCCTCCCCCGCTGGGGGAGGTGGCCCAGAGGGCCGGAGGGGGCAGCTCGGCATAGGCCGCATTAGCCCCCTCAGTCGCTCTGCGACAGCTCCGCCAGAGGGGGAGCAGAGACTAAGCCGCCCGCCAGATCCCCTGGCGCAGCCGCGCCACGCAGGCGTCCACCGGCCGGTGGACCAGCGTCACCAGCACGAAGCTGATCAGCATCAGCAGGTACCAGGCGCCCATCTTCTCGATCGGCACCACGCGCCAGCCGTCGCTCTGGCTGGGATAGATCCAGGCGCCGGCGAAGGTGCCGAGGTTCTCGGCGATCCAGATGAACAGCGACACCAGCACCGCCCCCATCAGCATGGGCATGCGGCGCGCCGTCTGGTCGGGCGTGAACACGAACCAGGTCCGGCCGAACAGCACCGCCGACAGGGCGAACAGACCGACCCGGAAGTCGACGATGTAGTGGTGGGTGAAGAAGTTGGCGTAGATCAGCACCGCCAGGATGTGGGTGCTCCAGAACGGCGGGTACTTCACGAAGGTGATGTCGAACAGCCGCCAGATGCGAGCGATGTAGCTGCCGACGCAGGCGTACATGAAGCCGGTGAACAGCGGCACACCGCCGATCCGCAGGAGACTGGGCTCGGGATAGATCCACGAGCCGTGGGCGGTCTTGAACAGCTCCATTACCGTGCCGACGGCGTGGAACATGAAGATGACCAGCGCCTCGTCCCAGCGCTCCAGCTTCAGGGCCAGCAGCATGGCCTGGACGGCCACCGAGGCCACGACCAGGAAGTCGTAGCGGGCGATGATGGCGTGCTCGGGCCACAGCAGCTTGGTGCCGACCAGCAGGACCAGCATCAGGCCACCGAACAGGCAGGCCCAGGCCTGCTTCAGCCCGAACAGCAGAAATTCATAGGCATAGCCGTTCCAGCGCGACTGCCGCGCCCACGGTCTTGCCCTCTCGTCCAGCGCCGCCACGCCGGCCTTGATGCGGTCTTTCAGGTTCATCATGTCCCCTGGAGCGCGTCGCGAAACCCGCTCCAAACCTTGTCCGGAGCCGCCCCCGCTGGCTCCTCGGCGGCGGAAACTAGCGCAGGCCCTTTCGCTGCGCCATATGTGGCGCCATGAGCACCGACCTGTTCCCCCAAGCCCACACCAAGCACGACCTCGAGCGCGGCTCCGCCCTCGCGCCGCGCTTCAACGCCGACGGCCTGGTCGTAGCGGTGGCCCAGCATGCCGACACGGGCGAGATCCTGATGCTGGCCTGGATGAACGACGAGGCCCTGAAGCTGACGGTCGAGACCAGCATCGCCCACTATTTCAGCCGCTCGCGCAATGAGCTCTGGAAGAAGGGCGAGACCAGCGGCCAGCTGCAGGACGTGATCGAGCTGCGGGTCGACTGCGATCAGGACGCGGTGCTGATCAAGGTGCGCCCGCGCGGCGACGGCGGCGCCTGCCACGTCGGCTTCCGCTCATGCTTCTACCGGGTGCTCGAAGACGGGGCGCTGGTCGAGAAGCCCTGACGCCCGCGCAGGCGCCGGGCCGCCCACGGCTCGAACCAGCGATGGGCGGCGAAGGCCGCGCCCAGCGCCAGCGGGATCGCCAGGGCGTTCAGCCCCCAGCGCGCCAGACCGACCGGCATGTGGCGCGTCGCCTCCGCCAGGCCCATGACGATCGGGATGTGCAAGGCGTAAAGCGCGTAGGACATCCCCGCCAGGCCATCGAGCACGGGCCTCAAGCCCCCGACCTGCGCCTCCACCGCCGAGGCGACCAGCAGCGGGAAGATCGCCAGGGCCGCAAAGAGGTCGAAGACGGCGCGCGCACTTTCCGGGATCGGCGGCGACAGGGCCAGCACCACGACCGCCAGGATCACGAGGATCGGCGCGGCGGGGACCTTCAGCCGTCCCGTCATCGCCAGCCTGGCCAGCAGCACACCGGCGAAGAACCCGTAGATCACCCGAGGCGCTCCCGCCCACCAGGTGTGGCCGTACGGGCCCAGGGAGCCGGTCCCAAAGGTCAGCGCCAGGATCGCGTGGGCGATCCCGCCGACAACCACCAGCCCGACCAACCGCCGCGTCGTCAGCCACGGCGCGACCACCGCGTAGAGCAGGTTGGCCAGCAGCTCCCACATCAGCGACCACTGCGGGCCGTTCAGCGGAAAGACGTCGCGGCCGTTCGCGAACGGAACGAACACCAGCCCCAGGATCAGCAGCAGCAGCAGCAGGGTCGAGGTCGGATCCTTGCCGCCCGCCAGCCAGAGCGCGGCGCCCAGCATCAGCCCCAGCAGCGCCGTCGGGTAGAGGCGCTTCAGCCGCTTGGCCGCGAAGCTCCTGCCCTCCCCCGCCGCCAGCCCCGCGTCATAGGCCAGGGCCAGCACGAAGCCGCTGATCACGAAGAACAGGTCGACCGCCAGATAGCCGTGGCCCAACACTTCACGCGGCAGGGCAAGCCTTCGTGCGTGGAAGCCCAGCACCAGGAGGGCGGCGAGGCCCCGCAGGGCGTCCAGGCCGGGGATGCGGCTTGCGGTCATGGTCGCATGGGACCATGGATTGGTTGACTGCTACGCGCCGGAGCCCTGCGGCCAATGACCACGCCAGATGACCGTCTCTGAAGCCTTGATCGCCTTCACCCTGGCCGCAGGCCTGCTGACCATCACGCCCGGCCTGGACACGGCCCTGGTCATCCGCACGGCCGCCGCCGAGGGCCCGAAACGGGCCATCGGGGCCGGGATCGGCATCTGCCTGGGCTGCCTGATCTGGGGCGCGGCGGCCGCCTTCGGGGTCGGGGCGCTGCTGACCGCCTCGGAGCTGGGCTACACGGTGCTGAAATGGGCCGGGGCGGCCTACCTGGCCTGGACCGGGATCCGGATGATCCTGAAGCCCCGCGACAGCTTCGAGCCCGGCGAGATGAAGGCTGTCGACGCCGGCCCGATCGCCGCCGCCCGCCGGGGCCTGCTGACCAACCTGCTCAATCCCAAGGTCGGGATCTTCTACGTCTCGTTCCTACCCCAGTTCATGCCGGCCGGCGTCGACCCGGTTCGCTTCGGCTTCCTGCTCACGGCGATCCACGTCGTCGAGATCCTGCTGTGGTTCGCCGTCGTGATCGCCGCGACGGTGCCGATCGCGGGCCTGTTGCGGGTTCCGGTCGTGGTGAAGTGGTTGGACCGGGTGACCGGCGGGGTGTTCCTGGCGTTCGGCCTGCGGCTGGCGCTGGAGCGGCGGTAGAGCCCAGACTCTCCTCCCCCATCGGGTGAGGGGGAGGAGAGATAATCCTACACCTCCTTCAACGCCTCCACCCCGCCGCCGCTGGCCGGCGTCACCGCGAAGCGCTTCAGCGTGCTGACCTCGTATTTCGGCTCGAAGATCGTCGAGACGGCCCGCAGTTCGCCGGTCGCCTTGCCGTGCTCCAGGGTCAGCAGCAGGAAGCCCTTGGCGCTGGGATGGGCGTATTTCACTTCCCGGTTCCGCTGCACGAAGGCCTCGCCCAGCGGCACGCCCGGCAGCACGTCGCCATAGCCCGGCGAGGTGACCGAGGTCGTGCCGAACTCGGCCGCCACGCGGGTCTTGCCGGCGTCGTCCCACAGCTCGTTGGCCCAGAACATGTGGCTGTCGCCGGCCAGCACGATCGGCCGGGCCTTGGCGGCGGTCAGGATGTCGTAGACCCGCTGGCGGTCGGCCGGATAGCCGTCCCAGGCATCCAGGTTCGAGGGGATGTCGTAGGCCGACATCGCCGTCGAGTGCGCCACCCGCTTCCTGGCATAGGCCGGCAGGGTCTCCAGCATCGCCGCGAACTTCTCATCGCCCATGGCGGTCTTCAGGTTCGGTGAGGCGACGCGGGCCATCAGCACCTGGTTGCCCAGCACCTGCCAGGCCGTCCCGCCCTTGGCTGAGGCGCCGACCTCCGAGGCCAGCCACTGCTCCTGGTCCGCGCCCATCATCCGGCCGGCGGAGTCCTTCCACTTGGCTGTGAAGGCCGCCACGTCGGGCTTGCCGTCGACCATCGGCAGGTCGACGTCGTAGTCCAGCGCGTGGGTGCGTCCGGTCAGGCGCGTCTCGACCATCAGCAGGCTGGCGACATCGCCGAACTGGAACTTGCGCCAGGCGGCCTGCGGCAGGTCGCGCGGGTAGGAGTCGGCGATCGGCATCCACTCGTAATAGGCCTTCAGCGCCGCGGCCTTGCGCGCGGCCCAGTCGCCTTCGCCCTTGTCCGGATTATGGTTCTCGGCCCCGCCGACCCAGCTGTCGTTGGCGGTCTCATGGTCGTCCCAGACCACGATCCAGGGCGCACGGGCATGGGCGGCCTGGGCCGCTGGATCGCGCTTGGCCTGGGCGTGACGGCGGCGATAGTCCTCCAGCGTCACGGCTTCATGGACCGGATCGGGCATCCGCGACTTCGAGACCGGCGAGTTCATGCCGTAGTCGCCATCCGCCCCGCCGTACTCGTAGATGTAGTCGCCCAGGTGCAGCACAGCGTCGACGCGCGGCAGCTTCGCGATGGCGTCGTAGGCGTTGAAGTAGCCGTTCGAATAGAGGCTGCACGACACCACCGCCAGGACGACGTCCTTGGTCGCGCCCTTCGGCAGGGTCTTGGTGCGGCCGACCGGCGAGACCACGACGCCGCCCTCCTGCTTGGCGCATTTGAAGCGGTACCAGTACTCGGTCGCGGGCTTCAGGCCCTGGCCGTCCAGGTCGTGCTTGACCGTCCAGTCGCGGCTGGCGCGGGCGCGAAGTCCGATGCTGCTGCGGACGATGGTCTTGAAATCGGGATCGGCGGCGACCTCCAGGTCCAGGTCGATGTCGCCGGTCGTCGGCTGCTGCGGCGTCACGCGGGTCCAGAAGATCGCGTAGCTCGTCCCGGGATCGCCGCTGGCCACGCCGTGCTCGAAGGCGACTGCGCCCTTGTACCAGTTGATGGACTGGGCGGCGGCCTCGCCAGCGGCGGCCCCCGACAGGCCCAGCAGGCCCAGAACCTTGCGGCGATCGATCTTCATGACGCTGTCCCCATGCGGCTTCCCGGTCCGCCTACCCGCACGAGACAACAGTATGGTGACGGACGCCAGTGGCGCCGCCCCCCGGCATCGACTATCCGGTGAGCGGTGAGCTCTTTCGATGAAAAGCTGGACGACGACGTCCTGGACGAGGCTGGTCCCGATGCGGGCGGCGAGGGCGAGGCGCTGAGTGTCGACCTGCCGGAGAGCCTGGCCGGCCAGCGGCTGGACAAGGTGCTGGCCCCGCTGTTCCCCGACCTCTCCCGCGCCCGCCTGCAGGCCCTGATCGGCGAGGGGCGCCTGACCCTGGACGGACAGCCGATCACCGACGCCTCGCGCAAGGCCAGGGCCGGGACCTACGCCCTGCTGGTGCCGCCGCCCGTTCCGGCCGATCCGGAGCCGGAGGCCATCCCGCTGTCGGTGCTGTACGAGGACGAGCACCTGATCGTCATCGACAAGGCCGCCGGCATGGCCGTGCACCCCGCGCCGGGCACCCCGAACGGCACGCTGGTCAACGCCCTGCTTCACCACTGCGGCGACAGCCTGTCGGGCATCGGCGGGGTGGCGCGACCGGGCATCGTCCACCGCCTGGACAAGGACACCTCCGGCGTCATGGTCGCGGCCAAGAGCGACGTGGCGCACCAGGGCCTGTCGAAGCTGTTCGCGACCCACGACATCGACCGCCTCTACGTCGCCCTGACGCGCGGCGCGCCCTCGCCCGCCAATGGCACGATCGACACCCAGCTGGGCCGCTCGCTCAGCGACCGCAAGAAAATGGCCGTGCTGAAGTCCGGCGGCCGCCAGGCCATCACCCACTACCGGGTCGAGGCCCTGTTTGGACCTCAGGACAAGCCGCTGGCCGCGCGCGTCGCCTGTCGCCTGGAGACCGGCCGCACCCACCAGATCCGCGTCCACATGGCCAGCAAGGGTTCGCCCTGCCTGGGCGATCCGGTCTACGGCGCCAGCCAGCCCGCGACGGCGGTGCGCGAGCAGATCGCCGCCTCTGGCCTGAAGCGCCAGGCCCTGCACGCGGCCCTGCTGGGCTTCGTCCATCCGGTGACGGGCAAGACCCTCAGTTTCGAGACGCCCTTGCCGCCGGACATGGCGATCCTGGAAGAGGGGCTCTCCAAGCTGTGACACCGTGCGTAGTCCCCGCCCTTCGACAGGCTCAGGGTGAGGACTACTTTCGAGGCCGTTCAGTAGGAAACCTCACCCTGAGCCTGTCGAAGGGCGGGGTTGACGCTTCCCGAGTGCTTAAACTTGCGTCCAGGCAACAAAAGCGCCCTAATTGCGCTGGCTTGGCGGTCCAGTTTGTCGACCTGTCATCCTGGAGCGTACCCATGCGGCCCCTTATCGCGATCCTCGCCCTCGCCGCCACCTTCGCTTCCCCCGCGTTCGCCGCGACCGTCGCCGAGATGGACGGAGACGACGAGGTCATCGCCACCGCCCACGCCAAGCCGAGCGCCGAAGCCCTGGCGACCGCCGCGACCCAGGCCGCGCCGCCCGTGCTCGCGCCTCCGGCCCGTCCACTGACCACCCAAGAACAGATCGACGCCTTCGTCGGCGCCGGCGCTCCGGCGGAGGACGGTTCACGGGGCCTGCTGCCCGCCGACCGCGATGAGGACGGCAAGCGCAAGGTCCACGGCTCGGTCAGCGCCTCGGTCGGCACCGGCGGCTATCGCAGCTTCTCGGCCTCGGCCCTGTTCCCCGTCGGCGAGAGCACCACGGTCGGCGTCGCCGTCTCCAAGACCGACTGCGGCAAGCGCGGCGGCTGTTATGGCGGCCCCTACTACGGCGGCCCGGGATACGACGGTTACGGCTATGGCGCCGGTTATGGCTACGGCTATGGGCCGGGCTATGGCTACGGCCGGGGCTATGGCCGGGGCGGCGAGCGCCAGTCGATCGCCCTGTCGGTCATGACCGGGGATCGCCAGCGGGCCGACACGCCCGAAGGCTGCGCGCCGGGATTCCGCGCCGACGGCCGTTATGTCGAGCCCCTGTGGGTCGAAGGCATGCGCGACGGCGCCCACCCGTGCTCCGCGGCGGCCCCCTCGCGCTGAACGTCCCGATAACGGGTAGCTAAAACCGCTCGCTACGGTACCGCTGTTCGGGGATGTTTAACGGCTTGGGCGCCATGGTGCCGCGCACGGGCGTCTGAGGCTTATCTATGCAGCCGGAAATCACTGCTTATCGCCATCCCGCCACGGGGACGGTGACCTACCTGATCGTCGATCCGGCCACCTTCCTCTGCGCCATCGTCGACCCTGTGCTGGACTTCGATCCGGTCACCGAAGCTGTCGATACGAGTTTCGTCGACAAGATCATCGCCGATATCCGCGCCAAGGACCTGGGCCCGACCTGGATCCTGGAGACTGGCCTGCACGCCGGCCACGTCTCGGCCGCCGGCCACCTGAAATACGAGACCGGCGCCTCGGTCTGCATCGGCGCCAAGGTCGTCGAGAGCCTCAAGCGCCTGGCCCCCAAGTTCGACGAGCCCATGGTCGACGTCGAGGGCTGGGACTTCGACAAGCTGGCCCAGGACGGCGACGCCTTCCCGATGGGCGGCGTCGAGTTCACCCCGATCGCCCTGACCGGCCGCCTGCCGGGCGCGCTGGCCTATCTGATGGGCGACGTGCTGTTCACCGGCGACACCATCCTGGCTCCGTCCGAGGGCGCAGGTCGCTGCGACATTCCCGGCGCGGACTATGGCAAGGCCTGGGACGACGCCCGCAAGCTCCTCAAGCTGCCGGCCAAGACCCGCGTGCTGCCAGGCGTCTGCGCCGGCGAGGCCAGCGAGTCGACGATCGCCGAGGAAAAGGCCTCCAACACCCAGCTGAACGACAAGATCGACCGGCTGGACTTCATCGCCCTGCGCACCGCCGCCGACGCGATCCTGCCCGACCCGGTCCTGGCCTCGGCCGCCCTGCGCGTGGCCATCCGCTCGGGCAAGCTGCCGTCCGAGCCGGAAAGCGGCCCCCGCTTCCCGGTCGTGGACGTCACCAAGCTCTAGGCGTCCGCCAAAGTCCGTTCTTTTTGAAAATGGACTTGCGCCAGCGCCTTGCTCCGCACATATGGTTCGCACGCGAAGCATGTGGAGGCACGACATGGCCCAGGATTTCAGCGCCCAACTGACCGCCGGCCAGGCCGGGACCCTGCCCGACCTGCTGGGCCTGCAATGGCTGGAGGCGGTTCCGGGCTACGTGAAGGGCCGCTTCGAAGTAGACAAGCGCCACATGGCCCCCAACGGCTTCCTGCACGCGGCCAGCGTCATCGCCCTGGCCGACTCGGCCGCCGGCTACGGCTGCGTGATCTCCCTGCCCGAGGGCGCGACCGGCTTCACCACCATCGAGCTGAAGTCGAACTTCCTGGGCACCGCCCTGGAAGGCGGCGTGGCGGTCGAGGCCAGGCTGATCCACGGCGGCCGCAACACCCAGGTCTGGGACGCCGTCGTGACCAACGAGACCACCGGAAAGACCATGGCGCTTTTCCGCTGCACCCAGATGATTCTGCGACCAAAAGGCTGATCGCGAAAAAGCTTGGAGAGGGGGCTTGCGTCCCGGCGGCGACGCCGCTAGGTATCGCGCCCTCGACCTCGGGCGGCTTCAAAACCGCTCAGAACGGCGGCCTGGAGAGGTGGCAGAGTGGTCGAATGTACCGCACTCGAAATGCGGCGTGCCTGGAAGGGCACCGTGGGTTCGAATCCCACCCTCTCCGCCACCACCCCCTTGAAAAACCAGACTTTCCCCGCCCCAGCCGTACCCGCTGGGCGGCTCTCTCTCGCTTGACGGCTATGCGCCTCCAGACTGACCAACCCTAGGCTGCTCAAGCATCAGCACGCTAGCATAGGTCGCCGCCGCCGCTTATCGTCTTCTTTGCAGAGCGGGGAGCGGCCATGCCTACGATTATCAGCCAGAATACGACCTGGGCCGCAGGCCAAACCTACAACCTAGCCGACGATGTCCAGATCGCCGATGGCGTTACGTTGACCGTTGAGCCGGGCGCTATTGTCAACGGCAATAGCCACAAGATTCAAGTTTTTGGTAATCTTGTCGCAACGGGAACAGCCAACAACAAGATCATATTCAACAATACAGATTTTATTTTCAGTTCGCTTTTCTCAGACCCGGGCGAAATACAGATTTCGTTTGCCAACCTTTCGGGGGGAACCTTTCTCCCACCCACGGGCAACGGGTCCTATGGGAAATTCACACTTACAGACAGCGTCGTAAGCGGCGGATCCATGATCTATGTCTGGTATCCAACGTCGGACAGCGTGATTGCCAGAAATCTATTCCTGAACGCTGGAAAGCTGAGCATCGGCACAGACCGAAGCGCACAGGTGTCCGTTATCGACAACACGTTCTACAGCAACAACAAGTCTTCAACAATTTTGGAGAACTGGGTCGCATATGGGAAGCCGCTACTGATTAGCGGAAATAATTTCTACACGAATGGCATCGCAATCGAGTCACCCAAGAGCTATCCGGACACAGCAATAGACGCGAAGAACAACTATTTTGGCGCATCAACCTACGACGAGGTATCGTCCAAAATCCTGGACAAAGCTGACGACCTCACCCGATTCGCCACCGTCAGCATCAATACTCAGTCCCTAAGCGCAAACGCGTCGGCTCCAGCGCTGCCTTCGGCCGAGTACGCCGAAATGCTGACCCTCAACGTTCTTCGACAGGGCAAAGGAACGACGACTTACACTGCTGTTCTATCGATCGTGAACAATTCCTCGAGCCAGGCAGTTGCGTTGGATAGCGTGGTCAAACTGGCTGATTTGACGACTTCGGTCGCAACACTCAGCTATCAGTTTTTCACTGGAAAGGTGCCCAGCTCAGGCGGCCTGGATTACCTGGTTTCCACAAGCGGGCCCAACCCCAATAATATTAATAGCTCGTACTATCAGCTCTTCTCCATGGAGAACCGTTACATCAATTTTGCCGTCAATCTTGGCCGAGATGGAGAAGGCAAGACCGGCTTCGCCGCGAAGTACGCACAACTCTCTCTATTTGAAGCCACACGGGAAGCTTACAAAACCATATTCGGATCGACGCCGACGGACGCAAAGGTGCACGCGCTGATCGACGGTCGAGCCGAGTATTTCGCCTACTATGGGAAGGATGGCGTCGAGGGTATCGGCACAAAGGCCGCGATGGTTGGTTGGCTGTTAGCGGAAGCAGAGAAGGCCGATTTGGGCAGCTTCGCGAAGGCGAATGCCGCATTGCTGGCCGACCTGTCCGACGGCGCTCCCCTGGCCATCGATCTCATCGGAATCTACGGAAAAGCGGAATACGCGTTCCTGAGCTAGCTCCACCGCCCCGGCTTCGGTTCGCCGACTGCGGGGCGGACAACGTATGCAAAATGGCCCGGAAGCCGCTCGGCGTCCGGGCCATCTCGTCTCGGTTAGACGCTCGTCCCTAGACGAACACGCCGCCGTCCGCCGCGTGGTCGACCGGCTGGGCCACCACGCCGACCGGTTCCGCCGGCGCCTTGGCGGCCGTGATCAGGTCGCCGCCGTAGGTGGCGGTGCCGTCATAGGCCTTGGTCAGGAAACCCTTCACGGCCTCGGCGTAGAGGCCGACATTGGCTTCCAGGCCCTTGGACATCAGGAAGCCGGCGACGGCCGCCTTGGAGCCCAGGGCGTCGTGGCCATAGGCCTCGAAGTACTTCTGCTGCGAGACGATGTAGTCCAGCGCCGCGGCGACATTGATACCGGCGGCCACGGCCTTCGAGTTGCCGATGATGGTGTCGTAGATCTTCGCTGCGGCCTCGCGGAACGCCAGGCTGTTATAGGCGTCCTTGAAGATCTGGGCGCCCGTGCCGCTCATGGCCTGGTTCACCGCGAACTCGATGTATTTGTTCTCGGTGTTGTAGATGGCGTAGGCGTAGTCGGTCAGGTCGTTGTTGTTGGTGGCGCTGTCGATCAGCTCGGCCAGGGCCGCGGCGCTGGGCGTCTTGCCCGTGAAGAAGTTCACCGCCTGCAGGGCCAGGGCCGAGGTGTCGGCCGAGAACTTGATCATCGTGTCCAGGAACGCCGTCTTGGTCAGCGTGCCGGCCAGGACGTCCAGCTGCAGCTTCGCCAGCTGCTGCATCTCGGCGTAGAGGGCGTTGGCCACCTTCTCGCCCTTGGGGCCGGTCAGGAATTCCGACAGCGCCTTGGACGAGGTCGAGGCGATGCCCGCCAGCGCCTTGTAGGCGTCCTTGATCTGGGCGTCCGTCAGGACGATGGGCGTCGTGGTCGTTCCCCCGCCCGTGCCGCCCCCGCCGCTGGTGATGCCGAAGGCGACGCTGATCGGCGTATCCAGCGGCCACTTGGTCAGGGCGTCCTTGAGCGTCTGGACGCCGATATTGATCAGGGCCGGATTGGCCTCGACCTGGGCCAGGGCCAGGTCGACGTCCGGCGTCAGGGCGCCGAAGCTCTTCAGCAGCGCGCGCAGGTCCACGAACTTGAAGCTGGCCTGGATCAGACCGGTGTCGATCAGCTGGACCAGGAATTGGAAATCACGAAGTGTCGGTTCCGCCATGACTATGCTCCCTCATGGAGCCTGCTCGACAGCAACACGCGTCACTTCTGGCCCCGCGCGCCGTTGTAAAACCGGAGGGTGAGCCCCTGACATCCCCCGAACAGGGGATGGCGAACGCCGATATTCGACATCGCGGGACCTTGTGGCGCTTAGGATTGCGCGATTGGCGCCGCTTTCTGTCGACTAGGCGCCGGATCCGAAGGGCGCGAGACGCCCGCCGACACGCTAGTCCAGCTCGACCGGAGGCCGCTCGGCCTCCTTGGGCGCGGCGCGGAACTTCTCGGGGTTCAGCATGGCCTCGACACGCTTGAGCAGGTCCTGCGGTCCGAACGGCTTGATCATGTAGCCGTCGGCGCCGGTCTGCATCGCCTCGCGCACGGCGGCCGCGTCGCTGCGCGCGGTCATCATCATCACCGCCGCCTTGACCCGCTGGTACTTGCGCAGCAGGCGCAGGACCTCCAGCCCGGTCATCTGGGGCATGTTGATGTCGAGCAGCACGAGGTCCCAGTGCGAGGTCTGCAGCGCCTTGATGCCCATCTCCGCCGTGGCGGCGGACGAGACCGCATAGCCGGCCTGGGCCAGCACCAGTTCCACGAACTGCCGAACGACGGCGTCGTCATCGATGACCAGGACGGACGGGGACGCGGACACGGGCGGGGCTCCTTGGGGCTCAGGCGAGCTGCTGCCCACGCGCGTCGGCGGCGGCGAGGTCCGCTTCCCAGCGTCGGGCGATCTGGATCGTTCGCGAGACGAGGCCGCGTGTCAAATCCAGGCTCGCGGCATGGTCGCCGCCGGCGACGATGACGGTCTCCAGGTCGCGGCAGGCCTGGGACAGGTCGGGGAAGCCCATCATGCCCGCCGAACCGGCCAGGGCGTGGGCGTCCTCGCGCACGGTCCTGGCGTCGTCGTGTGTGAAGCGGATGTCCAGCTGGGTGAGCAGAATGCCCAGCAGGGCGCGGACGGACGCAGCCCCCATCACCTCGACCAGGCCGGCGCGCGTCACCTCGCCGGCGTCGGCCACAGGTTTCGGCGCGGCGCCCGCGACCGGGGTGTCGCGCAGCATCATCTCCAGCACCCGCTCCAGGGCGCCGGGATTGAGCGGCTTGGTCAGGTGGTCGTTCATCCCGGCCGCTTCGCAGCGGGCCAGGTGCTCGGGCTGGGCGCTGGCGGTCAGGGCCACGATCGGTATGTCGGCATAGGCCTCGCCCGAGGCGCGGATGGCCTCGGTGGCGGCGAAGCCGTCCATCACCGGCATCTGGCAGTCCATCAGCACCAGGTCGAACGGCAGCGCCTTGACGGTCTCCACTGCCTGGGCGCCGTCCTCGGCCAGGGCCACCTCGCAGCCGTACTTGCTGAGCAGGGCCAGCATCAGCTCGCGGTTCAGCTCGACATCGTCGACGACCAGGATCCGGCGGCCGTGCAGGCGCAGGGGCTGGGCCTCGGCGACCGGCTCCGCGCCCTTGGCGCCGGCGGCCGGCAAGGCCAGCTCGAACCAGAAGGTCGAGCCCTGGCCCACGGCGCTCTCGACGCCGATCTCGCCGCCCATCAGAGCGATCAGCTGGCGGGAAATGGCCAGACCCAGACCGGTGCCGCCGTAGTGGGCCGACACTGACGAGCCGGCCTGGACGAAGCGATTGAAGATGCCGTCCCGCTTGCCCTCGGAGATGCCCGAGCCGGTGTCGGCGATCTCGATCCGCAGGCGCGGCGCGGCGTCGGTCCCGCCGACGCGCATCAGGCTGGCGGTGACGCCGCCCTTGGACGTGAACTTCACGGCGTTGGACAGCAGGTTCAGCAGCACCTGGCGCACCCGCCCGACGTCGCCGATCACGCCCAGCGGCGCGTCGGAGTCGATCATGGTCTTCAGGCGCAGGTCCTTGGCGGCGGCCTGCGGCTCCAGCATGGCCACGGTCTGGCGCACCAGCTCGACCGGGTCGAAAGGCGCGGTGTGCAGCTCCAGCGCGGCGGCCTCCAGCTTCGAGAAGTCCAGCACGTTGTCGATGACCGCGTGCAGGGCCTGGCCGGCGCCGTGCACCAGCTCGACCCGGCGCTGGTCCTCGGAACACAGGCCCTGGCTTTCGGTCAGCAGGCGCGAGAAGCCGATGATGCTGTTCAGCGGCGTGCGCAGCTCGTGGCTCATATTGGCGAGGAACTCGGCCTTGGACCGCATGGCGGCCTCGGCATCGAGACGGGCCTGGGCCAGGGCGTCTTCCTGCGTCTTCTGGGCGGTGACGTCGCGGATCACGTCCAGGAAGCCGGTGGGTTGGCCCGTGACGTCGTCGCGCATCAGGACGGGGTTGGACTCCACCCAGACATAGTCGCCGGTGAGCTTGTGCTGGGCGCGCCAGCGGACCCGGCCAGCGGCCTTGCCCTTCAGGAGTCCCTTGAAGGCCTGGTAGAGGGCGGCGTTGTCGTCGGGGTGGCTGATCGGCTTGGGCGAATGGCCCATCCGCTCCTCGGGCTTGTAGCCCGTCACGGCCTCGCTGGCCGGTGAGACGAAGGTCGCCACGCCGTTCAGGTCGCTGATGACGATGACGTCGGTCGCGTTCTCGGCCATCAGCCGGTAGCGGTTCTCGATGGCGCGCTGGTCGGTCAGGTCCTGGATCTGGCCGATGAAGTGCTTGGGCGCGCCGTCCTTGTCGCGCACCAGCGATACTGACAGGCGCACGCAGATCACCTGGCCATCCTTGCGGATGTAGCGTTTCTCCATCTGGTAGCGCTTGATCTGGCCGGCCAGCAGACGGTTCAGGAACGCCAGGTCCGCCTCGAGGTCGTCGGGGTGGGTGATGGTCTGGAAGTCCAGCGTCCGGGCTTCCTTAGCCGGATAGCCGACAATGTCGCAGAAGACGGCGTTGACCTTGACCAGCTTGCCGTCGAGGGCGACCAGGGCCATGCCGATCGGGGCGTGGTGGAAGGCGTTCTCGAATAGCTCCTCCTGGTTCGCGCGCTGCTGGGCTTCCCAGGCGGCGCTCTCCAGGGCCTTGGTCTTCTCGGCCAGCAGGATCTCGTTCTGCTGGAACGCCAGCTGGTGGGACATCTGTGCGCCCAACAGCGAGGCCAGCACGCGCAGGATGTCGATATCGTCGTCGCCGAAGGCGGCCTTCTCGCCGGAGAAGACCTTCAGCACGCCAAGGGCCTCGGCCGCGTGCATCAGGGGCGCGCAGACCATCGAGCCGACGCCGACCCGGATGCAGGCCTCGCGGTCGACGCGGTCGTCGGTCAGGGCGTCGGCGCAGACCTGTACCTCGGCGGTGGCGACGCACAGGCCCGAGAAGCTGTTGGCGCGCTTGAGGCGGGTGCCGATCAGAGCCTTGTCGGTGGCGGCGCGGTAGACGAGGTCGCCGCCCTCGACCAGCTCGACGATCGCGCCCTTGGCGCCGGTCAGATCGGCCAGGTGCTCGACGATGGCCTGCATGAACGCGTCGAGGTCCAGGTCCGCCTCGGACAGCGCCGTCTGGGCCGCGGCGAGACGCGTCATGCGGTCGAGCCGCGCGCGCAGGATCGCGACGTCCGTTTCAGCGGTCTCGACGGCCATGGCCCACTTTCAATTAGCCCCAAAGAAAGGCGGGTTCCTATCGGTGCCGTAAAAGCATGAAGGGCGGGTTATCCACGCCGCGTACAACCTGCGGCCTCTTGATCGTGGCGCGTCCCACGGCAAGGCTGAGCTTGTGCTCCGATCGCACCCGCAGCCAGGATGGACCGATGCAGCCTGACGCCGTCGCCCCCTCGATCTATGTCGTCGACGACGATCCGCTGATCCTGGCGTTCCTCCAGACGGCGCTGGCCCCGCAGGGGTTCCTGGTCGAGGTGTTCGAGACCGGCGAGCGGATGCTGGGCAAGACCCGGGCGCGGGCGCCGTCCCTCTTCGTGGTCGACGTCCGATTGCCCACTACGGACGGGATCGAGCTGGTCCGCACGCTGCGTTCGATCGACGCATGCGCCGACACGCCTATCCTGATGCTGACCGGCGAAGGCCGCCTGGACCGCATCGTCATGGCCATGCAGGCCGGGGCGAACGGCTACCTTATGAAGCCCTTCTCGCCCGAGCAGATCGTCGCCAAGGTCCGGGACCTGGTCGGCTAGCCCCTAGGCCGGCAGGTGGCAGCGAACCGCCTCGCCGATGCGTTCGGCGTCAGGGCCTAGCACCACGTGCACCGTCCGCTCGCCCACCCGGACCACGCCGCGCGCGCCCAGGGCCTTCAGCGCGGCCTCGTCGACGCCGGCCTGGTCGGCCACGACTAGGCGCAGGCGGCTGGAGCAGGTTCCGACGGTCTTGAGGTTGCCGGCGCCGCCCAGGGCGCTGACCAGGGCCTCGGCCTTGCGGTCGTCTTCCACGGTGGGCAGCGTCGAGGGCGCGGTCTTCGCGGCGACGACAGGCTTGGCGGCTGCGATCGGAGCCGGGGCTCCCATGGCTTCGCGGATCTCGCCCGCCACGCCGTCGGCGATGGGACCCAGCACGACCTGCAGCGCCTTGTCGGACGGCTTGACGATACCGCGCGCGCCGAGGGCCTTCAGGGCGCTCTCGTTGACCGCGCCCTGGTCGGCGACGATCAGGCGAAGGCGGGTGGTGCAGGCGTCGACGCTGACCAGATTGGCCGCGCCGCCCAAGGCCTGAACGAAGTCGGCTCCACGTCCGCCGCCCGTGGCGACGGTCTGCGCGGTCGCGACGTCGTCGGCCTCACGGCCCGGGGTCTTCAGATCGAACTTTTGGATGAAGAAGCGGAACAGACCGTAATAGACCGCGCCATAGACCGCCCCCAGCGGCAGCAGCCACAGGGGGTTAGTCGCCTTGCCGAAGTTCAGGACGTAGTCGAACAGGCCGGCCGAGAAGGTGAAGCCCAGCTTGATGTCGAGTGCGTTCATCGCCGCCATGGCCACGCCCGTCAGCACCGCGTGCACGGCGTAGAGCACCGGGGCCAGGAACATGAAGCTGAACTCGATCGGCTCGGTCACGCCGGTCAGGAACGAGGTCAGGGCCAGCGAGAACAGCATGCCGCCGACGGCCTTTCTCTTCGCAGGAAGGGCGGTGTGGTACATGGCCAGGCAGGCGGCCGGCAGGCCGAACATCATGACCGGGAAGAAGCCGCTCATGAACGCCCCGGCGCTGGGGTCGTCGGCAAAGAACCGGCGCAGGTCGCCCGTCGCGCCGTGGAAGTCGCCGACCACGAACCAGGCGATGTTGTTGAGGATGTGGTGCAGGCCGGTGACGATCAGGATCCGGTTCAGGAAGCCGTAGACCAGCAGGCCGAACTCGCCCGAACCGACGATGGCGCGACTGGCCGCGTCGACCCCGCCGTTGATGGCGTCGTAGCCCAAACCGATCAGCACGGCCATCAGCAGGCCTGCCACGCCCGAGATGATCGGCACGAAGCGGCGACCGCTGAAGAAGGCCAGGTACTCGGGCAGCTTGAAGCCAGAGAAGCGGTTGTAGAACAGCCCGCCGATCACGCCCGAAATGATGCCGATGGGCACGCTGAGCTTGGACAGCGCCTTGGCCTTGTAAGCCGCGCCCGCGAGGTCGGCGTGGGCCGTGACCAGCCCCGCCGTGACCTCGGCCGGGACGTGCAGCAGGGTCTTGGCGCCCTCGCTGGCGATCAGGAAACAGACGACGCCGGCCAGGCCGGCCGCGCCGTTGTTCTCCTTGGCCAGGCCGACGGCGACACCGATGGCGAACAGCAGGCCGAGGTTCGAGAAGATCGCGTCGCCAGCGGCGGCGATGAAGCCGATGTTCAAGAGATCGGGCTGGCCCAGACGCAGCATCAGGCCGGCCACCGGCAGCACCGCGATGGGCAGCATCAGGGCGCGGCCCAGGGGCTGCAGGATTTCGAGCGGAGACTTCATGGGCGCTTAGGCTCCGAAGGATTTCGAAAGGGCCCGGACCGCCTCGGGCGAGGTCTGGTCCAGGGCCTGGGCCGCGAGGCTACGGCAAGACTCAAGGGAAAGGCTACGGACGCGGGCCTTCACCTCGGGCGCGATGGACGCCGTGGTCGAAAGCTCGGTGACGCCCAGGCCCAGCAGGATGGGGATGGCGGCGACGTCGGAGGCCAGGCCCCCGCAGACGCCGACCCAGCGATGGTGTTTCGCCGCGCCCTTGCAGGTCAGGTCGATCATCCGCAGCACCGCCGGGTGCAGGGCGTCGATGCGGGCGGCCAGCTCCGGATTGCCCCGGTCCATGGCCAGAACGTACTGGGTCAGGTCGTTGGTGCCGACCGAGAGGAAGTCGGCCTCGGCGGCGATCAGGTCGGCGGTCATGGCGGCCGCCGGCGTCTCGATCATCACGCCCAGTTCGATCTTCTCGATGATGCCCATCTCGCGCTTGGCCTCGTCCAGCACGGCGCGGACGGCGCGCAGTTCGTCGAGGCTGGCGACCATGGGGACCATGATCTTGCACTGGCCCAGGGGCTTCACCCGCAGGATGGCGCGCAGTTGGGTCTTCAGGAGATGCGGCCGCCACAGGCTGACGCGGACGCCGCGCAGGCCCAGGGCCGGGTTCTCCTCGGCCGGGATCGGCAGATAGGGCGCGGCCTTGTCGCCGCCGACATCGAGCGTGCGAATGATCAGCGGCTTGCCATCCAGGGCCGAGGCGATGGCCTGGTACTGGCGGGCCTGCTCGTCCTCGTCAGGCGGGGTGTCGCGGTCGAGGAACAGGAACTCGGTGCGCAGCAGGCCCGAACCTTCCGCGCCGTTGGCCACGGCGGCCAGGGCGTCGTTCAGCGAGCCGGTGTTGGCGAAGACCTCGATCCGCGTTCCGTCCTGGGTCACGCACGGCTGATGCGCGGCGGCCTTGGCGGCGGCCTTGCGTTCCTGGCGCTGGGCCAGGGCGGTCTGGGCGGCTTCCAGGGCCGGCGCATCCGGCGCCACGCGGAGCAGGCCGCTGTCGGCGTCGATGATCAGCGTCGCGCCGTCCTTGATCTTCAGCAGCGCCCCGCCGAGGGCGACCATGGCGGGAATGCCCATGGCGGCGGCCAGGATGGCGACGTGCGAGGTCGGGCCGCCGCGCGCGGTGGCGAAGCCGGCGACGAGACCCGGATCGACGCCCATCAGCTGCGAGGGCAGCAGTTCGTCGGCCAGCAGGATCGAGCCCGGCGGCAGGATCGCGCCGTCCTCTTCTTCACCCGTGAGAGCGCGCAGGACCTGGCGCTCCAGGTCGACGAGGTCGTCGACGCGCTCGGCCAGGCGGCGGTCGCCCAGGCCGCGCAGGGCCTCGACATAGCCGCCGACGGCCGTGCGCCAGGCGAAGCCCGCGCTCTTGCCCTCGGCGATCAGGCGGCGCGCGCCGGCCGAAAGCTCGGGATCTTCCAGGAAGGCCAGGTGGGCGCCGAGGATGGCCTTGCGAGCCTTGTCACCCTTGGCGGCGTTGGCCTCGATACGGGCGCGAACCTTGTCAAGGGCGGCGGCCAGGGCCGCTTCCTCGTGAGCCACGCCATCACCGCTCTCACGCACGATGATGTCGGCCGAGGCCAGCCGCACGGCCTTGCCGATGGCCAGACCCGGCGCGGCCAGCACGCCCTTCAGCACGCCGTCGCGCGGCAGTTCGGCGGGGCCGGTCGGCTCGGGCGTGACCAGGGCGACGGGCGTCGAGACCGCGGGCTCGGCGGGAACCGGACCGCCCTCGCCCATGCCGCCTTCGATCAGTTCGGCGACGGCCTGGATCGCCGCGTCGGCGTCCATGCCACAAGCCACCACCTGGATGGTGTCGCCATGGCGGACGGCCAAAGACATGACGCCCACCGGGCTCTTGGCGCTGGCGCGGCGATTGACGGCGACCAGGGCGACCTCGGCCACGAACTTGCGAGCGGCTTCGGCGATGCGGGCGGCGGGACGGGCGTGGATGCCATGCACCAGCGGAACGATGACGTCACGAGACACCTCGCCGGCGGCGGTCTCGCTGGAGGTCGAGGCCCCGCCAATCGGCGACAGCTCCATCAGGAAGTCGCCCACGCTGATCTCGCGATCCTGGTCGCGACGGACGATTTCGAAGGCGTCGAGATTGGTGATCACCACCGGGGTGATCAGGCTGCGAGCCCGCTGCGCCAGCAGGTCGAGATCGAAGCCGAGCAGCTTGTCGCCCGTCTTCACCGCCTGGCCTTCCTTGACGAAAACGCTGAAGCCCTCGCCGTTCAGGGCCACGGTCTCCAGGCCGACGTGCATCAGGATCTCGGCGCCGTTGGCCGCGCGCAGGGTCACGGCGTGGCGGGCGCGATGGACGGTGACGACCGTGGCGTCGCACGGCGCGTGCAGCGTCGAGTCCAGCGGATCGATCGCCAAGCCGTCGCCCAGCATGCGCTCGGCGAACACGGCGTCGGGCGTCTCGTCGAGCGGCGCGATCCACCCCTTCATGGGTGAGAAGAGAACGAGGGGCGCGGAGGGAACGAGGTTGGACACGGCCTTCAACTCTTCTTCGAAAACTAGTTCGCGGGCTTCACGGACACCCGCTCGATCACCCAGAAGGGGTCCAGCGTCTTGGACGTGAAGGTCAAGCACAGATCGGCCTTGCCCGCGCGGGCGGGCAGGCGCGTCGTCACCGTGGACAGGCCGGGGTTACGCGCTGCGTCGCCCAGCGGGATCGCGGCGATGCGCTCGCCCGTGCAGCCCAGCCTCACCTCCAGCTCGCCGCCCGGCGTGGCCGGCGGGTGCAGCGGGATGTGGTCGCGGTCCTTGCCGACCTGGAAGTTGAACGGGATCTGGGTGATGCGGGCCGTCAGCAGCGCGCCCTTGTCCAGGCTCGCGCCTTCCCAGATCCAGCACGGGTTGAAGATGTCGACCATCATCATCGGCCGCTTGTCGAGGGCGGCCGGCGCATCGTCGATCATGGTGATCGGCACCTTGTCGGTGCACAGCTTCAGCTGGCCGCTGGTGCGGGTCTGCAGCAAGTTCGCCGAGATCGTCCAGCCGCGCTCGCGGCCCAGGGCCTGACCGTTCACGAAGGTACGGGCCTTGACGCTCGCGCCCTTGGGCAGGTCCAGCGCGCCGGCATAGGCGGTCGACGCCGCCGTCGGCGCCTTGCCGTCGGTGGTGTAGCGGATCTCGCCGACACCCAGGCCGGTCGACAGCGCGACCCTGGTCTTGCCGCCCTCGCCTTCCGACAGGGCCGGCTGGGGTTCAAAGGGCACGCTGTTGGCGGCGACGCCCAGGATCTTCAGGCGCGCCATCTCGGCGGGCATGCGGCTGGCGAAATCCGTCCAGTTCACGCCGCCCTCGGGCGTCCAGCCGCGTTCGGCCAGGGCGACGGCGCGCGGGAAGGCCATCTGCATCATGCGCTGGTCGGTCTGCATGTGCTCGGTCCAGACATTGGCCTGGACGCCGAGGATGTGCTTGCGCTCGTCGGCTGACAGCTGTTCCGGCGCGGGATCGAAACCGTAGACGTCCTTGAGGCTGACCACGCGGCCGCGGCCGGTCGGCTCCTCGGGCGAGGTGCTCTGGCGGTTGTCGAGATAGAGCACCGGATGGGGCGACAGCACCGTGTCGTGGCCCTGCTTGGCGGCGGCGATGGCGCCGTCGATGCCGCGCCAGGACATGACCGTGGCGTTGGGGGCCAGACCGCCCTCGAGGATCTCGTCCCAGCCGATCAGGCGGCGGCCGCGCTTGTCCAGCGACTTGCCGACGCGCTGGATGAACCAGCTCTGCAGCTCGTGCTCGTCCTTGAGGCCCAGTTCCTTGATCTTGGCCTGGATCTTGTCGCTGGCCTTCCACTGGTCCTTGACCGCCTCGTCGCCGCCGACGTGGATGAAGGTCGAGGGGAAGATGTCCATCACCTCGTTCAGGACGTCGTCCAGGAAGGCGAAGGTCGCGTCGTCGGTGTTGTAGAGCCAGGGGAAGACGCCCCAGTCGCCCATCTTGGTCGCGTCCGGCGTGGCCGTGCCCAGCTGCGGATAGGCGACGATCGGCGCCAGGGCGTGGCCCGGGGTCTCGATCTCGGGCACGACGGTGATGTTGCGCGCGGCGGCATAGGCGACCAGCTCGCGGGCCTGGTCCTGGGTGTAGAAGCCGCCGTACTTCGGATAGTTCACCGCCGCGCCGGGATCGCGACGCCAGCCGGCGACCTGGGTCAGCTTCGGATACTTCTTGATCTCCAGCCGCCATCCTTGGTCGTCGACCAGGTGCCAGTGGAAGGTGTTGAGCTTGTGCGCCGCCATGGCGTCGATGACCGCTTTCAGCGTGTCCAGCGACTGGAAGTGGCGGGCGCTGTCGACCATCAGGCCGCGCCAGGCGAAGCGCGGCGCGTCCTCGATCGCGGCGGCCGGCAGGGCCACCGGGCCCTTGGCCTCGTCCGGCGTCGCCAGCTGCCACAGCGACATGGCGCCGTAGAAGAGGCCCGCGCGCTTGGCGGCGGCGATCGTCACGCCCTTGGGGCCGATGTCGAGCTTGTAGGCCTCGCCGGCGGGGCCTTCGCGGGTCAGGACGATAGCGCCGCTGGAGGGCGCCGCGCCCTCGACCACGGCGGGACGGAAACCGCGCGAGCGCTGGATCAGGTCGGCGAGCTGGTTGGCCACGCCCTTGGCCTCGACGTCACCCTTGGCGACGTGGATGCGGGTGGCGGCGGAAAGCGGGAAGGAACCCTCGGCGACAACGACCTTGGCCGGGGCGGGGGTGATGCTGAGGCGCGCGGATTGCGCGTTCACGGACGAAGCGCCGAGAACGGCTGCCAGGGTTAGCGCCGAGACGGCGGCGATGCGGAGCGGGGTCTTGGTCACGCGGCCTCGCGAATGGGAAAGCGACAGGTTGGTAGACGGCAAAAAGCGGGCGGGACAGCCAAGCCGCCCCGCCCCAGCTCCATGCTTGCAGTCAGGAGGGGATCGATCGCGTGGAGCGGGGCTTGGCGGGTCATGAGGGCGATCCTGAACCAAGCGGCGCGCGCGAAGCAATGTGCTGAGGGCCGGAGGCTCCGGAATGGCCCGGAGCCTCCGCCGCCGAGCGTCTTAGAACGAGACGTTCAGCGTGGCCTGCAGCTTGCGGCCCGTGCGGTAGACACCGCGCGGCAGGGCCGTCGTGTTGGCGTAGGCGTAGTACTCGCTGTCCAGCAGGTTCTGACCCGAGACCGAGGCCGTGATGTTCTTGGTCACGGCGTAGCCGACGGTGGCGTCCAGGGACTTCGAGGCGCGCACATACATGTTGTCGCCGCGGTCGACGCCCGTGAAGTACTTCGAACGCCAGGTGTAGGTGGCGCGGGCCGAGAACGGACCGGCTTCGAAGAACGGGCTGATGTTGACCTGGTGCTTGGAGCTGTAGGGCAGCATGGCGCCGCCTTGGGCCGAAGCGTCGGCGTAGGTGTAGTTGGCCAACAGGCCCAGGCCGTGGCCGAAGGTCTGTTGGTAGGCGACCGCCAGACCCTTCACCTCAGCCGAGCCCGCGTTGAACGGACGGCTGATCTGGTAGGTCGTGACCTTGCCCTGCGACTGGTTGAAGTACGATTCCGGCTGCGTGCGCTGCAGGATGTAGTTCGAGATGTCCTTGTAGAACACTTCGGCCGACAGGATGGCTTGCGGCTGGAAGTACCACTCGGCCGAGGCGTTGACGTTGCTCGACTTGTAGGGCTCCAGGTTCGGGTTGCCGCCGCCGCCGGTCAGGATGCCGTCCGACAGCCAGAAGTAGTTGGTCATGTCGGCATAGTTCGGACGGGCGATCACCTGGGCCGCCGCGAAGCGCAGGACCAGGTCCTCGCGAGCGTCGACGATGATGTTCACGCTCGGCAGGACGTTGTCGTAGCTCTTCTTGCTGGTCTGCCAGGCCCAGTCGGCGGCGGTGTTGCAGGCCGCGCCGGGCTTGCAGACGTAGCCGGCGCTGTCGACCGAGGTCTTCACATAGCGGAAGCCAAAGTTACCGCGCACGTTGTCGGCCTTGAAGTTGGCCTGAGCGTACAGGGCGTCGATGTTCTCCTGGATGGTCCAGTTGCCGGCCGTGAACTCGGCGGCGGCGAACACCGAAGGCTTCGGCATCGAAGCGCCGGCGGCCAGCCACTTGCCGCTCTCGACGTACGACAGCATCGTCTCGCCGTTGATGCGGAAGCGACCCGCCATCTGCGTGCCGACGTTGTCGAAGCCCTTCAGATAGTTGCTGGGCACGGTGCTCGGCGCGAACAGCGAGGACGGGGCGGCAACGCCGGTGATGGCGATACCGGCGTACTGCTGGCTGGTCTGGTGCTCACGACGCTTGTAGCCGACCTGCACGCGCTGGATGACCCCGTCGAAGTCCTTGCCCAGGTCGACCTGAGCGTACTTCTCTTCGTCCGACGTCGGCTTGGTGACGATGTTGCCGCTCCAGCCCGGATCGGTCGCGAAGGCGGCCGGGTTGGACATCACGTTGGTCGCGTAGGTCAGGCGGCCCGGGCTCTTGGGCGTGCCCGACAGGTCGACGGTGTAGTCGGCCCAGTTCAGGAACTCGAGGAAGACCTGACGCTTGGTGCCGCCGTCGGCGGTCGACTTGCCGATCTCGCCGTTCAGATCCCAGCCGTCACCCTTGTACTGGCCCTTCAGGTGATAGGTGTCGGAGTTCAGCTCGGCTTCGCGGTACTGCACGTCCAGGACGCTGAGGGCGTTCTTGAACGAGGCCTTGGTGACGACGCCGTTGTTGACCTCGATGCCCGTCAGGGCGCCCAGGCTGTTCCAGGTGTTGCCCTGGAAGGCGTACATCGACTGGTTGGTGTTGTCGTAGGTGGCCTTGATCTTCATCCAGTTGAAGTCGAACGCCAGCTGGTCGGTCGGCTTCCACTGCAGGCCGGTGGTGTAGGTCGTGCGGACCCGGCCCTGTTCGAAGAAGTGCGTGCCGAAGGCGTTCGGGCTGCGGGCGTTCAGGTTGGCCGTCAGGGTCGTGGCGCACGAGCCGACGCAACCAGCCTTTCGCGAGTCGACCGGGTTGTCCGGATTGCCGCCGGCCCACTGGTTGGCCGCGATCGTGCCGTAGCTTTCGATACCGTCGCGACGCAGTTGATCCTCGGCGCGCTGGACCGCGAAGCTGGCGCCGAAGGTGTTGGCGTCGTTCTTCCAGCTCGTCAGGAACGAACCCTGCAGATCGCCCTTCTTCGAGCGGTCAGTGTAGAGATAGCTCACCGCGCCAGCGATCATGCCGGACTTCAGGTCCAGCGGCTTGCGGGTGTTGACGATGACCGTGCCGCCGATGCTGCCTTCGTCGATGCGGGCTTCCGGCGACTTGTAGACTTCCACCCGGCCGACGATCTGCGGAGCCAGGAGGGCGTAGTTGAACGTGCGGCCCGGAGTGTCCAGGATGAACCAGTCGGCCGAGGCGACGGTCTGGCCGTTCAGCAGGGTGCGGTTCAGCGCCGGGTCGGTGCCCAGGATGCTGACCTTCTCACCTTGGCCGAAGGCGCGGTCGACGGTGACGCCCGGAACGATGGTCAGGGCTTCGGCGACGTTGCTGCTCGGGAACTTGCCCACGTCCTCGGCGGTGACGACGTCGACGATGGCGTCGGCCTTGCGCTTGGATTCGATGGACTGCAGCAGCGAGGCGCGGATGCCGGTGACGACCACTTCCTCGACGGTGCTGTTGTCTTGGGCCAGGGCCGGAGCAGCGACCATGACCACCATGGCGCTGGCCGACGCGGCCAATACGGACTTACGGAAATTCTTCATAACTCGGCTTCTCCCCATTATGCCGGGCCATTGGACCGGAGCCGAACCCCAAGCCCAATATGATACCAATTTTCTGGGAGGTTCCGCAGAAAGTGGTACTTCTCAGGCCTCGGACGGGAACTGTGACGAAAATTTTGCGGATGACAAGGCCAAAAAGAAACCAATTGCAGACCATGTTCTTATTGGTATGAAAATGGTCATATGCTATCGAGACAGGGACGAGGGGCGCCGTCGATTTGCGCGACCAGTCCGAATGCAAGCAGGGGGAGGGCTGTAAATGACGTTTGCTGAACGGATCGGACGGCTCGACGCCAAGGGCGATCACGCCCCGCTCTACAAGCAGCTGCAGCGCGCCCTGCGCGACGCCATCCAGAAGAAGGTGCTGTCGCCCGACGACGCCCTGCCCGCCGAGCGCGACCTGGCCGACGAGTTCAACATCTCGCGCATCACGGTGCGCAAGGCGCTGGACGGCCTCGTCAGCGAAGGCCTGCTGACGCGCCGCCAGGGCGCGGGCACCTTCGTCGCCGCCCGGGTCGAGAAGAGCTTCTCGAAGCTGTCCTCGTTCACCGAGGACATGATCTCGCGCGGGCGCACCCCGCGCAGCGAATGGATCAGCCGCGCCGAAGGCCAGGTGACTCCGGAAGAGTCGTTGACCCTGGGCCTGTCGCCCGGCACGCCGGTCTATCGCTTCGCCCGTATCCGCTACGCCGACGGCGCGCCGATGGCCGTGGAATACACGACGATCGCCGCTTTCGCCCTGTCCTCGCCCGATGCGGTCGGGACGTCGCTCTACGAAGCCCTGGAAAAGACCGGCCACCGTCCGGCGCGCGCCCTGCAGCGGCTGCGCGCAGTGCTGTTCCAGGCAGAACAGGCCGACCTGCTGGGCGTTCCCGTGAAGGACGCCGGGCTGCTGATCGAGCGGCGCGGCTTCCTGAAGGACGGCCGGGCGGTGGAAGTCACGCAATCCTACTATCGCGGCGATGCGTACGATTTCGTCGCGGAACTGAACTCGCTGTCCTGAGCGGCAGTGTCCCTAAGTGCGTTTTGAGTCCGAGGAGTAGAGCTTGGAGGCGACTGTCTTGACCCGTCCTGAGACCCCCGCGCCCGCGCGGAAGTCGCCTGAATCCACGCGTATGTTCCTTGAAGCCGGCCAAGCTTCGGCGGTCGCCGCCGCCCAGCTGACCGCCAACGCCCGCAAGATCGAGGCCCTGGCCGAGCGCCTGCGCGCCAACCCGCCGCGCGTGGTCGTCACCATCGCTCGCGGCAGCAGCGACCACGCCGCCACCTTCGCCCGCTACCTGATCGAGACCAAGGCCGGGGTCCTGACCTCGTCGGCCGGCCTGTCGGTCAGCTCGGTCTACGACGCCTCGCCCAATCTGGAAGGCGCGCTCGTCCTGGCCATTTCGCAATCGGGCAAGAGCCCCGACCTGCTGGCCGCCGTGAAGGCGGCCAAGGCCGCCGGCGGCTATGCCGTGGCCCTGGTCAATGTCGTCGACTCGCCGCTGGCCGAGCTGGCCGACGAGGTCATCCCTCTGCACGCCGGCCCCGAGCTGAGCGTCGCGGCCACCAAGTCCTACATCGCCGCCCTGGTCGCCATCACCCAGCTGATCGCCGCCTGGACGCAGGACGAGGAGCTGACCAAGGCCCTGGCCTCGCTGCCGACCGCGCTGGCCGAGGCCTGGGCCCTGGACTGGTCGCCGGCCGTCGAGCGCCTGAAGCTGGCCCGCAATCTCTACGTCCTGGGACGCGGCGTCGGCTTCGGCGTCGCCCTGGAGGCGGCCCTGAAGTTCAAGGAGACCTGCGGCCTGCACGCCGAGGCCTTCAGCGCCGCCGAGGTGCTGCATGGCCCGATGGCCCTGGTGAAGGACGGCTTCCCGGCCCTGGTCTTCGCGCAGGATGACGAGAGCCGCGCCAGCGTCGACGACATGGCCAAGGGCCTGCGCGAACGCGGCGCCGACGTGCTGCTGGCCGGTCCCGGCGACAATGGTCCCGGCGCCCTGCCCGCCCTGTCCAGCCACCCGGTGCTGGAGCCGATCCTGATGATCCAGAGCTTCTACCGAATGGCCAATGCGCTTTCGGTCGCGCGCGGCTACGATCCCGATAGCCCGCCCCATCTCAACAAGGTGACCGAAACCGTCTGATGCTGGCTGCTCTCGTAAATGGCCGCGTCCTGACGGAAGCCGGCGTCGTTGATGGCAAGGCCGTGCTGGTCGAAGACAGCGCAGTCGTCGGGATCGTCGATGCGCGCGACGTCCCGGCCCACGCCGAGCGTCGCGACCTGGCCGGCGACCTGCTGGTTCCCGGCTTCATCGACACCCAGGTCAATGGCGGCGGCGGCGTGCTGTTCAACGACTCGCCGACGGTCGAGGCGATCGCCGCGATCGGCGCCGCCCATCGCGCCTACGGCACGACCGGCTTCCTGCCGACGCTGATCAGCGACGACCTCTCGGTGGTCGACCAGGCGATGCGCGCCACCGAGCAGGCCATCGCGCAGGGCGTGCCCGGCGTGCTGGGCGTGCACATCGAGGGCCCGTTCCTCAACCCCAAGCGCAAGGGCATCCACGACGCCGAGAAGTTCCGCGTCATCGATGACGAGGCCCTGGCGCTGCTGACTTCGCTGAAGGTCGGCAAGACCCTGGTCACCCTGGCGCCCGAGCGCACGACGCCGGACATGATCCAGCGCCTGGCCGACGCCGGGGTGCGGGTCGCCGCCGGCCATACCAACGCCCTCTACAAGACCATGCGCCAGGCGCTGGACCACGGCCTGACCGGCTTCACCCACCTCTTCAACGCCATGTCGCCGCTGACCAGCCGCGAGCCCGGCGCGGTGGGCGCGGCGCTGGAGAGCCAGTCGGCCTGGTGCGGGATCATCGTCGACGGTCGCCACGTGGATCCGGCGACCCTGAAGATCGCCCTGCGCACCCGACCGCTGGACCGGTTCATGCTGGTCACGGACGCCATGCCGACCGTCGGCATGAGCGACAAGCAGTTCAACCTGCAGGGCCGCCACATCCGCGTGGTCGACGGCGTCTGCGTCGACGACCACGGCACGCTGGCGGGCTCGGACCTCGACATGGCCGGCGCCGTGCGCAACGCCATGGCGATGATGGGCCTGTCGGTGGACGACGCGGTGATGATGGCCTCGGCCGCTCCGGCGGCGTTCCTGGGCCTGGGCGACCAACGCGGCCGCATCGCTGTCGGCCAGGCGGCGGACTTCTGCCTGCTGGACGGCCAGATGAAGGTCGTCGCGACCTGGATCGACGGGGCCGAGGCCTAACCATCCTCGTCACGCCGCACCCTAAGCGCGGGATGACGGCTGCTGGATGAGCAAAAGAAAAGGGCGCTGACCTCGCGGTCAGCGCCCTTCCTTTTAGGCCCGGCGGCCGTGGAAGCTTAGAACTTCCACTTCACGCCCATGTAGAACTGACGGCCGTAGTGCACGTACTCTTCCGAGATCATGCGGGTCGAGTCGTCGAGCTTGCTGTCGGCCTGGTCGGTCAGGTTGATGCCTTCCAAGGTGACGGTGAAGTTGCCGAAGTTGTAGCTGACCTGGGTGTCGATGTTCATGGTCTTCTCTTTGATCCGAACATCGTTGTTGTTGGTGGCCGACGGGGCCACCTGGATCAGGTACGGGTCGCGGTACGAGGCCGAGACGCGGGCCTTAAACGGACCCTTTTCGTAGTAGAGCGTCGCGTTGTAGGCCTCGGGCGACAGGTTCACCAGCGGCTGGGTCAGCAGCACCGCGGGCGTGGTCAGCACGCGCGGCGTACCCGAATAGACCGGGTTGGCGATCACGTACTGGATGTCGCTCTCGACGTGCGTGTAGTTCACGATGCCGCCGAAGCCGTCGAACGGCGCGGGCAGGAAGGTGAACGGACGCTGCAGCGAGATCTCGTAGCCCTTCAGCTTGCCGCCGGGGGTGTTGATCTGCGTCGTGACCGTGAACAGCGTGTCGGCCGCGTTGCCGTTGGTCAGCAGGCTGTTCGACAGTTCGGTTTCCGACCACGGCATGGTGACCGCCGAGGTCTGGATGAAGGACTTGATGTCCTTGTAGAAGAAGCCGACCGAGAACAGGGTTTCCTTGTCCGGATACCACTCGAAGCTGAGGTCCAGGTTCTTGGACATCATCGGATCGAGGTCCGGGTTGCCGCGCGTCAGGGTCTGGGCCGACTGGCTGATGGCGGTGTAACCCGGGGTCAGGTTCTGCAGCTGCGGGCGGGTCATCGCCTTGGCGGCCGCGAAGCGGACATAGAAGTTGTCGTAGGGCTGAGCCGAGATGTTCAGCGACGGCAGGGTCCGCGTGTATTCACGCGAGGTCTTCTGGGTGCCGTCGGTCGGAACGGTCGTCGAGATCGTGCCGAAGGGCGTCGCCACCGGCGTGGTCACGCTGCCGGTGTTGTAGTGACCCAGCCCGTCCTGCTCGGTCTTGACGTAGCGGACGCCAAGATTGCCACGCACCGGAATGTTGGCGATGTCGTAGTCGAAGTCGCCCTGGATGTAGAGCGAGACGTCCTTTTCGTTGATCTGGCGCCAGGCGCCGAGCTGGTTCAGGACGCTCAGGCGGAAGTCGCCGTTGGCGTTGATGCAGTTACAGTCGTAACCGAGCTTGGCCTTCAGCTTGTCGAGGTCCGGCGCCAGCCACGAGGTCGGCACGCCGGCCGGCAGGTCGAGGCCGCGACCGAAGCCGGTGATCACGCGCGAGACGTCGGCCACGGTGGTGCCGGCGGGCAGGCCGAACGCGGCTTCCGACGTGAAGGTCGTGCCGGTGGTCGCCAGGTTGCGCGAGAAGAGGCGCTTTTCCCACGAGTTGAAGCCGTACTTCTTGAAGGCCGCGCCGTAGCGCAGCTTGAAGCCGTCCAGGATCTGGTAGTCGACGTCGGCGCGGAAGGTCTTGAACGTGTTGACCGCCTTGCTGGGACGCAGACGCAGCAGCGAGGCGTCGCCCAGGGCGTTGCTGGCGCTGTACTGGTAGTTGGCCGGGTTCGTCGGATCGAAGCCGTAGTTGAAGTTCGGCAGCTTGTCGTTGGCCGAGTAGTCGTAGCTGTAGCCGTCGCTGTCGTAGCGATCGAACGAGAAGGTCGTCTGGACCGGGTTGTCCTGGATCGAACGCGACTGGCCGTAGACCATGTTCAGGTGGCCGGCTTCGCCGAACTTGGTGTCGTAGGTCAGGACGAACTGGTTGAACTCGGTCTTCAGGTCGTCGTGGCGGTACTCGACCCGGGCGTCGACGTCATCGAACGTGCCCTTGATCAGGGTGCCCTTGCTGTCGGCCGTGAAGTTCACGACGTCGGTCAGGGGCAGGCCCGCGCCGCTACGGCTGAACGAGATGATCTCGAGATAGGTCTCGTCGCGGTTGTTCTTGAACTTGGCCAGCATCGCGTCGAGCGTCAGGGTCGAGCGATCGGTCGGACGCCATTGCAGCGAACCGGTCAGGCCCAGGCGGCGCTGATCGTAGTCCAGGCGGCCATAGCGCGGGATCCGCGGGTGCCACAGGTTGTTGGCGGTGCCGGCGGCGGCGAGGACGGTCGGCGTGGTGCCGCCCGTGACGGTGCCGATCGTCGTACAGGCCGGCGAGTTGGCGGCCGTCGTGCCGCCCGCGGCGGCGCCGGCGGTCGACGGGTTATAGGCCGCGCCGAAGCAGGGGAACGCCGTCGACGAGTTGAAGCGGACCGAGGGGTTCTCCCAGCGGCCGGTCGAGGAGCCTTCTTCGCGCTGTGCGCGGGTGGCGTAGGCGACCGAGACCAGGGCGCCGACTTCACCGATGCCCGTGTCCCAGCGGTTGCTGACCAGGAAGGTGTAGCGCGGGTCGCTCTTCCGCGAGAGGTCGTTCCAGCCCATCTTGCCGGACGCGCTCATCGTGAACTTGCTGTAGTCGAACGGGCGCGCGGCCTGCATGTCGACGATCGCGCCCAGCGAGCCTTCTTCGTTGCTGGCCGAGGTCGACTTGCGCACGGTGACGCTGTTGAACAGCTCCGAGGCGAAGATCGAGAAGTCGAACTGACGGCTGCGGTTGGCGCCGCCCGAACCATCCTTGCCGCCCGTGGTGGCGATGGCTTCCAGGCCGTTCAGGCGCACGACGGTGAAGTCGGCGTTCAGGCCGCGGACGGTGATCGTACGGCCTTCGCCGCCGTCACGGTCGATCGACACGCCCGGCACGCGCTGCAGCGACTCGGCCAGATTCAGGTCGGGGAAGTCGGCGATATCTTGCGCCTTGATGACGTCGACGAGGTCGTTTTCACGACGCTTGACGTCCAGGGCGTTGGCTAGCGAAGCGCGGAAGCCGGTGACGACGACGGCCTCGACGGTCTCATCGGCGGCGGGCGCGGCTGCCGCCGGAGCGGTCTGGGCCGATGCAGCGCCGGCAAAAGCCATCGCCAGGGCCAGTGCGCCGCCAGAGACGCCGTATTGCAGAGCGCGCACGCGCCCCGTGGTTTTCTTGGACATAGAACCTCCTCCCGTGTCGACCATTGTGGTCGGCGACGTTTCCGCCGCCTCGGCCTTGGTTCCGATTTCGCGTCCTTCCCACGAAATCGGCCTCAGCCATTTGGATCTTCATTTTTGCCACCGGTGTCAGAACCGAACAGAGGTTTTTGACACCGGTATCAGAGTGCTAACAAAGGCCGAGACGGCCGACAAGGCCACAAAGCCGTCACAACCTCTCAGACTCATACCGCCGTTGCCTTTCCGACACAGAGCGGCGTTCTGTCACAGACCCTGCCTTGGGGGTTCAGGCCTCGTCGGGGCGGTAGTGGCTGACCTGGTAGAGACCCTGGAGCATGGCGTCGCGCTGCGCGGCGGGCAGCTCGGCGCCGACCTGCCGCAGCAGCTTCAGGGCGTTCAGGTGCACGTCCACCGCGTCCCAGCGCCAGGCGCCCTGCTCCGAGCAGCTGTCGGCCAGACCGCACAGCGACGTCGCCGCCTTGTCGATCCCCGCATTGGCCACGAAGATGCTGACGTCGATCACCTTGGAAGCCAGCAGATACAGGGCTTCAAACGATTCCGAGACGCGATCCGGATTGCCCTTGCCGAAGCGCCGCTCGATCTCGGTCAGCTGCTCGTCCAGGGCGGCCATGGTGGATTCGCGCAGGGTCTCGACGCCGGCTTCGGCGGCGGCCAGGGCGTCCTTGGCCAGGACCCCACCCTTGTCCTTGATCAAGGAGGCCAGCCGGTTGGGCGGGCGGAACTTACGGACGGTCATATCTGCACCTTCGCTGGGCGCATCAGGTTGGCGATCTCGTCGTCCGACATATTGGGCGTCTGCGCATCGCCCACCTCCGCCGGTAGATCATCTTTACGCCGCCCGTCCGTCCCGGGGGGCGGCCCTTCGTGCTTGAAACGTCGATCCGGTCCGATGAACGTATCACATTCGATAAAGGCGCGGTCCTCCCGCGCTACCCAGAACACGCGTTCAAGCAACACCTTAGGCGTGATCGGCTTGGCCACGACATAGTTCGCGCCAGAGTCGCGAATCTTGAAAATCTGCGTGGTGCGCGTGTGACCGGTCACAAGAATGACCGGCACATAGCGGTTCGATTCGCCGCTCTCCCGCCTCAGCCACTCGATGAACTCGATGCCGTCCGTGACGGGCATCTGCACATCGCTGATGATCAGGTCGAAGGTGTGGACGCGGATCAGGGCCTGGGCGTCCATGACGCTTTCGGCGCGGTGCAACTGCTTGACGCCGAAGCCCGAGACGACCTGCGAGAGGATGTCCAGCGACGCGCCGTTGTCATCGAGGACCAGCACCGTGGCGCGCTCGAGGTTGATCCGGGTCGAGGGGAGGAGCGCGTCGACCATGGGCCGCTAGAAGAAGTCCAGCTCGCCCGCTTCGGCCTGCCAGCCGGCGTCCTCGCTGGCCCGCAGGCGCACCACGAGGTCGGCCAGGCCCAGGCCTTCCAGCAGGGGCTCGATCGACATGCTCCATTCGCCGGAGGCGTGCTGACCGATCCGCTGCAGCACCGCCGAAAGGCCGTGCAGGCGTTGGCTCAGCTCGTCCAGCGCCTGGAGCCGCGCGAGGTTCGCCAGCGCCGCGCCACCGTCGGCGAGGTCGCCGACGATGTGCTCGCAGTCCTGGCAGATGGCCGCCGCCGAGGCCAGCTCCACCGACAGACGACGCGATAGCTCTCCAACCGCGAGGTGTTCCCCGGGCGGATTGATCGGCGGCGTCGTCTGGAGCGGCAAAGCGGACATAGGCGTCAGAACAGATCCACGTCGCCGCTGGAAGCGGCAGGCATCGGGGCGGGCGCGGGACGACGGACGTCGCTCGGCGCGTTGTCGACGGCGACCAGGCGCTGGCGCACCCGGCCCGAGGTCGGCCAGAACTCGACGCGACGGGCCGAAACCCCGCCTGTGCTGGACGAGACGATCGGGATGCCTTCGTCGCGCAGGAACCGCTCGGCGAAGGCCGAGTTGCTGGCGCCGACGTCCGACAGGCCGTCGAACAGCTTGGCCCCGCCGAAGATCTTGGCTTCCAGCCGCTCGCGGCGGGCGCCGCGCTTCAGCAGGTCGTTGATCAGCAGTTCCATGGCGTAGGCGCCGTAGCGCACGGCGTCGCCGTCGCGGCGGTTGTCGCCCGAGTCCGGCAGCAGGAAGTGGTTCATGCCGCCGACGCCGGCTTGCGGGTCGCGAATGCACGCCGCGATGCACGAGCCCAGCACGGTGGTCATGACCACCTGGGGATCGGCCGTCACGTGGCTTTCACCTTGCGTGACGTGCACCTTGATCGAGCGTTCGAGGTCTTCGGATTGGTTGAATGGCGTCATGTCAGCGGTCCGAACACCTGTTCAATCTTCTCCCTCAAGCCCTGCACGGTGAAGGGTTTGACGCAGTAGTTGTTGACGCCGAACTGCACGGCGCGCTGGACCAGTTCACGGTCGGCGCGGCCCGTCAGCATGACGAAGGCGGTCTGGCGGATCGGCGGGTGCGAGCGCACGGCTCGCAACAGCGCCAGGCCATCCATCTTCGGCATGTTGAAGTCCGAGATGACGAGGTTGGCCGGCTTGGCCAGGAGGTTCTTAAGAGCCTCCTCGCCATCGGGCGCCTCACGGATGTCCTTGAAGCCGATCTGCTGCAGCGCATTGCGGATCAGAGCCCGCATGGTGAGCTGGTCGTCGACCACGAGAACGGAGATGGTGCTAGCTTGCGGCATGGTTCATCGCCTCGCGGAGGCCAGATCGAGAATGGATTGGCCCATGGAGGACAGGGAAACCTGCTTCTCCACCGCGCCAAGTTCGAAAGCGGATCGGGGCATGCCGTAGACGACGCACGAGGCTTCGTCCTGGCCCAGCGTCCTGGCGCCGGCCTTGCGCATGGCCAGAAGGCCTTGGGCCCCGTCGCGGCCCATGCCGGTCAGGATCGCCCCGACCGCCTTGTCGCCGACGGCGTTGGCCACCGAGTTGAACAGCACGTCCACCGACGGGCGGTGGCCGCTGACAGGATCGCCCTGGACCAGGCGGCAACGCAGGCCGGCCGAGCGAACGACCTCCAGGTGCGTGGCGCCGCCGGGGGCGACATAGACCTTGCCGGGCTCCAGCAGGGCGCCGTCCGTGGCTTCCTGCACCTTGGCCCCGCTGGCGCGATCCAGGCGCGCGGCGAAGCTGGCGGTGAAGGTGGCCGGCATGTGCTGGGTGATGACCGTCGGCGGGCAGGTCTCGGGGAACAGCTGCAGGATCGACAGCAGGGCTTCCACCCCACCGGTCGACGAGCCGATCGCCACGATGTCGCCCGAGGGCATGAAGTCCTTGCGACGCACGGGCGCGGCGCTCGGCGCGGCGCCGGCGTTGGTGCGGACCGCGGCGCGGGCGGCGATCTTCACCTTGGTGACGATCTCGGCCAGGGCTTCCTGGGTGCCGGTGGCGTCGGTGGGCTTGCCCACGCAGTCCACCGCGCCCAGTTCCAGGGCCCGCAGCGTCATCTCCGCGCCGGCCTGGGTCAGGGTCGAGACCATGACCACCGGCATCGGCCGCAGGCGCATGATCTTCTCGAGGAACTCGATGCCGTTCATGTTCGGCATCTCGATGTCGAGCGTGACGACGTCGGGGTTCAGGGTCTTGATCATGCCCCGCGCCTCGAACGGGTCGCCGGCGCCGCCGACCACCTCGATGTCCGGGTCACGATTGAGGGCCGCCGTGATCAGGCTCCGCATCGTGGCGGAGTCGTCGACGACGAGAACGCGAATCTTGGGCATCAGCGACCCGCCTTCCGATAGGCGGTGAGGCCGCAGCTCTCGAACGCGGTCACCGAGGCGCCGACGCGTTCCGAGTGGCCGACATAGAGGCGGCCGCCAGGCGCGAGGAGCGGCGCGAAGCGGCTCCAGACGCGTTCCTGGGTGGGTTCATCGAAATAGATCACGACATTCCGGCAGAAGATGGCGTCGAACGGGCCTTTCATTGGCCAGGACGGACCGTTGAGATTTAGTTCGCGGAACGCGACCAGGCTGCGGGCTTCCTCGCAGACGCGGAAGGCGCGGCGGTCCGACGGATCGCGCTCGAAATACTGGTTGCGCGCGGCGGCCGGGATGCCTTCCAGCAGGCTCTCGTCGTACGAGGCGGCCCGGCCGGTGGCCAGCACGTTGGTGTCGATGTCCGTGCCCAGGATCCGGATGTCCAGATCGGCGGCGTTCGGCCACACCGACAGCACCGTGAAGGCCATCGAATAGGGCTCCTGGCCCGACGAGCTGGCCGCCGACCACAGGCGCAGGCGGCCGCCGGCGCGCACCTTGTCGGCCATGGGCTCCAGGATGTTGGCGCGCAGGTCGTCGAAGTGGTGCGGCTCGCGGAAGAAGCGCGTGACGTTGGTGGTCAGCGCCCGGAGCATCTCCTGGCTTTCGTCATGGCCTTTGTCGCTGGCGACGAAGGCGCAATATTCGGTGAACGAGCGCAGGCCGAGGGCGCGCAGGCGCTTGGCCAGGCGCGAATAGACCAGCGTCGCCTTGCTGTCGGGCAGGCTGATGCCGGCCAGGTCGTACAGCAGCGCGGCGATGCGCTTGAAGTCTTGAGTCGTGAACGCGAACTCGCCATCGACGATGGCCTCGCGGCGTTCCGAAGCGGAGGCGGAAGCAGTGCTCATCAGGCGGCCAGGGCCTCGCGTTCGGGAAGGATACGATCCAGCGAGATCTCGCTGATCATGCGGCCTTCGATCGAGATGATGCCGCGAACGAAGCTGCGGACGGTGTCGCAGGCCATGTCCGGCGTCGGTTGGATCATATCGTCGTTGATCGACAGGATGTCGGACACCGCGTCGACCAGCAGGCCGACGGTGCGGTCGCCCGCCTTGACCACGATGAACACGCTGCGGACGGTCGGCTCGATCACCGGCATGCCCAGACGGCAGGCCAGGTCCATGATCGGCAGGACCGCGCCGCGCAGGTTGATGACGCCGCGCATGAAGCCGGGCGATTGCGGGAGCACCGTGGCCGGGCTCCAGCCGCGGATCTCGCGGACGGCCATGATGTCCACGCAGTATTCCTGATCGCCCACGCGGAACGAGATCAGCTCTCTGCGGTCAACACCGGTGGAGGTGGCATGGTCGGTCATGACTACTCCGCTGCGATGAGGGTGGGTTCGGTTGGGCGAGGCGCGCCGCCTTCGCGGCGACGCATGGCGATCGTGGCGTCGACGTCGAGGATCAGCGCGACGCGGCCGTCGCCCAGAATGGTCGCGGCGGCGACGCCTTCGACCTGCTGGTAGTTCTGTTCCAGCGACTTGATGACGACCTGGCGCTGACCATGGATGGCGTCGGCCACCAGGGCGGCGCGCGAACCATCTTCGCCTTCAACCAGCAGGACGACGCCTTCGGTCGGGTGCGGCGTGTGAGCGCGATAGCCGAGCGCCTGGCCGACGTCGATCAGCGGCACGAAGCTGTCGCGGACGGCCAGCACCGAGCCGACCGGGCCCAGCGGGCGAACTTCTTCCGGCTTCGGACGCAGGCTCTCGACGATGGCGGCCAGCGGCACGACCAGGGTCTCGCCGGCGACGTCGACCACCATGCCGTCCAGGACGGCCAGGGTCAGCGGCAGGCTGAGCGTGAAGGTCGAGCCGAGACCCGGACGCGAGGTGATCGAGATGCGACCGCCCAGGGCCTGGACCGAGCGCTTGACCACGTCCATGCCGACGCCGCGGCCCGACACGTCCGAGATCTTCTCGGCGGTCGAGAAGCCCGGCAGGAAGATCAGGTTGTCGATCTCCTCGTCGGTCAGCTGCAGGTCGGGGGCGATCAGGCCCTTCTTGACCGCGATGCCGAAGACGCGCTCGCGGTTGATGCCCTTGCCGTCGTCCGAGACCTCGATGACGATCCGGCCGCTGCGGTGCAGCGCGGCCAGGCGCACGACGCCTTCGGGATTCTTGCCGGCCGCCTTGCGCTCCTCGGGGCTTTCCAGCCCGTGGTCGATGGCGTTGCGCAGCATGTGGGTGATCGGGTCGGACAGACGCTCGATGACCGTCTTGTCGACTTCGGTGTTCTCGCCTTCCATCACCAGACGAGCCTGCTTGCTCGTCATGTTGGCGACTTCGCGGACCAGGCGCGGCATGCGCTGGAACACCGACTTCACCGGCTGGGCGCGGATGGCCATGACGCTGTCCTGGATCTCGCGGGTGAGCTGTTCCAGCTCATCCAGACCCATGGCCAGGTTCGAGGACGGGGCGATGCCATATTCGCCGACGCGCTGCGCCAGCATGGCCTGGTTGATGACCAGCTCGCCGACCAGGTCGATCAGGCGATCGATGCGCTCGGGGTCGACGCGGATGACCGACTGGCCGGGACCCGGGACTTCGACCGGGGTGGCCTTCGGCGTGGCGGCGGCCGGAGCAGCGGCGGCGGCGGGCTTGGCGGCTTCGACCACCGGCGCGGGGGTCGGAGCGATCGGAACGATTTCGGCGACCGGCGGGGCGACGACCTCGATCGGAGCCGGCGCGGCCGTCTCGACGATCACGGGCGCCTCGGCCACGGTCAGCAGCGAGGCCATCGCGTCCCCGACGGAGCCTTCGCCGCGGGTGATTTCAAGATCGCAGTCGCCGTCGAC
The DNA here is from genome assembly GCF_059415885.1 of Caulobacter sp. GW821-FHT09H08. Lineage (NCBI taxonomy): Bacteria > Pseudomonadati > Pseudomonadota > Alphaproteobacteria > Caulobacterales > Caulobacteraceae > Caulobacter > Caulobacter sp. GW821-FHT09H08. The sequence goes on from NZ_JBWKOC010000004.1 coordinate 286,369, forward strand.
GAATTCGAAGACCTCGCGGATGGCGCTCTCGTCTTCCTCGGTCTCGAGGCGGACGCTCCAGGTCACGAAGGCGGCTTCCGGGTCCAGGTTTTCCAGGGCCGGCAGGGCGCTATCGTCCAGCGTCGCCTTGATCGGACCCAGGCGGTTGAGCTCGCGCAGCAGCAGCGCCGTCTCGTTGGCCTTGCGGTAGAGGTCCGACTTCGGACGGATCGACACCGTCCAGACGTTCGACGGAACCAGGTCGGCGTCGGCGGCCTGCGCCTCGACCGAAATGGTCTGCGGCACGAACACGAAGCCGAGGTCGTCGTCGTCCATGGCGTCGTCATCAGCGGCGATAGGCGCCGGAGCGGCTTCCTCGACCATGACCGGAGCGGCGGCGGCGGGAGCCGGCGCGGCGTTCGGGTCGGTCCAGGTTTCCAGCTCGGCGGCCATGGCGGCCGAGGCGCCCATGTCGACATCGCCCAGGCCGCGAGCGGCGCTGACGTGGTCGGCCAGGATGTCGGAGGCGCGCAGCAGGACGGCGGCCAGCTCGACGGTGTTCGGCACCGAGCCGGCGCGCACGGCGTCCAGCAGGGTCTCGAACACGTGGGCGAAACGCACCAGCGGCTCGAGGCCGAAGGCGCCGGCCCCACCCTTGATCGAGTGGACGGCGCGGAACACGGCGTTGACCGTCTCGAGGTCGCCGGCCCCTTCCTGCATAGCCAGGAGACCGCCCTCGAGGTCGGCGAGGAGCTCCTCGCATTCCTGGAAGAAGGTAACCTTGATGGCCTCTAGCTCGTCCATATCCCGTACGTCCTAATTCGCGTCTAGCAACGGGTACTCAAAAAACGGGGTACTAAGTCTTGGCCTGGATCAGGCGGCCCAAACCCTTAAGCAGCAACGCGACGGATCGCGTCGACCAGCTTTTCCGGGTTGAACGGCTTGACGATCCAGCCCGTCGCGCCGGCTTCGCGAGCCCGCTGCTTCTTGGCCGGGTCGCTTTCCGTGGTCAGGACCAGGATCGGGATGGCGCGATAGTCGTCATCGACCCGCACCGCCTCGATGAAGCCGAAGCCGTCAAGCTTGGGCATGTTGATGTCCGTGATGATGATGTCGGGGCGATGGGCGGAGAGAACCTCCAGACCATGCTCGCCGTCGACAGCCTCGACCACGTTGAACCCAGCGCCGACCAGAGCCATGCGCAGCATGTCCCGCATGGTCCGGGAATCATCGACCGTGAGAACCGTACGCGTCACGATTCAGCTCCTTGGAATTCCGCCGAGAGGAGCGCCCCTTCGGCGCCGAATAGACGGGTGGTTTCGACAAAGGCCTCGGAAGGCCCCTTGATGGAGAAGGATTGACCGTCCTGGTCCCAAGCCTTGCGGGCCGCGAGCAGGACCTGCAGACACAGGCCGCCAAGGCGACGGACCTGGTCGGCTTCCACCGTGATCGCCGCGCCGCGGCGTTCCAGCAGAGCGGCCTTGAGAGGGGCCGCGGCCTTGAGGTCCAGGGTTTCAGGCAGCGCGATCGCAGCAGCCATCAGAATTCCTCCCAACCATCCGTAGCAGGGGCTTGAGCGACTGCCGCCGAACCGCTGCTCCGGCCCGGACGGGCGAAGGCGTTCAGGCGAGCTTGCTGCTCGGCCACCGGGTTGCGCGCCGGAGCGTGCTGCGCCGTGTCGGCCATGGCCGGACGGGCGTAGGACGCCGAACCCGAGCCCACTTGGAAGCGGGCCATCAGGCGGACCAGTTCACCGGTTTCACCCTTCAGCGAGTGCGTCGCGGCGGTCGATTGCTCGACCATGGCGGCGTTCTGCTGGGTGACCTGATCCATCTGGTTCACGGCAGTGTTCACTTCGTTCAGACCGGTCGCCTGTTCCGCCGCCGAGGCCGCGATTTCAGTGACCAGGGCGTCGATCTCACCGACCTTCACCACGATCCGTTGCAGAGCCTCGCCCGTCTGGCCGACCAGGCTCACGCCTTGGCTGACCTGCTGGGTCGAGCTGGAGATCAGGGTCTTGATCTCCTTGGCCGCTTCGGCGGAGCGCTGGGCCAGGGCCCGGACTTCCTGGGCGACGACCGCGAAGCCGCGGCCCGCTTCACCAGCCCGCGCGGCTTCGACGCCGGCGTTCAGGGCCAGGAGGTTGGTCTGGAAGGCGATTTCGTCGATCACGCCGATAATCTGGCTGATCTGCTTGGACGAGTTTTCGATCTCGCCCATGGCCGAGACTGCCTGATGCACGACTTGGCCGCTATGCGTCGCTTCGCCACGCGTCGTCGAGACGACGTCCGAAGCTTGGCGAGCGCCCGAGGCCGTACGGCGCACGGTGGCGGTCAGTTCGTCCAGGGCGGCGGCGGTCTCTTCCAGGCTGGCGGCCTGTTGTTCCGTGCGGCGCGACAGGTCGTCCGAAGCGTGGGCGATCTCGTCGGCGCCGGTGCGCAGGCCGTCGGTCGAGGCGGCGATGACCTTCATCGTCTCCTGCAGCGAGCCCATGGCGCCGTTGAAGTCGTCCTTCAGCTTGCGGTAGTCGCCCGGGAAGTCGGCGGTGACGCGGAAGGTCAGGTCGCCCTTGGCCAGCTTCTCCAGGCCTTCGGCCAGGCTGCTGACGACAGTGGCGGCTTCCTGGGCCGAAGCCGCGGCGGCGGCTTCCTTGGCGCGGCGCTCGTCGGCCGTGAGGGCGGCGGACTTCTCCTGCTCGGCGCGCAAGGTTTCCAGGTGCAGCTGGTTGTCGCGGAACACCTTCAGGGCCGTGACGATGGCGCCCAGCTCGTCGCCGCGCGTCATCTTCTCCAGATCGATGGTGTTGTCGCCCTTCGACAGCTTGTCGGTGGCGCCGGCGATGTCGTTGATCGACTTGCGGGTCGTCATGACGGTCAGGAAGGCCAGGGCGCCGACGGCGCCGAGGGTGATCAGCGACATCACGATCGTGGCGCTCATCGCGGCCGTCGCTTCAGCTTGACGCTTGGCGGTCTCGCGCTCGGTCCGCACGTTGGCGGCGGCGACGACCTGGTCGAGCTGGCCAGTCATCTTGGCGTATTGTTCTTCGAAGGGCGCGATGAAGCCAGCGGCCATGCCGAAATCGACGCCGATCATCCCACTGACCGTATCGATGGCGCTGCGGCATTCCTCGAGCGACTTGATCAGCTCGGCGATCTTCGGTTGTTCGGCGACCGGCAGCTTGCTCTTCAGCGCCGTCAGGTCCTTCTTCACCGCGTCGGTCTCGGCCAGGACGGCGGCCATGCGAGCGTCGTTCTTGTCGACCTCGATGTTGCCCGCCTTGTGGGTCATCACGACGAACAGCTCGCCGTTGATGTTCGAGATACGCTTGGAAATCTTCTGGATCTCCATGTTCTGGCGCATGTCGTTTTCCACGACCTGCTTCAGAGCAGCCGACTGGCTCTTTTGAACGACGATCGCGCCACCCGCCATCAAAGCCAGCATCAACAGCGCGAACGCCGGTGCGAAACCGATTTTAATGATCAACGGCAGATCGACGAGACGAATCCGTTTCATCGCTAGTTCCCTCCAACCAGCGTTCCGTGCCCACGGATCGCCAACATGAGGGGGGATAATCCCGATAGATTCCTAACAACCTCTGACTTGGTTAAAGGGAATTCGACATAACTTGTCCTGTTTTGGGCCAGTTGGTCGTTTGGTCGCAGGTCCCCGCCCCAGGAGTCTATAAAGAGGGATTGAGCGAACCAGAGTCTCCCAGAATCAAGATCGTGGTTACCTGAAAGTAAACTTTCAATATTTGAGTTCGACTCAGAATATCTTAACTCGCACCTGCGAAGTTGCTCCTGCGTCCGGTTGACGCGTCGTCCACAGGACGAGATTTCATTACTAGGAGCAGCGGGATGAAATATCCGATCGCTATTGCCGCGGGAATCGCAGGCAGCTTTTTCATCGCTCAGGCCGCTACGGCCGCCGGCGGTTTTGAAGACCAAATGGGCCGTTGCCTGCAGCAGTTCGCGAACACCCGCGACGCCGCGCAGGTGATGCTGGAATGCACCGCCGACGCCGGCAAGCTGTCGGACTGCAAGGTCGTCGACAACAGCGCCGCTGGTAAGGGCTTCGACAAGGCCGCCATGTGCATCGCCGAAAAGCTCCCCATGGGCGCGAAGACCGGCACCGTGAAGGTTCCGTTCCGCTTCCCGGGCGGCGCGTAAGCGTCCAACCCGTTCAGGGGGAACAAAACGCCCTCGCCGACTCGGTCGGCGGGGGCGTTCTGCTGTCTGGGTCATGGCTTGCACGGCGCTTGCGCTCTTGACCTGACTTTACTCTAGAATTCTTCCCACTCGTCTTTGACGGCCACGGCCGTATTGCCGCGCGAGACCGGCGCTGAAGCGCCCGGACGGCTCGCGGGGCGGCTGACCGGACGGCTGGCGACAGGCGCGCGAGACGGCGCGGCGGCGGTCGGCTGGGCGGGCCGGCTGCCCGACACACGGCCCGACACCTGGCCCGACACCCGGAAAGTCGCGACCTGCTTGATCAGTTCGGCGGTCTGGCCCTTGAGGGAATGGGTCGCGGCCGTCGTCTGCTCCACCATGGCGGCGTTCTGCTGGGTGACCTGGTCCATCTGATTGACGGCCGTATTCACCTCGTGAAGGCCCTGCGCCTGCTCCTGGGCCGAGGACGAGATCTGGACGATGAGATCGTCAATCTCGGCGACCTTGTCGACGATGCCGCGCAGGGCCTCGCCGGTCTGGCCGACCAGGCCCACCCCGGCCTCGACCTGGCGGGTTGAGGCGCTGATCAGGGCCTTGATCTCCTTGGCGGCGTCGGCCGAGCGCTGGGCCAGGGCCCGGACTTCCTGGGCGACGACCGCGAAGCCGCGACCGGCCTCGCCAGCGCGAGCCGCTTCGACGCCGGCGTTCAGGGCCAGCAGGTTAGTCTGGAAAGCGATCTCGTCGATCACCCCGATGATGTTGCCGATCGAGCGCGAGCTGGTCTCGATCTCGCCCATGGCGGCCACGGCCTGGTCGACGACCATGCCGGACTTCTCGGCCTCGGCCTTGGCGCCGGCGACGACGTCCTGGGCCTGCTTGGCCCCGGCCGCCGAACGACGGACGGTCGAGGTGATCTCGTCCAGGGCGGCGGCGGTTTCCTCCAGGCTGGCGGCCTGCTGCTCGGTGCGGCGCGACAGGTCGTCGGCGGCCGCGCCGATCTCGTCGGTTCCCGAACGGATGCCGTCCGTGGCCTCGGAGACGCGGCTCATGGCGCCCTCCAGGATGCCGACGGCGTTGTTGAAGTCGTCCTTCAGCTTCTGGAATTCGGGCGTCACCTCGGCGCTCAGGCGGCCGATCAGGTCGCCCTGGGCCAGGCGGTCGAGCGCGTCGCCCAGGGCCTGGACCACCGCCTTCTGGCTGGCCTCGTTGGCCAGGCGCACGGTCTCCAGACGCTGACGCTCGGCCTCGATGGTCTCCAGATAGATCGAGATGGCGAAGTCCATGTCCAGCATGACCGCCTTCATCAGCGACGAGACGGCGTCACCGGCCTTGCCGGGATCGCCCTTGGCCATGAAGCCCTTGGGCCACAGCTCGTCGATCGTCGCGCGGATCAAGTGCTCGCTGACGACCGCATAGCCGCCGATGTACCAGCGCGGCTCCAGGCCGATGCGGGCGTGGGTCTGGCCGATGGTCCGCACGGCCTTGACGTAGGTCTCGTCGAAGGAGGCCTTGGAGATCAGGTCCCAGTGCGACTGCTGCCGGCCGGAAGCGGCCTGCATGTGCTTTTCGTCGCCGAAGAATTTGCGCGTCTCGGGCGTGGCCCGGACGTTGGCGTAGAAGGCGTCCAGCGCCTTGCCGATGGTCTTGCGGATGACGGGCTGCAACTCGCGCAAGGCGCCGCGCGCCTTGTCGTCCAAGCCCATGAACGCCACTCGTTCATTGATCGCGTGATCCTGGCTCATCGCCGTCCCCGTTTCAGATGCGGGGAAAGGCTCGGCCAGCATGCTTAATCGCGCCTTAAATCTTCACGCGGCGCGAGCGACAGGATGTCGCACGCACCCTAGAGTATAACTCGGCAGCTCTGCGTACCAACGTTTGCACAAAGCCAGCCCGGATCATGGATTGACGCCCTCCATGCGGCAGTGCGCCGCACTTGAGACCCGGCAGGCGCCGCGACATCCCGCCACATCCGGGCTCGTACCTAGCCGCCGCGCTTCAGGGTCTCGCGGGCGATGACCAGCTGCTGGATCTGGCTGGTGCCCTCGTAGATCCGGAAGATCCGCACGTCGCGATACAGGCGCTCGATTCCATAGTCGGCGACATAGCCGGCCCCGCCGAACACCTGCACCGCCCGGTCGGCGACACGGCCGACCATCTCCGAGGCGAACAGCTTCGAGGACGCCGCCTCCAGCACGATATTGGCCCCGCCGTCGCGCTTGCGAGCGGTGTCCAGCACCAGCGCCTTGGCGGCCAGGGCCTCGGTCTTGCTGTCGGCGATCATCGCCTGGATCAGCTGGAAGCTGGCGATGGGTTGGCCGAACTGCTTGCGCTCGCTGGCATAGGCCACGCAGTCCTTGATCAGCCGCTCGGCCACGCCCACGCAGACGGCGGCGATGTGCAGCCGGCCGCGATCCAGCACCTGCATGGCGACCTTGAAGCCCTCGCCTTCCTCGCCAAGGCGGTTCCAGGCCGGCACGCGGACATTGTCGAAGGTGACGTCGTGGATGTGGGCGCCCTGCTGGCCCATCTTCTTCTCGGGCTTGCTCACGGAAAGCCCCGGCAGGTCGCGCGGAACCAGGAATGCCGAGACGCCCGAGCCGCCCTTGGCGTCCGGATTGGTGCGGGCCATCACCGTGAACAGCGACGCCTTGCCAGCATTGGTGATGAACCGCTTGCCGCCGTTCAGGACGTAGTGCTCGCCGTCCAGGGTGGCGCGGGTCTGCACGGCGGCGCTGTCGGAGCCGGCCTCCGGCTCGGTCAGGGCGAACGAGGTGATGATGTCGCCGGACGCGATGCCCGGCAGCCACTTGGCCTTCTGCTCGTTATTGCCGAACATGACCAGGCCCTGGCTGCCGATGCCGACATTGGTGCCGAACACCGAGCGGAAGGCCGGCGAGGCGCGGCCCAGCTCGATGGCCACCAGCGCCTCTTCCTCCATGTTGAGGCCAAGGCCGCCGTGCTCTTCGGGGATCGACAGGCCGAAGAGGCCCAGGCTCTTCATCTCCTCGATCACGTCGTCCGGCACGGCGTCGTTCTCGGCCACCTGGGCCTCGATCGGACGCAGACGCTCGGCCACGAAGCGCGCGACGGTGTCGATCAGCTGCTCGCGAGTTTCCAGGTCGAGGGCCATGCGCTTCTTCTCCCAACTTCAAACGCTTGTTTTGAAGTCGACTTTAGCGATGGCCCCCGAGAATGGAAGGCGGGAATGGAAGCCTTACCCTGCGGACTTCTCAGCCTGAGCCAGCACGCTCTTGTGCATGCCGTAGGCGAAGTAGACGACCGCCCCGATGATGTGGGCGATCAGGAAGAACTTCTGGGTCTTGCCCGGCAGGCTATAGAACAAATAGAGGCAGCCCAGGATGCCGGCGGGGGCGATCACCTGCCAGAACGGCGTCGAGAACACCCGGGGCCGGTTGGGCTCACGGCGGCGCAGGATGATCACCGACAGCCCCACGGCGATGAAGGCCGCCAGCGTGCCGGCATTGGCCAGGGCCGCGATGTCCTTCAGCTCTAGGAAACCCGCCAGCGCCGCCGCCAGGGCGCCGGTCAGCAGGGTCATGACCACCGGCGTGCCGGTCTTGGCGTTGACCTTCGACAGGGCGCGGGGCAGCAGGCCGTCGCGGGACATGACGAAGAAGATCCGGCTCTGGCCGTACATGAAGGCCAGGATCACGGTCGGCAGGGCGACGACAGCGGCCAGGGCCACCAGCTCGGCCATGCGCGGATGCTTCAGGCTCTCCAGCACGAAGACCAGCGGCGCGCCGGCCTTGGAGAACACCTCGGTCCGCGAGGCCCCGATCGCGGCGGCGGCGACGATCATGTAGATCGCCGTGCAGGCGGCCATCGAGCCGACGATGCCGATGGTCAGGTCGCGCTTGGGGTTCTTGGTCTCCTCGGCGGCGGTCGAGACCGCGTCGAAGCCGTAGAAGGCGAAGAAGATCAGGCTGGCGGCCGCCATCACGCCGATCTTGGCGGCGTCCGGCGCGGCCCCGGCCGGCAGGTGGGCCGAGAAACCGTTCGGCATGAAGGGCGTGAAATGGTCGGCGTTGAACGCCGGCAGGCACAGCGCCACGAACACGGCCAGCGCCGTGATCTTCACCGCCACCAGCACCATGTTGACCGTGGCGCTCTCGCGGGTGCCCAGGGCCAGCAGGCCGGCGACCGCCATCGAGATCAGGATGGCCGGCAGGTTCACCAGGCCATGGCGTCCGTCGGGCAGGATCACGTGCGGTCCGGCCAGCAGCACGTCCGGAACGTGGGCGAGGCGGAACAGGCCAACGGCGTGATCGGACCAGCCGACGGCGACGGCCGCGCAGACCAGGGTGTATTCGAGGATCAGGCTCCAGCCGACGAACCAGGCGACCGGCTCGCCCATGGCGGCGTAGCTGTAGGTATAGGCGCTGCCCGCCGCCGGCATCATGGTCGATAGCTCGGCGTAGCAGAGCGCGGCGCAGGCGCAGACCGCGCCGGCGATCAGGAACGACAGGATGACGCCCGGCCCGGCCAGGCCCGCGCCGACGCCGGTCAGGGTGTAGATCCCCGTCCCGACGATGGCCCCGACGCCCAGGGCCACTAGGTGCGGCCAGCTCAGGGTCTTCTTCAGTTGATGGCTGTCCGCGTGTCCGGCGGTGATGGTGTCGATCGCCTTGCGGCGCGTCCAGAAGCTCACTTTAGGGTCCCTCCGACTCTCGGACGGGACCATGGGGCTACTTTCGTGCTCAGCCAAGCCTTGAACTTAGAAGAAAATTCTCGTCAGCGCGTAGGCCAGCACGGCGATAGCGATTGTGACCGTTCCCAGCTGGATCGCCAGGCGCGGCGAGACCTCCAGCAGGGCCTTGGGACCCAGCTTCGCCGAGATGGCGCCGACGCCGGCCAGCAGCAGGAAGCTGGAGCAGGTCGCCAGCAGCGGGATCAGCGAGGCGGGGATCAGGCCCAGGCCGCGCGCGACGGCGAGACCCGCGAAACCCAGCACGAACAGCGGCGGAGCCTTCAGGCCGCCGACCACGCCGCCTTCCTTGCTGCGGGTCAGCATCAGGCCGATCAGGATCACGGCCGGGCCGAGCCAGACGATGCGGGCTAGCTTGGCCAGGGCCGCGGTGCTGGCGGTCTCGGGCGAGACCGAGGCGCCGGCGCCGGCCACCTGGGCGACGTCGTGGATCGACAGGCCGAAGAACACGCCGGCCTGGTGCTGCGAGAGGCCCAAGGCCTGAGCCAGCGGCGGATAGGCCAGCATGGCCACGGTCGAGAGCAGGTTGACGCCGACGATCACGAGGGCCGTCGTGCGCTGGTTGGCCGGGCTGGCCGGCGCGGCTTGCGATGCGGCCAAGGCGGCCGAAGCGCCGCAGATCGAGCAGGCGGCGGCGGCGATCAGGGCCTCGGCGAACGGCAGGCCGAGCGCGGTCCCGGCGAGCGCGCCGATGCCCAGGCCGCCCAGCACGACGGCGCCGCTGGCCAGGACGGCCGGACCGCCCAGGGCGGCGAATTCGCTCCAGCTGATCTGAGCGCCCATCATGGCCACGCCGAGACGCAGGCCGGGCTTGGCGAAGATGTCGAGGCCCGCGCCCAGCTGGGCCTGCAGGCCCATGGCGCCCAGCATCATGCCCAGCACGACGGCGACCAGCGGAGCCGGAGCGTGCAGGCTTCCCGCCAGCAGCTTGGCCAGCACCGCCAGCAGCAGGCCGGCGACCAGGCCCGGACCCAGGCGGCTGGCATTGAGCCGAAGCGCGGCAGCGGTCATCCGCGGACAGTCTCGCCCGAAACCGGAGCCCCGGCGAAATGCGCGTCGGCCTTGTCGCAGCGGCTGGACAGCCGCGCGTTCAGGCGCTGGACGGTCCGGCTGCCGGTGCGTTCGAAGGCGAAGGGCAGGATGCCGTGGACGATGCAGGCCAGGCCCGCGCCCAGGAGGGTGAAGCCGAAGCTCCAGGCCACGCCCATGTGCTCGCCATAGGTCTCGCCGACGGCCTTGGGGTGACGCGTGAAAGACAGGTCCATGGAAGCCCCGCTGCAATTCCGAGGCTCTCCATTGTGGCGACGATTCGAAGAAAGGCATTACTGGATTGGTCGCCGATCCGGGCGTAGAGAGAATTTCATTCTTCGTTTCGCGGGGCTTCCGAGATGATTGATCTCGACCAGATCGACCGGCGCATCCTGGCCATCCTGCAGGACGACGCCACCGTCGCCATCGCCGAGCTGGCCGAACGCGTCGGCCTGACCCAGACCCCGTGCTGGAAACGGGTCAAGCGCCTGCAAGAGGCCGGCGTCATCATGGCCCGCGTCGCCCTGCTCGATCGCGAGGCCCTGGACCTGTCCCTGACCGTCTTCGTGGCGGTCAAGACCGGCCGCCACGACGAGGACTGGCTGACCACCTTCGCCGCCGGCGCCAAGGCCCTGCCCGAGGTCATCGAGTTCTACCGGATGAGCGGCGACGTCGATTACCTGCTCAAGGTCGTGGTCAAGGACATCGCCGCCTATGACCGCTTTTACAAACGCCTGATCGCGACGGCGCCGCTGACGGACGTGTCGTCCAGCTTCGCGATGGAGCAGATCAAGTTCACGACGGCCCTGCCGATCTGCCCGACGTAGGGCTGCGGGGTCGAGCCCAGATCAGTCCTGGGTCACGCCGTGAGCCCTCGCGAACTGTGAAGCGTCATCCAGGCGGCTCTTGATCTGCTGGTGCACGGTCTCGTGCTCCGCGGGCTTGCCCGAATGGGAAAGCTCGGTGTCGATCAGGATCTCACGCACGGCGCCCAACAGGGCCGGTTGCCGGATCGCCAGCGCGCGCAGCAGAGCATCGACGATGCGTTCCTGCGCGAGAAAGCGCGCATCCTGGGCGAGGTCTTTTCGCGTGGCCGGCATGAGGTCTCCTGAGAAGCATCGAGGCGTGCGAACAAGCTAGCCGCCGGCCGCGGCGGCGAGCGCCGCCGATCCGGCCGGGGTGATGACCCAGCCGCCGCCGGTCCGCTCGGCCAGCCCCAGCTCGGTCAGCGCGCGGGCGTCGCCGATATTGATCCAGTCCACGTCCTCGCCGGATTTCTTCAACGCGAGGTTCTTCAAGGCGGCGAGCTGGCCGGACGTCAGCGTCATGCTTGCCCGCCCGCGAGAGGGTCGGGCGCTCGCCACGCATTTCGGCCGCTCAGCCGCTCCAGTTCCTGCTGCATGCGCAGGACCTGGCCGCCGAGACTGGTGACGTCGCCCTGGAGCTGGGCGTTCCTGAGCTTGAGATAGTCGTTCTCGCGACGCATCGCCTGGGCGTCTTCGTCGGTCATGGGCGCGCTCCCTCGGCGGCGGGCGTCATGCGGATAACCGCGCGCAGAAGCGCCGCGCGATCGGGATCAAGGTCCGGCGCCCGCAGCTCCTTTTGCGCACCGGCTCGGATCTCACCCTTGTGGCGATTGCCCAGGAAGAAGGCTTCGGCCTGAACTTCACGCAGTGAGACCCGGCGCACGCCGAAGATCGCCAGCACAGCGCTCCAAGGGCTCATGGAGACACCGCGCGCGTGAGCGTGCGGATTGGGGTTTTCGAGGGGGCGGACATGACGTCCTTTCGGGCCGACGAGCCCGCATGGCGCGGGTTAATCCGTGGCTTGCGTATGATAGCGCGATCCGAGGCGGATAGCTCCCTGGCGATACAATCATTTCCCCCTATCGCGGCGACGTCCGTGCTACTCCTCCTTCGAGGCGCTCAGTCACGCCATTCGGATCGATCCGCCTAGCGGAAGGTCCCACGGTCCCGAAGCCGGGACACCATCGTCAAAAATCGATCGGCCATAGCAGGTTGGGCTTCGCCCAAGCCCGCGCCCATGGCCGACGCCCCATCGCCCCCGAAAGGAGCGCCCCTTGTCCAAAGGCAATCGTGAAGTCCGCAAACCCAAGGCGATCAAACCCAAGGTGATCGCCGCCGCGCCCTCGATGCTCTCGCAGACCCTGACGCCGCGAAAGAAATAGCAACCGGGCTCCAGGAGACCGAGCGCCGCGGACCGGCGCGCTCGACCAGAGGCCAAGTCATGAAAACCTATCCCGGAACGCGCCCCTCCGTCCCCAAGGGGCTGAACGATTCTCGATCAACGGGAAGCCAGCCCGCCAGGCCGCGACCGATCGATCCGGACGCCCTGCGAGGCACCAAGTCTTGATCAAGCCCCGCGAGCCGCCGACCATCGCCTACCTGATCCTGGTCCATCGCTATCCCGAACAGTTCAAGCGGCTGTTCAAGGCGATCCACGATCCGGCCAACCACTACCTGGTCCATGTCGACAAGAACGCCGGCCCCGGCCTGGAGGGCGATCTTCGCGCCTTCCTCGCCGCCTATCCCAACGCCGCCGTCCTGGAGGGCCAGCGCGCCCTGTGGGGCGGCTACAGCCTGGTCGAGGCCGAGCTGCGAGGCATGGCTCGGCTGCTCGAGATGGACGCCCGCTGGGACCACTTCATCAACCTCAGCGGCCAGGACTTTCCCCTGGCGACGCAGGCGCGCATCCGCGCCTTCCTGGGCGCCAACCGAGGCCGCGAATTCATCCGCGTGCTAGATCAAGCCAAAAGCCGGCCCGAAACCATGGGCCGCGTTCTCCAGCACGTGGTCGAGCGGGGCGGTCGCATTATCGACAGCCTGGTCACGCGGCTCTTCATGAAGGACGCCACGCCCTATATCGGCAACCAGTGGAAGATCGTCAGCCGGGCGTTCTGCCGGTTCGTCTGCCACGACCTGTCGGCGGATCGCTACAAGGCCTTCTATCGTAACACCTTCATCGCCGATGAGGGCTTCTTCCAGACCGTGATGATGAACACCGCCGCGCACGGCGAGATCGTCAACGACGACAAGCGGATGATCGACTGGGTTCCAGACGGCGACATCAAGCTTCGTCCCAGAACGTTCACCGCCGCCGACGCTGACATGCTGACGTCGAGCTCGGACCTCTTCGCGCGCAAGTTCGACGCCGAGATCGATGCCGAAATCCTCGACATCCTGGAAGCGCATCTGCGGTCCCAGGTCGTCGCGAACGAACGCACGCCAAAGGCGATCCCGGAGCTTCCGGCCATGCTGGTGGCCTAGAGATCGGCGGCGTCCACGCCATCCGGTCAGGACGCCGCCTCACCCTATCGATCGCACACCGCTCTTTCCTGGAACTGGAACACCGACATGGTCAGCCGACATCTTGTCATAGCGGGATGCGCCCTGGCGTACGCCGGCGCCATTGGCTTTTCAGTGACCGACCTTCTGCGCGATCCGCCCATGAAGGCCTATTCCATCACGCCTGGCGGGGACGTGACACGCTGCGTCGAGATTCGCGCCACCAGCCAGCGCATGGCCAGCCAAGCCGCGAACCTTCATCCGCGCCGCCCAAGCGACAGCGGCGACTGTGCGGCGCTCCCCGCCGTCACGGCGATGGACCCAGGCCTGGTGCTTGCGCGGATCGCCAACGCCTTCCTGTTCGTCACGGCGATCCTGGCTACGCTCTGGATGGCCGTCGGCATTGTCCGCCTATGGCGCCGAGACGTCGCTACCGAGATTGAAGGCGCCCAACCGTAACGGCCAACCTCGCCCCTACTCCGGCCACAAATCCTGCACATCCCCCTTTCGGTTCAGCATGTGCGTGGCCCGCTTGATCAGCATGAGCAGGCGCTCTTTGCGGCCGTCCTTGTCGTAGGTCAGCGTCGTGCGCGCCAAGCCCTCCAGCATGAACCGGGCCAGGTCCCGGCTGGCCTGGAACCTCGGGCCGGCGCCGGCGTGGAGGATCTTCAGGAAGTGGTCGCCGGCCTGGGCGCGGTCGAACTCGGCTTGGGCGGGCGCGAGGAGCGCGTGGATGGCCGGGTCGGTGCGGCCGGCGGCCTCCATCTCGGCGAAGGCGGTGAAGGGCGTCGAGTGCAGCAGGTCCCAGTAGCTGTCGATCGCGTGCTCGGTGACGTCGGCGCCGGGCGGCAGGCTGTCGGCGGCGGCGCGGAACAGGGTCGAGCGCTCGGCCTGGATATGGGCCACGGCGGCCTCGACCAGGGCTTCGCGGGTGGGGAAGTGGTAGAGCATCGCCCCGCGCGTCAGGCCGGCCGCGTCGGCGATCGCCGGGTTGGTGGCCGCATGGTAGCCGATCTCGGCGATCAGGTTCATCGCGCAGTCGAGAATCCGGGCGCGGGTCTTCTGCGACTTCGGGGTGTCCTTGGCGAGGCGGGCGGCGTCCATCGGGGTGACTTAGTGCGCTCGATGTTGCACCGCAACAGCTCGCGCGGGGCCAAGCGGCAAAAGGGGTCGGGGATGCGTCCAGTTTTTTGACGAACTTGGTAAAACTGCTCATTTCTCAGGCTGACGTTACGGAAGCTTCGAGGCAGTTCGCGGCGAACGCCGCCAAAAAGGCCGCAGCCTCATTTCATCAAAGCGACACGCAATCAGCTTAATCGCCGGGCGTTGGCCGCCCTCTTTCCGATCCGGGGACGGAAAGATGTGCGGCGCCACAACGGGGGTTCGACCATGAGCGCCGACGTCGCCGTTCGCCGCTACCGCTCCATCTTCATCAGTGACCTGCACCTGGGCACGCGGGGGTGCCAGGCCGAGCTGCTGCTGGACTTCATCCGCCACGTCGAGTGCGAGAAGCTGTATCTCGTCGGCGACATCATCGACGGCTGGAAGCTGCGCAGCGGCTGGTACTGGCCGCAGGCGCACAACGACGTGGTGCAGAAGATCCTGCGCATGGCCCGCAAGGGCACCGAGGTGATCTATGTGCCCGGCAACCACGACGACCGGATCCGCGACTTCTGCGGCGTCCACTTCGGCGGGGTCATCGTGGCGCGCGACGTGATCCACGAGGCGGCCGACGGCAAGCGCTACCTGGTTGTCCACGGCGACGAGTTCGACGGCGTCGTGCAGCACGCCAAGTGGCTCGCCTTCCTCGGGGATTGGTCCTATAGAACCATCCTCATGCTGAACACTCTGGTGAATCGCCTGCGGCGTCGCCTTGGGTTCGGCTACTGGAGTCTCTCGGCCTATCTGAAGGTCAAGGTGAAGAACGCGTTGCAGTTCATCGAGAACTTCGAGGCCGCCGTGGCCGACGAAGCTCGGCGTCGGGGGGTCGACGGCGTGATTTGTGGTCACATCCACAAGGCCGAGATGCGCGACATCGACGGCGTCCGCTACATCAACGACGGCGACTGGGTCGAGAGCTGCACGGCCCTGGCCGAGCACGCCGACGGCCGTCTCGAGATCCTGGAATGGGCCAAGCTGCGCTCGTGGTCGGTGATCGATCGCGCCAGCACGCTGCCCGCCGCCCTTGGTGATTCCGCCGACGAGCCCTTGCCGGAGCCGGCCGCCGCCTGATGCGAATACTTCTTGCTACCGATGCGTGGGAACCTCAGGTCAACGGGGTGGTGCGCACCCTGAGCCGGGTGACCGAGGAGCTGCGCGCCCTGGGCCACGAGGTCGACGTCGTCAGCCCCGAGCAGTTCCCGACCTTCCCGCTGCCGACCTATCCCGAGATCAAGCTGGCGATCGGCGCCTACGAGCCCGTGCAGGAGCGCTTCAAGTCGTTCGAGCCCGAGGCGATCCACATCGCCACCGAGGGTCCGATCGGTCTGGCGGCGCGGCGGATCTGCCTGGAGTGGAAGCTGCCGTTCACGACCAGCTACCACACCAAGTTCCCGGAATATGTCTCGGCCCGCCTGCCGCTGCCGCTGGCGGCCGGCTACACCTACATGCGCTGGTTCCACAAGCCGTCGGGCCGCCTGATGGTGGCGACACCGACCATGCGCGACGAGCTGGCCAAGCACGGCTTCCGCAACCTCTCGCCTTGGTCGCGGGGCGTGGACACCGACATCTTCAAGCCGCGCGCCCCCGACGACTCCGACCCGTTCGAGGGCCTGGCGCGGCCGATCTACCTCAATGTCGGCCGGGTGGCCGTCGAGAAGAACATCGAGGCCTTCGCCAGCCTGGACCTGCCGGGCACCAAGGTGGTGATCGGCGCCGGTCCCCAGCTGGAAGAACTGGCCGAGAAGTATCCCGAGGTGAAGTTCCTGGGCGCCAAGTTCGGCGACGAGCTGGCCCGCTACTTCGGCGGCGCGGATGTCTTCTGCTTCCCGTCCCTGACCGACACCTTCGGCCTGGTGATCCTGGAGGCCATGGCCGCCGGCGTGCCGGTGGCGGCGTTCTCGGCCCCGGGGCCGGTCGACATCATCCCGGGCTCCAACGCCGGCGTGCTGGCGCCGGGCCAGACGGACGGGCTGAAGGAAGCCTGCCTCGCCTGCCTGGACCTGGATCGCACCGTGGTCCGCAAGTTCGCCGAGCGCTTCTCGTGGCGCGCCTGCGCCGAGGAGTTCTACCGCAACCTCCAGCCCTATCCGGAGCCGGAGAAGACGCGGTTCTGGCGCCGACTGCGACGGCTGGCGCGGCTGCGGAAGAAGACGGCGGCCTAATTCAGACCCCCTCGTGCGACCGCTCCATGGCGCGCTTGTAGGCGTCGCGGCCGGTGGTGCGGGCGATGTAGGCCTGTTCGGCGTCGCCGAGGATGAGGCCGCAGGTCCGCTGGCCCAGGTTCAGGGCGTAGGTCACCGAGATGTCGGCGGCGGTGAAGTCCTCGCCGGCGAGGTAGGGCGAGCTGGCAAGCCGCTGGCTGACCAGCTTCAGCCGCTTCTGGAACGACTTCAGGCACCAGGCCGCGCCCCAGTTCTCCCGTTCGGCCTCGGGCGCTATGAAGCGGCTGACGATCACGGGCATCATCAGGGTCGCCAGGCCGGCCTCGCCGAGATGCAGGAACTGCTGGTAGGCGGGGAAGGTCGCATCCTGTGGCGCGGGCGCCAGCGGCGTCGGCCCGTAGCGGGCCATCAGATATTCCATGATGGCGATCGACTCGACCATGACGACGTCGCCGTCCTGGATCGCTGGGATGTAGTCGGCGGGGTTGATCGCCAGGAACGCCGGGTCCTGCTCGGCGGCCAGCATGTCCACCTGCCGCACGCGGTAGGGCAGGCCCATCTCCTCCAGCACCCAGACGACCCGGATCGATCGCGAGGTCTGTCCGCCCCAAACGGTGATCATGCGCAGGCCCTTTCGCTGTGGCGTCGGCGGGGGCCCTACCCCTCCGCCGCGTCCTTCTTCCGCTTGCACGGCTTGAGGATGACCTTGTCGATCCGCGAGCTGTCCATGTCGACGATCTCCAGGTCGAAGGCGCCGATCTCTACGTGTTCGCCCTCGACCGGGATGCGGCCCAGGCGGTCCAGGATCAGGCCGGCCACGGTGTGGTAGCCGCCGTCGGCCTCGAAGTTCTCGCCGAGGTGATCGTTCAGCTCCTGGATGTCGAGGCGGGCGTCGATCAGCCAGCTGCCGTCGTCGCGGCGGACGATGCGCTTCTCGTCGTCCGCATGGTCCTCGGGGAAGTCGCCGGCGATCATTTCCAGCAGGTCCAGCGGCGTGATCGCGCCCTGCAGCGAGCCGAACTCATCGACGACCAGGGCCATGTGCAGGCTGGTCGACTTGAAGACCTGCAGGGCCTTCAGCAGCGACATGGTCTCGGGGATGGCGACGGGCTGCTGCACGTGGGCCTTGAGGTCCAGAGGATCGCCCGACAGGCAGGCGTCCAGCAGGTCCTTCTTGAGCACCACGCCGATGTCGCCGTCGAGGTCGTCCTCGGTGGCCACCAGGATGCGCGAGTGGGCGCTGACGCGGATCTCGCTGAGCACGGTCTCGGGGCTGTCGGCCAGCGAGACCCAGAAGAGGTCGCGGCGCGGGGTCATGGCCACGCGGACCGGGCGGTCGCCCAGGCGCAGCACCTCGTTGATCATCGCCCGTTCCTCGGGCTCGATCAGGCCAGCGTCGGCGCCTTCGGCCAGGACCGCTTCCATCTCCTCGGTGGTGACGCCGTTGTTGCGCTCGTCGCGCACGCCCATCAGCTTCAGCACGGCGGCGGTGGAGACGGTCAGCAGGGTCACGAACGGGCGCAGCACCGTGGCCACGATGGCCAGGAACGGCGACATGCGGCGGGCGATGGCGTCGGGGAACATCAAAGCCAGGCGCTTGGGCACCAACTCGCCCAGGATGACCGAGACATAGGTCAGGCCGATGACCACGATCGTGGTGGCGATGCCCTCGGAATATTTGGCCAGCGGCGGGACACTGCTCTCCAGCCAGGTGTCCAGCGCGCCGGCGATGGTGGCCTGGCCGTAGGCGCCGGCGAAGATGCCGATCAGGGTGATGCCGACCTGCACGGCCGACAAGAACCGCGTCGGGTGCTCGGCCATGGCCAGGGCCAGCTTGGCCCCCTTGTCGCCCCGCTCGGCGAAGCCTTGTAGACGCGCCTTGCGGGCCGAGACGACGGCCAGTTCGGACATGGAGAAGACCCCGTTCAGCAGAACGAGGAGGAAGACGACGACGAGCGCGACGAGGATCATGGCCCTTGGGGGTCAGTGACTTGGGGGGTCGGGGACGCGCCGCCGGGCGGCGGCCGCGGCCGGGGTATGGGGGAGGCCCCGGCCCGGTCACTATACAAAGAAAAACGCCGCGGCCCATAGGACCGCGGCGCAAGAGAAAGGCGGGGAGGAAATCGCCTAGTCTTTAGGAGGCCGGACGGCCCATCACGGTCTTGTTGCTCACGACGCCCTTTTGAGCTTCGTGCTGACCGGGGGGCAGCGGGATCAGGCCGCGGCCTTGCAGGTAACCACCACGACCCGTGGCGGCGTCCGAGGTGAATTCCTTCAGGAACTCTTCCAGGCCCGGCGTGACGCCGATGTTGGCCTTCTTCACGTAGATGAAGAGGGTGCGCGACAGCGGGTACGAGCCGTCCGAGATGGTCTGGGCCGAGGGCTTCACGCCGTTGACGGTCGCGCCCTTGATCTTGTCCATGTTCTCTTCGAGGTACGACCAGCCGAAGACGCCCAGCGAGCCCGGGGTCTTGGTCAGGGTGCCGACGATGGCGTTGTCGTTCTCACCGGCGTCGATCCAGCCGTCGCCGCGCAGCGGGTCGACCTGGGCCTTGAACTTCTTCTCGTTGTCCGAGCGGATGGCGTCCAGGGTCGGGAACTTGCGGGCGCCGGCCTCGATGGCCAGTTCGACGAAGGCGTCGCGGGTGCCCGACGTGGGCGGCGGGCCGTAGACCTGGATGCGGTTGCCCGGCAGGCCGCCGGCGACGTCATCCCAGTTCTTGTTCGGGTTCGGGATGAACTGACCACCCTTCAGGACGACCTTCGAGAGACCCATGTAGAGGTTCTCGGTCTTGAAGTTGTAGTCGGCGCCGTCCTTGTCGGTGGCGATCACGATGCCGTCGAAGCCGATCTTGATCTGGATGATGTCCTTGACGCCCTTGCTGGCGCAGGCGTCGAACTCGGCCTTCTTCATCGGACGCGAGGCGTTGGCGATGTCGGGGAAGCCTTCGCCCGTGCCGCCGCAGAACAGCTTGATGCCGCCGCCGGTGCCGAGGCTTTCAACCTTCGGAGCCTTCTTGCCCGACTTCTTGGCGAAGTTTTCGGCGGCGCGGGTGGCGAACGGGAACACGGTCGAGGAACCACCGGCCCAGACATAGTCGCGGGCGGCGTAGGCGGGGGCGGCGGCGAGGCCCGACAGGGCGACCACGGCGGCCGCGCAGGACAGAAGCTTCTTCATGGCGAACTCCTAGAGGAGACGAATGTTGGGGAAGCGGGCGGGCCGCAGCGGCCCGCCCGGAAAAGCGAGTTGGCTTAGAAGTCCAGCTGAGCGCGCAGCTGGAATTGCTTCACGTCGTAGTCCTGGTTCAGGCCGATGTTGTCCGACTTGCCGTCGGTGTAGTTGGCCTGGAAGCGGACGTACGAGACCGGGTAGTAGTTCACGCCCAGGGTCCAGCCGGTGTACTTGCCGGCTTGCGACGTGGCCGGCTTCACCTTCAGGGTGTCGTAGGCGTCGGTCAGGTCGGCGTAGTCGTAGCGCAGGGCCAGTTCCAGACCGCCCATGCCGCCGGCCGTGACCGGGTTCAGGATCTTCGGACGCTTGATCTCGCCAGCGGCCGGATCGTAGTTGCGCATCTCGCCGGTCGGCCAGAACGACACGAAGGCGTAGCCCACCTTCACCTTCGGATCGCCGCCGACATTGGCGCCGCCCGTGCGGGTCACGTCGATGTTCGAGTACTCGCCTTGGACCGAGAACGGACCGTGGATGTACATGCCTTCGACGGCCAGGGTCTTGTCACGGTTGCCGATGCCGCCCGTGGTGTAGAACGTGGTGCCGTTGGTGTAGGCGGTCGTCGTGCGGCCGGTATAGGCGAAGGCGCCTTCGTCGCCGCGGTTGCGGTAGCGGTACGACAGGGCGACGTGCAACTTGTCGGTGTCGGTGTTGACCGGGGCGTAGTGGCCGCGCGCGGTGACGCCGAAGCGCTCCTTGCTGTCGGCGCCGGCGTTGGCGACGTCGGCGGTGTTGATGCTGTTGCCTTGGACGGCCAGCGTCGCCGAGTAGTTGAAGCCCTGGTACTTGGCGACTGCGCTGACCAGGTAGCTGTCGACGCCGAAGTCACCGTACGGACCACGGTCCATGAAGGTGATGAAGCGGGTCGAGGTCAGGTTTTCCAGGCCGGCGGCCTTGATGTTGCCGAACAGCAGCGAGGTCTGTTCGTTCGGCTTGTACTCGATGACCACGTCGTCCCACGAGGCCGCGCCACCGTTCACCCAGCCGCCTTCGGCCTTGTAGGCGAAGTAGTTGTTCAGCTTGCCTTCGACGCCCAGGAACACCTGGCGACCGCGCCAGTTGCTGGTCTTGAAGTCGCCGCCCGGGCCGGCGCGCTCGACGTCCTGGTTGACGTAGTCGACGAGGATCCGGCCGCGGAACTTGAACATGACGTCGTCGTTCGAGAACTGCGGAGCGCCGCTCCACTTGTAGCTCATGTCCTGGGCTTGGGCGGCGACGCCCAGGCCGAGAGCGAGCGCGACGCCCAGCGCCGAACCGGCGACCAGCGAGGTCTTGGTGCTCATCGTGAGAAATCCCCTTGAAGCTTGCCCCTGCCTCTCTCACCCCTCTTGGGGCGGGATCAGGATGTCCGGGGGCTTACCGGGGGCGCGTGACGGTTCCGCCACCGATTTGTGACAGCCCGACGACAAGTGATTTCAAGCGCTTAAGCTGTGGCGTCAGGGCCACAAGGCGACGACGGCCACGGACTGGAAATATCCGTTCACCGACGGCTTCGGAGTCCTTGAATCACAACGCCTCCCCGGCTTTTCGGCGAGGGAGGCGCGTGAACGAAAGCCGCTGTCGGGAAAAAATCTACAGCAACCGGGTGCGGATGATCTGCGACAGCAGGTCGATCATCGAAACGGCCACGACGATGACCAGGACGATGCAGCCGGTCTGGTCGTATTGGAACGCGTTGACCGAATCGAGCAGCACCTGGCCGACGCCACCAGCGCCGATCAGGCCCAGCACGGTGGCCGAGCGGCTCGACGACTCGAAGCGATAGAGGGCGTAGCTGGTCCACAGCGGGGCGACCTGCGGGATGACGCCCCAGACGACTTCCTGCAGCTTGACCGCCCCCGTGGCGCGCACGCCCTCGACGGGACCCTTGTCGATCGACTCGACGGCTTCGGCGAACAGCTTGGCCAGCACGCCGCCGGTGTTGAACGTCAGCGCCATGACGCCGGCGAAGGGGCCCAGGCCCACGGCGGTGATGAAGATCAGCGCCACGACCAGGTCTGGGATCGAGCGGATCAGGTCCAGGACCCGGCGAACGGGCTGCTGGATCCAGACCGGCGTGATGTTGCGCGCGCCCAGCAGGCCCAGCGGGATGGCGACGATGATCGCCAGGAACGTACCCCACAGCGCCATCTGGATCGTCTGCCACATCTTGCCGATGTAGAGCTCCCAGTCGGCCGCCATGAACGCCTTGGCGTCGGTGAACGGCGAGAAGAAGCCTCGCGCGAACTCCTGCATCCGCCCCGCCTCGGTGAAGAGCTGCGGGAACTTGTCGATCTCGGCGGGCTTGAAGCTGATGATCAGCAGCATGGCCACGCCGCCCCAGATCAGGGCGTCGAAGGCCATGGCCGATGTCGAGCGCTTGGGAGGCGCCGGAATGGTCTCGCTCATCAAGCGCCTCAGTTGGCGGGCTGCGCGGGCGCGGCCAGGCCGGCCTTGCCCTCGGCGGCGATGCGCTCGGCCTTGATGCCGTCCAGGTTCTTCTGGGCCGCGGCGATCTTGGCCTGGTCGCCGGTTTCACGGGCGAGGCCGAGACCTTCCAGGGCTTCCATCTCGCGCACCACCAGCAGGTGGGTGTTGTCGGCCGGCTTGAAGCCGCCCATCGACAGCTTCTCGAGATTGGCGCGCTGCTGGGCCGCTTCTGGCGTGTCGCCCTGGCCGTAGGTCAGGAAGAACTGGCGCAGCTTCTCCTTCACGACCGGATCGAGGTCCTTGCGCCAGACGATCGGGTCTTCCGGCAGGGTCGGCGATTCCCAGATCACCTTGACCTTCGAGGTCTTGTTATCCGCGCGCTCGGCGTTCAGGCGAAGGGCCGTGGTGTTGTTGGTCGAGGCGTCCAGCTTGTGGTTGCCGACGGCCGCCAGGTTGGCGTCGTGGCTGGCGCTGAGCACGGTCTTGAAGCAGTTCTCGGGCTTCTTGCCGGCCGGGATGAAGACGTAGGTCATCGGGGCCAGGGTGCCCGAGGTCGACTTCTTGTCGCCGATGCCGAAGTTCAGCGTCTTGTCGCACTTCAGCAGGCCCTCGAGGGTCAGCTTGCTGTCGGCCGGGACGATGATCACCGACTTGTAGCCGTCCGTGCCCGACGGATCGAAGGTGCGGGCGAACACTTCACCGCCCGAGCGGCGCACGGCTTCCAGGCCCGACTGGTTCGAGAACCAGCCCAGATCGGTCTGCTTGGCGCCCATGGCGACGATCAGCGACGAGTAGTTCGACGAGAAGAACGGCTTCACCTTGAGGCCGGTCTGCTTCTCCATGTCAGCCAGGATGGGATCCCAGTACTGCTGCATGTTCTGGGCCGACTCGGTCGACAGGATCGAGAAGGTGACCGTGTCCTTGGCGGCCGCGGCGTCGGGCTTCTGCGAGCACGAGGCCAGGGCCAGGGCCGAAAGACCGGCGGCGATGACGAGAGCCGAGCGACGGCGGATCATTGTGGAGCTCCTTCCCAGAATACGTCCTCGAATTCCGGGCCGTAGATATCGATGAGTTGTTCGCGCTTCAGGCCTTCGGCCGGGCCGTCATAGACCTTCTGGCCGGCCTTCAGGGCCACGACCCGGTCGCAATAGCGCAGGGCGTAGTCCACCTGGTGCAGGGTGACGACGACGGTGAGGCCGTCGCTTTGATTCAGGTCGCGAAGAATCTCCATGACCTTGCGCGCCGAAACGGGGTCCAGCGAGGCGACCGGCTCGTCGGCGAGGATGATCTTGGCCTTCTGGACCAGGGCGCGGGCAATGGCGCCGCGCTGCTGCTGGCCGCCCGACAGGGTGTTGGCGCGCTGGGCCGCGTAGTCGGCGACGCCGACGCGGTGCAGGGCCGCCATGGCCGCTTCGCGCGTTTCCTTGGGCCATGCGCCGAACAGGCCGCGCACGAACGGGATCCGGCCCAGCGAGCCGAGCGCCACGTTGCTGAACAGCGACAGGCGGCCGACCAAGTTGAACTGCTGGGCGATGAAGCCGATCCGGATGCGCGCCTTGCGCACCTGGTCCGACACCTTGCCCTTGGCCTGAACCGGGCCGCCG
Organism: Caulobacter sp. GW821-FHT09H08; assembly: GCF_059415885.1. Taxonomy (NCBI): domain Bacteria; kingdom Pseudomonadati; phylum Pseudomonadota; class Alphaproteobacteria; order Caulobacterales; family Caulobacteraceae; genus Caulobacter; species Caulobacter sp. GW821-FHT09H08. Next base: position 310,142 of record NZ_JBWKOC010000004.1, read on the forward strand.
AAAGCGGTGATGACGCCTTCACCCTCGTCGATGGTCTGCAGACCGTCGATGGAGCGCAGGAGGGTGGATTTGCCCGAACCCGAAGGCCCGATGAGCGCGATCATCTCGCCCCGAGCGACGTCGAGGGAGACGGTGTCCAGCGCACGGCGCGACCCGAAGGTCTTCGAGGCGGCGCGGATCGAGAGAACTGGGTCCGACGTCATGGTCGGGGCGAATCCTTAACGTGGTTTCACGGGTTGGGAAATGCGTTCTCCGGTTTGGGGCAGGGACGCAATGGATTTGTGACAAGCCATGGATCAATTCGCCCCAAACCGGGGCTGCAAAAGGGACTTTACAACCCGGTCCAATGCCCCTATCTCGCACGGCTCCGGCGGACCCGAAGTCCTCTAAACGCTGCTAACGCCGGCCTGGGTTTAACTTCCAACAGGGGGTTACGTGAATTGCGCACGTACCACACACCCCTGGACCTGGTCCGTGAGCGGTCACCGGAACGTCCCGTCGCACTCGTGCGGCCTGACGCGGTTTCCGTAGCTGCGCGCTGGTTCCAGTCCGAATTCAAGGGCGACGTCTTCTATGCGGTGAAGGCCAATCCTTCGCCGTGGGTCATCCGTGAGCTGGCGCAAGCCGGCGTCCGGTCCTTCGACGTCGCCTCGTTGAACGAAATCGAACTCGTGGCCGAGCAGGCCCCGGGCTCGCGCATGGCCTTCATGCACCCGGTCAAGAGCCGCGCCGCCATCTCGGCCGCGTACTTCGACCACGGCGTGAAGACCTTCTCGTTCGACACCCACGAAGAGCTGGCCAAGATCCTGGACTCCACGGGCCAGGCCAAGGACCTCAACCTGATCGTCCGCATGGGCGTGCAGGCCGAGGGCGCGGCCTACAGCCTGTCGGGCAAGTTCGGCGTCGAGGCGCACAACGCCCCGGGCCTGCTGCTGGCCGCGCGTCGCGCCACGCAGGACCTGATGGGCCTCAGCTTCCACGTGGGCAGCCAGTGCATGCGCCCGACGGCGTACCAAGCCGCGATGGCCCAGGCCTCGCGGGCGCTGGTCCGCGCCGGCGTGCTGGCCGATGTCGTCGACGTCGGCGGCGGCTTCCCGTCGATCTATCCGGGCATGGTCCCGCCGGATCTCTCCGAGTATCTGGCCGCCATCGACCGCGGCTTCGCCGAGATGATGGTCCACGAGACCACCGAGCTCTGGTGCGAGCCGGGCCGCGCCCTGGTGGCCGAGGCTTCCTCGCTGCTGGTCAAGGTCGAGCTGAAGAAGGGCGACGCGCTCTATCTGAACGACGGGTCGTACGGCTCGCTGTTCGATGCGGCGCACATGAAGTGGCCCTTCCCGGTCAAGCTGTACCGCAAGAACGGCGAAGTGGTGGAAGAGGGCCTCAAGCCCTTCCGCTTCTACGGCCCGACCTGCGACAGCGTCGATCACATGCCCGGCCCGTTCTACCTGCCGGAAAGCGTCGACGAGGGCGACTACATCGAGATCGGCATGCTCGGCGCCTATGGCGTCGCAATGTCGACCCGCTTCAACGGCTTCGGCGAGACCGACACCGCGGAAGTGCAGGACGCCCCGATGGCGTCGATGTACGGCCTGGCCAAGCGCTCCATCCCGGCGGTCCGCCAGGAGAACGAAGAGCGCAAGATCGTCCGCTTCTCGCGTCCGAAAGGCGCGGCCGGCAAGCGCAAGCGCCGTCGCTAAACCGACGTGGTTCGCCAGTAGATCGTTTCTGAGTTAAACCGCGCGCCGCGCCCGACGTTATGAGACGTCGGGCGTAGCCGCATTTTCGCTCCCGCCGGTCGCTCCGTCCCGGCGAAGAGCTTGTTTCAACGACGGGCGTCCAAAGTCAGGGAAACCGAAGCGATGAACGCTCCCGTTCCGAACAACACCAAGGCCGAGCTGCTGCAGAACGTCGTCGAGCACATCGACATCACGTCCTTCGACGCCCGTCCGATCATCGACTCGATGCGCAAGATGTCGTTCTCGAGCCGCGACACGGCCCGCGCCGCCGACATCTTCAACATGGCCCTGGGCGACACGGGCTGCTCGCCCTGGCTGATCCTGGCCGGTTCGACCTCGGCCGGCGGCTGCATGCACGTGTACCGCGACATGGTGAAGAACGGCATGATCGACGCCGTGGTCGCCACCGGCGCCTCGATCGTCGACATGGACTTCTTCGAAGCCCTCGGCTTCAAGCACTACCAGGCCGCCGGCCCGGTCGACGACAACGTGCTGCGCGACAACTACATCGACCGCATCTACGACACCTATATCGACGAGGAAGAGCTCCAGAACTGCGATCACACGATCCTGGAGATCTGCAACCAGCTGGAGCCGCGCGCCTACAGCTCGCGCGAGTTCATCTGGGAAATGGGCAAGTGGCTGTCGGAAGGCAACGCCAAGAAGCCCGGCTCGCTGATCCAGACCGCCTACGAAGAAGGCGTTCCGATCTTCTGCCCGGCCTTCGTCGACAGCTCGGCCGGCTTCGGCCTGGTCAAGCACCAGAAGGAACAGATCGCGGCGGGCAAGCCCTATCTGATGATCGACGCGGTCGCGGACTTCCGTGAACTGACCGACATCAAGATCGCGGCCGGCACCACGGGCCTGTTCATGGTCGGCGGCGGCGTTCCCAAGAACTTCGCCCAGGACACCGTCGTCTGCGCCGAGATCCTCGGCGTCGAGGCGGACATGCACAAGTACGCCATCCAGATCACGGTCGCCGACGTGCGCGACGGCGCCTGCTCGTCGTCGACGCTGAAGGAAGCCGCTTCGTGGGGCAAGGTCTCGACCACCTACGAACAGATGGTCTTCGCCGAAGCCACCACGGTGGTGCCGCTGATCGCCAGCGACGCCTATCACCGCGAAGCCTGGAAGGGCCGCGAGAAGCCGCGTTGGAACAAGCTGTTCGGCAAGTAAGCCGACTGACGCTCTGAAGGTTGATCGGCCGGCAGGCTTGCCCGGCCGGATGTGAAAATGCAGGGTCCCCGAGCTTTCAGTTCGGGGACCTTTTTCATGCGCGCTTCCTGGCTCGTCACCGCCGCCGCCCTGATGCTGACGGGATGCGCCACGCTGAGCGGCGACGCCCCCGCCGACCGCTACCTGGCCAAGGGCGCGTTCGACGCCCGCGACCACCTGCCGCCCGCGCCGAAGAAGGGCTCGGCCGCGGACCTCCGCGACCGCGAGATCTTCCACGCCACCCGCGCCCTGAAGGACACCCCGCGCTGGTCGCTGGCCCAGGCCGACAACGCCGAGGAAGAGGTGATGGACGCCTATGCCTGCGCCCTGGGGGTCAAGCCCACGCGCGAGAGCAATCCGAAACTGGCGGCCACCCTGCTGAAGATGAGCCGCGACGTCCGTCCGGCGGTTTCCGGGCCCAAGCTGAAGTATCGCCGCCCGCGCCCCTACCTGCACGAGGACGGCCCGATCTGCATCAAGCGGAGCCTCGGCCTCTCGATCGCGCCCGACTATCCGTCCGGCCACTCGACCTGGGGCTGGAGCGTCGGCCTGGTGCTGGCGCAGATCGCGCCGGACCGCTCCGACGCCATCCTGGCCCGCGCCAAGGCCTTCGGCGAAAGCCGCATCGTCTGCGGCGTCCACAACGCCAGCTCCGTCGAGGCTGGCCGCCAGAACGCCCAGAACCTGTTCGCGGCGCTGCAGGCCTCCGACGCCTTCAAGGCCGACCTGGCCATCGCCCGCGCCGAACTGGACGCGGCCCGCGCCAAGGACCCCGCGCCGGATCCGAAACGCTGCGAGGCCGAGGCCGCCATCCTGGCCAAGCCGATCGCCGAGTAGGTTCCCCTTCCCGCCAGCGCCATTTTCCTTGTCATCCCGGCCGCAGCGAGGCGGAGAGCCGGGGAAGAACCGGGACCCAGGGGCAACTGCACTGCGCCGGCCCCTGGGTCCCGGACAGCCTCTGCGAGGCTTCCGGGATGACAAGGGCTTTGAGCTTTCGAATATCGTCTGACGCTAGACACCCCCGCTTGCGAGCGTCGCAATGACCATGCAGGCTCCCCCCCAACAAACGTTCGGGGACTCTTCCGTATGCGCATCAAGCTCGCCCTCGTCGCCGGCGCGACCCTCGTCGTCGCCGCCTCGGGCCTGGCCTTCGCCCGTCAGGAAGCCCCCGCGCAGAAGGGCTATCTGCCGCCTGGCGCGATCGACACCTCGAAGATCCTGCCGCCCGCGCCCAAGGAGGGCGAGGCGCGCTACGAGAACGACCGCAAGGTCTTCCTGGCGACGCGCGCCCTGAAGGACACCCCGCGCTGGGCCCTGGCCCAGAACGACGTCGACGAGCGCAAGATCGTCGCCGACTTCGGCTGCGCGCTGGGCTTCACGCCCGATCCGCAGAAGCTGCCCAAGACCACCGCGCTGCTGATGAAGTTGCGCTTCGACGTCATCGACGCCGTGAACAAGCCCAAGGACCTCTACCAGCGCAAACGGCCCTACCTGATCGACGAGGGTCCGATCTGCGTCGACAAGACCGAGGGCCTGGCCAAGAGCCCGGACTATCCGTCCGGCCACACCACCTGGGGCTGGACCGTCGGCCTGATCCTGGCCGAGGCCGATCCGGCCCACGCCACCGAGATCCTGGCTCGCGCCCGGGCGTTCGGGGAAAGCCGCCTGGTCTGCGGCGTGCACAACAGCAGCGCCGTCGAGGCCGGCCGCACCAACGGCGCGGCCCTGGTCGCGGCCCTGCACGGCTCCAAGGCCTTCCGCGACGACGTCGACGCGGTGCGCGAGGAACTGGCCGCCGCGCGCAAGACGGCCACCGCCCCGGCCCAATGCGACGTCGAGTCCGCCTTGATCGCGAAATCTCCCTACTAGCTCCCCTATCCGCTCATCCCCGCGAAAGCGGGGACCCAAGCGGACGTTCAGGATTGGGCTGATCGCAGCGTGAAATAGCCGGACTCGGCTTGGGTCCCCGCTTTCGCGGGGATGAGCGGTTGTGAGCGTGGTTGCGCACATGTGCGCGGGCCTCTACCTCTTGGCCATGGCCCACGGCTCTTCCTGCGGACACGATCACCACAACCACGGCGTCGCCGGGTCGGCCCTGGCGGCCGAGCTGGAGGCCGCCGAAGCCCGCTGCGCGGCCGCCGAACAGCGCCTGACCGCGCCGCGTCGCCGGGTGCTGGAACTGCTGCTGGAAGCCGGCCAGCCGGTGAAGGCCTACGACCTGATCTCGACCTTCGGCGGCGAGGGTCCGCCCGCCAAGCCGCCGACCGTCTACCGCGCGCTCGACTTCCTGGAGAAGCAGGGCTTCGCCCACCGGATCGAGAGCCTCAACGCCTATGTCGCCTGCCGCAAGGAGGCCGACGGCCACGCCGCCGCCTTCCTGATCTGCGACTGCTGCGGCGCGACCCGCGAGATCGAGCCCAAGGCCAGCGCCGAGATCATCGCCGCCGGCGCCGCGGCCGGCTACGCGCTCACGGGCGTGACCATCGAGGCGCATGGCCTGTGCGGCGATTGCCAGGGCGGCTGAGGTTTCCTTCTGCCCCCTTCCGGGGGCGGACGGTCGCGTAGCGACCAGGTGGGGGCAAGTGAGGTGAGCGTTCCGAGCACTCGCCCCCTCCGCGCTTCGCGCTCCTCCCCCGGAGGGGGAAGAAGGTGCTGCCGCTGGCCAACCTTCACCAAACCCCGCTAGACTCGAACGATCGTTCCACCTCGTTCGAGAGACGCCATGACGACCGCTGAAGCCCTCCCCGGCGTCGAGATCTGGCGTGGTGGGGTCAATACTTGGGACTGCGACGAGATGGGGCACATGAACGTGCGCCACTACGTGGTGCGCGCCCAGGAGGGCCTGGTCGGCATGGCCGCCGAGCTGGGCCTGCAGGACGCCTTCTCGCCCTTCGCCAACGCCACCCTGCTGGTCAAGGAGCAGCACATCCGCTTCCTGCGCGAGGCCCACGCCGGCGCGCCGCTCTACATGCTGGGCGGGGTGATCGAAATGGGCGAGACCGAGGCGCGGCTGCTGCAGCTGTTGATCCACCCGGCCTCGGGCGAGCTGGCGGCGACCTTCCAGACCACCGTCGTCCACGCCACCCCGCGCGACGGCCAGCCGTTCCCCTGGCCGAAGATCGCCCGCGAGCGCGCCGAAGCGCTGAAGGTCGAGGTTCCGGAGAAGGCCCGAGCGCGGAGCATCGACCTGTCACCCTTCACGCCGACCGCCAGCCTGGCCCGCGCCCATGAGCTGGGCCTGCCCCGCATCGGCCTGGGCGGCTTGCTGCCGTCCGATTGCGACGTGTTCGGACGAATGCGCACCGAGCAGTTCATCGGCCGCGTCTCGGACGGCATCGGCACGTTCATCCATCCGTTCCGCGACGTGGTGGTCGAGCACGCGGACAACAGACCGACCCGTTTCGGCGGCGCGGTGCTGGAATACCGGATCGTCCACCTGGCCTGGCCGCGCGCCGGCGACCGGGTGGATATACGCTCGGGCTTGGTGGGCACCGATGCGCGGACCATGCGGGTCGCCCACTGGATGCTCGACCCGGCGACCGGCCAGCCGTGGGGGACTTCAGAGGCCGTGGCGATCACCTTCGATCTGGACGCGCGGAAGGTCGTGCCGGTGACGGACGCGGCGCGGGCGGCGTTGGCGGCCAGCGAGGTGAAGGGGTTGGCGCTTTAGGGGCTCGTCCTCGCCCTTCGACAAGCTCAGGGTGAGGACGACTTTGGGCGCTCCAGTAGAAACCTCACCCTGAGCCTGTCGAAGGGCGAGGTTTCGGCCCCTCAGCCCGTCGCCATGTCGAACAGCGCGTCCCGCACCACGTCCGGCCGTTCCATCGGCAGGAAGTGGCTCGTCCCCTCGACCGTCTCGATCCGGACGGCCTTGCCCCGTCGCGCGAAACCGTCGCCGGCCCGGCAGGTGGAGTGCTTCTCGGCCTTGAGGATCCGCAGCGGCGCCTGGACCTGCCGCACCGCGCGCCACGGGTCGTGGGCCTGGGCGGCGTAGTTGGAGGCCTCCCACGCGGGCGCGCAGGCCAGTTCGACCTTGCCGTCCTCGCGCTCGACGAAGCCGCCGGCGACATAGTCGGCCAGCATCGTCTCGGGCCAGGTCTTGAAGGCGCCGCGGCCCTTGTAGCCGGCGAACACCTGCTCGCGGTCGTCGAACACCGCCCGGCGGCGCAGGGCCGACTGGACCAGCGGCATTTGCTTCCAGAGGCGGCCCGAGGTCCACGGGGCCTTGGCGTAGAGGGTCGCCAGCCAGGGCATGATCACCGGATCCAGCAGGACCAGGCCCTTGACCCGATCCGGGCGTTCGGCGGCGGCCAGCAGGCTGACCGTGCCGCCCATCGAGTGGCCGGCCAGAACGAGCGGCGGACCGTCCAAGGCGTCCAGCAGACTGACGAGATCGTCCCGCAGATCCTTCCACGAGCGGCGGCCGTCGGGATTGGCCGGAAGCGTCGTGCCGCCGTGACCGCGCTGGTCGATGGCCAGGATCCGCAAGGCGCCGGCCAGGGGCGAGAGCAGCACGCGATAGGTCTGGGCGTTGAAGCCGTTGGCGTGGACGAAGACCACGTCGATCGGACGGTCCTCGGGACCGAACTCCAGGCCCGCGATCTCGCCGCCGGCCACCGCCACGACGCGCTTTCGGGGTTCACGAAAGACCGCCGCGTCCATGAGCGTGGCTCCTCAAGAGTAATCGGCCGTAAGGTAGGCTTCCCGACCCGCGCCGTCCATGGAGCCCATAAATGAAAGCGAACGGGAATGAATAAGCTCGCGACCATCGGCTACGAGACCGACACCCAAGGCGGCATGATCGACCGGCTGAAGGCGGCGGAGGTCGAGCTGGTCGTCGATGTTCGCGCCGTCGCCAGCTCGCGCAAGGCGGGGTTCTCCAAGACCCTGCTGGGCAATAGCCTCAAGGACCAGGGCATCGACTATCTGCACCTGCAGCCCCTGGGCACGCCCAAGCCGGGCCGTGAGGCCGCGCGCGCGGGCCGGATCGACGAGATGCGCCGCATCTTCGACGCCCACCTGGAGGAGCCCGCCGCCGTGCTGGCCCTGGCCCAGGCGACGGAGCTGGCCAAGGAACGACGGATCGCCCTGCTCTGCTACGAGGACGATCCCAACTGCTGCCACCGCACGATCGTGGCGAACCGCATCCGCGAGGCGCTGAAGTGCGAGGTGGTGAACCTCTAGGGCGCCTCGCCCATCGCCTCGTAGTGCCGGACGGTCGGCTCCATCTCCAGCAGGTAGTCGGCGTCGAAGGCGTAGTACTTGGCCCGCGCCACGTCCTCGCCGGCGAAGGCGTGGATGGCGGCCAGGTCGGTCCAGAAGGTCAGCATCTCGACGTGGACGATGTCGCCTTCCGGACGGCTCAGCGCCCAGGCCCCGAGATTGCCGGGGGTCTTGCGATAGTCGGGGATCGCGACGTCGCGCATCAGGTCCAGATAGGCGGCGGCCTTGGCGGCCGGCACGCGGCCATGCCAGTTGCGGACGATCATCGAAGCCTCCCGGTAACGGAGCGCGCCTTGGCGCGCTCCGTACACATGGGTCAGGCCTGGGTCAGTTGCCACTCGCCGCGGGTGTCCTTGCAGGCGCTGTAGCGCTGCACCGAGGAGCCCTGGCCGCCGCCGGCCACCGAGGCGTCGATCACGCGGCAGCTGGCGATGCTCGTCCCCGACGGACGCACCAGCGAGGCGGCCGCGTAGCCGACGCCGAAGCCGCTGCGGCCGACCAGCACCCAGCCGCCCGTCGGGGCCAGGCCCAGGGCATCAAAGGTCTCGCCGGCGGCCAGCTTGCCGACCACCGCGCTCTTGGTCGACGGACCGGCGCGCAGGTTCACGGTCGAGGCGGCCGAATAGGCGCCGCCCGTGGCCTCGTAGCTGGGCAGGCTCTGCACGCCCTGGGCGTAGCGGATGTTGCGGCCGTCGATTGGCGGGCCGTAGCTGGACGAGACCACGTTGATGCGGCCCGAATTGCCGGTGCGGCTGTTGGTCCAGGTCTGGGCGACGCCGGTTTCCAGAGCCTTCTTGGTGGCCTGTTCGGCCAGGTTGGCGTCCGTCGTCTGCATGCGGCAGCCGATATAGGCCCCCGCCGCCGCGCCGGCGGCCGCGCCGACCAGGGCTCCGATGGTCTTCTCGTTCTTGGCGACCTTGCTGCCCAGCAGCGCGCCAGCGGCCGCGCCGATCAGGGCTCCGCCTTCCTGCTTCTTGCCCGAGCCCTCGCACGAGAAGATGCCGCCCAGCGGCTTGGATTGGGCCAGCGCGGGCGCCGGCGCGACCAGGCTGGAGCCGATCACGGCGGCGATGGCCAGGGCGGTTGCGGGAGTCTTGCGGGTGGTCATGTCGGAAATTCCTCTTCCGTCGGGTCAGTGTTGTCGCCGCTCCCGCCCCGACCGATAGTCTCGGGGCAACGACAAAGGGAGGCCGGCATGAGCAACCACGATCAGGCGGACTATAGCTGTTTCAAGGTCGAGATCGAGGCCGGCGTCGCTCATATCCAGTTGAAGCGGCCCGAAGCCATGAACACCATGACACGGCCGTTCTGGAACGAGCTTCCCTCAATTGTAAAACATATTGACGATAACGCCCTGGCCCGCTGCATCGTCATCTCCTCGACCGGCAAGCACTTCAGTGCGGGCATGGATCTTTCGGTGTTCACCGACGGCGAGGGCGTTACCGCTACCCGTGACGGCGACCGCTGGGTGGCGGCCGAGAGCTTCCGCCGCTTCGTGCACGTGCTGCAGGACAGCTTCAGCTGCCTGGACAAGGCCCGCATGCCGGTGATCATCGCCATCCAGGGCGGCTGTATCGGCGGGGCGGTCGATTTCGTCAGCGCCTGCGACATCCGCTACGCCAGCGCCGACGCCTTCTTCCAGATCCAGGAGATCAACATCGGCATGACCGCCGACGTCGGCACCTTCCCGCGCCTGTGCGAGCTGATCCCCGAGGGCTGGGTGCGGGAGCTGGCCTATACGGGCCGCCGCCTGCCGGCCCAGCGCGCCAAGGAGATCGGCCTCGTCAACGAGGTGTTCGACACCCACGAGGCGCTGGTCGACCACGCCCTGGCCACCGCCCGCGAGATCGCCGAGAAGTCGCCGCTGGCCGTGGCCGGCAGCAAGGTGATGATCAACTACGCCCGCGACCACAGCATCGCCGACGCCCTGGACTACATCGCGACGTGGCAGACGGGGATGTTCTCGGGCCCGCACATGGCGGAGGCATTCACCGCCAAGGCGCAGAAGCGGGACGCGGTGTATCCGGACCTGCTGCCGCTGAAGAAGTCGATGTGAGAGATTGAAACCCTCTCTCTATGAGAGAGGGTTTCCGGTCAGCGCCTCACTCGTAAGCGAACTTCATCGGCGTAACCGCCGCCGGAAGGCAGCTGCGGTCGACCGGCTTGGTCGGGTCCTGGAAGAAGGCGCGGATCATCTTGCGGGCGCAGGGGCTGCCGCGGCTGACGCCGTGGGTGGCGTTGGTGACGATCACGACCTGCGAGCCCTGATAGCCCTTGGCGGCGGCGCGGGTCAGGTCCGGTGGGCAGCCGGGGTCGATCTCGGCGGCCAGGAACAGGGTCGGGATGGCGGTCTTGACCGGGGCCTGTTCGGCCTTGGAGATCGGGCCGACATCGACGCCCTTGCAGACGTCGTGGATGCGCTGCATCGACACCACCATCAGGCGGGCGACCGGGTCGTTCTGCGTGCCGTCCGCGACGGCGGCGCGGCTTTCGAAGGGGATCTCTTCCTTGCACAGGTGGGTCATGAACTGGCCCTCGCTGTAGTAGTCGCGGCTCTCGACGAACTCCTGCACCGGCGACAGGTCGCCCTGGATGATCTTCCAGAGGTCACGCGGCAGCACGCCGGCCGTGAAATAGCTGGCGTCCATCAGGTAGCCGCCCAGGTCGTCGGCCGTGTAGGTCTTGCCGCCCACGGTCTGCGGACCGGCCAGGAAGCGCTCGGCGACGACGGCCAGCTTGGCCTTCAGGTCGGGATAGCGCTTGGCGCACTCGGCCACGACCGCGCACTTGGCCATGACGATGTCGATCGAGGTCGAGACCATGGCCGGGCCGCCGACGGTCCAGTCGGCCTCGGGCGGCCAGGGCGAGTCCTGGACCACCGCCCGCACGCCTTGCGGCGCGTGCGTCTGGATCGCCGCCTCGATGCGGGTGCCATACGAGCCGCCGAACAGGTCGATCAGCGGCAGCTTCAGCAGCTTGCGCAGGTCCTGGACGTCCTGGGCCACCTCGACGGCGTTGTAGCGCGACAGGTTCACGCCCTTGGCCTGGAAAGCCTTCATGCAGGCGACGATGGCGTCGGCGTCCTTCGGCGAGGGCGGGCCGGCGTCGGTCAGGTTGGCGCCGGGGCAGTCCAGGTTCGGGTCCGACTGCCCACCGCCGCGCTGGTCGATGAAGATCCAGTCCTGGTCGACGGCGACGAATTCGCGCGAGGCCTTGCTCTTCAGCATGCGCGGCAGGCCGCCCAGGGCCGAGCCGCCGGGACCGCCGTGCAGGTAGACCACCGGCGGCAGACCGGCCTTGGGCTCGCTGGCGCGGACGATGGCGACGGCCACCTTGATGCGGCGGCTCTTGGGATCACCGCGCGTCTCGTCGACGATCAGGTTCCCGCACTCGACCTTCAGGCCGGTGTCCTTGTAGTCGCCCGCGCAAGCGCCCGGCTTGAATTGCGGCGCGGCGGCGTGGGCGTTCCCGGCCAGGGTGGCGAGGGCCAAGGCGCCGGCGGCGGCGATCCAGGACAGACGCGACATAGAAGACTCCTGCGTTCGCGCGCATCAACACCAAGGTTAATGCTCACCGCAAGGCTTCGTTGGAAAAGAGAGGTCTCAGGCCGCCGGTTTCGGGGGCATTTCCGCCCCCGTCAAGTCCGCGCCGTCCAGCTTGGCGCGCGACAGGTCCGCCTCGAGGAAGCGGGCGCGCGGGGCGCTGGCGCCGCGCAGATTGGCGCCGCGCAGGTTGGCGCGGGTCAGGTCGGTGCGGATGACGCGGTCCTCGCCGATCTTCAGCGGACCCAGCTTGGCGTTGGTCAGGTCGGCCCGGGCCAGCTGGGCGTCGACGAGACGCGCGCCGCGCAGATCCGCGCCCTTCAGCTTGGCCCCGCGCAGGTCCGCGCCGGCGAGATTGGCGCCCTGCAGCTGGGCGTCTTCCATGTCCATGCCGAAGAACACGGCCTTGGGCGCGGAGAGGCCGCTGAGGCGACGGCCCTTGAGGCGGCGCAGCGGACGGAAGTCGACCTCGGCCAGGCTGCCGACCTTGCCTTCGCGGCCGTCGGATTTGCAGAACAGCTCGTGGGATTCCAGCACGTCGTTCAGCGGCAGGTCGTCGACATAGATGATCGGCGGCGGCGCGCGCAGCACCTCGGTCAGGTCGGCGTCGGTCAGGTCCGCGCCGCTGACATCGACGCCCACCATCACGGCCCGGCGTAGAGAGACATGCGACATGGAGGCGTTGTGCAGGTTGGCGCCCGACAGGTTCACCCCGTCCATGCAGGCGTTGGTCAGCTTCGCGCCCTGCAGGGTGACGTTCGAGAGGTCGGCGTCGGTGAAGTCGGCCTTGCGGGCGAAGGCGCCGGACATCTGCGCGCCCTGCAGGTTGGCCCCCTGCAGCATGGCGTAGTCCAGTTCGCCCGGGCGCTTGGAATGCTCCAGGATGCGCAGGCCCTTGTCCTCGTCCTGCACGGCGGTGACGCCCTCACGCAGGTCGCAATTGGCCAGGTTCGCCCCGCCCAGATTGGCGCCGCGCAGGCAGGCCCCGCGCATGTCGCAGCGCGAGAGATCGGCCTCGCGCAGGTCGGCGTCGCGCAGGTCGGTGCCGTAAAGGGTGGCGCGCGTCAGCTTGGTCCCGCGCAGCGAGGCCCCGCCCATCAGGGCGCCGGTGAAGTCGGCCTCCGACAGGTCGGCGCCGTCGAAGTCGTAGTTGTTGAGGTTCACGTACTGCAGCACCGCCCGGCGGCCCTGCGGCACGCCCTTCAGGTAACGCGCATGCGCTTCCACGGCCTCACGCACCACGGAGGCGTGCAGGTTGCGGATCAGGCTCGGTCGTGATGACGAAGCAGGCGGCATGAGCAGGCGGAGGACGCTTTGGCTGGAGGAACGGGAACGTCCGAGGACCTTGCCACGTCAGCCTTAAGCAACCGTTCAGACCGCGACCGAAAGTCGCAGAACGCGTTCGACGATCGCCGCTCGCGCCTTTCCCTAGAGCCAACCCTTGCGTCGGAACCACAGGAACGGCGCGGCGGCGGCCAGAATCATCATGCCGATGGCCATGGGATAGCCTTCCAGCCATTGCAGCTCGGGCATGTGCACGAAGTTCATGCCGTAGATCCCCGCGATCAGGGTCGGGGGCATCAGGACCACCGAGAAGACCGAGAACACCTTGAAGATCGAGTTCTGCTCGATGTTGATCAGGCCGAGCGCCGCGTCGAGCAGGAAGGTGATGTTGCCGGCCAGGTAGCTGGAGTGGTCGGTGATCGACTGGACGTCGCGCTGCAGCGATTTCAGGTGATCGCGCAGGTCCTTGGAGCCGTCGAACTGGTCGGCCAGGGCCGCGAAGCTGAGCAGGCGGGCCAGGCTGACCAGGCTGTCGCGGGCCTTGGCGTTGACGTTCTGGGCCCGGCCGAGGCGGTTGAGGATCTGCTCGAAGGCCGCGCCGCGTGGGCGGCCGAAGATGGTGCGGGACTGCACCTCGACCTCGGCGGCGGTGCGCTCGAGGATGTCGGCGGTGCGGTCGACAATGGCGTCCAGCAGGCCCAGGAACGTCTGCAGGCCGTTCGGGCACAGGCTGGGCTGGCGCTCGGCCTGGGCGGCGAACACCGCGAAGGCGCGCGGCTCGACATAGCGGATGGTGACCAGGGTCTGGCCGTGCAGCACGAAGGTGACCGGCGCGGCCGTGGGCAGCTCGCCGTCAGCGTTGACCAGGATGGTGGCGGTCATGAACGTGCCGCCGTCCTCCTGATAGAGGCGCGAGGAGGCCTCGATCTCGGCCATCTCCTCGCGGGTGGGCAGTAGCAGGCCGATCGATTGCTCGACGGCGACTTCCTCGGCGCGGGTGGGGTCGACCAGCTCGATCCAGACGGCGTCGGACGGCACGCGCCAGTCGGGCGACAGGCCGCCGTGCTCGAAGCCGGGCGCGCCGTGACGGAGAACTCTCAGCATGGTCGCGCCCTTGAGCCTGTCCGAGGGACAGGCTCACCCCTCAAGACCCGCGTTTGGCGGCGAAACCGCACACACTTTCGCCTAACGCGCTGCGGATCGGGTGTGCCCCGGCCCGCGACTAAGGTCAACGCGCTGAAATCAGCGCGGCGCGGCTTGCTTGTTGGTCGTGTCGTTCGACGACGAGGCGCCACCGCCGGCGGCGGCTTCGATCAGGGCGGCGATCCGGTCGGTCGACTCGGCGGCCTGGCCGATGATGTCCAGCGGCGAGGAACGAACCGAAGCGGCGACCTGGTTGGCGGCCTGCTTGGCGGCCGAGACCACCGCGTTCTGGGCCATGGCGATCTTGCTGGTCGCGACGGCGATCGTGGTCGCCTGGGCGTCCTGGTAGATGAAGCCGTTGGTCGGATAGACGCTGGTGCCGAGATCGCGGATCGGGTCGTACCAGACCTTGACCTGCGTCCAGTCGCCGTTGGGCGAGACGTCGACGACGGTGACGTCCTTTTCGATCTGGCCGCGATCGCCTTCGATGATCGACCAGTTGGCGTGGGTCACCTGGATGACCCGGTCGGTCAGCACCTGGCTGACGAAGGCCACGTGACCGAGATTCATGCGAGCGGTAGGCTTGAACGAAAGAACGGAGCCGATCTTCGGGGTCGAACCGGTGTCATACTTGCCGGCGGCTTGCGACCACCACGTACGGGCGTCGCCAAAGATCTGGATGCCCGACATCAGACGGGCGAACGGCACGCACTGCCAATAGCCGTCAGCACTGGCCGTCACCGGCGCAAAGCTGATCATGGCGGCAGCGGCCAGGGAACCCAACAGGGCCCTTGTCCGTTTCGTCATGCTGTGGGTACTCCCCCGCGTCACTGGGCTAAGGGATAACCTTGCCAGGAAGACGTGAAAAGAGTGTTTATGTCGCACCCGTAATGGCCAAGCGCTGCTGTTTCCAGCCCCTTGACCAAGACTTCATGCGCTCGCGGCACGGGCTTTCGATGATGTGATACGAAAGCGCCGAGAGCGGGATCAATGCCGCGACAATAGCGACCCAGATCAAAAGCGGAAGCTTATCTCCCGAGATGTTGAAGACCTTGCTGGCGGCATTGATCGCCAGGATCTTCCACGGAATGCAGATCATATAGGTCGAGTAACTGATCTCGCCGAGATAAACAAAGACGCCCTGTCCAGCAAACTCGTAACCGGCCTGCGCGAGGCTCGCGAGGGCGAAAATAAATGCTCCCAAAAGCATCACGATCACCAGATCGGGTGCGCCAAATTGCACCGCGGCGACCACGCAGAGCCCCGCGAGGACGGCCGCGTAACCGCTGAGTCGGCTGGGGAATCGGCCCGAGCGCCACAGGGCGTGCAGGGCGCAGCCATAGGCGAAGCACGGCACGATGCGCAGCGCGCCCCACTGGATGGTGGCGTCGGTCAGTGGGAACCCGGCCAGGGCCTGGAAGGTCGGATAGAGCACGGCGATGAAGGCCAGGGCGCCCAGCACGGCCGCGATCGGGCGCCGGCGCAGCTTCCACGCGGCGAAGGCGAAGGCCGGGAAGCTCAGATAGGCGAACCACTCCGCCGAGATCGACCACGAGGCGTGGTTCCAGCCCGACACGGGCGCGAAGCCCCAGGCGTGGACCAGCAGAAGATTGGCCGGCAGGGCCTTCCACGACAGGATGTTGGGATCGACCGCCATGCCGGCGACCGTGGCGACCACGGCCATGGCGCCGACGCCGACCAGGGTGGCCAAGTGCAGCGGATAGACCCGCGCCAGCCGGTTCCACAGGAAGTCGCCATAGCGGAAGCGGCCTTCGCCGAACCCGCTGAGATAGACGTGGCAGAGGATGAAGCCCGACAGGGTGAAGAAGGCCTCGACGCCCAGATAGCCCTTGGCGGCGATGGCCGGCGTGAAACCGACATCCAGCTTGGGCCAGTAGTGGAACATCACCACCCAGAAGGCGGCGAAGAACCGAAGGGCGGTCAGGGGCTTTACGTGGGCGGCGTCGGGCATGGACTCGTCCTCCAGCGCCGCCTCTGAAACCTTAAGGGGTCTCGACAAGCGCGGCGTTTGACCCCCATCTCACACCTTCACGGTTTCGAGCGGGGAGGCTCGGAGCCAAAATCTAGTGATAACCGATGAACGAACTCCTTAGCCTTGCGGTCGACCCAGCCGCCTGGGCCGCCTTGATCACGCTTGTCGTGATGGAAGTGGTCCTTGGGATCGACAACCTGGTCTTTATTTCCATTCTTTCGAACAAGCTGCCGCCGGAACATCGTCAGAGGGTGCGCCGGATCGGTATCTCGTTGGCGCTGATCATGCGCCTCGTCCTGCTGTCGACCATCGCCTTCATCGTCGGCCTGACCGCCCCGGTCTTCAACCTGGGCATCGTCGGTCCGGTGGGCGCGCATGGCGAGCCCGGCTTCGAGACCGCCTTCTCGTGGCGTGACCTGATCCTGATCGCCGGCGGCGTCTTCCTGATCTGGAAGGCGACCAAGGAGATCCACCACACCGTCGACCCGGCCAAGGGCGACGAACTGCTGGAGAAGGACAAGGCGACGATCGTGATCTCCAACGTCGGCGCGGCGATCTTCCAGATCATCCTGCTGGACCTGGTGTTCTCGATCGACTCGATCCTGACCGCCGTCGGCATGACCGACCACCTGCCAATCATGGTCGCGGCCGTGATCATCGCGGTGGCGGCGATGATGCTGGCCGCCGATCCGCTGGCCAACTTCATCAACGACAACCCGACCGTGGTCATGCTGGCCCTGGGCTTCCTGCTCATGATCGGCACGGTCCTGATCGCCGAGGGCTTCGGCGCCCACGTGCCGAAGGGCTACATCTACACGGCCATGGCCTTCTCGGCCGGGGTCGAGGGCCTGAACATGCTGGCGCGAAAGCGCGGGGCGAAGAAGGACCACTAGGTCCGCAACGAGCCCCTACTTCTGACGTTTGGAGCGTGGTAGTCGCGGAACCCCCGCGACGACCACGTTTCCAGGCTCAGATGACCTCGCAGACCTTCACCGATACCGAGCGCCGCACGACGCTGGCGGCGCTGATGATCGTGTTCCTGCTCAGCGCGCTGGACCAGACGATCGTGTCCACGGCCATGCCGCGGATCATCTCCGAGCTGAACGGCCTCAATCTCTATTCGTGGGTGACCACGGCCTATCTGCTGACCTCGACGGTGATGGTGCCGATCTGGGGCAAGCTGGGCGACATCTTCGGCCGCAAGCCGGTGCTGATCACCGGCATCTCGATCTTCCTGGCCGGCTCGTGGCTGTCGGGCGTGGCCGGCGAGTTCGGGACCATCCTGGGCATGCCGGGCATGGTGCAGCTGATCGTGTTCCGCGCCCTGCAGGGTATCGGTGGTGGGGCGCTGTTCACCACCGCCTTCGCCATCATCGCCGACCTCTATCCGCCGCGCGAGCGGGGCAAGTTCGCCGGCATCTTCGGTTCGGTGTTCGGCCTGGCCAGCGTGCTGGGCCCCATCATCGGCGGCTATTTCACCGACCACGGCACGGTGCAGATCGGGAGCCATCTGGTCGCCGGCTGGCGCTGGGTGTTCTACGTCAATCTGCCGCTCAGCTTGCTCTCGCTGTTCATGGTCATCGTGAAGATGCCGAAGCTGGAGCATCGCCGCTCGGGCAAGATCGACTTCCTGGGCGCGGCCCTGCTGATCGCCGCCTTCGTGCCGCTGCTGCTGGCGCTGAGCCTGGGCGGCCACAGCTTCGCCTGGAGCTCGCCGCGGAGCCTGGGGCTCTTCGCCCTGGCCGCCGTGTCGCTGGCGCTGTTCGTGTTCGTCGAGACCAAGGTCAGCAACCCGATCGTGCCGATGCACCTGTTCAAGAACCGGGTGTTCACCACGGCCAACATGGCCGGCTTCCTGATCTCCAGCGCCTTCATGGGCGTGGTGATGTTCCTGCCGCTGTTCCTGCAGTTGGGCCGGGGCGTGCCGGCCACGATCAGCGGCATGACCATGCTGCCCCTGATGGGCGGCCTGATCGTCAGCAGCACCATCGCCGGCCAGATGGTCAGCAAGACCGGCAAGTACAAGCCGTTCATGATCACCGGCGCGGTCATCCTGCTGGTCGCGGTGTTCCTACTGCACGACCTGTCGAAGATCCACGGCCTGGGCCTGCTGTGCGGACTGCTGGCCTTCGTGGGCCTGGGCCTGGGTCCCGGCCAGAGCCTGTTCAACATCGCCACCCAGAACGCCGTCGACCCGCGCGACATCGGGGTGGCGACGAGTTCCAACCAGTTCTTCCGCCAGATCGGCTCGACGGTCGGCGCGGCCCTGGCCGGGACCCTGCTGACCGCGCGCCTGGCCAACCTGCCGGGCGGCGGGCTGGACCTCGGCAAGCTGGAAGGCATGGCGGTGAAGGCCGCCGCCTCCGGTCAGGCCGCCCACGCCGATCCGGTGCTGCAGGCGGCCCTGGTCGACGCGGTGAGCGGCGTGATGGTCGCGGCGCTGTTCGTGATCGCGGCGGGCCTGGTGACGATCCTCTTCATCCCCGCCTTGCCCCTGCGCTCGCACCAGCCGGCGGCGGGCGCGCCGGTGCTCGAAAAGGACGAGCCGACGAACACCTAGAGAAATGAGTACGGGTCCACGTCGATCACCACCCGCACCGAGTTCGGGATCTTGGCCCGCGCCCGCCAAGCGGCCATGAAGCCCTGCAGGTCGACGGTGCGATCGGCCCGGACCAGGAACCGCTTGCGGCGACGGCCACGCACGATGGCCAGGGGCGCGTCGGCGGGGCCGAACACCTCGACCCCCTCGGCGTTGGGGATCACGGCGGCCAGGGCCTCGACATAGGCGTCCAGCGCCTCGCCATCGGGGCCCGAAGCGATCACCGCCGCCAGGCGTCCGTAGGGCGGCAGGCCTGCGTCCTGGCGCATCGACATCTCGGCCTCGACGAAGGCGTCGCGATCCTGGGCCTTCAGGGCCTGCATGACCGCGTGCTCCGGGGAGTAGGTCTGCAGCAGCGCCCGGCCCGTTTTCTCGTGGCGGCCCGCGCGACCGGCGGCCTGGGCCAGCAGCTGGAAGGTTCGCTCGCCCGCCCGCAGGTCGCCGCCCCGCAAGCTGAGGTCCGCATCGACCACGCCCACCAGGGTCAGGTTCGGGAAGTTGTGGCCCTTGGCCGCCGCCTGGGTGGCGACCAGGATGTCGATCTCGCCGGCCGCCATGGTCTCGACCAGGGTCCGCGCGGCTTCGGCATCCATCACCGTATCGGACGAGAACACGGCGATCCGTGCATCGGGGAAGATGTGCCGCGCCTCCTCCTCGACCCGCTCCACGCCGGGGCCGATCGAGACGAGGCTGTCCTTGGCCCCGCAGTGCGGGCAGACCTCCGGCTTCTTCATCGAGAAGCCGGTCAGGTGGCAGACCAGCCGCCCGGTGTAGCGGTGCTCGACCAGCCAGCTGTCGGTGTCGGGCGACTTCATCTTCTCGCCGCAGGACCGACAGAGGACCAGCGGCGCATAGCCCCGCCGGTTCAGGAACAGCATGGCCTGCTCGCCGCGTTGCAGCGTCACGGCCATGGCTTTGATCAGCGGCGGCGACAGCCAGCGGCCGGGCTCCGGCGGGGTCTGGCGCATGTCGACGAGGTCGATGTCAGGCAGCTGCGCCGCGCCATGCCGAGCCGACAAGCGCAGCCAGCGGTAGCGGCCGGCCTGGGCGTTGAACAGGCTCTCCAGCGACGGCGTCGCCGAGGCCAAGAGCACGGACGCGCCTTCGATCTTGGCGCGGGCCACGGCCAGGTCCCGGGCCTGATAGATGAAGCCCTCTTCCTGCTTGAACGAGCTGTCGTGCTCCTCGTCGACCACGATCAGGCGCAGCTTCCTGAACGGCAGGAACAGGGCCGAGCGGGCGCCGACGACGATGCGCGCATTGCCGCTGGCCACCGCCTCCCACACCTGCCGACGGCGCGGCGGCGAGACGCCGGAGTGCCACTCGGCCGGCTCGGCGCCGAAGCGCTGCTCGAAGCGGGCCATCACCGCCTGGGTCAGGGCGATCTCGGGCAGCAGCACCAGGACCTGGGCGTCGGGATCGGTAAGGGCCGCCGCCACGGCCTCCAGATAGACCTCGGTCTTGCCCGAGCCGGTCACCCCGTCCAGCAGCGCCGCCTGGAAGCCGCCGGCGTCCAGCATCTGCGTCATCACCTCGACGCAGGCGGCCTGGCCGGGATTGAGCGCGCGCGGCGGCAGGGAGAGGTCCGGCTGCGGCAGGCCACGGTCGGGCTCCACGAAGTCCGCGACCAGAGCGCCCTCGTCGACCAGCCCCTTCACGACGCCGGCCGAGACGCCGGCGGCCGAGGCGAGCGCCGCGCCGGACAGCTTCACGCCCTCGGCGGCGGCCAGCACCTTGAGGCGCGCGGGCGTCATGCGGGCGGGCTGAGTTCCGGTCAGGACCAGCACCTTGTCCGGCTTGGGCGGCGGATGGCGCAGGCCGCGCAGGGCCATGGCCAGGGGCCAGCCGGGCAGATCGACCGAATAACGCGCCGCCCATTCGACAAAGGCCAGCACGCCCGGCGGCAGCGGCGGGTCGTCGACCTTCTCCAGGACAGGCTTCAGCGGCCGGTTGCCGCCGGTCCCGTCGCGCAGGGCGGTGACCACGCCGCGAATCACGCGCGGCCCCAGGGGCACGGTCACGTGGTCGCCGAGGGCGAGCTCCAACCCTTCCGGCTCGGCGTAGTCGAAGGCCTCCGGCAAGGGCATGGGCAGCAGGACGGAGGCGATACGCGGCATGGCGACTTGGTATGTACGCGAAACCGTCCCCAGGTCGAGAGGCGCCAGGCGCGACGTCATCAAGCCGACGTTAACCGACTTACCCCTTCATCGTGACGTTGAGTCTAGGACGGGTGGGACGAGATGAGCGAAGCGACCAAGAAGGCTGTCGATGCGGACAGCGTCCGCGATTTCCTTCGCACCGAGCCGGAGTTCCTGCGCCAGGACGAGCACCTGCTGGGTGAGCTGGGCCTGAAGGTTGCCGGCGACAACGTCATCGACTTCGGCCCTGCCGCCCTGGCCCGCGCCTCGGCCGCCCACAAGCGCGAGGCCAGCGTCCGCCAGGCCATCGAGGAAAACGCCCGCGCCAACTATTCGGCCCAGGCCCAGACCCACGCCGCGGTCATCGACCTGCTGGACGCCCGCAACCACTCCGACCTCGCCCGCCGCGTCGACGAGATGGCGCGCGGCCGCTTCGGCCTGGCCGCCGGCGTCATGGTCCTGGAAGGTCCCACCCGCGTTCCGGCGGGCTGGTACGCCCTGGCGGAGGGTCAGGTCGACATGCTGGCCGGAGACGCCCCCATCGCCCGCATGGGCTTCTTCGCCCCGGCGCTGCCGCTGTTCGGCGAGCAGATGGAAACCATCCGCAGCATGGCCCTGGTCCGCATGGCCATCTGGGAACCGCGCCGCGAGGCCCTGCTGGCCTTCGGCTCGACGGACCCCGAAGGCTTCACCGCCGACATGGGCGCCGAGCTGGTCAACTTCCTGGCCCGCGTGGTCGAGCGCACGGCTGAACGCTGGCCGGTCCTGTGAGCGCGCGCCAGGCATACTCGGCCTGGCTGGACTACCTGACGCTGGAGCGCCGGGCCTCGCCGCGTACGGTGCGGGCCTATGGCGACAACGTCCTGGCCTATCTGAACTTCCTGGAACGGCATCGTGGCGAGAGCGTGAGCCTCGTGGCCATGGGCGAGGTCTCGGCCGCCGACCTGCGCGGCTACCTTGCCTTCCGCCGGCAGGGCGAGGACGCCCTGGCCCCGCGCTCGATCAGTCAGGCGCTGTCGTCGATCCGCGCCTTCCACCGCTATCTCGACCAGCGCCATGGCGTGGCAAACGCCGCCGTCGAGCTGGTGCGCGGTCCTCGCCTGAAGATCGGCCTGCCGCGTCCGGTCTCCGAGGACCAGGCCCGCGACCTGATCACGCAAGCCGCCGACGACACTGAGCGCGAACCCTGGGAAACCGCCCGCGACGAGGCGGTGCTGACCCTGCTGTGGGGCTGTGGACTGCGGATCAGTGAAGCGCTTTCCCTGACCTTCGGCGCCGCGCCGCTGGGGCAGGCGATCCGCATCACCGGCAAGGGCGGCAAGACCCGGATCGTGCCGGTGCTGGACGCCGTCCGCGAGGCGGTGGACGTCTATCTGAACGAGCTGCCGTTCGTGCTGACCGCCGACGAGCCGCTATTCCGCGCCAAGCGGGGCGGCCCCCTGTCGCCGCGCCACGTCCAGGGCCTGGTCCAGACCCTGCGCGGCCGGCTGGGGCTATCGGACCGGGTGACGCCACACGCCTTCCGCCACGCCTTCGCCACCCACCTGCTGGGCGCCGGCGCGGACCTGCGGGCGATCCAGGACCTGCTGGGTCACGCCTCGCTGTCGACGACCCAACGCTACACCCAGGTGGACGCGGCGGGCCTGCTGGCCGCCTACCAGGCCGCGCACCCCAAGGCGTAACGCTACCTAGGGTGCGACGGAGTGTCGCGAAAACCTAGGAAAGCCTGGCCATTAACCGCGATTTTACGGCGTTGCGCGACCCTTCGAGCTTGAACGCAGCTTTCCGCCGAGCGCGAGATCGCGCCGCGAAATGAGGCCCCGATGAAGTTCGACGACCTGAAGATCTCAACCAAGGTGGCCCTGCCCGCCGTCATCCTGACCGTGGTCGCCCTCGTGATCGTGGGCATGGGCGCATGGCAGGCCCGCAAGGTCGAGGCCAACACCAAGATCCTGGTGGAAAGCCGGGCTCCCGCCGAGCTCGAGGCCGCACGCTTCAACCGTCGCATCTCGACCATCGGCTACGCCGTCTACCGCACGGTGGCCTATGAAGGCTCCTCGCCGGAGGCTCAGGCCGCCAGCGACGAACTGGACAAGGCCTACAAGGAAGGCAAGGGCCGCCTGAAGGACATCAAGCAGGCCGATCCGTCGGCGGCCAAGACGCTGGACGCCTTCGGCGCGCGCCTCGACAAGATCTATTCCAGCGCCCGCAACGGCGCGGACATGGGCCTGCAGGACATCGACGACGCCGCCAAGATGATGCTGGTCGGCATCGATCCGGAGATCGAGGCCCTCGGCAAGGACGTCAGCAAGTTCACCAACGACCACTCGGCCGAGACCAAGCAGATGGTCGACAAGGCTTCCAAGGAAGCCGCGGCCGGCACCGTGTTTTCGATCCTGTTCGGCCTGATCGCCGCCGGCGGCGCCCTGCTGCTGGCCCTGTGGATCGGCTCCAAGAAGATCGCCGCCCCGCTGATCGCCACGTCCAAGACCATGGAAGTCCTGGCCCAGGGTTCGGTCGACGTCGACGTCAAGGGCGCGGACCGCAAGGACGAGGTCGGCGCCATGGCCCGCTCGGTCCAGGTGTTCAAGGACAACGCCGTGGCCCTGCGCACCGCCGAGGCCGCCCAGCAGCGCGCCAGCGCCGAAACGGAAGCCGAGCGCCGCCGCAATGAGGCCGCCCGCGAAGAGACCGCCAAGGAACTCGCCTTCGTCATGGAATCCGTGGCCGGCGGCCTGGCCCGTCTGTCGGACGGTGACCTGACCTACCGCCTCGAGCAGGAATTCCCCGACGCCTACAAGGCCCTGCGCATGGACTTCAACGGCGCCATCACCCAGATGGAAGAGGCGATGCGCACCATCGTCCACGCCGCCAGCAGCATCGGCGCGGGCTCGGACGAGATCGCCTCGGCCGCCGACGACCTGTCGCGCCGCAGCGAGCAGCAGGCCGCCAGCCTGGAAGAAACCGCCGCCGCCCTGGACGAGATCACCGCCACGGTGAAGCGCTCGTCGGCCGGCGCCCTGGAAGCCGCCAAGGTGGTGGGCTCGACCCGCACCGATGCCGAACGCTCCAGCGTCGTGGTCCGCAACGCCGTCGACGCCATGAACCAGATCGAGAAGTCGTCGCAGTCGATCAGCCAGATCATCGGCGTCATCGACGAAATCGCCTTCCAGACCAACCTGCTGGCCCTGAACGCCGGCGTCGAAGCCGCCCGCGCGGGTGAAGCCGGCCGTGGTTTCGCCGTCGTCGCCCAGGAAGTTCGCGCCCTGGCGCAGCGCTCGGCCGACGCGGCCAAGGAGATCAAGACCCTGATCTCGACCTCGTCGCAGCAGGTCAGCCAAGGCGTCAGCATGGTCGGTCAGACCGGTGAGGCCCTGCAGGCCATCGTCGGCAAGGTCGGTGAGATCGACGCCCTGGTCGGCGAGATCGCGGCCTCGGGCCAGGAACAGGCCACCGGCCTCAACCAGGTCAACGCCGCCGTCAACCAGATGGACCAGACCGTCCAGCAGAACGCCGCCATGGTCGAGCAATCGACCGCCGCCTCGCACGCCCTGAAGGGCGAGGCCGGCAACCTGATGCAGATGATCTCGCGCTTCCGCGTCAACGGCAGCGACGTCGCCGCCTCGACCCGCGTCTCGCGTCGTCCCTCGGCCCCGGCGCCCACCGCGTCGCGTCCGGCCGCTCCGGCCCCGAGCCGAGGCCCGTCGCTGGCCAGCTCGACCCATCGCCCAGGCGCCAATCCGGTCGCCGCCGCCCAGGCCAAGCTGGCCAAGGCCGTCGGCGCCTCGTCCAGCGACGACTGGGAAGAGTTCTGATCACCGCCAGCCGGTGTGAGTTTCAGTAAGCGTAGCCCCGTCCAGCCGACGGGGTCCTCCCCTCGAAAGCGACTGGCCCCGTCCTCCTCAAGGCGGGGCCATTTTTCGTTCAGGCGGCGGAACTTCACCGGCGCGCCCGCGCTGCACTGGAAGTCCCCCTGGAACTTCGCCGTGCCTCGCCTGCCCAAAGCCCTCGCCGTCCCGTCCCGTTCGGCCCTGTCGGTCGCCTCCAACGTGGTAGACTGGTTGACCCTGGGCGTACTGGGCGCGGCGACGGTGGCCCTGGCCATCTCGTCACGGCGCGCCAAGCCCGACGCGGTCGAGCGCCTCGAGCCCCAGACCCAGGCCAGCCGCTCGGCCGACCCCGACCGGGCCCTGCGGGAACCCGGCCGAGGCCGCCATGCCGAGACGCCGACCCAGATCCCGCCGCGCGGCTGGAAGGACATCCTCAAGCGTACGGCCAAGGAATTCCGCGACGACAATATCGCCCTGGTCGCCGCCGGCATGACCTTCTACGCCCTGCTGGCCTTCTTCCCCGGCCTGACGGCGTTCGTGGCGCTGTACGGCATGTTCGCCGACGTGGCCGACGCGCGACGGCAGCTGGACGCCCTGGCCGGGGTGCTGCCGCCCGACACTGTCCGCTTCATCGGCGACCAGATGATCCGTGTCGCCGGCGCCCACACCGCCGGCCTGACCTGGACCTTCGTCATCGGCCTGCTGGTCGCGGTCTGGAGCGCCAACGGCGCGGCCAAGGCCTGCTTCCTGGGCCTGAACATCGCCTATGAGGAAACCGAGAAGCGCGGCTTCGTGCGCCTGACCGCCACCACTCTGGCCTTCACGCTGAGCGGCCTGGCCTTCGTGGTCCTGACCCTGGCGGTGAACCTGGCGCCAGAGCTGGGCTGGCTGCGCTGGCCGGCGCTGGTCCTGGCGGTCGGCGTCGGCGTGGCGCTGCTCTACCGCTACGGCCCCAGTCGCGATCCGGCCAAGTGGCGCTGGGTCAGCTGGGGCGCGGGCCTGACCACCCTCATCTGGATCGCGGGCTCGGTCGGCTTCTCGTTCTATCTCGGCAACTTCGCCCACTACGATCGCGCCTACGGCCCCTTGGGCGCGGTGATCGGCTTCATGATGTGGACCTATGTGTCGTCGCTGATCCTGCTGGCCGGCGCGGAACTGAACGCCGAGCTGGAGCACCAGACCGCCCGCGACACCACGGCCGGACCGGCCCTGCCGCTGGGCGTGCGCGGCGCGCAGATGGCCGACACGGTGGGCGCAGCGCAGTAGCTAGCGCGCGGGTCCGCTCTGGGCGACCAGCACGGGCACGGGGCAGCCATCGACGAGGCGGACCACCGCCTTCTCAAGGCGCGCGTTCGGCATCTTGGACAGCGGTTGGGCCGTCAGGGTCTCGGGATGGCCGGCGCGCGACAGCCCGTGGCTATCGCAGCTCACCATCTGCGGGTGGCCCGCGAGGCTCATCGGGGGACGCCGAAGCGGCCGCGTCTTGAACGGCGACGGCGCGGAACGCCGAGCCCGCATCTCTTGCGGGGTCGGCGGGTGGGCGACCTTCGGAAACGGCATCCTCAGCTGATCCACCCGCTGGGTCGGATCGAACGGCTTGCGCTGAAGCACATAACCCTTGTGGCCGACCACGGGCGCGGCGGGAATGTCCACGCCTGGCGCCGCTTGAGGCGCTGCCGGTGCGGCTTGCAGCAGGGCGACCAGGGTCAGGGCGGACAAAAGCATGGCGGGGCTCCCGAGGAACCCCGCCACTCTACGTCCGATTGACCGGACGCCAACATTAACTATCGGACAGGAAGGACCCGCCCGCAGGCCCTTAGGCCTGCATGGTCCAGCCTTCGACGCCCATCGACGCCTGGCGGATCGCTTCCGAACGGGTCGGGTGCGGGTGGCAGGTGCGGGCGATGTCTTCCGACGCGCCGCCGAACTCCATGGCCACGCAGACCTCGGCGATCATGTCGCCGACGTTCGGACCCACGGCGTGGGCGCCCAGGATGCGGTCGGTCTTGGCGTCGGCCAGGATCTTCACGAAGCCATCGCCCTCATGGTTGATCTTGGCGCGGCTGTTGGCCAGGAACGGGAACTTGCCGACCTTGTAGGCGATGCCCGCGGCCTTCAGGTCCTCCTCGGTCTTACCGACCGTGGCGACTTCCGGCTTGGTGTAGATGACGCCCGGAATGATGTCGTAGTTCATGTGGCCGGCCTTGCCCGCGATCAGCTCGATGCAGGCCACGGCCTCGTCCTCGGCCTTGTGGGCCAGCATCGGACCCGAGGTCACGTCGCCGATCACCCAGACGCCGTCGACGCCGGTCTTGTAGTGGTCGTTGGCGATGACGCCGCGCTTGTCCGGCGTGATGCCGACCGATTCCAGGCCCAGGCCTTGCGTGTACGGACGACGGCCGATGGCGACCAGCACGTAGTCGGCCTCAATCGTCGAGGCCGCGCCGCCGGCGACCGGCTCGTGGGTCAGCTTCACGCCCTTGGCGCCGGCTTCAGCGCCGGTGACCTTGGCGCCCAGCTGGAACTTGAAGCCCTGCTTGGTCAGGATCTTCTGGAAGGCGGTCGCGACTTCAGCGTCCGTACCCGGCAGGATGCGGTCCAGATATTCGACGACGGTGACTTCCGCGCCCAGACGGCGCCACACCGAACCCAGCTCCAGGCCGATGACGCCGGCGCCGACCACGACCAGCGACTTGGGCACTTCCGGCAGCGACAGGGCGCCGGTCGAGTCGATGATGCGCTTGTTGTCGATCGTCACGCCGGGCAGCGGGGTCGGCTCCGAGCCGGTGGCGATGACGATGTTCTTGGTCTCGAGCACGGTTTCGGTACCGTCCTCGGCCTTGACCACGACCTTACCGGCGCCGTCGATACGGCCCCAGCCCTTCACGTAGTCGACCTTGTTCTTCTTCATCAGGAACTCGACGCCCTTGGTCAGGGCTTCGACGCTCTCGGCCTTCTGGGCCATCATCTGGGGCAGGTTCAGCTTCGGCTTGACCTCGATGCCCAGCTTGGCGAACTCGCCGCCTGCCGCCGCTTCGTAATATTCCGAGGCGTGCAGCAGGGCCTTCGAGGGCATGCAGCCGACGTTCAGGCAGGTGCCGCCCAGCTTGCCGCGGCCTTCGACGATCGCGGTCTTCAGACCCAGCTGACCGGCGCGGATCGCCGCGTTGTAGCCACCGGGACCGCCACCGATGATGACGACGTCGTACTGAGCCATGGGTCTTTCGCCTTCAGGACGCGCCGAAAGCGGCGCCGGACAAAATATGGGGCCTCGCCGGCCATATTGTCAGACCTCTGGAGGCGCGTGTTCCTTAGAGGTAAGCGGCCCAAAACGGAACCCGCTTTCGACGCTCGCGCCCTTGAAAATCAAGGAGAATGCGAGGTTTCGACAAAGTGGGCCTCCCTTCCCTCGCCCGGGCGATGCAGCCTAACCTGCGCGCCTCTTCGGGGAGACCTCCGCGCCGTGCTGAAATCCGCCTTCCTGGCCCTGGCCATCCTTTGCGCCTCGAGCGCGCCCGTGCTGGCCCAGACGGCCGAGGGCGCGCCCATCGTCATCGGGCGGTCGCTGACGATGGAGTCCAAGATCCTGAGCCAGACCCGGCGCATCAACGTCCACCTGCCCGCCGGCTACGCGACCTCGGGCAAGGCCTATCCGGTGCTGTACCTGCTGGATGGCGGCGAGGCCGAGGACTTCCCGCACATCGCCGGCCTGGCCCAGCTGGGCGAGCTGTCGTGGACCTATCGCGAGATGATCGTGGTCGGCATCGAGGGCATCGATCGCCGCCACGACCTGACCCATCCGACGAGCGACGCCAAGGAGAAGGCCGACTATCCGACGACCGGCGGATCGGCCGCCTATCGCCGCTTCCTCGGGGAGGAGCTCAAGCCGTGGGTCGCCGCCCGCTATCGGACCAGCGGCGAAAGCGCGATCATCGGCGAGAGCCTGGCGGGCCTGTTCGTGGTCGAGACACTGCTCAAGCAGCCGGCCCTGTTCGACGCCTATATCGCCGCCAGCCCCAGCCTTTGGTGGAGCCACCAGGCCCTGGCGCGAGGGGCGGCGGCCGATCTCGCCAAGTGGCCAGCGACGGGCCCGCGCAAGCTGTACCTGACCATCGGCGACGAGGGCTCGACCATGCAGGACGGCGTCGACAAGGTGGTGGCGGCCATCGGCGCGGCCAAGCCGGCCGGCCTGACGCTGATCTATGACCCGATGCATCAGGAACACCACAGCACGGTCTATCACCCGGCCGCGCTGAAGGCGTTCCGCACGGTCTGGCCCGGACCGCGTCCGAACAGTCCGTAGCTTCGCCACAAGCTTGACATCGCATCGCCTGCGGGTCGCCACGGGTCCGTGGCGTCATAGCCTTATGACCTCGCGCGTCCGCCTGCTGTCGGCCCTAGCCGCGCCATTCGCCGCTCTCGCCTTGAGCGCCGGTGGGACGCCCGCGCCGGCGGCCACACAGATCCCGATCGCCAGCGGCAAGGCCGGCGACACCCTGGCGGTGTTCTATTCGGGCGATGGCGGCTGGCGGGCCATCGACCAGCAGGTGGCCCAGCACCTGGCCGACAACGGCGTGCCGACGGTCGGCGTCGACTCGCTCACCTATTTCCGCACCCGGCGCACCGCCGCCGGCGCGGCCCAGGACCTGGCCATCGCGCTTCGGGCGTACGAGGCGACCTGGGGCCGCAAGAACGTGGTGCTGATCGGCTATTCGTTCGGGGCCGACGCCCTGCCGGCGATCATCCCGCAGCTGCCGGCCGATGTCCGCGCCCATGTCAGCCGCCTGGTGCTGATCGGAACCGGACCCAACGGCGACCTGCAGTTCCATCCGGTCAGTTGGCTGAACCTGGCGGCGTCGGACTCCTTCCCGGTGCGGCCGGCGATCGACGCCCTTTCCGGGCTCAAGATGTCGGGAATGAAGGTCACCTGCGTCTATGGCGACCAGGAGCGGGAGGACATCTGCCCCACCCTGCCCGACGCCCGCGTGGCCAAGGTCCGCCTGCCTGGCGACCACCACTTCAACCGCGACTACGCGGCTCTGGCGGCGGCGGTGCTGAAGGCCAGTCTCTAGGCGCTGGAGCCGAAACCTCGCCCTTTCGACAAGCTCAGGGTGAGGTTTCTGTTCGAGCGTCGGCGATCATCCTCACCCTGAGCCTGTCGAAGGGCAAGGACGACGCACAGCCCCTCTAGAGCGGCGCGGCTAGGTCGTACCTGTCGGCCAGCCAGCGGGTGATCGGACGGGCGTCCGACAGGAAGCTCAGCCCGTTGGCCATCTGGATCTCGCCGTGCGGGCCCTCGTCCGGCGCGGCTTGCGCCAGGATCAGGGTCGGGGCGTTCTGGTGCTCTTCGCCCAGGCGCTCGACCAAGGCAGGGCGCGGCTTGGGGTAATCGACGCGGACGATCTCCAGCGCCTCGCGCAGCTGCGGGTACCGCGCCAGATAGCCTTCCATCATCGCGCAGTCGGGGCAGAACCGCTGCTGGCCTTCTTTGTCGAAGCCCATCGGCAGCAGGTAGAGCGTGTCCTTGGCCATGGCGGTCTCCGTAAACGCAAACGGCCCCGGCGTGAACCGGGGCCGCGGGAAGCAGAGCTTCTGTAGGTCTTAGAGGTCCAGCAGCAGGCGCTGCGGATCTTCCAGGGCTTCCTTGACCTTCACGAGGAAGGTCACGGCGCCGGCGCCGTCGACGACGCGGTGGTCGTAGGACAGGGCCAGGTACATCATCGGGCGGATCTCGATCTTGCCGTTGACGACCATGGCGCGTTCCTTGATCGCGTGCATGCCCAGGATGCCCGACTGCGGCGCGTTCAGGATCGGCGTCGACATCAGCGAGCCGTAGATGCCGCCGTTGGTGATCGTGAAGGTGCCGCCCTGCATGTCCTCGATGGACAGCTGGCCGTCGCGAGCCTTCTTGCCCAGGACGCCGATGGCCTTTTCGATCTCGGCCAGGTTCAGCGCGTCGGCGTCACGGACGACCGGAACCACCAGGCCCTTGTCGGTGCCGACGGCGACGCCGATGTCGTAGTGGTTCTTGTAGACGATGTCCGTGCCGTCGATCTCGGCGTTGACGTCCGGGATCGCCTTCAGGGCCGCGACGACGGCCTTGGTGAAGAAGGACATGAAGCCCAGCTTCACGCCGTGGCGCTTTTCGAAGACGTCCTTGTACTGGCTGCGCAGAGCCATCACGGCGCTCATGTCGACCTCGTTGAAGGTCGTCAGCATGGCGGCGGTGTTCTGGGCTTCCTTCAGGCGACGAGCGATCGTCTGACGCAGGCGCGTCATCTTCACGCGCTCTTCGCGCTCGTGCAGCGGACGCGGCGCCGACGGGGCGGCGGCCGGGGCCGGAGCGGCCGAGCGGGCTTCCAGGGCGGCGAGCGCGTCGCCCTTGGTCACGCGACCGTCCTTGCCGGTGCCCGCGACCTTCGACAGGTCCAGGCCCGTCTCGGCGGCGATGCGGGCCGGAGCCGGGCTGACCGGGGCGGCGGCGGGAGCAGCAGCCGGGGCCGGAGCAGCGGCGGGCGCCGGAGCCGGCTTCGGCGCTTCAGCCTTCGGAGCCGGAGCAGCGGCCGGAGCGGCCGAGGCGGTCGCGCCTTCGGTCACCACGCCCAAGACCGTACCCGGAACGACCGTCGCGCCTTCGTCGGCGCCGATGGCCGAGAGCACGCCGTCGGCCGGCGAAGCCACTTCCAGCGAAACCTTGTCGGTTTCCAGCTCGACGAGGATCTCGTCCTTCTTCACGGCCTCGCCGACCTTCTTGGTCCAGCGCGCCACCGTGGCTTCGGTGACGGATTCGCCGAGGGCGGGCGTATTGATGTCGGCCATGGGGCTTTCCGATGTCTCTCTTGTTTGGTCCGGCGAGTATTAAAGACGAAGTCCGACGCTTACGCGAAGGCCTCGTTGAGGAAGGTCTCAAGCTCTTTCAGGTGGCGGCTCATCAAACCGGCGGCCGTGGAGGCCGAGGCGGGACGACCCACGTACTTGGCGCGCTTGGCCTTGATGTCCAGCTTGTCGAGCGTCAGCTCGATCCACGGATCGACGAAGGTCCAGCCACCCATGTTCTTGGGCTCTTCCTGACACCAGATCAGGTCGGCGTTCTTGAATCGACCGAGCACGCCCATCAGCGACTTCATCGGCCACGGATAGAACTGTTCCAGACGCAGCAGGTAGACGTCGTCACGGCCCAGCTTGGCGCGCTGGTCGACCAGGTCGAAGTAGACCTTGCCCGAGCAGACGATGACGCGCTTGATCTGATCGTCGCTCTTCAGCGTGATCCCGCCGACGTCGCAACCAGCCTCGGCGCCGTCCACCATCACGCGGTGGAAGGTCGAGCCTTCGGCGAAGTCGGAGATGTTCGAGACGGCGCGCTTGTGGCGCAGCAGGCTCTTGGGGGCCATGACGATCAGCGGCTTGCGGAACTCGCGGTGCATCTGACGACGCAGGGCGTGGAAGTAGTTCGCCGGCGTCGTGCAGTTGACGACCTGCATGTTGTCTTCCGCGCACGACTGCAGGAAGCGCTCGAGGCGCGCCGAGCTGTGCTCGGGACCCTGGCCTTCGTAGCCGTGCGGCAGCAGCATCACGAGACCGCTCATCCGCAGCCACTTGCGCTCGCCCGAGCTGATGAACTGGTCGATGACCACCTGGGCGCCGTTCACGAAGTCGCCGAACTGGCCTTCCCACAGGGTCAGGGTGTTCGGGTCGGCCAGCGAGAAGCCGTATTCGAAGCCCAGCACCGCCTCTTCCGACAGCGCCGAGTCGATCACTTCATAGTGCGCCTGGCCCGGACGGATGTTGTTGAGCATCGTGTAATGCTCTTCGGTCGTCTGATCGATGACGTCCGAATGGCGCTGGGTGAAGGTGCCGCGCACCGAGTCCTGGCCCGACAGGCGGACCGGGATGCCCTCGTCGAGCAGGGTGGCGAAGGCCAGGTGCTCGGCCGCGCCCCAGTCGATGCCTTCACCCTTCTCGAACGCGTCGCGGCGGTTCTCGATGGCGCGGCGGACGGTCTTGTGGGCGTCGATGCGTTCCGGGATCGTGGTGATCTGACGGCCCAGCTCCAGCAGGCGGGTCTTCGGGAAGGCCGTCTTGCCGCGACGATCCTCGTCGCCCGGCAGGGTCAGGCCGGCCCACTTGCCGTCCAGCCAGTCGGCCTTGTTGGCCTTGTAGGCCTTGCCGGCGTCGAATTCCTGATCGAGGAACTTCTCGAACTCGACGACCCAGCCGTCGGACTCGCCCTGGCTAATGACGCCCTCGCCGATCAGGCGGTTGGCGTACAGTTCACGGGTCGGCGGGTGACCCTTGATCTTCGCGTACATGACCGGCGAGGTCATGGTCGGATCGTCGCCTTCGTTGTGACCGAAGCGACGGTAGCAGACCATGTCGATGACGACGTCCTTGCCGAACTTCTGGCGGTACTCGGTCGCGACCTTCGAGGCGAACACGACCGCTTCCGGGTCGTCGCCGTTCACGTGGAAGATCGGGGCCTCGACCATCAGCGCCATGTCGCTGGGGTACGGCGACGAGCGCGAGTAACGCGGGCTGGTCGTGAAGCCGATCTGGTTGTTGACGATGAAGTGGATGGTGCCGCCCGTGCGGTAGCCGCGCAGGCCCGACAGGGTGAAGCACTCGGCCACCACGCCCTGGCCGGCGAAGGCGGCGTCGCCGTGCAGCAGCAGCGGCAGGACGTGGCCACGGCCGGCGTCCGGCTGCTCGCGCAGGACGAAGGCCTGCTTGGCGCGAGCCTTGCCGATCACGACCGGGTTGACGATTTCCAGGTGCGACGGGTTGGCCGTCAGCGACAGGTGGACCTTGTTGTCGTCGAACTCACGGTCCGAGGAGGCGCCCATGTGATACTTGACGTCGCCCGAGCCCTCGATGTCCGAGGGAACCGACGAGCCGCCTTGGAATTCGTGGAAGATCACGTGGTAGGGCTTGCCCATCACGGCGGCCAGCACGTTCAGGCGGCCACGGTGGGGCATGCCCAGGACGATGTCCTTCACGCCCAGAGCGCCGCCGCGCTTGATGATCTGCTCCATGGCCGGGACCATGGCTTCGCCGCCGTCCAGGCCGAAGCGCTTGGTGCCCGGGAAGCGCTTGTGCAGGAAGCGTTCGAAGCCCTCGGCCTCGATCAGCTTCTTCAGGATCGCGACCTTACCTTCCTTGGAGAAGGTGATTTCCTTGTCGCGGCCCTCGATGCGCTCCTGAAGCCAGGCCTTCTCCGACGGATCGGAGATGTGCATGTACTGCACGCCGACATTGCCGCAGTAGGTGCGACGGACGATCGACAGGATCTCGCGGACCGAAGCGGTCTCCAGGCCCAGCACGAAGTCGAGGAAGATCGGACGGTCGTAGTCGGCCTCGGCGAAGCCGTAGGTCGCCGGATCCAGCTCGCTGGCGTCCTTCGGCGGATCCAGGCCCAGCGGGTCGAGGTTGGCGGCCAGGTGGCCGCGCATCCGGTAGGCTCGGATCATCATGATGGCGCGCAGGCTGTCCAGCGTGGCGGCGCGGACGGCTTCGGCGGAGGAGCCGGGGGCCTTGCCCTCGATCGCCTTGGCGACCTTGGCTTCGACGGCGGGGGCGACGCTGGCCCACTGGCCGTCCAGGGCCGACAGCCAGTCCGGACGGACGCTGGGGACCTTCTTGGGCGTCCAGGCGGGATCTTGCGCCGCGCGCTTAACGCTGTCGGCCTGCTCCTGCAGGCTGGCGAAGAAGGCGTTCCACGAGGGATCGACCGATCCGGGGCTCTCCGCCCACTGGGCGTAGAGGTCTTCCACGAACGCTGCATTGGCGCCGTAGAGGAAGCTGGTCTCGGTCAAGACCTGGTTGATAATGCCTGCGTCGTCCGCCATCGTTTTCGCCTCAGAGCCTGCCCTTTCGGATCCGTCCGAAAGGGACAGCAGGCTCGTTTTTTAGGAGAACGTGGCGGTCGCCGAAACCGGCTTCCACTTTCGACTGCCACGTTCTCGTCCGGTGCTCTACGGGAGCGCTACCGCACACCCCGTAAATATAGTCTCTCAATCACCCGAGCGCCCGTCGCGTTGGCGGGGCCCAGGTGATTTTTTCGGATCGTCGACTGGCGGTCGCAAAAAACCTGGGCCCCGCGCGAGGCGGGGTTTCGGTGTCTTTTAGTTAGCCCTTCAGGACTTCAAGCAGGGTCTCGCCCAGCTTGGCCGGCGAAGGCGAGACACGGATGCCCGCCTCTTCCATCGCCGCGATCTTGTCCTCGGCGCCGCCCTTGCCGCCCGACACGATCGCGCCGGCGTGGCCCATGTGACGACCAGGAGGAGCCGTACGACCGGCGATGAAGCCGACCATGGGCTTCTTGCGGCCGCGCTTGGCTTCGTCCTTCAGGAACTGGGCCGCTTCTTCTTCGGCCGAGCCGCCGATTTCACCGATCATGACGATCGACTTGGTGGCTTCGTCGGCCAGGAACAGTTCCAGCACGTCGATGAACTCGGTGCCCTTGACCGGGTCGCCGCCGATGCCGACGGCCGTCGTCTGGCCAAGGCCCGCGTTGGTCGTCTGGAACACGGCTTCGTACGTCAGGGTGCCCGAACGCGACACGACGCCGACCGAGCCTTCCGAGAAGATGCCGCCCGGCATGATGCCGATCTTGCACTGGTTGGGCGTCAGGACGCCCGGGCAGTTCGGGCCGATCAGGCGCGAACGCGAACCGGCCAGAGCCTTCTTCACCTTGACCATGTCCAGCACCGGGATGCCTTCGGTGATGCAGATGATCAGCGGGATCTCGGCGTCGATGGCTTCCAGGATCGAGTCGGCCGCGAAGGGCGGCGGGACGTAGATCACCGAGGCGTCGGCGCCGGTGCGGTCCTTGGCTTCGGCGACGGTGTTGAACACCGGCAGACCGATGTGGGTCTGGCCGCCCTTACCGGGCGTGACGCCGCCGACCATCTTGGTGCCGTAGGCGATGGCCTGTTCCGAGTGGAAGGTGCCTTGAGCGCCGGTGATGCCCTGGCAGATGACCTTGGTGTGCGAACCGATCAGAACCGACATTAACGGGCGCCCTTCACAGCGGCGACGATCTTCTCGGCGCCGTCAGACAGATCGTTGGCGGCGATGACGTTCAGGCCGCTTTCCGAGATGATTTTCTTGCCGAGTTCGACGTTGGTGCCTTCCAGGCGGACGACCAGCGGAACCTGGAGACCGACTTCCTTCACGGCGGCGATGACGCCTTCAGCGATGATGTCGCAGCGCATGATGCCGCCGAAGATGTTGACCAGGATGCCCTTCACGGCCGGATCGGCGGTGATGATCTTGAAGGCCGCGGTGACCTTCTCCTTCGAAGCGCCGCCGCCGACATCCAGGAAGTTGGCCGGCTCGGCGCCGTACAGCTTGATGATGTCCATGGTGGCCATGGCCAGGCCAGCGCCGTTGACCATGCAGCCGATTTCGCCGTCGAGGGCGATATAGGCCAGGTCGTACTTCGAGGCTTCGATTTCCTTGGGGTCTTCTTCGCTCTCGTCGCGCAGCGCCTTGATGTCCGGGTGACGGAACAGGCTGTTGCCGTCGAACGACAGCTTGGCGTCGAGGACGCGCAGGTGATCATCCGCCGTCACGATCAGCGGGTTGATCTCCAGCATGGCCATGTCCTTGGCCATGAACGCCGTATAGAGCTGGTTCAGCAGCGTGGCGGCTTCCTTGGCGAGACCACCGGTCAGGCCCAGGGCGTTGGCCAGGGCGCGCTGGTGGGTCGGCCACACGCCGGTCGCCGGGTCGATGGTGAAGGTGTGGATCTTCTCCGGGGTCGCGTGGGCGACCTCTTCGATGTCCATGCCGCCTTCGGTCGAAGCGACCACCGAGACCTTGCTCGAAGCGCGGTCAACCAGCAGCGACAGGTAGAATTCCTTGGCGATCGCCGCGCCTTCTTCGATGTAGAGGCGGTTGACCTGCTTGCCCTTGGGGCCCGTCTGGTGGGTCACCAGCACGCGGCCGAGCATTTCCTCGGCGTTGGTGCGGACGTCCTCGACCGACTTGACGACGCGGACGCCGCCCTTGGCGTCGGGGCCCAGGCCCTCGAACTTGCCCTTGCCACGGCCACCGGCGTGGATCTGGCTCTTCACGACGAAGACGGGCGTGCCGAGCTTTTCGGCGGCTTCCGCGGCTTCGGCGGGCGTGTAGGCGGCGAAGCCGCGCGGCACGGGAGCGCCGAACTCGGCGAGTACGGCTTTGGCTTGATGTTCGTGGATGTTCATGTGGGCCCGGTCTCGACGACGGCTTTCTGAAATGTGGCCGGGTTATAGGAGCGCTATTTCGCAGGCGCAACCGCGTGAGGGCGATAAGGTGAAGGCTTGCGCGCTTATCTTATCGGTTGGGACGCTCGCGCCAGCCAATCTGGGGCGCCCTGGCAAGGGAAACCCTTGACGTAGCGTGATTGTTACCGGTCACACCCTTTGCCGTGAAAACGGGCGCCACCGGTGTCGAGACCGCCGTTATCTTTGGCGCCCGGGGTCTTTGAAGAAGATCAGGATCAATGACAACGTTGCCACCGCGTCCCGATCCTTCGAGCCCTTCGGCGGCAGATAGGCCGTCGGCTGCAGACCGCTGATGTCCACCGCGCCCACGTCCACGCCGTCCTTGCTGAACACATAGCCCAGCACCTGGCCGCCGCCGATCGGCATTCCGCCGACTTGCTCGGTGCGCGCCCGGATGCTCACGCCGCCGAAGCGCAGCTCGCCCGCGCGCTGCGGCTGCTGCAGGCTTTTCATGAAGCTGGAGCCCCGCGCCTGAGCCAGCCCGAAGGTCGCGTCCGAGCCCGCGCCCGGCCCGGAAAGCGTGCAGACGAACTGCAGCTTGTCGCGGTCGAAGGTGATCCAGCCCAGGCCCAGACGGCTCTGGCCGCCGCCGCAGGCGACCTCGACGGGTCCCAGGCCCGGACCGTTGATCGTCATCTCGACGCTGGCCTTGTCGCCCTCGAAGATGCCGGTGACCGAGCTCTTGCTGCTCTTCACCGTGGCGTTGCCGTCGTACTCACCCAGCTGGAAGCCAGGTCGGAACAGGCTGGGGCCCTTCTTGCCGGACAGCTTGACCTTCTCGGTCCCGGGCGGCGCGGCGGCCTGGGCGGGAAGAGCCAACGTCAGGCCGACGGCGAGCGAAAGTGCGATAGTAACGGATTTCATGGCGAGCCCCACCCCCACTATGTCGCGGCGGAGCTTGCCATGTATCGGCGTTATCTCAACCCTTCGGGGAGACCGACGCCGTCGCCCGGCGCTCCAGCTTGCCCCAGCCGACCCGGCCGCCGCGGATGGCCATGACCACCGACTTGACCACGACGTAGTACATCAGCTGGCGATAGCCGAACCGCTGCACCGGCAGGAACGGCAGATCGGCCCACGGCGCGCGCTTCTCCAGGGCCATGCCCAGGGCGCCGGCCGAGAGGTCCACCGCGATGAACACCGCCCAATAGGCCAGGCCCAGCAGCATGTCGTCGGGCCGCCACTCCACCGGGTGGGCCACCGCGCCATAAAGACCGCTGACCAGGCTCCAGACCACCGCGAGGTCCACCAGCGGCGCGGCGACGGCCAGGATGATCTGGAACAGCCAGATCTGCGGCAGGGCCACGAAGCCCAGCACCGGGGTCTTGGTCGAGAACATCGCCCGGCGGT
This sequence comes from Caulobacter sp. GW821-FHT09H08, assembly GCF_059415885.1. Lineage (NCBI taxonomy): Bacteria > Pseudomonadati > Pseudomonadota > Alphaproteobacteria > Caulobacterales > Caulobacteraceae > Caulobacter > Caulobacter sp. GW821-FHT09H08. Next base: position 348,464 of record NZ_JBWKOC010000004.1, read on the forward strand.
GCTTCCAGACGCACTGCAGGGTGCCGAACGACCAGCGGAAGCGCTGCTTGAGCAGGCCGCCGACCGTGTCAGGCGCTTCGGTATAGGCGCGGGCCTCGGGATCGAAGGCGACTTTCCAGCCGGCGCGCTGGCAGGCGATGGTCAGGTCCTGGTCCTCGGCCAGGGTGTCGGCGGGATAGCCACCCAGCGTATCGAGCACGCTCTTGCGCCACGCACCGACCGCGCCGGGCACCACGGTCACCGCACCCAAGGCCGACAGGGCGCGGCGCTCCAGGTTCTGGGCGGTGACATATTCCAGGGCCTGCCAGCGGGTGACGATGTTCAGGCGATTGCCGACGATGGCGTTGCCGGCCACGGCGCCGACGTCGGGATCTTGGAACCAGCGCGCCAGGCGGCCGATTGTCTCGGGCGGGAACAGGGTGTCGGCGTCCAGGGCCACGACGAACTCGCCCCTGGCCACGGCCAGGCCCCGGTTCACGGCCCGCGCCTTGCCGCCGTTCTCGAAGCTCAGCAGCGTCACGCGCGGATCGTCGGCGAAGTGGTCGCGGACCTCCTGGGCGGTGCGGTCCTTGGAGCCGTCGTCCAGAACCAGGACCTCCAGGTTCTTCCAGTCGCTCTCCAGGATCCGCGCCACGGAGGCGGCGATCACCTTCTCCTCGTTGAAGCAGGGGATCAGGACGCTGACCAAGGGACCATTGTCGCTGTCGAGGTCGGCCGGCTCCTCGTGGGTCCAGAAGCGATGGACCAGGGCGAGGCTCGCCAGGAACACCAGCCGCGCGACGCCCAGGAAGATCGCCGCCACGAACAGCCAGGTCATCGCCGCCTGCGCCCAGCGGAAGAAGTCGAAGCCCAGGCGGTCCAGGGCCAGCCCCACCGCGTCGCGCTGGGTCGGGGGCATCACCTGCTGCGGGGTCATGCCGGCCAGCTCGCCGACCGTAACCAGGCGATAGCCGCGCGCCCGGATCTGGTCGATCAGCCCCGGCAACGCGGCCACTGTGCGGCTGCGGTCGCCGCCGGCGTCGTGCAGCAGCACCACCTGGCCGGGGTTGTTCCCCGGGTTGTCGAGACGGTCGAGGGTGCGGTCGATGATCTGCTGCGGGGTCGGCTTCTGCCAGTCGTCGGGATCGATCCGCAAGCCGACGGTCATGTAGCCCAGGGTCTGAGCGATCACGAGCGGGGCCACCTCGTGCGGGGTCGAGGGCTCGGCGTCGCCGAAGAACGGCGGGCGGAACAGGCGCATCGAGCGGCCGGTGATCACCTCGAACAGGCGCTGGGTGGCGTTCAACTCGACCGTCACCTGCGGCAGCGGCGTCTCGGCGATGTTGGGGTGGGTCCAGCTGTGGCCACCGACGTCGTGACCCTCATCCACTTCACGCTGCACCAGGTCGGGGCGGCGCTGCATGTTCTGGCCGATCACGAAGAAGGTGGCCGGCGCGTTCTTCTTCTTGAGGATGTCGAGGATCTTCGGCGTCCAGCGGCCGTCGGGACCGTCGTCGAAGGTCAGGGCGACCAGGCCCTTCTTCTGGCCGTAGCGCTCGATGACGTAGCTGGAGGGAATGACGTCGTAGGTCTCGCCCGAGATCAGGCCGGTGTCGGGATCGAACTCCAGGCCGCGCTTGCCGGGCGTGGGCAGCTGGGCGATCCGCAACACCTCGCCGCCGCCGTCGAAGTCGACGCCTTGGCCATTGGCGAGCGTGGTCAGCCCGCCCGGCGAGGCCTGGCCATAAGGCTTGCCCAGCAGCGACCAGACGCCCGGATCCTCCATGCCCATTCGCCACAGGCCGTAGCCGCGCGGCTTCCAGGGGTCGGAGACCTTGACCTGGTTGAACAGGGTCACCGCGTCCAGGAACCAGACGACGTGGTTGTCGCCGTTGTCGTCGGTGTACTGGTAGGTCGGGTTCAGGGCGTCGTCGTCCATGCGGATCGTCGCCCCGGCGTCCTGGGCGTTGCGCATCGCCTCGTGGAAGGTGGCGGGCGCCCCCGAGGCGCGGCTGCCGTCCTTGTTCAGCGTCCAGTCGTAGCCGTAGGCGCCGAGCGCCAGCACCGTGCGGTTCGGGTCGAGCTGCTTGGAAAAGCGCTTCTCCAGCTCGCTCTCGTACCAGTCCTGGCCGGCGTTCGGCCCGGGATCGCCGAGGGCGTAGTGCTGGTCATAGGCCATCAGCACCAGGGTGTCGGCGCTCTGCTGCAGGCGCTTGAGCGGCCAGCCCTCCTCGTCGAACGGGGCGGTGACCCAGACCTCGCGGCCGGTCGCCTTGAAGGCCGCACGGGCTTCGTCGAGGAACTTCGGATAGGCCGCCAGCCCCTTGGCCGATAGCGCCTCGAAGTCGAAGACATAGCCGCCGAAGCCGCGCTGGGCGGCCAGGGCCTCGAGATTGGCGATCAGCTTGGCGCGCGCGGCGGGATCGGCCAGCAGGGCGTCGGCCAGCGGTCCGTTGAAGGCGGCGTTGGCCGAGTTGTGGACCAGCGGCAGCACGGCCAGCCGGCTGGAGGCCGCCGCGATCCGGGCCGCGCCCTGCGGGTCGTCGACGACGCTGATCGCACCGGACGCGCCGTTGATCGCCACCCACTGCGGGGAGATCACATCCAGCTTGTCGATGTTGCGGCGCAGGGACTCGCGGCTGTCCTCGTCCCAGGGGACATAGAAGCCGACCGACAGCGCCCGGGCGCCGGCCTCGTTCGGGGCGACCTTGGGATGGGGCACGCGGCGCCAGGTCTTGGCCGGCCGCGTCTTGCGGACCGTCTCCTGGTGCAGCGAGGTCAGGACGTGGGGGTCCTTCAGCGGCGCGTCGGGCAGGCGCGGGGCGAAGGCCAGGGTGGCGGCGAAGCCGGCCACGATCGCGGCGATCAGCGAGATGACGATCCCGAGGGCCAGCTTGGCCCGCCGCTCACGCTTGCCCGTGGGGTCGTGGAAGATGTGGCGGTCTTCGGGGGTCATGGCGGCGCTCGCGATTTGGGCGGCTCATGATCCCCGATCTTGACCGAAGCGTGGCGGTAGGCGGGCGGCGGAATGCCGCTCCCCACCGTGGGTTCGCCTCAGTCCACCCAGTCGCGGTCCAGACGGCGCGAGGCCAGGAAGAAGAGCAGCGCCGCCAATAGATAGAAGCCCATGCCGGTATAGATCGCCCAGCGCAGCGACTCCGCGCCGAACACGGGCTTCAGGGCGTCGGAGACCGCGCCGAAATAGTAGATGCCGACGGCGATCCCCAGCAGGTTGTTGATCAGCAGGAACAGGGCCGAGGCCGTGGTCCGCATCGGGGCCGGGGCCAGGTGCTGCACGGCCGCCGTGATGGGACCCAGCCAGGCCAGGTTCAGGCCCGTGGGGATCAGGAAGATCACGAAGGCCAGGGCCAGCGAGGCTTGCCCGCCCAGGCCGCCGACCAGCGCGCCGCTGTTCATGGCCAGCAGGAAGCACGGCACCGAGATCAGGAAGGCGATGGCCGGGGTCAGCGGGTAGCCGGCCTTGGACTTGGCGCCCAGGCGATCGGCCATGACGCCGCCCATCCAGATGCCCGCGACGCCGCCCAGGAAGGCGATGCCGGAATAGTACCAGGCGGTCTGGGCCAGGGTCAGGCCCAGACTGCGCATGAAGAACGACGGCAGCCAGGCCGCGACGCCGTAGCCGCAGACCGACGAGCTGGCCGCGCCCAGGGCCAGCAGCCAGAAGCTGGGCTTGTTGGCCAGCAGCTTGGCCACCTCGCGCAGCGGCGCGGCGGGCGCCGGGGCGACCGGCGCCTCGCCGGGCGCGCGGTCGGCGCCGCCGCGTTGCGGGTCGCGCATCACCAGGCGGAAGATCGGGGCCAGCAGCACGCCCAGCAGGCCCACGACGATGAAGGCCGTGCGCCAGCCGTAGTGCACGGCCAGCAGGCCGCCGACCAAGGTGCCGGCCGCCGTGCCCAGCGGAATCCCGAAAGCGTAGGCCGCCAGGGCCCGCGCGCGCTGGTGCTTGGGGAAATAGTCCGAGATCAGCGAATAGGCCGGGGCCACGCCGCCCGCCTCGCCGATGCCCACGCCCATGCGGGCCAGGAACAGGTGACTGAAGCTGCCGACCATGCCGCACAGGGCCGTGAAGCCGCTCCACAGCGTCAGGGCGGCAGTCATGATCCAGACGCGGCTGAAACGGTCGGCCAGCCAGGCGATCGGGATGGCCAGAGTCGTATAGAGCAGGGCGAAGGCCAGACCGCCCATCAGGCCGAACTGGGCGTCGGTGAGCTGGAACTCGTCCTTGATCGGCTTGGCCAGGATGCCGAGGATCTGCCGGTCCAGGAAGTTGAAGGTGTAGGCCAGGATCAGCATGGCCAGGACGAGGTAGCGATAGCTCCCGCCCTGCGTCTTCGCGGCCGCCTCGGTCCCGTTCTCGCTCATCGCCCGCCCCCGTTACGCGATCCCGCACACATACAAAAAGGGCGGGGCTTGTTGCAGCAAGCCCCGCCCAACTAGTCGCCTAGATTAGAACGCCACCTCGATCGAGCCGGCGAAGGTGCGCGGCGGACCGTAGAAGCCGATCACCGAGTTGTTGTAGGTCGCCCCGGCGAAGTTGTAGCCGCCGGTGCGGTACTTTTCGTTCGTCAGGTTCTTGCCCGTCAGAGCCAGCTTGTACTTGCCGCCCGGGGCCGTCCAGATCGCCGTCAGGTCCACCAGGGTGAAGGCCTTCTGGTCCAGGGCCGGCAGCGGCTGCTCGAACTGCTGGTAGGCGTCGCGATAGCTGACCATCGGGGTGATCGCCAGGCCGCCGCCCGCCAGTTCGCCGCGCCAGGTCAGGCTGACATTGCCCGTCCATTCCGGCGTGTTCTGGAAGCCGTAGAGGTCGGCGACGTTGATCACCTGGCCGGTCGCCAGCACGGTCGACGGGTTCAGCGGGTTGGGCGCACCGGCCGGCACGAAGCGGCTGAAGGTGTCGTACTTGGCGTGGATGTAGCCGAGGGCGACATTGGCCGACAGGTTGGCGGTCAGCTTGGTGTTGGCTTCGAACTCGACGCCGTACAGGGTCGAGGCGCCGGCGTTGTCGACCGAGCTGGCGATGCCCGAGGGCACCACGACCTGGGTCGTGACCTGCTGGTTCGTATATTTCGACAGGAAGGCCGCCGACGAGAACGAGACGCGGCGCTCGAACAGGTAGCCCTTCAGGCCGGTCTCGTAGGTCTTCACGACCTCGGGCTTGTAGCCCTGGGTCGTCTGCGGGGTGATGAACGCGTCGCCGCGCATGTCCCAGCCGCCCGACTTGTAGCCCTTCGAGAACGAGACGTAGGTCGTCAGGTCGTCGTTCAGCTCATACGAGGCCGAGAGGCGCGGCGTGAACTGCGAGAAGGTCTTGGCGGCGTTGTAGTTCGTCCGCACCTGCAGGATCGCGCGCTGGGCGCCGCCCTGGTACGGGGTCGGCGTCGCGCCGAGATAGAAGAAGCGATAGACGCTGGCGCGCTTGGAATCGCGCGTGGCGCGGGCGCCCAGCGAGACCTTGAAGCGGTCGGTCAGGTTGGCGCTGAAGTCGAAGAAGGCCGCGAAGCTCTGGGTGTCGACCTTGCCGCCGTCGGCGATGGCCACGCCCAGATTGCCGGCGATGGTGTCGAACTCGCCCGAGGCCTGGCTGTTCATGTAGTAGATGCCGAAGACGCCCTGGACGTTCTCGTCCGAATAGACCGCCTGCAGTTCCTGCGACAGCGACGCGTCGTCGTAGTTCGCGGGGACGTCCAGCGTCGGCAGCGGGGTGCCGTCGAAGTCGATCAGGGTCTTGGTGTGACCCGTGCGGTGGGCCGTGATCGACTTCACCGTGACCTTGTCGGTGACGTCCCACTGGCCGGTCAGCGACAGGCCGTCGGTGGTCACCTTGTTCTTGTCGCCCAGGCCGGCTTGCGTGTCGTAGATGCCCAGGATCGGATAGCTGCCGGCCGTCGGCAGGGTCTCGCGGTGGCCGTGACGCGGGTTGGAATTGTCCTCGACGCGGTCATAGGCCAGGCGGAAGAACAGGTTCTCGGTCGGCTTGTACTCGGCGCTGAGGCGCAGGGCGTCGACGTCCTTGTTGTAGTGCTCGGCGCCCGTGGTCAGGTTCTCGCCGTAGCCGTCACGCTTGTAGCGTGCATACGAACCGCCGATCGACAGGCCGGTTTCGCCGATCGGCGCCTGGGCCGAGACCAGCAGGTCGGTCTGGTTGTAGCTGCCGTAGGCGCCCTTGACCTTGAAGCCGGCTTCATTGCCCAGGCGCTTGGTCACGTACTTGATGGCGCCGCCGATGGTGTTGCGGCCGTAGAGCGTGCCTTGCGGGCCGCGCAGCACTTCGATGCGCTCGATGTCGAAGATGTCGAGCACCGCGCCCTGCGGGCGATAGATGTAGACGTCGTCGACATAGAGGCCGACGCCGGGCTCGTAGCCCCACAGCGGATCCTGCTGGCCCACGCCGCGGATGTAGCTGATCAGGGTCGAGTTCGAGCCCCGGGCGGTCTGCACCGTGATGTTCGGGGTGGTCTGCGAGAGCACGGTGATGTCCGTGCCGCCCGAGCGTTCCAGCTTCTCGGCCGAGAAGGCCGAGACGGCCACCGGGACGTCCTTGAGGTTTTCCTCGCGACGGCGGGCCGTGACCACGACCTCGTCCACCGAGATCGCATTGTCAGCAGCCGGAGCCTGTTGCGCCGACGCGACGCCAGCGATCGTGCTCCACGCGGCGCCAGCCAGCAGCGCGGCTTTCCACATTGATTTCATGGGATTTCCCCTCCCCTTGCGTTCCGCCCTTCCGAGCCGGATCCGTCTGAAGCGGACGCGTGCTCGGGGTTCGCCAATTCATCGAACAGCGAATTGCGATCACAATCACCCGAACCAGCGCCGGACGCCAGCCTTTTTTCATCAGGTGATGAAAAAGAACCGGGGACGGAAGGTCAGGGGCGGGATTAAACCCTGCCGGCCTTAGCGATTACGGCCTCGAAGCCGGCCGCGCAGTACGAGAACAGGCGGCGGCGGACCGCCTCCAGGTCGCTGGAATGGCACTCGCCTTCCGACAGCGAGTCGATCCGTCCGGTCTCGGACAGCGACAGCATCATCGATCCGGTCAGGAACTGGTAGCACCAGTAGAGGTCGCGATACTCGGCCTGGGGATGCACGCTCTTCAGGGTCTCGACCAGGCGATGGACGACCGGATCGAAGAACCGGGCCATGGTCTCGCCGCCCCAGGCCGGCGTGTTGTTCACCTGGGCGACCAGGGCGAAATAGCTCTTCCAGCCGGGCCCGCCGTCCTGCGAGATGCGCAGCAGCGGCTCGATGAAGGCCTCGATCACGCCCTCGACCGTCATGGCCCCCGAATGGGCCCTCAGATAGGCGTCCATCGAGGCCTCGCGGGCCTGGTTCAGGATCTCGGCCCGACGCAGGAACACCGCGTCGAACAGCTCGCGCTTGGCGCCGAAATAGTAGTGGATCAGGGCGGTGTCGACGCCGGCCTCGGCCGCGACCTGGCGGGTCGTCACGCCGTGGAAGCCATGGCGCGCGAACAGGCCCTCGGCCGCGTCGAGGATGGTTTCCTTCAGGTCCAGGCCCTTGGCCTTGGACGGACGGCCCCGCCCGCCGGAACGGGCTCCGGAGCGGGATGGGGGCTTGGCTGCGGTCATGGAGATCGGGCCCGCCGTGGTTGCGCTCCGTCCTCGGATAGGCGCAACCCGGCGGGCGTGGCAAGGGACCGTTGTTATCTAGGCCTGCGCGAACACCCCGTGGAAGGTCACCGGCAGGGCCACGGGCGCCCGCCAGGCGGCGATCGGGCCTTGCTTCACGCGGCGGGCGTCGAAGACGTGCAACTCGGTCGCCCCGGCGTCCAGATTGAGCGTCGCGCCGACCAGCCAGCCGTCCAGCTCCTCGGACGAATCGGGGCGCGGGACGAAGACCATCTCCTCGACCAGATGCCGCGCGCCGAAGTCGAAGACCTGGTCGCTGTCGGCCTTCCAGTCGCGGACCGCCACGCTCTGGAACAGTGGCCGGTCGGGCCGCTCGTTGGTGACGTGGACGGAGTAGCGGCGGGCCTGGCCGGCGAAGCGCGGGTCCGAGCGCGGGAACTCGGCGCTGACCGATTCCCTGGCGAACGCGCCCTTGCCGTCGGCGCGCAGGGTGATCAGGGCCCGGCGCGGGGGCGCGGCCCGGACATGCTGGCCTTGCAGCAGCAGGCCGGCATTGACCGCCGTGCCCGACGGGTCCTCGTCGACACAGGCGTCGAAACGGATGGTCCCGTCGGCCTCCTCCCAGGCGTCGCCCAGGTGGAAGAAGAAGAACGGCGGCAGCTCGAACACCCGGCGCCTGGAGAGGTCGTCCTTGTCCAGCACCAGGACCTGGGTCCCCAGCTCCGGCTTCCACTGCATCGAGGTCGAGAACGGCATGACCATCCGCTCCTGCACCCAGGGCTGGAGCACCAGCACCAGATGGCGCGCGGTGGCCGTGAAGTCGTGCATGTAGCTGCCGCGCGGCAGGGCGATCATCTCGGCGTTCATCAGGGTCCCGTCCGGGGCCAGCTTCCAGACCACCGCCTGCTTGCCGCCCAGACCGATGTTCCAGATCGTCCCGTCGGGCTGGACGCGCGGGTGGGCCAGGAACGGCATGCCCTTCAGGTCCGGGCGCAGGGTCTTGAAGCCCCGCGTCTCCAGGGTGGCGGGATCCAGCGCCGTGGGCGAGCCGCCCTCCCACAGCGCCCACAGCTCGCCGCCGGCCATCAGCACCGAGGTGTTGGCGGCGTTGGCGTCGTCGGGGCCGGAGAGGGCCGAGCCGGGACCTGCGGCGGTGCCGTAGCCGGGCGTGATCACGGCGTTGGCGGCCGTGTCGTTGCGGCGCTTCACGGTGTCGACGAAACGCGCGCTCATCCGCGCATGGCCGTCGGCGATCTGGAACTTCCGGACCATGCCGTCGCCGTCGAACCAGTGACCGACCGAGCGGCCCGGACGACGGAACTTGGCCGGGCCGTTGCGGAACAGGGTCCCCTTCAGCTCGGCCGGGGCGCTGCCGTGCAGGCGGGTCATGGCGGTCGGCGCGAGGTCGGCCTCGACGTCGGCCAGACCCAGGGTCCAGTCCACGGCCTTCGCGTTAGCAGCCGCCGCCCAGACGGCCTCCGGAGTCAGCAGGGAAGCGCCGCCCAGCAGGGTCGCGCCACGCAGGAAATCGCGCCGGTCCATCGATGCTTCTCCTACTTCAGGTGGATGGCTTGGGCGTTGGCGCCGGCCTTCACCTCGAAGGCGGCGGCGTCGAAGCTGGGCGGGCCCATGTTCGGCTGGGCGTCGCGCGAGAAGCCGTAGGGCTCGACCGGCAGGCCGAACGGGTTCGTGCCCATCTTGCCGTTGTCGTCGACGTCCTGGAACGCGCGGACGGCATAGGTCCCCGGCGGTAGGGCGACGATCTTGGCGGCGGCGGGATTGTCCGAGGCTGAGGCCATGGCCACCCGCGCCGGCTTGCCCGAGGCCCAGCCCTGGGCGCTGTCGAACACGGCGATCATCACCTTACCTTGCGTCGACTTCAGCGCCGGGAAGGTCAGGGTCAGGTCGCCGAAAGTCTCTTGGGCGTGGGCAGCCGAAGCGAGGGCGGCGGTGGCGATCAGCGCCAGGCCGAAGGTGCGGAGCGTGGTCATCGGGAAATCCTTTGTCGAAGGGGTTTGGTGAGGGATCGGCTCAGCTCAGGAACACGGTCCAGAGCAGGCGGCCGGGGATGAAGGCGAACAGGCCGGCCAGGATCAGGCCGCCCACGAACATGCCGGTCATGGCCCGGCGATGGGTCGCGACCTTGCCGCGCTTGATGGCGTAGACCGCGCCCGGCAGGCCCACGATCGTCCAGCCGGACAACAGGTGGATGAAGCTGAAGGCGCCGTGATTGATCTCGCGGATGAACAGCGAGCTGACCGCCGTCGAGCCCATGGCCAGCACCCAGGTCCAGCCCAGCATCTTGTGCAGGGTCGAGCCCTTCACGCGCATCATCAGGACGATGCCGATCATCAGCGCCGTGAGGGCCGAGGTCAGGTGGACCTTCACGACGGTCGGCGCCGCCGCGATCCGCGAGAAGTCCGGCGCATGCGGTTGGAACTGAACCCGCTCTGCGAAGGCCGTGACGTTCGTGAACAGGGTCGGCGAGGCGACGGCCACGATCAGCATGGCGGCCCCGACGCCGAAGGCGGCGTTGCGCAGGCCGGTCCAGCGATCCGCAAGAAGACCCTTGGGGCCTTGCGAAATTGACTTGCCGTCGGTGGCCATCTTCCTTCACTCCGGGTTCGGGCGGGGCGTCGGATCGCCTTGCCGTCGAAAGCCTTGGTGGAGTGGGCGGGCCCGTGTCTCAATCGTCGTTGCGTCAGTCACCGGCTCCGTTTCGCGAACGGCTGGCCGACGCCGTTCACGCTTCGCGAACGGTCATGGCTTCGCGGGAAAGCCTGCGCGGTTTCATGGTGTCGGGCGCGGCCGGGGTGTTCCTGGCGCTGATCGGCGCGTTCGGCAGCGACGAGGCCCCGATGGGGATCCGGCTGGTCTATTGGGTCGGCCTGTGCCTGGCCGGCGCCGTGGTCGGCACGGGGGTCAGCCACCTGATCGGCCGCGAAGGTCGCGGGGACGAGCGCCCCTGGCTCTTCGGCGCCCTGACGGTGCTGGGCATCACCCTGCCCTTCACGGGCGTGGTCTGGCTGGTCAGCGAGCTGGCCTTCCATGGCGGCGCGCCGCGCCTTGCCACCCTGTCGCTCTATCTGGGGCCGGTGTTCATCGTGACGGTGGCGATGACCGCCCTGAACTTCCTGGTCCAGCGCCGTCCGGCCGAGACCCATGCCGCCCCGGTCGGGGCCCAGCCGGCGCGCTTCCTGGACCGCCTGCCGCCCAAGCTGCGCGGCGCCGAGCTCTACGCGGTCGAGGCCCAGGACCACTATCTGCGCCTGCACACCTCGCGCGGCCAGGACCTGATCCTGATGCGGCTGTCGGACGCCGTGGCCGAGCTGGAGGGCATCGAAGGCGCCCAGACCCACCGCTCGTGGTGGGTGGCCAAGACGGCCGTCGAGGGCGCCCAGCGCGGCGACGGCCGGGCGACCCTGACGGTGAAGGGCGGCGTCGCGGCGCCGGTCAGTCGCGCGTATGCGAAGGCGTTGCGGGAGGCGGGGTGGTTCTAGGCCTCTAGAACTCTTCCCACTCGTCGATCTTCGGCGCGGCCGAGCCCGGGCGGGCCGAGACACGCGGCATCGGGCGCGGAGCGGGCGCGGCGGGACGATGCGCGGCCGGCGGCGGGGCGATGGCCGAACCGGCCGGGGCCGAGGCGCGGTTCTGCTGGCCGACGCTGAACTGGCCCATCAGCTGGGTCAGGTTGTCGGCCTCGCGCGACAGGGCGTGGCTGGCGGCCGTGCTCTGCTCGACCATGGCGGCGTTCTGCTGAGTGGCCTGGTCCATCTGGTTGACGGCCACATTGACCTGCTCCAGACCCGTGGCCTGTTCCTGAGCCGAGGCGGCGATCTCGGCGACGACGCCGTTGATCTGGCCGACCTGGGCGACGATGCGATCCAGGGCCTCGCCGGTCTTGCCGACCAGGTCGACGCCCGACTCGACCTGCTGGGTCGAGTTCGAGATCAGGGCCTTGATCTCCTTGGCCGCTTCCGCCGAGCGCTGGGCCAGGGCCCGAACTTCCTGGGCGACGACCGCGAAGCCACGACCGGCTTCACCGGCGCGCGCCGCCTCGACGCCGGCGTTCAGGGCCAGCAGATTGGTCTGGAAGGCGATCTCGTCGATCACCCCGATGATGTTGCCGATCTGGGCCGAGGACTTCTCGATCTCGCCCATGGCGGTGATGGCCTCGGCGACGACCGCGCCGCCGGTCTCGGCGTCCGACTTGGCCACGCCGACCACGCGGCGGGCTTCCTTGGCGCCCTCGGCGGTGCGCTTGACGGTCGAGGTGATCTCTTCCAGCGCGGCGGCCGTCTCTTCCAGACCAGCCGCTTGCTGCTCGGTGCGCTTGGCCATGTCGTCGGAGGCGTTGGTGATCTCGCGGCTGCCGGCGCGGATGCCGTCGGCGTTGCCGATGATCACCTTCATGGTGTCCTGCAGCTTGGTCAGGGCGGCATTGAAGTCGCCGCGCAGCTTTTCGTACTCGGGCGGCAGGTCGTCATTGACGCGATAGGTCAGGTCGCCGGCGGCCAGGCTGGAGAGGCCGACGCCGAACGACTGCACGACCAGCTCCTGCTGCTCGGCGATGGCCTTGGCGGCGATGGCCTGGCGCTCGGCTTCCGAGCGGGCCTTGGCCTCGGCGGCGGCGGCATCGGCGGCCAGCTTGGCGATGGCGTTTTCCTTGAAGACCAGGACGGCGCCGGCCATCTGGCCCAGCTCGTCCTTCTGCCCCACGGCCGGGATCGCCACGGTGTTGTCGCCGTCAGCCAGGCGGCGCATGACGCCGGTCATGGCCCGCAGCGGCGCGGAGACCTTGCGGATCACGACATTGGTGGCGAAGACCATCAGGCCGGTGGCGATCAGGGCGATGAAGCCCATGATCGCGGTGGCGATTCCCCCCGCGGTCTTGGCGGCGGCGCCGTCCTCGTGGGCCACGCGGGTCTGCAGGTCGACCAGGGCGCCGACATTGGCGGTGACCGGATCGATGGTCGGATAAAGCTTGGCGTCGACAAAGGCCTGGAGGCCGGCCGCGTCATTGGCCTTCATCAGAGCCTGCAGCGTTTCGACGGTCGCGTCGGCGGCCGGCAGGGCGGCGGTGACCTGGTCGGCCAGCGCCTTTTCCTCGGGGGTCATCTGGGTGGCGGCGTAAGCCTGCCAGTTCTTGGCGATTACCGACTGGGCGGCCTCGACGTTCTCGGCGGCCTTGCCCATCGGCAGCTCGCCCGACCGCGCCTTGTGGGCGCTGTCGACGATGTTGACCGCGTACATGTCGCTGACGGCCTTGAGCTGCTGCATCGGCTCGACGCGATCCGCGATCACCGACTGCATGCGCTGGTTGGCGACGCCATTGGCGACGAAGCCCGAAAGGCCGATGGCGGCCATGCCGACGCCCAGCGCGGCCAGGCAGGCCAGCAGTCTCGCCTTGATGGTCCAGGTCATAGGAAATCCCCCGCTGATGACCTCGACGCGACCGCCCCGTGCCCGGACGGTCTGACGTCGTTCATCGTGAGGAAGCGCTCCGATTGTTAACCAAAACCTTCACCGCAACCGCGCGTAGGAACCGGCGTTTTTCCCGGATTCCGGTCTGCCTAATCCTTGAACAGGCCCCAAGGCAGATTTGCCCCTTAACCATACCGTCGCCTCGACGAAATGCCGGAGAACCGACAGGACGAAGGGGAAATACCACCGGGGAAACCGGTGTTATTTCCCCCTATGCGACAGGGTGACGCACTCGCCCGGAGGCTGTCGGGATCAGGCCTTCCAGCCGCCGCCCAGGGCTTTGTAGATGGCCACGACGTCAGTATTGACGCCGGTCTCGGCGACGCTGAGGGCGTCCTCGGCGGCCAGAAGCGTGCGCTCGGCGTCGAGCAGGACCAGGAAGTCGATGCCGCCTTCCTTGTACTGGATCCGCGCCAGCTCGGCCGCGCGGCGCGAGGCGGCGGCCTGGTCGGTCAGACTGTTCAGCTGGGCCTGCTGCTGGCGGTAGGAGACGAGCGCGTTCTCCAGGTCCTCCAGCGCACGCAGCACCGTCTGGTCGTAATTGGCCAGGGCCGCGTCGTCACGGAACCGGGCCGCGCGCAGGCGGGCGTGGGCGCTGCCCAGGTCGAGGGCCGGCCAGCTGACGCTGGGGGCCACCGACCAGGCCTTGCTGGCGCCGTTTCCGAAACCGGCCGAGGTCCCCGACAGGAAGCCGACGAAGCCGGTCACCGAGACGCGCGGGAAGAGGTCGGCCGTGGCCACCCCGACCTGAGCGGTCGACGAGGCCAGGCGACGCTCGGCGGCCTGCACGTCCGGACGCCGGCGCAGCAGGTCGCCGGCCTGGCCGATCGGCAGGGCGGTGATCAGCGGACGGGTGTCGACGTCGCGCGCCGTTAGCAGGGCGTCCAGCGCGCCGGGGCGCTGACCGGTCAGGACGGCGAGCCGGTAGTTGGCGCGCTTCTCGGCCGTGATGAGGACCGGGATCGCCGCCTCGGTGGCGTTGAGGCGGGCCTGGGCCGAGGCGACGTCGATCGGGCTGCCGGCCCCGGCGTCGAACCGCACCTTGGTCAGGCGCACGGTCTCGCGCTGGGTCTCGAGGTTGCGGTTGGCGACCTTCAGGCGAGCCTGGGCGCCGCGCAGTTCGAGGTAGTTGCGGGCCACCTCGGCGGCGACCGTGACCTGGGCGTTGCGCAGCTCGGCCTCGGTGGCGCCCGCTTCGGCGCCTGCCGCCTCGACACCACGACGGACGCGGCCGAAGAGGTCGATCTCCCAGCCGGCGTCGAAGCCGGCCTGGTAGGTCTGGCCTTCGACGCGCTTGCCGTTGGAGCCTGGCTGCTGCTGGTCGCTCTTCACGTAGGTCCCGTCGGCGGTGACGTGCGGCAGGAGGTCCAGCTTCTGCTCGGTGAACAGGGCCCGGGCCTCGCCGACGCGGGCGACGGCGATCTTCAGGTCGAGATTGGCGCCCAGGGCCTGGCCGACCAGCTGGTCGAGGACCGGGTCGCCAAACGCCTTCCACCATTCGGCTTCCGGATTGGCGGCGGTGAAGACGGCCGGGTCGGCGTTCTGGAAGGCCGCCGGCGGGGTCGCCGGCGCCTTGTAGTTCGGCCCTACCGCGCAGGCGACGGCCGTCAGGGAGAGGCCGGCGATCAGCGCGGCCCGCAGGGTCTTAGCAAGAACAGGCATCAGTGAGCCTCCGCGGCCGGAGCCGCCGAATTGGCCAGCGCCGCCTTGGCCGCGGCCCGGCGGGCCGTGGTGCGACGGATGACGTAGTAAAAGACAGGCGTGAGGATCAGGCCGAACAGGGTCACGCCCAGCATCCCCGAGAACACCGCCACGCCCATGGCGCGGCGCATCTCGGCCCCGGCCCCGTGCGACACCACCAGGGGGTAGACCCCCATGATGAAGGCGATCGAGGTCATCAGGATCGGACGCAGGCGCAGGCGGCAGGCCTCAAGCACCGCCTGGAGCGGACTGTCGCCGTGCTCCTCGCGTTCCTTGGCGAACTCCACGATCAGGATGGCGTTCTTGCACGCCAACCCTACCAGCACGATCAGGCCAATCTGAGTGAAGATGTTGTTGTCGCCCTTGCTGATCCACACGCCGGCCAGGGCCGACAGCAGGGTCATCGGGACGATCAGGATGACGACCAGCGGCAGGCTCCAGCTTTCGTACTGCGCGACCAGCACCAGGAAGGCCAGCAGCACGCAGAGCGGGAAGATGAAGACCGCCGTGTTGCCCGCCAGGATCTGCTGGTAGGTCAGCTCGGTCCACTCGAAGGCCATGCCGTTGGGCAGTTCCGACTTGGCGATGTCTTCCAGGGCCTTCTGGGCCTGGCCGGTCGAGAAGCCGGGCGCCGGGCCGCCGTTGATCTCGGCGGTCAGGTAGCCGTTGTAGTGGCTCTCGCGGTCGGGACCGGTGGCTTCCTTGAACGAGACGAAAGCGCCCAGCGGGATCATCTGGCCCTGACCGTTGCGGGTCTGCAGGCGCAGCATCTGCTCGGGCTGCAGGCGGAAGCTCTGATCGGCCTGGACGTTGACCTGGTAGGTGTGACCGAAGCGGTTGAAGTCGTTGACGTACAGCGAGCCCAGATAGACCTGCATCGTCTCGAAGAGGTCGGTCAGGGACACGCCCTGGGCCCGGGCCTTTTCGCGGTCGATGTCGGCCTGGATCTTCGGCACGCTGACCTGGTAGCTGGAGAAGATCCCTGCCAGGGCCGGGTCCTTCGACGCCTTGGCGATGACGTTCTGGGTGGCCTTGTAGAGCTCTTCCGAGCCCAGGCCGGCCTTGTCGACGATCTGCATCCGGAAGCCGCCGATGGTGCCCAGGCCCTGCACGGACGGCGGCGGGAAGACCGCGATCTGGGCGTCGGGAATGGCGGCGAACTTCTGGTTCAGCTCGCCGACGATGGCGCCGGCCGACATCGTCTCGCCGCGACGGTTCTTGAAGTCGTCGAGCGGGAAGAACACGGCGCCGGCGTTCGGGGCGTTGATGAAGCCGTTGGCCGACAGGCCGGGGAAGGCCACCGAGTGCTTGATGCCCGGCACCTTCATGGCGATGTCGCCCATCTGGCGGATCACCGCCTCGGTGCGATCCAGCGAGGCCGCGTCGGGCAGCTGCACGACGGCGACCACATAGGCCTTGTCCTGCTGGGGCACGAAGCCGCCCGGCGTCTTGGCGAAGGCGAAGACGGTCAGGATCAGCAGGCCGCCGTAGAGCGCCAGGGCGGCGGTGGAGCGGCCCAGGGTCTTGGCGACGCCGCCGACATAGCCGCTGGAGGCCTTGGCGAAGAAGCGGTTGAAGGGGTTGAACAGCCAGCCCAGCGCGGCGTCGATCAGCTTCTGGAAGCGGTCCTTCGGCGCATCATGCGAGCGCAGCAGGACGGCGGCCAGGGCCGGCGACAGGGTCAGGGAGTTGATGGCCGAGATCACCGTCGAGATGGCGATGGTCAGGGCGAACTGGCGATAGAACTGGCCCGACAGGCCGCTGATGAAGGCGGTCGGAATGAACACCGCGCACAGCACCAGGGCCGTGGAGATGATCGGACCCGTGACCTCGGTCATGGCCTTCCGCGTGGCGGCCGCCGGCTCAAGGCCGTTGGTGATGTTGCGCTCGACGTTCTCGACCACGACGATGGCGTCGTCGACGACGATGCCGATGGCCAGGACGAGGCCGAACAGCGTCAGGGCGTTGAGGCCAAAGCCCAGCATCAAGAGGATCGCGAAGGTGCCGACCAGCGACACCGGCACGGCGATCAGCGGAATGATCGAGGCGCGCCAGCCCTGCAGGAACAGCACCACCACCAGCACGACCAGGATGATGGCCTCGATCAGGGTGTGGACCACCGAGTCGATGCTTTCCTGCACGAAGGCCGTGGTGTCGTAGATGATCTCGTAGTCGACGCCCTCGGGGAACTCCTTCTTGAGCTCCTTCATGGTCTTCTTGACCTCGGCGGCCATCTCCAAGGCGTTCGAGCCCGGGCGCTGGAACACCGGTACGGCGACGGCGGACTTGTTGTCGAGCAGAGAGCGCAGGGCGTAGTTGTCGGCGCCCAGCTCCACGCGGGCCACGTCGCCCAGGCGGGTGATCTGGCCGTCGGCGCCCGAGCGGACGATCACGTCGCGGAACTGCTCCTCGTCGGTCAGGCGGCCGGGGGCGTTGATCGACAGCTGGAAGTCGGCGCCGGAGCCCGCGTTGGGCGGCGCGCCCAGCTGGCCGGCGGCGACCTGGACGTTCTGCTCGCGCAGGGACCGGACGACATCGCCGGCGGTCATCTGCAGGGCAGCCAGCTTCTCCGGGTCCAGCCACACGCGCATCGAGTAGGCGCCCGCGCCGAAGATCTGCACGTCGCCGACCCCGTCGATCCGCTTCAGGCGGTCGCGGACGTTCAGCTGCGCGTAGTTGCTGAGATACAGCATGTCGTAGCGGTTGTTCGGCGAGATCATGTGCACGACCAGGGTCAGGTCGGGCGAGGCCTTGTTGGTCGTCACGCCGATGCGCTGGACCTCCTGCGGCAGCTTGGGCAGGGCCTGGGCCACCCGGTTCTGCACCTGCACCTGGGCCTTATCCAGGTCGGTGCCGAGCGCGAAGGTGACGGTCAGGATCATCGCCCCGTCGGACGCCGACTGGGACGACTGGTAGATCATCCCCTCGACCCCGTTGATGGCTTGTTCCAGAGGTGCCGCCACCGTCTCGCCGATGACGGACGGGTTGGCGCCAGGATAGGCCGCGCGCACCACCACGGTGGGCGGCACGACTTCCGGATATTCGGAGATCGGCAGGCGCGGCAGCGACACCAGGCCGGCGATGAAGATGATGATGGAGAGCACGGCCGCGAAGCGCGGTCGGTTCACGAAGAACTTCGAGAAATTCATGGCGATACGCCTTGGGGAGAGGCTGAAAACGGGTACGCGTAGGGCACAAGCGGCCCCTCCCCCGCCAAGCGGCGGGCGACAGGAACCGTTGAGACCCGAAAAAGACGCCCGGCTCAGACACGCGAGCCGGGCGCTACGCTTCAGTTAGTTCTGGCCGGAGGACCGGGCGGCCTGCGCGATCTGGCGGCCAGCGACTTCCAGCTGCGAGAGGTCGGCGAGGTCGGTCTTGACCTTGACCGGGGCGACGGTGTCGCCCGGTTTGACCTTCTGCAGGCCGCCGACGACCACCCGGTCGCCCGGCTTCAGGCCGGTGCGGATGATGCGCAGGTTGCCGGCCAGCGGACCGATCTCGACCGGGCGATACTCGGCCTTGTTGGCGCTGTTGACGACCACGACGTAGCGCTTGCCCAGATCCGTCGCGATGGCGCGATCGGGGGCCAGGGCCACCTCTTTCGTCTCGGCGCTGACCAGGCGGATGCGGGCGAACAGGCCCGGCGTGAAGCGGCCATCGGCATTGGCGAAGATCGCCCGGCCGTTGATGGTGCCGCTCTTGGCGTCCAGGGCGTTGTCGATGAACGACAGCTTGCCTTCGTGCGGATAACCGTCCTCGGTCATCAGGCCCATATAGACCGGGCCGTTCTTGCCGCGCTCGGCCGAGGCGTACTTCAGGAAGGTCTGCTCGTCGGCGTTGAACTCGGCGTAGATCGGGGTGTCGGACACCACGGTCGTCAGCAGGGAAGCCTGGGTGACCAGGTTGCCGCGCGTGATGATGGTCTTGGAGACCCGGCCGTCGATCGGCGAGGTCACCCGCGTCCATTCCAGGTTCAGGCGGGCGGTCTGGTAGGCGGCTTGGGCGGCAGAGACATTGGCCTGGGCGGCGCGCTCTTCCGACGACAGCCGGTCGAATTCGCTCTGGGCCAGGGCGTTCTGCTCGATCAGGCGACGGCCGCGTTCGCGGTTGATGGTCGCGAGATCCAGCTGAGCCTTGGCGCGCGACACCTCGGCGGCGGCGCGGTCGGCCTCGGCCTTGTAGGGGCGCGGGTCGATCTGGAAGAGCACCTGGCCCTTGTGGACACGGGCGCCCTCGGCGAACTGGGCGCCGTCGACATAGCCCGAAACGCGGGGCCGGATCTCGACGGTGTCGACCGGCTCGAGGCGGCCGGTGAAGTCGTCCCATTGGCGGAGCGACTTGAAGGCGACGTCGGTGACGGTGACCTGCACGGGCGGGGCGGCGACGGCTTCCTGCTTGGCCTGGGCCGAGCAAGCAGCCAGCACGGCCACGGCGGCCAGGCCGGCGAAGGACGTGATGACGGGTTGGATACGCATGAGGGGGACCCTGTCAGGGGGTGAAGCGGTAAAGGCGGGGAGGATTTTCTTGATCATTCCCAGACGGGGCGGCGGGCCGACCCTCGGGTGTTCGAAGACCAGGTCTGGCCCAGGCTGCGGACAGTCGAGTGACCTGCCCAATGGCGCTTGGAGCCGTCGCGGGGCTTCATGAAGCCCAGAAACCCCTTGGAAGACTTGGTCTGGGATGCGGCGGCGGTGTCGTTCGCTTGCGGGGGCATTGGCGCGCGCTCCTTTTTTGGGGTCTAAGGGAGTAAATGTCGCAAGGGCTGTTACTTGACCCGGGCGACCGGAAGGACGATTTAGGATGTGACGAGACCGTTCGGTATCATCTCCATGGCGGAGAGATACTGACCGGTAACTCCCACGTCAAGGAGAGCACGGCCAAAATGGCGACGAGAAATTCTGGGGACGTTGTCGGGGGCGACACGGAAACCGCTGCGGGGACTGCCCAACAGGCAGCCACGGGAGCGCCCGTGTCCAAGCGTCCCGCGCGGGACCGGATCTTCGAAACCGCGCGCGAGCTGTTCTATCAGCACGGCATCCGCGCGGTGGGCGTCGAGACAATCGCGTCCGAAGCCGACGCCACCAAGATGACGCTCTATCGGAACTTCCCGTCCAAGGACGAGCTGGTCGCCGAGGTCCTGCGCGAGCAGGAGCGCGAGTACTGGGCCTGGTGGGAAGGCGTCACCGCTTGCTGCTGCACCGACCCGCGCAAGCAGCTCGAGGCGATCTTCGACGCCTTCGAGACCAAGGCCTGCGACGCCGACGTCCTGGGTTGCCCGCTGTCGAACGCCGCCATCGAGCTGCACGAGGAGAACCACCCGGCGCAGGTGGTCTCGGTCAACTACAAGAAAGAGCTGTACCGCCGGATCAACGCCCTGACCCGCGCCGCCGGCGCCAAGGACGACGACCTGGCCGACTCCCTGATGCTGCTGATGGAAGGCGCTTCGGGGGCGCGCGTGACGCTCGGCGCCGGTGGTCCGGTCAAGGCCGTGGCGCGCTCAGCCAAGGCGCTGATCAAATTCCATCTGGATGGGTGCTGAGCGAAAACCTCGTCCTTCGACAAGCTCAGGATGAGGTTTTCGACTGTTGGGCCGCAACAGTAGTCCTCACCCTGAGCTTGTCGAAGGGCGAGAACGGCCCCTAAGCCCCCGCCCCGATATACCCCAACCCCGCCGCCCGGTGGATGGCCTGGGCTCTGCCGGCCACCCGCAGTTTCAGCGCCGCGTTCTGGACGTGGAAGCGCACGGTCGGCCCGGAAATCCCAATGATCTGGGCGATGTCGGCGTCGGTCTTGCCCGCCGCCGCCCACTTCAGGCACTGGATCTCGCGCTTGGTCAGCCGCACCGGCGGGGCGTCGTCGTCGCGACCGTCGCGATAGGCGCAGACCAGCCGCAACGCCGCCCCGTGCAGCTCGTCGCCTCGCGCTTCGTACAGCGCCTGCAGGTCGGCCACGGGCGTCGATGACGCCCAGACCACCGCCCCGATCACGCCGCTGGTCAGGTAGGTCGGGCAGATGATCGCCGCCTGCACTCCGAACGCCTCGGCGGCCTCGGCCACCTCGATCGCCTCCAGCCTCGGCAGCGGCCGCCAGCTGGAGAACCGGCCCTGATGGTAGAAGAAAGGCTCGGCCGTATAGCGCGCGGCCAGGATGAACGGGGCGCGCAGGGCGAAGGCTCGGTCGCGCCAGTAGCGCAGCGAACTGTCCAGCCACTCGAACGTCGTCTCGGCCAGCGGCTTGCCGTCCTTGCCCAGCATCGGCTCGGGGCTGGAGATGTCGGCGCTGGCGGCGACATAGGGCAGGCCGATTTCGGCGCCCAGGTCGCGGACGCGCTCGGCCAGGGTCGTGACCCGCGCCAGACGTTCGCTGTCGTCCGTCTTGCTGAGCATCGAGACCGCTTCCCCTATCGGTTCCGATAGCTTGCGCGCCCGCCCCGCGCTTTCGCAAGTTTCCCCGACGATGTCGGCGGGAGGAATCTGCGGATGGATCTGGAACTGTCGGCGGACGACCTGGCCTTTCGCGACACGGTGCGCGGCTTTCTCGGCGCGAACCTGACGCCAACGCTGCGCGAGGCCGGCCGGCGGATGACCAGCGTCTTCTGCGACAAGGTCCACAGCCTGGCCTGGCAGCGCATCCTGCACGCTCGGGGCTGGGCGGCGCCGACCTGGCCGATCGAGTACGGCGGCCCCGGCTGGACCGACATCCAACGCCACGTCTTCTTCGCCGAATGCGCCCGCGCCGGCGCGCCGAACCTCGCGCCGATGGGACTGCGGATGGTGGCGCCCGCGATCATGACGTTCGGCACGCCGGAGCAGAAGGCCCGCTACCTGCCCCGCATCCTGTCGGGCGAGGACTATTGGTGCCAGGGCTATTCCGAGCCGGGTTCGGGCTCCGACCTCGCCTCCCTGCAGATGCGCGCGACGCCGGACGGCGACGACTATGTCCTCAACGGCTCGAAGATCTGGACCACCCATGCCCACTGGGCCAGCCACATGTTCTGCCTGGTCCGCACCTCGACCGAGGGCAAGCCGCAGGCCGGCATCACCTTCCTGCTGATCGAGATGGACCGGCCTGGGATCAAGGTCGATCCGATCGTCACCCTGGCCGGCGAGCACGAGGTCAACCAGGTGTTCTTCGACGATGTCCGCACGCCGCAGGCCGATCGGCTGGGCGCGGAGAACCAGGGCTGGACCGTTGCCAAGCACCTGCTGGAATTCGAGCGCGGCGGCGGCTACGCGGCCGGTCTGCAGGCGGGGCTCGAGCGCCTGCGTGGCGTCGTCCAAGCAGAGGACCTGCTGGACGATCCCCACTATCGCCGCCGCCTGGCCGAGGCCGAGATCGGCGCCCTGGCCATCGACATCACCGAGCGCCGGGTGCTGAGCGCCCTGGCCGCCGGCGGCAAGCCGGGGCCGGCGTCATCGATCCTGAAACTCCAGGGCTCCGAGCAACTCCAGCGCCTGGACGAAGCGGGCGTCGACGCCCTGGCGACCTACGTCGCCCCGCACCAGCCCAAGGCCCGCGAGGCCGGCTCGAACGAGACCCCCGTCGGCCCCGAACACGGCCTGACGACCATGGCTCGCTACCTGAACAATCGCGCCGCCTCGATCTATGGCGGCTCCAACGAGATCCAGCGCGACATCATCGCCAAGCTAGTGCTGGGGCTGTAGGGCCGTCCTCGCCCTTCGACAGGCTCAGGGTGAGGACGAATGCCGGCGCCGTATCAGGAGAAACCTCACCCTGAGCTTGTCGAAGGGCGAAGTTTCGCCCCCCTCCCCTATCATTTCCGATAGCTTGTTACGCGAAGCCCCTCCCCGCACGCTCCCGTCAAAGCTCGCACCCAATGTAGGCGCGACCAGAGGGAGGTAAGAACGGATGCCGGGATCTAATCGCCTGATCTTGACCCTGAGCGTGTCGGCGCTCGCCTTGGCCATGGCGGCGCCCGCCCTGGCGCAGAGCCAGCCGCAGCCGAAGCCGGAAGAGACCCTGACCATCGACACCCTGGTGGTCACGGCCCAGCGCCGCGAGGAGACCGCCAACAGCGTCGGCATGCCGATCCAGGCGTTCAGCGGCGAGGCCCTGCAGCAGCTGCGGGTCACCGATCCCAAGGACCTCTCGACCGTCGCGCCCAGCTTCACGGTCAGCCAGAGCTATCAGGGCGTGCCGACCTATACGCTGCGCGGCATCGGCTTCAACACCATCAACCTGTCGGCCACCTCGACCGTCGGCACCTATTGGGACGAAGTCGCCTACGCCTATCCGTTCATGAACACCGGCCCGGTCTTCGACCTGGAGCGGGTGGAGGTGCTGAAGGGTCCGCAAGGCACGCTCTACGGCCGCAACACCACCGCCGGCCTGATCGACTTCGTGACCGCCAAGCCGACCGAAGAGTTCGAGGGCTCGCTGACCGCCGAGGCCGGGAACTACAAGACCTACAACCTCGAAGGCGTGGTCAGCGGCGCCCTGGGTCCGCGCGTGCGGGGCCGGGCGGCCTTCCGCATGGAGAACAGCGACAAGGGCTGGCAGATCTCCAACAGCCGCGGCGAGCGCCAGGGCAAGGTCGATCGCGACGGCTGGCGTCTGTCGCTGGCCATGCAGCCGACCGACACGGTCGAGGTCGAGGCCAGCTATTCCGGCTGGGCCAACAAGTCCGACACCGTGGCGGCCCAGGGCATCGGCTTCACGCCCGCGACCGCCGCCAGTCCGTTCAACGCGCCGGGCATCGTCAGCTACATCGCCGCCAACGCCCCGACCAAGGCCAGCCAGGCCGACTGGGCGCCGCTGTCCGTGCGCGGCGTCGATGTCGGGATCGGCCTGGGCATCAAGGACCCTCTGCGCGAGAACGACCAGTTCCACGCCGGCAAGCTGCGGGTGAGCTGGGATCTCTCCGACAATGTCCGCATGGTCTCGCTGACCAGCCTGAACCGCCTGACCCGCAAGGCCGTCTTCGACTGGAGCGGCGCGCCCTACGAGGTGCTGATCCAGAAGGCCCACGGCGACATCAAGTCGGCCGCCGAGGAGCTGCATTTCGAGGGCCGCACCGACAAGGGTTCGTGGCTGGTCGGGGCCTATGTCGCCCGCGACAAGATCTATGACAGCAACCGCACCCTGCTGGGCCAGAACGCCAATGTCGGCACGATCCGCTTCTACGGCGCGTCCCTGCTGGCCACGCCGTTCAACAGCGGCGGCTACACCGCCCTGCAGATGAGCCAGGCGTTCCGCACCTATGAAGACGTCGGCAATATCGAGACCAAGACCTGGAGCGTCTTCGCCAATGCCGACCACGCCCTGACCGAAACGCTGAAACTGACCCTGGGCGTCCGCTACAGCCAGGACAAGCAGGACTATGTCGGCTGCTCGCGCGACTCTGGCGGCTCGATGCTGCCCAACGTCAATGTCGTCAACCGCTACCTGTTCTCCGCCGCCTACGGCCTCGTCGCGCCGATCACCCAAGGCGGGTGCAACACCTTCGATCCGGCCAAGAAGAGCTTCGGCTTCGTGTCCTCGACCCTGGACGAGGACAACATCGCCTGGCGCGCCGCCCTGGACTGGCAGGCGGCCGAGAACGTCCTGGTGTTCGGTTCGATCTCGCGAGGCGCCAAGGCCGGCGCCACGCCGATCAACGCCGCCAACATCTCGACCCAGAACGCCCCGGCGAACCAGGAACTGCTGACCGCCTACGAGGTCGGGGTGAAGGCCGGGCTGTTCGACCGCCGCGTCCAGGCCAACCTCAGCGCCTTCTACTACGACTACAAGGACAAGCAGCTGTCGGTGTACTTCGCCGACCCGATCTATACGGCCCTCTCGCGGCTGGCCAACGTGCCCAAGGGCGAGGCCCACGGGCTGGACGGCGACATCACCTGGCGCGCCACGCGGGCCCTGACCCTGATCGCCTCGGCCACCTGGCTGCACACCGAGGTGAAGGGCTACACCGGCATCAACTCGGCCGGGAAGTCGCAGAGCTTCGACGGCGCCGAGTTCCTCTACAGTCCGAAATTCCAGGGCGGCCTGACGGCCCTGTTCAAGCAGCCGATCGGCGATGACCTGGAGCTGAACGCGGCCCTGAACGGCCGCTGGCAGGCCAAGTCGCACGCCGACCTGGAGGCCAACCCGCTGTTCGTCATCGACAGCTACGGCCTGCTCAACGCCAGCATCGGCGTCTCCTCGCCGAGCAAGGGCTGGGACCTGTCGGTCTGGGGCCGCAACATCACCAACGAATATTATTGGAGCGCCGTCAGCAGCAACGCCAACGTCGTGGTCCGTTTCCCGGGCAAGCCGACGACCTACGGGGCGTCGCTGACCTGGAAATTCTAGTCCG
This sequence comes from Caulobacter sp. GW821-FHT09H08, assembly GCF_059415885.1. Lineage (NCBI taxonomy): Bacteria > Pseudomonadati > Pseudomonadota > Alphaproteobacteria > Caulobacterales > Caulobacteraceae > Caulobacter > Caulobacter sp. GW821-FHT09H08. The sequence continues at coordinate 373,547 of NZ_JBWKOC010000004.1, forward strand.
AGTTCGAGTTCCCAATCTCGGTAACCTGGAGCGCGACGTCCCCACGTCGCGCTCCTTCTTTATGTGCGGGTCCGCAGCAGGATCTTCGAGCGCGCCTCAAGACCCAGCAGGGTGAAGAGCACCAGGAAGGCGAAGACCAGCAGCAGCAGCGACAGGCGGTGCGCCTCGCCCCACTCCAGCGCCTCGACCAGGCGGTAGATCTCGGTCGACAGCACCGTGGTCTCGCCGGGGATATTGCCGCCCAGCATCATCACCACCCCGAACTCCCCGACCGTGTGGGCGAAGGTCAGGATGGCGGCGGCGACATAGCCCGGCAGGGCCAGCGGCAGGGCCACCCGCCAGAAGCTCTGCCAGCGCGAGGCGCCCAGGCAGGCCGCGGCTTCAAGCGGCTCGTTACCAATGGCCAGGAAGGCGTTGCGCAGCGGCTGCACCGCGAACGGCAGGGAGTAGATCAGCGAGCCGATCACCAGGCCCTCGAAGGTGAAGGCCAGAGTGCGGATCCCGAACGGATGCAGCAGCGCCATTAGCGGGCTCTTCGGGCCCAGGGCGATCAGCAGGTAGAAGCCCAGCACGGTCGGCGGCAGCACGATCGGCAAGGCGACCAGCGCCGTGACCGGCGTCCGCAGGCTCGAACGCCCGCGCGCCAGCCACCAGGACAGCGGCGTGGCCAGGACCAGCAGCAGGATCGTGGTGATCCCCGCCAGCTTGGCCGTCAGCCACAGGACTTCCGTCATGGATTAGCGAACCTCGTAGCCGTAGCGCTTGATGATCGCCTTGGCCTCGCCGCTCTTCAAGAACTTCAGGAAGGCCTTGGCGGCCTCGCTGTCCTCGCCGGTCTTCAGGAGGACCGCCTGCTGCTCGATGGGCGTGTGGTTCGAAGCCGGCACGACCCAGCGCGAACCGCCCTGCTCGTTGATCACCTGCGACAGCGCCACGAAGCCCAGCTCGGCCGCGCCGGTCTGGACGTACTGGTAGGCCTGGGTGATCGACGAGCCCGTGACGATCTTGGGCTTCAGCGTGTCGTAGAGCTTCAGCTTGGTCAGGGTCTCGACCGCCGCCACGCCATAGGGCGCGGCCTTGGGGTCGGCGATGGACAGCTTCTCGAACTTGCTGGCGGCGAGCACCTTGCCCTTCCCGTCGACGAGGCGCGGCGTCTTGCTGAACAGCACCAGGCGGCCCGTGGCGTAGGTGAAGCGCGAACCCGGAACCGCCAGGCCCTCGGCTTCGGCCTTCTGCGGACGCTCGACGTCGGCCGACAGGAAAACCTCGAACGGCGCGCCGTTGGCGATCTGGGTGTAGAACTGGCCCGACGAGCCGAAGCTCAGCGTCGCGTCATGGCCCGTCTTGACCTTGAACTTGGCGGCGATCTCCTTGGCCGCTTCCGTGAAGTTGGCGGCCACGGCCACCTTGGTCTCGCCGGCGAAGGCGGCTCCGCCCAGCATCAACGACAAGGCGCCGGAAAGCGCGGCGATCAGCATCGGACGACGGGCGATCATCTGGTAATCCTAGTGAACGGCTGCGGTTATGCAGATCGACTACATAACGATGAAATCGAGACCCGACCAGTGAGTGAAGACGCCGACTTCAGCGCCTCCCTGATCCTCAAGCGCGGCGGCCTGGCCCGCGTGGGGCTGGAGCGCATCGCCCTGCTGGAAGCCGTCGCCCACCTGGGCTCGATCAGCGCCGCCGCCAAGCAGGTTGGGCTGTCGTACAAGGGCGCCTGGGACGGGGTGCAGGCGCTGAACAATCTGTTCGACGCGCCGCTGGTCAGCGCCGCGCCCGGCGGCAAGAGCGGCGGGGCGGCCCGGGTCACCCCGCGCGGCCAGGCGGTGATCCGCGCCTTCCGCGCCGCCGAGCGCGAGGTCGGTGCGGCCTTCGCGCGGCTGGAGGCGGACCTCTCCGGCGACGCCGACCTGCTCTGGAGCCTGGGCCTGCGCACCAGCGCCCGCAATGCTCTGCGCGGGGTGGTCACGGCGGTCGAGGGCGACGGCGTCACGGCGGTCGTCACCCTGTCGCTGGGCGAGGGGCTGAGCCTGCGCTCTTCCATCACCCAGCGCAGCATCGAGGATCTGGGCCTGACGGTCGGACGTCCCGCCGTGGCGCTGATCAAGTCCAGCTTCGTGCGGCTTGGTGAGGGTGACGGCGACAATCGCCTGGCCGGCGAGATCGTCGATCGCGAGGCCGGCGAGACTTCGGCCGAGGTGACGATCGCGCTCGCGGCGGGGAAGAGCCTGGTGGCGACCTTGAAGCCGGGTGACGTGGCGTGGGGATTGCCTGTGGGCGCAAAGGTGGACGCGTGGATTGCGGCGTCCGATGTGATCCTGGCGGTCGACTAGGGAGGACCGAAACCTCGCCCTTCGACAGGCTCAGGGTGAGGTTTCTAATGCAGCGCCTAAAGTCGTCCTCACCCTGAGCTTGTCGAAGGGCGAGGACGGGCCACGGCCCTAGGCGATCGTCCTCAGGCCCGCCCGTAGCGCGTCCGGCCCACCGTCCAGTTCCTCATCCAGCTTGCCGTGCTCACGGGTCCAGATCGGCAGGGCTTGCGCCAGCACCGCCCGCCCGTCCGGTGTCAGGCTCAGCACCCGGGCGCGGCCGTCCTTGGGGTCGGGCGCGATGGCCAGCAGACCCCGACGCTCCAGCGGCTTCAGCGCCGCCGTCAGGGTGGTGCGATCCATCGCGAGCAGGTTCGCGACCCCGCCCAGCCCCGCCGGCTCGGGCCGGTTCAGTGACATCAACAGCGAGAACTGGCCGTTGGTCAGCCCCACCGGGCGCAGGGCCTCGTCGAAGCGCCGGGCCAGGGCCCGGGCGGCGCGCTGGACATGCAGGCACAGGCACGTATCGCGGACATGCAGCGTGGTTTCGAAGGGAATCGCCACGGGCTTTGACATATCCAAGTTATGTTGATATCAACGTAAAAAGTCAAGTCGAAGTTGCTCAGCTTACGGAGGATGTGATGTCGCAGGCCCCAGAAAAGCATGCGGTGGTTTCCCGCGCGGACTGGCTGGAGGCGCGCCGCGCCCTTCTGCTGAAGGAGAAGGCCCACACCCGCGCCCGCGACGCCCTGAACGCCGAGCGCATGGCCCTGCCCTGGGTCCAGCTGGACAAGGACTATGTCTTCGACACCCCGACCGGGAAGAAGACCCTGACCGACCTCTTCGAGGGCCGCAGCCAGCTCTTGATCTACCACTTCATGCTGGGTCCGGACTGGGAGGCGGGCTGCCCCGGCTGCTCGTTCATGGCCGACCATTTCGACGGGATGCTGGCGCACCTGAACCACCACGACGTCACCCTGGTCGCCGTGGCGCGCGCACCGCTCGACAAGATCGCCGCCTACAAGCGCCGCATGGGCTGGCATTTCCCGTGGGTGTCGGCGTTCGAGAGTGACTTCAACACCGACTTCCGCGTCTCGTTCTCGGCCGACGAGCTGGCCGGCGAGACCATCAACTACAACTTCATCGACCTGCCGGCCTCGCAGGGGCACGACGAGCTGCCCGGCCTGTCGGCCTTCTATCGCGATGCGGACGGCCAGGTGTTCCACACCTATTCGACCTTCGCTCGCGGCGCCGAGGAACTGCTGGGCACGCTGATGATCCTCGACCGCGCGCCGCTGGGCCGCAACGAGGCGGGCGGCATGGACTGGGTCCGCCGCCACGACGAGTACGAGGACGCTCCGAAAGCCGCCTGCTGCGGTGCCGCCGCCTGACGTCATGATCCGGTCCTGGAGCGCCTTCGTCGAGACGCTGCCCGCGTCCAAATCCAGCCTCGCGCCCGAGGCTCACGCCAAGCCCCATGGGAGACCCGCATGGCCAACGACTTCTGCTGGTTCGAGCTCGTCACGACCGACGCCAACGCCGCCGGCGACTTCTACGCCAAGGTGATCGGCTGGAGGACCGAGATGTCCTCGGGTCCGGCCGGTCCGTACACGATCTTCAAGGCGCCCGGCGACATCCACGTCGGCGGCATGCTGGAGATGCAAGGCGCGCCGCCAGGCTGGCTGGGCTACATCGCCGTCGATGACGTGGACGCCTTCACCGCGAAGGTCGAGGTCGCCGGCGGCCAGGTCCACAAGGCGCCGCAGGACATCCCGAACGTCGGCCGCTTTTCCGTCGTCGCCGACCCGCAGGGCGCGATGTTCGTGCTGTTCAGGGGCGCGCTGGACCAGGCCCCGCCCCGTCCCGCGCCGATGTCGCCCGGCTCGCTGGGTTGGTCGGAGCTGCACGCCGCCGACTGGGAGAAGGCCTTCGACTTCTATTCGGGCCTGTTCGGCTGGACGAAGCACGACACCGTGCCGATGGGCGAGATGGGCGTCTACCAGACCTTCGGCCTGGAGCAGGCGTTCGGCGGCCTGTACAGCGACACCCAGTCGGGACTGGGCCCTCACTGGCTCTATTACTTCGGCGTCGACGGCGTGGACTCGGCCGTCGAGCGGGTGAAGGCCAATGGCGGCGAGGTCCTGATGGGCCCGCACGAGGTCCCCGGCGGCGCCTTCGTGGTCAACGCCAAGGATCCGCAGGGCGGCTACTTCGCCTTCCTCGGGATGCGCGGCTAGCGCTTGGTGCGGCCAAGACCCGAGGCCTTGGCCATCGCGCTGCGGCGGTCACGGTACTCCGGCGCCGTCATCGGATAGTCGTCCGGCAGGCCGTAGCGGACGCGATAGGCCGCCTCGGTCAGGCCATGACGATGCAGGTGGCGGCGCAGGGTCTTGTAGGCCTTGCCGTCCACGAAGCTCACCAGCGCGTCGGGACGGATGCTGCGTCGGATCTGGGCCGAGCTCGGCAGGGTCGACGGCCGCACGGGCGACGACGGCCGAGGCGGCTTGGCCGCGTCGTCCAGCACATCGTGCACGGTGCGGATCAGCACCGGCAGTTCCGCGCTCTCCAGCTGGTGGGCCGAGACATAGGCGCTGATGATCCGGGCGGTCAGGCCCAGGGTGGGCGTGGCGGGATGGTCCATGGCGTCGTTCCCCAGCGGCGGCGATGACCCTGCCTTAGCCGCACCGGAAAATTGGAACGCGGGGAATATTGCGTCGCATGCCCAATGCGACGAACCCCGCCGCCTTAACGACGGGGACGCACTCGCCACTGGGCCACCGTCTGCCCCCACAGGTCGACGACGTGATCCTCGAACGGCGGCGGCAGCTTGCCCCGTCCGCCATTGGTCGAGCCCAGGCGCTGGGCGACCTTCTGCGAGGGCGTGTTCTCCGGGTCGATGCAGTGGATGACCTCCGTCCAGCCGAGGTAGTCGAAGACCCAGTCCAGTGTGGCCTCGGCGGCCTCGACCGCGTAGCCCTGGCCCCAGGCCGAAGGATGCAGACCCCAGCCGACCTCGTTCCCCGGCCAGCCGTCGGGGCGCCACGGGCCGATGCGGCCCAGCCATTGGCCGCTCTCCTTCTCAATCACCGAGAACATGCCGAAACCGTTCAGCGCCCAGGACCCGGCCATGGTCGCCATGAACCGCCAGGCCACCGCGCGGGGCTGCTGACCGCCGATGAAGCGCGAGGCGACGGGGTCGGCCATCATCTCCGCCCAGCCGTCCAGGTCGGCGTCGGCGGGCGGACGCAGGATCAGGCGCTGCGTCTCCAGCGTGGGTCCCGGCGCGACGTTCATGGCCCTCTCCTCTTTAGCCGACGCACTCCGCCAGGCCGTCGCGGCGCACCGTCCCCGAGGCCCTGCCGATCTTCTTGCTGCGCTTGGCGACGTACTTGCCCGGCTTGACCACCTTCCACTTCAGCGGGCTGGGCAGGATGGCCGCCAGGCGCGAGGCCTGGGCCTGGGTCAGCTTGTCGGCGCCGACGCCGAAATAGCGCCGCGAGGCCGACTCGGCCCCGTAGATGCCCGGGCCGTACTCGATGGAGTTCAGATACACCTCCATGATCCGCTTCTTGCCCCAGAGCGTCTCGATCAGGACCGTGAACCAGGCCTCCAGCCCTTTGCGGACGTAGCTGCGGCCCGGCCACAGGAAGACGTTCTTGGCCGTCTGCTGGCTGATCGTGGAGCCGCCCCGGATCTTCCGGCCCGTTTCGTTGTTGGCGTAGGCCTTCTGCAGGGCGTCGAAGTCGAAGCCGCGGTGGTCGCAGAACTTGGCGTCCTCGGCGGCGATCAGGGCGCGCGGCAGGGCCGTCGAGACCTTGTCGATCGAGATCCAGCGGTGATCGAGGCCCTTTCCCTCGACGGCGCGGATCACCATCAGCGGCGTCACCGGCGGCGGCAGGAAGCGGTAGATGATCACCGCCACGACTGGCCCCGCCACCAGCACGATGAACAGAGCCAGCGCGATGTTCCGCAAAAGCCGCCGCACGAAGCCCCCGATACCCTTGTCTTGACGCTGCGGACGGATGCTAACCAGAGCCATCGCCGCTGTCGCGGGATAAGAGCAGGGAGCTTTCGATGGACGTGATCGACGCCGTCAACCGCCGCATGTCGGTGCGCGCCTTCAAGCCCGATCCGGTCGACGGCGGCCTGATCCGCGAGCTCCTCGAGGCCGCCGCCCGCGCCCCGTCCGGCGGCAATCTCCAGCCCTGGCGGGTGCAGGTCGTAGCGGGCGAGCCGCTGGAAAAGCTGAAGGCGACCATGCTGGCCCGCGTCGCCGCGCCCGATCCCATCGAATATGACGTCTATCCCGCCAATCTGTGGGAGCCACTGCGCAGCCGCCGCTTCCAGGTCGGCGAGGACCTCTACGGAGCGCTAGGCATCCCGCGCGAGGACAAGCTGGCCCGCCTGCAGTGGTTCTCGACCAACGGCCAGGGCTTCGGGGCGCCGGTGCAGCTGTTCTTCTCGATCGACCGCCGCTGCGGCCCGCCGCAATGGAGCGACGTCGGCATGCTGATGCAGACCTTCATGCTGCTGGCCGTCGAGCGCGGCCTGGACACCTGCCCGCAGGAGTTCTGGTCGCACTACAACAAGATCGTCGACGACCATGTCGGCCTGCCCGAAGGCCACATGCTGTTCTCCGGCATGGCCCTGGGCTATCGCGACGAGGCCGCACCGGTGAACAACTTCCGCAGCCAGCGGGCGCCGTTCGAGGAGTGGGGGGAGTTGAAGGGGTTCTGAGGCGCTTGGGGCGACATCCTCGTCCTTCGACAGGCTCAGGATGAGGTGTCTTTATCGCCGCGCTCTCACGGCCTCACCCTGAGCCTGTCGAAGGGCGAGGACGCGGCAATGAGCCAGCCGGCTACCCCGCGAACTGCCGCGGCCCGCTGATGTCCGGGATTTCCACCACCCCGGCCTCGCCGTCCTCGTCGCCCCAGGCGAAGAACTTGCCGTCGGCGCTGACCGACAGGGCGCTGATCGAGGCGCCCTTCTCGGCCTTCACGGTCTCGATGCGGCCGTTGCGCATGTGGGCGGCCCAGATCTTGCCGTTGTCCTGGGCGGCCAGGCAGACCGGGTGCGTGTCGATGCCCGCCACGCGGACGACCATCGAATCGCGGGAAAAGCCGATCTCGGCCGCTTCCTTGCCCATCGGGCCGTTGGCGCCGGCGAACGGCCAGATGACCGCGCCCGAGGCGCCGGCCGTGGCCAGCAGGTTGCCCTTGTCGAAGAAGGCCACGCTCTTGATCTTGGAGGGGTAGCCGCCCATCCGCATGTCCTTGCTGTCCGACAGGCGCCAGCCGTGCAGCTGGTTCTCCTGCATCGACGAGATCAGGAACTTGCCGTCCGGGCTGAAGGCGGCGGCGATGTGGCTGCCGGCCCATTTCAGCAGGGTCGGCTTCTGGTCGGCGATGCGCGCGTACCAGAGATAGGCCCCGCCGTAGGAAACCGAGGCCAGGCGCCGGCCCTTGGGCTCGAAGGCCAGGCCCGACACCGTCTTCTCGTGCGCGAAGGTCCTGGCGAAGGCCGGGTCGGCGACGTCGCGGACGTGGACGTCCTTGCCGGCCGTGAAGGCGACCAGGCCCGAGGCGGCGCTGGCGGCGACATGCTCGATCCAGCGGCCCTTCACCTCGGCGATCAGCGTGGCGGCGACCTCTGCCCCTTTGGAACCAGAGTCGATTCGGCTCCAGACGACCTTGCCGTCATCGCCACCGGTGACGACGCCATTGCCGCTGGGATGGACGGCCGCAGCCAGGACCGCGCCGTCATGGGCCTCGACCGTGACGAATCCCTCCTCGGTCTGCAGGCGAACCGTGCCGTCGCCCAGGGCGAACATGGCGCGGCCGGAGCGGTCAAAGAGGGCGTCGGTGACGAAGGCGTCGAAAGAAAAGATCATGCGCGCGAGATAAGGCGCCGGACCCGCCACGACCAGACTCTTTCAATAACCCCGCCTCCACGGCGCGTTTCGCGCCGTGCGCGAACCCTGACCCCACAAGGCGCCTGTTCGAACGGCGTTCGGCAAAAAAGACTCGAAAAGGGGTTGCCATTGCGATGCGTCGTCGGGCTTTACTTCCGCGCCCGTCTGCGCCAGACGTGGCCAGGTAACGACATTTCAGGCGCGCCCCGAGCGGCGCGACCTTCTGGGAGACAGTCAGGCTATGGCGGCTAAACTTGCTGGCGGCGGCGGTGGCCGTTATTCGCTGGGCCAGAATTCCGAAATCAACGTCACGCCCTTCGTGGACATTCTGCTGGTTCTGCTGATCATCTTCATGGTCGCCGTGCCGATGGCCGTGACCTCTATCAAGATCGATCTGCCGCCGGCCTCGCCGCCGCCGCCGAACGCTCCGAAGCCGAAGGAACCGGTCTTCATCTCGATCCAGAAGTCGGGCGCGATCTTCATCGCCGACAAGCAGACCAGCTTGGACAACCTGGAAATCGACCTGAACGCCAAGTTCGCGGCCACCGGTCAAGCCGGTCCGAAGGACGAACAGCGCGTCATGATCCGCGCCGACGCCGACGTGCTGTACGCCGACTTCATGGGCGTCCTGAACCAGCTGCAGACCTCGGGCTGGTTCAAGGTCGGTCTGATCAACGAAGACCTGCACTAAGCAACTTCGACGATCGAAAAAATCAGGGGCCGGGCGGAAACGTCCGGCCCCTTTTTCGTGCCCGCAAGTTCCGACTTTACAATTGTAGAAACGAGCGCAATCTACATCTGTAACTTCGCAACGAGAAAGGGATGCAGGCCATGGCGGCGAAACTCTCGGGCGGCGGCGGACGCCATGCGATCCGCCAGAACGCGGACATCAACGTCACGCCCTTCGTGGACATCCTGCTGGTGCTGCTGGTGATCTTCATGGTCGCCGTGCCGACGGCCGTGACCTCGCTGAAGGTCGATTTGCCGCCGCCGTCATTCGACAAGCCGACGACCAAGCCGGTCGTCATCACGATCCAGAACTCGGGCGCGCTGTTCCTGGCGGGCCAGGCGACCAGGCTGGATGCGCTGTCCGGCGATCTGAACGCCCGCTTCATCGCCGATGGCCAGGCCGGCCCGCGCGGCGAGCAGCGGGTGATGATCAGCGGCCAGGCCGACGTGCCCTACGAGACCTTCATGGCCGTCATCAACGAACTGCACGACCAAGGCTGGACCAGGGTCGGGATCGTCAACGAGGACCTGCACTAATCCCCTTCTCCCCTTGCGGGAGAAGGTGCCAGCAAAGCTGACGGATGAGGGGTCGCACAAACGAAAACCGCCGCGACTAGCCGAAAGGCCGGTCGCGGCGGTCCTGTCTTTCAACCCCTCACCCGGCCCTGCGGGCCACCCTCTCCCGCAAGGGAGAGGGAAAATCGGTAATTAGGCCGCCGTCGACTCGAAGCCCGCGCGCAGCTCGGCTTCGTCCAGGTCGCGGCCGATGAAGACCATGCGGCTATAGCGCTTGTCCTTGTCGGTCCACTCGCGCTGGAAATCGCCTTCCAGGATCATGTGCACGGCCTGAAAGACGAGACGCTTGTTCTCGCCCTTCACGTCGATGATGCCCTTGGCGCGCAGGATGTCCGGGCCACGCTTGGCCAGGAGGTCGTTCAGCCAGGCGGTGATCTTCTGGCCGTCGACGGGCTTGTCCAGCGTCAGGGAGATGCCCTTCACGCCGTCGTCGTGGATCGCGCTGGCGTGACCGTGGTCATGAGCGTGGTCGTGCCCATGGCCGTGATCGTGGTCATGATGGTGATGGTCGTGACCGCAGTGCTCGTCGTGAACGTGCCCATGGTCATGGTCGTGATGGTGGTGGTCGTGGCCGCAGTGCTCGTCGTGCACGTGGCCGGCCTCGCCGTGGGCCGGGTTCAGGAACGACGGCTCCAGCTCGGTGATCCGCTCCAGGTCGAAGCTGTGCTTGCCCAGGATCGCGTCCAGCGGGACGTTCGAACGCTGGGCGCGGTGGATCGGGGCCAGCGGGTTGATGCGGCGGATGCGCGACTCGACGTGGCGCAGGTCGTCTTCCGAGACCAGGTCGGTCTTGTTCAGCACGATCTGGTCGGCGAAGGCGATCTGCTCGACGGCCTCCTTGCTGTCCGAGAGGCGCAGCATGATGTGCTTGGCGTCGACCACGGCGGTGACCGAATCCAGGGCCGTGCGCGCCTTGACGTCGTCGTCGACGAAGAAGGTCTGGGCCACCGGGCCCGGATCGGCCAGGCCGGTCGTCTCGACGATGATGGCGTCGAAGCCGCCCTTGCGCTTCATCAGGCCCTGGAGGACGCGGATCAGGTCGCCGCGCACCGTGCAGCAGACGCAGCCGTTGTTCATCTCGAACACTTCTTCGTCGGCGCCGACCACCAGGTCGTTGTCGATGCCGACCTCGCCGAACTCGTTGACGATCACGGCGTACTTCTTGCCGTGCTCCTCGGTGAGGATGCGGTTCAGCAGCGTGGTCTTGCCGGCGCCGAGATAGCCGGTCAGCACGGTGACGGGGATCTTGCCGGAAACGGGAGAAGCTTGGGTCATGGCCGCTATTTAGGAGCCTCGGGCCGCGAGCGGAAGCCGCTTACGTCTTGAAGAATGCTACCGCCAGGCCGACCAGCACCAGGGCCACGCCCAGGATGGTCTCCTCGTAGCGCTCGACCCAGTGCAGGCCCAGGCGCTTGAAACCGGCCAGGGAGAGGCTGGTGAAGATCAACATGCCGGCCGAGGTGGCGGCCATCAGCACCGCGCTCAGCACCAGGAACGCTTGCCAGCCGTGCTCCATGCCGGCCAGGTAATAAGGCAGGAACGCCTCGCAGGGCGACAGGGTCAGCAGGGTGACCAGGGCGAAGATCGCCGCGCGGTCCGAGGCGTAGACCCGCCGCCCGGCCTCGGGCAGGGCGTGGTTGTGACGGCCGCGCACGATATAGAAGACACCGACGGCGACCATCAGGCCGCCCACGATCCAGTGGAACAGGCCGCCCAGCGACGGCTGTAGCGCCAGGCCGGCGACCACCAGGCCCAGGCCCAGGGCGATGGTCAGGCCGACGTGGCCCAGGCCCGCCAGCAGGGTCACGCCCAGCGTCCGCCCGGTCGACCATTTCTGCGCGCGCCCGACCAGCACGAACGGCAGCCAATGCGTGGGCAAGGCCGCGTGCAGGAAGGCCACGGCGAAGCCGGTGGCGGCGATCGAGGCGAAGAAGGTCGAGTTCACGAGACGGCATATAGCGTGTTATAAAGTAACACACCAGGGGGTTCCGAGGGTCTCGCGACGTTTCGCGACACGAGGCCGCGGATTCCTCCCCAACGGCGTTGACTCTCAGGCTCTCGGCTGTATAAGTCGCGCCCTCTTCGCCCGCCGGGTTTCCGAGCGGGCGATCCCTATTTTGCGAACGCACGTTTTTAAGGCGCTAACCTATGTACGCGGTGATCAAAACCGGCGGCAAGCAGTACCGGGTTCAAGCCGGCGACCTGCTGGTTGTCGAAAAGCTCGAAGGTGAACCCGGCGCTGCCGTGGCCTTCGGTGAAGTCCTGATGCTTGGCGAAGGCGAGGCCGTGACGGTCGGCGCCCCCACCGTGGACGGCGCTGTCGTCTCCGGGACCCTTATCGAAACCCGCAAGGGTGAGAAGGTGAAGATCTTCAAGAAGATCCGTCGCCAGGGCTACCGCCGCACCCGCGGTCACCGCCAGCTGGAAACCGTCGTGCGCGTCACGTCGGTCGCCGGCGCCGGCAAGGAAGCCACGTGGGAAGGTACGATTGACCTGACCCCGAAGGTCATCCTGAACGCCCGCGCGCGTGGCCTCGGCGACGCCGCTGTCCCGTTCTCGATCCCGACCGGCGTCGAAGCTGCTCCGGCCGCTCCGAAGAAGGCCGCCAAGGCTCCGAAGGCTGCTGAAGCCGCCGCCGAGCCGGCTGCTGAAGCCGCCCCGAAGAAGAAGGCCGCCCCTAAGAAGGCAGCCGCCAAGACGGAGGAAGGCGAAGCCTAACGGCGACGCCTTCTAAAGGTAGGAGAGCACAATGGCTCACAAGAAATCTGGCGGCTCGTCGAGCAACGGTCGCGACTCAGAATCGAAGCGCCTTGGCGTGAAGAAGTTCGGCGGCGAGAAGGTTCTCGCTGGCAACATCCTCGTGCGTCAACGCGGCACGAAGTTCTATCCGGGCACGAATGTCGGCATCGGCAAGGACCACACCCTCTTTGCCCTCGTGCAAGGTGCCGTGGGCTTCGTGACCAAGAAGCATAACCGCACGTACGTGACGGTAACTCCGGCCGCTCAACCGGCCGAGTAAGCACGAACCAGAGTTTTTCAGGATCGTGCTTCTCTTGAAGAAGACGATCCGGACAGACGATCTCTAGCGGGGAGTCCGGAACGCCGGGCTCCCCGCTTTTGTTTTGTCTCGCCGCCATCTTGAACCAGCTTCGCCATGGCGGCGTCACGGTCCCCACAGAGAAGGACCGGGAGAACTCTGGGAGGCGCCGATGTGCGTCATTGAAGAAAGACCCGTCATCGAAACCCAGCGGCTGACGCTGCGCGTTCCGGCCAAGGCCGACGTCGAACGCGTGGCGGCCTTCTGCGTCGATCATGACGTCGCGCGCATGACCACGCGCATGCCCTCGCCCTACACCCGCGGTCACGCCGAGGACTTCGTGGCCCGTTGCGGCACGCAGGACCGCGCACGCGACAACACCTTCGCGGTCGAACTGGCCGACGAGGGCCTGATCGGGGTCGTGGGCCTGTTCACCAACCCCGATGGTCCGGTCGAGATGGGCTACTGGATCGGCCGCCCCTACTGGGGTCGCGGCTATGCCACCGAGGCGACCAAGGCCGCGCTCGACTGGGCCCGCAACGCCTGGAAGAAGCGCTACGTCACCGCTGGCCATTTCGCCGACAACGAGGCCTCGGGCCGGGTGCTGGTCAAGGCCGGCTTCCTCTACACCGGGGTCGTCGAGGACAAGCCCTCGATCGCGCGCGGCAAGCCGGCGGCGACCCGGATGATGGTCTGGCTGGCCTAATTGAAGCTGTGCTGTAGAGAGAGGATCGCGGCCACGGGGAGCGCCGCGATCTTTTCTCGGAGCCGCCATGCGCCGCCTGGTCCTGAGCCTTCTTGCCGCCGCCGCCGTCCTGCCCGGCGTCGCCTCCGCCCAGGCCCCCAAGCCGCTCTATCGCGATCCCGTGTTCGACGGCGCGGCCGATGTCTCGATCGTCCGCGACAAGGCCGGCAAGCAGTGGAAGATGTTCTACACCGCCCGCCGCGCCAGCCTCAGTCTGGCCGATCCCAAGGACGTGGCCTGGGTCCACGAGACGGCGATCGGCGTGGCGACCTCCAAGGACGGCCTGTCGTGGCGCTATGAGGCGACGGCGAACATCCCGGCCGCCTGCACTGGCGCGACCCTGTGGGCGCCCGAGGTTTTCGTCGACGGCGGCCTCTATCACATGTGGCTGAGCGTGGTGCCGGGCACGTTCCATCGCTGGGGCGTGCCGGAAGCCACCGCCAAGATCGTGCACCTCACCAGCAAGGACCTGAAGGCCTGGACCTGCGCCGACACGCTGGACCTGGGCTCCGACCGGGTGATCGACGCCGGCGTCATCAAGAAGCCCGGCGGCGGCTACCGCCTGTGGTTCAAGGACGAGCGCGCCAACAGCCGGGTCTTCGCCGCCGACAGCGCGGACCTGAAGACCTGGACCCGCCAACCCGCGCCGATCGGCGACTTCGCGGCCGAGGGCCCCAAGGCGTTCTTCTTCCAGGGATCGTGGTGGATGATCGTCGACGGCTGGCGCGGCCTGATCGCGCTGAAATCCGACGACGCCCAGACCTGGACCCGTCAGGCGCGCCTGCTGCTGGACCGGCCGGGGAGCCGCCTGACCGACCTGGACCTCGGCCATCACGCCGACGTCCTCGTCAACAACGGCAAGGCCTATCTCTATTACTTCGTGCAGCAGGGCCACGAGTCGCAGGCCGACGCCGATCCGACCTGGAGCCAGCGTTCGGTGATCCAGGTCTCGGAGCTTTACGTGTCTTCGGACGGGACCCTGCGCACCGATCGCGACGCGATCGTGCGCACGCCGCTGAAGTAAATTGCCCCGCCTCCCTAGGCCTTGTGCCTAGGGCCCATCGTTCAGCGGGCGTTGAGTCGAGCAAATTGCGCGCCCACACTGGCGGCGCACTCAACTGACCGCGGACCAAGCCGCGCCATGGGTCCTCGCCACAAGGGCGAGGAAGGCAGTGATTTTTGCTGCGAGTTAGAGCTTGGAGTGAATTACGCCGCGCGGTGGGTGTGGATCACCTTCTGCGGGCCTTCGCGGAAGCGCTTCTCGGCCGTCAGGATCCGTTCGCACAGGGCGTCCAGGTCGCTGAGCAGCGAGTAGGTCGCGTAGATGGGAATCTCCATCAGCGCCACCTGGGCCCGCGGCATGAACTCCGTGTACTTCTTCCAGGACACGTGGTTGTCGCGGGCCGCCATGGCCCGCTGGCCCAGTGGGTTCCACAGGTCCAGGTCCATCAGCTCGTCGCGGCACTGCTTCATGACCGGCAGGGCGATGTAGAGGAACAGGAACGTCGGGGTGGCGGCGCGGCCGAACTGCGGCTGCACCTGCAGGTGCCAGATGCGATAGGCCTCGAAGAAGCCCGCCTTGCGCGCCGGGTCCGGCGGCAGCCAGGTGGCCTGGTCGTTGATCAGTTCGTTGGCGGCGGCCGAGCGCTTGACCAGTTCGTCGGCGTTGGTGCCGGCCGGCATGGTCTTGGACAGGGCCGCGACCGGAATGGCCAGCTTCTTGGCGACGTCGGTGAAGGCCACCTGCTTGCCGGCCATGGGCGTGAACTGGCCGAACGACGGGGCGCCGGGCTTGCTGGCGCGCGTCACCGCGGCGTTCTTGTGCATCAGCAGCTGTTCTTCACGCTGCTTTTCCGCGCGCAGGCGGTCGAATTCGGCTTCGTGGGCGGCCTGCTCCTCGGCGGTCATCCACTTGGCGCGGCCGGGACCGTAGGTGCGCTCATAGCGATTCAGCAGGATCAGGCTGTGGTCGGTCGACGGCTTGACCCCGACTTCGGAGACGAACGTCTTGAAATCGCGCCATTGCGGCGCGATGCCGGTGCCCCGGCCGATCAACATGTTGCGGTGTACGCCCGCCTCGACGCTATACTTGCGGCAGAGGTCCTGCATCGAGAGATCCTTCAGGTCCCTCGTCAGTTCCACGCCGCGTTCTTCTGCCGTCGCCAAGGTGAGCCTCCCGATCCGCCAAGGAGAAATGGCGGTTTTGCTGGCAAGACACTTTGTCGCACTATGTGCTTTAACAATTCGTCACAGCCCGGAGCCAACGGCCGCGCTTTTCCGCGCGACCTCCAGTGGCCAATGGCCGCAGGCCAGGCGGCTTAGGGCTCGACGCGCGGGACGCCTTGGGACTAAAGAGCGCCATGAAATTCTTGGACCAATGCAAGATCTACATCCGCTCGGGTAACGGCGGCGGCGGATCGGTGTCGTTCCGCCGCGAGAAGTACATCGAGTACGGCGGCCCGGACGGCGGCGACGGCGGTCGCGGCGGCGACGTGTGGATCGAGGCCGTCGAAGGCCTCAACACCCTGATCGACTACCGCTACCAGCAGCACTTCAAGGCCGGCACGGGCATCCACGGCATGGGCCGCGCACGCCACGGCGCCGCCGGCGACGACGTGCTTCTGAAGGTTCCGGTCGGCACCGAGATCCTCGAAGAGGACAAGGAAACCCTGATCGCCGACCTCGACCACGTGGGCGCGCGCCTGCTGCTGGCCAAGGGCGGCAACGGCGGCTGGGGCAACCTGCACTTCAAGGGCCCGGTCAACCAGGCGCCCAAATACGCGAACCCCGGCCAGGAGGGCGAGGAACGCTGGATCTGGATGCGGCTGAAGCTGATCGCCGACGTCGGCCTGGTCGGCCTGCCCAACGCGGGCAAGTCGACCTTCCTGGCCGCCGCCAGCGCCGCCAAGCCGAAGATCGCCGACTATCCCTTCACCACCCTGACTCCGAACCTGGGCGTCGTGGACCTGTCGAGCAGCGAGCGCTTCGTCATCGCCGACATTCCCGGCCTGATCGAAGGCGCGTCGGAAGGCGCGGGGCTCGGCACCCGCTTCCTGGGCCACGTCGAACGTTCGGCCACGCTGATCCACCTGATCGACGGCACCCAGGAAGACATCGCCGGCGCTTACGAGACGATCCGGGGCGAGCTGGAAGCCTATGGCGAGGACCTGGCCGACAAGGCCGAGATCCTGGCGCTGAACAAGATCGACGCCCTCGACGAGGAAACCCTCGCCGAGAAGGTCGCCGAGCTAACCGAGATCTCGGGCACGAAGCCGTACCTGGTCTCGGGCGTCTCGGGCCAGGGCGTCACCGAACTGCTGCGCGCCGCCTATAAGCAGGTGCGCATCCGTCGCGGGGAGCTCGAGGAAGAGATCGACGAGGACGAGGACTATATCGAGGAGACCCCCGGGGGCTGGACGCCGTGAGTCAGGCCGCCGGGGCGTTTTCGAGCGCCCGCCGCATCGTCTTCAAGGTCGGCTCGGCCCTGCTAGTCGACGCCGAGACGGGCGCGGCCAACCGCGCCTGGCTGGAGACCTTCTGCGCCGACGCGGCCGCCCTGCGCGCCGCCGGCAAGCAGGTGCTGGTGGTCTCGTCGGGCGCCGTGGCCCTGGGCCGCCGTCGTCTGGGCCTGGTTGGCCGCAAGACCACCCTGCCGGAGAAACAGGCCGCCGCCGCCGCCGGCCAGTCGCTGCTGATGCGCGCCTGGGAAGAGGCCTTCGAGCCGCACGACATCGGCGTCGCCCAGATCCTGCTGACCCGCGACGACACCGAGATGCGCCGCCGCTGGCTGAACGCCCGGGCCACCACCGAGACCCTGATGGGCCTGGGTGTCGTTCCGGTGGTCAACGAGAACGACACGGTCGTCACCGAGGAAATCCGCTACGGCGACAACGACCGCCTGGCCGCCCGCGTGGCCCAGATGGCCGGCGCCGACCTGCTGGTGCTGCTTTCGGACATCGACGGCCTCTACACCGCCGACCCGCGCAAGAACCCCAAGGCCGAGCACATCCCCCTGGTCAGCGAGATCACCAACGAGATCGCCGGCATGGCCGAGGGCGCCAACGCCGCGGCCGGCGTGGGCACCGGCGGCATGGCCACCAAGATTGCCGCCGCCCGCATCGCCCGCGCCGCCGGCTGCGCCACGCTGATCACCCTGGGCTCGCGCCCGCGTCCGCTGGCCGCCATCGCCGACGGCGAGAAGGCCACCCTGATCGAGGCCGCCGCCTCGCCCGCCGCCGCCTACAAGGCCTGGATCGCCGGCTCGCTGGCCCCGCAGGGCTGGGTGACGGTCGACGCCGGCGCCGCCAAGGCCCTGGCCTCGGGCAAGAGCCTGCTGTCGGCCGGCGTCCGCGCCATCGAGGGTCCGTTCGAGAAGGGCGACGCCGTCCGGGTCCGCGACGAGACCGGCCGCGAGGTCGCGCGCGGCATCGTCCGTTACGACAGCGGCGACGCCCAACGCATCGCCGGCCTGCGCTCCGACGCCATCGAGGCCGAGCTGGGCTTCACCGAAGGCCCGATGATCCACGCGGATGATCTGGCGGTCAGCGCTTAAAACCTGTCATCCCGGACAAGCGCGCAGCGCGCCGATCAGGGACCGCAGGAAGCTCTGAGCCTGTTGCGGTCCCGGCTCTCCGCTGCGCTGCCGCCGGGATGACAGTTTCTGATTCAGTTCTCCCATCGCCCGGTCTAGGTTCCGCGCGTTCCCAGGAGTCCCCATGGCCTACCGTTCCCTCCGCGAATTTATCGACGTCCTGGAGGCCAAGGGCGAGCTGGTGCGCGTTACCGAACCGGTCTCCAGCGTGCTGGAGATGACCGAGATCCAGACCCGCCTGCTGGCCACCGGCGGGCCGGCCGTACTGTTCGAGCACGTCCTGCTGCCCGACGGCTCGCGCTCGTCGATGCCGGCCCTGGCCAACCTGTTCGGGACGGTCAAGCGCGTGGCCATGGGCGTCACCCTGGGCGGCGAGCCGCGCGAGACGGCGGGCGAGCTGCGCGAGGTCGGCGAGCTGCTGGCCTTCCTGCGCCAGCCCCAGCCGCCGAAGGGCCTGAAGGACGCGCTCGACATGCTGCCCCTGGCCAAGACGGTCATGAGCATGCGCCCCGGGACGGTGAAGAAGGCCCCCGTGCAGGAGGTCGTCCTGACCGGCGACGATATCGACCTGACCAAGCTGCCGGTCCAGACCTGCTGGCCGGGCGAGCCGGCGCCGCTGATCACCTGGCCGCTGGTCGTCACCAAGGGTCCGGGCAAGGACCGCGAGGACGACTTCAACCTCGGCATCTACCGCATGCAGGTGCTGTCCAAGGACAAGTGCATCATGCGCTGGCTGGCCCATCGCGGCGGGGCCCAGCACTACGCCCGCCACAAGAAGGCCGGCAACAAGGATCCCCTGCCCGCCTGCGCCGTGCTGGGGGCCGATCCCGGCACCATCCTGGCCGCCGTGACGCCGGTCCCGGACACCCTGTCGGAGTACCAGTTCGCCGGCCTGCTGCGCGGCGCCAAGGTCGATCTCGTGCCCGCCAAGACCGTGCCGCTGATGGTCCCGGCCCACGCCGAGATCATCATCGAGGGCCACGTCCTGCTCGACGAATATGAGGACGAAGGCCCCTACGGCGACCACACCGGCTACTACAACAGCGTCGAGAAGTTCCCGGTCTTCCAGGTGACGGCGATCACCATGCGCAAGGACCCGATCTATCTGACCACCTTCACCGGCCGGCCGCCGGACGAGCCCTCGGTGCTGGGCGAGGCGCTGAACGAGGTGTTCATTCCCCTCATCCGCCAGCAGTTCCCCGAGATCGTCGACTTCTGGCTGCCGCCCGAGGGCTGCAGCTATCGCATCGCCGTCGTCTCGATGAAGAAGGCCTATCCCGGCCACGCCAAGCGCGTGATGCTGGGCGTGTGGAGCTACTTGCGCCAGTTCATGTACACCAAGTGGGTGATCGTCGTGGACCACGACATCAACGCCCGCGACTGGAAGGACGTGATGTGGGCGATCAGCACCAAGATGGATCCCGCCCGGGACATCACGGTGATCGAGCATACGCCCATCGATTATCTGGACTTTGCTTCCCCTGAGAGCGGCCTCGGCTCCAAGATCGGCCTCGACGCCACCGACAAGTGGCCGCCCGAGACCAAGCGCGAATGGGGCGAGGAAATCCGCATGGACCAATCGGTGATTGATTCCGTTACGGAAAAATGGGCTCGCCTGGGTTTGCCGGGAGACGGGACCCCGATCTGGAAGTAGCGTCCGGCTGAGTCGGGGCCGGGATACTGATGGACGCGATCGAAGTCTTGTTCGCCTTCTACGGCGCTTTGCTGGCCCTGGCGGCGGCGAAGCTGCTGTCGGGCCTGGTTCGCCTCCTGCAGCATCGCAGGACCGTCCGCCTGGGCTGGACGACGCCGCTTCTGCTCCTGCTGCTGGTCTTCGACCTGGCGGCGTGCGTGACCAACGGCTGGCAAGCCCTGGGCTCGGCCGACATGAGCCTGCGCCTGGTGCTGACCTGCATGCTGGCGGCGGGCGCCTATTACATGGCCACGACCCTGGTGATCCCCGACAATCTGGCCGACCACGCCGACCTCGACGCCTGGTACGGCGAGAACAAGCGCTTCGTCGTCGGCGGCATGCTGATCGGCAACCTGCTGGGCTTCGAAGTGCTGCAGGCGATCGTCAGAGGCCTGGACGAAGCCATCGTCACCCGCTGGACCGGCTTCGGCGCGCTGATGAACCTGATGTTCTATCTGCTGCTGCTCGTGATGGTGCTGGTCCGCAACCGGGCGACCGACATCGTCATGCTGATCGTCCTGAATGCGCTCTATCTGATCGGGCTGCTGAACTTCTAGCGGCGTCACCGGAATGCGTACGCGGCCGGCTCGCCCCCAATGACCTAACGTCGATATGCGAATAGATTCGTCCGGCGGCTACTCAGGAATCCCATGGACGCGATCGACATCTTCTTCACCGTCTATGGCGCGCTGCTGGCCCTGGCGATCGTCAAGCTCCTGTCCTCGGTGGTGCGCCTGATCCACGCCCGCGCCACGGTGCGGGTCGGCTGGGCCACGCCGCTCCTGATGCTGCTCCTGCTGCTGGACGTCTGCAGCCTGATCAACAACGGTTCGCGGGTCATGGGGATGGCCGATCTCAGCCTGACCCTGGTGGCCACGGCCGTCGCGGCGGCCTCGATCTACTACCTGATCGCCGCCCTGGTCGCGCCGGAGGACCTGAGCGCCTGGCCCGATCTCGACGCCTATTACGACCAGAACAAGCGCTTCGTGGTCGGCGGCATGGCCGTGGCCAGCGTGCTGGGCTTCGAGGTGGTGTCGGTGCTGGTCCGGGGCTTCACCGAGACGCTCCAGTCGCGCTGGATGGGCTTCCAGGCCGTGCTGCTGCTGGCCTTCTACCTGCTGATCGTGGCGCTGTTCGCCGTCCGGAACCGAGCCGCCGAGATCGTGCTGCTGGCGACCTTGAACGCCATCTTCCTGGTGGTGATGTTCACCTTCTAGAGGCGGGATCGAAGCAAGTTCTTGTCACGGGCCCACTGAAGGGCGACGAAAGCATCGCCTGTTCGCTTTCGGAGCCCGCCATGGCCCAGACCCCGTCCGCCCCCTGGGATCAGCCCTTCCTGCCGCCGGCCCCGCACTGGCAGGGCGCCAGCCAGGCCCTGATCCGCGACACGTCCGATCCCTGGATCACCGCCTTCGAGGCCGACCCCGAGCACGACTTCAGCCCCAACTATGTCGACACCCGCGCCTGGTTCGAGAAACTCGACAAGGCCAGCAAGCTGATCCGTCTCGAGGACTTCGGTGTCTCGCCGCAGGGCCGCGAAATCTTCGCGATCGTGGCCAGCAAGGATGGCGACACGCTGGATCCGAAAAAGCCCCTGCTGCTGGTCCAGTGCGGCATCCACCCCGGCGAGATCGACGGCAAGGACGCCGGCATGATGCTGCTGCGGGACATGGCGTTCCATGGCAAGGATAGCTTGCTCGACAAGGTCAACCTGGTCTTGATCCCGATCCTGTCGGTCGACGGCCACGAGCGGGCCAGCGCCTATTCGCGCCCCAACCAGCGCGGGCCGCGCATCCAGGGCTGGCGCAACACGGCGACCAACCAGAACCTCAATCGCGACTTCATGAAGCTGGACCAGCCGGAGATGCAGGCCCTGAAGCGCCTGCAGGTCAAGTACCGGGCCGATCTCTATGTCGACGTCCACGTGACCGACGGCTTGGACTACCAGTACGACGTCACCTACGGCTTCAATGGCGAGAACGGCGTCTGGAACCGCTCGCCGGCCATCGCCAAGTGGCTCGATGACGTGCTCAAGCCGACCATGAACGCGAGCCTGGAGGCCGAGGGCCATATCCCGGGTGAGCTGGTGTTCGGCGTCGACGAGCAGAACCCCAAGGCCGGCTTCAACGACGGTGGCCTGGGCGAGCGCTTCTCGAACGGCTGGGGCGCGGCGGCCCACGTCCCGACCATCCTGATCGAGAACCATAGCCTCAAACCCCACGTCCAGCGGGTGCTCGGGACCTATGTGTTCATCGAGACGGCGCTGAAGCTGCTGGCCGAGCAGGGCGAGAGCTTGCGCTCCGCCATCGCCGCCGACAGCGCCCTGCGCTCGGCGGAGATCCCGGCCAACTTCGTTTCCGATCCGAAGCCGGCCTACACGCGCGCCTTCAAGGGCATCCGCTACGAGTACTACGACAGCCCCGCCTCGGGCCGGCAGGAGGTCCGCTGGCTGGGCGAGGCCGATCCGGAGCTGTGGCAGGTCCCGTTCTACGGCTCCAAGCCGTCGCTGACCCTGAAGCGCCCGAGCGCCTACTACGTGCCCAGCTACCGCGCCGACCTGATCGAGCGGCTGAAGCTGCACGGCGTGACGCTGGAGACCTTGACCGCCGACAAGACCCTGACGGTCGAGATGATCCGCCTGGTCGCCCCCAAGCTGGCCACCGTCGCCAACGAAGGCCACGTCCAGATCAGCGTCGATCAGGTCACCACCGAGACCCGCGACTGGACTTACCCCAAAGGCTCGATCCGCGTCCCCACCGACCAGCCGCTGGGCGACCTGATCGTTCTGCTGCTGGAGCCGCAGTCCAGCGAGAGCTTCTTCGCCTGGGGCATGATCCCCGAGGTGCTGAGCCGTGTCGAATACATTGAGCCCTACGCCATCGCCCCGCTGGCCGAGGCCATGATGGCGGCCGATCCGAAGCTGATGGCCGAGTTCGAGGCCAAGCTGGCGGCAGAGCCCCGGTTCGCCGCCGATCCGGACGCGCGCCTGGCCTGGTTCTACGAACGCACGCCGTTCTACGACGACCACCACCTTTTGTACCCCATCGCGCGAGAACTCGCGCCATAGGGAGGTCTGCTTGCCGACCTCGGGCGGAAGGCCTCATATGGCCGTCCGCTTGGGGGAAGCGGTGTACTAGGGTTTGATTGATGGACACGATTGCTTCCGGCCACGCTGCGGCGCTGTGGGCCGGCCTTCACCTTTTCCTGCTGCTGGTCCTGTCGCTGCTGGTCGTGCGCCTGCGCCAGAAGCACAAGGTCGCGCTGGGCGATGAAGGCATCCCGGAACTGGCTCGCGCCATCCGCGCCTTCGGCAACGCCACCGAATATGTGCCGACCGGCGTCGCCGCCCTGGCGGTGCTGGCCGTGGCCGGCGCCTCGCCGCTGGCCATCCATGTCGTCGGCTTCGTGCTGTTCGCCGGCCGCGTGATCCACGCCTTCGGCCTGTCCAACAGTGGCGGAGCCTCGATCCCGCGCGCAGTCGGCATGGTCGCGACCTGGCTGGCCTACATCTTCGCCGGCGTCGCGCTGCTGCTGTCGGCCATCGGGTAGCGCTTGCCCCGCCGGGGCGCGCTCGTCCATAAGACCGCATGGACGATAATCTGCTGCATGACGTGGTCGCCGCCGCGCGCAAGGCCGGGGCCGACGCGGCCGAGGCTGTCTTCGCCGAGCGCCAATCGCTCTCCGTTTCCGTTCGCTTGGGCGAGCTGGAGGAAGTCGAGCGCGAGGAGGCCCGGGATCTTGGCCTGCGCGTCTTCATCGGCAATCGCAGCGCCACCGTCTCCGGTTCCGACGTCTCCGCCGAGGCCCGCGCCAAGCTGATCGAGCGGGCCGTGGCCATGGCCCGCCTGGCGCCGGAAGACCCCTATGCCAGCCTCGCGCCCAGCGACCGCCTGGCCAAGGGTCCGTTCCCCGAGCTCGACCTGATCGACGGCTACGAGCCGACCGCCGAGACCCTGGAGACCCAGGCCCGCACCGCCGAGGACCACGCTCGCGCGGTCCAGGGCGTCACCAATTCGGACGGCGGCTCGGCCAGCTGGTCGGCGTCGAAATGGGCGCTGGTCACCACCGACGGCTTCCACGGCACGCACGCGGCCACCGGCCACTCGATCTCGGCCTCGGCTATCGCCGGCGAGGGCGCGGGCATGGAACGCGGCGGCGAAGGCCGCTCGACCCGCCACTTCGGCGACCTGCCGGCCGCCGGCGACATCGGCATGGAGGCCGGCCGCCAGGCCGTGGCGCGCCTCAACCCGCGCAAGATCGCCTCGACCACCGCCCCGGTGATCTTCGAGAACCGACTGGCCATGAGCCTGATCGGCCCGCTTCTGGGCGCGATCTCGGGCCCGTCGATCGCCCGCGGCACGTCGTTCCTGAAAGACAAGCTGGGCCAGCAGATCTTCGCCAAGGGCGTCAGGCTGCTGGAAGACCCGCACCGCGTGCGCGGCCTGGGCTCGGCCCCGTTCGACGACGAGGGCGTCACCACCCAGGCCCGCGCCCTGATCGACGACGGCGTGCTGACCACCTGGCTGCTCAACACCAGCTCGGCCAGGCAGTTGGGCCTGGCCACCACCGGTCACGCCTCGCGCGGCCTAGCGGGCCCCTCGGGCGTCTCGACCCACAACCTGACGCTCCAGCCTGGCGCCAAGGACCTGGCTGGCCTGATGAAGGATGCAGGGACAGGCCTGCTCGTCACCTCGATGTTCGGCCCCTCGCTGAACGGCAATACCGGCGACTGGTCGGTCGGCTGCTCGGGGATCTGGTTCGAGAACGGCGAGAGCACCGGCCCGGTCACCGAGATCACCGTGGCCGGCAACCTGATCGACATCTACGCCCGGCTCATTCCCGGCTCGGACCTGGAGTTCCGAGGGGCCAGCAACAGCCCCTCGATCCTGGTCGACGCCCTGGCGATCGCGGGCAAATGAACGACCTGGACCTGATCCTTCAGGCCGCCAGGGAGGCCGGCGAACTGGCGCTCTCGGCCCGCGAAAGCGGCCTGAAGATCTGGTCCAAGGACGGCGGCTCACCGGTCACCGACGCCGACCTGGCCGTCGACACCCTGCTGAAGACCGAGCTCACCGCCGAGCGGCCCGACTATGGCTGGCTGTCGGAAGAGACCGCCGACGACCCGGCGCGGCTCGGGACTACCCGCCAGTTCGTCGTCGACCCGATCGACGGCACCGTGGCCTTCATGAAGAACAAGCCGTGGTTCGCGGTCTCAATCGCGGTCGTGGAGAACGGCCAGTCGATCGCCGGCGTCGTCCATGCGCCCGCCCTGAACGAGACCTACGCCGCCACGGTCGACGGTCCGGCCACCCTCAACGGCGAGCCGATCGCGCCGTCCTCGACCGACCAGCTGTTCGGCGCGGCCATGCTGGGCGACGCCAAGATGTTCGCCCACCCCGCCTGGCGCGAGCCCTGGCCGGAGATGCGGATCGAGAGCCGCAACTCCATCGCCTATCGCATGTGCCTGGTGGCCTCCGGCGCCTTCGACGCCGCCGTGGCCCTGTCACCCAAGAGCGAGTGGGACGTCGCCGCCGCCGACCTGATCTGCCGCCGCGCCGGAGCGTTGCTCAGCGATCACAAAGGCCGGGAATTCGCCTATAATCGCCCCGTTCCGCTGGTTCCGAGCCTGGTTTGCGCCAATCGGGCGCTTCACCCGTTGATCCTGTCACGCGTCGGGCATATCGAACTGCCATAATCACAATTCCTCGCAGGAACTTGCTCCAAATGGCCGACAAGCAGCTTCTCCATATCGTCGTCGGTGGCGAACTCTCGGACGTGGCAGGCATCGAATTCCGCGACCTCGGCAAGGTCGAGTTCGTCGGCGCCTATCCGAACTACGAAGAAGCCCACAAGGCCTGGAAGGCCAAGGCCCAGGCGACCGTGGACAACGCGCACGCGCGCTACTTCATCATCCACGCCCACAAGCTGCTGGATCCGAGCAGCGAGGGCTAAAAGCCCGAACGTCTCCTCCCCCTCTGGGGGAGGTGGCCTCCCCGGGTCGCGCGAAGCGCGCGCCCGAAGATAAACCCCGGGCCGGAGGGGGCAGCGCGGCATAGGCCCAGATGGCCCCCTCAGTCGGCTTCGCCGACAGCTCCCCCGGTGGGGGAGCAGACCTACTCCCGCCTAAGGATCTTGTCCGTCAGCACCTTCCCCAGCATCCCGGCCCGGAAGGTCTTCTTCATCTCGACGGGGTCGTAGTCGTCGCTCTCGACCCACTCGCTGAAGGTCAGCCCCTTGGGCTCCCCCACCTCCAGATACTGCTCGAACACGTAGTCCAGCACCCCGGTGTTGCCGTGCTTGATGTGCAGGTAGCGCGGCCCCAGCTGCTCCATCGCCTCGCGGATCGGCAGGCCCAGGCGGTAGTGGGCGTAGAAGACGCTCATGATCCCGGCCCGGTCCGCGCCGGACTTGCAGTGCAGCAGCGCCGGGTACTCGACCGTCTCGAACAGCGCCTTGGCCCCCCGCACCCGCTCGCGGATCGGCACCTCGCGCGAGGTGATGACGAAGTCGACGAAGTTCAGGCCTAGGCGCTCGCAGGCGTCCTTCTCCAGCGCGTAGAAGCTGCCGTCGAAGCCGCCGCGCAGATTGATGATCGTCTTGATGCCCTGCTTCTTCCACCAGGCCAGCTGGAACGGCCACGGCTGGTTGGCGCGGACCAGCTCGGGGCTGATCCAGTGGGCGTTCGAGAAGCCCAGGCGCAGATAGGCGTGGTCGTTCCACAGATAGTGGAGATAGGTCTTGAACCGGCCCCAGGGCGTGGTGAGGTCGAACTTGGCCAAACGCGAGGGTCCTCTGGAAAGTCGCGGTCTAAGTAGGGGTATCGGCCCCGAAAGGCAAAATCGCGCGACGATCGGCCCTCACGGCGTCGCTTTTCCCGGCGAGTGCGTCCGCCGCGCGCTTGACAGTCTCCTCCCGACATCCGACCCCTCCCGCATGACCGCGCAGGACAATCCGCAGCCCTCGAACCGCGCCCTGATGGTGCGGATGTGGCGCGAGTTCCTGGCGCCCCGCTGGAAGGGCCTCCTGGTCTCGATCGTCAGCGCCGCCGCCGTCGCCGGTCTCAGCGTCAAGCTGACCACCATGGTCGGCCCCGCCGTCGACAAGCTGATCACCCATCCCCAGCCCGGCGCCCTGGTGCTGATCCCGCTGACCATCGCCGGCCTGGCCGTGCTGCGTGGGATCTTCCAGGTGCTGCAGGCCACCCTGATCAACCGCATCGGCAACGGCGTGGTCGGGGACATGCAGAAGCGCCTGTTCGGTCGCCTGATCCGCGCCGACCTCGCCCGGCTGCGCGGGGCGCACTCCGGCTCCTACGTCTCGTCGGTGCTGTACGACGCGGGCCTGATCCGCGAGGCGGCGACCACCGGCGTGGTCAACTATGTCCGCGAGGGCCTGACCGTTCTCTACGCCCTGTGGACCCTCCTGCACGGCGATCCGATCCTGGCCATCGGCGTGCTGGTCGTGGTGCCAGCCGTCGGGGCGATCATCCGCAACTTCTCCAAGCGCACGACCAAGGCGGCCAAGGGCGCCATGGGCGAGACCGCCAACCTCTCCACCGCCGTGATGGAGAGCCTGGACGGCGTGAAGATCGTCAAGATGGAGAACCGCGAGGCCTACGAGGAAGGCCGCGTGGCCGCCGTGGTCGACCGCCGCCAGCGCCACCTGATCAAGGGCAGCAACGCCAAGGCCATGGCCGCGCCCTCGACGGAGCTCTTCACCCAGCTCGTGATCGCCCTGATCTTCGCCTATGCCGGCTGGCGCGCCCTGACCGGCGCCCTGGTGCTGGGGCCGTTCACCCTGCCGCCGATCACGGCCGGCGGTTTCCTGGCCTTCGTCCTGACCCTGGCCCTGGCCGCCCAGTCCCTACGCCAGGTCGCCAACCTGCAGACCGTGTTCGCCGAGGGCCTGACCGCCGGCCGCCGCCTGTTCGAGGCCCTGGACGTCGCGCCCGCCATCGTCGACCCCGCCGACGCCAAGGCCCTGTCGGCCGGCAAGAGCACCATCGCGCTCGAAGGCGTCACCTTCTCGTACGGCGCTGACATTCCGGCGCTGACAAGCGTCTCCATCGAAGCGCGCAGGGGCGAGACCGTCGCCCTGGTCGGCCCCTCGGGTGGCGGCAAGAGCTCGATCCTCAACCTGATCCCGCGCTTCTACGACGTGACGGCCGGAGCGGTGACCATCGACGGCCACAACGTCCGTTCGGTGACCCTGGCGAGCCTCCGCGACCGCATCGCCCTGGTGACCCAGGAGCCCTTCCTGTTCGACGACACCATCCGCGCCAACATCGCCTACGCCCGTCCCGGCGCCAGCCAGCTGGAGATCGAGGCCGCCGCGCGCCAAGCGGCCGCCCACGATTTCATCCTGGAACTGCCCGAGGGCTACGACACCGCCGTCGGCGAGGCCGGCGCGCGGCTGTCGGGCGGCCAGCGCCAGCGTATCGCCATCGCCCGCGCCTTCCTCAAGGACGCCCCGATCCTGCTGCTGGACGAAGCCACCAGCGCGCTGGACACCGAGAGCGAGGCCCAGGTCCAGGCGGCCCTGGAGCGCCTGATGGCCGGCCGCACGACGATCCTGATCGCCCACCGCCTGTCGACCGTGAAGAACGCCGACCGCATCTACGTCATCGAGAAGGGCCGCGTGGTCGAGACCGGCGCCCATGCCGAGCTGGTCCGCGCCGGCGGCCTCTACGCGCGCCTGGCCAAGGCCCAGGATCTCGACCACGTTCCGGAGGGGACGGTTTGAGGCCTCTGCGTTCGCCGTGGGTGATGCGCCTGATGACCCGGCTGTTCGCCGGCTATATCGCGCTGACCTACAAGACCCTGCGCTGGACCCGCGAGGGCCAGGAGATCGCGACCCGCGTCCAGGCCGAGGCCCTGGCCAACGGCGGCGGCGCGATCCTGGCGCTGTGGCACTCGCGCGTGCCCGTTGGCCCGGCGACTTGGCCGCAAGGTCCTGACAAGCCCGAGATCCGCGTCCTGGTCAGCCAGTCGCGCGACGGCGAGTTCATCGCCCGCGTCATCGCCCGCCTGGGCCTGCCCGCCATTCGCGGCTCGTCGCTGAAGAAGACCGACACCCACAAGAACAAGGGCGGCGAACAGGCCTTCCGCGACATGGTCAAGTGGGTGAAGGACGGCGGGGCCATGGCCATCACCCCGGACGGCCCGCGCGGTCCGGTCGAGGTCATGCAGAAGGGCGCGGTCGCCCTGGCCCGGGTCAGCGGCGCGCCGGTGCTGTTCGTCGGGGTGGCAGTCAATCCGTGCATCCGCCTGAAGACCTGGGACCGCACCATCATCCCCCTGCCCTTCGCCAAGGCGGCCATGGTCTGGGACGGCCCGGCCACGGCGGGCCGCGACGATGACCCCGATGCGCTGACCGAAGCCTGGGGCGCGCGCCTGTCGGCCGTTTCCCGCCGCGCCGAGGCTTTGGTGGGCGAAACCGGCCCGAACGATTGATCCGCCTCGCCCTAGATGGGATGTAGGGCCCATGCCGCACGATCACTCTGGACACGCGCACGATCATCACCACGACCATGACCATCACGGTCATGATCATGCGCACGGCCATGGCCACCATCATGGCCACGGTCACCACGGGCACAGCCATGCGCCCAAGGACTTCGGCCGCGCCTTCGCCATCGGGGTGGCGCTGAACCTGGGCTTCGTGCTGGTCGAGTTCGGCGCGGGCCTGATCACCGGTTCGCTGGCCCTGCTGGCCGACGCCGGCCACAATCTGTCGGACGTGCTGGGCCTGTTGCTGGCCTGGGGCGCGGTCGTGCTGGCCAAGCGCGCGCCCAGCGCCCGCCGCACCTATGGCCTGCGCAAGGGCACCATCCTGGCCTCGCTGGGCAACGCCGCCCTGCTGCTGGTCGCGGTCGGCGCCATCGCTTGGGAAGCCATCCGCCGCTTCGCGACGCCCGAGCCGATCCAGACCGGCCCGGTGATGATCGTCGCCGCCATCGGCATCGCCATCAACACCGCCACGGCCTTGATGTTCATGAAGGGCAGCAAGGACGACCTGAACGTCCGGGGCGCCTTCCTGCACATGGCCGCCGACGCCGCCGTTTCGGCCGGCGTGGTGATCGCCGCCCTGGCCATGGCCGTCACCGGCTGGCTGTGGCTGGACCCCGTGGTCAGCCTCGGCATCGTCGCCGTCATCGTCCTGGGCACCTGGGGCCTGCTGCGCGACTCCCTGGACATGGCCCTGGACGCCACGCCGCGAGGGATCGACACGCTCCGGGTAAGAGAATGGCTGGCCGCAAGGCCAGGCGTCAGCGAGGTCCACGACCTGCACATCTGGGCGATGAGCACGACGGAGACGGCCATGACCGCCCACGTCGTCCGCCCGCTGGACGGCGACCACGACCAGTTCCTGCACGACGCCTGCTCGGAGCTGGCCAGCAAGTTCAACATCGGCCACGTGACCATCCAGGTCGAGACCACCGCCGGCGCGCACGGCTGCGCCCTGGCGCCCGAAGGCGTCGTGTGATCCGGCCGTCCGCCCTGAACCTCTACCGGGCCGCCACCGGCCTGCTCGAACCTTTCGCTCCGTCGCTGCTGGCCGGCCGGGCCCGCAAGGGCAAGGAAGACCCCGCGCGCCTCGCCGAACGCCTGGCGAAAGCCGAGGTCGCGCGTCCCGACGGCCCGCTGGTCTGGCTGCACGGCGCCAGCGTCGGCGAGAGCCTGTCGATCCTGCCCCTGGTCGAGCGCCTGCGCGCCGAGCGCCCCAAGGTCACGGTGCTGGTCACCTCGGGCACCACCACCTCGGCCGCCCTGCTGGCCAAGCGCCTGCCGCCGGGCGCGATCCACCAGTACGTCCCGGTCGACGCCCCCGGCGCGGCCAGGCGCTTCATCGCCCGCTGGAAGCCCAGCCTCGCCGTCTTCGTCGAGAGCGAGCTGTGGCCGAACCTTCTGCTCGAAGCCAAGGCGGCGGGGACGCGCCTGGCCCTCGTCTCGGCCAAGCTGTCGGACCGTAGCTTCGCCAGCTGGAGCAAGCGCCCCG
This sequence comes from Caulobacter sp. GW821-FHT09H08, assembly GCF_059415885.1. NCBI lineage: Bacteria > Pseudomonadati > Pseudomonadota > Alphaproteobacteria > Caulobacterales > Caulobacteraceae > Caulobacter > Caulobacter sp. GW821-FHT09H08. The sequence goes on from NZ_JBWKOC010000004.1 coordinate 404,139, forward strand.
ACGCCGCGCGCCAGCTGCTCTCGGGCTTTAATCTCATCCTGGCCCAGGACGCCCGCGCCCACGAGCGGTTCGAAGCCCTGGGCGGCAAGGTCGCCGGCGAGGCCGACCTGAAGTTCGGCGCCGCGCCACTGCCGGTGGACCTGGCGGCCTTCGCCGTCGAGCGCGAGCGCTTTGCCCGCCCGCCCCTGCTGATCGCCAGCACCCATCCGGGCGAGGACGAGATCGCCCTGGACGCCATCGCCGCGCTCCAGGATCGACCGCCGGTGATCCTGGCCCCACGCCATGTCGAGCGCGGCCCGGCCATCGTAGACCTGGCCAAGGCGCGCGGCCTGTCGGCCTCCCTGCGCAGCCAGGCGCCCGGCGAGCCGGCCGACATCGTGGTCGCCGACACCCTGGGCGAGATGGGCCTGTGGTTCCGCCTCGCCGGGACCTCGGTCATCGCCGGCAGCCTGGTCCCCGAGATCGGCGGTCACAATCCGCTGGAGGCCGCGCGCCTGGACTGCCCAGCGATCAGCGGCCCGTTCGTCGAGAACTGGGCCTCGGCCTTCGCCGGACTGGAAGCCGCTGTCGGCGTGGTCATGGCCTCGCCCGAGGGCCTGCGCGACGCGATCGCCGCCGACCTCGGCGATCCTGAAGCCGCCAGGGCCCGCGCCGCTCGCGCCCGCGCCTATGTCGACACCCGCGACGCCGAGGCCCGCGCCGGCCTCTCCCGCATCCTCGAGCTGGTCCCATGAAACTCGGCACGCCTCGCTGGTGGTATGTCAGGCACGGCGGCCCCGCCCCGCTGACCCGCGCTCTGCTGACGCCGATCTCGTGGCTGTGGTCCGACGCCACCCGTCGCCGCATCGCCCGCACCACGCCCTCGATCATCGGCGCGCCGGTGATCTGCGTGGGCAATGTCACCATGGGCGGCGCGGGCAAGACCCCGATCGTCCGCGAGCTGCTGCTGACCCTGACCCAGCGCGGCGTCGCGGCCCACGGCCTGTCGCGGGGCTATGGCGGCAAGCTGAAGGGCCCGACCCAGGTCGACACCGCGCGCCACACCGCCGCCGACGTCGGCGACGAGCCGCTGATGCTGGCGCAGGACTTCCCGATGTGGATCGCGGCCGACCGCGTCGCAGGAGCCCGCGCCGCCGCTAGGGCCGGGGCCCAGGCCATCGTCATGGACGACGGCCACCAGAACCCGACGGTGCGCAAGGCGCTGTCCCTGGTCGTGGTCGATGGCGAAACCCGGGGCGGCGAGTGGCCGTTCGGGGACGGCCGCGTCTTCCCCGCCGGCCCGATGCGCGAGCCGCTGCACGTCGGCCTCTCGCGCGCCGACGCCGTCGTGCTGCTGCTGCCGGTCGACATGGAGACCGCCGATCCGGAGCTGCTGGCGCGGTTCGGCGACACCCCGGTGCTGATCGCCCGCCTGGAGCCCGCCGCCCCCGTGCCCAAGGGTCCGCAAGTCGGCTTCGCCGGCATCGGCAAGCCCTGGAAGGTCGAGAAGGCCCTGACCGCCGCCGGCTGCCAGCTGGTCGACTTCGCCCCGTTCCCGGACCACGGCGAATACCCCGAAGCGACGCTGAACCTGCTGGCCGACCGGGCCAAGGTCTACGACGCGGGGCTGGTCACGACGGAGAAGGACTGGGTGAGACTGCCGCCGCAGTGGCGCGAAAAGGTGACGCCGTGGCCGGTACGGGCTCGGTTCGAAAATCCAGCGGCGCTGGAGGCGTTGCTCAAGGGGATCGGGGCGTAGAAACCAAATCCTCCCCCTAGCGGGGGAGGTGTCGGCGAAGCCGACGGAGGGGGAAGGAGCCGGATAACCCGCTCTTCCCCCTCCGGCCTTCGGCCGCCTCCCCCGCTGGGGGGAGGACTACTTATAAACCACCCCGCCCTTGATCACCGACGTCACGTGCTGCAGCTCCGTCACGTCCTTCAGCGGGTCGCCCTTCACGGCGATCAGGTCGGCCGCCTTGCCGGGCGCCAGGCTGCCGATCTCCGACGACAGCGAGAAGTGGTCGGCCGCATTGACCGTCGCCGTCTGGATCGCCTCCAGCGGCGAGAGCCCCGCCTTGACCAGCAGGGCGAACTCGCCGGCGTTGTCGCCGTGGGCCGAGACGCCCGTATCGGTGCCGAACGCGATCTTCACCCCGCCCTCGTGGGCGCGGCGGGCCATGGCCAGCATCTTGGGACCGGCGTCCAGGGCCTTGGCCGTCTGGGCGGGGGTCAGGAAGTTGTTCGGCCCGGTGGCCACGCGATAGACGAAGTCGCCAGCCATCAGGGTCGGCACCAGATAGGCGCCGTTCTTCTTGAAGGCCGCGACGCTCTCGGCGTCCAGGAAGGTGCCGTGCTCGATCGAGTCGCCGCCGGCCTTCAGGAAGCTGTTGATGCCGTCGACGCCGTGGGCGTGGGCGGTGACCTTGCGGCCCATGCGGTGAGCGGTCTCGACGATGGCCGCCAGCTCGCCGTCCGAGAACTGCTGGGCCAGGCCCGCGGCGGTGTTAGAGAGCACCCCGCCGGTGGCGGTGATCTTGATGATGTCCGCGCCCAGCCAGACCTGCTCGCGCACGGCGCGGCGGCAGTCGTCGGCGCCCGAGCACACCGAGGTCGGCCGCAGCACGTGCATGACCTCCTCGCTATAGCCGTTGACGTCGCCGTGGCCGCCGTGGACCGACACGGCCGAACCGGCGGCGATGACGCGCGGGCCCGGCACGTCGCCGCGCTTGATGCCGTCGCGCAGGGCGAAGATCGCCTTGTTGTCGGCGCCCAGGTCAGCGACCGTCGTGAAGCCCGCCATCAGCGTCTTGCGGGCGAAGCCGGCCCCGACCAGGGCCTCGTCAGCGGCCGAGCGGGTCACCGCCTGCAGGCGGCCGTTGGGGTTCTGCTCGTGGGTCAGGTGGACGTGGCTGTCGATCAGGCCGGGCAGGACAAAACTGTCCTTCAGGTCCACGACCTTGCCGCCGGGCTCGGAGACGTAGCCGTCGACGATCTTCGTGACCTTGCCGTTCTCCAGCACCAGGGTCTTGGCCGTCTCGACCTTGCCCGTCGCCGGGTCGGCCAGCAGGCGGCCGGCCTGGACGAAGACGGTCTCGGCGCAGGCGACGCTGCTCAGCGCCCCGGCGATAGCCAGGGCGCAAACGCCCGACAGCAGTCGTTTCATATAGCCCCTAAGCCCCTGCCTTCTGCGCGAAGGCCCATGCTCCCTTGGCCAGGACCGGCACGCGCGCTTCCATCAGCTGCGCATGGGCGCTGGCGGCGGTGCCGTCACGGACGCGGCCGACGATGCCCTGGCAGATGCCGGCCAGTCTGAAGAGGTTGTAGCTGAAATACCAGTCCAGCTCGGGCAGGCCGTCGCGGCCGGTGGCCTTGCAGTAGCGCTCGACCGCCTGCGGGATGGTCGGCACGCCATAGGCCTGCAGGTCGGCGATCTCGGCCAGGCCGCCGCGCTGGTCGGACGGCATCACCCAGTTCATCAGGAAGTAGCTGAAGTCGGCCAGCGGATTGCCCAGGGTCGACAGCTCCCAGTCCAGCACCGCCACCACGCGCGGCTCGGTGGCGTGCAGGATCATGTTGTCGAGGCGGTAGTCGCCGTGGACGATCGAGGTCTTGTCATCGACCGGGCAGCTCTCGGGCAGCCACGCCATCAGCTTGTCCATCTCGTCGATGGTCCGGGTCTCGGAGGCCTTGTACTGCTTGGTCCAGCGGTCGATCTGGCGGGCGAAGTAGTTGCCGGGCTTGCCGTAGTCGGCCAAGCCGACAGCGGCGTAGTCGACATTGTGTAGGGCGGCCAGGGTGTCGATCTGGGCCTCGTAGATCGCCCGGCGCTCGGCCGGCTGGTAGTCGGGCAGGGTGCCGTCCCACAGGATCCGGCCTTCGACATTGTCCATGACGTAGAAGATCGTGCCGATCACCTCCTCGTCCATGCACAGGGCATAGGCCTTGGCGACCGGGAATTCGGCCTTGTTCAGACCCGAGATCACCTTGTACTCGCGATCGACGGCGTGGGCGCTGGGCAGCAGCTTGCCCGGCGGCTTGCGGCGCAGGACGTACTTCTTTGCCGGGGTGACCAACTGGTAGGTCGGGTTCGACTGGCCGCCCTTGAACTGGCGCACCTCCAGCGGACCGGCATAGCCCTCGACATTGGCTTCCAGCCAGGTCGCCAGCTTGGCCTCGTCGATCGCGTGGCGCGGGTCGACCGGCTTGGTGCCCGAGTTCAGGTCCTGGGCGGACTGTTCGGCGGCTTCGGCCATGCGCGTCTACTCCCCAACGCTTGTTTGAATGGGGAGTTTAGAGGGAGTGGGCGCTTAGGCAAGTCACTTGCCCCCTCCGCGCTGTCGCGCTCCTCCCCCTGCGAAGCAGGTCAGGTGGGGGCAAGTGTCAGGACTTCAGCGCCCGCCAGCCGATGTCGTTGCGGTAGAAGCCGCCTTCCAGCGAGATCGTCCCCAGCACCGCATAGGCCACGTCGCGGGCTTCGTGCAGGGTCGCGCCCAGGGCGCAGACGTTCAGCACGCGGCCGCCCGAGGCCCGCAGCGCACCTTCGGCGTCGCGGGTCGTGCCGGCGTGGAAAACCACCGCCTCATTGCCGAAGTCCGCCTCGGCGTCCTGGATCAGGCCGCCGGTCTTGGGGGCGTCGGGATAGCCCTCGGCGGCCAGGACCACGCAGATCGCCGCTTCCTCGCGCCACTTCGGCAGCTCGGCGCTCGCGAGTTCGCCCTTGGCGCAGGCCAGCAGGATCGGGACGATGTCGCTCTCCAGACGCAGCATCAGCGTCTGGCACTCGGGGTCGCCGAAGCGAGCGTTGTATTCCACGAGCTTGGGCCCCGTGGGCGTCAGCATCAGGCCGGCATAGAGCACGCCGACGTACGGATTGCCCTCGGCCGCCATGCCTTCGACGGTCGGCACGATCAGTTCGCGCCAGGCCTGGTCGATCAATGCGTCGGTCAGGACGGGCGGCGGCGAATAGGTGCCCATGCCGCCGGTGTTGGGGCCTTCGTCGCCGTCATAGGCGCGCTTGTGGTCCTGGGCCGCGCCGAACAGCACGGCGGTCTTGCCGTCGGAGAGGGCGAACAGCGAGGCCTCTTCGCCGTGCATGAACTCTTCGATCACCACCCGCGCGCCGGCCGAGCCGAAGCGGCCGCCCAGCATGTCGACCACGGCGGCGTCGGCCTCGGCGCGGGTCGCGGCGATGACCACGCCCTTGCCGGCGGCCAGGCCGTCGGCCTTGATCACGAACGGGGCTTCCAAGGTGTCGAGGAACGTCCCGGCCGAGGCCGCGTCCTCGAACACGCCATAGGCCGCCGTCGGCAAACCGTGGCGCTGGCAGAAGTCCTTGGTGAAGGCCTTGGACGTCTCCAGTTGCGCGGCGCGCTGGCTGCCGCCGAAGCAGGGGATGCCGACCACCGCCAGCTTGTCGGCGAGACCGACTTCCAGCGCCGACTCCGGTCCGACCACTACGAGGTCCGCGCCGATCTCTTGGGCCAAGGCCACCAGGGCATCGGCGTCGGTCGCCTTAACCGCGCGCAGCTCGGCGACGGCTTCGATACCAGGATTGCCCGGCGCGGCGACGAGGCGGCCGCACAGCGGCGACTGGGCGATCTTCCAGGCCAGGGCGTGCTCGCGCCCGCCGGACCCGACGAGGAGGATTGTCAGCTTTTCCATGAGGCCGGGGTGTGACGCGCAGGGGGGCGTGGGTCAAGGCCGTCCGAGACCTACTTGTCCCAGGTCACGGGTCCCCAGGGCTGGCGATCAGCCCAAGCCTGGGCTTCCCCTATCGTCTGAAAGTAGCCACTGGATGTCTGACCGACACTGTAAAGGCGTCCGTCAGGCCCCAACGGCGTCTGCTCAAAGGTGTCGCCGTGTATCTCGGTTCCTTCGTAGGCGCAGTCATCCAACCAAGCCGCATATGCTGGATCGTGGTCATAAGCGACGATCGCGATCCGCCGCGGCAGTTGGCCATCGTATAGCCAGGACCCGCCAAGGACGGGCTCTCCGAGATAGTCGTTCAGAGCCATGCTCAGAACCTATCGCGCCTGCGCCCTCGCGCCAGCTGTATTCCGCCCCCGTTCGCCACGTCCGGCCCCACGGGCATAGCCGTGACCGCCACCCGCCAGCACGGTGCCGCCATGGAAAACCTCTTCTCCCCCACCCTGGCCCTGCACATCGGCTGCGGCTTCGCGCTGGTCGTCGTCGGCCTGATCCCGATCCTGACCCGCAAGGGTTCCCGCCTGCATCGCTGGGCGGGCCGGACTTTCGTCGCGCTGATGGCCACGCTGCTGGCCGCCGCCTGGGTCATGACGGTCATCCACTTCAACGCCTATTTCGCGGCCCTGTCGGCGACGGCGACACTCACCCTCTTCTCCGGCGTGCGCGTCCTGCGCCGCAAGCGGCCGGACGTCGACCCTCGCCAGCGGGCCACCGGACTGGACTGGGGCGTCACCCTGGCCGTGGTCGCCATTGGAGGCTGGGTCGCGTTCCTGGTGGCGACGGGGCAGACGGGCCGCAACGGCGCCGTCGCCATGGCGCTAGTCTACGGCGCCGTCTCCATGGGCGGCTGGGACCTCTGGCGCTTTGCCCGCCCCACCGTCTGGCCGTTCTCGCCGGACCTCTGGACCTACGAGCATCTTCTGAAGATGCTGGGCGCGTACGGCGCGGTGCTCAGCGCCTTCTCGGGCAATTTCCTGACCTTCCTGCCGACGCCATGGAGCCAGCTCTGGCCGACCCTAGTGTTCCAACCGATGGCCGTGATCTGGATCGCCGTGCTGGTGCTGCGTCGCCGGCGGCGCCAAGCCTTGGCGCTCGCCTGAAGGCCCTGCCGACCGCCGCCTGGGTCTGGGCGTTCACGGCCTATAGCTGGCTGATGACCACGATCTGCGCGGCCTGGTTCGGCCGACGCTTTTCAGAAGCGCGCGGGGTCGAGCTGGGCATGGTCGACTCGTTGCTCTGGCAGGGTTCGGTATATGCCGCCTGGCTGCCGGCGGCGGGGATCGTCTGGCTGCTGCTGCGCCGCTTCGGCGCCGGCGGGCGAGGCTTCGTCGCCACGGCCGTCGCCGCCCTGGCGATCGTGCCGCTGGAGGCCCTGGCCTCCACGCTGATCGACCAGCTTTTCATCGGCCAAGGCGACCTGGCCGGTCGGGTGCTTGGTCGGACGCCGGTCTGCATCCTGCTCTGCACGGCGATCGTCGCGGTGGGTCTGGCCGCCGCCCACCACCGCCGCGCCGCCGAGGCCCGCGCCCGCAACGCCTTGCTGGAAGCGGCCCTCGCCGAAGCCCGAGCGGTTCCTGCCGCGCTCGAGACCGAGCGCCTGATGGTCATGGCCGGCTCACGCCGCGTCCCGGTGGAGATGTCGGCGGTCGAGTGGTTCGCCGCCGCCGACAACTATGTCGTCGTTCACTGGGGCCGCCGCGAGGGCTTGCTGCGCGCGACGCTGCAGAGCCTGGAGGCGCGCCTCGATCCCCGCCTCTTCGCCCGCGCCCATCGCTCGGCGCTGGTCAACCTGGCCCATGTCGGCGAAGCCCAGCCTCTGTCCGACGGCTCCTGGCGCCTCACCTTGACGAGCGGCGCCGAGGTGGTGACCAGCCGCACCTATCGCGACGCCCTGCTCAAGCGGCTGGGGCGCTGATTCGAGACCCGGCGCCCGCCTCCCGCGCGACTGCACGCGGCCGATACACGCCATCGTAGGCGCGCCTTGAGCGATCGATCAACTCCGCAACCGTTTGCGTGAAAATCGGATCGCTCGGCGGCTGCGTCCTATTGTCCCGCTCGCCCCGATTGACTGGGCGCTCGGCTTGTCAGCGGCGTCTTGTCACCCTCTAAGCAACGTTCAGTTCGCTTACCCATTCAAGGCTTTGGATCGAACGACTACCAGGGACACCGCCGCGCGCATGGCCGCAGACGACCACGACTCGCACCCGACCCAGGCGCTGCACTCGCGCGCCTTCCTCGACGCGGTGGTCGAGAGCGTGCCGGCCATGCTGGTGGTCAAGAATGGCAAGGACGGTCGCTTCGTCCTGATCAACCGCGCCGGCGAAGACCTGCTGGGCGTGCCCCGCACGGCCCTGATCGGCCGCAACGACGCCGACTTCTTCCCCGCCGACCAGGCCGCCTTCTTCGCCGAGATGGACCGCAAGGTGCTGGACAGCAACCGCGTCTGGGTCATCGACGAGGAGCCGCTGACCACGCCGCACAACGGCGAGCGCTGGCTGCAGACCAAGAAGATCGCCATCCCCGGCGAGGGCGACGAGAAGCTGCTGCTGATCATCAGCGAGGACATCACCGAGCGTAAGAACTCGGCGGTCGCCCTGAAGGCCGCCCTCGAAAGCGCCCAGGCCGCCAGCGTCGCCAAGTCGGAATTCCTGGCCAATATGAGCCACGAGATCCGCACCCCGCTGAACGGCGTCCTGGGCATGGCCCAGGTGCTGGCCCAGACCGAGCTGACCGACCGCCAGCGCGAGATGATGGACGTGATCCTCAACTCGGGCCGGGTGCTGAATGCTCTGCTCAGCGACATCCTGGACCTGGCCAAGGTCGAGGCCGGCGAGGTCGAGCTGGAGACCGCCCCATTCGGCCTGCGCGCCGGCCTGACCGCCGCGGCCGCCACCTTCGAGGGCCTGGCCCACCAGAAGGGCCTGACCTTCTCGCTGGACTTCGCGGACGGCTTCCACGACCGCGCCGTCGGCGACGCCCTGAAGATCGGCCAGATCGTCAACAACCTGATCAGCAATGCGGTGAAATTCACCTGCGAGGGCTCGGTCTCGGTGCGGGCCGCCACTCATGAGACTCCCGATGGCGCGATCGCACTGAAGGTCGAGGTCCAGGACACCGGCGAGGGCTTCTCGCCCGAGGTCCAGGCCAGTCTGTTCGAGCGCTTCGTCCAGGGCGACGGCTCGATCACCCGCCGCTTCGGCGGCTCGGGCCTGGGCCTGTCGATCGCCCTGCGCTTCGCCAAGCTGATGGGCGGCGACATCACCTGCCAGTCGACCCCGGGCGAAGGCGCCTGCTTCCGCTTCACCGCCGTCCTGTCCCCGGCCGAGGCCGAGGAACCGGCGCCCGCTCGCCGCGCGGCGCCCGCGCCGTCGTCGGAGCGCCTGCGGGTGCTGCTGGCCGAGGATCACCCGACCAACCAGCGCGTCGTCGAGTTGATGCTGGGCGAGATGGCCGACCTCGTCGTGGTCGAGAACGGCGCGGCGGCGCTGGACGCCTTCGACACCCAACCGTTCGACGTGGTGCTGATGGACACCCAGATGCCGGTCATGGATGGGCTGACGGCCATCCGCGCCATCCGCGAGCGCGAGGCGGACCTGGGCCGGGGCCGCATCCCGATCATCTCGCTGACCGCCAACGCCATGCCGCACCAGGTCGAGGCCTGCCTGGAGGCCGGCGCCGACCTGCACCTGGCCAAGCCGATCACCGTCACGGGTCTGTTCGAGAGCATCGCCAAGGCCGTCGACCTCGCCGCCGACGCGGACGAGGAAGCCCACGACCGCGCGGCGGAGGCTTAAAGCCCTTCGCTTGACCTGGCGCAGACCGGCGATACCCTCCCCGCATGACGGCGCACGGCGACGGTGAGAAGACGTATCGCGACCGGATCGAGGATCCAGTTCTGCGACAGGCGGTCGACGCCGTCGACGCCGGCGACCTCGATACACTGAAGGCCCTGCTGGCCGCCCATCCCGACTTGCCGACCCGACGCGCCCGGTTCGAGGGCGAGGCCTATTTCCGCGCCCCCGCTCTCCTGGCCTTCGTCGCCGAGAACCCGGTGCGCAACGACCGCCTGCCACCGAACGTGGTCGACCTCGCGCGAGCGATCCTCGACGCCGGAACCGCGCCCGCCGACATCCAGGAGACGCTGGGCCTGGTCGCCTCGGGCCGCGTCGCCCGCGAGGCCGGCGCGCAGGAGCCGCTGATCGCGTTGCTGGTCGCGCACGGCGCCGATCCGACACCGGCGCTCGGCGCGGCCTTGGTTCATGGAGAGTTCGCTGCGGTCCGCGCCCTGCTGCGACTGGGCGCGGCGCCGACCTTGCCCGTCGCCGCCGCCCTGGGCGAGGATACCGACGCCGCGCGACTGCTCGCGGCGGCGAGCCCCGCCGAGCGCCACCTGGCCTTGGCCCTGGCCGCGCAGTTCGGCCGGACCGCGATCCTGAAGCGCCTCCTGGAAGCCGGCGAAGACCCCAGCCGCTTCAACCCGCAAAACGCCCACGCCCATTCGACGCCTCTGCACCAGGCGGCCTGGGCCGGACACACCGACGCCGTCCGGCTCCTGCTAGAGTACGGCGCGCGGCGCGACCTGCGCGATACGTTGTGGGATGGCGCGGCGGCCGATTGGGCCCGCCACGCGGGCAGGCCCGAGATCGCCGCCTTGCTGGACGGGGCCTAGATCGCGGGGACGTCCTCGCCCTTCGACAAGCTCAGGTGAGGACGACTCTCGGCGCCGCAGTAGAAAACCTCATCCTGAGCTTGTCGAAGGACGAGGTTTTCGGCCCTAAGCCGCGTCCAGATCCAGCGAGTACCCCGCCGAACGCACCGTGCGGATCGGGTCCCCGTCCGTGGTGCCGTTCAGCGCCTTGCGCAGGCGGCCGATGTGGACGTCGACAGTGCGGGCCTCGACATAGACGTCCGAGCCCCAGACGGCGTCCAGCAGCTGCTCGCGGCTGAACACCCGGCCCGGGTGCTGCATCAGATAGTCTAGCAGGCGGAACTCGGTCGGGCCGAGGTGGATCTCCTTGCCGCCGCGCTTCACGCGATGGGCGACCCGGTCGATGATGATGTCGCCGACCGTAATGCGGTCGTCGGCCAGGCCCGGACGGATCCGGCGCATGACGGCTCGGACGCGGGCGGTCAGCTCGACCATCGAGAAGGGCTTGACGACATAGTCGTCGGCGCCGGTGTCGAGGCCCCGGATGCGGTCCGTCTCCTCGCCGCGCGCCGTCAGCATGATGATCGGCACGTTGCGCGTCTCGGCCCGGCCGCGCAGGCGACGGCAGACCTCGATGCCCGAGACCTTGGGCAGCATCCAGTCGAGGATGACCAGGTCCGGGGCCCGCTCGTTGGCCATGATCAGGGCTTCCTCGCCGTCGCCAGCGACGCCGACGCGGTAGCCCTCCTTGTCGAGATTGTAGTGCAGCAGGGTGGCGAGGGCGTCTTCGTCTTCCACCACCAGAACGTAGGGAGTCACTTCAGGTCGCCTCTATCGGTTTACTGCGCCACGACGTCGAGCTTGGGACGCTGCGACACCAGTTCGTCGCCAGTCAGTTCGAAGTGGATGATCTCGGCGATGTTGGTCGCGTGATCACCGATGCGCTCGAGATTCTTGGCCACGAACAGCAGATGAGCGCAGGCGTTGATCGTGCGCGGATCGGCCATCATGTAGGTCAGCAGTTCGCGGAAGATCGAGTTGTAGTGCTCGTCGACTTCTTCGTCGCGGCTCCACACGCCGATGGCGCGCTGCAGGTCCGAGGTCGTGTAGGCGTCCAGGACGTCCTTCAGGCGGCTCTGAACCAGCTTGCCCATGCGCTCGATCGAGCGGGTCAGGGCGGTCATCGGGTCGGCTTCCGTGAGGATCAGCGCGCGCTTGCCGATGTTCTTGGCCATGTCGCCGCAGCGTTCCAGGCTCATCGAGATCTTCAGGGCGGCGACGGCGTGGCGCAGGTCCACGGCCATCGGCTGGCGCAGGGCGATCAGGCGGAAGGCCTTGCGCTCGATCTCGCCTTGCAGAGCGTCCAGGCGCTCGTCGCCGGCGACCACGGCCTGGGCCAAGGGCCCGTCGCGACGGGCGATGGCGGCGATGCAGTCGGCGACCTGGCTCTCGGCGATGCCGCCCATGCGGGTGACTTCGGCCGTGAGGTGGGCCAGCTCTTCGCCGTACGACTTGACGGTATGTTCGGTCATCTCGTGATCCCTCCCGGTACGCTTAGCCGAAGCGGCCGGTGATGTAGTCTTGGGTGCGGCTGTCGCGAGGATTGGTGAACATCTCCTCGGTCGGACCGCTCTCGACCAGCTTGCCCAGGTGGAAGAAGGCCGTGCGTTGCGAGACGCGGGCGGCCTGGGCCATCGAGTGGGTGACGATGACGATGCAGAACTGGCTGCGCAGCTCGTCGATCAGTTCCTCGATCTTGGCGGTGGCGATCGGGTCCAGGGCCGAGCAGGGCTCGTCCATCAGGATCACTTCCGGCGACACGGCGATCGCGCGGGCGATGACGAGGCGCTGCTGCTGGCCGCCCGACAGGCCGGTGCCCGGCTGATGCAGGCGGTCGGCGACTTCGTTCCAGAGACCGGCCTTCTTCAGGCTGCTCTCGACGATGGCTTCCAGCTCGGCCTTGCCGCCGGTGGCCAGGCCGTGGATGCGCGGACCGTAGGCGACGTTCTCGAAGATGGTCTTCGGGAAGGGGTTCGGCTTCTGGAACACCATGCCGACGCGCGAGCGCAGGACCACCGGGTCGACGCTCTTCAGATTGACGTCATTGCCGTCGATCTCGATCGAGCCTTCGACACGCGCCGTCGGGATCGTGTCGTTCATGCGGTTGATGCAGCGCAGGAAGGTCGACTTGCCGCAGCCCGACGGGCCGATAAAGGCGGTGACCGACTTGGCCGGGATGTCGAGGTCGACATCGAACAGGGCCTGCTTCTCACCGTAGAAGACCTTGACGTTGCGCGCCTTGATCTTCGGCTCGCCGACCGGAGCGGTCGCGTGAGCGTGCGGGACGGTGGTGTGGATCACGGGCGTGTGGCCGGTGTCATCGGGGCTTTGGACGTTCATGGCGTGTCCCTGGAGAAGGGGCGAAGCGAGAGGGTTCAGGATCAGGGTCATGTGAAACCTACCAGCGGCGTTCGAAGCGGCGGCGCAGGATGACGGCCGCGGCGTTCATGACGATCATGAAGACGAGGAGGACGATGATGGCGGCGGCGGTGCGCTCGTGGAAGGCGCGCTCGGAAGCGTTCTCCCAGATGAACACCTGGACCGGCAGCACGGTGGCCGCGCCGGTGAAGCCTTCCGGCACGCCGGGCACGAACGAGACCATGCCGATCATCAGCAGCGGAGCGGTTTCGCCCAGGGCGTGGGCCAGCGACAGGATGGCGCCGGTCATCACGCCGGGCATGGCCAGCGGCAGCACGTGGTGGAAGACCGTCTGGGTCTTCGACGCGCCGACGCCCAGGGCGGCTTCGCGGATCGAGGGCGGCACGGCCTTCAGCGCCGAGCGGGTGGCGATGATCACGGTCGGCAGGGCCATCAGGGCCAGCACCAGACCGCCGACCAGGGGCGAGCTTCGCGGCACGTTCAGCCAGTTGATGAACAGGGCCAGGCCCAGCAGGCCGTAGACGATCGACGGCACGGCCGCGAGGTTGTTGATGTTGACCTCGATAATGTCCGTCCAGCGGTTCTTCGGGGCGAACTCTTCCAGGTAGGTGGCGGCCAGCACCCCGACCGGCACCGCGATCAGGGCGGTGATGATCAGCATCATGGCCGAACCGACCACCGCGCCCAGCACGCCAGCCTGTTCAGGCTCGGTCGAGTCGGAGTTGGTGAAGAAGGCGAAGTTGAAGCCCGACTTGATCACGCCCGCCTTCTGGAGCTGGTCCAGCCAGTCGAGCTGCTGGTTGTCCAGCTTGCGGTCGCCTTCGGCGGTCGCGCGCTCGATCTCGCCCTTGAAGTAGAGGTCGGCGTCGGCCTTCAGCGGGCCGTGGATCTCGATCGTCTTGCCGATCAGGCTTTGGTCGGCCTTCAGCTTGTTGAGGATCTGGAAGCCGAAGTCGCGCGACACCAGGTCCTGGACGTTGGTCGAGGTGGTGCCCAGGTCGTCGTCCTGCACGCCTAACTTCTTCATCACCGCCTCGGCGACGATGTAGTCGTAGTTGACGCCCGAGAGGTCCGACGTGTCGATGCGGTCCGGGTTCAGATAGACCGGCACGCTCAGCGTGTGGGTTTCGAAGGTCGTGTAGCCCTGGCTCACGATCCGGCCGACCAGCACCACCAGGAAGATCATGGCGACGATGATCGCGGCCATGCCTTGAGCCTTGAACAGGCGCTCGGCGCGGTGGCGCTTCTTCAGGCGGGCTTCGGCGGCCGAGGAGGCCTGGCGCGGAGCGGCCGCGCCGATGGTCGCGTCAGTCATATTGTTCCCGGTACTTCTGGACGATGCGCAGGGCGATGATGTTCAGCGTCAGGGTCACCACGAAGAGGGTGAGGCCCAGGCCGAACGCCGACAGCGTCTTGGGGCTGTCGAATTCCTGGTCGCCGGTGAGCAAGGTGACGATCTGGACGGTGACGGTGGTCACCGTGTCGAGCGGGTTGACGGTCATCTTGGCCTGCAGGCCCGCGGCCATGGTCACGATCATGGTCTCGCCGACGGCGCGGGACACGGCCAGCAGCATGGCGGCCATGATGCCCGGCAGGGCGGCCGGCAGGACGACCTTCTTGACCGTCTCCGACTTGGTGGCGCCCATCGCGTAGCTGCCGTCACGGAGCGACTGCGGCACGGCGTTGATGATGTCGTCCGACAGCGAGGAGACGAACGGGATCAGCATGATCCCCATCACCACCCCGGCCACCAGGGCCATCTGGTTCTGGACTTCCATCAGGTAGGTGGCCAGCGGGCCGGCCGGCAGGGCCGCGCCGATGGCATTGAAGCCGGCGCGGAACAGCGGACCCACGGTCAGGGCGGCGAAGAAGCCGTAGACCACGGTCGGGACGCCGGCCAGGATCTCCAGCAGCGGCTTCACGATGCCCCGCACCGGACGGCTGGCGTATTCCGACAGGTAGATCGCTGAGTAGAGACCGACGGGCGCGGCCACCAGCATGGCGATCAGCATGATCAGGAAGGTGCCGGCGAACAGCGGCACGGCCCCGAAGGCGCCCGCCGAGGCGACCTGGTCGGCGCGCATGGCGATCTGCGGGCTCCACTCGGTGCCGAACAGGAACGAGATCGGATTGACGCTCTGGAAGAAGCGCCAGCTTTCCCAGACCAGCGAGAGCACGATGCCCAGGGTGGTCAGCACGGCCGCGACCGAGCAGCCGATCAGCAGGACGCCGATCCAGCCCTCGACCCGGTTGCGGGCGCGGAATTCGGTGGAGATGCGCGGGAAGGCGACCAGGAACCCAGCCAGGGCCAGCACGGCGGCGGCGGCCAGCATGCCGATGTTCAGGGTCGTCTCGATGCGCTTGGCCTCGACCACCTTGGCGTCCAGCGCCGCCTTCAGCTCGCCTTCGTAGGTCACCTCGGAGGGCGACTGCTTGGCGGCGATCGCGTGGGCGTCGCTATAGAAGACGGCCTGACGGTCCGGCTCCAGCGCCTGGACGGCGGCGGGGCGCGTGGACTGCAGCATCGCGTCCTCGACGCGACCGCCGAACGCGGCGCCCAGCAGTAGCAGCAGCGCGGCGGGCACGCCGGCCCACAGGGCCGCGTAGGTCCCGTAGTAGTCCGGCAAGGAATGGAGGACGCGCGCGCGGCCTCCGGTGGCGGTCACGGCGCGCCGGCGGCCGGCCACGAAGGCTCCGCCGGAGAAGAGCGCCAGGACGAGAAGTGAGAGCCAGGTCAGCATGCGTAAAGCTAATCTTGCGCCAAGTTGTCGAAGGCTCCGCAGGATCGCGGCCTTCCCCCGGGGCCGATCTATGACCGGCCGGCGCTGTGCTTATGCGACACTTAGATGACAGTTACGTGACAGCACCCGGGGCGCCGCCGAAGGCCTTGAAAAATCAGGCTTCCGCGATCGCGGTCGAGGTCGCCGGCCGCTCGGCGCCCGCCTTGGCCATCGGCAGATAGACACCGAATGTGGCGCCCTCGCCCTGGACGCTCTCGACGGTCAGCCCGCCCCGGTGACGATTCATGATGTGCTTGACGATGGCCAGGCCCAGGCCCGTGCCCGAGCGGTCGCCGCTCTTCTGGCCCTCGACCCGGTAGAAGCGCTCGGTCAGGCGCGGCAGGTGCTCGCGCGCCAGGCCCGGCCCCTTGTCGGTGACGCGCAGCACGGCATAGCGCTCGGTCGGGTGGTGGTCGGGAGTCAGCAGCGACATCCGCGAGGCGGCCGCGTCCCGGGCGGCGGCGGCGGCCTCGACCGCGAGGCCGGGGAACACCTCGACCCGCACGACGCCGTCCTTGGGCGTGTACTTGATGGCGTTGTCCACGAGGTTCTGGATCACCTGGATGATCTGGTCCCGATCGCCGTCGACCACGGCCCCGCCGCGCGGCGGCAGGACGGGATCGAAGGTGACGCCCTTGTCGCGGGCCTGGGGCGCCAGGGCGTCGATGACGTCAATAGCGGCCATCGAGAGGTCCACCCGGCCGAGCGGCGCGATGTGCTCGTTCAGCTCGATGCGCGACAGGCTCATCAGGTCGTCGATCAGCCGCGACATCCGTTCGGCCTGGGCCAGCATGATGGCCAGGAACTTGTCCCGCGCGCCCGGATCGTCCTTGGCGTGGCCGCGCAGGGTCTCGATGAATCCCGACAGCGAGGCCAGCGGCGTGCGCAACTCGTGACTGGCGTTGGCAAGGAAGTCGGCGCGGGTGCGCTCGCTGCGGCGCGCGTCGGTCTCGTCGCGCAGGGCCAGCAGGGCGAGGCGCGAGCGGCCGGCGCTTTCCTTCAGCGGCCGGGCATAGGCCAGCCAGGCCCGCCCCTGGGTTCCGCCCGTCTCGAACTCGACCATGCCCTCGACATTCCCGAACAGGGCTTCGTCGACCGCTTCCAGCACGCGCGGGTTCCGCACGGCCGTGACCAGCAGCCCGCCGCGGGCCTGGATCTTGAACAGCTCGCGCGCGGCGGCGTTGGCGAACAGGAAGTGGCGGCCGGTCAGGTCGTCGGCTTCCTCGGCCGCGATGACCATCAGCGGATCGGGCAACCGGTCAAGAATCGCCGCGAAGGGCGGGGTCTCCTCGACGGAGGCGGCCGGGGCCAGGCCCGCTCCCGGCGCGGGCTGCGCCGCCGCCCCGCGCGACCGTCGCGTCAGCCACCAGCCGGCGGCCACCGCGCCCAAAGCGGCGACCAGGGCCGGCGCGGGCCGGGCCATGCCGAGAACGGCCAGCACCAGAATCGCGGCCGGGCCGAGCATGATCAGCCAGAAAGCGCTTACGGCGCGGCTTTCCGGACCGTCCGGGGGCGTGTTCGCCAGCGGCATGGAGAGGCTCACAGATTCAAGCGAGGGGCGATTCGTCGATCCAGATATGGCGCCCTGCCAAGCCATGCGATAGACGGTTGGCGCCTTAGTACGTGTCGCGGGCGGGACTCACCGCATTTTCGCCGCAACGTGACCTGAATTAGTGGCGCGGGTTTCTTTCGAGGTGTCGTTCGTAATGCAGCGCAAGGTCCTGGTCGCGACAGTCGCGGCCGCTCCTCTCCTGGCCATGGGTTTCGCCGCGTTGGCGGAAACCTCGGTCTCCACCGCGCGTACGACGCCGATCGCCACCAGCACGGCTACGGGTACGGCGGCCGACGACATCAAGATCACCGCCGACGGCTCGATCAAGCCGACCACGGCCGGGGCGATCGTCACGCTGGACAGCAACAACAAGGTCGCCAACTCGGGCACCCTGTCGACCACGGGCGTCAATGACGGCGTGGGCGTGCTGATCATCGGCGGCAAGACGGGCTCGCTGACCAACTCGGCCACCATCTCGCTGCTGGAAGACTATACGGCCACCGACACCGACTCGGACGGCGACCTCGACGGCGTGTTCGCCCAGGGCAACAACCGTTTCGGCGTACGCCTGACCAACGCCGGGACCTTCACCGGCGACATCGTCAACGACGCCACGGGTATCATCAGCATCGAGGGCAACAATTCCGCCGGCATGCTGCTGGAGGGTCCGCTGGTCGGCAACCTGACCAACCTGGGCAGCATCAGCGTCACCGGCGACAACGCCTATGGCGTGCGGATCGCCGCGCCTGTCACCGGCACGGTGCGGCTGGGCGGCTCGATCAACGTCCAGGGCGTGAACGCGGTGGCCCAGGCCATCGATTCGACCGTCAACGGCGCCCTGGTCCTGCAGGGCACGACCAGCTCGACCGGCTATCGCTACACCTCGCGCCCGCTGACCGTGGACGCGATGAACAAGCTGGACGCCGACGACCTGCTGCAGGGCGGCCCGGCCGTCCGCATCGCTGGCGACGTGACCGGCGGCGTGCTGCTGCAAGGCCTCAACTACTCGACCAAGGTCGGGACCGACGGCGTCACCACCAGCACCGTGATCACCTCGAGCACCAGCGGCTCGTCCAGCATCACCGTGTTCGGCTCGGCGCCGGCCCTGCAGATCGGCTCGGCCAGCCAGAACGTGACCCTGGGCGCGGTCGGCGCGGGCGACAACGCCTACGGCCTGGTCGCCAAGGGCACCATCTCGGCCTCGGGCGTCTATAACAACGTCAGCGCCACGGGCCTGTCGATCGGCGCCGGCGGCGGCCGCACGACCACGATCACCGGCGGCGTCCGCAACGACGGCCAGATCTCGACGACGACCTACGAGGCCGACGCCACCGGCGTCATCCTGAACGCGGGCGCGATCGCCAACGAGATCCTGAACCGCGGCGCCATCGCCTCCAGCTCGTCGTCGTTCGCCACGTCCGGCGTCACCGCTTCGGCGCGCGGCCTGGTGCTGGGCGCCGGCTCGACCACGACCAGCGTGCGCAACACCGGCGCCATCAGCGCCACCCGCACCGGCGAGACGGGCGACGCCGTCGCCATCCTCGACCAGGCGGGCACGCTGCGGACGATCACCAACACCGGCGCGATCCGGGCGGCCCTGTCGGCTCCGATCTACAAGCAGGACGGCACCGCCGCCGCCAGCACCACCACCGCCGCGGGCAAGGCGATCGCCCTGGACCTGCGCGCCAACAGCGCGGGCGTGACCTATACCCAGTCGGGCCCGACCGACTTCACCTCGACCACCACCTTCCCCAGCACCGACACGGTCACCAGCGCGGACACCACGTCCACGACCATGGCCCCCAGCACCGTCGGCGACGTGCTGTTCGGCAATGGCGACGACACGCTGAACCTGTGGAGCGGCACGCTGCTGGGCGAGATCTCGTTCGGCAAGGGCCAGGACCGCTTCTCGATCGACGGCGGCGCGGTGGCCCTGGGCAAGCTCTATGACGACGGCGGCAAGCTCGACATCTCGATCGCCAACGGCAGCCTGGGCATCGTCAACACCGACACCATCAGCCTCACCAGCCTGACCGTCGGCGCCAAGGGCAAGATCCTGTTCTCGGCCGACCCGGCCGCCGGCGTGAACACCCGCCTGGCCGTCGCCGGCCCGGTCAACATCGCCACGGGCGCCGAGCTGGGCATCCGCCTGGCCAACCTGGTCAAGCAGCCGACCACCTTCACGGTGATCTCGAGCTCCAACATCAATGTCGGCACCATCGGCAACGGCCTGCTGGCCGAGTCGCCGTACCTGTACGTGGCCACCAGCCGCGCCGACGCCAACAACGTCTATATCGACGTCCGCCGTCGCACCGCGGCCGAGATCGGCTTCAGCAAGGCCGAGACCTCGGCCTACGACGCCGTCTTCGCGGCCCTGGGGACCGATTCGACCCTGGCGGCCAACTTCCTGAACCAGAACACCCGCGACGGCTTCCGCGACGTCTACGACCAGATGCTGCCCGACCAGGGCGAGGGCCTGTTCGCGGCCCTGCAGTCGGTCAACCAGCAGATCTCGGCCAACACGATGTTCCGTCCGGATCCGGGCGACCGCTACGGACCCGACAGCTTCTGGATGCAGGAGATCAACTCGCTGACCCGTCGCGACACCGACCAGACCCTGGGTTCCGACACCCAGGCCTTCGGTTTCGTCGGCGGCTACGAAGCCATGGGCGACGCCGGCGGGGCCCTGGGCCTGACCCTGGCCTATGTCAGCGTCGAAGAGCACGACACCGTCGCCAAGGTCGGCGAGCAAACCACCGCCTCGTTCGTCCAGACGGGCGCCTACTGGCGTAGGTCGATCGGCGGCTGGCGCATGAACGCCGGCGGCGGCGTCGGCTACGGCTTCTTCCAGGGCGACCGCCGCTTCATCGCGCCGGACACCAATGGCGACGGCCTGGCCGACCTGTCCCTGAAGAACACCGCCGACTGGAACGGCATGACGGCCAACGCCTATGCGGGCATGGCCTACGAGCAGAAGTTCGGTCGCTTCTTCGCCCGTCCGGAAGGCCGCCTGGACTATGTCTGGCTGCGTGAAGGCAAGCGGGCCGAGACGGGTGGCGGCGACGGCTTCGACCTGACCGTCGACAAGCGCACCTCCAGCAACCTCAGCGGCGAACTGGGCGTCGTGTTCGGCGCCGACTTCGGCAAGACCGTGTGGTGGCGTCCGGAAGTTCGGGTCGGCTATCGCCAGACCCTGGCCGGTTCGGTCGGCGACACGGTGGCCCGCTTCAAGGGCGGCAACCCGTTCACCCTGGCCGCGCTGGACGACAAGGACGGCGCCCTGACCGCCGGCTTCGCGCTGCGCGCGGGCACGCCGATGTCGTATCTGGCCGTCGAAGGCGGCGTCGAAGCCACCAAGAAACAGAAGCGCTACAACCTGCGTCTGGCCGGCCGGGCGATGTTCTAAGACGGCTTCCTAGCCCTCGATCAAGCGCCAGAAATACCAGAAAGCCGCTCCGGGAAACCGGGGCGGCTTTTTCCGTCTACGGAACGTTAACCGTTTAAGCGTCTGATATGGCTGAAGATTCGCAGCGTTTTCCGCGACACTTCGCCGCGCCCTGCAGAAAAACTCACGGCCGGTTTCCCTAATCTCTATTTCAGAGCTAGGAATAATGATTTTCCCTAGCTCGGCAGGTCGGCCCGCACCGCGGCGCCGAGAGGGGACTACACATGATCAAGACCAAGACCGCCTTCCGCGCCGCGCTCATCGCCGGCGTCTCCCTGCTGGCCACCGCCGGCGCCGCCGCGGCCCAGACCGCGACCAGCCCGGATGACGCCGCCGCACGCATCGCCGCGCTGGAAGCCCAGTTGCAGACCCTGCAGCAGCAGGTCGCCGACCTGAAGGCCGCGACCGCCGCCAGCCTCAAGGACGTCCGCACCGTCCAGAGCGCCACGACCGTCAGCATCGCCGGCGCCAAGCCGACCATCGCCTCGGGCGACGGCGCCTACACCGCCACGCTGCACGGCGTGATGCAGCTGGACGCCGCTCAGTACTTCCAGGACAAGGGCCTGCCGGCCGTGCTCGGTAACGCCCGCGACCTGAACAACGGCGCCAACTTCCGCCGCGCCCGCCTGGGCGTCGACGGCAAGTTCGCCAAGAATTTCGACTACTCGATCCTGCTGGACTTCGGCGGCGCGGGCACCGACGGCGCCGGCCAGCTGCAGGAGCTGTTCGTCCAGTACAACTACGCGCCCTTCAAGATCCGGGTCGGCGCCTACGCTCCGAACCTCGGCCTCGAAGACGCCGCCTCGACCAACGGCTCGCTGTTCCCGGAACGCCCGTCGGCCGCCGAAGCCGCCCGCAGCCTGGCCGGCGCCGACCGCCGCATCGCGCTGCAAGGCCAGGTGGTCAAGGAACGCTGGCTGCTGTCAGCCGCCGTCTCGGGCGCCAAGGCCGGCGACGCCCAGACCTTCGACGAGCAACTGGGCTACCTCGGCCGCTTCGCCTTCATTCCTTTCAAGGGCTATGACTGGCTGGTCCACGCCGGCGCCAACGCCAGCGTCGTGGTCACGCCGGCCCAAAGCACGGCCCTGACCGGCGCCTACGGCGTCACGCTGCAGGACCGTCCGGAACTGCGCGTCGACGGCCAGCAGCTGGTCACCACCGGCGCCATCGACGCCAAGGGCGCCCGCCACTACGGCCTCGAATTCGCCGCCCAGAAGCAGAACCTGCTGATCCAGGCCGAGGCCTACAACTACAGGATCGACCGCCGCAACGCGGCCGCCGGCGTCACCAATCCCAAGTTCAAGGGCTGGTACGTCGAAGGCGGCTGGGTGCTGACGGGCGAGGCCCGCAAGTACAACGTCAACAACTTCGCGTTCGACGCCCCAGCCATCACCAACCCCTTCGATCCGAAGGCGGGCAAGTGGGGCGCCTGGGAACTGGCCGGCCGCTACTCGGTTCTCGACCTGAACCACCACGAGAACGCGACCCTGGCCGGCGATCGCGTGCGCGGCGGCGAACAAACCATCTGGACGGCCGGTCTGAACTGGTTCCCCAATTCGGTGACCAAGTTCTCGATCGACTACCTGGACGTCGACATCGACCGCAAGGATCCGGCCGGCGGCCTCCTGCCGCTGAGCCAGAGCTACCAGGCGGTCAACTTCCGCAGCCAGTTCGCGTTCTAGTTCGAGTTCCCGCTTTGAAGGCCGCCCGCCGCGAAGGCTGAAGCCATCGGGCCGGGCGGCCCCCTCTCTCCCAATTTACAAGACCGCCGCGCCGCGCGCGCCGCCTCGAAAAGACCTTCCAGAAAGGACCGTCCCATGAGTGACACCATCAAGGCTCCGACCCGTCGTGGACTGCTGGCCGGCGCCGGCGCGGGCGCCGCGGCCCTGGCGGCAGGCGCCGCTCCGAACCTCGCAGTGGCCCAGGCCAAGCCGGTCACCCTGCTGAACGTCAGCTACGACCCGACGCGCGAGCTCTACAAGGACATCAACGCCGCCTACGCCAAGTACTGGAAGGGCAAGGTCGGCCAGGACCTGGTGATCAACCAGAGCCACGGCGGCTCGGGCAAGCAGGCCCGCTCGGTCATCGACGGCCTGCAGGCCGATGTCGTCACCCTGGCGCTCGCCTACGACATCGACGAAATCGCCGCCAAGGCCAAGCTGCTGCCGGCCAACTGGCAGTCGCGCCTGCCGCAGAACTCGACTCCCTACACCTCGACCATCGTGTTCCTGGTCCGCAAGGGTAACCCCTGGAAGATCAAGGACTGGGGCGACCTGGTGAAGCCGGGCATCGACGTCATCACACCGAACCCGAAGACCTCGGGCGGCGCGCGCTGGAACTACCTGGCCGCCTGGGCCTGGGCCCTGAAGCAGCCGGGCGGCAACCCCGCCAAGGCCGAGGCCTTCGTGAAGGCCCTGTTCGAGCACGTTCCGGTGCTGGACACCGGCGCCCGCGGCGCGACCACCAGCTTCACCCAGCGTGGCCTGGGCGACGTGCTGCTGGCCTGGGAGAACGAGGCCTACCTCGCCCAGGACGAGCTGCCGGGCAAGTTCGACATCGTCTATCCGTCGCTGTCGATCCTGGCCGAGCCGCCGGTGGCGATCGTCGACAAGAACGTCGATCGTCACAAGACCCGCACCATCGCGGAAGGCTATCTGAACTTCCTGTACAGCCCGCTGGCCCAGGAGCTGATCGCCAAGAACTACTATCGTCCGCGCAACGCCGACGTGGCGACCAAGTACGCCGCCAGGTTCAAGAAGATCCCGCTGGTGACGATCGACGACACCTTCGGCGGCTGGAAAAAGGCCCAGACCACGCACTTCAACGACGGCGGCCTGTTCGACAAGATCTACCAGCCCAAGTAACGCCCATTCAAAGGGCCGCCCGTACCGGGAAGCACGGACGGTCCTTCGAACAGCGCGGCGGCCGCCGGTAACCCGGCTATTCCTCCCCTGGTCCGCCGCGTTCAAAAATGGCGGGAGCTCCAGCCGAGCTCCCGCCATTTCATTTTTCCATCCAACCTATGTTGGGAACCCGACACCTTCGGGTACGTTGAGCGTCCACGGGGAGGTGGGAGCTTGACCACAGGCATGAAAGATTATCCGGAAGCGCCGGGCGCCGATGACGCTCCCCCCGCCGTTCGTAGCGCCGAGGATCTCGAAGCAATCATCGAGGCTCGCACCCAGGAGCTGACCCAGGCCCTGGAGCAGAAGACTGCGCTGCTCCACGAGGTGGATCACCGGGTCAAGAACAACCTGCAGCTCATCTCCAGCCTCCTGCTTTTGCAGAACCGCCGCGTGACCGATCCGGCGCTGAAGGCGTCGCTGCGGGGCATGCTGGGCCGGGTCAACGCCATCGCCACCGTCCACCGCCGCCTGTTCCAGAGCGACGACGTCGAGCGCTTCGACGTCTCGGCCTTCATCCGCGACATGGTCGCCGACCTGATGGGCTCGGCCATGCGCGAGGACATCCGTGTCGAGCTGGATCTCGAGCGCGTCGACATCCCGGCCGCCAAGGCCGCCCCCTTCGCCCTGGTGATCAACGAACTGCTGACCAATGCCCTTCGGCACGGCTTCCCCGAAGGACACGGTGGGCGGATCTTCATCGGCGTCAGTCGCCAGGAAGGCGAATTCCGGATCGAAATCACCGATGACGGCGTTGGAATTGACAAGGACAGCAAGCCCTCGGGCTTCGGCCTCACCATCGTCCAGCTGCTCTGCCAGCAGTTGAAGGCCAAATGGGAGACCACCGATGCGGAACCTGGAACCCGCGTGATCGTTCTGCTGCCCGTGAACGGTACGCATTGAAGTAGGGACGAGTTTGTTATGAGCGGCCGAACGCTCGACGTGTTGATTGTCGAAGACGAGATGCTTCTCGCGATCGAACTGGAACATCTGGTCGAGGAAGTCGGCTGCCATTCGCTGGGCTGCGCCATGAGTTCGGACGAAGCCGTCGATCTGGCCGAGAAGCTCCACCCCGATCTGGCCCTGGTCGACGTCCACCTCAGCGACGGCCCGACGGGCGTCGACGTGGCCCGCAAGATCTCGCAGGACTGCGGCGGCGTCGCCCTGTTCATGACCGCCAACGTCAAGCGCCTGCCCGACGACTTCGCCGGCGCCTGCGGCGTGATCGGCAAGCCCTATTCCGAGCACGGGGTGAAGACCGCCCTCTCCTACCTGACCTACTGCCTGACCGAGGGCCACGTGCCCGGTCCGGCCCCGGTCGGCCTGACCCTGGCTCCGGCCTATGCCGAGCTTTGGGGCCTCAACGACGTGATGCAGCAGACCGCCTGATGGCCCTGCCGCCGGTCGCCGTCGCGGTCGGAACCGCCGCCGCCCTGCTGTCGATCACCAGCTTCGCGCCGCAGATCCTGAAAATCTGGCGCGAAAAGGACGCCTCGTCCGTTTCGCTGCGCACCTATGTCGTCACCGTCACCGGCTTCTCGTGCTGGATCGTCTACGGGATCCTGATCCGGGCCTGGCCCGTCATCGCCTCGAACATCGCCTGCCTGCTGATGTCTGGCGCGGTGCTGGTCATGAAATGGCGGTTCGATCGCACCGGACCCAAAGCCCGCTCAACCTGAAGAACGCCGTTACTTGAAATAGATCCGTTCACGGCGCAGTTTTTCGCCGACGGCTCCGCGACCTCCTGGCCACCCAGCCGCCTCACGGTTCTTCAGGAGAGTCCAATGCTGAAATCCATCGCGCGAACGGTGGCCCTGGCCGCCCTGCTCTGCACGCCCGTCCTGGCCCAGACGCCCGGCGCGCGGTCCAGCAGCTCGATGACCACGACCAACACCTGCGCGGCGACGCCCGAGTGCTCCAGCCGCACCGACTGTCCCAGCGGCGCCAAGCCGATGATGATGGACTCGTGGAGCACCTCGAACGCCCGCTCGTCCAGCTACAGCTTCGGGGCCAGCCAGAGCTCCCCGCCCACCTCGGGAGGCATGAGCTCCGGCAAGAGCTCGGGATCCAGTTGCACGTGCACCTGCCAGCCCTCGCTGAGCAGCGGCGACAAGAGCAGCCCCCAGCTCCTCACATCGCCTGCGTCGGGCAGCAGCAAGCCTCACTAGACCGCCCCATCGGGTCGCGACGAACCCGCGAGGCGTCCGTTTTTGATGACAGGGGGGGCGGGGTCCGCTATCGAGGCGCCGCCTAATCTCCTTCGAGGACAGACGCTTGACCGACGCCGCCGAGGAAGCCGGCTGGGCCACCGCCAAGACCCTGGCCGAGGCCCTGCCCTATATCCAGATCTACGACCGCGAAACGGTCGTGATCAAATACGGCGGCCACGCCATGGGCCAGGAAGAGGTGGCCAAGGTCTTCGCCGCCGACGCCGTGCTGCTGAAGCTCTTGGGCGTCCATCCGGTGGTTGTGCACGGCGGCGGTCCGCAGATCAGCCGCATGCTCGACAAGGCCGGCGTCAAGTCGACCTTCGTGGACGGCCTGCGCGTCACCGACGAAGCCACCATGGAAGTGGCCGAGATGGTCCTGTCGGGCGCGATCAACAAGGAAATCGCCAGCTGGATCACCCAGGCCGGCGCCGAGGCCGACGTGCGCGGCGTGGGGCTGTCGGGCAAGGACGCCCGCCTGATCACCGCCGAGAAGGTGACCCGGACCAAGAAGGATCCGGACAGCAATATCGAGCAGGCCGTCGACCTGGGCTTCGTGGGCGAGCCGACCAAGGTCGATCCGCACATCATCCAGACCCTGCTGGCGTCGGAAACCGACTACATCCCGGTGATCGCCCCGATCGGCGTCTCCGACGCGGGCGAGACCTTCAACATCAACGCCGACACCGTGGCCGGCGCGCTCGCGGGCGCCCTCAAGGCCAAGCGGATGCTGATGCTGACCGACATCAAGGGCGTGCTCGACGCCAATGGCGAACTGATCCGCCAGATGACGTTGGAAGAGGCCCGCGCGCTGATCGACACCGGCGTCGCCACCGGCGGCATGATCCCCAAGCTGGAAAACGCCATCCACGCCGTGGAATCGGGCGTCGAGGCCGTGGTCATCCTGGACGGCCGTCGCCCGCACGCCATGCTGGTCGAGCTGTTCAGCGAGCACGGCGCGGGCACGCTGATCTCGCGCTGATGTCGGCCGACCTCACACACGTCGACACCTGGCTGTTTGACCTCGACAACACCCTGTACCCGCTGGAAAGCGAGTTCATGGGCCTGATCGAGGTCAAGATGACCGACTTCGTCGAGCGCCTGACCGGACTGCCGCGCGAAGAGGCCAAGGCCTTGCAGCACGGCTACTTCAAGGAACACGGCACCACCCTGGCCGGCCTGATGACCCATCACGGCATCGAGCCCAAGGCGTTCCTGGACGAGGTCCACGACGTCTCGATGGAGCGCCTGATCCCCAGCCCGGAACTGCGCGCCGCCATCCAGCGCCTGCCCGGCCGCCGGCTGATCTTCACCAACGGCTCGGTCGGTCACGCCGAGCGCGTGCTGGCCCACCTGAACCTGCGCGACCTGTTCTCCGAGATCTTCGCCATCGAGACGGCCGACTATGTGCCCAAACCCTCGTTGAGCACCTTCGACAAGATCAGCAAGCTGCACGCCATCGATCCGCCGAAGACCGCCTTCTTCGAGGACAGCGAGAAGAACCTCGTCCCGGCCGCGCGGCTGGGCATGACCACGATCCTGGTCGGGGCCCACGCCAAGGACTCGACCTCCGAACACGTCCATCACCGCACCAACGACCTGCCCGCGTTCCTGAACGCGGCCCGCCTGCAAGGAAGCCCGCAATGACCGCTGTCAGCCTCGCCGACCTCCAGACCGAGATCGAAGCCGCCTGGGAAGCCCGCGCCGACGTCTCGGCCGCCACCACCGGCCCCGTCCGCACCGCCGTCGACGAAGCCCTGCTGCTGCTCGACAGCGGCAAGGCCCGCGTCTCGGAGAAGGTCGACGGCGAGTGGATCACCCACCAGTGGCTGAAGAAGGCCGTGCTGCTGTCGTTCCGCCTGAACCCCAACACCGTCATGCGCGCCGGCAGCCTCGGCGGCGGCGTCGGTCCGTGGTGGGACAAGGTGGCCAACAAGTTCGACGGCTGGGACGCCCCGCAGTTCGAGGCCGGCGGCTTCCGCGCGGTGCCGGGCGCGATCGTCCGTCGCGGCGCCCACATCGGCAAGAACGTCATCCTGATGCCGTCGTTCGTGAACATCGGCGGCTATGTCGACGAAGGGACCATGGTCGACACGTGGGTCACGGTCGGCTCGTGCGCGCAGATCGGCAAGAACGTCCACCTGTCGGGCGGCGTCGGCATCGGCGGCGTGCTGGAGCCCCTGCAGGCCAACCCGACCATCATCGAAGACAACTGCTTCATCGGCGCCCGCTCGGAAGTCGTCGAGGGCGTGGTCGTCGGCGAAGGCTCGGTCCTGTCGATGGGCGTGTTCATCAGCGCCTCGACCCAGATCATCGACCGCGCGACCGGCCAGGTCCACATCGGCAAGGTGCCGCCCTACAGCGTCGTGGTCCCGGGCAGCCGCCCCGACCCGAAGAGCGGCCTGGGCCTCTACTGCGCGGTGATCGTCAAGACGGTAGACGCGCAGACGCGCTCGAAGACGTCGATCAACGACCTGCTGCGGGACTGAGTTTGGCGGAGACGTCCTCGCCCTTCGACAAGCTCAGGGTGAGGACGAATTCTAGCGCCGCGCATCAGTAGAAACCTCACCCTGAGCCTGTCGAAGGGCGAGGTTTCGACGCCCTAGTGCGTCGCTTCGTTCAGCTGCTTCTTGCTCTCCGCCGCGCCCTTCTTGGCGTCCTGCTTGAGCTCCGAACCCGCTTCCTTGGCCTTTTCGCCGGCCTTGGCGCCCAGTTCCTGGGCCTTGTCGGCGGCGTCGCCGGCGGCTTCCTTCAGCTCGCCCGCGGTTTCCTTGGTGCTTTCCTTGATCGCCGTGCCCGCTTCCTTGACCTCCGGGTCGTTGGCGATGGTGTGAGCGGCGTCCTTGATGTCGGAGGCGGCGGCCTGGGCGCCTTCCTTGACCTCGGTGGCGTGCTCCTGCGAGCAGGCGGCCAGGGTCAGGGTAACGGCGCAGCCGGCGATGAACAGGATGGAACGCATGGTCGTGCTCCTTCGCAATAAGTCGGCTGGATAACGAAGGCCCACGGCGCAGGTTCCGAGTCACCTTTGCGTCCGAGCGCACGGACCGCTAAACCCCCGCCATGCGCATCGCCTTCCTCGGCACCCCCGACTTCGCCGTAACGTGCCTCGCCGAACTCGTCGCCTCGGGCCACGAGATCGTCGCCGTCTATTCCCAGCCGCCCGCGCCGCGCGGTCGCGGCCAGGAACTGAAGCCCTCGCCGGTCCATGCCTTCGCCGAGGGCCTGGGCCTGCCGGTCCGCACACCGGTCTCGATGAAGACCCCCGAAGAGATCGAGGCCTTCCAGGCCCTGGATCTCGACGCCGCCGTCGTGGTCGCCTTCGGCCAGATCCTGGTCAAGGCCGTGCTCGACGCGCCGCAATACGGCTGCTTCAACCTGCACGCCTCGCTGCTGCCTCGCTGGCGCGGCGCCGCCCCGATCCAGCGGGCGATCATGGCTGGCGATCCGGTCACCGGCGTCCAGGTCATGCGGATGAGCGAGGGCCTCGACGAGGGCCCGATCCTGATGTCGCAGCGGGTCGTCATCGCCGCCGACGACACCGTCGCCACCCTGCACGACAAGCTGGCCGCCACCGGCGCGCAGCTGCTGCCCGTCGCCCTGGCCGCCATCGAACGCGGCGGCGCCCGCGAGACGCCGCAAGCCGAGGACGGCGTCACCTATGCCAAGAAGATCAAGTCGGCCGAGGCCCGCATCGACTGGACCCGCCCCGCCGCCGAGATCGACTGCCACATCCGCGGCCTGTCGCCATTCCCCGGCGCCTGGTTCGAAGCGCCGTCGGAGAAGGGCCCGGTCCGCGTGAAGGCCCTGCTGTCGCGCGTCGAGACCGCCTCGGGCGCGCCGGGAACCGCGCTGGACGACAGCCTACTGATCGCCTGCGGAGACAGCTCCGTGCGCTTGCTGAAGGCCCAGCGCGAAGGCAAGGGCGTCCAGGACGCAGAGACCTTCACGCGCGGCTTTCCGATCGCCACCGGGACGCAGCTGGCCTGATGCCCCGCTACCGCCTCCTCGTCGAGTATGACGGCCGGCCCTACAACGGCTTCCAGGCCCAGGCCGTGCTGCCGTCGGTGCAGGGCGCGATCGAGGCGGCGGTGAAGGCCTTCAGCGGCCAGGACGTGCGCATCGCCGCCGCCGGCCGCACCGACACCGGCGTCCACGCGACCGGCCAAGTGGTCCATGTCGATCTCGAGAAGGACTGGCCGGCCCAGACGGTGTTCAACGCCCTCAACGCCCACCTGACCCGCGAGGCGGTGTCGATCCTGTCGGCCGAGGTCGCCGAGGGCGACTGGCACGCGCGGTTCTCGGCCAATGAGCGCCGCTACCTCTACCGCATCCTAAACCGCCGCGCCCCGCCAGCGCTGGACAAGGGTCGGGTCTGGCACATGAAGAAGGACCTGGACGCCGACGCCATGCACGCGGCCGCCCAGCACCTGATCGGCCTGCACGACTTCACGACCTTCCGCGACATGCACTGCCAGGCCAAGAGCCCGGTGAAGACGCTCGACGTGGCGCGGGTGCGGCGTGTGGGCGAGGAGATCCACCTCGATTTCGAGGCGCGGAGCTTCCTGCATCGGCAGGTGCGGTCGATGACCGGGACCCTGGCCGAGGTCGGCGCGGGGCGCTGGACACCGGACGACGTGAAGGCGGCGCTGGAGGCCAAAGATCGGCGGGAATGTGGGCCCGTGGCGCCGGCGGATGGGCTTTATCTCGTGGGCGTCGGATACGCAGAGGCCACTCCCCCCACCTGACCTGCTGCGCAGGTCGTCCGCCCCCAAAGGCGGGCGGAAGAATGGCGCGCCGCCTTCTTTCCCCCTCCGGGGGAGGAGCGCGAAGCGCGGAGGGGGCAAGTGACCCCTAAAGCACCGAGCAATTCGTAATCTGGCTGAACGCCTCCAGCGCCGCCGTCCCGACCACGCTGGTCCCGAACCGGTCCAGCTCCGGCGACCACACCGCGATCACCGCCTTGCCCGGCACGACCGAAACGATGCCGCCGCCCACGCCGCTCTTGCTCGGCAGGCCGACCCGATAGGCGAAATTCCCCACGCTGTCGTAGATCCCGCAGGTCAGCAGCAGCGAATTCAGCCGCCGCGTCAGCCGCTCGGGGAACACCGTCTCCTGCGCCACCGGCGAGAAGCCGCCCGCCGCCAGGGGCAGGAAGGCGCGGGCCAGCTGGCGGCAGCTCATGGTCAGGGCGCACTGGCGGCAATAGGCGGCCACGACGCTCTCCGGATCGTGGGTCAGCGTGCCCTTGCCGCGCATCAGGTTGGCGATGGCGCGGTTCTGCCAGGCGTTGGCCAGTTCGGACGCCGCCACGGTCGGATCGATCTCCAGCCGCTCGTCGCAGAGGAAGCCGGCGAAGTCCCGGACCAGGGCGGCCGGGTCGCGGGTGACGTCCATCAGCACATCCGTCACCGCCAGCGCCCCGGCGTTGATGAATGGATTGCGCGGCACGCCCTGCTCGGC
The DNA here is from genome assembly GCF_059415885.1 of Caulobacter sp. GW821-FHT09H08. NCBI lineage: Bacteria > Pseudomonadati > Pseudomonadota > Alphaproteobacteria > Caulobacterales > Caulobacteraceae > Caulobacter > Caulobacter sp. GW821-FHT09H08. Next base: position 435,258 of record NZ_JBWKOC010000004.1, read on the forward strand.
TTCCAGCAAGGAGAGGTGATTGAACGGCGTACCCGACGGCTCCTTGCCGACCCGCGTCCAGGTCTCGTCGCCCAGGCGGTTCAGCGCCAGGCCAAGGGCGAAGACCTTGGTGATGCTCTGGACCGAGAAGCCCTCGTCGGCGTCGCCGATCACGTGCTCGCCGCCGTCGACCGTGCGCACGGCCATGCCGAACTTGCTGCCCGGCACGTCGGCCAGTTCCGGGATGTAGTCGGCGGTGCGGCCCTTGCCGAAGTGCGGCTTCACCAGCACCGCTACCTCGGCCAGCACGTCGGGGATCGAGAGCGCCTTCATGTCGACGCCCCGCCCTTTAAGCGAACGCCGCGAAATAGCGGTTGATCAGCGCCTCGTAGGCGTCGGCCAGATAACGGATCTCCTCGACCGGAACCCGCTCGTCGACCTGGTGCATGGTCGAACCGACCAGGCCGAACTCGACCACCGGGCACAGGGCGCGGATGAAGCGGGCGTCGCTGGTGCCGCCGGTGGTCGACAGCTCCGGCACCCGGCCCGTGGCGTCGCCGACGGCGGCCACGATCACGTCGGTGAAGGCGCCCGGCTCGGTCAAGAAGGCCTCGCCGCTGATCTTGCACAGCGCTTCCACGCGGCCGGAGAAGCCCTCGGCGGCCTCGCGGCACTCGGCCTCGATCCAGCTGGCCAGCTCATGGCCCTTGTGCGCCGGGTTGAAGCGGATGTTCACCCGGGCCTTGGCCGAGGCCGGGATGACGTTGGTCGCGGTGTTGCCGACATCGACCGTGGTCACCTCCAGGTTCGAAGGCTGGAAGCCGGTATAGCCCTCGTCCAGCACCCGGCTCTGCAGGCGCGAGAGGATGTCGACTAGCACCGGAATCGGATTGGCCGCGCGGTGCGGATAGGCCACGTGGCCCTGTTTCCCATCGACCGCGATCCAGGCGTTGATGCTGCCGCGCCGACCGATCTTGACCATGTCGCCCAGCAGGTTTGCCGAGGTCGGCTCGCCGACGATGCAGTGGTCGATGATCTCGCCCTCGGCGGCCAGGGCCTCGACGACCTTGACCGTGCCATCCTCGGCCACGCCCTCCTCGTCGCCGGTGATCAGGAAGCTGATCGAGCCGGCATGCTCGGGGATCTTGGCGACAGCGGCGACGAAGGCGGCGATCGCCGACTTCATGTCGACCGCGCCGCGACCGTACAGCACCCCGTCCTTGATCTCGGCCTCGAACGGCCCGGCGGTCCAGGCCGCGTCATCGCCGACCGGCACCACGTCGGTGTGGCCGGCGAAGCAGAGGTTCGGCCGCGCCGTCCCGCGCCGGGCGTAGAGGTTCTCGATCTCGCCGAACTTCATGCGGCGGCAGTTGAAGCCCAGGGCTTCGAGCTGGCGCTGCAGCGTGTCCATCGCGCCCGCGTCGGCCGGGGTCACCGACGGACGGCGGATCAGGGCCTGGGCGAGCTCGACGGGGTCGATACTGACGGAAACGGGCGCGGGACTGGTCATGCTGCAGGCTTTAGGCTTCCCTCCGGCGGGACGCAAACCCGGCAAGTCTGTTCCAAGGTCGACCATGCCCAAGATCGATATCGCCTCGGCCCCGACCCGCGTCGGCACGGCCTATCCCGCGCCGTTCAATGCGCCCTGCCTGCAGCGCCACCGCACCAAGCTGGGCGACGCCGTCGGGCTCGACCAGTTCGGGGTGAACCTGCTGCGGCTGGAGCCCGGCGTGTGGTCCAGCCAGCGCCACTGGCACACCGCCGAGGACGAGTTCACCTGGGTAGTCGAGGGCGAGGTCGTGCTGGTGGAGAACGAGGGCGAGACGTTGATGCGGGCCGGCGACTGCGCGGGCTTCAAGGCCGGGATCGCCAACGGCCACCATTTCCAGAACCGCTCGGACAAGGACGTCCTGCTGCTGGAGATCGGCTCGCGCCGGCCCGACACCGACGGCTGCGACTATCCCGACATCGACCTCGTCCTTCGCCAGGGCGAGGAGACCTACCGCCATCGCGACGGGACGCCCTACGACACCGAGCAGGGCCGCAAGCGCTAGGCCTTCAGCTCGGCCAGCAGCCAGTCGTGCACCGCCAGGACCGCCGGCGAGGCCGTCGGCAGGCGCAGCAGGTTATAGGGTCGGCCCTGCAGCACCGGCCCGAACGGCTGGACCAGCAGGCCTGAGGCCAGCTCATCCCGGACCAGCGACAGGCTGGCCAGGGCCACGCCCAGGCCGCCGACGGCCGCCTGGATCGCGTGGCTGTCGTCGGTGAAGGTCAGGCCCGGCGTCGTGTCCAGGCCCGCCAGGCCGGCGGTCGCCGCCCACCGCGTCCAGGTCGGGGTGTCAGCGGCGGGATGACGCCACTCCGCATGCAGCAAGGTCTGGCCGGCCAGGTCCGCCGGCGAGGCCAGGGCCAGGCGCGGACTGCACACGGGCGCGAAGGTCTCGACGAACAGGGCTTCGGACAGCAGGCCCGGGAACGGTCCGTAGCCATAGCGGATCGCCAGGTCCGCCGCGCCCGAGCGCAGGTCCACCGGATCGTCGGAAGCGTGCAGGCGCAATTGCAGGCCTGGATGGGCGGCGCGGAACTGACCCATGCGCGGCAGCAGCCGTCGGGCCGCGAAGGCGACCAGGACGGAAACCGTGACCGCCGCCTCTTCCGTCTCGGACCTCAGGCCGCGCAGGGCCTCGGCGAAGGCGTCGAAACCGTCACGCAGCACCGGGAAAAGCCTCCGGCCGGCCGGCGTCAGCACGACCCGACGCACGTGACGGTCGAACAGCTTCAGGCCCAGCGTCTCCTCAAGCTCGCGGATGCGATGGCTGACCGCCGTCGGGGTCACGCCCAGCTCCTCGGCGGCCAGGCGGAAGCTCTCCAGCCGCGCGGCGGCCTCGAAGGCGCGCAGGGCGCCCAGGGGCAGGCGGCGGCGCGAGACAGATGAATTCACCTCATCCATGACCTGACGATTACGCGTTCGTCGGCGCGCCGTCACGCGCGCAGAACGTCCTTCGAGATGATTTCTCATCAGCCTTGGAGTTGTCCATGACCACGGTTCTGCACATCGACGCCAGCGCCCGCCCCGGCCGTTCCGGCCAGACCCCGCACGGCTCGCACACCCGCCGGCTCACCCACCGCTTCATGGAGGCCTGGCGCGCCCTGCGGCCCCAGGACGAGACGCCCTATCGCGACGTCGGCGCGCGGCCGCCCCGTCCGGTCAGCGGCGACTGGGTCCATGCCGCCTTCACCAAGCCCGAGGCGCGCGAGCCCTGGATGCGCGAGGTGCTGTCCGAGAGCGACGCCCTGGTCGCCGAACTGAAGGCCGCCGACGTCATCGTCATCGGCGCGCCGATGTACAATTTCGGCCCGCCCGCGCCGCTGAAGGCCTGGATCGACAACATCGTCCGCGTCGGCCTGACCTTCGGCTTCGACCGGTCGCGCGAGGGCGAGCCCTACTGGCCGCTGCTGGCCGATCACGGCAAGACCCTGGTCGTGCTGACCGCGCGCGGCGACTACGGCTACGACCCCGGCGAGCGGATCGCGGATCGGGAGTTGGTCGTCCCCAGCCTGGCCAAGCCGCTGGCCTATCTCGGGATCACCGATGTCCGCACCGTCGCGGTCGAGTACGACGAGTTCCAGGACGAGCGCCTGGCCGCCTCGCTGGCGAGCGCGGAGGCGGCGGTAACGGCGCTGGCGGAAGCGATCGCGGCGGAACGCGGTGAAGGCGCGGCGCGAGCGGCCTGAGTTCTGCGGGCGGTTGACGGGTCACGGCGCTTCCCTAGGTTGAGACCATGCTCAGTCTCGCCACCTTTGCCCTTGTCGCCGCCCTCGGCCAACCTTCGGCGGTCAGTCCGCTGGAGAAGATCCCGCCCGTGCGGGTGCGCCAGACCTATCGCGTCATGCAGCAAGGCGGCGGCCTCGGCGTCTTCGTCGACGAGGCCGCCGTGTTCCATGAGATCGGCGAGGGCGCGGCGCGGGTCTGGGTGGTCGAGCGGCGGCGGCGCGATGACCGGATGGGCCAGACCACCCTTCGCCACGAATGGATCGATGGTCGCGCCTGTCCGGCGCTGGCGGACGTGCTGACCAACATTGCCGGCATCCCGCCGGTGTCGTTCGCTGGTCCCAAGCCCGGACCGCGCGGCTGGGTCAGCGACACGCCGCTCGTCACCCTGATCGGCCCCACGGCCGACGGCCGCGAGGGCGACGTCATGCTCCAGCGTGATCTGGATGGGGCGGTGTCCGAATGGTGGTGGCGCAGCGAGAAGGCGCTGACGGACTGCTGGACGCCCAAGAAGCCATACATCGCCGGCGCCTACGATCTGCGATCAAAGCTGTCGACGGCTCAGGACGAGGTGGACGTGATGCGGCCCTAGGCCGCGCGGCGGGCCTTCTTCACCTTGGCCATGGCGCGGTCGCGGCGCAGGCGCGAGAGGTGGTCGATGAAGAGCACGCCTTCCAGGTGGTCCATCTCGTGCTGGATGCAGACGGCGAACAGGCCTTCGGCTTCCTCGACGACGGTCTCGCCCTGGTAGTTCATGTAGCGGATCGTGACCTTCGACGGGCGCTCGACCTCGTCGAAATATTCCGGCACCGACAGGCAGCCTTCCTCGTAGCCGAGGGTCTCTTCCGAGGTCGACAGGATCTCGGGATTGACGAAGTAGCGCGGGGCCGGCGCCTCACCCTCGCGGGCCAGGTCCATGACGATCACGCGCACGGGCTCGCCAACCTGCACGGCGGCCAAGCCGATGCCCGGGGCGTCGTACATGGTCTCCAGCATGTCATCCATCAGAGCGCGCAGCTCGTCGGTGACGGTCTCCACGGGGGTGGAGATCTTCTTCAGCGTCGCCAGGTCGGCGGCGCTATCGACGGCAAGGATGCGACGGATGGCCATAACGATGGTCAGGTAGGCGTCTCATTTCCGAGCGTCAAGGTGGGAGATTGTCCCACCGGCCCCGCTCCCAGCTTCGTGAGCGGACGAACGCCCTGCTCCACGGGCGCCGGCTCGGCGATCTCCTTGCCCTCGTGATCGACCGACAGCTCCTCGAAGCGGCGGGCCTGGGTCAGGACCTGGCTCTCCAGCGAGCCGACGAACTGGTTGTACTTGCCCACGGCGCTTTCCAGCGCCTTGCCCATGGCCCCGGCATGGGCGCCCATGACCGATACGCGCTTGTAGAGCTCGCGGCCGACCTCGACGATGCGGGCGGCGTTCTTGGCCTGGTCCTCGGCCCGCCATCCATAGGCGACGGCCTTGCAGAGGGCGAACAGGGTGGTCGGCGTGACCAGCACCACCCGGCGGTCCATGGCTTCGGCCATCAGCTCGGGCAGGCGGTCGAGCGCGGCGGCCAGGAAGCCGTCGCCGGGCACGAACATGGCCACGAAGTCGGGCGAGCCCTCGCCGGCGAACTGGTCCCAATAGGTCTTGGACGACAGGCTCTGCATGTGGGACCGGACGCTGGCGGCGTGGCGGACCATGGCGGCCTCGCGCAGCACCTCGTCGGTGGCCTCCTGCGATTCCAGGAAGGCGTTCAGCGAGCACTTCGCGTCGATCACGAACACCCCGCCGCCCGGCAAGGTGACCTTCACGTCGGGCCGGCGACGGCCTTCCTCGGTGTCGACGCTGAACTGCTCCTGGAAGTCGAAGCGGCTATTGAGGCCGGCGGCCTCGAGAACGTTCCTGAGGGTCTGCTCGCCCCAGCGTCCCTGGACCCCGGCGCCGCGCCGCAGGGCGGCCGACAGCTTGCGGGCTTCGGCCTGGGTGGCGGTCGAGGCTTCCAGCAGGGCGGTGATCTGGGCCTTGAGGCCGCCGGTCTCTTCCGCGCGAGCCTTCTCGACGGCGGTGACCTGGGCCTCGAACTTGGCCAGGGTCTCGGCCACCGGCTTCAGTTGGGCCTCCAGGCGGGCCTCGGCCAGGCGCTCGCGGCTCTTGGCGTTCTCGTCGGCGCGCTTGATCAGCTGCTCGGCGATGCTGTTGGCGCTCTGGGCGGCCTGGGCGCGGATCAGCTCGATCTGGGTGGCGCTCTGGTCCTCGAGGAGACGATGGCGCTCCTCGGCCTGGACGACCTTCTCGTTCAGCATCCAGGCTTGGGCCTCGGCCTTGGCGGCGCGGCGGTGACCGGCCAGCGCCCACAGGGCGCAGGCGACAGCGATCAGCGCGAAGACGATGGTCAGGATGAGGAACGGGTCGGAGAAGTTCATGCTCCGTTCTTAGCGGGAGTCGCTGCGGAGCGGAAGTTTCCCTTCTCCCCTTGCGGGAGAAGGTGTCGCTGCAAGCGACGGGTGAGGGGTCGCGCGGAAAGGCCGGCACAACCCCTCACCCGACCCACTTCGTGGGCCACCCTCTCCCACAAGGGGAGAGGGCTACGATCGTCAGGCGTCGCCGTCCGCGAGGTCGGCGATCAGGCCGTTGATCGGCTCGTCGTTGAAGCTGGTGACGTTGTGGCCCTTGTCGATCACGCCGACCTTGGCGACGTGCGGGGCTTCGGTTTCGGCTTCGGGAGCCTTGTCTTCGGGCGTGCTCATGAACTCAGTCCCTCCACTGGCGCCGGCGGGGGCCGGACGCGGTGGGGGAAGCTAGGCCGGAAGACGCGGTGTTGTCAGCCGTCGATAACGGTCACAGGGCAAAACAACCTGTGGGCGCCCGATCTCAGGCCGGACGGCGGGCCCGCAGCGCCTGGGCGATGGTGCCGTCGTCCAGCCAGTCGAGGTCGCCGCCGACCGGCACGCCGCGCGCCAGCATGGTCACCGGCACATTGGTCCGGGCCAGGCGGTCGGCGATGTAGTGCGCCGTCGTCTGCCCATCGACCGTGGCCGGCAGGGCCAGGATCACCTCGGCCACCGAACCGTCGCTCACCCGGGCGACCAGCTCGCCGATCCGCAGGGCCTCGGGCCCCACGCCATCGAGAGCCGACAGCAAACCGCCCAGCACGTGATAGCGGCCCTTGAACGAGCCGCCGCGCTCCATGGCCCAGACCGAGCCGACCTCCTCGACCACGCAGATCAGCCGGCCGTCGCGGGTGGCGTCGGCGCAGATGGCGCAGGGCTCGGTGACGTCCAGCGAGCCGCAGGTCCCGCAGGTGCGGACCTTCGCCTGGGCCTCGGCCATGGCGGCGGCCAGGGGCGCCAGCAGGGTGTCGCGCTTCTTCAGCAAGGCCAGGGCCGCCCGCCGGCCCGAGCGCGGACCCAAGCCCGGCAGCTTGGACAGCAGGGCGATCAGGCGCTCGATCTCGGGTCCGGCGGAAGACGCCATCAGGGTTTGGCCACTCGCGTGACCTGGCTGTAGACCACGCGCCATTGACCGTCGCGCTTGGCCCAGGTGTCGACGAACCGGACCGTCAGGGCGAACTTCTGACCGCTATCGGTTCCGGTCATGTTGACCCGCCCGCCGAGGAGCGCGGTGTCACCCAGCACCTTCTCGACCGGCGCCTCGATCTTGAACGGATCGAGCTTGAAGCCCGGCGCCATGTAGTCGCGGATCAGGTCGGCCTTGGACTGGACCAGGCCCGCGCCATTGACCAGCACGTAGTCGTCGGCGACCAGCCGCTCGAGCGCTGCGCGGTCGGAATTGACCTGGGCGGCGTCATAGGCGTGGGCCGCCGCCGCCAGTTCGGGCGGCAACGTCTCGGCCAGGGCGGCGATCGGCGTGGCCGCCAGGACGAGGGCCGCGAACAAGGATTGGATCTTCATACGCGGGCTCCTCCCTGGATGGCCGGGCGTGGCGTCAGAACTTCATGCCGGGCATGCCGCCCATCAGGCCCGCCATCGGACCGGCGGCTTCCTGCATCATCTGGGCCTGCTTGGCGTCGAGCTTCTTCTTGGCGTCGGCATGGGCGGCGACGATCAGGTCGGCGATGACCTCGCCCTCGCCCGGCTCGATCAGGCTCTCGTCCAGCACGACCTTGGCCAGCTCGCCCGTGCCCTTCAGCACGACGGTGACCATGCCGCCGCCAGAGGTGCCTTCGACGCTGCTCTCGGCCAGACGCGCCTGGGCGTCGGCGAGTTTCTGCTGCATGGCCTGGGCCTGCTTCATCAGGCCGCCGAGGTCTTTCATGGTCTCAATCTCCAAACTTGCTTGCTCCCCTACCCTCGATGGGGAGGGCTAGGGGTGGGGTGATGCGGCAGCGAAGACGAGCTCCGTCCTGAAACGCTGTCACCCCCATCCCCGCCCTTCCCCCATCAAATGGGGAAGGGAGAATTCCTGCGCTATCCCTCTTCCTCGTCCGGCTCCAGAGGCGCGGCCTCGGGCGTGAGGAGCTTGCGGATCTCGACGATCTCGGCGCCGGGGAAGGCCGACAGCACCGAGGCGACGAACGGATCCTTCTTGATCTCCGCCAGCGCCTCGCGCTCCTCGCGCTTCTGGCGCTCCATCAGGCTCTCGGCCCCGCCGCCGCCCTCGGCGGCCACCAGCCAGGGCTGGCCGGTGTGCTCCTTCAGGAAACGGACCAGACGACCGGCGAGGTTGCCGGGCGCGCCCGGAGCGGCCTCGAAGGTCAGCGCGCCGGGGCGGAAGCTGATCGGGCGGACATACTGCTCGACGTCCAGGCGAAGGCCGATGTCACGCTTGGCGGCGATCAGGGCCATGACGTCGTCGAACGAGGCCACGACCGGCATGGCCTGGGCGCCGGGCGCGGCCATGGTCATGGGCGCATGGGCGGCCGATGAGGCGCCGCCACCGGAGCCGCCCCCCATGGAAACCCCGCCGCCAGGACCACCGCCGCCGCCAATGGGAGCGCCATCACGCAGGGCCTTCAGCGCTTCCTCCGGACCGGGTAGGTCGGCGGCGTAGCACAATCGGATCAGGGCCATCTCGGCCGCCGCCATGGCGTCGGGCGCGCGGCGCACCTCCTCGTGGGCCTTCAGCAGCATCTGCCACAGGCGCGACAGCGTGCCGGCCGAGGTGTGGGCCCCGATGGCGGCCAGGCGCGCGGCCTGCTCCTTGGGCATCGACAGGGCGTCCGGTCCCAGAGCCTTGGCCACCGCGGAGCCGTGGCAGTGATCCAGTATGTCCAGCATCACCACGGCCGGATCGGCCCCGAAGCCCCAGAGCGCGCGGAAACCTTCCAGCGCGTCCTTGGTCTTGCCGGCCATGACGTTTTCGAACAGGGCGATGGTCTGGCCGCGATCGGCCAGGCCCAGCATGTCGCGAACGACCGTCGAGGTGACCGTCTGGCCGCGATCGGTCTGCACGATCGCCTGGTCCAGCAGCGAGAGGCCGTCGCGCACCGAGCCCTCGGCCGCGCGGGCGATCAGGGCCAGGGCGTCGGTCTCGATCCGCGCGCCTTCCTTGGCCGAGATCCTGTCGAAGTGCTTGACCAGCACGTCCGGCTCGACCCGGCGCAGGTCGAAGCGCTGGGTGCGGGACAGGATCGTCACCGGCACCTTGCGGATCTCAGTGGTGGCGAAGATGAATTTGGCGTGCGGCGGCGGCTCTTCCAGCGTCTTCAGCAGAGCGTTGAACGCCGCCGTCGACAGCATGTGCACTTCGTCGATGATGTAGACCTTGTAGCGCGCCTCGACCGGGGCGTAGCGCACCCCGTCCAGCAGCTCGCGCATCTCGTCGACCTTGGTGCGACTGGCGGCGTCGAGTTCCAGCACGTCCATGTGCCGGCCCTCGATGATCGAGCGGCAGTGGTAGCCTTCGACGGTCAGGTCGACCGAGGGGCCTTTGACGGTGTCGGTCTCGTAGTTGAGCGCTCGGGCCAGCAGGCGCGCGGTCGTGGTCTTGCCGACGCCCCGGACGCCGGTGAGCATGAAGGCGTGGGCGATGCGGCCGGTCGAGAACGCGTTGGCCAGGGTGCGGACCATGGCCTCCTGGCCGATGAGGTCCTCGAAGGTGCGCGGACGGTATTTCCGCGCCAGCACCGTATAGGCGTCGCCCTTCTCGTTCTCGGGCGGGGACTCGACGACCGGACGCGCCTCTTCCGTGGCCACAGGCGCGGGCGCCTCGCCGAAGATGTCGGCGGTGTTCTCGTCCCGCTCAGCAGGAGCCTCGTCCCACGGCGGCGCGGAATCAGGCGAGAGGTCGTCGTGGTCGGCCATGGACAGTCCGGTAACGCCGCCCTCGTCCTTCGACAAGCTCAGGATGAGGGCTACTGACAGGGACTGGCGCCAAGGACGAGCCGAGGGCAGTCCAAATCCTCATCCTGAGCTTGTCGAAGGACGAGGGTTTGGTCCAGCGGCCATTGCGGCTGCGCTGTGGACCAATGACGATGTGGGGAAAGAAGAGGGTGGAGACCGGACAGCGACCCAGAGGTGATCTCGTTGTGGCTGCTGCCTCTCGGCCCTGACCAGGTTGGCGAGGCTTCCGTCCGCGCCGATCTCCGAGGCCTATATCGCGAGTCATTGCGGCGGATGCAAGACGCATGATGCTCGTGCGACGTCGTGACGAGCGTTCACGCTCGCGCTAGAGAAGCAGCATGCCTCTCTTGATCATCACCAACACCTTCGCCGGCAACCCGTTGAACCGCGACAGCGAGCGTCGCGGCGACGAGGCTTTCATCGCCGAAAAGCTGGCCGACGCCGAATCCCTGGCCGTGGCGCTGTGGAACGGCAAGCCGCTGGTCGAGGACGTTCTGGGCGACGACGGCAAGCCTGCCCAAGATGGAAGGGGCGGCGTCCAGATCGCCTACCTCCGCGCCGACATGGCCCAGGACCTGGCCGGCGGGAGCGAGAAGCTGCTCTATATGGGCCTCTGGAAGGACATCGCGGTCTTCGCGGTCGACATCGAGGGCGCCGCCGATCCGGCCGAGGGGCCGCTGCAGGGTCTGGGCCGGTTCGAGGACCTGCGCGCCGCCGCCGCGACCCTGCCGCCGGCCGACGCGGGCATCCTGGCCACCGCCAAGTCGATGTTCGAATGGCGTCGCCGCCACCGCTGGTGCGCCGCCTGCGGCCAGAAGACCGAGATCAGCGACGGCGGCTGGAAGCGCGTCTGCCCCGCCTGCGAGGCCGAGCACTTCCCGCGCACCGACCCGGTGGCGATCATGCTGGCCATCCACGATGGCAAGTGCCTGCTGGGCCGCCAGGCGGCCTGGCCTGCCGGCATGTTCTCGGCCCTGGCCGGCTTCGTCGAGCCCGGCGAGACCATCGAGGAAGCCTGCGCCCGCGAGCTGCACGAGGAAGCGGGCCTGAAGGCGACCGCCGTCCGCTACCACTCCAGCCAGCCCTGGCCGTGGCCCGGCTCGCTGATGATGGGCCTGATCGCCGAGGTCGACAGCGCCGACGCCGCGCCGGACCAGACCGAGCTGGAAGAGGTCCGCTGGTTCAGCAAGGAAGAAGCCGCCCAGCTGATCAAGGGCGAGCTGGAGGGGACCTTCGCCCCACCGCCCCTGGCCATCGCCCACCAACTGATCAAGGCCTGGGCCGAGGAAGCGTAAAAGCCTCTGGACTCCCGTAGCGGCGCCCTCGGTTCACTCCTCCCGACAAGAGGAGGAACACGCATGGGCGAAGCCTGGATCATTGACGCCTGCCGCACGCCGCGCGGCATCGGCAAGGTTGGCAAGGGGGCCCTGGCCGACTTCCACCCGCAGCACCTGGCCGCTACGGTCCTGAAGGCCCTGGCCGAGCGCAATGCGCTGAACACCGCCGAGGTCGACGACATCATCTGGGGCACCTCCAGCCAGCGCGGGGCGCAGGCCGGGGACCTGGGCCGCATGGCCGCCCTCGACGCGGGCTACGACACCCGCGCCAGCGGCGTGACCCTGGACCGCTTCTGCGGTTCGGGCATCACCACGGTGAACCTGGCCGCCGCCACGATCATGTCGGGCATGGAGGACCTGGTCATCGCCGGCGGGACCGAGATGATGTCCTACACCTCGGCCACCGCGAACCTGACCTCGCCGCCGATGCTGGACAGCGGCAACCTGCGCCTGCGCGCCCGCCATCCGCAGTCGCACCAGGGCGTCTGCGCCGACGCCATCGCCACGCTGGAAGGCATCACCCGCGCCGATGTCGACGCCCTGGCCCTGGAAAGCCAGCGCCGCGCCGATCTCGCGATCAAGGGCGGTCACTTCGATCGCAGCCTGATCCCCGTCTTGCGCGACGACGGCTCGGTGGCCCTGGCGCACGAGGAGTTCCCGCGGCCGCAGACCACCGCCGAAGGGCTCGCCAGCCTGAAAGCCTCGTTCGCCGCCCTGGCCGAGATCCCGGTCGATGAGGCCGGGAACACCTATGCCGGCCTGATCCGGCAGGTCTATCCGGACCTGAAGATCGAGCACATGCACCACGCCGGCAATTCGTCGGGCGTGGTGGATGGCGCGGCGGCGGTGCTGCTGGCCTCGCCGGACTATGCGCGCAGGAACGGCCTCAAGCCCCGCGCCCGGGTGCTGGCCATGGCCAATGTCGGCGACAGCCCGACCCTGATGCTGAACGCCCCGGTCCCGGCGGCCCGCAAGGCGCTGGCCAAGGCCGGGCTGACGCCGGACGACATCGACCTGTGGGAAATCAACGAGGCCTTCGCGGTCGTGGCCGAGAAGTTCATCCGCGATCTGAAGCTGGACCGCGACAAGGTCAATGTGAACGGCGGAGCGATGGCGCTGGGGCATCCCATCGGCGCGACGGGCTCGATCCTGATCGGCACGATCCTGGACGAGCTGGAGCGGCGGGACCTGAAGCGCGGGCTGGTGACGATGTGCGCCGCGGGCGGGATGGCGCCGGCGATCATCGTGGAGCGGATTTAAAGGGCAAGCGCCCCCTCCGTCTCGTCGCCTATCGGCGCCGATCCACCTCCCCCGCAAGCGGGGCAGGAGAAGATCAGCTGCGTCCTCCTGCCCCGTGAAACGGGGGAGGTGGCGCGATGCGGATACGCATCGTGACGGAGGGGGCGTTCTACAGCCTTACCGGAACGGCGGCTCGTCGAACGCCCGGAGCTTGCGCGAGTGCAGGTTCGGGCCTTCTGCGTGCAGCAGCTTGCAGGTCATGATGCCGATCTGCAGGTGCTGGCTGATCGCCCGCTCGTAGAACGCATTCGCCTGGCCGGGCAGCTTGATCTCGCCGTGCAGCGGCTTGTCGGACACGCACAGCAGCGTCCCGTACGGCACCCGGAAGCGATAGCCCTGGGCCGCGATAGTCGCGCTTTCCATGTCGATGGCCACGGCCCGGCTCTGGTTGAAGCGCAGGGCCGAGAGGCTGTGGCGCAGTTCCCAGTTGCGGTCGTCGGTGGTGACCACGGTGCCGGTGCGCAGGCGCTTCTTCAGCTGATCGCCGCTGTCGCCGCTGATCGCCTTGGAGGCGTCGTAGAGAGCGCGCTGGACCTCGGCGATCGAGGGCACCGGGATCTCCGGCGGCAGCACGGCGTCCAGCACGTGGTCGTCACGCAGATAGGCGTGCGCCAGGACGTAGTCGCCGATGGTCTGGGTGTCGCGCAGGCCGCCGCAGTGACCGATCATCAGCCAGGCCTGCGGGCGCAGCACGGCCAGGTGGTCGCAGATCGTCTTGGCGTTGGACGGGCCGACGCCGATGTTCAGCAGGGTCACGCCCGAGCCGCCCGGCGCCATCAGGTGGTAGGCCGGCATCTGGTGCTTGCGCCAGGTCGACTCCGCCACCGCCAGCTCGGGATTGGCCGTGTTGGCGGTGATGGTCAGGCCGCCCGCGCACGACAGGGCCGTGTAGGGGCTGTCGGGCTGCTGCAGCTGCTCGATGCTCCAGCGGACGAACTCGTCGACATAGCGGTTGTAGTTCGTGAACAGGATGAACTGCTGCACGTCCTCGGCCGGCGTGCCGGTGTAGTGCTTGAGGCGGGCCAGCGAGAAGTCGGTGCGCAGGCCGTCGAACAGCGACAGCGGACGGGTCTCCTCCAGCGCCGGGTTCCAGACGCCGTCGGCGATCTCGTCGCCGATGAAGGCCAGGTCCGTGGTCGGGAAGAAGCGGGCGATGTCCTCTGAGCGGACATCGGCCTGGTTCAGGTCGATGGTGGCGTCCAGCACGTAGGGATAGGGGATTTCCTGGCGCGAGCTCTCGACCTCGATCTCGACTTCGAAGTCGTCCATCAGCAGGGTCAGCTGCTCGACCAGATAGTCGCGGAACTGGGCCGGCTTGGTGATCGTGGTGGCGTAGACGCCAGGACGGCTGACGCGGGCGTACGAACGGGCCAGCTTGGGCGGCAGGGCCTCCGGGTCGTAGGTCAGGCGCAGCTCGGGATAGGCGAACGTGCCATCGAACCGCGTCTGCGGGTCCGGGCGGGTTCCATGTTCGAGATAGGCGCGCAGGGCGGTCCGGAGAGCGTCGACGGCGCGTTCGTATTCGTCATTGAGCCGTTCGACGACGGCGATTGCTTTTTCTTGGTTTGACATGGGCTCTTATAGCGACGTTTTGCGACCTTGGCGAGACACCCGCCCGCCTCAATGAATAATTTTCTTACTTACAGCGACGCAACGACGGTCGGTCCTTACGCGAGAATCTATGTCCGTTTCTTCGGCTTGACGCCCATCAACCGCCCCAGACCATCGTAAGGGCATGGACGAACCCGCGTTCGTCGGCCACAAGGGCTGAAATGCTCAAGGAACGAGCGGATGGCGGCGCGGGCGTTCTCGCGCGTCATTCCATCGTATCTTCGAAGAACCAGAACAAAGACCGTCGACGCCCGAGTTGGCGCCAGGGGGATCCATGAACAAACGTTTCGCCATTTTCATCGTCGCGGCCATGGTGCTGGGCGTGGTGGTCGGCTGGGGCTGTAACCAGTTCCTCGACCCCGCCGGCGCCAAGAAGGCCGCCGAGCTGGCCTCGCTGCTGCCCTACATCTTCCTGCGCCTGATCAAGATGATCATCGCGCCGCTGGTCTTCACCACCCTGGTGGCCGGCATCGCCCACATGGAAGACGCCGCCGCCGTCGGGCGCGTTGGCGTCAAGGCCATCGGCTGGTTCCTGGTCGCCTCGGTGCTGTCGCTGCTGATCGGCATCGGCATGTTCCACCTGCTGGACCCCGCCCACGGCGTGGTGCTGAAGGAAGTCGCCGAAGCTGGGACCCCGCCGTCGGCCGAAGGCGCCTTCACGGTGAAGAGCTTCATCGACCACCTGATCCCGGCCTCGCTGTTCGAGGCCATGGCCAAGAACGAGATCCTGCAGATCGTGGTGTTCTCGGTGTTCGTCGGCACCGCCGTCGCCACCCTGGACGACAAGGCTCCGGCCGTCCTGCAGGTCACCGAGCAGGCCGCCTCGATCATGCTGAAGGTCACCGGCTTCGTGATGTCGCTGGCCCCGCTGGCCATCTTCGGCGCCCTGGTCGCCACGGTCGCCAAGGAAGGCCTGGCCATCCTGGGCGTCTACGCCCGCTTCATTGGCTCGTTCTATGCCGGCCTGGGCGTGCTGTGGCTGCTGCTGTTCCTGGCCGCGCTGTTCTTCCTGGGCAAGCGCGCCCTGCAGCTGTTCGGCTTCATCCGCACCCCGGTGCTGCTGGCCTTCTCGACCGCTAGCTCGGAAGCGGCCTATCCGCGCCTGCTGGACGGCCTGCCCACCGTGGGCGTGCGCCGCAAGATCGTCAGCTTCGTCCTGCCGCTGGGCTACTCGTTCAATCTCGACGGCTCGATGATGTACTGCACGTTCGCCACCCTGTTCATCACGGCGGTGCACGGCGTCCACCTGACCGTCGAGCAGCAGGCCTCGATGCTGCTGCTGCTGATGGTCACCTCCAAGGGCATGGCCGGCGTGCCGCGCGCCTCGCTGGTCGTCATCATGGCCACCCTGACCTATTTCGGCCTGCCGGAAGCCTGGATCGCGCTGGTCCTCGGCGTCGACCACCTGCTGGACATGGGCCGCTCGGCCACCAACGTCGTCGGCAACAGCGTCGCCGCCGCCGTGGTCGCCAAGTGGGAAGGCGAACTGGATCCCTACGAGCCGACGCCGAAGCCGGAAGCCGCCACGGCCTAATCCGGCCTGAAATCCTTAGCCCGCAAGGGCTGGACGAGAGCCCGCCTCCAACCCTGGAGGCGGGCTTTTTCGTGTACAGTTTCAAATGTACAGTAAAAACTTGACAAGCCCCGGGAGAGGTCCAATCTCTTGAGGCGAGGGCTTATTAGGACGACGTCATGAGCAAGATCACCCACATCGCGCGCGCCGCGCTGATCGGGCTCGCCATCGCGGGTCTCGGTGTGTCGAGCGCTTCGGCCGCTCCGTCGGCGAGCGACGACACGGCCAAAGCCGCCAAGCCGGCCCGCCAATGCTTCTACCTGTCCGACTGGCGCGGCTGGACCGCCCCGGACAAGGACACCCTGTACATGAAGGTGCGCGGCCGCGACGTCTATCGCGTCGACCTGGCCTACGGCTCCAACCAGCTGACCTGGCCGGGCACGCACCTTGTCTCGATCATTCGCGGCTCCGACAGCATCTGCCACCCGCTGGACCTGGACCTGCGCGTCTCGGACGACCTTGGCTTCGCCATCCCCATCCGAGCCAAGGCGATCACCAAGCTGACGCCGGAAGAGATCAAGGCTCTGCCGAAGAAGTACCAGCCGTAAAAGGCTGACCTAGAGGCCGGACCAACGAGAACCTCGCCCTTCGACAAGCTCAGGGTGAGGTTTTCTTTTGTCGCTTAGGCTCGAATTTCGAGGCCGATGCCGTAGTCACCTGAGCCCGTCGAAGGGCGAGGACGGTCCCTCCGCCTAGCGCTCTATCCCGCCGCCGCGTTCAGCAGGGCCACGACCATCGCATTGGCTGGCGTCTCGATCCCGTGGGCCGCGCCCTTGCGGACGATGACGCCGTTGCGGGCGTCCAGCTCCATCGGACGGCCGGCGGCGCGGTCGGCGTGTAGCGAGTTCACCCCGTCCGGCGCCTGGCCCCGATAGCCGGCGATCACCTGGTCGGCCATGTCGTCCGGCAGGTCCGCCCCTTCGGCTCGTCCCACCGCCACGCACTCGCGCACCAGGGCCCGCATGACCTGCGCCGCGCCCTCGTCATGGGCGATGCGGGCCGGCTGCAGGGTCAGGGCGTTGACCGCGCCGGCGCAGTTGAGGGCCAGCTTTTTCCAGGCCTCGGTCGTGAAATCGGCCACGACGTCCAGCTGGATCGGCGTGTGGGCGAACAGGGCCGCGAAAGCCTCGCCGGCAGCGCCCACCGGAACCTTGATCCAGCCATAGCGCCGCTGCAGCACCCGCCCCGGCGCCGAGCGCTCGGCCGGGATATCGACCACCGCCGGGACCAGCCGCTCGGCGGCGATCTTGCCTTCGAACGGCGCGGTGTGCTCGACGCCGTTGCGCAGGATCGCCACCCGCGTCTTCGGCCCGACCAGCTTGTCCAGCCAAGCCCAGGTCGCGTCGGTGTCATAGGTCTTGGTCGCGACCAGCACCCAGTCGACGGGCGCCAGACCCGCCGGCAAGGTCGCCACGCGCGGGGTCGCCGTGATCGGTCCTTTGGGGGTCTCGACGGCCAGGCTTTCGAACGGCGTCCGCACGCAGACCGTTACCGCGTGCGTAGAGTTCTGGGCCAACCAGGCGGCGACGGTTCCACCCACGGCCCCCGGGCCGATCACCGCGATGCTGGTCATGTTGAAGCTCCGCACAAAAACACCCTCTCCGACGGGAGAGGGAGGGACCCATGCGCAGCATGGGAGGGTGAGGGATCTAAACCGTAAATCATTGAGATCGGGGGCGGCGCGAACCCTGCCGCGCCTTACCCCTCACCCTCCCATCGCTTTGCGATGGGCCCCGCCCTCTCCCGGTGGGAGAGGGTTTCAACCTATTCCGCCGGCAGGTTCTCGCCGCGCTTGGTCAGCATCTGGTCGAAGCTGGACCACACGCCCTCGGCGCCGTGCCATTGACCCTTGGTCGCGGCTTTCGAGTACTCGGTCGCCCGGGCCTCGAAGAAGTTGGCGTGCTCGACGCCCGACAGCAGCGACTGCAGCCAGGGCAGCGGGTTTTCCTTAATGCCGTACACTTCCGGCAGCTGCAGCTGGCGCAGGCGCCAGTCGGCGATGAAGCGGATGTACTGCTTGATGTCTTCCGGGGTCATGCCCTGGATCTCGCCGGCCTCGAAGGCCAGGTCGATGAAGTTGTCCTCCATGCCGACCACGGTCTTGCAGCAGTCGACGATGTCGTCCGCGACCGACTTGGTGACCGCGCCCGTCTCCTTGTTGAAGGCGTGGTACAGCTTGATGATGCCTTCGCAGTGCAGGCTCTCGTCGCGGATCGACCACGAGACGATCTGGCCCATGCCCTTCATCTTGTTGAAGCGCGGGAAGTTCATCAGCATCGCGAACGAGGCGAACAGCTGCAGGCCTTCGGTGAAGCCGCCGAACATCGCCAGCGTCCGGCAGATGTCGGCATTGGTCTCGACGCCGAACTTCTGCATGAAGTCGTGCTTGTCGCGCATGGCCTGGTATTCCATGAACGCGCCGAACTCGCTTTCCGGCATGCCGATGGTCTCAAGCAGCAACGCGTAGGCCGCGATATGGATGGTCTCCATATTGGCGAACGACGACAGCATCATCTTCACTTCGGTGGGTTTGAACACCCGGCCGTAGCGTTCCATGTAGTTGTCGGCGACCTCGATGTCCGACTGGGTGAAGAAGCGGAAGATCTGCGTCAGCAGGTTCCGTTCCTTGTCGTTCAGCTTGACGGCCCAGTCCTTCAGGTCCTCGCCCAGCGGCACCTCTTCGGGCATCCAGTGGACCTGCTGCTGCTTCTTCCAGAAGTCGTAGGCCCAAGGATAGCGGAACGGCTTGTAGGCGCCGGAGGGGGTCAGGAGGCCGGGCGTGGTGATCAGCTTGGCGGACATGGCGAACCCTGGAGGCGAGAATCGTGGAGGCGCGATAAGATGGTTTCACCCTACCAAAGCCCTCCGGTTCATCTAGTGGTGTCAGCGTCGCACCCCCACAAGATGTTGTGAGTGGGGTGTGGATAACCAGGAGCCACCCATGACCGCCTACCGCCTGTTCAGCGCCCTCGGATCGGGCGGCGTGCCGGTGGAAGCGGCTATGTCCTTGATCGGCCTGCCCTATGAGGTGGTCGAGGCCCCGACCTGGGAAGGCGAGGTCGAACAGGCCAAGGTCGCGACCGTCAATCCGCTGCGCCAGATCCCGGCCCTGGTCACGCCCGAAGGCGAGACCATCACCGAAAGCGCCGCCATCCTGATCTGGCTGGCCGACCGCTATCCGGAGGCGCGGTTGGGTCCGGCGATCGACGACCCGACCCGCGCCCAGTTCCTGCGCTGGATGACCTTCCTGCCGGCCTCGATCTATTCGCTGTTCTGGGTGCGGGACGATCCCTCGCGCCTATGCGGACCTGATCCGGAGATCCAGGCGCGGATCAAGGCGGCGACCGCCGAGCGCATCGTCGACTGCTGGGCGATGATGGAGAGCCAGCTCACGCCCGGGCGGTATCTGCTGGGGGACGAGCTGACGGTGCTGGATCTGTACGTCACGGTGCTCAGCCGCTGGGGCCCGCGCCGCGTGCGATTCTACGACGCAGCGCCAAGGATGACCGAGGTGGTCCGCCGCGTAGACGCCGACCCGAGACTGGCCGATTTCTGGCCCAAGCGGTTCCCGTTCTTCGAGGGTTGGGAGCGGCTGGGGCAGCAGGCGTGACACACCCGTAAAATCTTTTGAAAACGGGATGTTGGCCGCCTTGACGGCGCCCAGGAAGCGATCACACTCCTCAACCTAGGATCGCTTCTTTCGGGACCTGTTTTCCCATGCTCGCGGCTCTCGCCCTCATGGCCCTTCACGCCGCCCCCGCCGCGGCGACCCTGGACATCGGTCCGGCCTTTGCCGCGACCTATGAGTTCCACGCCAACACCCGATTTGTTGTCCGTCCCGATCGTCAGGGCGGGAAGACGACCCTGACCCTGACGCCCCGGCTGCTCGCGCCGCTGGGCGGCGACCGCTACGCGCTGGTCATCGCCGAGGACGATCCCATGGGCGCCCACGCCAGCACCGGCGCGATATCGATCGCGTACCTGCAAAGGCAGGGCGACAACTGGACCCTGATCCAGCGCTGGGACGAGATCGCGTGGACGGGCGATAGCGGCTACGCGGCCGATTATGTGCGGGTCGAGCAACTGCCCGGCCAATCGCCGATGGTCTTCGCGGTGAAGGGCTACATGGGACAAGGCGAAGGAACGACGACCGCCTGGGTCGTCCGCCTGGGGCCGCAGGCGCCGAAGCTCCTGGGCGAAGCGCGCGTGGGCGGCTCGCTGGAGCCCGGGGCGTGCGAGGTCTGCGGCGTCTGGGACTACGAAGGCCAGGTCGGTCCGCCGACCGCCAAGGGCGCGCTGTTCTCGGTGACCTATCGCGGCTGGATCAAGCGGCCGGAGATCAAGGGGCGACGCCCCATCGCCGAGACCGTGAACTATGTCCGCACGGCCAGCGGACTGGCGCCGACGCCCAAACCCCAACTGCCGAACTGATGAACGACTAGGAACCCGCCGAAGTCGCCACGAACACCGCCGCCTGATCCTCATAAGCCCGCTTGAACGCCGGCCGCGCTTCGGCCCGCGCCACATAGGCCGCCAGGTTCGGGTAGTCCGCCAGGACCCCCGAACTCCCCAACCGCCGCAGCACGCCGACCATCAGCAGGTCCCCGGCGCTGAAATCCCCATCCAGCCAATCCCCCTCGCCCAGGCGGTCGGACAGTTGGCCCAGCCGCGTCCGCACAGCCTGCTCCAGGACCGGCTGGCGATCAGCGAACCACGGCTTGTCGCGCTCGAAGATCGAGGCCATGCCGAACTCGACGACCGGCGGCTGCATCGTGGCGTGGGCGGCGAACATCCAGGCGATGGCGCGGGCCCGGGCGTCCGGATCGGCCGGCAGCAGCCCCGCATGGCGCTCGGCCAGGTGCAGCACGATGGCGCCGCTCTCGAACAGGGCCAGCCCCCCGTCCTCATAGGTCGGGATCTGGCCGAACGGCTGGATCGCCATGTGCTCGGGCGTCTTCATCTCGGGGAAGGTGACCAGGCGGACGTCGTAGGCCACGCCCAGCTCCTCCAGCGCCCAGCGCACCTGCATGTCGCGAGCCAGGCCCCGGCCACGGTCCGGCGAGGCCTTGAAGGCGGTGATCGTGGGGCTCATGGGAGATCTCCAATCTCTTGCGTGTCCCGAGGACGAACGACCAACGCGCGACCCGACATCCACCGGCAATCTTTTCGAGACGAAAGCCGACAGGGCTGAGGCAAAGGGGCTGAGGCAAATTCAACCCCATCTTTACGTGGCGACGCTTCTTGGTTAGAAGCCCCTTCGATGCAATTCGCCGCGACTAAAATTATTACCCGCAAAACGACCCGCTTCGGTGGGGCGGCGGGTATGCGCGCGATCTAGACGCAGCATCCCCGAACCAGCCCCGCCGAAAGCGCGGGGCGGCTCTCACTCACGAGACCTGACAGCTCCCCGCGCTCCACACACCCAGGAGTACGCGACCCATGAGCTTCAAGTTTTCCCGATCCAATCCTCCCCGCGTCGGCGTCGTCGGCGCCACCGGCCTCGTCGGCGGCATGATGCGCGAGCTGCTGGCCGAGCGCGACTTCCCGGTCGCCGAGCTGCGCCTGTTCGCCTCGGCCCGTTCGGCCGGGAGCAAGATCGACTTCAAGGGGACCGAAGTGGTCGTCGAGGACGCCTCGACCGCCGACTTCTCGGGCCTGGACATCGTGTTCTTCTCGGCCGGCGGCGACACCTCGCGCCAGCTGGCCCCCAAGGCCGCCGCGGCCGGGGCCGTGGTGATCGACAACTCGTCGGCCTGGCGCTCGGACCCGGACGTCCCGCTGGTGGTGGCCGAGGTCAATCCGCACGCGCTGAACAACATTCCCAAGGGCATCGTCGCCAACCCCAACTGCACCACCATGGCCGCCATGCCGGTGCTGAAGCCCCTGCACGAGAAGGCGGGCCTGAAGCGCCTGACCGTCAGCACCTACCAGGCCGCGTCGGGCGGCGGGGTCGAGGGCATCCAGGTGCTGTCCGAGCAGCTGCGCGCGGGCGCGGCGGGCGACCTGGACGGCCTGGCGATGTCGCCGAGCGCCGCGCCGCTGCCGGAAGCCCGCAAGTGGGCCGTGCCGCTGGCCTACAACGTCGTGCCGCTGAACTACGTGCTGGGCGAGGACGGCTACACCGAGGAAGAGCTGAAGCTGCGCGACGAGAGCCGCAAGATCCTCGAGCTGCCGGGCCTGCCGGTCTCGGGCACCTGCGTGCGCGTGCCGGTGTTCACCGGCCACTCGCTGTCGATCAACGCCGAGTTCGAGCGCCCGCTGTCGGTGGCTGAAGCGACCGAACTGCTGGGCGCCGCGCCGGGCGTGGTGGTGGAAGCCGTGCCGAACCCGCTGGCGGCGACGGGCCAGGACCCGGTGTTCGTCGGCCGCATCCGCCCGGACCCGACCGTCGAGCACGGCCTGGCCCTGTTCGTGGTCGGCGACAACCTGCGCAAGGGCGCCGCGCTGAACGCGGTGCAGATCGCCGAAGTGATGCTGGGCTGATGCGGTGCGTTGTCCTCGCCCTTCGACAAGCTCAGGGTGAGGACAAAGTTCAAGCCGCCTCAGTAGGGACCCTCACCCTGAGCCCGTCGAAGGGCGAGGGTTCCGCCCCATCGGCCAATCCACATCGACCTCCGCCGCCAGGAAGTCGATGAACGCCCGAACCCGCGCGGGCAGCGGTCCGGCGTGGCCGACATAGACCGCGCTGATCGTCTCCATCTCGCGCGAGTTGAACTCCTCCAGCACCGGAACCAGCCGTCCCGCCGCGATGTCGTCGGCGATGTGGAACATGGACAGCCGCGTGATCCCCTGCCCGGCCATGGCCAGCCGCGCGGCGCTCTCGCCGTCGCCGACCATGGCGCGGCCGTGGGCCGGATAGCAGATCCGCTCCCCGCCGATCAGGAACGGCCACTCGTCGCAATGGCGGGCGAAGTTGAAGACCACCAGGTCATGCGCCGCCAGCTCATCCGGATGCGTCGGCGCCCCGCGTCGCGCCAGGTAGTCGGGCGAGGCCACCAGCGCCATGCGGCTGTCGCCCAGCTTCCGGGCCACCAATTGCGAGGGCCGCAGCGGCCCGACGCGGATCGCCAGCTCGGCACGTTCGTCCAAGAGATCGATCACCTGGTCCGTCAGGGTGACGTCGACCTGCACCTCGGGATGCAGGGCGGCGAACCTCGGAACCAGGGGCAACAGGTGATGCAGGCCGAACGGCACGTTCGAATTGATCCGCAGCCGCCCCTTGGGCGCGGCGCTGGCCGCCACGGCGCGCTCGGCCTCGTCCAGGTCGGCCAGCACCCGCAGCGCCCGCTCGTGGAAGGTCAGGCCCTCTGCGGTCAGCTGCAGCTTGCGGGTCGAGCGGACGACCAGGCGCGCGCCCAGGCGGGCCTCCAGCCGCGCCACCAGCTTGCTGACCGCCGACGGGGTCATCGACATCGCCTTGGCGGCGGCGGTGAAGCCGCCCTCCTCCACGACGCGGGCGAAGACCTCCATCTCCCCCGAGCGGTTGATCTCCTGACGCGCCATCGTGCCCTCAGGTCACAAGTGAAGTTCCTACCCGCAATCTAATTCATCGAACGAAAAGGCGCCATCTGGGTGCTCGAACAACCACGGGAGCCGGCTGTCATGCCCCTCGCCCTCTATGCCCTGACTGTCGGCGCCTTCGGTATCGGCGTCACCGAATTCATCATCATGGGCCTGCTGATCCAGGTCTCCGCCGATCTCGGCGTCTCGATCCCGGCCGCCGGCCTGCTGATGACCGGCTATGCGCTGGGCGTCTTCGTCGGCGCGCCGATCCTGACCCTGGCGACCCGCCGCCTGCCTCGGAAGACCACCCTCTTGGTGCTGATGGCGATCTTCACCCTGGGCAACGTTCTGGCCGCCGTCGCGCCGAGCTACGCGATCCTGATGGGCGCGCGCCTCGTGACTGCCCTGGCCCACGGGACCTTCTTCGGCGTCGGCTCCCTGGTCGCCGTCTCCCTGGTCCCGCCCGAGCGCAAGGCCTCGGCCATCTCGATCATGTTCACCGGCCTGACCATCGCCACCCTGCTGGGCGTGCCGTTCGGCGCGTGGCTGGGCCTGGCCTTCGGTTGGCGCGCGGCGTTCTGGGCCGTGGCCGGCGTCGGCCTGCTGGCCTTCGCGGTCCTGGCCGCCCTGGTCCCCAGCGCCCAGGACAAGATCGAGCCCGCGCCGCTGCGGGAGGAGTTCGCCGTCCTGGCCCGCCCGCAGGTGCAGCTGGGCCTGCTGATGACCGTCCTCGGCTTCGGCGGGGTGTTCGCGGTCTTCACCTACATCCAGCCGATCCTGACCGAGCTGGCCGGGTTCTCGAAGGAGGCCGTCTCGCCGATCCTGCTGGTGTTCGGCGCGGGCCTGGTCGGCGGCAACCTCGTGGGCGGCCGCTGGGCCGACAAGGGACTGAACGCGGCCCTGGTCGGGACCTTGATCCTGCTGTCCGTGGTCATGGGCGGCTCGGCCTTCGCCTTCCACAGCCAGGTCGGGGCGGTGATCGCCGCCTTCCTGCTGGGCGCGGCCGCCTTCGCCACCGTCGCGCCGCTGCAGATGCGAGTGCTGAGCCAGGCCGGCGGCGCGGGCCAGGGCCTGGCCTCCAGCCTGAACATCGCCGCCTTCAACCTCGGCAACGCCTTCGGCGCCTGGCTGGGCGGGGCGGTGATCGCTCACGGCCCGGGACTGGGCGCCGTGCCCTTGATCGCCGCCGCCGTGCCGGCCTCGGCCCTACTGCTCGCCCTCTTCAGCCTGAGCCTGGAACGCCGCGCCCCCGCGCTGGCCTAGTTAGGAAAACCGCCATGGAATACCGCACGCTGGGCCGCTCCGGCCTGAAGGTCCCCGCCCTCTCGTTCGGGGCCGGCACGTTCGGCGGCCAGGGCCCGCTGTTCTCGGCCTGGGGCGACACCGACATCGCCGGCGCCCGTCGCATCGTCGACATCGCCCTTGAAGCCGGCATGACCCTGTTCGACACCGCCGACGTCTATTCGAACGGCGCGTCGGAGGAGATCCTCGGCGCGGCCCTGGAAGGCCGCCGCGACCAGGCGCTGATCTCGACCAAACTGGGCCTTAACGGCGGGGCCTCGCGCCAGCGCCTGATCCCCGGCGTCGAGGCGGCCCTGAAGCGCCTGAAGACCGACCGCATCGACCTGCTGCAGCTGCACGCCTTCGACGGGACGACCCCGGTCGAAGAGACACTCGCCGCCCTCGACGACCTCGTCCGCGCGGGCAAGGTCCTCTATGTCGGCGCCTCGAACTTCTCCGGCTGGGAGCTGATGAAATCCCTGGCCGCCGCCGATCGTGACGGACGCCCGCGCTATGTCGCCCACCAGGCCTACTATTCGCTGGTCGGCCGCGACTACGAGTGGGAGCTGATGCCGCTGGCCGCCGACCAAGGCGTCGGGGCCATGGTCTGGAGCCCGCTGGGCTGGGGCCGCCTGACGGGCAAGATCCGTCGCGGCCAGCCGCTGCCGGAAACCAGCCGCCTGCACGAGACCGCCGACGCCGGCCCGCCGGTCGACGACGAGCGCCTTTACCGCGTGGTCGACGCCCTCGACGAGATCGCCGCCGAGACCGGCAAGACGGTCCCGCAGATCGCCATCAACTGGCTGCTGCGCCGCCCCACGGTCTCCAGCGTCATCATCGGCGCTCGCACTGAGGCGCAACTGCGCCAGAACCTCGGCGCGGTCGGCTGGGCGCTCACCGCTGAGCAGGTCGCCAAGCTGGACGCCGCCAGCGCCGTCACCCCGGCCTATCCCTACTACCCCTACTGGCGCGAGGGCGGCTTCCGGCAGGTGAACCCGCCGCTGGTCTAGGGGGCGAAACCTCGTCCTTCGACAAGCTCAGGATGAGATTTCTACTGCGCGGCCCGAACTATGATCCTCACCCTGAGCTCGTCGAAGGGCGAGGATCACGCACGGACCTCGCCAAACGTCGCTTTGCCGCCTATGCCTCCGCCCATGCTGACCGATCCGTTCTTCTACGCGGTGGCGATTCCCGCCGTGATCCTGCTGGGCCTGGCCAAGGGCGGGTTCGCGGGGATCGGGGTGGTGGCGGTGCCGATGATGGCCCTGGCGGTGTCGCCGGTCATGGCCGCCTCGATCACCCTGCCGATCCTGCTGGTCCAGGACGTGGTCAGCGTCTGGGCGTTCCGGAAGAGCTGGGACAAGGGCCTGCTGATCCTGATGCTGCCCGCCGCCGCCGTCGGCATCTTCCTGGGCTGGGCCCTGGCCGCCTTCGTCAAGGAAGCGGCCGTCGAGCTGGCCGTCGGCCTGATCTCGGTGGTCTTCGCCCTGCAGCGCCTGTGGGCCGAGCGCGCGGTCAAGGCCGCCGAGCAGGTCGAGGCTGGTCCCGGTCGTCCCTGGCTGGGCGCCCTGTGCGGCGCGGCGGCCGGCTTCACCAGCCAGATCGCCCACGCCGGTGGCCCGCCGTTCCAGATCTACGTGCTGCCGCGCCGGCTGGCCCGCGACACCTTTATCGGCACCAGCGCCATCTTCTTCGCCGTCGTGAACTGGATGAAGGTGCCGGCCTATATCGCGCTGGGCCAGTTCACCCCCAAGGTGTTGATGACCGCCGGCGTGCTGCTGCCGCTGGCCATCGCCTCGACCTGGGCCGGGGTCTGGCTGGTTCGGCGCGTGCCGGCCGAGGGCTTCTACAAGGTCATCTACGTGCTGCTGGTGGCGGTCGGCGGCAAGCTGGCCTTCGACGGCGCGCGTGGGCTGTTCTTCTAGACACGGCGACCTCGCGCCGCCCCGCTCGCGCGCCATGCGTTTTTCACATCGATCGTGTCGCGCGCGCCCTTTCGCGGCCACGATGATCGACGCTTATATGTCACGGAACGAACCTAGCGTTCGCACGTACTCCCACCGATGGGACGGGGCCATGACTGACACCACGACCGAGATCGTCGTCGCCAAGCCGCCGGCGCACTATCCCACGGCCGGCGCCAAATGCGCGGACCTGGTGGTGCACTTGGCCGGTCTGGCCTGCGCTCTGCTGGGCGGCGGCATCCTGCTGGGCCTGGCCTTCGGCATGGGCGATCTGCATCAGGTCGCCGCCATCAGCGTCTACACCGTCGGCCTGATCCTGATGCTGTCGCTGTCGACCGCCTACAACTTCGCCAAGGCCCGCTGGCGGCCGCTGCTGCGCCGCTTCGACCACGCCGGCATCTTCGTGATGATCGCCGCCTCGTACACGCCCTTCACCACCCAGAACCTGACCGGCTGGTGGGCCATCGGCATGACGACGGCGGTGTGGACCGTCGCGGGCATCGGCGTCGCGGCCAAGCTGTTCCTGCCGGGCCTGGACAAGCGCTTCTGGGTCGGCCTGTACCTGGCCCTCGGCTGGCTCGTCCTGGTCGCCATCAAGCCGATGATCGACGGCCTGTCTTGGGTGGCCCTGCTGCTGCTCGCCATCGGCGGCCTTGTCTATTCGACCGGCACCATCTTCTACCTCATGCGTCGCCTGAAGTTCCGCCGCGCCATCTGGCACGGCCACGTGATCGGCGGCGCCGGCCTGCACTACGCGGCCGTGCTGGTGGGCGTGGTGCTGGCCAGTTCTCACTAAACCGTTCGCACGAAGTCAGAGGACGCCTTGGACAAGGACCCGTTCAGCCTCCAGGGCTTCCTCAAGGACTGGAACGACCCGCTGAAGGGCAAGCGCCTGCCGACGCCGCCCGCCGACCGTCAGGTGCAGGCGGTCGGCTTTCCCGGCGTGCGCCTCACCATCGACCAGGCCGACGACGCGCTGAAGCAGGCGGCCGATCGCCTGGCCCCGCTGCGCTCGCTGATCGGTCGCGACGAGTTCAACATCCTGGCCCTCTCCGGCGGCGCGGCCGGCGGCTCGTACGGCGCGGGCGTGCTGGTGGGCCTGTCCAAGGCCGGCCGCCGGCCCGACTTCGCCATCGTCACCGGCGTCAGCACCGGCGCCCTGATCGCGCCCCTGGCCTTCCTGGGCTCGGCCTGGGACGACCGCCTCAGCGAGGCCTATACCGGCGGCCACGCCACCGAATTGCTCAGCCTGCGCCGCCTGGCCCCGGCCCTGGGTCCCAGCATCTTCAAGGGCGAGTCGCTGGACACCCTGGTCGAGACCTTCGTCGACCAGGAGATGGTCGACGCCATCGCCGTCGAGCACGCCAAGGGCCGCCGCCTGCTGATCGCCACCACCAATCTCGACAGCCAGCGGGCCGTCGTCTGGGACATGGGCGAGATCGCCACGCGCGGCGGCGAGGACGCGTTGAAACTGTTCCGCACCCTGCTGGTCGCCTCGTCCTCGGTGCCGGGCATCTTCCCGCCCAAGCTGATCGAGGTGGAGGTCGACGGCCACGTCTATCAGGAGATGCACGTCGACGGCGGCGTCGCCGCGCCGCTGTTCCTGATGCCCGACGCCCTGCTGCATTGGCGGAACCTCGGCCCACGCTTCCGGCGCGGCCGGGTGCATGTGATCGTCAACACCGTGCTGGAGCCTTCCAGCCAGTCGACCCCGCCGGGCGTGGCCTCGATCATGAGCCGCAGCTTCGACACCATGCTGCGCTTCTCGTACCGCCAGGCGCTGAGCCTGACGGCCGGCTTCTGTTCGCGCCACAACCTGCCGCTCAGCGTGGCCTCGATCCCCAACAGCTTCGAGGGGATGAACCTTCTGAAGTTCGACACCGACCTGATGCGCCGCATCCACGACGCCGGCGTCCAGCAGGCGATGGACGGCTCGGTCTGGACCAGCGCGGTCGAGGAGCAGAGCCTCTGGCGCGGCCTCTTCCGCAAGCAGGTCCCGGTGACCCCGATGACCCACGGCACGGGCGTGATCATCCGCGACGAGCCCGGCCCGGTGGGCATCGAGGCCCCGCTGGAGCCCTGAAGACGGGCGCGAGACTTAGATGGCCGAGCCCGCGCCCTAGGCGACGCGGACTCGGCGCTCGGACGTCACACCGTCGCGATCAGGGACTTAAGCAGCTCGTCCAGCTGCGCGAACTGCTCGGGCAGCGCCTCTTCCGCACCGCCGTGCTCCTCGAACGCTTCCTTCGAGGGATAGCGTTCGTGAAGGACCAGACGCGTCTTGTCGTCGCCTTCCGCCTCGAAGGTCACCGTGGTGACGGCCCCCTCTTCGCCTTCATCATTGGTCCAGACCAGACGTGAAAGCGGCGTGACTTCCAGGTACTTGCCGTAGAAGGCCATCGCGTTTTCCGCGTCCTTGCCGAACACGACGCGATAGCCGCCGCCCGTGCGGACATCCATTTCGCAGGACAGCATGGGCACGCCGCCCGACTTCGGCGACCACCAGATCTGGAACAGCTCGGCCTTGGTCCACGCATCGAACACCAGGCGGACGGGACCATTGAAGATCCGTGTCACCACCAGGTCGCGATCGGATGTCCGTTCGATCGTCGTGCGGCCGTCACTCACTCTTTCGCCCATCGGCTTTCTCCCTGCGTTTCATGGCTTCGATCACCTGATCCAGCGCGTCGAAGCGCGTGCTCCAGACCCGATGACGTTCTTCGATCCAGGCGATCTCGTCTTCGAGACCGCGTTGTCCCAACCGGCAGGTCCGCACCCGTCCGATCTTCTCGGTCGAGACCAGCCCGGCCTGCTCCAGGACGCCGACGTGCTTCTTCATGCCCGTCAGGGTCATGTGGAAGCGGTCCGCCAGCTCGGTGATCGACGCGTCTCCCCGCTCGAGCTGCTCTAGGACCCCACGGCGGGTGGCGTCCGACAGCGCGGCGAAGGAGGCGTCGAGGCGGGCTGTTGAATACTGAACCATTGAGTTCAGTATATGCATGTCGTTTATCGCGCCGCAAGAGGCGCGAAGAGGCAGACTTCAGATGTGGGCGGGGTCGGCCCCTAGGCCTTCTTCAGCCAGCGGGCGCGCAGCTTGGCCACGTTCGGCGGGTCGCTGCGGAAGTCGCTGGCCAGGCCCAGGCGGGCGTTGCACGAGGGGCAGCGGACCGACTCCTCGTCGGGCAGGTCGGTCGGCGGGTCGAAGCGCGTGCCGCACGGCTTGCACTTCCAGTCACCGGTCACGACCGGCGCCGGTGGGGGCGGCGGAGGCGCGGCCTGGGGCGTGAACACGGTGGTGCGAGCCGACGGCTTGACCATGCGCTCGAGCGGCGGCGGGCCGCCAGGGGCGGCGACGCCGCTCTTGAGGCTCAGGGTCTTGCGGCGCGGGGGCTCGCTCTCGCTCATGATCTCGCTAGCAGCTTAAGGACAGACCCCGGCTTGCTGCATGAAAGCGGCCGGAAACACAAGCCTTGTGCGGGGAAACGCGGTTACCAGTGCGGCTTCAGGCTGAACGACAGGGCGACCACGTCGTCCTTCTGCGTCGCCAGGCCCATGATGCCTTCCTTGGCGCGGATCTCGCGGTGGATGTAGCCGAACGAGGCCTGCATCGGCCCCTTGCGCCAGGCGACCCCGGCCTGGCTGTCGCCGATCAGGCGGCTGGTGACGTCCTGGGTCAGGCCCGCGCGGGTCCAGTCGCCGTTCTGGCCGCGCAGCATGTTCAGGCCCACGGCCCGGCCGCTGGCGGCGGCGTAGATGTACCAGCGCCCGCGCGTCCCGAAGGCCTCGTCGCCTTCGCGCACGTTCAGGGCGTCGTTCACCCGGTCGCCCATGTTCTTCTTCTTGCCCAGGCGCACCGTGGCGCCGGCCTCGGCCGAACCACCGGCGCCGCCGAAGCCCACGCCCGCGTGCGGGGTGACGTCGAGGGCGAACCTGCGCCCTGACAGGGCCACAGCGGAGGGCCAGCCGCGCGTCACGGTCACGTCGACATCCTGGACGTCGTAGGCGTCGCTATCGGGACGGACCAGCATCAGGGGCGCGACGGCGGCGTTGCGCGCCACCCCGGCCACCGAGACGCGGACCTGGTCGATCGGACCGCCGGCCACGCCCTGGTAGGCGACGGCGTTCGAGCGCCAGGCCACCGGGCCGGCGCCATCGTAATAGCGGTCGGCGTCGAGAATGCGGACATCGCCGGCCACCGCCGCGGCGGGCGACAGGGCGAAACCGCCTTCGAGCTCGGCCTCGGGCGCGTCGACATCGCGCGCCACGAAACCGGTCGCATTGGCCGACAGGTCCAGCGGACGGACGGCCTCGGGCTTCACCTGGAAGGAAATCGTTGCGGCAGGGGTCTTGTCGGCGGCCGGAGCGGCCCCATCTACCGGCTTGGCGACCTTGCCGGCCTTCTGCGCCGCGCAGGCCGATGTGGCGTGGGCGCTTGATACGGCCAGAACGATGGCCGTGACACACAGGACGCTACGCTTCCCAATCGCCCGCATCGCGGACTCCCCAAACCCCGATATGCCCAGCCTACGCGACTCGCCCCGACTGTCTATCGTGGCGAAAGCGCACAGGCATGAACCACTCTGCGCTCGCGTGGTTCCCGGAACGTAAACCGGCGGCGCGATTGCTCGCGCCGCCGGATCACATGCCCGTCATTTGGGCCGTTACGGAGCCTTGGACGCCTTACTGGCAGGCCAGGCACTCGTCGTAGTCGGTCTTGGCCGGAGCGTCGAAGCCGCCGGTCACCTCGGCCTTCTCGCCGGCGCCGGCATAGGCCGCGCGCTGCACCGACTTGGAGCGCAGGTAGTAGAGGCTCTTCACGCCGCGTTCCCAGGCCTGCCAGTGCAGCATGTGCAGGTCCCACTTATCGACATCGCCCGGCAGGAAGATGTTGACCGACTGGCTCTGGCAGATTTCCGGCGTGCGGTCGGCGGCCAGCTCGACCACCCAGCGCTGATCCAGTTCGAAGGCCGTCTTGTAGACGTCCTTGTCGTCCTGGCTGAGGAAGTCCAGGTGCTGGACCGAGCCCTCGTGCTCCAGGATCGAACCCCACACCGCGTCGGTGTTCTGGCCCTTCTCCTCGAGCAGCTTCTCCAGATAGGGGTTCTTCACCGCGAACGAACCCGACAGGGTCTTGTGGGTGTAGATGTTGGCCGGGATCGGCTCGATGCCCGCCGACGTGCCGCCGCAGATGATCGAGATCGAGGCGGTCGGGGCGATGGCCAGCTTGTGCGAGAAGCGCTCCTTGGAACCGCGATCGGCGGCGTCCGGGCACGGCCCCTTCTCTTCGCCCAGCGCGATCGAGGCCTTGTCGGCTTCGCGGCGCAGGTGCTTGAACATCCGCATGTTCCAGCTCTTGGCCAGAGCGCTCTCGAACGGGACGTTCTGGCTCTGCAGGAAGCTGTGGAAGCCCATCAGGCCCAGGCCCACCGAACGCTCGCGCATCGCGGCGTAGGCGGCGGTCGAGGCCGCGTCCGGGGCGCGATCGATGAAGTCCTGCAGGACGTTGTCGAGGAAGCGCATGACGTCCTCGATGAACGTCGGGTGGTCGCGCCACTCCAGATAGGTCTCGGCATTGACCGACGACAGGCAGCAGACGGCGGTGCGCTCCTGGCCCAGGTGGTCGGTGCCGGTGTGCAGCATGATCTCGCTGCACAGGTTCGACTGGCGAACCTTCAGGCCCAGCTCGCGCTGGAACGAGGGCATCGCGTTGTTCACCGTGTCGGAGAAGATCAGGTAGGGCTCGCCGGTCTGCAGGCGCAGCTCCAGCACCTTCTGCCACAGGGCGCGGGCGTCGACTTCGCGCAGGACCTCGTTGGTCTTGGGCGAGCGCAGGCCGAACTTCGCGCCATCACGCACGGCGTGCATGAACTCGTCGGTGATCGACAGGCCGTGGTGCAGGTTCAGGGACTTGCGGTTGAAGTCGCCCGAGGGTTTACGGATCTCGAGGAACTCCTCGATTTCCGGGTGATGGATGTCGAGATAGACGGCGGCCGAGCCGCGACGCAGCGAGCCTTGCGAGATCGCGAGGGTCAGCGAGTCCATCACGCGGATGAAGGGGATGATGCCCGAGGTCTGGCCCTGGCCCTTGACCTTCTCGCCGATGGAGCGGACGCCGCCCCAGTAGGTGCCGATGCCGCCGCCATTGGCCGCCAGCCAGACGTTCTCGTTCCAGACGCCCAGGATGCCGTCCAGGCTGTCGTTGACGGCGTTGAGGAAGCAGCTGATCGGCAGGCCGCGATCCGCGCCGCCGTTCGACAGCACCGGAGTGGCCGGCATGAACCACAGGCGGCTCATATAGTCGTAGACGCGCTGGGCGTGCTCGGCGTCGTCGGCGAAGGCCGTCGACACGCGGGCGAACATGTCCTGGTAGCTCTCGCCGGGCAGGAGGTAGCGATCCTCCAGCGTGGTCTTGCCGAAATCGGTCAGCAGGGCGTCGCGCGAGCGATCGACCTCGACCTTCTGGACCAGCGCCAGCTGCGGGCGCTTGGCGGGCTTGATCGCCGCCAGTCGGGCCTCGTTTCGGACGCTCGTCTTCGCCGCTTCACTGCCGTTCATGACCAAATCCATTGCTCAATCAGCGTGTTCCGGTGAAGGGATAGTCCCGACCAGCCGCTATATCTTGTGGCTGAGGAGCCCCCTCAACCCAGATATGGGGCCACAGTGGTGAACGACTCGTCAACGCCTCGGGGGCGAGTTTTTCGTTAACAACCTGTGAACGGCCGGAACTTGCGTAGGCGGGACAAGGGGTTGCCTCACCGAACTTTTTTCACCCGCGACAGGACGCCGCAAGGCGCCTCAGGACATCCGCCCCCGGACAACGATGTTCGCTCACAGGATGACCACAAGGGATAGTGGCGGACGGTGGACGGCGCCCTCTGGCCAGCGCTGTCGAGGACTCCGCCGAAAGGCCCGGAAATCGGGGTTTCCAACGGAGGACGGCGTCCATCAGGCCGAAGTTCCGCTCTCCAGCGCGTCCAGATATCGGCGAAAGCGCTCGGCGATGCGGTCGCGCCAGGGCGACACCTCGGGCTTGGCGATTCCCTCGGCGCGGAGCACGAGATTCGCGAAGCGCTCGGGAGACAGCCCCTCCGTCGCCAAGATGGCCTCCACGGCCTCGGCGGACAGGCAGAAGCCCCATTCCACACAGAGCCAGGCGAACAGGGCGTCCAGATCGTCCGTCTCGATCACGGGATGCTCCGGACAAAGAGAAAGGGCCCGGCGTTTCCGCCGGGCCCTCCCGAGTAGTCAGTCGATTCGATCTTAGAAGTTGATCGAGATCGTCGAACGACGGTTCAGCGGTTCCTTCACGCCGTCGCCGGTAGCAACGGCCGGAGCGCTTTCGCCCTTCCAGTCGACGCCCAGGACAGCGGCCGGGACGCCTTGCGAGACCAGCGCGTCAGCCACGGCGCGCGCACGGCGCTCCGAGAGCTTGGCGTTGTACTTCGGCGAGCCCGAGGTGTCGGTGTGACCGACGACCACCAGCTTGGTCGCGTGACCATCGTTGGCGTACTTCGCGGCTTCCGAAACCACCGATTGCGCTTCCGGCGTCAGGACCGATTGGTCGAACGGGAAGTACACGATGAACTCGCGGGCCTCGTACTGCGGCGGCGGCGGCGGAGGCGGCGGCGGCGGCGGGGGAGGCGGCGGAGGCGGAGGCGGCGGCGGCGGGGGAGGCGGCGGCGGCGGGGGCGGCGGAGGCGGCGACGCGAACGAGTAGCGCAGACCCACGGTCAGCGACTGGTCGCGATATTGGCCTTCGAACGCGCCGGGTTGCAGCGCGTTGGACCCCAGCGACTGCCACTTGTGGTCGGCGCCGGTGGTGTAGCGGTAGGTGAAGTCGATCTTCAGCTTGTCGGTTGCCTTGATCGAGGCGCCCGCGATGGCCTGCCAAGCGATGGCCATGTCATCGTCGTCGACCGTCAGGTTCTGGACCGGCGGGTTCAGAGCGATCTGAGCCGCGGTCGAACCGGGCGGGTTCGGCTGGGTGCCGCTGAACTGACCCAGGGTCTTCACGTCCAGACGGTTCAGGCCGACGCCGGCGCCGATGAACGGGTTGAGCCACGAGTCCGGCGAGAAGTCATAAATGACGTTCGCCATGAGGGTCCACGAGTCGATCGAACCGTCCGGAGCGCCGCAGCGCTGCGAGGCCGACGTACGGGTGACGCCCGGGGTGCAGAGGCCGACCGGCTGCTGGCGAACGGCCGAGCCGTGGACGCTGTCGAGGTCGCCGGGGCGATAGCCGCCTTCGACTTCAGCGCGCCAATGCGGGTTGAACTGGTAGCCAAGACGCACGAAGCCGGTCCAGTCGTTCTGCGACTTCCAGGCCCAGTGGTAAGGAGCGCCATCCGGAGCGAAGGCGTCAGACTCGGTCTTGACGCTTTGCGGCCAGTGGTAGCCGAGGTCGACCGCGCCGTACCAGCCGGTCTCTTGGGCCGAAACGCCCGACGCGGCGAACACCGCGGCCAGAGCAGCTCCCGCCAGGAGGTTGAGTTTCATCGTTGAAGAGCCCTCTATTGCCCTGCCCAGGCCGGATACCGACCGAGCATCGTTATACCAAGGCGAACGCCACGGGAAAGTGTCAGCAAAGACACACTCGTCAGGTTTCGCCCCCCTGCCCTTTGCTCAGGAAAGCTAAACAAGACCGCCCCTCAGAATCAACTTCCGAGCGTGCTCGTCGACATCCGCTGAAGTTAGCGTCAGCTCCACTGCGTTCGCACGTGAACCGTTTGCGCGCAAGGGCTTGCAGCCATGAAAAGCTCAAGCATTCACGGATCGTGGCTGAAAATTCGCATCCTTACGCGTAATTCGTCAGGTGCTCGACCAAGTGAGGCTTAGTCCAGAGTGGTCCGGTAGCGCGCCATGGCCAGGCCCGAGATCACGAGTACGAACAGTCCGAGCGCGGAGAGACTTGGCCATAGCTCGGCGACTCCCAGCCCTTTCAGGAGGGCGCCGCGCACGACTCGCAGGAAGTGTGTCACCGGTATCACGCTGCCCAGGGCCTGGGCCCAGGCCGGCATGCCCCGGAACGGGAACATGAAGCCCGACAGCAGGATCGACGGCATGATGTAGAAGAACGACATCTGCATCGCCTGCAGCTGGGTCCTGGCCACCGTCGAGATCAGGAAGCCCAGGGCCAGCGAGCCGATGATGAACAGCATCACGCCCAGGCACAGAGCGCCCCACCCTCCGGCCATCGGCACGGCGAACAGCGCCCGCGCCAGCAGCAGGATCACGCAGGTCTGGATCACACCGACCGCCACATAGGGCGTCAGCTTGCCGATCATCACCTCGATCGGCCGGGCCGGCGTGGCCAGCAGGCTCTCCATCGTGCCGCGCTCGTACTCCCGCGTGACGCCCAGCGAGGTCATCATCACCAGGGTCATCGACAGGATCACGCCCAAGAGGCCGGGCACGATGTTGTACGAGGTGATGGCCTCGGGATTGTAGCGGCGGTGGATCACCACCTCGAACGGGTCGCCGCCGGGTTTCGCCACGGCGCCGACCAGATCGCGGGTCAGGGCCGTACGCGGAAGATTGGCCAGGGCCGCGATGGCTCCGCCGGTGGCGGCGGGGTCGGAAGCGTCGGCCTCGACCAGGATCTGCGCCCCGTCGCCCCGCACCACCTTGCGCGTGAAGTCGGCCGGAATGGTCAGGGCGAACTGCACCTCGCCGCGCGCCACGGCCTCGTCCAGCTCCCGGGGCGAGGTCGCCGTGCGGACGATCTCGAAATAACCGCTGTTGGTCAGGGCCGAGAGCGTCGAGCGCGCCATCGGCCCCTGGTCCTGCACCAGCACCGCCGTCGGCAGGTCGCGCGGGTCGTTGTTGATGGCGTAGCCGAACAGCATCAGCTGCACGATCGGCATCACCAGGATCATGGCGTAGGTCAGCCGGTCGCGGGTGAGCTGGATGAACTCCTTGATCAGCACCGCCAGGATGCGGGCGCCCGAGAGGCCGCTGGAGACCACGCCCCTGTCCGCCGCGCCACTCATTGAAAATTATCCGAGGACTGGCCCATCAGCCGGATGAACACGTCCTCCAGCGTCGGCTGGACCTCGGTCCAGGTCCGCGGCGGCTTGCGATAAGGAGCGATGGCGGCCTCCAGCGCCGCGCGGTCGGTTCCGCTGACATGCAGGGCCGCGCCGAACGGAGCGGCCATGATCACGCCGGGCTTGGCCGCCAGCTCACGCGACAGGCGGTCGGCCCCCTGCCCCTCCGCCCGGAAGGTCACCAGGCCCGATTGGTCGATGACCTCATCGGCCGTGCCTCGCGCCATCAGCTTGCCGTAGGCGATGTAGGCGATGTCGTGGCAGCGCTCGGCCTCGTCCATGTAGTGGGTCGAGACCATGACGGTCAGGCCCTCGGCCGACAGGGCGTGGATCTCGTCCCAGAACTCGCGCCGCGCCTTGGGATCGACGCCGGCGGTCGGCTCGTCCAGCAGCAGCAGGCGCGGCCCGTGCATGACGCTGGCGGCCAGGGCCAGGCGCTGCTTCCAGCCGCCGGACAGACTCCCGGCCAGCTGCTTCTTGCGCGCGGTCAGGCCCAGGCGGTCCAGGCTCTCCGTCACCCGTTCGCGGCGACGGTCCAGCTCGTGGACGCGGGCCACGAAGTCGAGGTTCTCCTCGATCGACAGGTCCTCGTAGAGCGAGAACTTCTGCGTCATGTAGCCGGTCTGGCGCTTCACGGCCTCCGCGTCCTTGCGGAAGTCCAGGCCCAGCACCTCGCCCTCGCCGCTGTCGGGGGTCAGCAGGCCGCACAGCATCCGCAGGGTGGTGGTCTTGCCCGAGCCGTTGGGACCCAGGAAGCCGGTGATGCGGCCCTTCTCGACCTGGATCGAGACGTCCTGCACCACGTGGCGCGGGCCGAACGACTTGTTCAGCCCCCGGACATCGACGGCGAGCTCGGTCACTTTCCGCCCCCTTGGCCGCTCTCCAGCGGCACGATGTCGACGGGCTGACCGGGCGCCAGGGTCGCACCGGGCTCGGGCCGCGCCTCGACCAGGAACACCAGCCGCTGGCGAGCCTCGCGGCTGTAGATCACCGGCGGCGTGAACTCCGACCGGGGACTGACATAGTTGATCCGCGCCGAGCGCTCGGCCCCGCAGCCGTCGCACGAGAAGCGGACGGTCATGCCG
The DNA here is from genome assembly GCF_059415885.1 of Caulobacter sp. GW821-FHT09H08. Lineage (NCBI taxonomy): Bacteria > Pseudomonadati > Pseudomonadota > Alphaproteobacteria > Caulobacterales > Caulobacteraceae > Caulobacter > Caulobacter sp. GW821-FHT09H08. The sequence continues at coordinate 473,001 of NZ_JBWKOC010000004.1, forward strand.
GGGCGATAGCGCGCGACCTCGGCCTCGGGCACGAAGAAGCGCAGGCGCACGCGGTCGTCGGCTAACAGGGCCACGACCGGCTGGTTGGCCGCCGCCCACTCGCCGGGCTGATAGAAGACGTCCTGCACCCGGGCCGCCGTCGGCGAGCGCGGGCTGATCTGGTCGAGGCGGCTCTGGGCGGCCGCCAGGGTCTCGCGGGCCGAGGCCACGGCGGACTGCGCCGCGCTCGCGGCGTCGGGCCGCGCGCCCAACTCGCCGACATTCTTGCGGCGCGCGACGGCGGCGGCGTTGGCGCGGGCGGTGTCGAGGGCGGCCTTGACCTGGTCCAGCCGCGCGGGGGCGTAGATGCCCTTCTGCACCAGCGGCGCGATGCGGTTGTAGTCGGCTTGGGCCTGGCGCACCTGGGCCTGGGCGGCCGCGCTCTCGGCGTCGTAGACGGCCAGTTCCTGCGGACGCTGACCCTTCTCGGCGTCGCGCAACTGGGCCTGGGCGATCGCCACCTGGGCGGACGCCTGGTCGCGGGCGGCGGTCAGCTGGGCGGCGTCCAGGGCGAACAGCGGCTGGTTGGCCTTCACCCGATCGCCGCGCTGCACGGCGACGGTCGAGACCGGACCGGCATTGGCGGCGGCGACATAGAGGGTCTCGCCCTCGACATAGCCGGACAGGCGGTGTGGCCGGTGGGCGTCGGGGCCCAGCAGCTTCCAGCCGACAAAGCCGACGACGCTGAGGCCGACCACGGCGGCGATGATGCGGACGGGAGGCTTCAAAACAGAACTCCCGCCCTAGGCGCGAGGCCGGCCAGCACTGTTTCCCGATGCTGAATGAACAAGCCCTTGAGATCGGCGGACGGCGCGCCCACGGGCGCAAATGTCTCCTGCCAGATCACGCCCATCAGGATGGGGCCCATGATGCTGAAAGCCTGAATGCGAGGATCGCCCAACCGGATCTCGCCACGCATCTGGGCTCGATTGAGCGCCCCGACCATCGCCCCCAGCGCCCGACTGACTACTTCGTCGTGCCAGACCCTGGCGAGCTCCGGAAAATTGCGCGACTCCCCGATCACCAGCTTAGCCACAGCCCCAAGCCGAGAGCCCTCGATGACGGTTTCCATCCGCGCGAACGCCAGGCGCAGCATGTCCGGAAACGGAATCGTCGCCTGGGCCAGCATGGCCTCAACCATGCCGATGTTGGGGACGACGGCCTCGCGGACCACCGCGCGGAAGATGTCTTCCTTGGTCTCGAAGTAGAGATAGAGCGCGCCCTTCGAGATTCCGGCCTTGGCGGCGATCTCGTCCAGCTTCGCCGCGGCGAAGCCCTTCTCCGCGAACACCTCGAGCGCCGCCTGGACGATCTCGCCCGGCCTCGCCTCGCTGCGCCGCCGCCACTTGGGGGTACCGGCCTGCATGTTTCTGGGTCCAGATATATAACTGACTGGTAGGTTATATATTGAACCTGTGGATAATTCAAGAGGGCTGACCTCACCATAAAACCCGTCATCCCGCGCTTTATGCGCGGGACCCATGGTTCAGCCTCCACGTAAGAATTTAGACCCGCACTTCCCTTGCGGCGGGCAGATGGGTCCCGCGCATAAAGCGCGGGATGACGGCGATCTGGGTTGAGCTTCCTACCCTTCCGCCGTCACCAGCCAGCACGCCGAGTTCATCTCAGCCACCCCATCGCGCGCATACGGCGCCAGCGCCGCCGTTACCGCCTCGGTCACCTTCGCTCGCACGCCCTCGTCCTGCCCCGCCAAGATCGGGTTCAGCGGCCCCACGCGCAGGCTCATGGTCAGGAGCTCCTCGAAGCTGACCGGCGTCGGCTCATCCAGCGGTTCGATCGCGACCTTCGACCAGCCGGCCGCCTCCAGGATCCGCCGCACCCGGTCGGGGTCAGCGAAACCGAACCGGCCCGGCGCATCCTTCTCGAAGGCCGGAACCGACGGCAGGAACGGCGCGGCCGCTTGCAGCGGGACCAGCGAGATCGCGTTTTCCTCGGGACCGCGCCAGCTGGCGAACGCCAGCCGCCCACCCGGCTTCAGGGCCTGGCGCAGATTGGCGAAGGCCGCCACCGGATCGGGGAAGAACATCACCCCGAACCGCGAGACGATGGCGTCAAACTCCGGCTTGAAGTCATGAGTCTGGGCGTCGGCCAGCACGAAATTGACGCCCTCCAGCCCCGCCTCGCCCGCGCGGCGACGGGCCAGCTCCACCAGCGCGCCCGAGATGTCGACCCCGACCGCGCGGCCCTCCGGCCCCGTACGCCAGGCGCCTTCGAACGTCGTCGCGCCCGAGCCGCAGCCGACGTCCAGCACCGCCTCCCCGGCTCGAGGATCGACCGAGTCGACCACCGCCCTGGCGATCGGGGCATAGAGACGGTCCAGCAGGGCCTGCTGCTCGACCCAGACCTTCCCGGCGCGGTCCCAGTAGGCCGACATGTCCTGCGCTTGATCCGTCATCCGCGTCACTCCGTTCGCATCGCAGGTGGGGACCGGGGAGCGGCTAACGCAAGGCCCCAGACCTGACGAATTGCCCGCACTTGCGGGCCGAGGCGGTCCGCCCCTCACTGCCGCGCGAACAGCAGGTTGCGCACCCCACCCGCCCAGGCGCGCACGCCGGTGACCTTTCCGCTCGCGTCCCGCTCGAAGACGAAGGTCGTCGAGCCGCGCAGGCGCGTGGTGAAGCCGTCGGCGAAGCTGGGGGCCAGCGGCCATTCGACGGCGAACCGCTGGCGCATGACCAGGGCGTCGCCCTGCTGGACCACCGTGACCCGGGTATCGAGCTCGGTGCTGTAATAGGTCCCGACATAGGCCGCCAGCGTCGCGGCGTCGGTCACGGCCGGCGCCATGGCGACGAACCGCCGACGGACATCTCCCCGGCTAAGGGTCAACTCGCCGGTCGCTGCGCCGGAGCGCTTGAATTCCACGATCTCGCCGTTCGGACGCTGGAAACGGTCGCCGCCCAGCGGGACCAGCGCCTGGACGCCGCCCTGCCGGAGGGTGAGCTGACCACCCACGGCCTGCAGCTGGAGAAGCTCGCCCGTCACTGGATTGCGGAACAGGCCCTGGTACGGCGTGAAGTCCTTGGGCGCCTGCGCCGCCGCGACGGCCTTGGGGGCCTCGGCCACGGCCTGGGGATAGCCCGCCGCCGCCAGCGCCCGCTCGGCGATCTGCTCGCCCGTGGCGATCGGGTCGACGCCGCCGTTGTTGCACATCACGGCGATCGACACGCCCTCGTCCGGATAGCGTCCCAGCCAGGTCTTGTAGCCGCCGGTCGAGCCGCTGTGCGAAACCAGCCGCCGGCCGTGGTCGCGGGTGATCTCCAGACCCAGGCCATACTCCAGTGGCGCGCCATTGCTCAGGCGGCCCGGCGTCTGCAGGGCGGCGACCAGCGCCGGGCCGCCGGGCAGGTCCGACGGCTTATCCAGGAAGGCGTTCCAGCGCAGCAGGTCGCCGACCGTCGTCAGCAGACCGCCGTTTCCGTAGACATTGGTGAAGGGCATGTTCGCGACGAAGCCCGTCTCGGCCGGCGCGTATGCAGTCGCGCGTCCCGGGACCACGGTGCGGAAGTCCTCCCGCCAGCGCGTGTGGCCCATGCCCAGCGGCTGGAACAGGCGCTGGTCGGTGAACTTCTGCAGGCTGCCCCCGCTGATCCGTTCGACGATCATCGCGGCCAGGGCGTAGTTGGTGTTGGTGTAGAGAAACTCGGTCCCCGGCGTGAAGTTCAGCCCTTTCTGGCGCGAGGCCATGTCCAGGATCATCGCCATGCTGTGCGCCTGCGCGCCCGGTCCGTTGCCGGTCAGGGCCATCAGGCTCCACTGCTCGCGCAGGCCGCTGGTGTGGGTCAGCAGGTGGCGCAGGGTGATCGGGGTCCCGTAGTCCGGCATCTCCGGCAGGTGGCGGCGGATGTCGTCGTCCAGGCTGGCCTTGCCGTCCTGGACCAGCAGCATCACGGCGGCGGCGGTGAACTGCTTGGCCAGGGAGCCGGTTTCCACAATGCTGTCGGCGGTCAGCGGGTCGGCATGCTCCAGGTCCGACCAGCCCCGCGCGACGATCCTGGCGGGCGCGCCGGGCAGTTTCACGCCGGCCACGCAGCCGGGACCATCTGGCGCGATGTCGGCGAGCGCGGGCGCGAGGTCGAGACTGGGAGCCCCGCCAGCTTGAGGCGCGGCGGCGGCGGACCCGAAGGCGGACAAGGCGCAGAACAGAGCGACGGCGTGAACGACTGGACGCATGGAAATCCCCGGTGACGCTTCAGCCCTTAGAGCCCGTCCCGCGCGCCGCCAACGGCCCATCGGCGAACGCCACTGGCCAGCGGTGAACGACCACGACAGCCACGCTCGCCGTCGCTAGGGTCGCCGCGTGCGACGTCCCGCTTTCCTCCTCGCCCTGCTCGGCGCCCTGCTCCTCGTGGCCTCGGCCGGCGCCCAGTCGCTGACCCTGTGCCGCGCCGACGGAAGCGACTGCCGCCCCGGATCGCTGGCGGACGCGGGCCGGCTGGGCGAGACGTTCGTGGTCCGGCAGACCATCGATCCGTCGACCTTCGACAGCGCTCTCCCCGTCGCGGTGACGGTGACCGCCATGGCCGACAGCCAGGTGCTGTGGAACGGCGTGCCGCTGGCGCGCAACGGCGATCCGGACGGCGCCGGCCGCTCGGGCCGCTTCGTCTTCACGGTGATCGTTCCGCGTGACCAGGTGCGCCCCGGACCGAACGAGGCGACCGTCCGCTTCAAGCGCCCGCGCGACCCCTGGCCGATCGCCACGCCGGTGCACGTCTTCCGGGTCGCGCCCTATGTCGATCCGCGCCTGGACGCCCTGGAGCTCTACCTGCCGGCCATGCTGATGGGCGGAGCCCTGGCCGCCGCCGGCCTGTGGTTCGGCATCGCCTACGCCCTGGATCGGACCGAGCGCGGCGCCCGCCTGCTGGCCCTGGCCGCCCTCGGCGCGGTCGCGCAGCTGGCCCTGGAGACGGCGCGGGTCTTTGTCGACTACCCCCATGCCTGGCAGCCGCCCCGGCTGGCGCTGATCGCCGGGCTGGGCGCGGTCATCGGCGTGGTGCTGGCCCGCTACGCCGCGTGGCGGTTCGCGCCGGCCCTGCGCGACAAGGTCACCCTGGCCTGCGCAGTAGCGGTCCTCGCCATCCTGCTTCTGGTCCCCGGCTTCGACCGGAAGACGCTGGACGCCTTCGCGGTCTGCATGATCGTCATCGCGGCCCTGGCGGCCTGGGCGCTGGCGCGGGGCGCAAAGGTGGCGGTCGTCGCCCTGGCCGGGTCGCTGGGCGCCCTGGCCTGGATCGTCCACGACGGCGCGCGGTTCCTGGATCGCGGCTACTATTTCGCGCTCGGCTGTATCTTCCTGGCCCTGGCCATCGAGCAGGCCCGCAGCATCCGCCGCCGCGCCGATCCTGCCCAGGACGACCCGGCCGAACCGACGCCTTCCGAGCCCGCGACCTGGCGTATCGTCACCGGCGCCCAGGTGCGGTTCGAGCCCATCGCGACCATCGCCCTGCTGACCGCCGCCGACGACTATACCGAGGTTCGCTTCACCGACGGCCGGACCTGCCTGCACACCGCCAGCCTGTCCCAGGCCGTGCTGGCCGGCGGCGGGACCTTCGTGCGGGTCCACCGCAGCCACGCGATCAACCGCCATCTGATAAAGACCGCCGCGCCGCGCCCCGGCGGCGGCATGCGCCTGACCCTGGAGGGGGGAGCGACGGCGCCCGTCGGACGCACTTTCCAGCGCGCCGTTCGCGAAGCCCTGGGCCTGGCCTAACGCAGGCTGGCGTCGCGCAGGCGCCGCCGCTTGCCGCCCAGCGCGTCCGGACGGTTCAGCACCTTGCGGTACTCGTCTCGGCGCTCGTGGATCGAGGCGATGACGAGACCCATCGGCACGCCGATATCGACCAGCACCGCTTCGGAGAGCTGCAACGAGGCCTCGATGGTCTCGGGCACGGCGTCGGTGGCGCCCAGTTCGTAGAGCCGCGCGGCATGGCGGGCGTCGCGGGCGCGGACCACGATCGGCACGTCCGGTCGCTCGCCGCGCACGGCCACGACCACCGCCTCGGCGACCTCGAAGGCGTCCATGGTCACCACCACCGCCCGCGCCGTGGTCAGGCCGCAGCGTTCCAGGAGCTCGATGCGCGAGGCGTCGCCGTAATAGATGCGCGAGCCGTCGCGGCGGCCCTGCTCGACCAGGCGAGCGTCACGCTCGATGGCGATCCAGGGCAGGTCGTGGCGGCCCAGCATGTCGCCGACCAGCTTGCCGACCCGGCCATAGCCGATGACCAGCACCTGGCCGGCGGGCTCGGGGCCCACCCGGTCGGGCGCGCCAGCCGGCGCCTCACTGGTCTGGGGCGCGTTGGCCTTGCGGCCCAGGCGTCCGCCCAGGGCGGCCAGGGCCGGGATCAGGAACATGGTCAGGGTCGCCGAGACCAGCACCGCCTGGCCCAGCTCCGGCGAGACCACCTTGGCCCCGATGGCGTTGTCGAGCAGCACGAAGGCGAACTCGCCGCCGGCCGCCAGGACCAGGGCCGCCTCGATCGCCGCGCGCCGGTTCAGGCCCATCAGCAGGCCGCTGACGAACACCACCACCGTCTTCAGCGCCAGCAGGCCCACGGCGGTGGCCAGGATCTCCACCGGCTCGGCGGCCAGCAGCGAGAGGTCCAGCCGGATGCCCAGCGACACGAAGAACAGGGAAAGCAGCAGCCCCTTGAACGGCTCGATCTTGACCTCGACCTCGTGGCGATACTCGGTCTCGGCCAGCAGGATGCCGGCCACGAAGGCGCCCAGCGCCATCGACAGGCCCGACAGCGCGCTGACCATGCCCGCGCCGATGATCACCAGCAGGCAGGCGGCCATGAACATCTCTTCGCTCTTGGCCTTGGCGACGGACTTCAGCATGGGCCGTAGCGCCAGGCGCCCGACCAGCACGATCGCGCCCAGGCCGAGGGCGGCGGGGGCCAGGGCCAACAGGTCCTTGACCTGGAACGTGCCGTTGCCGCGCCCCAGGATCGCCAGGGTGATCAGGATCGGGGCCACGGCCAGGTCCTGGAACAGCAGCACCGAGAAGGTGGCGCGGCCAGCCTCCGAGTGAAGGCGGCGGCGCTCGGCCAGCACCGGCACGGCGATGGCGGTCGAGGACAGGGTCAGGGCCGCGCCCAGGGTCAGGGCCGCAACCGGGTTCTGGCCCAGCATCATCGCCCCTGCGCCCAGGGCCAGCGAGCAGCCGATCACCTGGATCGCCCCCAGGCCGAACACCCACTTGCGCATCAGGCGCAGGCGTTCCCACGACAGCTCCAGCCCGATCATGAACAGCAGGAAGACGACCCCGAACTCGGCCAGCTGGGCGATTTCCTCGGGATTGTCGACGGTGACGTAGTCCAGCCACGGCGCGTAGGGGATGAACCGGCCCAGGCCGAACGGCCCCAGGATCACCCCGGCCAGCAGGTAGCCCAGGATCGGATTGATCTTCAGGCGCTTGAAGATCGGCGCGACGATGCCGGCGGTCGCCAGGAACAGGACCAGGTCCTTGTAGCTCTCTGGGGAAACCTCGTGCGCCACGCGCCCTCCTTGCTTTGTCCTACGTCGGTCTCTTCAAACGCACGCCCGCGCCCGCTTCGTCGGCCGCGATCAGCGACACCCCGCCGGCCTCGATCGCGTCGATCAGGAGCCGTTCGGTGCTATGGTGCAAGGCGTGACGCTCGGTCTCGAAGTCCTTGACCGTGCTTCGCGACACGCCCGCCCGATCGGCGAGCTCGCCTTGGGACCAATTGATCAGTCCGCGGGCGGCCCGGCATTGCGCCGGAAGGAGAATTTTTGCGTGTGGCATCTGGCGCACCCGGGCTTGGTCACCCATATTGGTTGAGTACGCCCGAAAAAGCTGATCGTCAAGGAGAGCCTTTGCACCACACCTCGCTGATCGCCACCATCGTCGCGGGCCTGGGCCTCGCCTTCATCTTCGGCGCCATCGCCAACCGGCTGAAGCTGCCGGTGTTGGTCGGCTACCTGCTGGCGGGCGTATTGGTCGGGCCGTTCACGCCCGGCTATGTGGCGGATCAGGAGCTGGCCCCGCAGCTGGCCGAGATCGGCGTGATCCTGCTGATGTTCGGCGTCGGCCTGCACTTCTCGCTGAAGGACCTGATGGCGGTGCGCAAGATCGCCATCCCGGGCGCGGTCGTGCAGATCGTGGCGGCGACGGTGATGGGCCTGGGGCTGGCGGTCGTGCTGGGCTGGAGCGTCGGGGCGGGTCTGGTGTTCGGCCTGGCCTTGTCGGTCGCCTCGACCGTGGTGCTGCTGCGCGCCCTGCAGGAGCGGCGGCTGATCGAGACCGGGCGCGGCAAGATCGCGGTCGGCTGGCTGATCGTCGAGGACCTGGCCATGGTGCTGGCGCTGGTTCTGCTGCCGGCCCTGTCAGGCATGCTGGGCGGCCAGGCCCCGGCCAATGCCAGCAGCGGCGTCGCCATGGCCTTCGCCATCACCATCGGCAAGGTCGTGGCGTTCGTCGCCTTCATGCTGATCGTCGGCCGCCGGGTGATCCCCTGGATCCTGCACCGCATCGCCCACACCGGCTCACGCGAGCTGTTCCGCCTGGGCGTGCTGGCCATCGCTCTTGGTGTCGCGTTCGGCTCGGCGGCCCTGTTCGGCGTGTCGTTCGCCCTGGGGGCCTTCTTCGCCGGCATGATCATGGCCGAGAGCGAGCTTTCCCAGCAGGCCGCCAACGAGACCCTGCCCCTGCGCGACGCCTTCGCGGTGCTGTTCTTCGTCTCGATCGGCATGCTGTTCGACCCGATGGTGCTGCTGCGCGAACCCGTCGCCGTGCTGGCCACCCTGGCGATCATCGTCGTGGGCAAGTCGATCGCCGCCCTGATCATCGTCCTGGCCTTCCGCCGCCCGATGAGCACGGCCCTGACCATCTCGGCCAGCCTGGCCCAGATCGGCGAGTTCTCGTTCATCCTGGCGGGCCTGGGCGTTTCGCTGAAGCTGCTGCCGCCGGAAGGCCGCGACCTGATCCTGGCCGGCGCCATCCTGTCGATCCTGGTCAACCCGCTGCTGTTCGTGCTGCTGGACCGCATCCTGCCCGGCATGATCGCCAAGGAGCGCGAAGCCGCCGGCGAGCCGCCGATCCTGGCCGCCCTCAAGCCGCACGCCCTGCTGGTCGGCTACGGCCGCGTCGGCAAGGCCGTGGCCGAGGGCCTGAAGGGCAAGAAGATGCCGCTGGTGGTCATCGAGGACGACGCCGAGCGCGCCACCGAACTCAAGGCCGCCGGCTTCGAGACGATCGGCGGCAATGCGGTCAAGCCCGAGGTCCTGCTGAAGGCCGGCCTCGACAAGGCCACCCACCTGTTCATCGCCGTCCCCAACCCCTTCGAAGCCGCCCGCATCATCGAACAGGCCCGCGCCGCCAACCCCGACTGCGAGATCGTCGCGCGGGCTTATACGGATGCGGATGTCCTGCTGCTCAAGCAGATGGGGGCGACGCACGCGCTGATCGGCGAGGAGGAGATCGCGAAGGGGATGTTGGCGCGTGCGCCGAAGAAGAAGGCAGCGGCGACGCACCATTGACGCGGCGCCACGGCGCGGACACGACCAGCAGGATCGAGGGGATATGTTGAGCTTCAGGTTTGCGTTTATCGCCGCGGCCATGCTGGCGCAGACGGGCTGCGCGCCTGCCCCTGAAACGGCGCTCTCGAATGCAATCGCCGAGCGAGATCCGGCCGCCGTGCAGAAGGCGCTGGAGCGTAAACCGAACCTCGAGCCGACCTGCGCGTCCAACGCGATCTGCAAACCCCTCGCCCAGGCCGCCAGCGCATGCCAGTCGACGATCGTCGACCAACTGCTCAAGGCGGGCGCCGACCCGAATGGGAAGAACGCCTACGGCGATACGGCCTACATGGTCGCCTGCGACGGCGCCGCCGCGAACGGGCGGCCGGAGGGCGACGCCCACGCCATCCGCAGCCTCCTGCTCCGGAACGGAACCGACCCAAACCAGACCAACCAGCACGGCGCCAGCGCGTTCATGGGCGCCGCCGCGATGGGTGACCTGCCCGCCCTGCAGGCCTGCCTGGACCATGGCGGTCAGATCAATCGCCAGTCCCTCGAAACGGGCTATTCGCCACTGATGGGCGCGGCCCAGTTCGGTCAGGTCGAGGCCATCCGCTGGCTCCTGGACCACGGCGCCGACCCGCGCCTCAAGGACGCGAGCGGCCGCACGCCGAGGCAGATCGCCCAGGAAGAGGGCCATGACACGGCCGCTCGCCTGCTACCCGCTCCATAACCCCCTTAAGTACCCAGCCCCCGCCCCGCCTCACTCCGTCACATTGACCCCGCCGGCCCCGCGCCCTACTCCGTCATCATCATGACCGCCCGTCCCGGACATCTCCGAGTCTTGCTCGCCGCGCTCGCGGCGGTGCTGGCGGTGTTTGTCCAGGCGCTGACGCCCGCCGCCGCCATGGCGCATGACCTGCGCGAGAGCGGGTCGGCGATCGTCATCTGTACGGCCGAGGGCTCCAAGGTCGTGATCCTGGGCCAGGACGGTTCGGTCCGCACCGAGCCCGCCAAGGGCTTCATGGGGCTGAAGTGCTCCAACTGCGTGGGCCCGACCCTGGCCGCCACGCTGGACACGCCCGTCCCGGCCGTCGCGCCCGTCCAGTACGCCGAGTTCGTCGAGACGCCGGTCGAGCGCGTCCTCGGCGTGCGGGGTCACGCCCGCGCTCCGCCACGTCCGCCCAGCCAGGGCCCGCCCGCCAACCTGAACGCCTGACCCTTTGTCGCCGCGCCGCGTTGAAGACGCCGCGCGCCTTGTCACGCCTTCAGGACTGCCCGTTCCATGTCGACCTTCCGCCACGCCCTCCTGGGCGCCGCCGCGCTTGCTTGTCTGAGCTCCACCGCCCACGCCGCCGAGACCGAAGACACCCAGGTCTCCTCGGTCATCGTCACCGCTCGCCCCAATCCCGAGGATCCGCCCGTCGTCGCCGACGCCCGCAAGCGGCTGTCCGAGACCCCCGGCGCGGTGTCGGTGATCTCCCAGGAGAGCTACATCAACCGCCAGGCGCTGGCCCTGGACGACATGCTGCGCGACGCGCCCGGGGTCTACGCCCAGCGCAAGTGGGGCGGCGACATCCGCATCTCGATCCGAGGCTCGGGCATCGGCAACGCCAGCCACAACCGGGGCCTCTTGCTAGCCCAGGACGGCGTGCCGCTGAACGAGGCCGACGGCTATGGCGACAGCCAGGTCGCCGACCCGCTGAACACCCGCTACGCCGAGGTCTATCGCGGCGGCAACGCCCTGCGCTTCGGCGGGGCGTTGCTGGGCGGGGCGATCAACATGGTGACGCCGACGGGCAAGGATGCGGGCTTCGCGAACCAGGTTCGCCTCGACGGCGGCTCGTTCGGCCTCGCCCGCGAGCACGTCGCCATCGCCCGTCAATCGGGCGACTGGGACGTCTTCGCCGCCGCCACCAACCAGACGAGCCAGGGCTGGCGCTCACAGAGCCAGCAGAACATCCAGTTCGGCGCGCTGAATATCGGCCGCAGCTTCGGCGAGGACCGCGAGGTCCGCTTCATCGTCAACGGCTCGAACATCGCCCAGGAGATCCCCGGCTCGCTGACGGTGGCCCAGTTCCAGGCCAATCCGCGCCAGTCGGCGGCGGCGAACCTGGCCAGCGACCAGGGTCGCAACCAGCGCGGCCTGCGCGGCTCGCTGCGCACCACCTGGCGGCTCTCCGACCAGCTGGTGTTCGAGGGCGCGGTCTATGCGGTGTGGAAGGACCTGGACCACCCGATCTTCCAGGTCATCGACCAGCAGAGCCGCAACTACGGCGCCTTCGGCCGCTTCGACTGGGACGGCGAGGTCGCCGGCAAGCGGGCCGACGCCTTCTTCGGCGCCTGGTACCGCTCGGGCGACATGGACTCGAACTTCTACGTCAACAATCGCGGGGCGCGCGGCGCCCCGACCTCGCGGACCTTGCAGAACGCCAAGGCCATGGACCTGTTCGGCGAGGGCCGCGTGTTCGTCACCGACCAGGTCGCCCTGGTGGCCGGCGCGACCTGGGGCCAGGCCAAGCGCGACTATGCCAGCTTCGCCGTGCCGGGCGTGGCCACGACCTTCAACCTCAAGGCCGGCAAGACCTATGACTGGGTTTCGCCGCGCGTCGGCCTGCTGTGGCAGGACGAGAGCGGCGACCAGGTCTTCGCCAACCTGACCCGCTCGGTCGAGCCGCCGAACTTCAGTTCGATGAGCCCGACCAACACCGGCTTCGCCCCCGTCCGCGCCCAGAAGGCCTGGACCGGCGAGATCGGGACGCGCGGCCATCGCGGGCCGTTCACCTACGACCTGACGCTCTACCGGGCGAACCTGACGAACGAGATGCTGCAATACACGGTGAACTCGTCGATCCCGGCCGCGACCTTCAACGCCGACAGGACGATCCACCAGGGGGTCGAGGCGGCGCTGGACTGGGCCGTGGCGCCGCGCTGGCGCCTCCGCCAGACCTGGACGCTGTCGGACTTCCGCTTCGACGGCGACGTCCAGTACGGCGACAACCGCCTGCCGATCGTGCCCAAGCACTTCTACCGCTCGGAGGTCCGCTACGACGATCCGCGCGGCTGGTTCGTGGCCCCGTCGCTGGAATGGTCGGCGAGCGACCCGTGGATCGACTACAAGAACACCCGGACCGCGCCGGGCTATGCGATCGTCAACCTGAACGCCGGCTGGAAGCTGGGCGACAAGGTCTCGCTGTTCCTGGATGCGCGGAACCTGGCCGACAAGGCCTATGTGTCCAACACCCAGGCCGCCGTCGCCTGGACCGCCGCGACCGCCACCCTGTGGCCGGGGGATGGCCGCTCGGTGTTCGGCGGCGTTACGGTGACCTTCTAAGGGAGAATGAGATGAAGACCCTGCTGACCAGCGCCCTCGTCGTCGCCGCCCTCTCGGCTCCGCTGGCTCACGCCGCCGACGCCAAGCTGGGCGCCGTGACCGTCCGCCAGCCCTGGAGCCGTCCGGCCCAGGCGGGCATGAACGGCGTCGGCTTCATGACCATCGCCAACGCCGGCAAGACGCCGATCACCCTGAAGAGCGCGCAGAGCCCGGCGGCGGGCAAGGTCGAGGTCCATCAGTCAGCCATGGCCGGCGGCGTCATGACCATGCGCCGCCAGGACGCGGGCGTCGTTATCCCCGCCGGCGGCCAGGTCGCCTTCGCCCCCGGCGGCTACCACTTCATGCTGTTAGGCCTGAAGCAGGCGCAAGGGGTGGGGCAGAAAATTCCCGTAACGCTGATCTTCGACAATGGCCGCAAACTGATGGTCGAGCTGACCGTGCAGCTGACGCCACCCGCCAATTCAATGGGCGGTCAGGCGGCGCCGGAACACGTGCATTGAGACGCGGTTCCAAAAAATGGGCGAACATGAACTTTATTTAAGGGAGTAAATATTCCGCGCCGTTGCAGATTGCCGCCAGCTCACACCAACGGATGCGACTTCCATGAAACGAGTTTGGTTCGGCGCCGCGGCTATGGCGGCGCTGTCTCTGTCGGCCTTCGGGGCTCAGGCTCAGACCCTGGCCCACGAAGAACACCCCTGCCTCAACGACGCCTGCACGGTCCAATCCCTGCTTCCGGCCCTCCTTGCTGGTGGTGGGGCCGAAGGCGCCGCCGGCGACGTGACGTCGCTGGAATCCCCGAAGTACGGGACCTGGGGTTTCGACATCTCGGGCATGGACACCTCGGCCAAGCCGGGCGACGACTTCTACAAGTTCGCCAACGGCGCCTGGGACACCAAGACGACGATCCCGTCGGACCGTGTCCGCTATGGCAACTTCGACAAGCTCGGCGAGCTCTCGGAAGCCCGCACCAAGGCGATCATCGAAGCCGCCGCCGCCGACAAGGCCGCGACCGGCGACAAGGCCAAGATCGGCGCCGCCTACCGCTCGTTCATGGACGAGGCCGCGATCGAGAAGCTCGACGCCGCCCCGATCAAGCCGTGGCTGGCCGGCATCCAGAAGGTCAAGACCAAGGACGAGTTCACGGCCCTGATGGGCAAGAACTCGACCACGCCCTACGCGGCCCTGATCGGCCTGGGCATCTCGACCGACGCCAAGAACCCGCAGGCCTACGCCGTGTACGCCGCGACCGGCGGCACCTCGCTGCCCGACCGCGACTACTATCTGGACGCCAAGTTCGCCGACAAGAAGACGGCCTATCTGGCCTATGTCGAGAAGATGCTGACCCTGGCGGGCTGGGAAAAGCCGGCCGAGAACGCCAAGGCCATCGTCGACTTCGAGACCCAGCTGGCCGACGCCACCTGGACCCGCGTCGAGCGCCGTAACCGCGACAAGACCTACAACCCGGCCACCCTGGCCGAGCTGCAGGCCCTAACGCCCGGCTACGACTGGAACAAGTACCTGGTCGGCACCGAGCTGCCGAAGGTCGACCGCTTCATCGTGACGACCAACACCTCGTTCCCGAAGTACGCCAAGATCTATGCCGACACCCCGCTCGAGACCCTGAAGGCCTGGCAGGCGTTCAAGGTGATCGACGGCGCGGCCCCGATGCTGTCCAAGCGCTTCGTCGACGCCAACTTCGAGTTCCGCAACAAGACCCTGGCCGGCCAGCCCGAGCAGCGTCCGCGCTGGAAGCGCGCCGTCGGCGCCGTCAACGGCATGCTGGGCGAAGCGGTCGGCAAGGAATACGTCGCCGCCTACTTCCCCGCCTCGTCCAAGGCCAAGATGATCGACCTGGTCAGCGACATCCGCACGGTCCTGGGCGCGCGCATCACCGCCTCGGAATGGATGGGCCCGGAGACCAAGGCCAAGGCCCAGGAAAAGCTGGCCAAGTTCACCGTCAAGATCGGCTATCCCGACAAGTGGCGTGACTACTCCAAGCTGGAGATCAAGGAAGGCGACGCTTACGGCAACGCCCAGCGCGTCGGCGTCTGGAACTACCGTCGCGACGTGGCCCGCCTGAACCAGCCGGTCGACAAGTCCGAGTGGGGCATGAGCCCGCAGACGGTCAACGCCTACTACAGCCCGGTCAACAACGAGATCGTGTTCCCGGCCGCCATCCTGCAGGCGCCGTTCTTCCATCCGGACGCGGATCCGGCCGTCAACTACGGCGGCATCGGCGGCGTGATCGGCCACGAGATCGGCCACGGCTTCGACGACCAGGGCCGCAAGTCGGACGGCGACGGCGTGCTGCGCGACTGGTGGACGGCGGAAGACGCCGCCAAGTTCAAGACCCAGGCCGACCGCCTCGGCGCCCAGTACTCGGCGTTCGAGCCCTTCCCGGGCGTGCACGTCAACGGCGGCCTGACCATGGGCGAGAACATCGGCGACCTGTCGGGCCTGGCCTTCGCGCTGGACGCCTACCACGTCTCGCTGAAGGGCCAGCCCTCGCCGGTCCTGGACGGCTTCACCGGCGACCAGCGCGTCTATCTGGGCTGGGCCCAGGTGTGGCGCGGCAAGTCGCGCGACGACGCCCTGAAGCAGCAGATCGCCAGCGATCCGCACTCGCCGGGCTACTACCGCGTCAACGGCACCATCCGGAACCAAGCCGGCTGGTACTCGGCCTTCGACGTCAAGGCCGGCGACAAGCTGTACGTCGCGCCGGAAGATCGCGTGAAGATCTGGTAGTTCCGACTACCAACGGAAATGGAAGGGCCGGCGCATGCGCCGGCCCTTCTTCCTTGATCAGAGATTATACTCGGGCCTGCCATAGGCCCCGACCAGGTCCACCGCGAACGGGCCGCCATCGGCCAGGTCGGTGAAGTAGGCGTTGCTGGCGCCGGCGAACTGGCCGACGTCGGCCTTCATCGCCTCGGCCAGCAGCCAGCCGACCATGGCCGCCTTCGTGCCCAGGTCCGTCTTGCCATACGCGGTGAAGTAGTCGACGCGGGGGTCCAGCAGGGCGTGGACCTTGGCGTCGTCCGGCGAAGTTCCGAAGATCTTGGCGTAGGCCGAGCGGGTGGCCTCGAACAGGGTCTTGGTCGCGTATTCGCCCGCGAACTTCAGACTGCCCTCGCCGTCGCGACCCAGATTGACCGCGAAGTTGATGTAGCGGTTCTCGGCGTTGAAGTTGGTGTAGTAGGCCGAGTTCAGATTGTTCGGGTTCGGACCGATCGGCGACAGCAGATAGTCCATCCCACCTTCGCCCGGCGTCTTGCCGGTGAAGAACTGATACGACGTGGTCGCCACCGCGGCCGAGGCGTCGGCCAGGTTGATGATCGTCTTCAGCGCGTTGGCCTCGGTCATCTGGCCCGAGACGACCTTGTCGGCGAGACCCTGGACATAGGCCCGGTCCGCGTCGCTGGCGGGGCTGTAGCGCAGCAGGTTGTCGAAGGCGTTGGTCAGCCGCACCAGGGTGTTGGCGCCGGTCGTCACCAGGCCGTTGAAATAGGCCAGCGTGCCGGTGACCTTCTCGACACGGATCGTGCCGCCTTCCCAGGTCAGGATCGTGCCGCCCGCGCCGTCGCCGCCGATGGCGGTGAACAGCTTGCCGTCCAGGTCGAAGCGGTCGCCCTCGGCTTCCGAGAAGTCGCGGATGCGGTCATTGCCCTGGCCGAGCCCTGAGAAGGCGAAGCGGTCGGCGCCCGTACCGCCCCACAGCTCGTCGTCACCCGCGCCGCCGATGATGACGTCCGCCCCGCCGCCGCCGACCAGGAAGTCCGCGCCCGCGCCGCCGTCCAGCTGGTCGTTGCCGTCGCTGCCCAGCACGCCTTCCTGGTCGCCATAGAGCGTGTCGTTACCGTCGCCGCCGATCAGGCGGTCATGGCCGCCGTCGCCGCGCAGGCTGTCATTGCCCGCCTCGCCGCGCAGGGTGTCGTTGTCGGCCATGCCATAGAGGAAGTCCTGGCCGTCGCCGCCATAGAGGGCGTCATGCCCGCCGCCGCCGTGAATCTTGTCCGACGCCGCCGCGCCCTTGATCCGGTCCGAGGCCGATCCGGTCCAGATCTCGATCTGCTCGACCTCGACGATGCTGCCGCCGCCGGCGATCTGCTGCACGCCCGAGGCGTTCATGTCCAGGATCACCGAGGCGGTCAGCGCGGTCAGGTTCACATAGGCGAAGTCGCCGAACGCGCCGTTGGCGCCGCCATCGAAGTGATCGCCCACGCCGCCGTACAGCCGGTCGAAGCCCGCGCCGCCCTTGAGGATGTCGCTGAAATTGTCAGAGTCGTTGCCGCCTCCGCCATAGACGTAGTCGTCGCCATCGCCGCCATCCAGCGTATCGGCGCCGTCGTCGCCATAGAGGGCGTCGCCGCCGTCCAGGCCGTTCAGGGTGTCGTTGCCCTTGTAGCCGATGAGGGTGTCGCCGGCCGCCGTGCCGGTCAGGATGTCATTGCCGTCGGTGCCAGGAATATTGGCCACGTTCGCCTCGCTGTTTCGGGGATGAAAAGGATGGCGGTGGGGGCCGCCTGACCTCCGAAGGCCACGCGATCGGCGACGACGAAATTCCACTGCGACGAGCGCTCGCGCGATTTCGACCAGCCTGCGTCCTGGCGCGACGAACCCCGGGGACCACCCCGCGCCGGCTGTCGACGAACGGCCGGTTTGGAACGACGGGCGCATTGGGCCGCAAGCGCGACCTTTGCTAGGCTCGCCCCATGAGATTTCCGACCGCCCCGCGGCTCCGGGCCTGGGCGATCGCCGCCCTGCTCTGGACCGTGAACATCCCCCCGCTGTTCGCCCCCGCGCTGGTGGCCGGGCAGATCACGCCCGGCGTGCTGATCACGGTGGCGACCTTCGTGGTGGCGGGATGGCTGCTCTGCGCCGGCCTCTACGAGTGGCTGCGCGGTCGCTCGCAATCCGCGCCGAGGCGCTATCTGGCCTCGGCCATCGTCGGCGCGATCGTCGCGTCGCTGCTTCTGGGACTGATCGACGGGCTGGGCGGCATGATCCTGGCCAAGGTCGGCCTGACCGAGCCCAGACCCCTGCGCTACATGGCCGTGCGCGCCATCGCCAATACGATCTTCCTGGGCTGGATCTTCGTGATCTTCGCCGCCGCGACCATGCTGATCGAGTTCAGCGCCCGCCTGCGCCGGCGTGAGGAGCAACTGGTCTTCGCCGAAAGCCAGACCGCCCAGGCCCGCGCGACGGCAACCGCCGCCCGCCTGGCCGCCCTGCGCTACCAGCTGAACCCGCACTTCCTGTTCAACACGCTGAACGCGGTCAGCTCGGCCGTGGTGACGGAGCGCACCGCCGACGCCGAGACCATGCTGGCCCGCCTGGCCTCCTTCCTGCGCCAGACCCTGTCGACCGACGCCAACGCCTTCATCCCCCTCGAGGACGAGCTCGGCACGGTCGAGGCTTATCTGGAGATCGAGGCCGAACGCTTCCGAGAGCGTCTGTCGACCCAGATCCTCTGCCCCGAGCCGCTGCGCGACGCGCCCGTGCCCAGCTTCATCCTCCAGCCGCTGGTCGAGAACGCCATCAAGCACGGCGTCTCGCGCAGCCGGAACCGCGTCAGCCTGGTCATCCGCATCGAGGCCCAGGCTCAGGCGGCGGGCCAAGACCTGGTGATCACCGTTTCCGATGACGCCCGCCCCTTGAGCTCCAGCCTGCCTGCGCCCAGCAGCGGCATCGGCCTGGCGGCCATCCGCGAGCGCCTCGAAGTGCTCTACGGCCCACGCGGCGTCCTCGTCGCCGAGCCGAAGGATCCGGGCTTCACCGTCACGCTTCGCCTGCCGCTGGGCGGCGTCGCCAGCCAGGAGGCGGCCTGATGCGAGTCCTGATCGTCGACGACGAACCCGCCGCCCTTGAGCGGCTCGAGGTCCTGATCCGCCAGATCCCCGGCGTCGAGCTGATCGGCTCGGCCGCCGACGGCGAGAGCGCCCTGGCGGCGATCGGCGACCTGCGGCCTGACCTCGTGCTGCTGGACATCCAGATGCCCGATCTCAACGGCCTGACGGTCGCCAGCCTGCTGCCGCCGCAGCAGCGCCCGGAGATCGTCTTCGTCACCGCCTTCGAGATCTTCGCCGCCGACGCCTTCGAGGTCGAGGCGCTGGACTATCTGCTGAAACCCGTCCGCTTCGACCGCCTCCGCCAGGCCATGGAGCGCGCCAAGCGCCGCCGCGAGACCACCGCCCGCCCCGCCGACCCGATGATCGACGGTCGCGCCATCTGGGTGCAGACCCGCACCGGCTCGGTCCGCGTGGCCCTGTCCGAGATCGACTGGATCGAGGCCGCCAAGGACTATGTCCTGCTGCACACCTCGACCCGCAGCTACCTGCACCGCTCGACCATGTCGGCGCTGGAGAAGGAGCTGCGCGGCGCGGGCCTGCTGCGCGTCCACCGCTCCGCCTTCGTCCGCGCCAGTCGCGTCCGCGAGGTCAAGGGCCATGGCCGCGCCATCACCGCCGTGGTCCTCGCCGACGACATCAAGGTGCCGGTCGGCTCGACCTACGCCTTCCAGGTCGTCGAAACCCTGAGCCTGGCCGCGCCGGAGTAGAGCGGACCGCCCGACCTTCCGTCATTGCCTTTCGCGCGGCCTTGAAAGAGTCTCCGCTTCGGCCTCGGTTCGCAGGCCTCGCGAGGTTTCGCCGACATTGGCTTCGGACAGTTTCCGCTTCGACCGCTTCGAGCTCGACCTCGCCGACCGCCGCCTGACCCGCGACGGCGCGGTCGTCGCTCTGAACGCCCGCTATTTCGACGCCCTGGCCCTGCTGGTCCGCGAGCACGGCAAGCTGGTCTCCAAGGAGCGCTTCCTGGAGGAGGTCTGGCGCGGTGTTCCGGTCACGGACGAAGCCCTGACCCAGTGCGTGCGCACGCTGCGCCGAACCCTCGACGACGCGGTCGACGCCCCGCGCTTCATCCAGACCGTGCCCAAGCACGGCTATCGCTTCGTGGCTCCGGTGAGCGTCGAAGGAGGCAGCGTCGGCGAAGACTCGCCACCGCCCGCAGCGCCCGCCTCCACGCCCGCTCCCGCCTGGCGGAGCATCTTCGCGCGCGGCGGCGCCGGGACCCTGGGCGCGGTGGCGGCCGGAGCTCTGGGCGGCCTGATCTACGGCGTCATCGGCGCCGCGCAGGCCGGCGCCAGCGCCGTCTCGACGGTGCTGGTCCTGGCCTGCCTCACCGTGGTCATCGCCCTGCTGGGCGGAGCGGGTGTCGCCTTCGGCATCGCCGCCGCCGAGCTCGCTCCCGGCCGTCCCTGGTGGCGCGCGCCGTTCGGCGGGGCGGTCGGCGGTCTGGTCGTCGGCGCGGCGGTCAAGCTCGTCGGCCTCGACGCTTTCGCCCTGCTGTTCGGCCATGCGCCCGAAGGCATCACCGGCGGCGGCGAGGGCGTGCTGCTGGGCGGCGCGGTCGGCCTGGGCGCCTGGCTGGCCGAGCGGACGAAGGGCGGCCTCCTGCGGCGCACCGGCCTCGCCGCCCTGGCCGGCGGCGCGGCGGGCCTCGCGATCCCCCTGCTGGGCGGACGCCTGATGGGCGGCAGCCTGGACCTCCTGGCCCAGGGCTTCCCGGACTCCCGCCTGCGGCTGGGGACCATCGGCGGCCTGCTGGGCGAGGCGACCTTCGGCCCGCTCAGCCAGGCTGTCACCGGCGCGGCCGAAGGCGCGCTGTTCGCCGCCGGCCTGATCGGCGCGATGCTCTGGGCGAGGCGGCGGGAGCGCTAGGCCCCTACTTCGCCGCCACCGTCGCCGTGTCCGCCCCCAGCCAGCGCGTGCGGAAGGCCAGCTGCGCGTCCGTCGGCTTCAGGCCGGCGGTCTCGTAGCGCACCACTTCCAGCGTCGGGTCCGATCCCACCTTGATCTGCGCCTCGCGCGCCTGCCCGCGCTGGACGAACTTCACGGTCAGGGCCTCGTCGGGCTTGAGACGGCCCAGGGCGTCGGTCCAGTCGGCCTCGTTGGCGAACTCGAAGCGGCCGATGCTGACGATGCGATCGCCGACCTCGAGACCGGCGCCATAAAGCGGGCTGTTCGGGACGGGCGGCTCGGCCAAGATCACCTCGGCGCCGTTCACCCGGACACGAGCCGCGCCCAGCCAGGCCTTCTTGGGCGAGGCGCGACGCAGCTTCAGGCCGGCCTGCTCCAGCAGCGGCTCGAAGTTGGGCAGGTCAGAACCCTCGACGCTGGCCTTGAAGAAGTTGGTGGCGAAGGCCGCATCGCCCGTCACGTCGGCCAAGGCCTGGCGCGCATCCGCCGGCTTGTACGGTTTCTCCGGCGCCCCGTGCTTGCGCCACATCTGCCGCATGTAGTCGTCGAGGCTCAGCGACTTGCCTTCCACTGGGGCCCGCTCCCGCAGCTGCAGGTCCAGCGCCAGGCCGACGATCGCGCCATAGGGATAGTACGAGGTGAAGATGTTCGGATTGGTCGGATCGAGGGCCGCGGCGGCGTCGACGAACGGCGCGCGCAGGCTCATCTCCTGCGGCGAGCCGTAGAGCCGGCCCGGGCTGTTGACCACGCCGTTCAGCGTGCCGCCCAGGGTCTTCAGATACTCGTCCACCGTCGACTGGCCCGAGCGGCGGATCAGCAGCGGGCCGTAATACTGGGTGAAGCCCTCGGCCAGCCACAGCGACGGGGTCGGATTGGCCTTGCTGAAGTCGAACGGCTCCAGCTCGGCCGGGCGGATGCGCTCGACGTTCCAGGCGTGGAAGAACTCGTGGCTGGCCGTGCCCAGCTGGGCGAAGTTGGCGCGGAACAGCGACACCGGCTGGCTGATGAAGGTGGAGTTGCGGTGCTCCATGCCATCGCCGGTGATCTGCGGCATGTAGTCGGCGATGAAGGTGTATTCGCCGTGGTCGAACTTCGGCAGCTCGCCGAACACCTTGATGTGCTCGGGCACGATCTTCTTCAGCTTGTCGGCGAAGACGTCGGCGTCGGCGTCCGTACCCGGAGGGTGCATGGCCAGGCGGAAGGTGTAGGTCTTGCCGGCGTCCGCGACCTGCCACTCGCGCACCGTCAGGGCGCTGATCTCGGTCGGGCTGTCCATGAAGTACTGCAGGTTCGGGGCCCAGTACGTGTCGGCCTCGCCCGAGGCGGCGGGCAGCTGGGTGGCGACTTTCCAGCTGGGATCGGCGCGGTTGAACTTCACGCGGATCGGCTTGTCGTCATAGCCGGCGGCCCACACGAAGGTGGCCGGCATGTTCAGGTGCGCATGGCTGGCGTCGACCTGCGAATAGGTGCCGTCGCCCCGGTCCGCGTACAGAGTATAGGTGAGCTTCACCGTGCCGTCGTGACCGGCGACCGACCAGCCATAGGGCTCGGTCCGCTCGACCTTCAGCGGCTTGCCCGCCCCGTCGGTGGCGGTGACCTGGTAGACGTTCTTGGCGAACTCGTGGATCGCGTAGCGGCCCGGCGACGAGCGCGACATCCGCAAGGCCAGCGGCCCCTTGGGCGCGCCCCGGAAGGTGGCCGTGACCTTGGCCTCGTGGTGGGCGGCGTTCTCGAACGAGATGTCGTACTGGACCGGCGCCTTCGCCCCGGGATCGGCCGCCTTTTCCTGGGCCAGGACCGGCTGGGCCACGAGCGCGGCGAGACCCGTCAGGGCCAACAGAGACTTACGCATCAACATCCCCTTGAGGCCGTCATTCGAACGCGGCCGTGGAGCGCCACCATGTCGAATGGGGGCAGCGCCCGCAAGAAGTCAGGGGCGTAGGCGCGGAGCCCCGCGACCGCCCGCGTGAAAACGATTTGCGCTCGCGCCACCCAGCGTCTCTGATGCGCAGGACAGAGTGCCGTCGCGTCCCGAATCTCCCTCAGGAACCCGTCACCATGCCGGCAGTCGCTTTCCAGGTTCTTCCCGGCGCCGTTCCTGACTTCCAGAAGACCTACTACTCCAGCTTCACCGCGCCCTATCTGGTGTTCATCCATAACGTGACGCCGCTCCAGTTGAACGGCGTCGACTACGTTATCGTCAGCCTCAATTCGATGCAGCGGTTCGGCGAGCAGGGAAGGGTGACCACAGGCCCAGCGGCCAATCGCGAGGTCATCTTCCGCCTCGATGCGGACGGCCACATGGTCGACGTCACCCAGCAGCTGCTGGGCTCGGCCGTCAGCCCGACCACGGGCCTTTCCCTCAACAGCCTCACCGCCCAAGTCTATATCGCCGACGTCAATGGCGACGGCCGCCCGGATATCCTGGTGGCCGAGCACAATGAGGACGGTCGGGGCAGCAACGCCGACAATACCAACAGGGACGCCGTCGCCCAGATCCATCTCTCGCAGCCGGACGGGACCTACAAGCTGGTCAATATCGGCGATCCCGGCTGGGGCGCCATGAACTCGTTCCGGGTGGTGAACAGCGGCGGCCAGACGCTGATCTACTATTCCGTGATCTACGCGCCGGCCGGCACGCCGTTCATCAGCTCCGGCGGGCTGACCTTTACGCCCCAGCCCGTCTATCGCCTGAACAGCGACGGCCTGACCTTCACCAAGGTGGGCACGGCGCCGGTCCATAACTACGGCTCGATCATCCTGTCGGACAGCCAGATCGTGACGCTGGGCTACGGCAACGGCAACACCAAGATGGCCTTGATGGCCAAGGATGGAGCCGGAAACTGGAACGTGACCAGCCAGCTGGACCCGTTCCCCGCGCAGACGCTCAGTGTCGGCTACTATTCCTGGAACAACGAATACTCGGCGTCCTCGAATGTCCGCATGGTGGACGGCGACCTGCTGTTCGAAGGCTTCTATGCGCTGTTTGGCCAACTGACCTCCAAGCCGGACGGTCCGGCCCTGTTCCTGGCCAATCTCACCGGCGCGGTGATGAATACCGTCTCCGCCGACGGCGCCTATCACATCCAGGGCGTCCCCGCGGTCACGCGCTTCTTCCTGCTGGAACTGAAGAACGGCGCGCTGGTCCAGTCGGACGCCAAGCTGATCGGCGAGAATCGAAACAGCGCCTCCAGGGGTGTGCAGCTGCTGGACCTCAACAACGATGGCCTGACCGATATCGTCTCCACCAACGTCAGCCCCCAAGGTGGGCTACCCGACGTCTACATGAACGACGGCCACGGCCACTTCATCCACGTCGATCCGGCCATATTCCCGTCGACGGGGCTACTGACCTCCTATGCCGACTTCATCAAGGTCGGCGACCGCTACGACCTGCTGGTCGTTCCTTCCGGCGTCGACGACGTCCATCACCAGGAGCCGGTCTATCTGAAGGGGCTGGGGACCTTTCCGATGGGCGTCTACGCCATGAGCGGGGCCGAGCTGGCCTCGAACCTGGACGCCCTGCAGACCAACTTCGCCGACGGCCGCCTGGTCTCGATCGCCCTGGAAGACAAGACCGCTCCGACCCTGGCCCTGACCGCCGCCCAGCTGGCGGCCGACAAGGGCGCGCTGGGCAAGGTGATCTCGGCCTTCGCGGTCACGGTCAACGCCTCGACCCTGAACGGCGCCGTCGACGGCCTGGCCGGACACCAGAACACGGCCAGCTTCGCCGCCGCCTCGGCCCAGTACGCGGTCAAGCTCAGCGACACCGGCCTGAAGGTCACGGGCGCGGGCGCCAGCGCCAGCCTCAGCCACGTGCAGTGGCTGCAGTTCGCCGACACCACCGTCTCGGTCGCCGACACGGTGGCGGGGACGCTGTTCAGCCGCGTGCTGCGCGAGGACGCCAAGACCGGTCCCCATGTCGGCCTGGCCAACCAGATCGGCCAGCTGATCGTCGCCGGGACCGACACCCAAGGCCAGGTGCTGAAGCTGGTGATCGACCAAGCTCGGGCCACCAGCTCGGTGGCGACCCTGTCCTACGCCTTCTTCACCGGCAAGACGCCGTCGGCGGGCGGCATGGACTATCTGGTCTCACCGACCGGCCCCAACGCCAACAACCTGAATTCGACCTACTACCAGAGCTTCAGCCTCGAGAACCGCTACATCAATTTCTCGGTCAATCTCGGCAAGGCCGGCGAGGGCAAGGCCCAGTTCCTGGCCCAGTACGGCGACCTCAGCCTGTTCGAGGCGACCCGCAAGGCCTATGCGGCCATCTTCGGCGCCGCCCCTTCCGACACCAAGCTGCACGCCCTGCTGGACCCGACCTTCACCCTGAACGGCGTGACCATGACCCGGTCGGAATATTTCGCCTCCTACGGCCAGGACGGCGTGACCGGCATCGGCACGAAGGCGGCCATGGTGGGCTGGCTGCTGGCCGAGGCCGTCAAGGCAGACCTCGGCATGTACGCCAAGGCCAACGACGCCTTCTGGGCCGCCGTCGCCTTCGACAACGCGGCGTTCGCGGTGGACCTCGTGGGGACATACGGCCAGCCGGGCTACGTGTTCCAGCCGGGCTAGGGCGCGCCTGTGGGAGCAGGGCTTGAACCTGCAACTCCGGTTGTGACCGGTATGTTCTAGTTTACACCATCCCGCGAACAGGCTGACGCGCGCGGCGATGCCGAGTCAACGTTCGTCAGGGGCGGGTAGCGGAAGCGGGAACTTCGCGCCGGCATGCTACAGCCCGCGTCACGACGACCATGCGAGGCCTGGAAATGATGCGCCGAACGCTGCTGACCGGCCTTCTGGCTGGCTTGCTGGGCTGCACGCGGCGATCCAAGGCGCCAACCGCGCCGATCGTGACGCTGATGGAGGCGCAGGCCCTGCCTTGCGTGCTCTTGCAGTCCGGCGTCGGCGCCCCGGTCGGCAAGATCGGCGGACGGCCCGATCTGAACCCCCGCCACCGCTGGCCGACCTGGAAGGGCGCGCCGCAATCGTTCCTGGCTCAACTGGACCTCGCGGCCTTACGCGCCAACGGCGGCCCCGACTGGCTGCCCGACCACGGCGCGCTGTTCTTCTTCTACGACGCCGAGCAATCCACCTGGGGCTTCGATCCGGCGGACCGGGGCAGCTGGGCGGTGATCCACGATCCGAACGGCTTCGCCGCCAAGGCCCTCGCCGCGCCGAACCTGCCCGATCACGCCGTCTTCGACGCGCGCGCCTTGGGCGGACGTCCCGGCCGCTCCCTGCCCGACGCCGAGCTGATGGGCGTCCCGTCTCCGGACGTCGATACGCCGGAATACGAAGCCTATGAGGCCCGGCTGTCCGCGAGCGCGCCCGGGGACGCGCCTTGGCATCAGGTCGCGGGCTACCCCGCCGCGATCCAGTCCAGCGCCATGGCGCTGGAGTGCCAGCCGGCCTCCAGCGGCGTCAATGTCGGCAGCCCCGAAGGCTATGCCTCGCCCAAACGGAAGGCCCTGGAGGCGGGCGCCAGGGACTGGCGGTTGCTGCTGCAGATCGACTCCGACGCCGCCGCCCACATGATGTGGGGCGATGTGGGCAGGCTTTACTTCTGGGTGCGCGAGGACGAAGCCCGCAGGGGCGATTTCGACGGCGCCTGGATGGTGCTGCAGAGCTCGTGAGACGGCATGCTGGGGTCAGCAAGGGGTGGAGAGCGGAACTCTCCTCCCCCGCGATGCGGGGGAGGTGGCCCAGAGGGCCGGAGGGGGCTAACGCGGCCTAAGTCCAGCTTGCCCCCTCAGTCGCTCCGCGACAGCTCAGGGAGGAAAGCCGCTCTTCCCTCCCCCTTGTGGGGAGGGGGGACCAGCGAAGCTGGTGGGTGGGGCTTCGTCAGCCTCCCGAACCTTGACCGCCCCGCGCCGATCCCCACCCGACCCGCTACGCGGGCCACCCTCCCCACAAGGGGGAGGGAGTTGTTCGCGAACATCCGCAAAGGCGCGCGCCCGGTCGCCCGACCTCCCGAGACCCAACTTCCCAGCAAATGCCCCGGACATGGATCGCACCCGCCAACGGTGGGCTCGCCCCAAGCGCGCCCAAGCGTCGCGACGTTGGAAGCGCTTTCAGCCTCCAGGACAAATTTTGACGGAAGAGTCAAAAACTGAGCCGTAACCCAGATACACCAAACCCGCCGCGGGGGATAATCGCGACGGGCTGGCTATTTTCTCGATCACTCGATCTAGGCGGGCGTTTCCTCCCCGAAACGCCGAAGAACGGGAGCTCTCTGTTGGGCTCGTTTCGTCCTTGCAGTGTGTAGAAACGTCAAATTCGTGACGGTGTCAACGCGCCAAACGCCTTTTTCGCAAAGGGTTGGCCGAATTTTTGACGCGAGTGGCGTAGTTTGGACGCCTCAGTCGAAGTTACCCCCGGATTCAGCGCTTATTTTTGACGGAAATATCAAAACTTACTTTTTGAGGGCTTCAGCGAAGCGGTCCAGCACCGCCGAGCGCGACTCGAACACATAGTCCGGGCGCGACACGGTCACCGGCTCGACCCCGGCGGCGGCCAGGGCGGCGGCGGCGTCGAACAGGTCGGCGGTGGCCAGCAGGGCGCCGTTGGCCCGGCGCGAGCCGCCCTTGGCGACGAAGGCGGCCACGGCCGCCTGGCCCGCGGCGTCCTGCTCGGCCGGCCAGACCAGGGTGGCGAGCTTGCCCGCCCGGCCCTTGGCCTCGACCACCGACAGCAGACGCTTGAGGCTCTCCAGCTGCTCGGGCGACCAGTCGGTGATCAGCGAGGCGGTCAGCTGGGCCTGGCTCTTCAGGATCACGCCGTCCGACAGGATCTTCAGGCCGTTGGCCGCCAGGGTCGCGCCGGTGGTGGTGATGTCGACGACCAGTTCGGCCGCGCCGGCGGCCGGCGCCCCCTCGGTGGCGCCGCTGCTCTCGACGATGCGGTAGTCAGCGACGCCGTGGCGCGCGAAGAAGGCGCGGGTCTGGGTGACGTACTTGGTCGCCACCCGCAGGCGGCGGCCGGTCTTGGCGAGATGGGCGTGCCCGACCTCGTCGACATCGGCCATGGTGTCGACGTCCAGCCAGTTCTTGGGCGCAGTCACCACCAGGTCGGCGCGGCCGAAGCCCAACGCCCGCAGCAGCATGACCCGACTGTCCATGTCGTCGCCGCGCTCGCGCAGCAAATCTTCGCCGGTGACGCCCAGGTGCAGGTCGCCGCTGTCGAGGCCGGCGGCGATGTCGCCCGCCGACAGCAGACGCACCGAGACGCCGGGCAGGCCGGCCAGCTCGGCCGAGTAGCCCCGCGCGCCGCCGGTCATTTCCAGCTTGAAGCCGCACTCGGCCAGCCAGGCCTCGACCTGGTCCTTCAGGCGCCCCTTGGAGGGGATGGCGAAGATCATCGGAGCAACAGTCATTCGCCGCCTCCCGCATAGGCGCGCGCCGGGCGGATCATGAAGCCCACGGCGCCGGTGTTGGCGGTAACGCCCAGTTTCGAAGGCAGGCCGTCGTAGCGACCGCCGGCGGCCACCGGCCGCTCGTCGCCAAGAACGGCCGAGCGCACCTCGAACAGGTAGCCGTCGTAGTAGCCGAAGGCGCGGCCGAAGGCGGCCGCCAGCGTCATGCGATCCAGGGGCGCGCCGCGCTCGGCCATGCCCGCCAGGCGCGAACGCCAGCCGGCGATGGCGGCCGTCAGGGCTCCGTCGTTCGGACCCGCGAGCGCCGCGATGGCCGACAGGGCCGCGTCCGGACGATCGGCGACGGCGAGGAAGGCGCGGACCTTGGCGGCCTGCTCGGCGTCCAGACGACCGGCCTTGGCGGCCTCGGCCTTTTCGACCAGGCGATGGGCGATCTCGGCCGGGCGGCGCCCCCCGACGGGCTCGATGCCGGCCAGGGACCACAGCTCCTGCAGCACGGCGGAGGCCTCGGCTTCGGGCAGGCCCGCCAGGACCGAGGCGATGCGGCTTTGCTCGCCCGACAGCGGAGCAGCGGCGTCGCCGTCCAGCTCGGCCTTCAGCTGGCGCGGCTTGGCGAAGGCGCGCTTGAGCCGCGCGGCCAGGGGCGCGGCCAGGTCCAGGCTGTCGACGAAGGCCGCGAACAGCGAGACGTCGCCCAGGATCAGCGAGAGGTCGGTTCGTCCGCCGGCGGCGGAAGACGCCCAAGCGAGCGCGGCGATCTCGGCGTCGGCGGCCACGGGGTCGCCCGCTTCGAAGGCCTCGACGCCCAGCTGCAGGAACTCCTCGGCCCGGTCCGAGCCGCGCGGCGCGACGCGGAACGCCTTGCCTTCGTAGCGGTAACGGCCGGCCTCACTGCCCCCCGCGAAGTGCTCCCGCGCCACGGCGACGGTGAAGTCGGGACGCAGGCAGGCCTCCTCGCCGCCGTCGCCGGAGACGACGAACAGCCGCGAGCGCATGGCCTCGCCGGCCAGGTCCAGCAGCAGGCCCAGGGGCTGCAGCACCGGGGCGTCGGTCGCCACGGCGCCGGCCGCCAGCAGAGGAGCGCGGATGGCGTCGAGCGCCTCCGCCGGAATGGAACGCTCGAGCCTCACGTGATCAGCCCCCGATGATCTTGCGGACGGCGGCCACGAGGTCGCCACGCGGGATGGTCTGCTGGCCGGGACGCTCGGCCTTCCAGGCAGCGTTGTCGGCCAGGCCCTCGGCGGCCATGCGGCCCGCGTCGAGGTCCTTGATCGTCACCGTGCCGGCGGCGATCTCGTCCCCGCCCAGCATGACAACGGCCGGCGCGTTGCGGCGGTCGGCATATTTCATCTGCGGCTTCATGCCCGAGGTCCCGAGATAGACCTCGGCCGGAATGCCCGCCGCGCGCAGCTGTCCGACCACGGAGAAGTACTCCGGCATGTGCGCCTGGTCGAAGGTGATCACCACCACCGGCCCGCGCGCCACGCCGCCCGGCTCGCGCCCGGCCGCCCGCAGCGCCGCCGCCAGGCGGGTGACGCCGAACGAGAAGCCCGTGGCCGGCGTCGCCGTGCCGGTGAACCGCGCCACCAGGTCGTCATAGCGCCCGCCGCCGCCGATCGAGCCGAACGAGACCTTGTTCCCCTTCTCGTCCGTGGTCTGCAGCAGCAGCTCGGCCTCGAACACCGCGCCGGTGTAGTATTCCAGCCCCCGGACGATCGACGGATCGATGAAGGCCTGGTCGTCGGCGATGCCGAGGCTGGTCAGCGCCGCGTCGATCCGCGACAGCTCCAAGAGGCCCTCGTCGCCCTCGGCTGAGCCGCCGATCACCTTGGCGATGTTGTCCAGCGTCGCCGCCCGACCGCCCGCCCCGGCGGACACGAAGTCCAGCACCGAGTCGACCGCCTTGCCCTTCAGGCCCGCGCCCTTGGTGAAGTCGCCGCTCTCGTCGAGGCGCCCCTCGCCCAGCAGCAGGCGCACACCGTCCACGCCCAGGCGGTCCAGCTTGTCGACCGCGCGCAGCACGGCCAGCTTCTGGCCCGCGCTCTCGGCGCCGGCGGACGTCAGCAGGCCGTTCAGCAGCTTGCGATTGTTGATCTTCAGCACCGCCGCGCCGCGCGGCAGGCCGGCCGCCTCCAGCCCCTCGACCGCCATGGCGATGATCTCGGCGTCGGCCTCCGGACGGGCCGAGCCCACCGTGTCGGCGTCGCACTGGATGAACTGGCGGAAGCGCCCCGGCCCCGGCTTCTCGTTGCGCCACACCGGCCCGAAGGCGTAGCGGCGGAACGGCTTGGGCAGGGTCTCCCAGTTCTGCGCCGCGAACCGCGCCAGCGGCGCGGTCAGGTCGTAGCGCAGCGCCATCCACTGCTCGTCGTCGTCCTGCAGCGCGAACACGCCCTCGTTGGGCCGGTCGCTGTCGGGCAGGAACTTGCCCAGGGCGTCGGCATATTCGAACGCCCCGGTGTCCAGCGCCTCGAAGCCGTAGCGCTCATAGACCGCCGACACCGCCTCCAGGATCGCCCGCTCGGCGCGTAGGTCGCGCGCGCGCTTGTCGGCGAAGCCGCGGGGGGCGCGGGCCTCGGGGCGGAAGTCTTGAGTGTCGTTGGCGGAAGTATCGTCGGTCATCTGCGTCGGTCCTGAATCTTCAAGGCTTCGACGGATGGCGCTTGCGCTTAAGCCCCATCCGCTAGGCGGGGCTCTGGCTGGGTCGCTGGCTTTAGAGCGAACGGACCCGGCCGATCCCGCGAGGCGAGGTCGGATGGTGGTGGTGGCCGTGATGGTGCGGCGCGCGGGTCATCGGGCGGGGGTATAGAGGAAGGCAGGCGTCGGGGGAAGGGAGCAAAAAGGGCTAACGAAGATCAGCACACCCACGGGCCCTCTGCACTAGAAGCCAGGCCCCTTAAATCAGGGATTGTGTTTCCGTGTGCCCCCTCACAACTTAGAGGGCATGACAAATCTAGCAATCTTGATCGGAAATAGCAGCTACGAGACTCAGGCTGCCTTGCCTTGCTGCGAAAACGATGTTGAGGCGGTCCGCGAGCTAATCGAGGCGACCGGCCGATATGACGTCATAAAGACAATAATAAACCAGCCTGCAAATATACTGAAGGCCGATATCCGTCACGCCATCGATAACAACACTCCTATAGGCGATATATTTCTATTCTTCAGCGGTCACGGACATCAATACGAGGCCGAACTATATTATTGCGCGACAAATTTTGACTCTAAGCGGCCAAACGAGACCGGCTTGTCGAGCTCTGAGCTACACGACTTGCTACGCCCATCAAAGCCTGACTTGTTAGTAAAAGTTACCGATGCTTGCCACTCAGGGACGTTGCTCTTTAAGAGAGATAACGTATTGCCCGCCATCGACAAGTCTACATTCAAAAATGTAATTCAAATATCATCATGCTTGGACAATCAAGTTTCCCTCACTGGAGATCCTTTGAGCGAATTTACAAAAAACTTCTGTAAGGCAGCAATCAGAAAGCAAGACGGCCAGATATTTTATACGGACTTAATTTCAGCACTTAGAGACGCCTACATCGGCAACGATAATCAGACACCACACTTCGTTTCGCAGAGCTCCGGGCGCGAAGTTTTTGCTGAAGACGCACGAAGGCTGGACATTTTCAGAAACGCCTTTCCGCAGAAATGGAACGGCGAGCCCCCGGACCAAAAGATAGAAGAGGCGGAGGAAGCAGCACCCACTCAGGAAGCTGCCCCATCAATATTGGAAGCACTACATTCCGCTGAGAACCGCCTCGCGAGTCCAGAGGACATGGCCAATCTCACTAATAGGCTTTTTGATAATCTCAGATTGCGTCTCGAAAATCATAAATTCTTATCTATGTTCGATGTCGATTTCGCCGAACATTCTGCATTCCCGGAGCGGACAACACGCGGCTTCATTATACGATCTCTTCATAAAGAAGATCGCCCCGACGACTTCGTCTCGGCGGAGATAATCAGAACTAAGAAGAAAAAGAAGAAAAATCCCTGGGAGTTTAGATTCTCGACTCTGTCTTCATTTTACGACGACGATGACGAATTCGACGAGACGTGGCACCTCCACCTCAACTGTAAACTCGACCGCGCACAGCTTCGCGTGAGCTTTGACCCAAAATTCAAAGCACTTCAAAAATTAATTCTGGTAGTTAGCTGCGCCCCGAGCCTAGATAGGTGCTATATATTTGAAATGCTTACCATTCACAAAAGAACTGACTTCGATGCATTCGAGGAACTTGGTTCCGATGTCGTCAAGCGCTGGTACCGACAAGATTGGAAGAGTAGCATCAACTCGCTCGTCGACAGTATAGTCGAGCGCTTAGAAGATGCAGTGACTGCTCACGTATCGCAGGTGATCGGCAGATCATAG
Source organism: Caulobacter sp. GW821-FHT09H08 (assembly GCF_059415885.1). Lineage (NCBI taxonomy): Bacteria > Pseudomonadati > Pseudomonadota > Alphaproteobacteria > Caulobacterales > Caulobacteraceae > Caulobacter > Caulobacter sp. GW821-FHT09H08. Next base: position 505,385 of record NZ_JBWKOC010000004.1, read on the forward strand.
CTTCCCTTGCATCTCACGGCGAGACGATCGCTGTGGCGGGCCGGGGTTGCTCAATACGCCGCAGCCTCCAAGAGGTGTAAGGCTTGGCCCGACCTGGTGCGGTCGGTCAGCGCTGGGGTTTACCGGTTAGCTCCAACCACAAAAACACCCGCCACCCCGCGACTTGTTCGCGGGCACCCATTTGTCCGCCGTAAGTGCGGCGCGGAGCGGAGCCCTCACGGGTCAGCTGAACCATGGGTCCCGCGCATGAAGCGCGGGATGACGGCGGTGTTGGCGGGGGTGGTGGCGACGGAGACCCCCTCTACCGGCGTTCGCCGGTCCCCCTCCCCCAAAGGGGGAGGAAAGCGAGCCTTTACCCGGTCGGTGAGGCGGCTGGAGCTGTCCTCACCCACGCCACGACGAACAAAGCCCCCAGCACCAGGTCCACCGTCCCGAACACCACCACCGGCGCCGCCACCCGTCCCTGGAACCACAGCACCCAGACCGGGACGCCGAACGCCAGCTTCTCCAGCACGCCCGCCCACATCGCCGGGCGGAACCGCACCGGGTCGCTGGCGATGATCAGGAACAGCACCTGCGCCGCCAGGGCCGTGCCGATGAAGCCGTAGTAGTTCTCGGCGTGCGGCAGGACGGCGGCCGGGGCGGCGACCTTGGCTTCCAGGAAGTACATCGGCAGCAGGACCACGATCCCGTAGATCGCGGCGATGCGGAATATCCAGCGCGCCAGTCGCATGGCGGAGAGCCCTCCCCGTTTGTCGTTGGAGGCGAGGTTAGCGGCAGCGGCGGCCGGGGTTCAACGGGCCACCGCCGCAGGCCCCCACCTGACCACGCGACGCGTGGTCGTCCGCCCCCGGAGGGGGCGGAAGGTTCGCGCGGCCTCCTTCTTCCCCCTCCGGGGGAGGAGCGCCGCAGGCGCGGAGGGGGCGAGTATGGGGATAGAGCGCCCTCTATCCCCGGCGTTCGCGATCTCGAACCCAACGAAATCAACCGCTTCCCACTTTTACGCGCTCGCCAATCCTCCGCGTCCAGCCCCGCTGCATACTTGTCCTCGCCCCATCGCCGGGGAGGCCGTCCAGCTGGCGACCTGACGGGCGGTGGGGGCGGTCGAGCGGGTAGCGCTCGTCGGGGTCCCTTCGGGGACGCCTTCGCGACGATCCGGATGCGGGCTCCCTGAAACATCGGGACGAAGCGCCGGCGCCGAGGGTTCGGCGAACGCGCCAGGCGCGGGCTGAAATCGCCCGCGCGGTCCGGAGGGTTCGCTTGCCCTCCGCCCGCCGCAGGCCTCTCGTCGGGAGCGGGTTAAGACCCCGCGCCCCGAAGGCTTGCGCATCGACGATCGCGCGGAGCGCTCCGGCCTCGGCCGAAACGGTTCCTCTACCTATCCCTTCCGGGCCCTGCCCGGACGCTCCGCCGCCTCCCCAGCCCGCCGGCTTTCCCGGCGGAAGACCGTCGCCTCATGCCTCAGCCCCAAATGCCTCGATCCAAGGAGACTTCGAATGTCCAAGTCCCGCGCCTCCGGCAAGACGCCGACCCGTCCGCCCGGCGAGAGCCCCATCACCCCTGAGAGCGACCTGCTGAACATCCTGCGGGCCACGGTGGCCGCGCGCACCGAGATCCTGCGGCGCACGGCCTATGACGACTATCTGGTCGTGAAGGCCCAGCTTGACGCCCTGCCGCCCTTCCTGGGCCTGGGGGTGAACGCGACACAAGACGACTGAGAAACCGACGCTTCAATTCACCAATTCTTAAGTCTAACCCGTCTCGGAGAAGACTTATCCACAGCGCTGCCGGTATAGAAACATGAACGGCGTGTAATGTGACCCCGAAGTAACCCACATGTCAGGCTTGTAACTTGAGATGAACGGTCGTGGCGTCCAGACCTCTCCTCGCTGAGGGGAACTAAGATGACCAAGACCATTCTACTGGCCACCGCGGCCGTATTCGCTATCGCCAGTGCGGCTCACGCCGGCGAAGCGGCTCAGGTTCCGGCCACGACCGGCGCCGCCGCGCCGCAGGACGAGGCCGCCCAGCGTGGCGTGCTGGTGTTCCAGCCGGACTTCTTCGCCGCCCAGCGCCCGAACACGGCGCAGGACATGGTCAACCGGGTGCCGGGCTTCTCGATCAACGACGGCGCGGGGACGCGCGGCTTCGAGGGCGCGGTCGGCAATGTGCTGATCAACGGCGACCGCCCGGCCTCGAAGAACGACACCGGCTCCAGCGTCCTGTCGCGCACCCCGGCCAGCCGGGTCGAGCGCATCGAGCTGATCCGCGGCGGCGCCCCGGGCGTCGACATGCAGGGCTATTCGGTCGTCGTGAACGTGATCCTGAAGAAGGGCGCCAGCCGCCAGTCGATCGCGACCTGGAACGCCCAGTTCTTTGACGGCGGCCACGACATCTACGGCGGCAGCTACCAGTTCACCGCCACCAACGGCGACCGGACCTGGGGCGTGTTCCTCAGCGACGGCACCTCGTCCAGCGACAGCAACGGCCCGGGCACGAACGTGCGCCACGACGGGACCGGCAAGCTGATCCGCGACGAGAAGTTCCTCAACGACAGCTGGGGCGGCGGCAATTCGATCCGGGGCAACTATTCGGGCCCCTTCGCCGGCGGCAAGATCGAGGGCACCGCCCGCTTCGGCGTCAACGACTGGCAGCAGTGGCAGACCCTGACCTCGGCCTCGGCCCTGCGTCGCAGCGACTATGCCGAGGAGAGCCACTCGGGCGAGGTCGGCCTGACCTACACCCGCCCGCTGGCCCCGAAGTGGAACCTGGAAGCCCGGGCCATCCACAGCTTCTCGAACTTCGACAACGTCTCGACCAGCAACGAGACCCTGAACGGCGTCAAGAACCCCGAGCAGCGGTTCATGGCCGACGGCGACGACAGCGAGTCGATCGCCCGCGCCCTGGTCCGCCACGACTTCTCCAAGGCCCTGACCATCGAGGCCGGCGGCGAAGTGGCCTACAACATGCTGGACGTGCGGCAGGCCTATAGCGTCGGCGGGACGGCGGTGCCCCTGCCCTCGGCGTCGGTCAAGGTCGAGGAAATCCGCGGCGAGGCCTTCACCAAGGCCACCTGGCGCGTGAACCCCAAGCTGACCCTGGAAGGCGGCCTGCGCGCCGAGAAGTCGACGATCAAGCAGTCGGGCGACGCCGACAACGAGAAGAGCTTCTTCTACGTCAAGCCGCGCTTCCTGGCGACCTGGACGCCGGTGGCCAACAACCAGTTCCGCCTCCGCTTCGAGCGCGAGCTGGGCCAGCTGGACTTCGGCGACTTCGCGGCTTCCTCGGATCTCGAAGACGAAACCGTCTATGGCGGCAATGTCGACCTGAAGCCGGAACAGCGCTGGATCACCGAGGTCGGCTACGAGCGCCGCTTCTGGGGCGAGGGCATCGTCGCCGTCACCTATCGCCACGACGAGATCATCGGCGTGATCGACCGCCTGCCGCTGCCCAACAACCTGTCGGCCACGGGCAATATCGGCGACGCCACGCTGGACAAGCTGTCGGTCAACATCGTGATCCCGACCGACAAGCTGGGCATCAAGGGCGGCCGCTTCACGTTCCGCAACGACTGGAACGAGACCCACGTGAAGGACCCGACCTCGGGCAAGGACCGTCCGATCTCGGGCGTGCGTCCGACCCAGGCCAATATCGGCTTCCAGCAGGACCTCGTGAAGTACAAGACCCAGTGGGGCATCAACGTGCTGCCGCTGCTGGGCCAGGGCACCTACGACGTCGACCAGACCAATGTCTGGCGCGGCTCGCGCTACTACGAGGCCTTCGTCGAGTACAAGCCGACCGCGACCCTGGCGATCCGCACCCAGCTGAACATCTGGGACGACTTCACCATCCGCCGCACGGTCTTCGCCGACCGCACGGCCCGCGCCATCGCCTTCGTCGAGGACCGCGAGATCAACCCCCGGACCTTCGTCTCGGTCCGGGTGCGCAAGACGTTCTAGGGGCTTATGAGCGGCATTAAACTAGAACGAGCATTTTTCTGATTGCAATCTTGTGTGGGCCTCCCAATGTCGACGGGCAATGGGAGGCTCAAACCATGCGTAAATATCTTCATGCGGCCGTGATGGCCGTGGCTCTGATGGTGGCGACCACGGCGCACACGCCGACCGCCAAGGCCGGCGTCGATGAATGCACCTATGCCGCCTGGCAATGGTGCCAAGGCTTCCAAGGCCCCAATGGCGAAACCATGCACCCTGGTGGTCAGGGTTGGCTGGAGTGCGTCGCCGACGCCAAGCAGTACCTGGCCGAATGCACGCCGCCGCCTGGCACCGGAAATATCGGCACCTGGTGCTACTACGACGGCTTCGGCTGGGTCCGCTGCGGCTAGGCCTCGGGCGGGCGGCCTGGCCGCCCGCCTTCACCTACTTCTTCAGGCGCTGAATCAGCGCCGTGGTCGACGGGTCATGCTGGCCCGTCGCGCCGCTCTCCAGCTCGGGCAGGATGCGGTTCGCCATCACCTTGCCCAGCTCGACGCCCCACTGGTCGAAGCTGTTGATCCCCCAGATCACGCCCTCGACGAAGGTCTTGTGCTCATAGAGCGCGATCAGGGCGCCGAAGGTCTGGGGCGTCAGGCGCTCCAGCACCACCAGGGTCGAGGGCCGGTTGCCGGCGAAGGTGCGCTGCGGGGCCAGGGTCGCGATCTCGGCGTCCGAGACGCCCTTGCCCTTCAGTTCGGCGACCACATCTTCGGTCGAGCGGCCGACCATGAAGGCCTCGGCCTGGGCCAGCAGGTTGGACAGCAGCTTCTCGTGCATGCCGGCCGGCCCCTCGTCCGACTTGGCGACGCCGATCAGCTCCATGGGCGTGATGTCCGTGCCCTGGTGCATGCACTGGAAGTAGGCGTGCTGGACATTGGTGCCCTCGTCGCCGAACACCACGGTGGCGGTGCCCCGCTGGGCCGGCTGGCCGTTCGGGCCGACCGACTTGCCGTTGCTCTCCATCTCCAGCTGCTGGAGGAACGAGGCCAAGCGGCGCAGGCGATGCGAATAGGGCACGACCGAGCGGGCGCGGCGGTCCAGGCCGTTGCGGTTGAAGATCTGGGCCAGGGCGACCAGCACCGGGGCGTTCTTCTCCAGCGAGGCCGTGCGGAAATGCTCGTCCATGGCCGCCCCGCCGTCCAGGAAGCCTTGGAAGGCGTCCCAGCCCGCCGCCACAGCGACCGACAGGCTCACGGAGGACCACAGCGAATAGCGACCGCCGACCCAGTCCCAGAAGCCGAACACCCGCTCGTCCGGCACCCCGAAGGCGGCGGTCTTGTCCAGCGCGGTCGAGATGGCGGCCAGGTGCTGGTTGGCGCCGGTCTCGCCCAGAGCCTCGACCAGCCAGGCCCGCGCGGCGCCGGCATTGGCCAGGGTCTCCTGGGTCGTGAAGGTCTTCGAGACCACGATGACCAGGGTCTCTTCCGGATCCAGATCCGCCGTGGTCAGCACGAACTCGGCGCCGTCGACATTGGCGATGAAGCGCAGGTCGATGCTCGGCTTCACCGGCCGCAGGGCGTCCCACAGCAAGCGGGGGCCAAGGTCGCTGCCGCCGATGCCGATGTGCAGGATCGCCTTGAACGGCTTGCCGGTCGCGCCCTTGATCTCGCCGGAGCGGACAGCCTCGGCGAAGGCCTTCATCCGCTGGCGGACGCTCTCGACCTCGGCCATGACCGGCTGGCCCTGGGCCTTGAAGTCGGCGTCGGCCGAGGCGCGAAGCGCCGTGTGCAGCACCGCGCGGCCCTCGGACGAATTGATCGCCTCGCCGCCGAACATCCGGGCCCGGGCGCCTTCGACGTCGGCCGCGTGGGCCAGGTCGAGGGCGGCTTCGAGACCGGCCTCATCCCAGGCCTGCTTCGACAGATCCAGGTGCAGGCCGGCGACATCCAGGGTCAGCGCCTCCAGGCGATCCGGCTCGGAGTCGAAGAACTCGACGATGCGCTTCTCCCCGGCGGCCTTGGCGGCGTCTTCCAGGCGGGTCCAGGCGGCGTCGAGATTGGCCATCAGCTTCCTCTAGATCTTGGTAAATCGGCGTTTACAGAACGGGGCTTATCAAAGAGGCGCCGCCACGTCATGGCAGACCAATGACGTTTTTTGCGGGAGTATCCCATGTCGTGTGACGTCGTCGCCTTTTCCGCCATGCTCTGGATGGCTTCGTTCAATCCTGGCCAGGCCACGGACGCCAAGCCGACGCCGCAGATGATGCAGGCGCCTGCCGTCCCGGCATCCGTCGCGAACGAGCCGCTGTTCATCGACATCGTCAAGCGCGCCAAGCAGTTGAAGGCCCAGACCGAGGCCTACCGCGCCCAACTGGCCAAGGCCGACCCGGCCGGCGCGGCCCTGACGCTGAAGGGCTTCGACGTCTTCTCCACCAAGATCGGCGACCTCTCGGCGCTGGACATGAAGGGCCATGTGACCCTGAAGGAGCGCGGCGCGGTCGACGACCTCAAGTGCATCCTGCGCGGCATCAGCCAGGACCTGCCCGAGAAGCTGACGGCCGTCGGCGCGGCCACCACCCTCAAGGCCCAGGACCTGGCCCTGCGCGACATGGTCTATCTGCTGAACGACAATGTCGAAGTGATCACCGCGCCGCCCCAACCGGCGGCCTAGGCGTCCCCTCTACGCATCCTTGTACTTCACCGAGCAGCCGTAGGGTGTGGCGAACGGCGTCGCGACCTTGCGGCCTGCCTTGACGTCAGCCAGGGCGGCGGCGACCAGGTTCTTGGCGGTCTTCAGGTCCTCGACCTTGCTGGTCGGCGTGTCGTCGATCGCGCCCTCGTAGACGACCGCGCCAGCCTTATCGATGACGAACATGTGCGGCGTGGTCTTGGCCTTGTAGAGCGTGGCCACCTTGTTGTCTGAGTCGAGCAGCAGGGCCGTCGGCTTGGCGCCCTTGGCGTCCATCCAGGTCCTGGCGGCCCCGCCATCGGCGAAATAGCCCTGCTTGCCTGGCGCGGACGAGGCGATGGTCAGCCACACCACGCCATCCGCGCGGGCGGCCTGCTGCAGGCCTTGCATGTTCCCGGAATAGTGCTTGCGGACATAGGGGCAGCCCTCGTTGACCCACTCCAGCACCACGGTCTTGCCCTTGAACTCGGACAGCGAGCGGGCCTTGCCGTCGGCGTCGACGGCGGTGAAGTCGGGGGCGGGCCCGGCGTGCGCGACGGCCGGGACCAGGGCGGTCAGCGGCAGGGCGGCGGCGACGAGACGGCGTGTGATCGACATGTCGGTTCTCCAGCTTCGAACTCCCCGGCGGCGACCTTCTCACGGATCGCGGATTTGCGAAACGGTCGCAGGACCAATCGTCACGGAAGGCCGAAACTTCGCCATTCTTGCTTGATCCAATAGGCCTCCACGCTCAGAAGAGCGGCCGATCCTCCCTGCTCTTCGAACTCGATGTCCCGCTTCAAGAACCTCGCCGCCCTCGCCGGTCTCGGCCTGATCCTCGCCGCCTGCGCCACCGAGACGAACACCACCGTCTTCGTGCCCGTCGTCGCGCCCGTGCCGCCCAGCTCGCTGACGCCGCAGCCGATCATGCTGTTCAACCAGACCAAGGACGGCCGCAAGCTGTTCACCCTGGACGCCGAGTTCCCCTATTGCGACGTCGAGACCGGCAAGGTGATCGTGGTGCCGCGCTGGTACGTCACCGACTTCGCCAGCGTGCCCTGGTACGGCCAGGGCTTCGTCGATCCGCAAGGCCCGACGGCACGCGCGGCCATCGTCCACGACTGGCTCTACACCATCGGCGAGCCGGGCAAGCGCGAGGAGGCCGACCAGATCTTCCTGCGGGCGATGATGAAATACGGGGTCACGCCGTTCCAGGCCAACATCGCCTACCAGGCCGTGCGGATCGGCGGCGAGAAGGGCTATGGCCTGCCGACCGATTGGCGCTTCGTCGACCCCAAGCGCCAGGACCTGGCCCAGCCCGCCCCGTTCGCCAAGCCGCGCGCCGGCATGGTCCGCTATCTGCCGAAATGCACAGGCTTCAACGCCCTGATCCAGACCGGCTGGCGCGCCTATCCGGTCAAGACCGCGCCGGTGAACGTGCCGCCGCCGGTCGTCGTGACCAAGACGCCGCTGGACCAGGTGAAGGCCAAGCTGCCGTTCGGTAGCGACAAGAAGCGGTAGCCTGAGTAGCCGTCCTCGCCCTTCGACAAGCTCAGGGTGAGGACTACTTTCGCGGCGACTCGGTAGATAACCTCACCCTGAGCCCGTCCAAGGGCGAGGTTATCGAGACCTACACCCCCGCCTTCTCGATCGCCTCGATCACCAGGCCCTCGGTCAGCAGCTGGGGCAAGATCACCGGCGCTGCGCCGTTCTTCGGATAGACCACGTACAGCGGCACGCCGACACGGTTGAACTCGGCCAGGGCCTTGGCGATGGCCGGGTCGCGGTTGGTCCAGTCGGCCTTCAGATAGACGGCGTTCTGGGCCTTGAAGGCGTCAGCGACCTTTGTACCCGACAGGGCGACTTTCTCGTTGACCTGGCAGGTCACGCACCAGGCGGCGGTGAAGTCGACCAGCACCGGGCGGCCTTCCGCCTGCAGCGCCTTCACCTTCTCGGGCGACCAGACCTCGGCGGCCAGACCGGGGCCGGTGGGCGCTTCCGTCGACGCCGCGGCGGTCGGCGGCTTCGCGTGCAGAGCGCCGAAGGTCGCGACGGTGAGGGCGAGACCAAGGGCCAGCAGCGCGACCAGCATCGAGACCAGGGCCGGCTTGCCCGAAGCGCGGCGGTTTTGCGCCAGGCCGTAGAGCCAGGCCCCGAACGCGGCCAGGACGCCGGCGGCCAGCAGGTGGGCCAGGGACAGCGGCCCGGACTGCTGGGCGAACACCCAGACCAACCACAGGGCCGCGCCGTACATCGGGAAGGCCAGGCCCTTCTTCAGGACGTCCATCCAGGCGCCGGGGCGCGGCAACAGCTTCAGGAGACCCGGGATGAAGGCCACCGCCACGAACGGCGCGGCGAAGCCCAGGGCCAGGGCCAGGAACACCAGCAGGGACACGATCGCCGGCTGGGTCAGGGCGTAGCCGAGGGCTCCGGCCATGAACGGCGCGGTGCAGGGCGCAGCCACGACCACGGCCAAGGCGCCAGTGAAGAAGGCGCCGGTCGCGCCGCCCTGTGCCGAGGCGCCCGAGCCGACGTTCTGCACCGAGGTCCCGATCTCGAAGACCCCCGACATGTTCAGGGCCACCAGCAGCATCAGCAGAGCCAGGCCCGCGATGACCAGCGGCGACTGCAGCTGGAAGCCCCAGCCCACCGCCGCGCCGCCGGCCCGCACGGCCAGCAGCAGGCCGGCCAGGGCCAGGAAGGTCGCCACGACGCCCAGCAGGAACACCAAGCCCTGCAGGCGGGTCTTGCCGGCGTCGTGGGCATGGCCAGCCAGGCTGGCGGCCTTCATCGACAGCACCGGGAAGACGCACGGCATCAGGTTCAGGATCAGCCCGCCGACGAAGGCGAACAGCAGGGCGCCGAGCAGGCCGCCTGACGCGCCAGCTGCCGGCGCGGTCTCGGCCGGCGGCGCGCCCAGGCCCGAGGCGGTCGCGGGCGGCTCGCCCGCCGTGGCGGTGACTTCCCAGGCGCCGGCCTTGGTCGAGATCACCCCGGCCAGTTCGGTCGGAGCGGTCCCACCGCCGACGAAGTCGTAGCCGGGCTTCAAGGTCAGGGTCAGGCCCTCGGGGCCACGCTCGATCACCTGGTCGGCGGCGTGCTCGATGACCTTGGGCGAGTAGGGATAGAAATAGGCTCCGGCCATGTCGGCGCCCTTGAGCGGACCGCCGGTGACGGCCAGCTTCAGCGCCTGGCCGTCCAGCTTGAACACCGCCTTCAGACCGGCAGGCTTGGGCGCATCGGCCAGGACCTTGCCGACGACCGCGCCCCACTTCGGATCGGCCGACGGCGCGCCTGCCACGACCGGCAGCAGCAGGGTCAGCTTGGCCTCCTCGGGCACGCAGACCTGCTCGCAGACCAGATAGAAGACATCGGCGGTCAGGCTGACCGTGGTTCCGACCTGGGCGTTCGCCGCCGCCGTCACCGGCACGGGGATCAGCACCTCGCCCTCATAGGCGTAGTCGAGCAGCGGACCCAGCTTGGCCTTCTGCGGCGTCGGCCAGACCATGTCGCCGGCGCTCCAGCCGGCCGGCAGGGTCCAGGTGATCTTGGTCGCCTCGCCCGCGTCGCCGGGATTGCGCCAATAGGTGTGCCAGCCGGGGATGATCTTCTGGCGGAGGGCCACATAGACCGTGCCGCCCGGCGCGATGCCCGTCTCCTGGGCGACCAGCTCGGACTCGATGTGCCCGGAATTGACCACCGGCCCGGCGGCGGCCGGAGAGGCCAGCAGCACCGCCATCAGCAGGGCTTGCAGGGCGAGGACGGCTCTCTTGAGGAACATGCGCGGGTCCGGACGGAAAACGACGGCGGAGGAACACATGGCCCGCCTGCTTCCTCTCGACAATGCTCAAGAGGGAACAGACAGTCGATTAGGGAATCAACCGGAGCAGCCACCCATGCCCGCCGCCTTCGACGACATCGAGATCGGCCAGGTCGTGAACCTCGGCTCCCGCGCCGTGGACGGGAAGGCGCTCGAGGCCTTCATCGCCGCCTTCTCGCCGGGCTGGCCGCTCGAGAACGGCGCGCCGGACGGCATGGTCTTCGCGATCTGGAGCCGGCTGGACGGCGAATCCAGCGCCGCCTGGCCGCAGACCAAGCGCGTGGGCGTCGACGCCCTGCGCTGGATGCGCAACCCGCCCGTCGGCGAACTTCTGCGGGGCCGCATGACCGTGATGGGCAAGGATCCGGTCGGCGAGGGCAAGGGTATCGTCATCGCGCAGCACGACCTGCTCGACGAGGCCGGGCGCCTGGTCTTCTCGTGCCTGACGCGCAGCATCTTCGCGCGCTGAACGCCGGGACCGCCGACCCAAAGAAAAAGGCGGCGGAGCCTGGGCCCCGCCGCCTCTTCGTCTTCAGCTGACGCCGAACCCTAGTTCAGGTTCGCGGCTTCGGCCTGCTTCATCATGGTCTTGTTGATCAGGCGATCCCAACCGAGCAGCGACACCAGGTGCGCATAGATCTGGGCCAGGGCGCCGTTCTCTTGCAGTTCCTTCAGCTTCTCGGCCGACAAGGCGTTCAGCTTCTCTTCCGAGACGCCGTAGTACTCGGCGACGGTGACCGGCTCGCCGGCCGGAGCGCCGGCTTCGTCCTGCGGCTGGAAGGTGGCCTTCTTCAGCTCGAACAGGTCGTTGTCCTTCAGGATCTGGACGAACGAGTCCGTGCGGCGGCGCTCGACTTCGAAGTCGTCGCAGAACTTGATGCAGTTCTTGGTGTATTCGGTCGGCTCGCCCTGGGCGTCGAACAGCGGGGTCTCGCCCTTCTCGGTCAGCAGGTCCGAACCCGTGTCGATGCAGACGATCAGACGGTCTTGCGTCTCATCGTTGGCCAGCACGAACGGATAGCGGCGGATGTAAGCCGGGATGTAGACGTTCACTTCGATCGAACCGTCGACGCCGACGAACAGGTTTTCCTGCTGGTTCAGGCCCATGACGGCCAGCGGCACGCGCTCTTCGCCGGCGAAGATCACCGGGTAGGTCAGGGCGGCCGGAGCGAATTCCGAGACCGTCAGCGGCACGGCGGTGCCGGCGGCGGCGAAGCTGTAGGGCTTATCCTTGTGAACCAGGGCCAGCTTGGCGTGCTGCTCGCGGTTCAGCGGTTCCGGCGAATGGTAGAACAGGACGTTGCCGGAGATTTCGCCGGCGGACTGGGGCGTGGTCATGAAGAGCTCTACGACAAAATTAGAAACGGACGCTCGAACGCTTCAAGACGACCGCAAAGGCCCGGCGTTCTAGCCGATCCCGGAGGAACCGGCAATCTAGGCCGCTGTCATAGCGAGACTCGAGGCCGGAATTCCCCTCCAGGGGGAGGCGGAAACCTTGATATCCACCTCCTAGGCGAACGCAGTCCGGGGCCTGGAGGGAGGATTCCAGGCCCCGGCGCGTGGCGGGTCCGCTGGGGGCTGACTAGGGGACCCGCCCGATCACCCGGCTAGAAGCGCCAGGAGAAGCCGGCGCGGACCGAACGGCCCGGCGAAGGCGCGAAGTCCTTCAGGAACGAGGCGTGCTCGCGGATCGTCGCGTTGGTCAGGTTGCGGCCGTCGATGAACAGGCGCAGCGGCGAGTCCTCCAGCGGCTTGAAGGTCGCGATGGCGTTGACCTGAGTGTAGCCGTCGGTCGGCAACTCGAACGCCGCCACGCGGTCCTGGTCGGCCACCCGGCGGACCTCGCCCTTCACCTCCAGGCGTGATGAGCTCCAGACGACGCGGCCGGTCAGGGCCCACGGCGGCACGCGAGCGGGGACGCCCAGGTCGGTCTCGCCGCGCACCCAGTCATAGACACCTTCCAGCTTCAGCGACCGCTTGCCCTCGCGCCAGACGACGTAGCTGGTCTCGAGCTCGGCGCCGTGGAACTTGGCGCCGGTCTGGAAGTACTGGAACACCGGCAGGTCGTCCTCGATCGCGCCCGTCTGGGCCTCCTCGATGAAGCCGTCATAGTGCGCGCCCCACAGGTGACCCTCGACGCGCAGGCGCTCACCGGTGAAGCGATAGGTGGCCTCCAGCGAGGTGACCTTCTCGGACTTCAGGTCAGCATCGCCGACCTCGTAGCCGCCGGTGCCCGGGTGCGGGCCGTCGGCGAACAGCTCGAACTCGGTCGGGGCGCGGCCGTTGCGCGACAGGCTCAGCGCCACGAACTGGTGCTCGGCCGGCTTGTAGAACAGGCCCAGCGAGGCCGAGACGTTGTCGAAGGTCTTCTTGGCGAAATCGGTCTTCAGCTGGCGGCTATCAAAGCGCAGGCCCGCATCGATGCCCCAGTCACCCTTGTCCAGGCGCTGCAGGGTGAAGACGCCGAACTCCTTGATGTCGGTCGAGGGCACGAACGCCTCGTCGCCGATGGCCGAGAAATGGCGCTTCAGGGCCTGGAAGCCCACCGCGCCCTGCCAGCCGTCACGCTCCTTCTGGACCAGCTCCAGGCGGCCTTCGGTGCCGTTCGACAGGAAGCGAGTGCCAACCTCGCCATCCTCGACCGAGACCTCGGCGTGCTCGTACTTGGCGTGGCCGGTCGACAGGCGGATCTTGTCGAACGGACCGAAGTCGCCGTCCTGCTCGCCGCGCAGGTCGTAGCGGGTCTGCTGCAGGTGGATCGAGACCGGGCCTTCCGCATCCGGATCGATCGGAGCCAGGATCTGGCGATAGGGCACGCCATAGGTCGTGTCGGTCTTCTTCACCGCCACGCCGAAGAAGCCGTTGTCGTGCACGTAGCTGACGCCGGCGCCATAGGCGTCCATCTCGACGTCGGTGTTGCGGACGGTCTTGTCCGGGTCCGGCGTCAGGCCGTCGCGCTTGGCCAGGCGCGCCGAGACCGGCGCGGTCGGCACGTCGTAGTCGCTGCTCTCGCGATGGTCGGCGTCGATAGCGAACACCAGCGGGCCCTTGCCGAACTGGGCCGAGCCGTTGATCGCCTTGCCCTTGTCGACCGACGACAGCGAGCCGGCCAGGCGGCCCTCGAAGCCGTTGTCAGGCGCCCTGTCGGGCACCCGGTCATCGATGATGTTGACCACCCCGCCGATACCCGAGCCGCCATAGGCCAGGGTCGAGGGGCCGCGCAGCACCTCGACGCGCGAGGCCTCGCCCGGGTCGGTGGCGACGGCATGGTCGGGCGACAGCGACGAGGCGTCGACCTGGCCGACGCCGTTCTCCAGCAGCATGACGCGCGGCCCCGACAGGCCGCGGATCACCGGGCGGCTGGCGCCGGGACCGTAGAAGGTCGAGCGCAGGCCCGGCTGGCCATTCAGCATGTCGCCCAGGCCCGCCGGCGGGGCCAGATCCAACTGGTCGCGGGTCACGACGTTGACGCTGCTGGTCACCGTGTCCAGCGACACCGCGTACGGCGCGGCGGTGATCACGACCTTGGAGACTTCCGTGTCCGGCCCCGCGTCCGGCGCGGCCTTGGCGGGGTCTTCGGCATGGGCGGAAGCAGCGGCGGCGAGCACGAGCAGGCTCGCGGCGGAGAAGGCGACGCGACGAAGCATGGAGGGTCCTGAAACCACGAGAAACTTGGCCGGGGGAGCGGCCGCGAGGAAGTGTTATGAAATAACATATCTCTTCGTCAATCCGCTTTTTCTTGACTGAGGAGATTCCCGGTTCTCTGTGGGAAGATGACCTCAGGGACCCATCCCATGACCCGTTTCGCGCTGATCGTGGCCGCCATAGGCGGCCTGGCGGTCGCCGGCTGCTCGGCCGACGGCGGCCCCGACCTGTTCAAGAGCAAGGCGCCTGTCGCCACGACTCCGCCCTCCGCCGGCTGGGCGAAGCCGCCGCCAGGCTACCTGGCGGAGAACGGCGGCATCGACGCCGCCGTGATCCTGGGCCCGCCGCCCGCGCCGGACTCGCCGCGCGGCAAGGCCGAGCGCACCCAGTTCAACGAGACCCGCAAGCTGGTGAACACGGAGGCCTGGAGCCAGGCGATCGCCGACGCCGACCTGACGGGCAAGACCGGCATGAAGAACTTCTCGTGCGCGGCCGGCGTCACGCTCAGCGCCGAGGCGACTCCGACCCTGGCCAACATGCTGCTGCGCATCACCGACGATGCGGCCAAGATCTACCAGCCGGCCAAGGCGGTCTATCAGCGTCCGCGCCCGCCCGTGGGCAACAAGGCCCCGATCTGCGTGCCGCGCGAGGCCTGGATCGACACCGACGGCTCCTATCCGTCGGGCCACAGCCTGATCGGCTGGGCCTGGGCCTCGGTGATCGCCGAGCTCGTGCCGGAGAAGGCCAGTCCGATCCTGGCGCGCGGCAAGGCGTTCGGCGACAGCCGGATCATCTGCGGCGTCCACTTCCAGAGCGACATCGAGGGCGGCCGCTATCTGGGCTCGGCCCTGGTCACGCGGCTGCACGACGACCCGGCGTTCATGGCGGATCTCGCCAAGGCGCGGGAAGAAGTGGCGGCGTCGAAGGCCAAGGGGCCGCCGACGGGGTGTGGCGGCTAGGCCCGCCCTCGCCCTTCGACAAGCTCAGGGTGAGGACTACTTTCATGCCGGACCAGGAGAAAACCTCACCCTGAGCTTGTCGAAGGGCGGGGTTTTCAACTCCTCAGCTTCAGGCCTAGGACCGCGCCACGTAGATCACATGCGGCTTCAGCGGATCGCCTTCCGGCAGCCCGGGATGCATGAAGTCGCGCGCCGGCTCGTGGATCATGCCGATCCGGTGCATGACCGCCTGCGAGGCCAGGTTCGTCTGGGCGGTGAAGGCGATGATCTGCGACTGCTTCAGCACCTCGAAGCCGTAGGCCAGCGCGGCCTTGGCGGCTTCGGTGGCGTAACCCTGGCCCCAGGCGCTGGGATGGAAACGCCAGCCGATCTCGACGATGGCGCCCATGTCCATCTCCGGCGGGACCCACCAGACGCCGGTCATGCCGATGACGCGGCCATCGGCCTTGCGTTCCGCGACCCAGAAGCCGTGGCCGTGCTCGGCGTCGTGGGCCTGGACCCGGTCGACGAAGGCGTCGCTAGCGGCGCGATCGCGCGCCCCGCCCAGCCAGGCGCCGACCTCGGGGTGGGCGTTCAGCTCGGCGATGGCGTCCCGGTCGGCGTCGACCGCCGGGCGCAGCACCAGGCGGTCGGTCTGGATCACGCCGGGCGGCCGTTGGCCAGGGCCGTGTAGAACTCCGGCCGGCGATCGCGGAAGAAGCCCCAGGCGGCGCGGTGCGTCGTCAGGAAGTCGAGGTCGAAGGTCGCATTGACCAGGCCTTCGTCGGCGCGGCCCAGCTCGCTGACCAGATCGCCGCGATGGTCGGCGATGAAGCTCGAGCCATAGAAGGTCTGGCCGCCGTTCGGATAGCCGTCCCACGGCTCGAAGCCGATGCGGTTGGCGCCGACCACCGGGATGACGTTGCTGACCGCGTGGCCCTGCATGGCGCGCCGCCACGGCAGGGCGGTGTCCAGGCTGGGGTCGTGCGGCTCGCTGCCGATGGCGGTCGGGTAGAACAGCGCCTCGGCGCCCATCAGGGCCATGGCGCGGGCGCATTCGGGGTACCACTGGTCCCAGCAGATGCCGACGCCCAGGCGGCCAAAGCGCGTGTCCCAAACCTTGAAGCCGGTGTCGCCGGGCCTGAAGTAATACTTCTCCATATAGCCCGGACCGTCCGGGATATGGCTCTTGCGATAAACGCCCAGCAGCGAGCCATCGGCGTCGGCCATGACCAGGCTGTTGAAGTAGTGCGGGCCCTCGCGCTCGAAGATCGAGATCGGGATCACCACGCCCAGCTCGCCGGCCAACGGCGCGATGGCCTTGACCACCGGGTGCTCGCGCCACGGATGGGCCTCGGCGAACCAGCGCTCTTCCTGGGCGACGCAGAAGTACGGCCCCTGGAACAGCTCCGACGGCAGGATGACCTGCGCGCCCTTCCCCGCCGCTTCACGGATGAAGTGCTCGGTCTTCTTGATGTTGGCCTGCAGATCCATGCCGTACGAGGTCTGGATCGCGGCGACGCTGAGCTTACGGGCCATCAGGCGGTCTCCGGCTCTTGCTGGCTGATGCAGTGGAACGAGCCGCCGCCGGTCAGAATGGCGGTGGACGGCAGGCCGATGACCTGGCGCTCGGGGAACAGCCCCTTGATCACCTCGACGGCGAAGGCGCCCGACTCCTCGGCGTAGATCGGCACGATGACCGCCTCGTTGGCGATCAGGAAGTTCATGTGCGAGGCCGGGATCACATCGCCATCCTCGTCCAGCAGCCTGCCCGGCGAGGGGATGCGGACCACCTGCAGCGGGCTGCCGCGGCTGTCGGTCATGCCGGCCAGCATCTTGGCCGTGTCGCCGTAGACTTCCGTGTTCGGATCGTCGAGGCCGTAGCCCATCGGGCAGGCGACGACGCCCGGCGCCACGAAGCGGGCCAGGTTGTCGACGTGGCCGTCGGTGTGGTCGTTCTTCAGGCCCTTGCCCAGCCACAGCACCTTCTTGGCGCCCAGGGCCTGGGTCAGAGCGGCCGTGGCCGTGGCCTCGTCCCAGCCGGTGTTGCGGTTGTCGTTCAGCAGGCACTGGCGGGTGGTCAGGATGGTGCCGCTGCCGTCGTGGTCCAGCGCGCCGCCTTCCAGGATGAAGTCGTTGCGGACCAGCGGCGCGCCCGAGGCGGCGGCGATCTGCTCGGCGACGATGTCGTCGCCCTCCAGGCTGTACTTGCCGCCCCAGCCGTTGAACTGGAAGCCGGCGGCCGAGGCCGAGCCGTTGTCGTCGACAAAGATCGGCCCGGTGTCGCGCAGCCAGATGTCGCCGAACTGGCCCCGGACGATCTCGACCGTGGTGTCGGAGAGCAGGGCGCGGGCGGCGGCTTCCGCTTCGTCGCCGACCACCATCAGGCGCACGCGCTCGCCGCCCGGGCCGGCCAGGGCGCGGGCCAGATCGGCGACTTCCTGCTGCGCCTGTTCCAGATCCTCTTGCCAGAGGTCGGCGTGGCTGGGGAAACCCACCCACATGGCGCGGTGCGGAGCCCACTCGGCGGGAACGGTGACGGTCATTCGGAAACCCAATGGAAAACGTGGGGAAAACGAAAGGGGGCGCAGATGGCCCCTTCGGGCCTCTGGGTCAAGCGCCGCCTAGATAGCAAACACAGATGACAAAGAAAAAGGGCGGCCCGAACGGGCCGCCCTTCTCTTGTCTTCCGACGCTGACGCTTAGAAGCGCGCGTGGATCGTGGCGACGACCGTGCGCGGAGCGCCCGGCTGGCCCAGACCCGTGCCGCTCGGGTTGACCGCGAGGTCGCCCAGGTAGCGTTCGTTGAACAGGTTGCGGACGTTGACCTGGAAGTAGGTGTCCTTCAGGCCGAAGGCGTCCAGCTTGTAGCGGGCGTCCACGTTGACCAGGCTGTAGCCCGCCGCCTTTTCCGTGTTGGTCAGGTTCGTCCAGCGCTCGCCGACGATCTTGACCCGCGCGCCGACGCTCAGGGCGTCGGTGATGTCCCAGTCGACGCTGAGGCCGCCCTGGTACTTCGGGGTCTCATAGACTTCCTTGCCCTTGGTCGGCAGGACCGAGCCCAGGGTGGTGCCCGGGATGTTCGACTTCAGCTCGGTGTCGATGAACGAGAACGAGGCGTAGAAGCTCAGATACTCTTCCGGCTTGAAGCCGAACTGAGCGTCGAAGCCCTTGTAGACGACGTCGCCGACGTTGACCGAGAAGGCGATGTTGTCCTGCTCGTTGAAGGCGCGCTCGATGCGGTTCGAGAAGTTGTTCTTGTAGACCGAGGCGGCGAACAGGATGGTCGGCGACTGGAAGCGATAGCCGAAGTCGATGGCCTTGGTCGTTTCCGGGTTCGGGCTCGTCATCTTGCGGTCGTACAGGTCGTCCGTACGCGGCACCGAGATGGTCTCGGCGTAGCTGGCGTAGACCGACTGGTGCTTGGCCAGCTCGTAGCTGACGCCGACGTTCGGCAGAACGTCGTCGTACTTGCGCGAGAACTTGCGCGGACGACCGTATTGGGTCGTGCCTTGGCCCGGCAGGGTGACCAGGGTCTGGCCATTGCCGTCATCGGTGCCGGCGACGGCGGTCGGCGTCTGGAGCGAGCAGTAGGCCGTGAACGTGTCCGCCTGATAGCAGAAGTTGTTCAGGTTACGCTTGAAGAACGGCGCGCGGACGCCGACGTTCACCAGCACCTTGTCTTCCAGGAAACGGCCGCGATATTCGGCCGAGAACTGGTTCAGGGTGGCGACCGAGACGCGGTCGCGACGACGCAGGATCGTGCCGTCAGCAGCCTTGATCGGCTCGCCGTAGCCGTCCTTGCCGCCGAACACGCTGGTCGGGACCATGTTCTGGTCGAAGCGGGTGTACTCGCCCGTCTGACGGTGGTGAGCGTCGTCGTAGGTGTAGGCGGCGCGGACGCTCTGGTTGTCCGAGAACTTCCAGATCAGCGACGAGGTGATGCCGTAGCGGCGGGTGTTCGTCGTGTTCGGCGCGTAGACCAGGACGGTGTCCAGGGTGTCGCCGTCGCCGTTCAGGTCCAGCGTGCCGGTCGCGGCCGAGCCACGGATCAGGCTGTTGTTCGTGCCGGTGCCGTCTTCACGGAACAGGGCGCGACCACCACCGTTGGCCAGGGTGTACTGGAAGTACGGGTCGGCCGTGATGATGATGTTGTCGCCGATGTGGAACAGCGACTGACCGCGCAGGTTGCCGGTGTTCGACGGGTTGATGTTGTACTTGTAGCAGGTGCCCGGGTTGGTCTCGACTTGGGCGCCGGCGCCCGGGGTCGGACGCGCGCAGGTCGATTCCAGATAGCCCACGCCGGTGTTCGCCTGGAACTGCGCCAGCGTCATCCGGTTGATGAAGTTGTTGCGGTTCTCGTTGTAGTTGGCGATCAGGCTGACGAAGTCGCCGTTGTCGCCGACCGGCTGGTAGATACGGGCGTTGTACTGGACCTTGTGGATCTTGCCCGGGCCGTTGAACACGTCGTTCTTGGCGTTGGCGTAGCTGAACCAGGCGCTGGTGCCCCACGGGCCGACCTGGCCGGTGTCGATCACGCCGAAGAAGCGCTTGAAGTTGTCTTCACCGACCTGACCTTCGACGGTCACGCCGAAGTCGTTGTACGGCTTGCGGGTCACGTAGTTCATCGTGCCGCCGGCGGCCGCGGCCGTCGGGCTGTCGACGTCGGTCGTGCCCTGGTTGACGTCGATCTTGCCGATCAGTTCCGAGTCCAGCTGCTGGTTCGGGTAGATGGCGTAGTTGCCGCTGTCGTTCAGCGGAATGCCGTCCTGCAGCAGGGCGACGCGCTGCGAGTCGAAGCCGCGGATGTTGATGTCGCCGCCGGCCGAACCGTACGAGTCGTTGTTCGTGAAGTTCACGCCCGGCAGCAGGTTCAGCGAGTCCAGGACCGTCTGGCCCGGGATCTGGCGACCGATGAATTCCTGCGTGATCGAGACACGCGACTTCGGCGCCGTCTGAGCGACAATAGCGCCGTTCTGGTTACGGACGGTCGAGGCCGTGACCACGACCTGTTCGACAGCTTCCGTACCCGTCGATTGCGCCATCGCGCCGTTGGCCGCCAGCAGGCTGCCGACCAGCGCGGTCGTCGCCAGGGCGAAATTTTTCATGTTCATCTTGAAGGATCCCCTCATTTTCGACACGCCCACCGTTAGACCAGCATGGTTCCGCGCCGTTGAGGGCCGTTTAGCGAAAGTTTTAGAAGGTTTGGTGACGGAATCGCCACGCCCACCCACAAACTGTCACAAACCCTCGGATAAGCGGAAGAATTGGTCAGTTTTTTCTTACTTGGTTAATCAGGCGTCATGCAAGCCGCTCCAGACACCGCACAATTCCCGGTCGAGGCCCGCGCGTGGCGGTTGACGCTGCTGATGGTCGGCGGGCTGACGATCGTGCGCCTGCTCGCCCTGTTCGCGACCCCGCTAGAGCTCTATCCGGACGAGGCCCAGTACTGGTTGTGGTCGCGGGAGCTGGCGTTCGGCTACTTCTCCAAGCCGCCGATGATCGCCTGGCTGATCTGGCTGACCACAACCATCGGGGGTGACGCCGAGGCCTGGGTGCGCCTCTCCGCGCCGCTGTTGCACGGAATCACCGCTCTGGTGATTCATCGCATCGCCCGGCGCCTTTATGGCGGCTGGGCGGGCCTGGTCGCCGCCGCGATCTACAGCCTGATGCCCGGCGTGGTGCTGTCCTCGGGCCTGATCGCCACCGACGCGCCGCTGCTGCTGTTCCTGTCCCTGACGATCTGGGCCTATGTCGACCTGGCCGACGCCTACGCCCCGCGCCGCTATTTCGTCGCGTTCGGCATGGGCGTGGCCCTGGGCCTGGCCTTCCTGTCGAAATACGCCGCCGTCTACGCCCTGGGCAGCATCGCCCTGCACTTCGTCATCTCGAAGGAGGCGCGCAAGCGCTGGTGCCCGGCCGCCGCGGTCCTGTTCGTTACCGCCTTCGTCCTGACCCTGGCCCCGAACTTCGCCTGGAACGCCAGCCACCACTTCTCGACCGTCAAGCACACCGCCTCGAACGCCAACTGGGGTGCGCACAGCCTGTTCAATTTCCGTGAGCTGATCGAGTTCATCGGCTCGCAGTTCGGCGTGTTCGGCCCCGTGCCGTTCGCGGTCCTGCTGGGCGGGGCGATCTGGCTGGGGGCCAAGCGCAAGCTGGCCTCGCCGGACCTGCTGCTGCTGTGCTTCGCCGCGCCGCCGCTGATCGTCGTGGCCGGCGAGGCCTTCGTCTCGCGCGCCAACGCCAACTGGGCCGGCGCGGCCTTCGTCGCCGGCTCGGTGCTGGCCGCTGGCTGGCTTCTGCGCTGGAACGCCCGCAAGTGGCTGATCGGCGGCCTGGCCTTCCAGGCCCTGTTCGCCCTGTTCTTCGTCGCCTGCATGATCAGCCCCAGGGTCGCCGACGCCACCGGCCTGTCGAACGGTTTCAAGCGCGTGCGCGGCTGGGACCAGACGGTGCAGGCGATCGTCGAGCGGGCCAGCGAGGAACAGGCCCTGCGCGGCGGGGTCACCGCCGTCGCGATGGACGACCGCTTCGTCTACAACGCCGCCGCCTACTACGGCCGCGACTATTTCGGCCAGCCGGGCGCGCCGCCGCTGCGCATGTGGGTGCACGAGGCCTATCCGCAGAACCAGGCCGAGGCGGAGACGCCGATGGACGAGCCGCACGGCCGCCGGGCGCTGATCGTCAGCCTGGAGGGCGGCTATCGCCCCGAGATCGAGCAGGACTTCAAGACCAGCTCCGCCCTGCAGATCTCCCGCGTGCGCCTGGACAAGAAGCGCTCGCGCCGGATCGACCTGTTCATCGCCCAGGGCTTCGCTCCCCTGCCCCGCGACCCGATCACCGGCCTGCCGCCGGAGCCGAAGCGCAAGCCCGGCTGACCCTGGCGGCTTTCGAGGGATCCCCGTCCTTTCGCGGAGCCGCCCGCCGTCGATGCTTCCCGCGTCTCACGGGAGGTTCCGATGCTGCGTCTTTTCGTTTTCCTGCTGGCCCTGGTCGCTGGCGCTCCAGCCATGGCCAAGCCCCTGGTCGTGATCCTGGCCGACCCGCGTGGCACGGAGACCACCGACCTGATTGCACCCTATGCCGTGCTGGCCGAGTCCGGCGCGGTCGAGGTGAAGGTCATCGCGCCCAGCCTGGCGCCCGTGCGGCTGATGCCCGGCCTGGCCTGGGTCCGCCCGCAAGCGACCTATGCCAGCCTTCGTCAGCGCCCGGACGTCATCGTCGTCCCCTTCATGATGCCGGCCTATGACCCCGCCCGCGACGCCTGGCTGCGCGAACAGGCCAAGGCTGGAGTCCGCATCGTCTCGATCTGCGCCGGGGCCGAGACCCTGGCTCACGCCGGTCTGCTGGACGGCCGCGCGGCCACCACCCACTGGTACGAACTGAACCGCCTGGCCAAGACCTATCCGAAGGTGGACTGGCGGCGCGACCGGCGCTGGATCGTCGATGGCCCTGTCACCACCACCGCCGGCGTGACGGCCTCGATCCCGGCCAGCCTGGCGCTGCTGCGCGACCTGGCGGGAGAAGAGACAATGCGCGCCACGGTGACGCGACTGAACGTTCCGGCGCCCGCCCAGGCCCATGACGGCGCGGCGTTCCGGGTCGGCGGCGACGCGGCGATGACCGGGCTCTCAGGCTGGATGAATGTCTGGCGGGCCGAGAAGGTCTCGGTGCGGATCGCCGACGGTTTCGACGAGCTGGCCTTCGCGACGAGCCTGGACGCCTGGTCACGGACCAATCGCTCGGAGGCCTTCGCCAGTCGGGACGCGGTGTCGCGACACGGCTTGCAGGTGATCGCGCCGACGAAGCCGCCGCATGCGGGACGGTCGGTGGAGGCGCGGTCAGGCGATCCGGCGACGGTGCTGGGGGAGATCGCGCAGGCCTATGGCAAGGCTACGGCGCGGTACGTGGCGCTCACGCTGGAGCATCCGTACTGGCTGGAAAAATGAAGGCGCGGCGGGCCTCGCCCTTCGACAGGCTCAGGGTGAGGTCCGACTTCGAGCCCGGCGCTAGCCGATAACCTCATCCTGAGCTTGTCGAAGGACGAGGTTATCGCGCCACCGGTCTTTAGAGGCTGACCTCGAACGCCGCCTCGGTCTTGGCCTTCACCTCGTCCACCGTCACGCCCGGCGCCAGCTCGATCAGCTTCACTGGCGTCTTGCCGCGATTGATCTCGAAGACGCCCAGTTCGGTGATCAGCAGATCGACAACACCAGCGCCCGTCAGCGGCAGCGAGCACTGCTTCAAAAGCTTAGGCGCGCCCGACTTCTCGCAGTGGTCCATCACGACCACCACGCGCTTGACGCCGGCCACCAGATCCATGGCCCCGCCCATGCCCTTGACCATCTTGCCGGGCACCATCCAGTTGGCCAGGTCGCCGTTTTCCGAGACCTGCATGCCGCCCAGGATCGACAGGGCGATATGGCCGCCGCGGATCATCGCGAAGCTGTCGGCCGACGAGAAGTACGAGCTCGAGTCCAGCTCGGTGATCGTCTGCTTGCCCGCGTTGATCAGGTCGGCGTCCTCCTCGCCCTCATAAGGAAAGGGGCCCATGCCCAGCATGCCGTTCTCGCTCTGCAGCGTGACGTGCATGCCTTCCGGGATGTAGTTCGCCACCAGGGTCGGGATGCCGATGCCCAGGTTCACGTAGAAGCCGTCCTGCAGCTCCTTGGCGGCGCGGGCCGCCATCTCGTCGCGCGTCCAAGCCATTACGCTTGTTCCTTCTGGCGGGTGGTCACGCGCTCGATGCGCTTCTCGAACTTCGCGCCGGCGACGATGTTGTCGACATAGATGCCGGGCGTGTGGATTGCGTCCTTGTCCAGGGCGCCGATCGCGACGAGCTCCTCGACCTCGACGACGGTCTTGCGCCCCGCCGTGGCCATCATCGGATTGAAGTTCCGGGCGGTCTTTCGATAGATCAGGTTGCCCTCGGCGTCGGCCTTCCAGGCCTTAACGATCGCGAGGTCGGCGGTCAGGCCGCGCTCCATCACGTACATCTCGCCGTCGAACTCGCGCACTTCCTTGCCCTCGGCGACCAGGGTGCCGTAGCCGGTGCGCGTGAAGAAGGCCGGGATGCCCGCGCCGCCCGCACGGATGCGTTCGGCCAGGGTGCCCTGCGGATTGAACTCCAGCTCCAGTTCGCCGCTGAGGTAGAGCTGTTCGAACAGCTTGTTCTCACCCACATAGGACGAGACCATCTTCTTGATCTGGCGGTTCTCCAGCAGGATCCCCAGGCCGAAGCCGTCGACGCCGCAATTGTTGGAGATGACCGTGAGGTCCTTCGTGCCCGCCTCGCGGATCGCCGCGATCAGGTTCTCCGGAATGCCGCACAGGCCGAACCCGCCGGCCATGATGGTCATGCCGTCGAACAACAGCCCCGAAAGGGCCTCGATGGCGTCCTTCTTCACCTTGTCGACCATGGTGTCTCCCTATCCCCGGACTTATACGTCCGACGCTGGGCGAACCGTGTCGCCCGAGCCGCGAAGAAATTCAACCCTTGATGAATTATTTTCCCGAAGGGCCGCTTGATGACCGACGCTAGCACCGGCTCCGTGACGCCCGCCACCTCCGGCAAGACCCCCGGGGTGCTTCTGGTGCTGGCCCACCCCGCGCTTGAACGTTCTCGCGCCAATCGCGCCCTGGCGAAGGCCGCCAAAAGCCTTCCCGGCGTCACCTTCAAGGACCTGTACGAGACCTATCCGGACTTCGTGATCGACATCGAGGCCGAGCAGGCCGCCTTGAGCACGCACGAAGTCATCGCCCTGCAGTTCCCGCTGTTCTGGTACTCGACCCCATCGTTGATGAAGGAGTGGCTGGACCTCGTCTGGCTGCACGGCTTCGCCTATGGCGAGGGCGGCGAGGCGCTGAAGGGCAAGAAGCTGTTCGTCGGCTGCACCACCGGCGCCACGGCCAAGGCCTATCACGCCCACGGCTACAACCGCTTCTCGATGGACGAGTTCCTGCGCCCGCTGGAGCAGACCGCCCATCTGTGCGGCATGGAATGGGAGACGCCGTTCGTCGTGCACGGCGCCTCGGTGAAGGACGATGCGGCGCTGAAGGCCGAGGCCGAGCGTTACAGGGCGCGGGTGGCTTCGCTGCTGCCGCTGAAGACGGAGGCGTAAGGGCGCATGGAGAACTTCCTTACCCAGACCCTGGTCTATCTGGGCGCGGCCGTCGTCTCGGTGCCGATCGCCAAGCGCCTCGGGCTCGGCTCGGTGCTGGGCTATCTGATCGCCGGCGTGGTCATCGGCCCGTTCGCCCTGGGCCTGATCGGCGCCCAGGCCGACGTCATGAAGTTCGCCGAGTTCGGCGTCGTCATCCTGCTGTTCCTGATCGGCCTCGAGGTGCAGCCCTCGATGCTGTGGGACATGCGCAAGGCCATCTTCGGCTTCGGCGGCGCCCAGGTGGTCGGCACCTCGGTGGCCATCGCCGGAGCCTCGATGCTGCTGGGCCTGCCGTGGCAGACCGCGCTCGCGGTCGGGATGGTGCTGGCCATGTCGTCCACGGCCATCGTGCTGCAGACCCTCGACGAGAAGGGTCTCAGGCAAGGCCCCGTCGGCCGCGCCGCTTTCGGCATCCTGCTGCTGCAGGACCTGGCGGTCATTCCGATGTTCGCCCTGCTGCCCTTGCTGGCGACCGTCGCGCCGGAAACCCACGGCGCGGCCGGCGGGCATGGCGGGAGCCTGGTCTCGCACCTGCCGGTCTGGGCCCAGACCCTGTCGGTGTTCGCGGCCGTGACGGCCGTGGTCGGCGGCGGGCGCTATCTGGTTCGCCCCGTGTTCCGCTTCATCGCCAAGGCGCGGCTGCGCGAGATCTTCGTCGCCGCGGCCCTGCTGATCGTGGTGGCGGTGGCCAGCCTGATGCAGATCGTCGGCCTGTCCCCCGCCCTCGGGGCCTTCCTGGCCGGGGTGGTGCTGGCCGAGAGCGAGTTCCGCCGCGAACTGGAGACCGACATTGAGCCCTTCCGGGGCCTGCTGCTGGGCCTCTTCTTCATCACCGTCGGCGCCGGCGTGAACCTGCCCCTGATCGCCAGCCAGCCCCTGACCCTGATCGGGCTGGTGGTTGGGCTGATGCTGTTGAAGTTCCTGGTCCTGCTGGGCCTGGCCCGGATGTTCGGCGCCCCCATGCGCGGTGCGGCCGCGGTCGCCACGGCTCTGGCCCAGGGCGGCGAGTTCGCCTTCGTGCTGCTCAGCTTCACGGTCGGCGCGGGCGTGATCGGCGCGCAGCTGGCGGCCCTGCTGACCGCCGCCGTCGCCGTCTCGATGGCGCTGACGCCGGTGGCCATGATCCTCTACGAGCGCATCGCGGCCCTGCTGGACGCGGCCATCCCGGACGTCGTCCCCGACACCGGCGACTTCGACGAGGGCGAGCCGGACATCATCATCGCCGGCTTCGGGCGCTTCGGTCAGATCACCGGCCGCCTGCTCAGCGCCAACGGCTTCAAGTCGACGGTTCTGGACAGCGACATCGAGCAGATCGAGCTGCTGCGCCGCTTCGGCCGCCGCGTGCACTATGGCGACGCCACGCGCCTGGACTTGCTGCGCCAAGCCGGCGCCGACCGGGCGCGGATGCTGATCGTCGCCCTGGACGACCGCGAGAAGACCGTCGAGCTGGTCGAGACCGCCCGCAAGGCGTTCCCGAACCTGACCATCCTGGCCCGCGCCTGGGACCGCCGCCACGCGTACGACCTGCTCGCCAACGGCGCCGACGCGGTCGAGCGCGAGACCTTCGAGTCGGCGCTCGCCCTGGGCGCCACGGCCCTGCAGCGGCTGGGCTTCCGCGCCCACCGGGCTCACCGGGCCGCCGCCTTCTTCCGCCGCCACGACCGCCGGGTGTTCGAGGAGCTGCGCCCGATGTGGGGCCAGGAGGAGGCCTATATCCTGGCCTCCCGCGACGCGGCCCAGACCATGGACCGCCTGCTCGACGCCGACCTGCACCGCATGCGGCCGGGGGATGCGGGCGGCGCCTGGGATACGGCCAGCCTGGACGAGGAACTGCGGGAGCGCGCGGAGCAGGAGGGGGCGGAGTAGGTTTGTACCTCTCCCCGTTCAACCCCCTGCCTTCCTAGGCCTT
This sequence comes from Caulobacter sp. GW821-FHT09H08, assembly GCF_059415885.1. NCBI lineage: Bacteria > Pseudomonadati > Pseudomonadota > Alphaproteobacteria > Caulobacterales > Caulobacteraceae > Caulobacter > Caulobacter sp. GW821-FHT09H08. The sequence goes on from NZ_JBWKOC010000004.1 coordinate 532,465, forward strand.
GTGCCTAGGAACCATCCTTCAGCTTGCGATGGGTTCGACCCGCTGTGCGCCCACGCTGGCGGTGATCTCACGGAAGCCTGGAGCCAAGCCGCGCCATGGGTCCTAGGCACAAGGCCTAGGAAGGCGGGTTCTTTGGTTCGCTCTATTCCGCTGGAATGGCGACCGCCTCCGGGATCGCTTCCCCCTTGAACGCCTCCACGAACGGCGTCGCGAAGCCCCCGGTCAGGCTGTGCGGATCTTCCGCCACCGCGCCGAACGTCAAACCCGCCGGGCGCTCGCCAGGGACGTGGAGCGTCCCGAACAGCCGGTCCCAGACCGCCAGGCAGCTGCCCAGGTTCTTGCCGAAATGGGCGGGGTCGGCCGAGTGGTGGATCTGGTGGTGGGCCGGGCTCAGCAGCCACTTGCCCAGCGGCGCGAACGTCATCCAGGCGTGCGAGTGCTGCAGGTGGATCACCGTCATCACGAACACCAGGAAGATGGCGTTCTGGCCGAACATCAGGGGCGCGTGCCAGGCCGAACCGAACGCCCAGGCGAGCACCCCGCCGGTCCCGCCGGTGGCCAGGGCGGCGATATTGGCGAACTTCAGGCTCTCGATCGGGTGGACGCGGTAGACGGTCAGCGGCGTCAGCGTCTCGGCCGTGTGGTGGACCTTGTGGAAGGCCCACAGGAACTTGACCTTGTGGCTGAGCCAATGGTCGAGCCAGTAGCCCAACTCGTAGGCCAGGAAGCCCGCCACCGTCCCGACCACCGCCACGATCGGCCAGGGCGTCGCGCTCAGCGGCCCCTCGCCCAGTGTCGCGCCCAGCCAGCCGGACAGACCCTGGGTGATCGCCTGGCTCGACAGCAGCGCGCCACTCAGCAGGACGCCGGCGCACCAGACGTTGAAGACGAAAAACACGAGGTCGGCGCGGCTGGAGGCCGTCAGCCAGATCTTGCGGGGAAACAGCGCCCTCAGCAGCAGGCGCGGCGAGGTCTTGCGGCCCCGCGAACGGCGGCTCAGCACGATGTGCGCGGCGACGATGACCAGGGCGCAGGCCAGCGAGACCAGGGAAAAGGTCGAGCCCAGAGGCAGCAAGGTGTCGAACAGCGGCGCGGCCAGCCGATGGCCGGCGGCGGCGAAGTCGATCCCTGTCGAACCGGTGGTCACGCCCGAAGGTCCCCGTGAAGCAGGAAACCTTCTTAGCGAAGACGCCTCAACCGCCGCTTAATGGGCCGGCTGGTCGGCGGTCCCGGCCCGGTTCTTCCGACCAACCCGGCGGAAGAGGTCAGCGAGGGCTTCGAACAGACCCTTCTCGGACGCGCGGTGATAGATCGAGTCCGAGCCCAGTTCCTGGGCCAGCCGAGCGTGGGCCTTGCCGAGGTTGTGGTATGGCAGGCGCGGCAGCAGGTGGTGCAGAGCGTGGTAGCGCAGGCCGACCGGCGCCCACAGTTCCGAGGCCAGGTTCGGCGGCGGGACGTTGACCGAGTCGAGGAACTGCTCCTCCAGGCTCATCTTGTCGCCGTCGTTGTCCCAGTGGTGGGCGACCAGGGTGCGGGCCTGGTTGACGAAGGTGGCGACCGAGAAGATCGCCAGACCCGTCAGCACATAGCGGACCGGCAGCCAGCCCAGAGCCATGGTCACGATCACCGCCCACGACCACAGCCAGCACGCGACGTCCTGGGCGATCCAGCCGGCGCGCCAGCGATGCAGGTCCTCGCGCACGAAGTCGGGATTGATCATCAGGGCCGACAGCCTGGTCTTCACGTAGCGGCCCAAGGGCGGGATCAAGAACGACAGCGGGATCAGGATCGCCGAACGCAGGATCACGCCCAGCGGCGCCAACAAGGCGATGAAGAGGAAGACGGCCAGCTTCAGCGGCGTGAAGCGCGACAGCGGCAGGTATTCCGGATCCAGGGCCGTGCCGAAACGGTCCTTGATATGGTGGATGTTGTGCACGCCCTCGTACATCAGCGAGGGCGTCATCAGGGGGACGCCGACCAGGGCGTTCCAGCCGAACAGGAAGCCTGGCGTCTCGTCGGCGCGCAGGTGGGTCAGTTCGTGGATGAAGCTGAGGCCCCGATAGAGGGCCAGCACGCTGACGGCGCCGGCGACCAGGCCGATCACCACGTTCGAGGTCGTCACGGCCACCGCGAAACCGGCCCACATGACGACGACCGACGCGATCAGGTCGATCCAGTAGACGGCCGCGTTCGGCGTCATCAGGTCTTCGGCCAGGACCTGGGCCTGCCGCGTCAGACTGATTTCGCTCGCCGTCTTCGCCACTTCGTCCTCGCGCCGCGCCATTCGAGGTGACGAATTGGCGATGGCGCGAGGGAAAAGCAACTGTTTGCGTCTTGGGCGCGACGATTGTGCGCCCTTACGCGTAGCTAGGTCAGCGGCCGCAGGATGATCTCGACCCGGCGATTCTGGGCGCGGCCGGCCGGGGTGGCGTTGTCCGCGATCGGCTGGCGTTCGCCCATTCCGGCCACAAAGATGCGGTCCTGCAGCACCCGGCCAGGATTGGTCAGGTAGCCGGCCACCGCACTGGCGCGGCGTTCCGACAGGGTCTGGTTGTAGTCGTCCGGACCGCTGCTGTCGGCGTGACCCACCACGTCGATGGTCGTCTGCGGATAGGCGTTCAGGGTGCGGGCTACGTCGTCCAGCACCTTGGTGAACTGCGGCTGCACGTCCGACTTGTCGACCGCGAAGGTCACGTCGCTGGGCATGACCAGGACGATCTGGTCGCCGTTGCGGCGGATCATGACGCCCGAGCCTTCCAGGCTGCGGCGGAAGTCGGCCTGCTGGCGGTCCATGTAATTGCCGATGGCGCCGCCCGCGAGCGCGCCGACGCCCGCGCCGATCAGGGCATTCTTGCGCCCCTGCTCGCCCTTGTTGGTGTTGGTCAGATAGCCCAGCAGCGCGCCGCCCGCGGCCCCGGCCAGGGCGCCCGTGCCGGTGTTGTTGCGCACCTTCATGCCGGTATAGGGATCGGTGGTCGAGCAGGCGACCAGGGCGCTGGCGCCAAGCATCAGAGCGGCCAAAGCAAACTTGCGCATTCTCGCAACCCTCGTGTGTTTGTTGTAGATCAACGTCACTCGGGCAAACGCCCGTCTTATGGTCAAGTTCCAACACCGCACATGACGCGAAGCTGAACGGCCTTCGTTTCGGCTTCAATTCGGTGTAGTAAGAAAGAACTTACTCATTCCCGTATTCGCTTTCTTGGGGCTCGCAGAAGTGTCCACGTCCGCCATCGATCCGATCTCGTTCTCCCTCTACAGCAAGGACTTCCCGCGCTTCGCCCAGGAGCTGGGCGCGTCGTTCGAGCGCTACGGCTTCGCGGTGCTGTCGGAGTACGACATTCCCCAGGACCGCATCGACGCGGCCATTTCCGACACCAAGGCGTTCTTCGCCCTGCCGGTCGAGACCAAGAAGCAATATGCCGGGATCAAGGGCGGCGCGCGCGGCTACATCCCGTTCGGGGTCGAGACCGCCAAGGGCGCGACGCACCACGACCTGAAGGAATTCTGGCACATGGGCCGCGACCTGCCGCCCGGCCACCGCTTCCGCGCCACCATGGCCGACAACGTCTGGCCGGCCGAGATCCCGGCCTTCAAGCATGACGTCAGCTGGTTCTACAACGCGCTCGACAACATGGGCGGCAAGGTGCTGGAGGCGATCGCCACCTACCTGAAGCTGGACCGCGACTTCTTCAAGCCGACCGTCGAGAACGGCAACAGCGTGCTGCGCCTGCTGCACTATCCGCCGATCCCGCTGGACGCCACGGGCGTGCGCGCCGGGGCTCATGGCGACATCAACACCATCACCCTGCTGATGGGCGCCGAGGAAGGCGGGCTGGAGCTGCAGGACCGCAATGGCGAGTGGCTGCCGATCAACCCGCCCCCGGGCTGCATCGTCATCAATATCGGCGACATGCTGGAGCGCCTGACCAACCACGTCCTGCCCTCGACCATCCACCGCGTGCAGAACCCGCCACCCGAGCGCCGCCACATCCCGCGCTATTCGACGCCGTTCTTCCTGCACTTCGCGTCGGACTACGAGATCAAGACCCTGCCCAACTGCGTCACGCCCGAGAACCCGGACCGCTATCCGGAGTCGATCACGGCCGACGAGTTCCTCCAGCAGCGCTTGCGCGAGATCAAGCTGGCCTAAGGGCGGCGCAATCCCGGACAAGACAAAGCCCCGCCGATCGCTCGGCGGGGCTTTTTCGTTGGACCGTAAGGGCTGGCGCTACTTGGCGATCCGTAGCGACGAGATCTCCTGGGCGATGGCCTTGAACGAGGACTTCAGCTCCGAACCGGTCGACGGGAAGAAGGCCTTGGTCGAGTCGGTCGCGCAGTACTTCAGCATCGCCTTGGCGTCGTCATCGTCCACGTCAAAGCCGACCGTGTAGATGGTCAGTTCGTAGGCCGACTTCTTCATCTCGTCGCAGACCTTCTTGGTCTGGGTGAAGGGGTCGCCGTTGGTGGAATTGCAGTTGATGTGGTCGTCGCTGCTGCCGCTGCCGGAGTCGGCATCCTTGGCGATGACGCCCTTGCAGTAGGGGGTATTGAAGGCGCCGTCGGTCATCAGCACCACGACCTTCATCAGGTCCTTGGTCTTGTAGGCGGCCGGTTTCTGCGAAGCATTGGGCCACAGGTAGCCGAAGTTCGGCGAGATCATGTACCAGCCCCAGGTGAAGCCGATCTGGCCGGCCGTCGAGCCGCCGACCGACAGGCCGGTGATCTTGGCCTTCAGGGCCGTCCTGTCGCTGGATAGCGGCATGATCTCGGCCGTCGGGCAGGGGTTGGCGCTTTGGGTCGTGTAGTTGCGTCCGACGTACGAGGTGCTGGGCGCGGTATCGAGATAGGAGTCCGTGCCCGTCCGCTCGCTGACGCAGGTGCTGATCGGGCGCGTCTCGGTGGTGTTAGCCGCGCTGGTGAAGGTGAAGTTCGTGCAACCCGGATTGGTGCTGGTGTCGCAGGTCGCCGTACCGCCCGAGGTGTAGGTCGAGGCGCTGGAGGTGTTGGCGTTGATGGTGAACGTGTTCGTTGTCACCGCGCTGATCGTATAGGTGTTGCCGTTCAGCGAGGTCATGCCGCCGATGCCGCTCATGGCCACCTTGTCGCCGACGATGTAGCCGTGGCCGTTCGAGGTGACGACGGCGTTGTTGGCCTTGGTGACGCCCGTGACGGACCGCGAGGTCACTGGCCCCCGCACGGAGTCGGCGTACGAGCCGACGTTGACGCCAACCGAGTACGGCACGATCGCGACCTTGGAATAGAAGGGCGCCTGCACGTCCTTGACGATGATGTCGACCAGGTCCGACGCGCCGGTCTTCAGGTCGGTGATCCGGGACCCCGACATCGAGCCGGTGATGTCGAGCACCACGGCCACTTCCAGGTTCTTCGACGACCGCACCACGTCCGACGTGGCGACGATGGTGACGTCGCCGCTCTTCCACAGATTGGCGATGATCGGCTTCAGGGTCGCCGTCGCGGTGCCGACGACGTGGTTGTCGGTCGCGTTCTTGAACGTGGCGGCCGAGGCGGTCAGGCCCATGTTCAGGCCGGCGATCTCGGCCACGAAGGCGGGGTCGCCGACCGCTTCCAGTTCCGCGTCCGTGACGGCGGTGGAGCGGGCGGCCATCAGGGTGGAGGCGTCCAGGGCGTCCTGCATCTGCCGGCGCTGCAGGCTGATGCGGCCCAGGTCGACCAGGGCGAAGACCAGCACCGACAACGGAATGGCCAGGAACGCGAACTGCACGGCGATGGCGCCGCGCTGGTCGCGCCGCAGACGGCCGGCAAAGGCGACGACGCCTTCAACCAGGCGTCGGAAGGGGCGGCTTTGGCTCGACATCGGCGTTTCCCGGGCGTTTCCAGACGTGACTTCTCCGCGTGAACATCGCGCACGAGGGTGAACAAGCCGAAAACGGCCTTGGTGAACGCCGTTCGCCCCTGCGGAGCCGGCGCTCCGAAATACCGGCTTCGACTCCAGGCCCGCGTGCGGCTAAAGAGCCGGGATGCCGTTCACCGCCACCGTCATGACCATGTTCCCCGAGGCCTTCCCGGGCCCCCTCGGCGTCTCGATGATCGGGACCGCCTGGAAGGAACAGGACCTGTGGCGTTTGGAAACACTGGACATTCGGGCCTTTTCCAAGGATAAGCGCGGCTTCCTCGACGACACCCCCGCGGGTGGCGGCGCGGGAGCCGTGCTCAAAGCGGACGTCATCGCCTCTGCGCTCGATAGTGTGGAGCTGGATGGTCGGCCGCTTTTGTACATGAGCGCCCGGGGCAGGCCCCTGACCCAGGCGCGCGTAAGAGAGTGGTCCAAGGCGCCCGGTATCGTGGTGCTGTGCGGCCGCTTCGAGGGGGTGGATCAGCGGGTGCTAGACGCCCGAGGGTTCGAGGAGGTCTCGGTCGGAGACGCGGTCCTTGCCGGTGGCGAGGCGGCGGCGATGGTCGTGATCGAGGCGTGTGTTCGACTTGCCCCGGGTGTTCTGGGGAATATCGAGAGCACGCTGGAAGAAAGCTTCGAGGACGGCCTCCTCGAACATCCGCAGTACACGCGACCGCGGACGTTCGAAGGACTGGATATCCCCGAGGTGCTGCTGTCGGGCGATCACAAGCGGATCGACCAATGGCGCAAGAGTATGCGTGAAGAAACGACCCGCGAGCGGCGTCCAGATCTCTGGGAAACGCATCTCGCCAATCAACAGGCAAAAGGCGGCCCGAAAACGGGTAAGCCCAAAGGAGAATAGACCATGGCGATCAACATCGTCGCTCAGCTCGAGCAAGAAGAAGCGGCCCGTCTGCTGGCCGTCCGCGCGATCCCGGAATTCCGTCCCGGCGACACCCTGCGCGTCAACGTGAAGATCAAGGAAGGCGAGCGCGAGCGCGTTCAGGCCTATGAGGGCGTCTGCATCGCCCGCGCCGGCACCGGCGTCCACGAGAGCTTCACGGTCCGCAAGATCTCGTTCGGCGAAGGCGTGGAACGTCTGTTCCCGCTGCTCTCGCCGAGCATCGAAAGCATCGAAGTCAAGCGTCGCGGCGTCGTCCGTCGCGCCAAGCTGTACTACCTGCGCGACCGTCGCGGTAAGTCGGCTCGTATCGCCGAGCGCGCTGGCAGCCCGAAGGCTTCGGCCTCGACGGAAGCCTAAGGCTCTCGATCTTCGAGACATGAACGAGGCCCCGGCGGTAACGCCGGGGCCTTTTTCTTTTTGGAGCGCGAGAGGCGCACTCCCCCCTTTTCCTTATCTCCCGTCATTCCCGCCCTTGTGGCGGGAATGACGGTAAGATTTGAGCGCAGTGCTCAACCTTCCTTATCGCGGCGCCATCAGGCGCGGATACTTGCGGGGCGGCGACGGCGTGCGCAGGGCGGTCCACAGCTGTTGCAGGATCAGCACCCAGCCGAACGTGGCTTCCTTATGGGTCTTGAGCGCCAGGTCCATCATCGTCGCCTTCCTTGGATTTTCGTGATGACGAAAATCGCCGTTCTGCGAGCCCGTGACAAATGCGGCCTCCTTGGCTATCCATAAGCCTTACTTATGCCCGACATCCTCGCCCGCCTGCCGCTCAGCGCCATTCGCGTCTTCGAGGCGGCCGCTCGCCTGAAGAGCTTCACCCGCGCGGCCGACGAGCTGGGCGTGACCCAGGCCGCCGTCAGCTGGCAGGTGAAGGCGCTGGAACAGCGCCTGGACCAGCCGCTCTTCAACCGCCTGCCGCGCGAGGTGACCCTGACCCCGGCGGGCGAGCGCCTGTCGAGAGCCTCCACCGAGGCGATCTCCCTGCTGCGCTCGGCGGTCTCGGACCTGGTCGAGACCGAGGACGGGGTGCTGTCGATCACCACGGTCCAGAGCCTGGGCGGCCAATGGCTGGCCCCGCGTCTGGGCGGCTTCCAGATGGCCCATCCGCGCATCGCCGTGCGCCTTGAGGCGTCCAGCCGGGTGATCGACCTGTCGCGCGAAGGCGTCGACATGGCCATGCGCGGCGGCCAGGGGAAATGGCCGGGCATGACCGCCCATTTCCTGATCCCCGCCGTCCAGACGCCGCTCTGCACGCCCGAGTTCCTGGAGCGGATCGGCGGCCTCAAGCGACCCGAGGACCTGCTGGATGTCCCGCGCATCGGCATCGCCCGCGAGTGGGAGGAATGGTTCCAGGCCGCCGGTGTCGCGATCGAGAGCGATCGGCGCGAGCCGCGCCTGGCCTCCGACGCCCAGGCCCTGGAGGTGGCCAGCGCCCTGGCCAGCCACGGCGCGGCCCTGGGCTCGCCGATCTTCTTCGCCCGCGAGCTGGCCGAGGGCCGCTTGGTTATGCCGTTCGACGTGGTGGCCCGCTACATGGGCGGCTACTGGCTGGCCTATCCCAGCGACCGGGCCCGGGTGCGCAAGATCGCCGCCTTCCGCGACTGGGTCCTGGCCCAGGCCGCCGCCGATCCGCTGATCGCCCGTTATGCCGCCGTCGCGCCGCTGGAGAAACCCACGGCCTCGCCCCTGTCACGGCCGGGCGCCTAATGGTCAAGCTTAGGTGCGAACGCACCTAGATTGACAAACCTTCGTTCCGTGACATGATCCCCCTACCCCCGGCGTCAGCCGGGCTTCCAGACCGTCTCCTTTCTAGTGGACGGCCCTCTTCGAGCGGAGCCATCGGCCCTCGAAGGCTGAAAATGATGCTAGGGCGCGCCGAAACACAGGCGCGCCCTATGTCGTTTGGGGCACGCCATTGCTTTTCTTGAAGGCTGCAGAGCCACAGGGCGCAAGAAATTGTCGCGGAGGCGGGGCACCACTGGATTTTGGCGCATGATCCGCCCTATATCCCCGCCATGTCCGGCAAAACCCTTTACGACAAGATCTGGGACGCCCACGTCGTCAGCGAAACCGACGGCGAGGCCATCCTCTATATCGACCTGCACCTCATCCATGAGGTCACCACCCCGCAGGCCTTCGCAGGGCTTCGCGCGGCCGGCCGCAAGGTGCGCCGGCCCGATCGCACCCTCGCCGTGGCCGACCACAACATCCCGACCGAGGGCCAGGCGCTCGGCGTCGACGCCGTGGCCGACGAGGAAGCGCGCCTGCAGCTCAAGACGCTGGCCCGCAACGTCGCCGACAACGGCATCGAATTCTTCCCGATGGGCGACATCCGCAACGGCATCGTCCACGTGGTCGGTCCCGAGCAGGGCCGCACCCAGCCGGGCATGACCATCGTCTGCGGCGATAGCCACACCTCGACCCACGGCGCCTTCGGGGCCCTGGCCCACGGCATCGGCACGTCCGAGGTCGAGCACGTCCTGGCAACCCAGACCCTGCGCCAGAAGAAGGCCAGGAACATGCTGGTCCGCGTCGACGGCAGCCTGGCTCCTGGCGTCACCGGCAAGGACATCGCTCTCGCCGTAATCGGCGAGATCGGCACCGCCGGCGGCACCGGCTATGTCATCGAGTTCGCCGGCCAGGCCGTGCGCGAACTGTCGATGGAGGGTCGCATGACCCTCTGCAACCTGACCATCGAGGGCGGCGCCAAGGCCGGCCTGGTGGCCCCGGACGAGAAGACCTTCGCCTATATCCAGGGCAAGCCCGCCGCGCCGAAGGGCGCGGCCTGGGACATGGCCGCCTCGCACTGGAAGACCTTCTTCACCGACGACGACGCCGTCTTCGACCGCACCGTGGTCATCGACGGTTCGGCCCTGGTCCCGATGGTCACCTGGGGCACCAGCCCCGAGGACGTCATCCCGGTCACCGGCAATGTCCCCGATCCGGAAAGCTTCGCCACGCCCGACAAGCGCGCGGCCGCTCACCGGGCGCTGGACTATATGGGCCTGACCGCCGGCCAGCCGATCTCGGAAGCCCGCATCGACCGCGTCTTCATCGGTTCGTGCACCAACAGCCGCATCGAGGACATGCGCGCCGCCGCCGCCGTGGTGCAGGAAGCCTTCCTGCACGGCCGCCTCGTCGCCCCGCACGTCAAGGCGATGGTCGTCCCCGGCTCAGGCCTGGTGAAGGAACAGGCCGAGGAAGAAGGCCTGGACGCCATCTTCAAGGCCGCCGGCTTCGACTGGCGCGAGCCCGGCTGCTCGATGTGCCTGGCCATGAACCCCGACAAGCTGGCCCCGCAGGAGCGTTGCGCCTCGACCAGCAACCGCAACTTCGAAGGCCGCCAAGGCCGCGCCGGCCGCACCCACCTCGTCTCCCCCGCCATGGCGGCGGCGGCGGCGATCGCGGGTCACCTGGTCGACGTCCGGACCTTCCTGGATTGAGGCGGCGAGCCGCGTGAACTTTGGTTGGAACGAGTCGATGAAGCGGTTTGCGGCAGCAATGCTGTTCGCCGTTGCATTGGCAGGATTGGGCATCGCTTTCCAACCCCCGCGGCTGGACTTCCCGTTCCTCGCCAAACCAGAGGCGGGCGTGCTCGAATGGACGGAGATTTCGCCGACCTACAACGGCTTCATCTTCAGCATGGGAGTGGTCGGGAGGGCGCGGCCGCTCGTCTACGACTGCGCAACAGGCCGAAGAGGCGACTGCATACCCTTCAACAGCCTGCAGGATATGGCGGATGTCGCCTCGCCCCTAGAAGTTCGGTATGTAGCCGTGGGTGATGAGCTGGTCATGCTGACAGTCGATAGCCGCCAGGTTATCCGGCTCTGGCTCGAGCAAGCTCAGCAGGTCTGGCTTCCTTTGTTTTGGCCGCTCGTGGCCATTCTCATCGCGATCTGGGCGACCAGACGCTTGGTTATCGAAGACCGCCTTTCGGAGGCCTCGACTTGAAAGCTTTCACCCGCCTCGACGGCCGCGCGGCTCCGCTGGAGCTGGCCAATATCGACACCGACCAGATCATCCCCAAGCAGTTCCTCAAGACCGTGGAGCGCGAGGGCCTGGCCAAGGGTCTGTTCTACGACTTCCGCTTCGACGGCGACGGGAACGAGATCGGCGACTTCGTGCTGAACAAGCCGGAGTACAAGAACGCGTCCGTGCTGATCGCCGGCGACAACTTCGGCTGCGGCAGCTCGCGCGAGCACGCCCCGTGGGCCCTGATGGACTTCGGGATCATGTGCGTGATCTCGACCAGCTTCGCCGACATCTTCAACAACAACTGCTTCAACAACGGCCTGCTGCCGGTGGTGGTCAGCGCTGAAGACCTGTCGCTCCTGATGGATGAGGCCAAAGGCGGCAACCACATGGTCAGCGTCGACCTGGAAGCCCAGACCGTGGTCTCGCCGTCGGGCAAGACGATCGGCTTCGACATCGATCCCGTCCGGAAAGAGAAGATGCTCAAGGGCCTCGACGCCATCGGCGAGACCCTGCAGCACGGCGGCGACATCGACGTGTTCGAGAGCAAGCGCGCGATCAGCCAGCCCTGGCTGGAGGCCTGAACCGCCTCCCCTCCCCTTGATGGGGAGGGGTAGGGGTGGGGTGACGCGGCGGTTCGGCCGCGCCAGACCCCGACAGGCTGTCACCCCCATCACTGGCCCTTCCCCCATCGATGGGGGAAGGGGGAGATCCAGAAGATGACCATCATCCTCGCCGGCACGATCCGCATCGCCCCTGACCGCCTGGCCGACCTGCGCCCGCACCTCCGCGTCCAGGTCGAGAACACCCGCGCCGAGCCGGGTTGCCTGGACTACGCCCTGACCGAGGACACGCTGGATCCCGGCCTGATCCGGGTCTACGAGCACTTCGAGAGCGAGGCGGCGCTGGAATTCCATCGCGACACCCCGCACATGGCCGCCTGGCGCGCCGCCTGCGCCGAGCTGGGCGTCCACAGTCGCGACCTCAGTTCCTTCGACGTTTCCGACTACCGTAAAATCTAAGCCGCAAGATCTAGAGAGAAGCTCCCATGTCCACCCTGCTGCTCCTGCCCGGCGATGGCATCGGCCCCGAAGTCTGCGCGCAGGTGCGCCGCGTGGCGGCCGCCCTCACCCCGGACCTCCAGGTGTCGGAAGCCCCCTATGGCGGCTCTAGCTATGACGCGCACGGCACACCGCTGCTGGACGAGGTGCGCGACCAGGCCATCGCCAGCGACGCGGTGCTGATGGGCGCCGTCGGCGGTCCGCAGTGGGCCACCGCTCCGCGCCATCTGCGCCCGGAAGCCGGCCTGCTGAACCTGCGCAAGGCCATGGACGTCTACGCCAACCTGCGTCCGGCCTACTGCTTCGAGGCCCTGGCCGGCGCGTCCAGCCTGAAGACCGAGCTGGTCTCGGGTCTGGACATCATGTTCGTGCGCGAACTGGTCGGCGGCGTCTATTTCGGCGAGCCGCGCGGCATCGAGACCCTGGCCGATGGCCAGAAGAAGGGCTTCGACACCGCCGTCTACACGACCAGCGAGATCGAGCGCGTCGGCCGCGTGGCCTTCGAACTGGCCCGGGGCCGCACCAACAAGGTCCACTCGGCCGAGAAGTCGAACGTCATGGAGTCGGGCCTGCTGTGGAAGCAGGTCATCACTGACCTGCACGCCCGCGAATATCCGGACGTCCAGCTGGAGCACATCCTGGCCGACAACTGCGCCATGCAGCTGGTCCGCGCGCCCAAGCAGTTCGACGTCATCGTCACCGACAACCTGTTCGGCGACATCCTCTCGGACGCCGCGGCCATGCTGACCGGCTCGCTGGGCATGCTGCCCTCGGCGGCGATCGGCGACCCGAACAAGCCGGGCCTCTACGAGCCCATCCACGGCTCGGCCCCCGACATCGCCGGCAAGGGCCTGGCCAATCCGCTGGCCGCCATCCTGTCGTTCGAGATGGCCTTGCGCTGGTCGCTGAAGCAGGTCGAGGCCGCCGACGTCCTCCTGGCGGCGGTCAAGACCGCTCTCGACACCGGCGCCCGCACCCGCGACCTCGGCGGCTCGCTGACCACCGCCCAGATGGGCGACGCGGTGCTGGCGGCGCTCTAAGCCCCTTCCCGAACAACCGTTACAGGTCCTAGGTTCCTCCCAACGATAAGAGTTGGGAGGAACCGATGATCCCGGGCCTGATGCAGACGACGCCGCTGATGATCAGCAGCATCCTGACCTATGCCGCCCAGGCTCACGGCGCGCGCGAGATCATCTCGCGGCTGATCGACGAACCGCTGCATCGCTACGACTATGCGGGCCTGGCGCGCCGCGCCGGCCAGGCCGCCAATGCCCTCCAGCGCCTGGGGGTCAAGGCCGGCGACCGGGTCACCTCCCTGGCCTGGAACACTCACCGCCATCTGGAGCTTTTCTACGCCGTCCCCGGCATCGGCGCGGTGCTCCACACGGCCAACCCGCGCCTGTTCGACGAGCAGATCGTCTACACGATCAATCACGCGCAAAGCGCGGTGCTGTTCTTCGACCGAAACTTCGCCGCCCTGGTCGAGCGGATCGCCCCGCAGCTGACCACGGTGAAGACCTTCGTCATGCTGTCGGACGCCGAACGAACCATCCCCGGATCGGTCGGAGCGATCAGCTACGAAACCCTGATCGCCGGCGAGCCCGACACGATCGCTTGGCCGTCCTTCGACGAGAACGCCGGAGCCTTCCTCTGCTACACCTCGGGCACGACCGGCGACCCCAAGGGGGTGCTCTATTCGCACCGCGCCGTGGTGCTGCACGCCATGGCCGGGGGCCTCAACAGCGCGTTCGGCTTCACCGCCTTCGACGTGGTCATGCCCTGCTCCAGTCTCTACCACGCCACCGCCTGGGGCCTGCCGTTCAGCGCGCCGATCTGCGGGGCCAAGCTCGTCTTGCCCGCCGACAAGATGGACGGCGCCAGCCTGCACCAGCTGATCGAGGGCGAGGGCGTCACCTTCACCGGCGGCGTGCCGACGATCTGGACCATGTATCTCGACTGGCTGGACAAGACCGGCCAGCGGCCGGACAGCCTGAAGAAGGTGGTCATCGGCGGCAGCGCCGTGCCGCGCGCCATGGCCGAGGCGTTCAAGCGCCGCTACGGCGTCCAGACCCTGCAGATCTGGGGCATGACCGAAACCTGCCCGATCGGCGTCGTCGCCACCCCCACCCCCGCCCTCGCCGCGCTCGGCGAAGAGGCCATGGACGAAGCCATCTGGACCCGCCAGGGCCGCCTGCAGTTCGGCATCGAGCTGAAGGTCGAGACCGAGGACGGCGGCGACGCCCCCTGGGACGGTGAGACTTCCGGCGCCCTGCTGGTGCGCGGCCCCTGGGTGGTGCGGCGCTACTTCCGCAAGGAGGCCGACGCCGCGCGCGAGGACGGCTGGTTCGACACCGGCGACATCGCCACGCTGGACGCCAACGGCTTCATGCGCATCACCGACCGCCAGAAGGACGTCATCAAGTCGGGCGGCGAGTGGATCAGCTCGATCGACTTGGAGAACGTCGCCGTCGGCTGCCCGGGCGTGAAGATCGCCGCCGTGATCGGGGTGCCGCACCCCAAGTGGGAGGAGCGCCCCCTGCTGGTCATCGAGGCGCACGAGGGCTCGGAGGTCAGCAAGGCGGCCGTGCTCGACTACCTGGCGCCCAGAATCGTGAAGTGGTGGACGCCGGACGACGTGGTCTTCGCCTCGGTCCCGCTCACCGCCACCGGCAAGATCGACAAGAAGGTCCTGCGCGAGGCCTGGAAGGGGCATCTCGCCGGCGGCTAGAGCATTTTCCGACGAAGTGGACGCCGGTTCGTCGTCAGAAAATGCGTCAAAATAGAAAAGTCAGTCCGCGAACCCGGCGATCATGCCATCGACGAACCCGCCTCCGAACTCCATCACGAGGCGGAGCAGGACGAGGGCCAGGATCACCTGGAACGCCGTGGTCAGCGGCGCTTGCCGCCAACGGTCGAGGAACATCAGCTTCATGGCGCCTAGAGTTGCGCGAAATCTTCCGCTCGCGCCAGCGCCATTCTCGGCGTCAGAACTTCAACCGCCAGCTCTCCGAGGTCAGCCCCTCGGCGAAGCCGTCATAGTCCCAGCTTTCCTCCAGCACGAAGCCGAACTTCGCATACTGCCGTCGCGCGGGCAGCAGGTTGCTCTGGGTCCACAGCACCACCTCGGCATAGCCGGCCTCGCGGGCGAAGGCCAGGCATGCGCGGATCAGGGTCTCGCCGACGCCCAGCCCCCGCGCCGAGGGCTCGACCAGCAGCAGGCGCAGGCGGCCGACCGTGTCGGTCTCCTTGGCCATCATGATCGAGCCGACGGGCTTGCCCTCATGCTCGGCGATCCAGCAGGCCTCGCGGGCCGGGTCGAAGGTTTTGACGTAGTCGGCGACGACGCCGGCCACCACGCCCTCGAAGCGATGGTCCCAGCCCTCTTCGGCCGCATAGAGCTCGCCGTGCCGCTGGATGATCCAGCCCAGGTCGCCGGGCCGGGTGGTGCGCAGGGTGATCATGCTTCGACCAGCGCCTTCAGCTTCGCCAGATCGCGGCCCACCGCCGCCGCGTCGCGCTCAAAGGTGGCGGCGTCGAACATCCCGGGCGGCCGGTAGAGGGTCAGCACCACCTCGGCCGCCGCGCCGTTCGCGACCACCCGCAGCGGCATGTAGAGCTCGGTCCCGTCGGGGAGGGTCACCCAGTGGTCCAGCACGCCGTACGGGTTCTCGGGCGAGAACCGCACATGGACGTCGCCGCCCGGACCGTGGGCGATCCAGCTGTCTCCGTCGCGGGTCAGGCCCGAGGCCAGGCCCGCCGCCCACTTCACGAAGCTCTCGGGGTCCTTGGTGAAGGCGTAGACCTCCGCCGCGCTCTTGTGGATCCGGATGCTGATGTGCCGAGACTCGAACATGGCTGCTACTCCACTGTCATCTGGGTCTGGGTGACCACCGCCACGAGCTTGCCCTCTTCGGTCTCGATCCGCGTGGTCCAGACGCTGGAGCGCCTGCCGATGTGCAGCGGGATGGCGGTCGCCACGACCGCGCTCCCGACCTTGGCCGAGCCGATGAAGTTGGTCTTGCTTTCCAGCGTCGTGGTGCGCTTGCCGTCCGGTGTCGAGAGGAAGGCGCCGATGGCCCCAAGCGTATCAGCCAGGGCCATGGCCGCCCCGCCATGCAGGATGCCGCCGGCGGTGCAAAGGTCGGGCCGAACGACGAGCCGCCCCTCGACGCGGTCGGGGGCGGCGTGAGTTACCGAGACGCCCATCAGGGCGGCGAACGGCAGCAGGTCGAGGTCGAAGGCGGGGATGCTCATGCGAGCATTTCACCCCCGTCTCCCCACGTCAGGCAAGATGGGGCGTGAAGGTGGTCAGCGCTCGCTGTCGAGGTGGGTCATCATCGCCTCGGCATAGCGCGTGCCGGCCACGGCCTGCGCCGGCACGGCGGCCTCGATGGCGGCGAGGTCCTCGGCCGTCAGGTTCACATCCAGCGCGCCCAGGGCTTCGCTCAGGCGGTCCCGGCGGCGGGCGCCGATCAGCGGCACGATGTCGTCGCCGCGCGAGGCCACCCAGGCGATGGCGGCCTGGGCCGTGGTCACGCCCTTGGCCTCGGCCACCGCGCGCAGGGCCTCGACCAAAGCGAGGTTGGCGTCGAGGTTCTCGCCGACGAACCGCGGGCTGAAGCTTCGGAAATCGCGCCCAGCCTTGCCGCTGTCCTTGTTCCAGTGCCCGCTGATCAGGCCGCGCGACAGCACGCCATAGGCCGTCATGCCGATGCCCAGCTCGCGCAGGGTCGGCAGGATGTCCTTCTCCACGCCGCGCGAGACCAGCGAATATTCGATCTGCAGGTCGACGATCGGCGCGACCTTGGCCGCGCGGCGGATGGTTTCCGAGCCCACTTCCGACAGGCCGATGTGGCGCACCCAGCCGGCCTGGACCATGTCGGAGATGGCGCCGATGGTGTCCTCGATCGGCACGGTCGGATCCAGGCGCGAGGGGCGGTAGATGTCGATGTGATCCACGCCCAGGCGCTTGAGGCTGTAGGCCAGGAAGTTCTTCAGCGCCGCCGGACGGCTGTCGAAGCCGAGAAAGGCGCCGTTCGGATCGCGCAGGGCGCCGGTCTTGACGCTGAGCACCAGCTTGTCGCGCTTGTGGTTCTTCAGCGCCTCGCCGATCAGCATCTCGTTGTGGCCCATGCCGTAGAAGTCGCCGGTGTCGATCAGGGTCACGCCCGCCTCGACGGCGGCGTCGAAGGTGGCCAGGCTCTCGGCCCGATCGCTGGGGCCGTACATGTCCGACATGCCCATGCAGCCGAGGCCGAAAGCGGAAATGACGGGGCCGGTGCGGCCAAGTTGGCGGGTCTTCATGGGGATCTCTCCGTCAGGTGTGGGAAAGCTTATGCGCCCGATCACTTCGTGCGATAATCTGGATAAGTCCGCACGGGCTGTTCTGGATTTCGCACAATGCAGCAGGCCGACTTCGCCGATCTCGACGCCTTCACGGCGGTGGCCAATGCTCGGGGCTTCCGGGCGGCCGCGACCCTGCGCAACGTCTCGGCCTCGTCGATGAGCGAGGCGGTGCGGCGGCTGGAGACCCGGCTGGGCGTACGACTCCTGAACCGCACCACCCGCAGCGTCACCCCGACCGAAGCCGGCCAGAAGCTGCTGGAGCGCCTGTCCCCCGCCCTCGCCGACGTCTCCCTGGCCCTGGACGAGGTCAACGCCTTCCGCGACAGCCCTACCGGCACCCTGCGGCTCAACGTACCGATCGTGACGGCCAAGACGGTGTTCCCAAGCCTGATCCCGAAGTTCCTGGTCCAGAACCCCGGCGTCGCCGTCGAGATCGTCGCCGACGACAACTTCATCGACGTTCTGGCCGCCGGCTTCGACGCCGGGGTGCGCTACGACGAGCGGCTGGAGAAGGACATGATCGCCGTGCCGCTCTCGGGCCCGCAGCGGTTCGTCGTCGTCGGCTCCCCGGCCTATTTCGCCGAGCACGGCCGGCCGACCCATCCGCGCGAGGTGCTGGACCACGCCTGCATTCGCCACCGTTTCGCCAGTGGCGTGTCGTACCCGTGGGAGTTCGAGAAGGACGGCGAGGTCATCCGCCTCAATCCGCCCGGCCGACTGACCACCACGGACGGCGACCTGAAACTGGCCGCTTGCGAAGCGGGCGCCGGCCTCCTGGCCACCTTCGAGGACTTCGTCCGTCCCGCCATCGCGGCCGGACGGCTGGAGGCGGTGCTGGAGGACTGGCTGCCCCCATTCACCGGCCCCTATCTCTACTATCCCAGCCGCCGCCACATGCCCGCCCCGCTGCGGGCCTTCATCGACTTCGTGAAGGCCGAGCGACTGGTCTAGGTCGCCGCGACCTCGTCCCGCGCGGCCTTGCCGAACAGCCAGGCCGCCAGCAGCCAGCCAACCGCGAAGACGCCGCTGGCCACGAAGCCCTCGGCCGAACCCATCAGCTGGGCGATGATGGCGACCAGGGCCTGGACGAATGCGGTGGCGACCATGGCCCGCGCCAGTCCGCCCGCCCGGAACCGGCCGACGAAGCCGCCGGCCAGGGCGACGACCAGCACGGCCACGAACATCAGGTTGGCCGCGTTGTTCTCGTCGCCGATCACTCCGACGGCGCCACAGGCCCAGACGATGAAGAAGCCAACCGCCACCGCCACGGCGACGGCGGCGCGGAAGGCGATATTCCCGGAGGCCCGCACGCCCAGCTCGAACGTCCCGCAGGCGATGGCCAGCATGGCTCCCGCGACCGCGAAGTCGAAGGCGGTCCAGGCGACCTCCTTGGTGAACTGCATGGCCACCAGCGGAGCCAGCAGCAGCAGGCCCGCCCCGGCCCAGACGATCAGGCTCCAGCGGCTGCCGCGTCGCGGCGTGGTGGTCGGTTGGGTGAGTTGGTCGTTCATGGCGTCGCCCCGTGTTGAATGAGGCTCGATCCATGGCGCTCAGGCCGCCTGAGCGGCATGAGGGAAATGTGAGGTCTTGCTGAAAAGACCTAAACCGGCAGCGGCCGGGGCTTCCGGTCTTCACCGATCGCCACGAAGGTGAAGACGCCCTCGGTCACCTTGTGGGCCTGCTCGCCGTCGCGGCGGCGGCGCCAGGCCTCGACCGCCACCTTCAGCGAGGTGCGGCCGGTGTGGACGACCTTGGCGAACAGGCTGACCTCGTCGCCGACGAACACTGGGCTGATGAAGGTCATGCCGTCGATGGCGATGGTGGCGCAGCGGCCCGCTGCACGGTGGAAGGCGATCGAGGCCGCCGCCAGGTCCATCTGCGACAGCAGCCAGCCGCCGAAGATGTCCCCTTCGGGATTGGTGTCGGACGGCATGGCGATGGCGCGCAGCACCGGGGCTTCGTGCGGCCACTCGGCCTGCTCCCACGCCTTGGCGAGGGTCTCGGCGCGCTTCGACGTCGCGATTTCGTCGGTCACAGGCTTAGTGGCCGCCGGCGCCTTCATAGACGCCCGGGGCCAGGCGCTCGTCCTCGTCGCCCTCGGCCGTCGAGGCCACGAAGCGGCGATCGCAGTACGAGCAGTCGACAAAGCCGGCCGCGCCCATCTCCAGCCACACGCGCGGATGGCCCAGCGCCCCGCCGACGCCATCGCAGGCGATGCGGTGCGAGCGGACCGAGATCGTCTCGGGCGCGGGGCCGGCGATCGCGTCCAGGTCCATGGCGGTCGGCGCGGTGGCGGGGGTCTTGGCCATATCGGCGAGTCCTTGAATTCGGAACGTGACGCCTTGGCGGCGTCGCGAACGAGGCATACCTATGCGACGCTCGAAGGCGCCGTCAATCGACGCGCGCCTCATAGGGCGTTGTCGCCTATCTATCTGGCCCATCTCTCTCTGGAATGTTCATGGACCTGCCCGCCTACGCCATCGAAGCCGAAGGCCTCTACAAGACCTATGCCGGCACCAAGACCTCGCCGGAAAAGCGCGCCCTCAACGGCGTCGACCTGAAGATCCCCCGGGGGTCGATCTTCGGTCTGCTGGGTCCCAACGGCGCGGGCAAGTCGACCTTCATCAACATCCTGGCCGGCCTGGTTCGGAAGTCTTCCGGCACGGTGCGGATCTGGGGCCGCGACATCGACCAGCGCCCGCGCGACGCCCGCGCCGCCATCGGCGTGGTGCCCCAGGAGCTGGCCGCCGACGTCTTCTTCACCCCGCGCGAGTCGCTGGAGGTGCAGGCCGGCTTCTACGGCGTGCCCAAGAACGAGCGCCGCACCGACGAGCTGCTCAACGCCCTGGGCCTCGGCGACAAGGCCAACGCCTATGTCCGCCAGCTGTCGGGCGGCATGAAGCGCCGCCTGATGGTGGCCAAGGCCATGGTCCACCAACCGCCGGTGCTGATCCTCGACGAGCCGACCGCCGGCGTCGATGTCGAGCTGCGCCGCCAGCTCTGGCAGTACGTGACCAGCCTCAACAAACTGGGCGTCACCATCGTGCTGACCACCCACTATCTGGAAGAGGCTCAGGAGCTCTGCGACCAGATCGCCATCGTCAATCGCGGCGAGGTCGTGGCCTGCGAGCCGACGCCCAAGCTGCTCAGCCGCATGGACAGCCGCAACGTCGTCGTGACCCCGGAGTCGCCGGTCGAGACCGCCCCGGCCCTGGCCGGCTTCGACACCAAGCTGCGGGCGGGCGGCGCGTTCCAGGTCAGCTACCGCACCGGCCAGTCGAGCGTCGAACAGGTGCTGGCCGCCGTGCGCGCCAGCGGCGTCCACATCAAGGACATCGCCACCGAGGACCCGGACCTGGAAGACGTCTTCCTGGCCCTGACCTATGGCGACCCGAACGCGGCCGATCCCACCAAGGACTAGCGTTGCCATGACTAGCAAGCCTGACGCGCTGCGGCGCCTGATCGACCTCCCCGGCGTCAACGACCTGGAGTACCGGGCGTTGCTCAAGCGCGACTTCGCCGAGCCCGAGGCCCGGGCCGAGTATCCGGAAATCGACGCTTGCGTGCTGGCCCTATTCGGCCTGACCACCGACGACGCCGAGGCGGTGGAGCGGCCAGCAGGCTGGGACCACGTCGAGAACCAGCCGCCGGCCGCGCAGGTCCTCGCGTTCGAGGCCGAGGGCTGGGACGTCACCGACGACAAGCGCCGGCCGTTGCGCGTGCTGGGCCACTTTTCCGCGCCGCTATGGCTGGCCCTGCGCGGCGTGGCCGGAACCCTGCCCTTCCAGCCGGAAAGCACCGAGCCGGAAGAATGGATGTCCAAGCTCGAGGCCGAGGCCAAGCGCTTTCGCAAGCGCTAGGCGCTTCGGGCGGCGTCGAACCGCCGGCGCCCACCTAAGGCTTGCCTTCCGGGACTCGCCCGCCAACACTCCCGCTTCGCATCGGACTTGATGTCGGGTTTGGGGGGCAGACCATGAGTTTCCTGGAGAAGCAGTTCGGGCTGAACGCCCAGGGGACCTCGGTGCGCACCGAGGTGCTGGCCGGCTTCACCACCTTCCTGACCATGGCCTATATCGTGATCGTCAATCCGGCGATCCTGGGCCAGGCGGGCATGCCGATCGCCGCGGTCGCCGCCGCCACCTGCCTGGCGGCCGGCCTCGGATCGATCCTGATGGGGCTGATCGCCAACTACCCGATCGCCCTGGCTCCGGGCATGGGGCTCAACGCCTATTTCACCTTCACCGTCGTCAAGGGCATGGGCCTGCCGTGGGAGACCGCCCTGGGCTGCGTCTTCCTGTCGGGCGTGGCCTTCCTGGTGCTCACGGTCGCCGGCATCCGCCAGCTGATCGTCGGCGCCATCCCGCGTCCGCTGTTCTCGGCCATCGCGGCGGGCATCGGCCTGTTCATCGCCTTCATCGGCCTGAAGGAGGCCGGCATCATCGTCGCCAACCCGGCCACCACCGTCGCTCTGGGCGACCTGACCAAGCCGACGGCGATCCTGGCGCTGCTGGGGCTGATGGTCATGGGCGGGCTGATGGTCTGGCGGGTGAAGGGCGCGATCCTGATCGGCATACTGGTCGCCGCCATCGCCGGCTGGGCCCTGGGCCTGGCCAAGATCGTCCCCGGCGACTACGGCCTCGCGGCCCTGTCGGCCACCGCCTTCAAGCTGGACATCCCGGCCGCCCTGCACCTGAACGGCGGGGCCGGCATGGCCATCGCCGAGGTGATCTTCGTCTTCCTGTTCGTCGACCTGTTCGACAATGTCGGCACCCTGGTCGCGGTGACCAAGAAGGCCGGCCTGGTGCAGCCCGACGGCACGATCCCGCGCCTCAACCGCATCCTGACCGCCGACAGCATCGCCACCATCGGCGGCTCGCTGGCCGGCACCTCGACGGTGGTCAGCTATATCGAGAGCGCCTCGGGCGTCGCGGCCGGCGGCCGCACGGGCCTGACCGCCATCGTGGTCGGCGTGCTGTTCCTGCTGACCCTGTTCTTCGCACCGTGGGTCCAGGCCATTCCGGCGGCGGCCACCGCGCCCGCCCTGATCATCGTCGGCTCGATGATGGTCGGCGCCCTGGCCGACATCGACTGGGAGGACCCCGGCGTCGCCATCCCCGCCTTCCTGACGGTCATCGCCATCCCGCTGACCTTCTCGATCGCCAACGGCCTGGCGTTCGGCATCACCGCCTATGCCGGCCTGAAGCTGGTGCGCGGCCAGGCCAAGCCCGGCGATTGGCTGCTGTTCGTCCTGGCCGCCCTGTTCGTGGCGCGGTTCATCTACATGGGAGCGGCGTGATCGGGTTTGCCCCAAACCCGTTTGCGCGAAGGCCGCCTTTCGGCTAAGACCCGCTTCCGCTCGCCCGACAGGGCGGCATGCACCCGTAGCTCAGCTGGATAGAGCGTTGCCCTCCGAAGGCAAAGGTCACACGTTCGAATCGTGTCGGGTGCGCCATTCTTCCCAAGAGCCTTTGAACCAAAGTCGCCAACGCACTGCGAAGGCGCGCTCTGCGTTCGGATGGGCCAAAGCGAAACCTCGATCTTGGGCTCGCTATAGGATTCGGATTATTTATCCGGATAAAAATATAGACAGTCTTTATCGGGCGTTTCAGTAGGCCCAATAGCGGTCGGCGCGCGCCGCCAGCCACGCGAACAGGGTCCGGCTCAGACTCACCACGAACTTGCTGATCATGAGGGCCTCCATGGGGTCCTCCGATGATGTTCGCGTCCCACCGCTTCGCAATGCTCAACCGGCAGGGCGGCGGCGGGGAATCGAATAGGCATGGGATTCAGGCGCCGCGTCTCGGAGGGGCCTGCTTTTTCAGCAGTCCGGCGAATTCGGGAGGATCGTCAGGTCGGCCGTCGGTATTACGATTGCCTCAATTCGTAATATGTCACTCCCTGCCCTCAGCGAACGTGGAGGGAGCCGCTGATGAGTGTCCTGTTCAACCGCAAGCGTTTCATCGCCGCCCTGGCGGTGTCCTGCCTGGCGCTGGCTTCTTGCGGTCAGAAGGCCGGCGACAAGGCCGAAAGCGCCGCGGCGCCGGCGGCCGCGGCCAAGACCGAATACAAGATCGGCTGGACCATCTATGCCG
Organism: Caulobacter sp. GW821-FHT09H08; assembly: GCF_059415885.1. NCBI lineage: Bacteria > Pseudomonadati > Pseudomonadota > Alphaproteobacteria > Caulobacterales > Caulobacteraceae > Caulobacter > Caulobacter sp. GW821-FHT09H08. Next base: position 555,718 of record NZ_JBWKOC010000004.1, read on the forward strand.
GCTGGATGCCGTGGGCCTACGCCCAGCAGTCGGGCATCGTGAAGAAGTGGGCCGACAAGTACGGCGTGACGATCGAGCTCGTACAGATCAACGACTATGTGGAGTCGCTGAACCAGTACTCGGCCGGCAAGCTGGACGGCGTCACCGCCACCAACATGGACGCCCTGACCGTGCCCGCCGCCGCCGGCAAGGACACCACCGTGGTGATGATCGGCGACTATTCCAACGGCAATGACGGCGTCATCCTGAAGAACGGCGCGACCCTGGCCGACCTGAAGGGCCGCCCCGTCAACCTGGTCGAGCTGTCGGTGTCGCACTACCTGCTGGCCCGCGCGCTGGAGACAGCCGGCCTGAAGATGGCCGACGTCAAGACGATCAACACCTCGGACGCCGACATCGTCGCCGCCTACGGCGCCGCCGACACCAAGGCTCTGGTGACTTGGAATCCGCAGCTGTCGGAAGTGAAGAAGGCGCCCGGCGCGACCGAGGTCTTCGACAGCTCCAAGATCCCCGGCGAGATCCTGGACGGCCTGATGGTCAGCACCGAGGCTCTGAAAGCCAATCCGAACCTCGGCAAGGCGCTGACGGGCATCTGGTACGAGACCATGGCCTTGACCGTGGCCCAGACGCCGGAAGGCAAGGCCGCGCGCGAGCAGATGGCCAAGCTGTCGGGTGCTGATCTCGCCAGCTTCGAGGGCCAGCTGAAGACAACCTATCTGTATGCCGATCCGAAGGCGGCCTTGGCCGCGACGGTCAACCCCGACCTCGTGGTCGCCAATGACCGCGTGCGCAAGTTCAGCTTTAGCATGGGCCTGTTCGGCCAGGGCGCGAAGTCGGTCGACGACATCGGCATCAGCTTCCCGGGCGGCAAGACCCTGGGCGATCCGAAGAACGTCAAGCTGCGCTTCGATCCGGCCTATGTGCAGATGGCCGCCGACGGCAAGCTCTAGGCCTCTGGCGTGTCTCCGCGCCTAGCGGGGGCGCGCGCCCTTCACCTCTCAGCGACGAGCCATCATGCGCCTGTTGAACGTCAGACCCCGGGGTGGTCTCGCGGTCCTGCTCGGGACCCTGCCACTGCTGGCGGCGGCGCTGCTCTATCTGATGGCCTCGCAGGCCCGCCACGCCGAGAACCCGCGCGACAAGCTGTTGCCGACGCCCCAGGCGATGGTCGAGGCCGTACAGCTGATGGCCAAGGTCGATCCGCTGACCGGCCACGCGCCGCTGCTGGTCGACACCCTGGCCAGCCTGGAGCGTATCGGCCTGGCCCTGGCCGCCGCCACGGCGATCAGTCTGATCCTGGGTCTCGGCTTGGGCCTCCTGCCGCTGCTGCGCGCCAAGTTCGGGCCGCTGGTCGCGGCGATCGCGGTGATCCCGCCCATCGCCGTACTCCCGATCCTGTTCATCGTCTTTGGCCTGGGCGAGACCGCCAAGATCGCCCTGATCGTCATCGGCGTGACGCCGGTCATGGTCCGCGACCTCGCCGCCCATGTCGCCGCCATTCCCGAGGAGCAGCTGGTCAAGGCCCAGACCCTGGGCTCCAGCACTTGGCAGCTGGCCCTGCGCGTAGCGCTGCCCCAGGCCATGCCGCGCCTGATCGATAGCCTGCGCCTCTCGCTCTGCCCGGCCTGGGTCTACCTGATCTCGGCCGAGGCGATCGCCGCCGACACGGGCCTGGGCTACCGCATCTTCCTGGTTCGTCGGTACCTCTCGATGGACATCATCCTGCCCTACGTCGCCTGGATTTCGATCCTGGCGGTGGCGATGGACGTGACGCTGAAGCTGGTCGCCCGCCGCGCCTATCCGTGGGCCTATCCGGAGAGGGCGCGCTGATGGCCGGCCTGCTGACCTTCCGCAACGTCTGGGTCGAGTACGGCGACAAGGTCGTGCTTGAGAACGTCGACCTGTCGATCCAGGCGGGCAGCTTCGTCTCGATCGTCGGGCCATCTGGAGCGGGCAAGAGCACCTTTCTGCGGCTGATCATCGGCCAGGAGAGGCCGACGCGCGGCGCGATCGACCTGGATGGCGACAAGCTGCGCGCCGAGCCCGGCCCCGATCGCGGCGTGGTGTTCCAGAAGTACTCGGTGTTCCCGCACCTGTCGGCCCGCGACAATGTCGTGTTCGGCCTGGACTGCGCTGGCTCGCCCTTGCTGGGCAAGCTCTCTGGCGCGCGCCGCCGCAAGGCGCTGGAGGAGGCCGACGCCATGCTGGCCGCCGTGGGCCTGTCCGACAGCGGCGACCTCTATCCGGCCAAGATGTCGGGCGGCATGCAGCAGCGCCTGGCCATCGCCCAGGCCCTGATCAAGAAGCCGCGTATCCTGCTGCTGGACGAGCCGTTCGGCGCCCTGGACCCTGGCGTGCGGCTGGACATGCACGAGCTGATCACCGGCCTTTGGCGCGATAACGGCCTGACCATCATGATGGTCACCCACGACATCAAGGAGGCCTTCAAGCTGGGCACCCGCGTGCTGGCCTTCGACAAGCGCCGCCGCGACCCGCACGCCCCGCACCGGTATGGGGCGACGGCGGTGTACGACTTCCCGCTGGACAAGCCGGGGGCCGCGATCCCGGAGGCCGTGATGGCGATGCAGGAGAAGCCGGCGGCCTGAGGAGCCGAAACCTCGCCCTTCGACAAGCGCAGGGCGAGGTTTCCGATGATGCGCCGAGCTAAAAGTCGTCCTCATCCTGAGCTTGTCGAAGGACGAGGACGGTCCCTTAGAGCGTAGCGATGTACGCCCGCCAGCCGCCCAGGTCCGTGATATCCGTCGCGCCATTCAACGCCCGAGGTTCGGCGACGAAGCCCTTCACAGAGGTTCCGTCCTCCAGGGCCACCGTGCCGATAGCCAGGGGCGCAGGCACTTCAGCCGTGAAGCTGCCGAACGCTTCGACGTCGAGTTCGTAGACCTCGACCAGGATCGACGAACCACCTTCACCCACATGCACCAAGGCCGGCTTCGGCGGGGTCGAGTTGGCGATGGCGTAGAGCTTGTAGGCCGGCGCTGTCCTGGTCGCCGAGACCAGCCGGGCCTCGCGCGAGGTCAGCTGCCAGTGCAACGGCATGCCGCCTAGATGCGCGCCGACCACGGCCAGCTTCACGCCAGGCTTGTGGGGCGTCAGGTCCAGCGGAGGCGTGTCGGCCATGGGGAAGCTCTCCAGATAGTGCTCGGCCAGATCCAGCAGGGCGCGGTCGGCGAAGGCGGGGCCGATCATGGTCACGCCGAAGCCCGTCCCGTCGGCGCGGAAGCCGGCCGGAACGGCGAGGGCGGACAGGTCCAGCAGGTTCACGAAGTTGGTGTAGAGGCCGAGATTGGCGTTCAGCGCCAGCGGCTCGGCCTTGAGTTCCTTGAGCCGGTAGATGGTCGGCGCGGTGGGCAGGAAGAGCACGTCCGCGACGTCCCAGATCACCTCGGCCGCGCGGCGATACCCTTCCAGGGCGTAGAGCCCCTTGAAGGTCTCGACGCCGGTGGTCGCCAGGCCGCCTTGGACGATGGCGCGGACGGTCGGCTCTATGGCGCTGGGCGAGGCGCGCAGCAGGGGCTCGACGGCGGCGGTGCGCTCGGCGACCCAGGGGCCGCTGTAGAGCAGCTTGGCCGCGTCCAGCAGCGGGGCGATGTCGACCTCGACGGCGACGCCGCCGGCCGCTTCCAGTCGCGCGATGGCGGCGGCGTAGAGGGTCTCGGACTCGGCATCGCCCAGGAAGATACGCTGCTCGGGTCGTGGGATCGCGAAGCGCAGGCCGTCCATCGACAATGCATGCGGCGTCGCCGGCGCGCGGCGGGAATAGTCGTCCTCGGGATCGAAGGCGGCCAGCACTTCGTCGACCCGCGCCGCGCCGGCGAGGTCGGCGGCGAAGACGCTGATGCAGTCCAATGAGCGGCAGGCCGGAACGAGGCCGCGCGTGCTCCAGCGCCCCTTGCTGGGCTTGAGGCCGACCAGGTGGTTGAACGCCGCCGGCACGCGACCCGAGCCGGCGGTGTCGGTGCCGAGCGAGAAAGCGACCAGGCCAGCCGCGACGGCCACCGCCGAACCCGAGCTCGACCCGCCGCTGACGAAGGCCTGGTTGAACACGCAACGCGGCGCGCCGTAGGGGCTGCGCGCGCCGACCAAGCCTGTGGCGAACTGGTCGAGATTGGTCTTGCCGATCAGCACGGCGCCGGCCGCGACGAGGCGCTCGACGACGGTGGCCGAGCGACCTGGCGTATAGGCGAAGGCCGGGCAGGCGGCGGTGGTCGGCAAGTCACCGACGTCGATATTGTCCTTCACCGCGAACGGGACCCCGGCCAGCGACAGGGTCTCGCCAGCGGCGATGCGGGCGTCGACGGTGCGCGCCTGGGCCAGGACGGTCTCGGCGGGCAGGCGCAGGATCCAGGCCTGAGGCTGGATCAGGTCGTACTCGACGACGGCGTCCAGCGCGGCCTGGGCGACCGCGACGGCGCTTTCGCCACCGTTCACGCGCGCGGCGATGGCCTCGACGGAAAGGCGCTGGAAGCTCACGCAGCGGCCTCCGGGTCCGGGGTCACCGCGACGACCGGCGCGCCGGCGGCGATGGATTGCGAAGGCTGGGCGTAGACGGCGCTGACGACGCCGGCGACCGGAGTGTTGACGTCGCACTCGGCCTTCATGGCCTCGATGATGGCGATGACAGCCCCGGCCTCGACCCGCTGGCCGGGTTCGACCAGCACCTTCCAGACATTGCCGCCCAGCGGAGCCTCAATCAGGTCCGCGCCGGGCGGGACCTCGACGGCGGCGGTCTCCTCCTCGGCGTCCGCGACACCGGACAGGGCCTCGACCCGCGCGAACTCGCCCCTGGCCTCCCAGTCGGCGCGTTCGGCGTCGAAGGCGGCCTGGCGCGTGGCCTGGAAGATGGCGATGCTGTCGGCGTCCTCGGCCAGCATCTTGCGGTAGTCCGAGAGGCGGAACGTCTCCTCCTCGATGCGGAGCTGACGACGGCCCAGCGGGAAGTCGCGCCGCCACTCGGTCAGCTCGTCGGCGCTGACCGGGAAGAAGCGGATCTGGTCGAAGAAGCGCAGCAGCCAGGGCTTGCCGTCGGTGAAGGCCTCGGTCTGCCGCCAGGTATTCCAGACCTGGATCGTACGCCCGAACAGCTGATAGCCGCCCGGACCCTCCATGCCATAGATGCACATATAGGCGCCGCCAATGCCGACGACGTTGGGCGGCGTCCAGGTGCGGGCGGGGTTGTACTTGGTGGTCACCAGGCGGTGGCGTGGATCGACCGGCGTGGCCACCGGCGCGCCGAGATAGACGTCGCCAAGGCCCATCACGAGATAGCGGGCGTCGAAGACGATGCGCTTGACGTCGTCGATACTGTCGAGGCCGTTGACCCGGCGGATGAACTCGATGTTGTCCGGGCACCAGGGCGCGTCGTCGCGGACGGCCTGCATGTACTTGTCGATGGTCTGGTAGATCGCCGGGTCTTTCCAGCTCAGCGGCAGGTGGACGACGCGCGAGGGGATCTCGAAGTCGTCCAGGCCCCCCAGCCGGTCCTCGGCGGCGACCAGGATCTCCAGCAGCTTGGCTTGGGTCAGGCGGCGGCTGTCATAGTGGACCTGCAGCGAGCGGATGCCCGGCGTCAGGTCGATGACGCCCTCAGGCGCCTGGGCCTGCAAGTCCAGCAGCAGGGCATGGATGCGCAGCCGCAGCTCCAGGTCCAGCACGATCGGACCGTACTCGACCAGCAGGTGCTGATCGCCCTGGCGGCGGTAGAGCACGCGCGGGCGATGGCCGTCTTGCGGCAGCTCGTGAAGGATCGGGCTGGCCTGCTCGTCGACCGGCGGTGCGACGGGGAGAGGCGGGGCCGTGAGGTCGGCGATCAGGGCTTCTTGCGCGTCCAGCGCTGCGGCGGCGGTCGCGTCGTCAACTACGGCGAAGCGGACCGTGTCGCCGGGCGCCAACTGGCCGGCCTTCCAGAGGTCGGCCTGGATGATCACGAACGGACAGACGAAGCCGCCTAACGACGGGCCGTCCGGACCCAGGATGATCGGCATGTCGCCGGTGAAGTCGACGGCCCCGATGGCGTAGGCGTTGTCGTGGATGTTGGACGGGTGCAGCCCAGCCTCGCCGCCATCGCGCCGCGCCCATTCGGGCTTGGGTCCGACCAGACGCACGCCGGTGCGGTTGGAGTTGTAGTGCACCTTCCAGTCCGTGCCGCCGATCATGGCGACATCGGCCGGGGTGAAGAAGTCCGGCGCGCCATGCGGACCGGGCAGGACGCGGATGGTCCAGGCCTTGGTGGTCTCTGGGCGCAGGTCCGCCGCAAGTGCGGGCGCGGCGACCGTACCGGTGGGCTCCAGCAGCCGCAGAGCATCGCCGGCCGTCAGGTTGCGGCCCGCGTGGCCGCCAAAGCCGCCCAGGGTGAAGGTCGAGCGGCTGCCCAGATATTCCGGCACGTCCAGGCCGCCGTGGAACAGCAAGTAGCCGCGCAGGCCGGCCTCGACCGCCCGGCCGATCTTCAGCACCTGGCCGGCCTGGATCGTCAGCGGCGCGTACGGCTCGACCGGCGCGCCGTCCAGGCGGGCGTCGAAGCGCGCGCCGGTCAGGCACACGGTGGCGGGGCGGTTGAACTTCAAGGTCGGGCCGAGGGCCGTGATTTCCAGCCCCGCCGCATCCTCGCCATTGCCCAGCAGACGGTTGCCCAGCCGGAACGCGAAGGCGTCCATCGGACCCGACGGCGGCACGCCGACGTCCCAATAGCCCTGGCGGCCGGGCCAATCCTGCACCGTGGTGGCGGGGCCGCCGCTCAGCACCTGGATGGTGTCGGGCGTCCAGGTCACCGTCTCCAGGGCGCGGGTCGAGACCTGGCCCGTCGTGAACGGTTCGCTGCGGACCACGGCCCGCAGCCAGTCGAGATTGGTCTCGATGCCGGCCAGGCGCGTGTCGTCGAGAGCCTGTTGGAGGGCGACGACGGCCGCCGCGCGATCCGGCGCGGTGACGATCAGCTTGGCCAGCAGCGGGTCGTAGAAGGCGCTGACCTCGGTCCCGTCGACCACCCAGCCGTCGGCGCGGACGCCGTCCGGGAAGGCCACCTGCGTGAGCACGCCGGAACTGGGGCGGTAGTCCTGGGCCGGATCCTCGGCATAGAGCCGCACCTGGATCGACGCGCCCTTGGGCTCGGGCGGCGGGACATCGAGGAAGGCGAAGTCGCCGGCCGCGCCGCGCACCATCCACTCGACCAGGTCGACGCCGGTGACCTGCTCGGTCACGCCGTGCTCGACCTGCAGGCGGGTGTTGACCTCCAGGAAGAAGAAGTCGTCGCGGTCGGCGTCGTACAGGAACTCGACCGTGCCTGCCGAGCGGTAGTTCGCCGCCAGGGCCAGGCGCACGGCCGCGTCCAGCAGGGCTGTGCGAGTGGCGGCGGGTAGGCCGGGGGCAGGGGTCTCCTCGACGACCTTCTGGTTGCGACGCTGCAGGGAACAGTCGCGCTCGCCCAGGGCCAGCACCTTGCCAGCGCCGTCGCCGAACACCTGCACCTCGACGTGGCGGGCCTTGCGGACATAGCGCTCCAGGAAGACGCCGCCGTCGCTGAAGTTGCCGGTCGCCAGACGCTGGACGGCCGCGAAGGCCTCCTCGACGGCTTCGGCGTTTTCGCAGACCCGCATGCCGATGCCGCCGCCGCCGGCCGTGGCCTTCAGGATGACCGGGAAGCCGATGCGCTCCGCCGCCTCCAGCGCCGCCGCCGGATCGACCAGCAGGTCGGTGCCGGGCGCCAGCGGCACGCCGTGGGCCTGAGCCAGATCCCGCGCTGTGTGCTTGAGGCCAAAGGCGCGAATGTTCTCGGCCGTTGGACCGATGAACGCGACGCCAGCCTTCTCGCAGGCCTCCGCGAACGCGGCGTTCTCGCTGAGGAAGCCATAGCCCGGATGGATCGCCTGGGCGCCTGTGGCCTTGGCGGCCGCCAGCACCAAGTCGGCGCGCAGATAGCTCTCGGCGGCAGGCGCGGGGCCCAGGCGCACGGCCTCGTCGGCCAGGGAGACGTGCAGCGAGCCGGCGTCGGCGTCGCTGAACACCGCCACCGACTTCACGCCCATGGCGCGCAGCGTACGGATGATGCGGCAGGCGATGGCGCCGCGATTGGCGATCAGGACCTTGTCGAACATGAGAGCGGTCCTACTGGGCGATGATCATGCGCACCGGCGTCGGATCGAAGCCGTTGCAAGGGTTGTTGATCTGCGGGCAGTTGGAGACCACCACCACCACGTCCATCTCGGCGCGCAGGTCGACATAGAGGCCCGGCGCGGAGATGCCGTCGACGATCCCCAGGGCCCCGTCGGCCTCGACCGGCACGTTCATGAACCAGTTGACGTTACTGACCATGTCGCGCTTGCCGCGGCCCTGGATGGCGTTGGCGACCAGGAAGTTCTCGACGCAGGCGTGCTGGCTCTTGGTGTGGTGGCCATAGCGCAGGGTGTTGCTCTCGCACGAGCAGGCCCCGCCGATGGTGTCGTGATAGGCCACGGCCGTCGCGGTCACCGTCATCATCGGGCTGCCCTCGTTGGACAGCAGCACGGAACCCTCACGCAGGAAGATGTTCTTCTGGGCGGCGATGGTGTCCTGGGCGCTGTAACGCTCGGCGTCGTCGGCAGCGCTGTAGGCCAGGAAGTCGACCGCCTGGTTACCCTCCAGGTCGACGATGCGCAGGGTCTGGCCGGCCTTGACCGTGCGCAGCCAGGGCGCCCGGGCGGGGACGACCTCGTCGTGGACGATGGTGTTCAGGGGCGGGGGATCGAACGCCATGACGGGGCCTCAGCGCGAGAAGTAGTCTTCGACGTTCAGGAAGGCGCGCAGGCCTTCCGGCGTCGCATTGCGGATCGGGTCGGCTTCCGGCGTGACCGGGCCGCGCCAGGCGGTGGCGCGCACCGGGGTCACGGCATAGGCTTCGCGCGGGTCCAGCACGTGCGGGCAGTTGGCCAGCACCACGATCAGGTCCATTTCGGCGCGCAGGGTCAGGGACCGGCCGGGCGCATAGGGGCCGACATCGATCACCGTCTCGCCGCCCTGGCCGACGCGGACCTCCTTGAACAGGTTCAGGCAGGGATGGATGTCCTTGCGGCCCAGGCCGAACTTGGCGACGCCCAGCGAGAAGCGGTCACGGGCGTTGGGGTGGCCGCCGTGGTTGAACCCGTCGCCATACTTGCGGGCGTTGCTGGCCTGGTTGGAGGCGCCGCAGAAGGCGTCGTGGGTTTCGGCCTCGTCCTCGACGATGCTGGCCAGCACCCGGCCCATGTCGGACAGCAGCAGGCGACCTTCGCCGAGATAGCCGTTCCACTGGACCTTCAGAGTATCGGCGATGTTGAGGCGCTCGATCGGGCGCTCGGCGTTGAAGATCAGCAGCGAGACGGCGGCGTCGCCGGCCAGGTCGGTCAGGCGCAGGCGCGAGCCTCGGGCGATCTGGCGGCTGGCATAGCCGCCCGGCGCGATGGTCTCGTCCCAGACGACGTCGGCAGCCAAGACGCCCGGCGGCAAGTCGACCGCGGCGCTGGCAGGCACCGTCGGCATGGCCTCAACGCGCGTGCCGGCCTGGGCGCGAGCGTGGGCTTGGGCGGCATAGGGTGTGCCCGTTTGACTTAGGATTGGGTCGCTCAAGGAGACTCTCCGTCGGGCTCGTCGCCGTGGAAGTGCAGCGGCGGCAGCAGGGCGGTGGTGGTGACGAGCTTGATCTGCTGGACGCCGCGCACCTTGCGCAGGTCGTCGCACAACTGCTGGAGGCGCTCCGCCGGCCCCTGGACCAGCAGGACCTCCATGGCCTGGTCGTCCTCCAGGAAGACGTTCTGGGCCGAGATCACCTCTTTCACATAGCCCAGCTGAGCCTGGGCCAGGGCGTGACGCACCCGGCCGCTTTCGGCGCGGTAGATCAGGGTGATGGTGCCGGCCAGCACCGCGTCGGGGCGCTCGCCGCTGTGCTCGGCCAATTCGTGACGGATCAGCTCGGCGATCATCTGCGAGCGGCTGGGCAGGCCGCGCTCGGCGACCATGGCGTCGAGCTGGGTCATCAACTCGGCCGGCAGACTGATGCTCAGCCGCGCAAGGGTGGAGGACGTATCCATGGGAAGCACCTAGTTCGTGTTATTACGGGATTTTCAATTCGTAATAACACGAACTAGGGGGCAACACGTTCGGCGCCCTCGAAATGAGCGCGACGCGGCTATTCGCTGAGCAGCATGCACTCTGGCGGATTGAGGGCGCAGGAATCGACCTGGGGCATCCTAGGCTCCGCCGAAGATGAAGTCGGTCTTGTAGTAGCCCTTGGCCGGATCGAGGATATCGACAGCGAAGGGCGCCAAGCCATCCGACAGGTCCGTCAGCCAAGCGGCGTTGGATTTCACCATGACGCCCAACTCGGCCTTCTGCGCCTCGGCCAATAGCCATCCAACCATGGCGGCCTTGGTCCCGATGCCGTTCGGGCCGTCGCCGCCGTAGGTCGCGAAATAGAGGTCTCTACCGCCCGCGAGCAGGGCCGACACCTTGGCGTCGGTGGGCGCCGCGCCGAAGATCGCCGCATAGGCCTTCTTGGTCGCGTCGAACAGCGACAATGTTCCGTACTCGGCCGTGAACTTGGCGCTGCCTTCGCCCAGCTTGCCCAGGTTCACCGCGAAGTTGATGTAGCGGTTCTCCAGGTTGAACGACTGATAGTAGGCGCTGTTGAGATTGTTGCTGTTCGGCCCGATCGGCGAAACCAGGTACTCGATCCCCGCCGCCCCCGGGATCTTTCCGGTGAAGAACTCGTAGGACAGCGTGGCGACCGAGGTCGAAGCGCCCGCGAACTTGACGATCTCCTGGATGCCCTGGGTCGTCGTCAGGGTCCCGGCGGCGATGCGGGCGGCAAGCGTGTCGTGCAGGCCTCGGTTGATGACGGCGGCCGAGTCCGCCCGCAGAACGTTCAGCACGGCGAAGTCCAGTTCCGCGGGCAGCGACAGCACGGGACTGGTCGTCACGAAGTTCGGTCCGGCGCTGATCGTGCCGGCCGTGCCCGTGCCGTCGTCGTCGCGGATGAGGACGGTCGCGGTGGCCGAGGCCGCGCCGCCTTCGAAGCGACCACCCACGGCATTGGTGAACGAGACGGTGAACGACTCGTCGCCCTCGATAAGGGTGTCGCCGATGACGTCGAAGCCGACCCAGCTGCTCGTCTCGCCGGCGGCGATCGTGAGCGTGCCGTTCCGCGTATAGAAGTCTGCGCCGGCCGCGGCCGTGCCCGCGACGGTCGTGAAGTTGATCGTTATGTTCGTCGTCGCCGGCTGGGACAGCAGTACGTAGACGCCGCTCGTGCCCCAGGACGAATTACCCTCGTTGAAGCCAGCCCCCACGACCCGAATGAGCGGCGTCGCGCCGCCGTCATGGGTTGGGCCAAAGACGTTCATCGCGGGTGTGCCGATCCCGCCCGCGCCGGTTGTCTGCCCGCCGTCGTCGTCGATGATCGTCCCCGTCGCCACCACCGCGGCGGCCTTTCCGGGCAGCACCGCACCCTGAACGTCGCTGATCACCACGTAGAACGTTTCGTTCTGCTCGATGGCCGTGTCGCCACTGACAACGACCGAAATGACCGCGCTGCGCTGACCTGCCGCCATGGTGATGGTGCCGGAGTCGGAGTCGAAGTCGCCCCTTCTGCTCGACGCCGTACCGTCGAAGAAGGCGTAGCTAAACGTGACCGCCGCCGTGGGGGCCCGGTCCAGGGTGACCACGAAGCGACTGTAGTGCCAGCCGCTTGCGCCCTCGTTGATCGCGGCGTTCGAAACCGTCAGCGTCGGCAGCGTCGATGACGCGGTCGGTGGCGTGTAGGCGGGCAGGCCCAGATTCCCGACCCCGCCTGTCCCGGAGACCGCCCCGCCATCGTCGTCCAGGATCGTCGCCGTCGCGGTCAGGGCCGGGGCATTGTTGGCGAGCACGGCGTTGGTCGGAGCCGTGAGAACAAGCTGGAAGGTCTCGTTCGGCTCGATCCGCCCGTCGCCGTAGTAGTAGAACGGAACAGCCGTGCTGCTGGAGCCGGCCTTGATCGTCGCGGTTCCGCTATCCTGTTGGTAGTCGACGCCCTCCGCCGCCGAGCCATCCGCGAACCAGTAGCGCACGGTCACGTCCGCGGTGGCCGGACGGTCCAGCGTGATCAGGAAGCGCCCGAATTGGGAGCCGGTGTTGCCTTCGATCACCGAAACATCGCGGACGGAAATTGTCGGAATCGTCGCGGAAATGGCCGCGCTCGTCGCCAGACCAACGGCTTCGCTCCCGATGCCGCCGGTTCCGCTCAACGCACCGCCGTCGTTGTCCAGGATCGTACCGGTGGCCAGCAATGCCGGAGCGCCGCCCGCGAAGACGCCATTGGAAATATCGTACAGAACGAGCTGCATCGTCTCGTTCGGCTCGATCAGGGTGTCGCCGTAGACACTGACGGTGATCCGCACGCTCTGCGTGCCCGGATTGATGGTGATCGTCCCGAAGTCGCCACTGTAGTCCGCGCTGTTGTTCGCGCGCGCGGAACCGTCCTGGGTATAATAGCGGAACGTGACCGGCGCGGTGGCGACCTTGTCCAACGTCACCAGGAACACCAAAGCCGTGCTGCTCGAATTAGCCTCGATCATCGCAACGTTGCGCACGGACAGCGTTGGAAAGACCGAGGAAGCGGAAGCGGGGCCGAAGATTTGCTGGGCGGCGGCCGTCGATCCGCCCGAAGGGGCGCCTCCGTCGTCGTTCAGGATCGTGGCCGTGGCGAGCAGGGCCGCGGCGCCGCCCGCGAGTTGCGCGTTTGCGCCACCAAAAATGACGAGCTGAACCGTCTCGTTGGCTTCAATGGCGGTATCGCCATTGTAGTTGAAGCTGACGGTCGCCGAAGTCTGCCCTGGGTTGAACGTAATGCTGTCATAGAATCCGTAGTAGTCGACGTTGTCTGCGGCGCTTCCATCAACGATGTAGTAGTAATATGTCTGCGGCGTTGTCGGCGAACTGTCCAGCGTAAGCGTAAAGCTTGCCTTTGATGTGCCGCTATTACCCTCAGTGAAACTGATATTGTTGGTATTCAGCTGTGGCATAGCGCCCTCCGCGCATCAGGACATTAATCCGCTACATCCGAGATTCTTTGGATTCCTACCAATTCACTGTGAGAATTTTGCAACGACTGACGGAGACGGCGCTTACCGCTCGCCTGCACGCTCTGCATTCGCCCCCCACTCGCAACTCAAGCGTGCGAATCGAGAACGGTCAAGCTCGACCTTGAGGCGAAGGCGACTTTACCTTCCCCAAGTACGAGATGCGCCCAAGCAGGACAGGGAGAGAGATCGCCACCCTCGGTCCGCACCCGGCTGCGCTGGGCGGGGCGCATCATTGCGCAAGCCGGCGCACGATCAGGCCAGGACGCAGGTTGGGAGGCTAAGCCGGGCTACCGCCCTACGCCGCCGCGACCGCCTTGCCGGCCTGCGCCTCGCGTCGCTGGACCAGGCAGCCGTACCAGCCCAGGCCCTGATAGGTCTCGTAGCCCGGGGTCAGGGCATAGCCGACGGTGATGTCGCCGTCGGCGTAGCTGCCCATCGCGCCGCCGGTGGTGTCCAGCGGGAAGGTCTCGGTCAGGACGCCCAGGCCGTCGGACGAGGCCAGGACGCGGCCTCTCTGGTCCAGCAGCATGACCCGCGAGCGTTCGCGCTCCTCGGGTGTCAGGCGCACGCCGTCGACAACCGCCTGGGCCTGGGGCCTCCAGTCGAAATGGACGCCGAGCACGCCCAGCGCCTCGCCCTTGGCCTGGCCACCGGCGCGGATGGCGGTGGCGTAGGTGGCGACGGGCGCGTCGCCCAGCGCGCCGCTGCGTTCAATGTCGCAGGCCACGAAGTCGTCGCCGGTGGCGGTGCGCATACCGTCCTGGAACCAGCGCGCGTCGGCCACCGAGCGGCCGATCACGTTCGGGTAGCGTCCCGGCCGACCATTGGCGACCACGCGCCCCTTGGCGTCGCAGATCCACAGGTCGAGATAGACGGTGTAGGCGTCCAGGATCACGCCCAGCCGCTCGCTGGCGTAGCGGCGGACGGCCTTGTCGTCGGCCTCGGCCAGGCAGGCGACCACCGCCGAGTCCGTCGCCCACCAGCGCACGTCGCAGGTGCGCTCATAGAGATTGCGGTCGACGATCTCGATGGCGTTGAGCGCCAGGTCCGCCAGGCGCTGGCCGCGCATGTGGCCCAGGATCGCCCCGCCGATGGCGGTCAGCTCGTCGAGGTCGGCGCGCACCTGGCTCTCCAGCGCGGCGGCCACGGCGTCGATCTCGGTGGAGATCTTCTTGAACTCCTCGGCGACGATGGCGAAGCCCTTGCCGGCCTCGCCCGCGCGGGCGGCGACGATCAGGGCGTTGATCGACAGCATCTTGGCGGCGCGGTTCACGCGCGCGATCTCGCCGATCTTGGCCCCGGCCACGCTGGACAGTCGCTCGGACAGGTCCAGGATCCGTTCCGGGCGCAGGCTTGCGTCCTGGTCCATCGAGAAGGCGCCCCCACGCAACTTTTCGAGCGAATCGGCTCGACCCACGCAAGATGACGCCCTCGTCAGGCTCGCGCGATGACAGCGCAGGTCACCGCCAAGTCTGTAGGCTGGCCGACAAAGAAAAAGCGCCGGAACGCCCGAGAAACGGGCGCCCGGCGCTCAACAATTCAGCGAAGAGAACGCTGTTCTAGACGTCGACCTCCGCATCCAGGGCGTTTTCCTGGATGAACTCGCGACGCGGCTCGACCAGATCGCCCATCAGGCGGCTGAACATCTCGTCGGCGTCGTCGGCATGATTCACCCGCACTTGCAGAAGCGTGCGAGCCTCCACATCCAGTGTGGTCTCCCACAGCTGGTCGGGATTCATCTCGCCCAGGCCCTTGTAGCGCTGGATGGTCAGGCCCTTGCGACCCGCTTCCATCACGGCGGCCACGAGGTCCATCGGACCACGGACGGTGGTCGACTTGTCTTTACGGCGGAACACCGCGCGGCCGGAGAAGATCTCGGCCAGGCTGCCGGCCCGCTCGGCCAGACGACGAGCGTCGGCGGCGTGCAGCAGGCCATCGTCCAGCACCACGCTCTCGGTCACGCCACGGCGGATGCGCTTGAACACATAGGCGGTGTCGCCGCGCTCGCCGGTCCACGGACCGTCGCCTTCCTCGGCGTAGAGATCCAGGCGCGCCGAGGCGGCCGCGATGTCCGGCTTGTCGCCGAACAGGCCGGCCAGGGCCGATTGCTCGACGGCGAACGACGGCGCGCGGGCGGCCAGACGGTCGATATTGCCCTTAGCCTGGCGGCACAGCTGCACCAGGGCTAGCAGGTCCTGGCCGGTGCGGCGCTCGCCCGACGGCAGGTCCAGCTCGGCCCCGTCGACGCCCTCATCGATCAGGAAGGCGTCCATCTCGCTATCGTCCTTCAGATAGCGCGAGGATTTGCCCTTGGCGGCTTTGTAGAGCGGCGGCTGGGCGATGTAGATGTAGCCGCGCTCGATCAGCTCCGGCATCTGCCGGTAGAAGAAGGTCAGCAGCAGGGTGCGGATGTGGGCGCCGTCGACGTCGGCGTCGGTCATCAGCACGATCTTGTGGTAGCGCACCTTGTCCGGGTTGAAGTCGTCGCGGCCGATGCCGGCGCCTAGGGCCGTGATCAGCGTGCCGATCTGGTCGGACGACAGCATCTTGTCGAAGCGCGCCCGCTCGACGTTCAGGATCTTGCCGCGCAGGGGCAGGACGGCCTGGTTGTCGCGATTGCGGGCCTGCTTGGCCGAACCGCCGGCCGAGTCACCCTCGACGATGAAGATCTCGGACTTGGCCGGGTCGCGCTCGGAGCAGTCGGCCAGCTTGCCGGGCAGCGAGGTGATATCCAGCGCGCTCTTGCGGCGGGTCAGTTCGCGCGCCTTGCGGGCGGCTTCACGAGCCGCGGCGGCCTCGGCGATCTTGGACACGATGGCCTTGGCTTCGTTCGGGTGCTCCTCGAACCAGGTCGCCAGGCCCTCCTGCACCAGGCCTTCGACGGCCGGGCGCACTTCGGACGAGACCAGCTTGTCCTTGGTCTGCGAGCTGAACTTGGGGTCCGGCACCTTGACCGACAGCACGCAGGTCAGGCCTTCGCGGGCGTCTTCGCCGCCGACATTGACCTTTTCCTTCTTGGTGATGCCCGAGCTCTCGGCATAGCCGGTGATGATGCGGGTCAGGGCCGCGCGGAAGGCCGAAAGGTGCGTGCCGCCATCCCGCTGCGGGATGTTGTTGGTGAAGCACAGCATCTGCTCGTGGTAGCTGTCATTCCACCACATGGCGAGGTCGACCTCGACCTTGTCCTTGACGCCGCGCACGACGATCGGGGCCTTCAGCAGCGGGGTCTTGACCTTGTCCAGGTGCCGGACGAAGGCCTCGATGCCGCCGTCATAGTGCAGCTTCTCTTCCCACGGCTCGGCGTCGCGATGGTCCTTGAACCAGATCGTCACGCCCGAGTTCAGGAACGCCAGCTCGCGCAGGCGGTGCTCCAGGGTCTTCCGGTCGAATTCGATGAAGGCGAAGGTTTCGCGCGACGGGAAGAAGGTCACTTCCGTGCCCGACAGCTGCTCGCCGGCCTTGGGGCCGTCCTCGCGCACCGGCGAGTCGCCCGTGACCTTCAGCGAGGTCACCGCGTCGCCGCGCTCGAAGCGCATCTGGTGGACCTTGCCGTTGCGGTGGATCAGCAGCTCCAGCCAGTCCGACAGGGCGTTGACGACCGAGACGCCGACGCCGTGCAGGCCGCCGGAGACCTTGTAGCTGTTTTGGTCGAACTTACCGCCGGCGTGCAGCTGGGTCATGATGACCTCGGCCGCCGAGACACCTTCGCCCTCGTGGATGTCGGTCGGGATGCCGCGACCGTCGTCGGTGACCGTCACCGAGCCGTCGGCGTTCAGGATCACCTGGACCTTGGTGGCGTGACCGGCCAGGGCCTCGTCGATGGCGTTGTCGACCACCTCGTAGACCATGTGGTGCAGGCCCGAACCGTCATCGGTGTCGCCGATGTACATGCCGGGGCGCTTGCGGACGGCGTCCAGGCCCTTCAGCACCTTGATCGAGTCCGCGCCGTACTGGGCGGCGGCTTCCTCGGTGGTCATTTCCGGGGCCGATTCGGGAACTTGGTCTTCGGTGTTCTCGGTCATTCGTCTTCCAGAGCTATGCGCCCATTGGGGTCAGGCCGGCGTCGCACACGCGAACACCTAATGCCCGACCCTTGAGATGGTCGAACAGCGACTCGTCCGTGCCGGTGAGGAAGGCCTGGAGCTTGAGCGCCGTGAGTTCGTCGGCCAATGCGGCTCGCCTGGTCAGGTCGAGATGCGCGGCGACTTCGTCGAGTAATATTATAGGATTCGGCGCGGATTCCGCACGCGAAAGTCGCGCGGCCTGGGCCAAAACGAGGTTCAAAATCAGGGCTTTCTGCTCTCCGGTCGAGCATTCCGCCGCCGGACGGTCCTTGTCGACGTGGAAGATGGCCAGATCGCCCCGGTGAGGGCCGGTCAAGGCGCGCCCGGCGGCCCCGTCGCGAGGCCGCGCGACGGCCAGGGCCGAGGCCAGTTTCAGCTCGATCTCGGCGAACGGGACTTCGTCGAGGGCCAGCTTTTCCCACTCGCCGGTCAGGGTCAGGCGGGCCATCGGAAAGGGCCGGTCGCCGCGCCCGTCGATCTCGGCCTGCAGGGCCATGAGGGTGCGGGCCCGGGCCTGGGACATCAGGGCGCCGGACTCGGCCAGACGCGCTTCCAGGGCGTTCAGCCAGGTCGCGTCGGGCGCGGCCCCGCTGTCGGCCGCATCGGTCAGCAGCCGCATCCGCTCGCGCTGGGCCTTGTCATAGGCGTTGGCGTTGGCGGCGTGGGAGGGCTCGCCGGCGAAGACCAGGCGGTCGAAGAACCGGCGGCGCTCGGAGGCGGCCTCCAGGAACAGGCGATCCTGGGCCGGGGTCAGCCAGATGGGGCGCAGATGGTCGGCCAGGCGCCCCGGCGGCACTGTCTCGCCTTCGATACGGACGGTGCGGCGGGCGGCGCCGCCCTGCTCGACCCCGGTGCCGATGCGGACGGGGGCGTCCTCCCCGGCTTCGACCTCGGCGGCCACGGCCCAGGCCCGGCCCACGGCCTCGCCCGGCAGGCGGCGGCCGACCTCGGCCATGCTGGCGCCGCGCAGGCCCTTGCCGGGGGTCAGCAGGCTGATCGCTTCGAGAAGATTGGTCTTTCCAGCCCCGTTGGCCCCGAACAGGTAGACGCTGCGCCCCTCGGTTTCGAGGCGGGCGCGCTCGTACGAGCGGAAGTCCGTCAGGGTCAGGGAAAGCAGTGCGGCCGACGCCATGGGGCGTTCTTAAGGGGTGTCGGGCGCGTGGGCTATACTAACCCGAGACACCCGCTCCATGAGGACGCTTGGAGCGGGTCCCGCCTCGGAATGGCCCTCCAGAGACTTGCGCGACATGTAGGCCCCGCCGAGGTCCAAGTTGCCTCAGCTACTGTGGCCACACCATGGCAAAGCTGGAACGTGGACTCGAATTAAGAATCCAACACCCGAGGGGACTTAGCCGATCTTGTAGCCACAGAGCTTGTTGCCATCCAGGTCGCGGAAATAGGCGAAATAGGCCTTGGGCATCCGCGCGCCCGGCGCGCCCTCGTCGGTGGCGCCCAGTTCGATGGCCTTGGCGTGGAAGGCGTCGACCTCCTCGACCGTGTCGAAGGCGAAGCCGCCCATCATGCCGTTGCCGACGCAGGCCGGATTGCCGTCGTACGGGCCCAACACCCCGAACATGCTGCCTTCGCTGCGGTACAGCCGCCCGCCCGAGGGATGGTCGAACAGCGGCTTGAAGCCAATCGTCGCGAGCAAGGCGTCGTAGAATTCCCGCGCCTTCGCCAGGTCGTTCGAGCCGACCGTCACGTAGTTCACCTTGGCCATGGGCCACCTCCCGTTTTTTTACGAAACGGACTGTAGCGCCCTTATGAGCATCCGCAATATGACCCTAACGTCAGGCGTAGCCGTCCTCGCCCTTCGACAGGCTCAGGGTGAGGACGAATTTTACGCCGCACTGAAAGAGAAACCTCATCCTGAGCCTGTCGAAGGAAGAGGTTTCGTCAGGCGCTACTTCCCACCCAGCCCCAGCACCTTTTGCAGGAACTGGGTCTCGACCTCGCGGCGGCGGTCGTTGTTCGCCTTCTTCAGGAAGCCGTGGCCCTCGTCCTTGAACTGCACGTACCAGGTCTCGACGCCCTGTTCGCGCAGCTTGGCGACGACCTGGTCGGACTCCGACTTCGGCACGCGCGGGTCGTTCCAGCCCTGCATGACCAGCATCGGCTTGGTAATGGCCTTGACGTTGTTCATCGGCGAGATCGTCTCGAAGGCCTTCAGCATCTTCGGATCGCGCTCGTCGCCATACTCGGCGCGGCGCAGATCGCGGCGATAGGCCTCGGTGTTCTGCAGGAACGAGACGAAGTTGCTGATCCCGTAGCGCTCGATCCCGGCGGCCATGCGGTCGGAATAGCGGGTCATCACCGCCAGCGACATGTAGCCACCGTACGACTGGCCGTAGACCACCACCCGGTTCGGATCGAGGTCGGGCTGGGTCTTGATCCAGTCCAGCAGCGCGCCGATGTCCTTGACCGAGTCCTCGCGCTTTTCGGCGTTGTCGAGGTTCAGGTAGGTCTTGCCGTAGCCGGTCGAGCCCCGGACGTTGGTGACGATCACCGCCGCGCCCAGCTCGGCCACAGTGTGCTGGTGGAAGGCGCTAAAGGTCGGCCGCGACTGACCTTCCGGCCCACCGTGGATGTCGATGATCACGGGCGCCTTCTGACCTGCCGCGAGCTTGGGCCGATAGACGAAAGCCGGGATGGTGCGCTTGTCGAACGAGGGGTAGCGGACCAGATCAGGCGTCGCGAGCGTCTTGGCGTCCAGGCCGCCCAGCTCCGAGGCCGTCCAGCGTTCCAGCTTGGCGTCGGTGACGCCCCAGCTCCAGGCGTCGCTGACGGCGGTCGGCGTGGCCAGGCTGAAGCCCAGTTTCGAGCCGTCCGGCGACAAGGCGATGCCCGACACCACGCCCATCGGCAGCTTGGGCTGCGGCAGGGCGCGGCGGGTGCGGAAATCGCGCACCACCAGCTTCGAATAGCCGTCCTCGTTGACCACATAAGCGAGAATCCGACCGTCGCCGGACAGGGCGAAGTCCTCGACATCCCACGCCAGTTCGCCCGAGACATTGACCTTGGCGCCGGTGGCCAGGTCGAACTGCACGAGGCGGGCGAAGTCCGAGCCCTCGTCGGACAGCATCAGGATCGACCGGCCGTCAGGCGTGAACTTGCCGCCACTGTAGGCGACCGAAGTCTTGCCGGGATTGAGCTCGGTCAGCTTGCCGCTGGCCACGTCCAGCAGCCAGCGCTTGCTGTCGTTGATCGAGAAGTAGCGGCCCAGCAGCACGGTCTTGCCGTCCGGCGACACCGCCACCGGCCCGACCTGACCCTCGCCCTTGTAGATGACCTTCACCGCGCCGGACGCATCGCGCATCAGCACGTCGTAATTGGCCGAGCCCTTGGTCGCCCGCGACCAGACCAGGACCGAGGCGTCCTTGGACCAGGCCGGCGACTGATTGCGCGTGCCGGTCTCAGTGATCTGCGTGGTCTTGCCGTCGGCGTCACGCAGGAACAGCTGGAACCACTCGTCGCCGCCGGTGTCCTTGGAGAACAGGATCTGGCCGTTCGGCAGGGTCTGGGCCGAGCCGACCGGCTCGTCGTAGAAGGTGATCTGGCTGCGGTCCGCGCCGGGCGAAGCGACCGTATGCAGTTGGTTGGTGTTGCCGAAGCGCGTGGTGATCACCATGCCGCCACCCGGCGCCCAGTCGTCGAAGACCGCTGAGCGGGCGTTCTGATACTTGGCCAGGCTCTCCCGGATCGAGGCAGGCGCGATCGGCACGTTCTCGAGGATCTGGTTGCCCATCTCGCGGCGCTCGACTTGAGCCAGCGCGGGAACGGCGGCGGCCAGCGCCAGGACGGCGACCGAAGCGGCGAGCAACTTCTTCATGACAGGACCTCGAAACCAAAACGGGCGCTCGAAAGCGCCCGTTTATTAGTTTTCCAACCAGACAATGCGGATCAGACCCGCAGCGGCATCAGCACGTACTTCACACCTGGATCGACCGGGTCGACCACCAGGGTCGGGCTGGCCGGGTCGGCGAAGCGGAACTCGGCCTGCGGGCCGGCGATCTGGCCGCAGACGTCCAGCAGGTAGCGGGCGTTGAAGCCAATTTCGAAGGGCTCGCCGTCGTAGTCGACCTCGACCTCTTCGACGGCCTGGCCGGCTTCCATGTTGCGGACGGTCAGGGTGATGCGGCCCGGCTCAATGGCCAGCTTCACCGAGCGGCTCTTCTCGGCCGAGATGGTGGCGACGCGGTCGACGGCCTTGGCGAACAGGTCGTTGTCCAGGGTCAGGATCTTGGCGTTGTCGCGCGGGATGACGCGCAGATAGTCCGGGAAGGCGCCGTCGATGACCTTGGAGGTCAGGGCCGCCTGGCCGAACTCGAAGCGGACCTTCTGGGGCGACACCTGCAGGTCGACCGTCTCGCCGGCCGATTCCATCAGGCGGCGGGCCTCGGCGATGGTCTTACGCGGCACGATCACGCCCGGCAGGCCGGCCGCGCCCTCGGGGGCGGGCATCTCGGCCAGGGCCAGGCGATGGCCGTCGGTGGCCACGGCGCGCAGCTTGGTCTCGCCGCCCTCGTTGACTGTGTGGAGATAGAGGCCGTTCAGGTAGTAGCGGGTCTCTTCGGTCGAGATCGCGAAGCGGGTCTTGTCGATCAGGCGGATCAGCTCGTTGGTGTCGACCGCGATGCGGCTCGACAGACCGTCGCTGCTCATCACCGGGAAGTCGCCGGCCGGCAGCACCGGCAGGTTGAAGCGCGAGCGGCCGGCCTGGATGACCAGGCGCGGATCGTCGCCGCTGAAGCTCAGCGAGACGTCGGCGCCGTCGGGCAACTTGCGGACGATTTCATAGAGGGTGTGGGCCGGCGCGGTGATCTGGCCGGGGATGTCGATCTGGGCGAAGCCCTCGTCGATGATTTCCATGTCCAGGTCGGTCGCCGAGAAGGACAGGCGATCGCCCTCGGCCGACAGCAGGATGTTCGACAGGATCGGGATGGTGTTGCGGCGCTCGACGACGCTCTGCACGTGCCCCAGCGCCTTCAGGAGCGCCGCCCGTTCGATCGTAAGCTTCATAATCCGGTCCAGGTGCGAGGCCGCCGCCCCAGGAGAATCGTCCTGTTACGGCCCCGTTGAGAAGGGACCGCCGACATTAGCGAAATCGCGCGCGTGGGGAAGAGGGGCGAGCCTCTTGCGGAAGCTGAATCCGCTCCCATTTTCTAAGAATGATTCTCAACTAGGAGCGCGCCGATGCGCCTCGCCCTCAAGACCCTGACCTACGCCTCGATGCACCTGACCGTCGCGGTCATCGTCGCCTACGCCCTGACCCGCGACTGGAAGATCGCCCTGGCGGTCGGTCTGGTCGAACCGATGGTCCAGACCGTGTCGTTCAACATCCACGAACGACTGTGGTCGCGCGCCGACAAGCGAGCGCGCGACCGTCAGGATCAGGCCTTGGCGTCGAACGTGCCGCCCGAAGCGTCCTCGGCGCTGGCGCCGGCATAGGGATTGGCCGAGGCGGCCGGCGCTTCGCCGGTCGAAGGCCCCGTCGAACCCTTGGCCGCCACGGCGACCATAGCCGGACGGACCAGACGGCCCATCAGCTCGTAGCCGGCCTGCAGCACGGTCAGCACGCCGCCGGCCGCGACTTCGGTCGAAGGCTGCTCGGTCACGGCCTGGTGCAGGTGCGGATCGAACTTCTCGCCCTTGGCCGGCTGAATCTGCTTCAATCCGTTGCGTTCGAAGGCGCCTTGCAGCTCCTTCTCGGTCATCTCGACGCCGATGATGAAGTTCTTCACCGCCGCGTCGGTCGAGTCCTTGGGGCTGTGGGCCGTGGCCCGCGCCAGATTGTCGGCCGCGCCCAGCAGGTCACGGGCGAACTTCTGGATCGCATAGGCGCGCGCGTCGTTCATCTCGCGCTCGGCGCGGCGCTTGGTGTTCTCGGCCTCGGCGGCGTAGCGCAGGGCCTGCTCCTTCAGAGCGGCCACTTCCAGCTTCAGCGCCTCGATCTCTTGCGACGCATCGTCAGCCTCGAAGGCGACGTCTTCGGCCGGCGTCTGCTCGTCGGTCATCTCTAAGTCCTTATCCATCCATCATCCGCCCGAGCACCCGGGCGGTATAGTCCACCAACGGAATGACGCGGGCGTAGTTCAAACGCGCGGGCCCGATCACGCCGATCGCGCCCAAGACCTTCTGTCGGCCCGTCATATAGGGCGCCGCGATCACCGAGGAACCCGAAAGCGAAAAGAGCCGCGTTTCGGCCCCGATATAGATGCGCACGCCCTCGGCGTCACGGACGTCGTCCAGCAGGCCGATCAACTGGCCCTTCTGCTCGAGATCATCGAACAGCTGGCGGACGCGGTCGATGTCCTCGCGGGCCCGAGCGTCGGCCAGCAGGTTGGCCTGCCCGCGCACGATCAGCGAGCGGGCGTCGCCCTCCCCGCCGCTCCAGGCGGCCAGCCCGTCCTCGACCAGGCGCGCGGCGGTCTCGTCCAATTGGCGACGCGCGATGTCCAGTTCGCCACCCATCTCGGTGCGGGCCTCGCTCAGCGTGCGGCCGCGCAGGCGGGCGTTGAGGAAGTTGGACGCCTCCTGCAGGGCCGACGGCGTGACGCCCGGCGCCTGGCGCATCAGCCGGTTCTCGACCTGGCCGTCCTCGAACACCATGACCGCCAGCACCTGGCCGCCGCCCAGCGGCACGAACTCCACGTGCTTGACCCCGCCCTCGCGGACGGGTGTGACCACGATCCCCGCCCCGCCGGCGAGACCCGACAGGATGGACGAGGCCTCGGCCAGGGCTTCCTCGAACGAGCGCCCCTTCACGGCCAGTCGCGCCTCGATGGCGCGCTTCTCGGCCTCGGCGACGTCGCCGACCTCCAGGAAGCCGTCGACGAACATGCGCAGGCCCGAATGGGTCGGCATCCGGCCGGCGCTGGTGTGGGGGGCGTCCAGCAGACCCAGCTGCGCCAGGTCCTGCATGGTGTTGCGGATCGAGGCGGGCGACAAAGCCAAGCCCGCCTTGGACAGGGTGCGCGACCCGACGGGCTCGCCGGTCTCCAGATACGACTCGACGACGCGGCGGAAGATGTCGCGGGCGCGGCTGTCCAGCTCCGTCAGGCCCGGCGCGCGGACGATCGGTCCGGGGAAGAGATGCGTCATGTCATCTCGATCATCTGGAGCGTGTCTTCGAAGACCCGGTCGGCGAACAAAAGGAGTCAGCCTCTTTCAAGTGCGGCTCTCAATAGGATAAGCGGCCACCCACACACATTCAAATTGTCCCTGAGATCAGGAGTTTCCCATGCGTCCGTCCGAACGCGCCCCCGACCAGCTGCGCGCCGTCACGCTGGAAACCGGCGTCAACCGCTACGCCGAGGGTTCGTGCCTGGTTTCGTTCGGCCACACCAAGGTGCTGGTCACCGCCACGGTCGAGGAAAACGTCCCCGGCTGGATGCGCAACAAGGGCGCCGGCTGGGTCACGGCCGAGTACGGCATGCTGCCCCGCGCCACCCACACCCGCGGTCGTCGCGAGGCCGCCGCCGGCAAGCAGAGCGGCCGCACCCAGGAAATCCAGCGCCTGATTGGCCGGTCCCTGCGCGCCGTCGTCGACCTGAAGGCCCTGGGCGAGCGCCAGATCAGCCTCGACTGCGACGTCATCCAGGCCGACGGCGGCACCCGCACCGCCGCCATCACCGGCGCCTGGGTCGCCCTGCGCCTGGCGGTCAACTACCTGCTGGAAGAGGGCGTGCTGAAGGCCGACCCGATCCTGGGCCAGGTGGCGGCCGTCTCGTGCGGCGTCTTCAAGGACACCCCGGTCCTCGACCTGGACTACGAGGAAGACTCCAACGCCGAGGCCGACAGCAACTTCGTCCTGACCGGCAATGGCGACATCTGCGAGATCCAGGCGACCGGCGAGAAGCGCGGCTTCACCCGCGTCGAGTTCGAGTCGCTCTATTCGCTCGCCGAGAAGGGCATCAACGAGCTGTTCGCCCTGCAGCGCGCGGCGATCGCGGGGTAGTTCTAGACCCACTCGAGAAATCCGCCTTCCTGGGCCTTGTGCCCAGGACCCATGGCGCGGCCAGGCGCGGTGCTCGCCAAAGCGCTCCGCCAGCGTGGTCGTGCGCCCTGCAGTCGGGGCGAACGGACGCATGGGTCCTGGGCACAAGGCCTAGGAAGGCGGATGTTATGGCGGGGCGTAGAACTGACAGCCCCTTGCCCGCTGAGACCGCTACCCCCAGATTCCAATCCTGAAGGTTAGGAGTCTCGCGTGACCACCCCGTTCGATGGCTATGAAGTCGAAGCCCGCCTGCGCCCCTCGGCCGAGGCGTATCGCTTCGACCTGGACCAGGCGCTGGCCTCGATGGTCGCCCTGGAGGCGATCGTGCCGGCCGACGCCTATACGGCCGCGATTCTCGGGACCGAGCGCGTCGGCAACGGCGTGGTCGTCGGTCCCGGCGGCCTCGTGCTGACCATGGCCTATCTGATCACCGAGGCCGAAGAGGTCATGCTGACCCGCAACGACGGCCGCCAGATCCCGGCCCACGTGCTGGGCCTGGACGTCCGTTCGGGCCTCGGCCTGGTCCAGGCGCTGGAGCCGCTTGACCTGCCCGTCATGACCATCGGCTCGGCCGATGACCTCGACGTCGGCGCCCCGGTCATCGCCGCCGGCGCCGGCGGCCGCGCCCACGCCATCGCCGGCAAGGTCCTGGCCCGCATGCCGTTCGCCGGCTACTGGGAGTACCTGCTGGACGACGCCATCATCACCGGTCCCGCCCACCCGCACTGGAGCGGCGCGGCCCTGATCGGCCCCAAGGGCGACCTCGTGGGCCTCGGCTCCCTGACCCTGGAAGGCCGCGGCGAGGACGGCGCCGCCCGACCGATCAACATGTTCGTGCCCGCCGAGCTGCTGCCGCCGATCCTGGACGAGCTGGCGCGCGGCAAGAGCCCGCATCCGCCACGCCCCTGGCTGGGCGTCTTCGCCCAGGAACTGGAAAACCACGTCGTGGTGGTCGGCATCTCGCCCAAGGGGCCGGCCGACCGCGCCGAGCTGCGGGCCGGCGACCTGATCCTGGCCGTCGACGGCCAGCCGGTCTCGGACCTGGCCGAATTCTACACGGCGATGTGGGACCTCGGTCCGGCCGGCGTCACCGTCCCCCTGCAAATCCTCCGCGAAGGCGACGCCTTCGAGGTCGAGATCCGCTCGATGGATCGCGGGACCTTGCTCAAGAAGCGACGCCTGAACTAGCCAATGACCACGCCGTCAGGTCCCTGGGACCAGCCCCCGGAACCCGTTCGACCGCAACGGCCCGCCCGCCGTTCGGTCGCGCCGGGTCGCGTCTGGCTGTGGCTGGCCGTGCTGGCGGCGATCGGGGCGGTGACCTTCGCCCTGGCCCGCGCCTTCCCCGAGGCCGTGCAGAGCGGCGAGGACAAGAGCTACCTGGCCTACCGCCTGGGCGTGGTGGTGCTGGTCTCGACGGTGCTGCTGCGCGGCCTGCGCGGCTCGATCGGCCAGCACCTGAAGCATGTGGCGCTGTGGAGCGGCATCATCGCGGTGCTGGTGCTGGGCTACGCCTATCGCGCCGAGCTCGCCGCGATCCCACGGAAAGTGGCCCTGGCCTTCAATGTCGGGACCCCGGTCCAGGTCGGCGAGCGGACCCTGGTCGTGCCGCAGGGCGAGGACGGCGCCTATGTCGTCGACGGCCTGGTCAACGGCCAGCGCGTGCGCTTCGTGGTCGACACCGGCGCGACCGAAACCGTGCTCAGCCCCGCCGACGCCCGCCGCGTCGGTGTACCGGTCGATACGCTGGACTACGGCTACAAGACCGAGACCGCCAACGGCGTGGGCTATGGCGCGGCCTATGACGCCACGAGCCTGGAGGTCGGGGCCATCAAGCTGGAAGGCTTTCGGATGATGGTGAACAAGGCCCCGATGAGCACGTCGCTGCTGGGGATGAGCTTCCTGCAGCGCCTGGAGGCCTTCGAGTTCCGCGATCGGCGGCTGATCCTCAAGTGGCGCGAGGACGAGAAGGGCCGGGCCTACTAGCCGGGCCTTAAGCGTCGTCGTAGTCGGTGGCGTCGGCCGGGCCGTACTCAAAGCTCAGCAGGTCGCCGGGCTGGCACTGGAGCTCACGGCACAGGGCGTCGAGGGTCGAGAACCGCACCGCTCGCGCCTTGCCCGTTTTCAGGATCGACAGGTTGGCGATCGTCACGCCCACGCGGTCGGAGAGTTCGGTCAGCGACATCCGGCGCTCCAGGAGCACGCGGTCGAGATTCACGCGGACAGGCATGCGGCGGTCGCTCCGGTTCAGATCGTGAGTTCGGCTTCGCGGCGAAGGCGGGCGCCCTCGCGGAACACCTCGGCCAGGACGAACACCACCAGCACCGAGAACCAGGCGGTCAGGGTGAAGCTGTCGTCGATGATCTTGGCTTTCGGGGCCAGCCAGCGGGCCAGTCCCGAGAAGACATAGCGGCCGATCTCCAGCCCCCCCAGCACCAGGCCGATCAGGCGCAGGCGCACCACGTTGTCGGGATGGAAGGGGTCGCCGGCCGTCAGGGTGGCGAAGATCTTGCGCAGGCGCTCGACGATGATCATCCAGCCGCCCAGCAGCAGGGCGTAGGCGGCCAGGCCGCCGGCCATCAGCGCGCCATTGCGGCTGACGGCTTCGACGGCGTCGCTGATCGGCAACATCGAGGCGAGAAGTTCGGGATTGAAGCTGAACAGCAGGGCGACCAGCGTGAACAGCGACAACAGAACCACGAAGATCCAGAGCCCGACGTAGATGACGTCCAGGATGATCTTCAGGAAACTCGATACGGAGCCAGGCCCCAAGGCGCGCATGGCTGCTCCCCAACAGCGACGCTGAGCAAAATGCCCCGCATCGCGGGAGGCGTCAAAAACGGGCCTCTAAATCCCTGGAAACCTATGTCCCGCTTAGAGCGTCTGCACCACGAACGCGATCGCAGACACCGGAACAGCCACGATAAGGGCGGCGGTGATGACAGTCATGACGACTTTGTCGGCGATGCGGAACAGGCGGGCGGTGGACATCGTGTTTTCCAGTTTGAGAGACAGGTTTGGAGCCGTTTGGTGCGGCCCTTCGCCTAGGATCAACAGATAGGGGACGTTTCCGGTTCCGCCAATCTTGTTTATCGAGAAACGATATTAAACTCTGGTAATGATGCACACTGGTCCGCAGGCGTTGCGCTCAAGTCACAGTGGCGTGGGTGGCGATCATTGAGGTGCGCTTTGAAACGCGCTCGTACCAGGCCGAAAGGCCCGGTCGGCCAGACCGCCAGTCGCTAACCTGGCGCACGTCCTGGTAGGCCAGCTGCACCGCCACGGCGATCTCGCCGATCTCGAAACGGTCATGGGAGAGGTCGCCGTTCGCCAGGGCCGCCTCGAAAAGATCGAGGGCCGCGTTGACGGCGCGCAGCTGGCGCTCGAACAGGTCCGCCCGGTGCTCTTCCTTGGGCCGCATCCGTTCCCGGACGATCAGCACCGAGGCGTCGCCCATCCCGTCGGCGGCGCTTTCCAGGGTGAGGGCGCGGCGGCGGGCCGGCTGCGGCGGCGGGATCAGGCGCGGCTCGGCCAGGCCATCGACATAGTCGGCCACCACGCTGGAATCGAAGATCACCTCTCCATCTTCCAGGATCAGGGCCGGCACCTTGCAGAGCGGGTTCTGGGCCCGGAGGGTCTCGTCCGCGAACGGCGCGACGATCTCCAGGGCGAAGAGGTCCGAGAGCCCTTTTTCCAGGGCCAGGACGCGAACCTTGCGCGCAAACGGCGAAATAGCAGCGTAAAGAAGCCGCATCGGATTGTTTCCCCCTAAACGGGCCACCAGTGGAGTGACGAGATGGCGCTGAAGCTTGAAATGGGATCGAAGCTCGTGGCCGCCACCCACAATCCGGGCAAGGTGCCCGAGATCGCCGCCCTGCTGGACGGCCGCTTCGAGATCGTCACCGCCGGCCAGCTCGGCTTGCCCGAGCCGGACGAAACAGAACTGAGTTTCGTCGGCAACGCCCTGCTGAAGGCCCGCCACGCGGCCGATCTTTCCGGCCTGCCGGCCCTGGCCGACGACAGCGGCCTGTCGGTCAAGGCGCTGGACGGTTCGCCCGGGATCTATTCGGCGCGCTGGGCCGGTCCGACCAAGGACTTTGCCATGGCCATGAAGAAGGTCGAGGAGCGCCTGGATGAGACCGCCTCGGACGATCGCTCGGCCTGGTTCACCTCGGCCCTGGCCGTGGCCTGGCCGAACGGCCCGGCCGTGGTGGTCGAGGGCCGCGTCGACGGGACCCTTGTGTTCCCGGGCCGTGGGACGCGCGGCTTCGGTTACGACCCGATCTTCATGCCCGATGGCGAGAGCCTGACCTTCGGCGAAATGGAACCCACCGCCAAGGACGCCATGAGCCACCGCGCCCGCGCCTTCGCCAAGCTGAAGGCGGCGCTGTTTGACTGATCCGGCCAAGGCCAAGTTGGGCGTTTACGTCCACTGGCCGTACTGCGCGCGCATCTGCCCCTATTGCGACTTCAACGTCGTCCGTGACCGGGGCAAGACCGCCGAGCAGCAGGCCCTGGCCGACGCCATCGTCGCCGATCTGGAAGCCCAGCGCGCCCTGACCGGCGAACGTGAGCTCCTGTCGATCTTCTTCGGCGGCGGCACGCCCTCGCTGATGGACCCCGTGCAGGTGGCGCGGGTGATCGACACGGCCAAACGCCTGTGGTCACCCGCCGCCGACCTTGAGATCAGCCTCGAGGCCAACCCCACCGACGCGGAAGCCGACCGCTTCGCCGCTCTGGCCAACGCCGGTGTCCAGCGACTGTCCCTCGGCGTCCAGGCGCTGGACGACGAGTCCCTGAAGGCGCTGGGCCGCAACCACGACGCCGGCGCCGCGCGACGGGCCATCTCCGCGGCGACCAAGGCCTTCCCGCGCCTCTCCATCGACCTGATCTACGCCCGCCCCGGCCAGACTGACGCGGCCTGGCGCGCCGAGCTTTCCGAGGCCATCGCGCTCGGCCCCGAGCATGTCTCGCCCTACCAGCTGACCATCGAGCACGGCACCGCCTTCGACCGCGCGGTCGGACGTGGGACCCTGGTCGTCCCCGACGAGGACCTGGCCGCCACCCTGTTCGAGACCACGCAAGAGCTGCTGGAGGCCGCCGGCTTCGACGCCTACGAGGTCTCCAACCACGCCAAGGGCGCGGCCGCCCGCTCGCGGCACAATCTCGTCTACTGGCGCGGCGTCGACTATGTCGGCGTCGGCCCCGGCGCCCACGGCCGCCTCGCCCTGCCCGAAGGCCGCGCGGCGACGATCGCCCATCGCGCCATCAAGGACTATGTCGCCGCCGTCGCCGAAACCGGCCTCGGCTTCGAGCGCGAGATCCTCACGCCTGAAGAAGCCGCCGAGGAACGCCTGGTCCTTGGCCTGCGCATCGACGACGGCGTCAGCTTCGCCGAGATGGCCCCACTCGCCCTGACGCCTGACCTGCCCAAGGTCCGCGACCTGGTCGAGACCGGCCTGCTCGCGGACGACCGACAGCGCTTACGCGCCACCCGCGCGGGCCGTCTGGTGCTGGACCGGCTGACAGGCGCGCTCGCAACCTGATATGGGTTCGCCCCGACCGTCGAAGGACATCGCGCCTTGAGCCGCCAGCTTCCCCCGCCAGCCCTGTCCGACGCGCCGCTGGCGCCGGGCCTCTATCTGGTGGCGACGCCGATCGGCAACCTGCGCGACATCACCCTGCGGGCCCTCGACGTTCTGGCCGGCTGCGACGTGCTGCTGGCCGAGGACACGCGCGTCACCGGCAAGCTGCTGTCGGCCTACAGCATCAAGACCAAGCTGGAACGCCACGACGAGCACGTGGCCGAGCGCGCCATCCCTGGCATCCTGCAACGGCTCGAAGCCGGCGAGCGCGTGGCCCTGGTCTCGGACGCCGGCACGCCGATGGTCTCCGACCCCGGCTACCGCCTGGCCAAGGAGGCGATCGCCGCCGGCCATCCGGTCATCCCGATCCCCGGCGCTTCCGCCGCCCTCGCGGCGCTCACCCTGGCCGGCCTGCCGACCGACCGCTTCCTGTTCGCCGGCTTCCCGCCGCCCAAGAGCGCCGCGCGCCGGACCTTCTTCGAGGAGTTCGCCAACACCCGCGCCACCCTGATCTTCTACGAGGGCGCCTCGCGGGTCGACGACTGCCTAGCCGACATGGCCGCCGTGTTCGGCGGGACGCGCCAGGCGGCGGTGTGCCGCGAGCTGACCAAGCTCTACGAGACCTGCATCCGCGGCCCCCTCGCCGAGCTGGCGGTCGACCCGCGCTTCGAGGCCCCCAAGGGCGAGATCGTCATCCTGGTCGGTCCGGGCTCGGAAAAGGTCGCCACCGCCGACGACGCCGAGGCCGCCCTGCGCGAAGCCATGGCCCGCCTCCCCCTGGGCGAGGCGGCTTCGGAAGTCGCCAAGGCGCTGGGCCTCTCGCGCAAGGACCTCTACCGTCAGGCCCTGGCGCTGAAGGAGCAGGCCTGATGGTCTCCGGCGTCCGCCAAGCCCGAGGGACCCAAGCCCGCAAGGTCGGCCGACGCGCCGAGGTGATCGCCGCCCTATGGCTGATGGCCAAGGGCTACCGTATCCTGGGCTTCCGCCTGGCGACGCCGCTCGGCGAAATCGACCTCCTGGCGCAACGCGGGCGGACCTTGGCCGTTGTGGAGGTCAAGCAACGGACGACGATCGAGGACGCCCTGGACGCCGTGACGCCGACCCAGCGCGAGCGCCTGCGCCGCGCCGCCGCCCACCTCTCCGCGCACCGTGCCGGACTGCGCGATCTTCTCGTGCGCCTGGACCTGATCGCCCTGGCCCCCGGTCGCCCGCCGCGCCACCTCGCCGACGCCTGGACAGGAGCCTAGGATGACGCGGGACGAGGCCGAGGAGGTCCTGACGAAGGCCGGCGAGGGCCCCGACGAGGGCTTTCCCCTGTTCCAGGCCGCCCTGGCCTGCGCCGTCCACGACGATCCCAGCCGCGACACCAAGCCCGCCGTCGACCTGGCCAACGACGCCGTCGAGCGCCTGCGCCGCCGGGCCGAGGCCGAGTCGCCGGAGGAGGCCGTGGCCGAGACCCTGGCCGGCGACCTGCGCCTGACCGGCGACGTCATCACCTACGACCACCCCGACAACGCCGACGTCATCGCCATCGCCCACCGGCGCAAGGGCCTGCCGGTCGCGCTGGGCGTCTTCTACCTGCACGCCGCCCGCGAGGTCGGGCTGGACCTCTACGGCGTCGACTTCCCCGGCCACTTCCTGCTGCGCATCGAGACCGAGGAAGGCCCGCTGGCGCTGGACCCGTTCAGCGAGGGGCGGGTCGTCCTGCCCTCGGAGCTGTCGCGCCGCGCCCTGCGCACCGGCCTGATGCCCGACGTCGCCGCGCGGCTGGAACTCTTGATGGCGCCGATCCCCGACCGCGCCGTGCTGATCCGCCTGCAGAACAACATCTTCGCCCGCGCCCAGCAGGCCAAGGACTGGGTCCGCGCCGAGCGCTCGGCCCTGCGCCGCGCCCTGCTCAACCCCGCCGACCACCGCCCCTGGCTGGACGTCGCCGCCGCCCGCGAAGGCCAGGGCGCGTTGGCGGGCGCGCTGCAGGCGCTGTCCCGCGCGCAGGTCCTGGACGGCGGCGCGGCCATCGCGGCGCGCGCGGCGCGCGAGCGGATGCGGTTGAGACTGAACTGAAAGGCATGAAGAAGCCGAGCTCCGCGGGTTTCCTGCTGCTTGCTCTAGTGACGCTAACCGGCTGCGAGCATGAGGCCCCACCTTCAGTGAAGACAGAGCATGCGATCGTCGAGGCCCTATCGAAACGAGAAGGAACGCGCGTCGAGATCGTCGAAGTAACCCATGAGCAGCGACAGGGGCATGCCGTGAGTTGCGGCTTCTATCGACCCGTTCCTAAGACGCCGCCCCCGCCCAACGCTGTGATTGACGCAACCTACTTCGGCTGGATGGACGATCAGCTCGCCATGAAAATCGGCCCCGACTGGACCCCCGTCACGCATTGTTTGATCAAGCACTACAACGCGCCGCTACCCTGAAGTGGCGACCAAACACGCTCGCTCTCGCAATCCCCAGAAATCGGCTTAACTAAGCCGTCGCGCCAGACGCCCGAGAAAGACCCCAGGAGCTCCCATGTCGCTGCGAGTCGCCGTCCAGATGGATCCCGTCCTGGGGATCAACATCGACACCGACACGACCTTCCTGATGATGATGGAGGCGCAACAGCGCGGCCATAAGCTGTGGTTCTACACGCCCGACAAGCTCTCGCAGGAAGACGGCCGGGTGTTCGCCCGCGCTCAGTCGCTGGAGGTCTTCGCCGAGAAGGGCGCGCACGCCAAGCTGGGCGAGGTCCAAGTCATCGACATGAAGGACGACATCGACGTCGTCCTGATGCGCCAGGACCCGCCGTTCGACATGGCCTACATCACGGCCACCCACTTCCTGGACAAGATCCACCCCCACACCCTGGTCGTGAACAACCCGACCGAGGTGCGCAACGCGCCCGAGAAGCTGTTCGTCACCGACTTCCCGGGCGTGCAGCCGCCGACCCTGATCACCTCGGACCACGAGGCGATCTACGACTTCCGCGCCCGTCACGGCGATATCGTCCTGAAGCCCCTCTACGGCGGCGGCGGCTCGGGCGTGGCCCGTCTGCTGGCGGACGATCCCAATCTCGACGCGCTGCTGGAGCTGCACGCCATGATCGGCCGCGAGCAGGTCATCGCCCAGAAGTTCGTGCCGGCAGTCAGCAAGGGCGACAAGCGCGTCCTGCTGGTCGACGGCGAGCCGGTGGGCGCCATCAATCGCGTGCCGGCGACCGGTCAGGTCCGCTCCAATCTTCGCGTCGGCGGCCGCGCCGAAGCCGTGGAATTGACCGCGCGTGATCTGGAGCTCTGCAAGATCATCGGCCCCGAACTAAAGCGCCGTGGACTGATCTTTGTCGGCATTGACGTCATCGGCGAGTACCTGACCGAAATCAACGTCACGTCGCCGACCGGCGCTCAACAGCTCAAGCGATTTACCGGTATCAACGCCGCGGCCGTACTCTGGGATCGTATTGAGGACATTCGTCGCAACGGTGGGTAACTCTGCGTAAACACGAGCGTTTCCCGAAACGTTCGTTTTTCGTTCTTGCTCTATTTCGCAAGCTATGCTGTGCCTTGTGGATAAATACATACATCCATGAGGCTTATATGGCCGCCAAGGTCGTCACGGTTGCGTTCGAGGGCGTCGAGGCCCGTCGCGTCGATGTCGAGGTGCAGCTGACGACCGGTCAGCATGTCTTCGTCGTGGTCGGCCTGGCCGACAAGGCGGTGGCCGAAAGTCGCGAGCGGGTGCGCGGCGCCTTCGCCGGTCTCGGCCTCTCGCTGCCAGGCAAGCGCATCGTCGCCAATCTCGCGCCGGCCGACATGCCCAAGGAAGGCACCCACTTCGACCTGCCCATCGCCCTGGCGGTGATGGCGGCGCTAGGCGTCATCCCGCTGGACGCCCTCGACGGCTGGGCGGCCATGGGCGAGCTCTCGCTGGACGGCCGCATCGTCCCGGCGGCGGGCGCCCTGCCGGCGGCGATGGCGGCGGGGGCCATGGGCCTTGGCCTGATCTGTCCCGAGGCGTCCGGTCCCGAGGCGGCCTGGGCGGGCGACACCCGCATCCTGGCCCCGCGTTCGCTGGTCTCGCTGATCAACCACTTCCGAGGCGCCCAGATCCTGTCGGCGCCGACGCCCGGTCCCATCGTCGAGGGCGAGCGGCCCAAGGACCTGCGCGACGTGAAGGGTCAGGAGCACGCCAAGCGCGCCCTGGAGATCGCCGCGGCCGGCGGCCACAACCTGCTGTTCGTCGGCCCGCCCGGCTCGGGCAAGTCGATGCTGGCCCAGCGCCTGCCAGGCCTCTTGCCGCCCCTGACCTCGACCGAGCTGCTGGAGACCTCGATGGTCCATTCGGTGGCGGGGCTTATCGCCCGTGGCGCGCTGACCCGCGCGCGGCCGTTCCGCGCGCCCCACCACAGCGCCAGCATGGCCGCCCTGACCGGCGGCGGCCATCGCGCCAAGCCGGGCGAGGTGTCGCTGGCCCACAATGGCGTCCTGTTTCTCGACGAGCTGCCCGAGTTCGGCGTCCAGGCCCTGGACAGCCTGCGCGGCCCGCTGGAGACCGCTGAGGTGATGGTCGCCCGCGCCAACGCCCACATCCGCTATCCGGCCAAGGTGCAACTGGTGGCGGCCATGAACCCCTGCCGCTGCGGCCATGGCGGGGCCGGGCGCGG
Organism: Caulobacter sp. GW821-FHT09H08; assembly: GCF_059415885.1. Taxonomy (NCBI): domain Bacteria; kingdom Pseudomonadati; phylum Pseudomonadota; class Alphaproteobacteria; order Caulobacterales; family Caulobacteraceae; genus Caulobacter; species Caulobacter sp. GW821-FHT09H08. The sequence continues at coordinate 591,093 of NZ_JBWKOC010000004.1, forward strand.
CGCGTGCGGCAAGGCTCCGCGCTGCCAGAAGGACTACCAGGGCCGCGTCTCGGGCCCGCTGATGGACCGCATCGATCTTGCCGTCGACATGCCCGCCGTCACCGCCGCCGACCTGGCCCTGCCGCCGCCGGTCGAGGGCACCGCCGAGGTCGCCGCCCGCGTGGCCCGAGCGCGCGCCCTGCAGCTGGATCGCGCCGAGGAACACGGCATGGCCGACGGCCTCAACGGCCGCGCCGAAGGCGCCTTCCTGGAGGCCATCGCCGCCCTGGACCAGCCCGGCCGCGAACTCCTCACCCGCGCCGCCGAGGCCGGCCGGATCAGCGCCCGAGGCTGGACCCGCGTGCTGCGCCTCTCGCGCACCATCGCCGACCTGGAAGGAACCGACAGCGTCCGCCGCGTCCACGTGGCCGAGGCGTTGGCCCATCGGCGGACGACGACGCCGGGCGAGGAAAGCTTGCTTCCGATCGGTCCCGCTTGACCCTCCATTAAGCCGCGCCGGGTAACCTTGATCTCCATGAGCGATCAGAAAAGCGGCGTCACGCCCGAGCAGCTGGCCACCCTGAGCCACGAGTTCCGCACCCCGCTGAACGGCGTGCTGGGCATGGCGCGGCTCCTGGAAAACACCAAGCTGACGGCCGAGCAGCGGTCCTACGTCACCGCCCTACGCGAAAGCGGCGACCACCTGCTGTCGCTGGTCAACGACGTCCTGCACTTCGCCCGCCTGGGCGCGGCCTCGATCGAGCTGTCCCTGGCCCCGGTCGACATCGAAGGCCTGCTGCGCCAGGTCGCCGAACTGATGAGCCCGCGCGCCCACGAGAAGGGCGTCGAGATCGCCTGGGCCCTGCCCGCCGCCCTGCCGACCATCCGCGCCGACGAAGGCCGCCTGCGCCAGATCCTGCTGAACTTCGCCGGCAACGCCGTGAAGTTCACCGAGGCCGGCGGCGTCCTGCTCTCGGCGACGACCACCGGTGAAGGCCGCATCCGCTTCACGGTCACCGACACCGGCCCCGGCGTCCCGCCCGAGGCCCGCGCCCGCATCTTCGAGGCCTTCGTCCAGACCGACATCACCCACAACACCCAGCTGGGCGGCGCGGGCCTGGGCCTGGCCATCGTCTCCACCCTGACCAAGGCCATGAACGGCGAGGTCGGGGTCGGCGGCGAGCCGGGCCAGGGCGCCGAGTTCTGGTTCGAAGCGCCCTTTGAGCTGGCCGCTCCCGCCGTCCGAGCCGCCCCTCTCGAGGGCCGCACCGTCGCCATCGCCTCGCCCAACGCCATCGTCCGCGCCGCCACCGTGCGTCAGATCGAGGCCGCCGGCGGCCGCGCCTATGCCGCCGTCGACGTCGCCTCGGCCCTGTCGGGCGCGCCGGCCGACGCCGTGCTGCTGATCGACGCCGCCCTCTCGGGTCCGCGCGGCTTCAAGCCCCCTGCCGGCCGCCAGGCCGTGGTGCTGCTGACGCCGGAGCAACGCGACCGGATCGACAAGCTCAAGGCCGCCGGCTTCTCGGGCTATCTGATCAAGCCCCTGCGCGCGGCCTCGATGGTCGCCCAGGTGCTGCAGGCCGGCCCCGCCAGAAATGAAGAAGGGGCCGCCCCGGCCGAAACGCCGGTCCACGACGACCGCATCGCCGGGGCCGTGGCGCGCGGCGTCCGCGTGCTGCTGGCCGAGGACAATCCGATTAACGCCCTGCTGGCCCGCACCCTACTGGAACGCGAAGGCTGCAAGGTCGACCGCGTGGCCGATGGCGAGCAGGCCGTGGCCGCCGCTTCCGCTGGAGCGTACGACCTGATCCTGATGGACCTGCGCATGCCGGGCCTCTCGGGCGTCGAAGCCGCCAAGGCCTTGCGCGCCAAGGGCGTGGCCTCACCCATCGCCGCCCTGACCGCCGACGCCTTCGACGAGGACAAGCGCGCTTGCCTGGCCGCCGGCATGGACGACTTCCTCGTCAAGCCCCTGACCCAGGAAGCCCTGCGCGACGCCCTGACCCGCTGGACCACCACGGGCGCCCATGGAGGGATTTCCGGCGGCGTCTCGCGCGGCTGGACGAAAACCGCGACGCGAGCCAAGGTCGCCAGCTAATCCGGGGCTGCATCCCCGGGCAGGGGGATCGCCACATGACCGAAGACGCCAAGGCCGACGCCGCGCCCGAGAAGAAGAGCCTGCTTGCGACCCTCGCCTTCTTCGGTGAGCGGCGCAGCCTGGTGATGCTGGGCCTGGGCTTCGCCTCGGGCCTGCCGTTCATGCTGATCTTCGACACCCTGTCGCTGTGGCTGCGCGATGCGGGCCTGTCGCTGTCAGTGATCGGCTTCTTCAGCCTGGCGACCCTGTCGTTCTCGTTCAAGTTCCTGTGGGCGCCGCTTATCGACCGGACCAAGGTGCCGATCCTGCATAGCCTGCTGGGCCATCGGCGCGCCTGGATGCTGGTCTGCCAGGCCGTGATCATGCTGGGCCTGGCGACGATCTCCGGACTGAACCCCGCCGCCAACCTGTGGCTGATGGCCGTGGTCGCGGTGATCACCGGCTTCGCCACCGCCACCCAGGACATCGTCATCGACGCCTGGCGGATCGAGGTGGTCGACACCGAGCGCCAGGGCCAGATGGCCGTGGCCGTGCAATGGGGTTATCGCGGCGCCATGATCGCGGCCGGCGCCGTGCCGCTGCTGCTGGCCGAGCGCTTCAACTGGAACATCTCGTACCTGGTCATGGCCGCCGCCATGATCGTCGGCGTGCTGGCCACTCTGTGGGCTCCCCGCGAGCAGGCTCACACGATCCGCGAGATCCACACCGACGGCGTCAACCAGGCCAAGCCGCTGGAAATCGGCGAGTGGCTGATCCGCCTGGCCATCCTGCTGGTCGGCGCCCTGCTGGTCGGTTCGGGCCTGTCGGGCGACGCCAGCCTGCTGTCCAAGTTCGCGGGCGGCGAGGCCCTCGAAGCGGCCTGGAAAGCCAAGCCCAACGGCGTCTGGCTGCAACTGGCCGGCGTGGTCACGGGCCTGCTCGTCGTCCTGGTCGCCGCCTGGCCGATCCCCAAGGTCCCGACCAAGCCGGGCGTCTATCTGTCGACCGCGCTGGGCTCGCCGCTGAAGGACTTCATGACCCGCTTCGCCGGCGTCGCCGGCCTGATCCTGGCGACCATCTGCGTCTACCGGGTCTCTGACTTCGTGCTGAACATCATGAACCCCTTCTACCGGGACATGGGTTTCACCCTGACCGAGATCGCCGAGATCCGGAAGGTGTTCGGCATCATCGCCTCAATGGCCGGGGTGTTCCTGGGGGGTGTGATCGTCGCCCGCTTCGGCCTGATGAAGGCCCTGGTCATCGGCGCCTTCGCCCAGCCGATCAGCAACCTGCTGTTCGCTCTCCTGGCCATGAGCGGCCACAACACCGGCATGCTGTTCGCCTCGATCTGCCTGGACAACATCGCCGGCGGCGTCGCGGGCACGGCGCTGATCGCCTACATGTCCAGCCTGACGACAGCGGGCTTCACCGCCACGCAGTACGCCCTCTTCTCATCGCTCTACGCCCTGCCCGGCAAGCTGGTGGCCTCGCAGTCGGGCCGCATCGTCGAGGCGTCGGCCCAGGCGGCCGAGCACGGCGGCGTCACCGCGCCCCTGAAGGCGCTCTTCAACCGCCTGCCGCCCGAGAGCTTCACCGCCGCCGGCGCCAAGCTGGGCGTCAGCGCCCAGGCTATGGCGGCCGGCTACACGGCCTTCTTCATCTACACGGCGCTGATCGGCGTGGTGGCGATCATCCTGTCGTTCGCGGTGATGGCGCGACAGGGCAAGTTCGAGGCGGCGAAGGCGGAAGCGGCGGCGGCGGCCTAGCCTAGACCGCCCCTGGCCCTCCCACCGGGAGGGCCTCAAACCGCCAGGCAAACCACCTGCGCTACCCGCAGGTCGCGTCGCAGCCCGTCGGCGACCCGGCCGTAATTCTCGGTGGTGATCGGCTCGGACGGCGGGAATTCCGACGCCGCCGGCCGGCGGCGGTTGCCCAGCACGGTCTTCAGGCTCTCGGGCGCGGTCGTGTAGATGCGGCCCCGACGCGGAGCCTCGGCCACCGTCACCCCGATCACCCGCCCGGCGCTGTCCAAGGCGGGCGCGCCCGAAAGCCCTGACAAGGTGCCCTTCAGGCTGTCGGTCCGCCCGACCTCGGCCCAGACCAGGACCGGCTCGGTGCGGGCGCCGCGCCCGTGGACGACCAGATTCTCGCGGCCCAGCAGGCGAGAGGCGGCCTCGCCCGGATGGCCCTGCGGGAAGCCCGGATGATAGGCCCGCGCGCCCCGGCGCAGGGGAATGTCCAGCCCCAGCTGCACGGCCGGCGCGCCGCCTTCGGTGGTCAGGATCGCGGCATCGGCACGGGGATCCACATGGATCTTGGCCGCCACGCCCCGCCCGTCGGCCACGACGATGGCGGCCTGCTTGCAGCCCTCGACCACGTGGCGCGCGGTCAGCCAGGTCCCGTCGTCGCCGACCGAGAAAGCCGTGCCGGAACCCGGCTCCGGCCTGTCGGGCACCTGGACCACGATCGACGGGTCGAACGGCGAGGACGGCCCCAACGGCAGCCCCTCCTCGCCCGGCACCGGCGGCGGGGGCGCGGGCGCGTCCGAGCGCTCCTGCCGGCCCACGGCGACGATCACCAGCGCGCTGACCGCCGCGGCATAGACCAGCCAGTCGGGAAGCTTGGGGAAATGCACGGGAGAGCCCCGCCCCTACGCGATCAGCCCGCCACCGCGGCGGCCAGGACCAGGGCGGTGGCCAGCTTGGCGCCGACCAGCAGGGCGGCGGCCGAGATCTCGCCATCCTGGATGCGCTCGGGCAGCCCCTTCAGCACCATGTCGGCGCCCCGGAACACCAAGAGCTGGACGGCCAGGGTCGCCGCGCCCCAGATGACGATCTCGATCACCGAGGTCGACGCCTTCAGCGACACCGACAGCGGAATGGCCAGGCCCACCATGACCCCGCCCAACGACAGGGCGGCGGCGGCGTTGCCCTCGCGGATCAGGGTGATCTCCTTGTGCGGCGTCATCAGCGCGTAGAGCGCCGTGCCCAGGATCAGCATGACCAGGGTGACGCTGGCGTGCAGCAGGGTGACCGGGAAGCCGGTGGCGAAGGCCTGGACTTCGGGCGACTGGAGCTGGGACGGCATGGACGCGGACTACCCTGGAAGATTGCGGCCCACTGACTAACACGGGTCGCCGAGTCTTGCGTAGAGGGCGCCCGCGCCAGGGGAGTCCGGGGCGACTTGTAGAAGCCCCCTATTTGTAAAAACCCTGGCGCAGGTTCAGGCCGTGCTCGACGAACACCTTCATGGCGCACAGCATGCCGGTCCAGCCCTCGCAATTGCCAAAGGCGGCCTTCTCGCCCGCCGGGGTGTCGCTCCAGCCGGCCTCGTGGATCTTCACCAGCGTGCGGCCATCGCCCGTGTCGGCGAAGGTCATGGTCACTTCGGTTTTATTCGTGGCGTTCGGCTCGGCCGAGCCCCAGCGCAGGACGATCTTCTCGTTCTGGACGACCTCGACCACCTCGACCGGGAAGGCGCCCGGGAAATCATGGAAATCCCAGGTGACCGTCGCGCCGGTCTCGAGCCGTCCCTGCGCGCCGCCGGTGGTGAAGTAGCCGGAGAGCTTCGCAGGGTCCGCGACGGCCTCGAAGACCTCGGCCACGGGCTTGGCGATGCGGCCACTGACGGTGAATTCGTGGGACATGGATCATCTCCATCCTTGCTGGCCCAAATCGTATGTTATAATCTTATAACATGTCAAACGAGGACGAAGCAGACCTGATCTTCAAGGCGCTGGGCCACCGGGTCCGGCGCGCGATGCTGGATCTGCTGAAGACAGAGTCGCTGACGACCGGCATGCTGTGCGCGCGGTTCGCCGAGCTCGATCGCTGCACCGTGATGCAGCATCTGGGCGTGTTGGAAGAGGCCGGTCTGGTCGTCGCCGAACGGCGCGGGCGCGAGCGGTGGAACCATCTCGACGCCCTGCCGGTGCACGCGATCCACGAACGCTGGATCGGGCCGTATGCGGCCTATGCGGCGGGGATGCTCAGCCGGCTGAAGAGGGCGGTTGAGGAAGAGGCTTAACGCCCTTCTCCCCAACAAACTCGTGTCATCCCGGCCGAAGCGAAGCGTTGAGCCGGGACCCAGGGGGTGACGAAACTCAGTGCGCGCCGCCCCTGGGTCCCGGACAAGCCCTGCGGGCTTTCCGGGATGACAAGAAATTGGGAGCCTTGAAGTCGAGGCGGCCCTAAGCCGCCTCGTCCTCGTCATCACCGAGCATCCCAGCCATCGCCGCCATCGACAGCTTGCGCAGCGCGCTCGCCCGGACCTTCTCGCTCTCGCTCTTCAGCTGGCCGCACGCCGCCAGGATATCGCGCCCACGCGGGGTGCGGATCGGCGAGGAGTAGCCGGCCTTGTTGAGGATCGCGGCGAAGGCCTCGATCGTCGACCAGTCCGAGCACAGATAGTCGCTGCCCGGCCACGGATTGAACGGGATCAGATTGACCTTGGCCGGGATGCCCTTGATCAGCTTGACCAGGGCGCGGGCCTCGTCGGGGCTGTCGTTGACGCCCTTCAGCATCACGTATTCGAACGTCACGCGGCGGGCGTTGCTGAGGCCCGGATAGGCGCGGATGCCGGCCATCAGCTCGGCGATCGGGTACTTCTTGTTCAGCGGCACCAACTCGTCGCGCAGGGTGTCATTGGTGGCGTGCAGGCTGATCGCCAGCATGGCCTGGGTCGTATTGCCCAGCTTTTCCAGCATCGGCACCACGCCCGAGGTCGAGACCGTGATCCGGCGACGCGAGATGCCGATGCCCTCGTTGTCGCTGATGATCTCGATGGCGTCGGCCACCTGGCCCAGATTGTACAGCGGCTCGCCCATGCCCATGAACACGATGTTCGAGAGAACGCGGTCTTCCTTGTCCGACGGCCATTCGGCCAGGTCATCCTTGGCCACCTGCACCTGGGCGACGATCTCGGCCGTGGTCAGGTTGCGGACCAGCGGCTGGGTGCCGGTGTGGCAGAAGCTGCAGTTCAGCGTGCAGCCGACCTGGCTGGACACGCACAAGGCGCCGGCGCGGCCGACGCCGGGTATGTAGACGCTCTCGACCTCGATGCCCGGGGCCATGCGGATCAGCCACTTGCGGGTGCCGTCCTTCGACACCTGGCGCTCGACGATCTCGGGACGATTGAGCGTGAAGGTCTCGGCAAGGCGCGCGCGGGTTTCCTTGGCGACGTCGCTCATCAGAGCGAAGTCGGTGACGCCGCGATGGTGCATCCAGCGGAAGATCTGGGTAGCGCGCATCTTGGCCTTGCCGTGCTCGACCACGCCGCTCTCGACCAGGGCCGCGACCAGCTGCGGGCGCGTGAGGCCCGAGAGGTTGACCATGGGTTTGGCGACGGGAGTTGCGGGCGCTGCGCCAGTGGAGACGCGCGACAGGTCGAGGGTGACGCTCAAGGGGGTGTCCGGATGCTCGGGGGTCGAGGCGGACATATAGCAGGTCCGGGGCGGTTTTCCAAAAGGACCGGCCCGCGACAAGCGGCCTCGCCCGGAGTTTACCCGCGGGCCGGCTACGCCGGACCCGTGGGACGGGCTCAGGTTGAGGCCTACTGGTAGGCCCCGACCTCAACCGAAAACCTCACCCTGAGCTCGTCGAAGGGCGGGGTTTTCGCACCCCTAAACCTTCCGGAACCGGCTCCCCTGGCTGGCCATCAAGGCCAACGCCCAGTCGTCCGGCACGATCTTGGTAATCGCGGCGATGGCCTTGTTCGGCGCGCCGGGGACGCAGATCGAGCGGTTGGCCTCGGCGGCCTCGTAGCCGGCGGCGGCGACCTCGTCTGCGCCCAGCCACATCCATTCGGGCACGCCCTGGCTGACCTGGGCCCGGGTGCCGTTGGCGTCGTGGAATTCCGAATAGGTGAAGCCCGGGCACAGGGCGCTGACATGGACGCCGGTCTGCAGGTTCTCCAGGTGCAGGCTCTGGGAGAACTTGACCAGGAAGCCCTTGGTCGCCGCGTACAGCGTATGGCCGGCCGAGCCGGGGACCAGGCCCGCCAGCGAGGCGACATTGACGATCCGGCCGAACTTGCGCTCGACCATGCCCGGCAGGACCTTGTGGGTCATGGCGCAGACCGAGGTCAGCATCAGCTGCAGGAACTTCGCCTGGTCGGCCCACGACGTGGAATCGTAGGTCCCGGGCAGGCCATAGCCGGCGTTGTTGACCAGGGCGTCGACGACGCGGCCCTGCTCGGTGATCGCGGCCAGGACGGTGTCGACGCCGGTCGGCTCGGCCAGGTCGGCGGGGATGGCGTAGGCCTCGACGCCCGAGCGCAGCTTGATCTCGGCGGCCAGGCCCTCAAGACGGTCGGCCCGGCGCGCGGTCAGGGCCACGTCATAGCCGTGGCTGGCGTAGATGCGGGCGGAGGCGGCCCCGATGCCGGCGGAGGCGCCGGTGATCAGGGCGAGACGGCGGGCCATGCTGGGGTGATCCGGAGAAAGACGAAACTTCGCCGGAGACGAGCACGGCCCGTGATTTGGTTCAAGCAGCCCTCGAAGAAGGGGGTGGAAGGGGCGCGCCGGAATGGCGTGGCGCGCCCCTTCCGCGGTCGCGGCTGGGAGGGAGACCTCCGCGACCTAGGGGACTTCAGGCGTCAGGCGGCCCCGTTAGGCGGCCTTGTCGAGCTGGGCGGCGGCGCTGGCGCCGACCGACCAGCGGACGGCGGCCTTGGCGACGCGCTCACCCAGCAGGCGGGCGGTTTCGCGGTCGCCGGCCGGCGGGCTGATCTCGGTCGAGGCGTTGTCCGACTGGGCCGCGACGCCGATGAACGAGCCGACGCGGTTCAGGGTGTCGGGACCACGCTCGGCGGCGGTCACGTTCGGCGGGGCGATGCCGAGGTTGATCCAGTTCATGCCGTGCTGGGCGGCCAGGATCGTCAGGCTGCCCAGGGCGTGGGCCTTGTCGCCGGCGAAGCTGTGCGAGTTGGTGAAGCCGGCGGCCAGCTTGTCCTTCCAGGCGCTGGTGAAGAACGCCGACGAGGTGGCGTCGGCGAACACTTTGAACACGCCCGAGACGTCGCCCATGTAGGTCGGCGCGCCGAAGATCACGGCGTCGGCCTGGGTGATCTGGTCGATCAGCGGGGCGAAATCCTGGGCGGCGCTCTCGATCTTCAGCAGCACGGGCGTCTGGCCGGCGTCACGGACGCCTTCGGCGACCTTCTGGGCCAGGACTTCGGTGTGGCCGTAGCCGGAGTGGTAGGCGATGGCGACGGTGGTCATTTTGAAATTCCCTCGTTTAGAAACTGGAACGGTAGCGATTACGTAATGCGCCGCGCGCCGGCCGCCAGAGGATCAGCAACAACGGTTGGTGCAATTTTTCTGCGGGCGGCTTTCAGCGCCGCTTAAGGCCGCACCTCGACGAACGGCGAAATGCCGAACGAACTTGCGACAACGTTGTCATTTCCTTATCTACAAGGAACTTTTGCAATGCAGCATGACGAACGGCGCACCGGCCTGTCGGCGCGCCGCGTCCGTGTTGCGCCGCGTGTGTGTGAGGCGCTGACATGACTACAGAGACCCGTGCGGTCCATCCTGCTCTCGTCCTGGCTGCCCTGGCCCTGGGCGGCTTCGCGATCGGCACGACCGAATTCGCCTCGATGAGCCTGCTGCCCTATTTCGCCAAGGACCTGGGCGTGGACGCCCCGACGGCCGGCCATGCGATCAGCGCGTATGCGCTGGGCGTGGTCGTGGGCGCGCCGGTGATCGCCGTGGCGGCCGCGCGCCTGCCGCGCCGGGTGATCCTGACTCTGCTGATGGCGGTGTTCGCGGTCGGCAACCTGCTATCGGCCTTCTCGCCGAGCTTCCAGTGGATGCTGGCCTTCCGCTTCTTCAGCGGTTTGCCGCACGGGGCCTATTTCGGCGTCGCCGCCCTGGTCGCCGCCTCCGTCTCGCCGCCGCACAAGCGGGCCCAGTCCGTGGCCATGGTGATGATCGGCCTGACGGTGGCGACCATCGTCGGCGTGCCGCTGGCCAACGTGGTCGGACAATGGATCGGCTGGCGCTGGGGCTTCGTGATCGTCGCCGTCCTGGCGGCCCTGACCGCACTCTCGGTCTGGCTCTACGCCCCTCAGGCGCCGGCCGACGCCAAGGCCAGCCCGCTGCGCGAGCTGTCGGCCCTGGCCAAGGGCCGGGTGTGGTTGACCCTGGCCATCGGCGCGATCGGCTTCGGCGGTCTGTTCTGCGTCTACACCTATCTGGCCAACACCCTGATCGAGGTCACCCACGCCTCGCCCGCCACCCTGCCGGTGGTGCTGGCGGTGTTCGGCGCCGGCATGACGGTGGGGACGCTCGCCTGCGCCTGGGCCGCCGACCGCGCCCTGATCCCGGCCATCGGCGCCATCCTGCTGTGGAGCGCCGGCGCCCTGGCGCTCTATCCGCTGGCGGTGGGCAGCCTGTGGACCCTGCTGCCGGTCGTGTTCCTGATCGGCTGCGGCGGCGGGCTTGGCTCAGCCCTTCAGACCCGGCTGATGGACGTGGCGGGCGAGGCCCAGACCCTGGCGGCGGCGCTGAACCACTCGGCGTTCAACTTCGCCAACGCCCTGGGCCCGTGGCTCGGCGGCCTGGCCATCGCGGCCGGCTACGGCTGGGCGTCGACGGGCTGGGTGGGCGTGGCCCTGGCGCTGGGCGGTTTCGCGATCTGGGTGGTGGCCGCCGTGGATGTGCGGATCGAGCGCCGGACCATGCTGGCCCCGGCGGAGTAGTCGCCAGCTAGCAGGCCGGGACGGCCTCGTGCGCCCCGTGCAGCAGGTCGGCCACGGTGATCTGCGCCAGCCGCTCGTGCGCGGCGCGGTCGGCGGCGTGGATGGCCGAGCGGACCGCGTCGGGGATCTTCTCGCCGACCGGGCAGCCCTTCACGCCCTTGGGCGCGACGCCCAGGTGGGCGCAGCCGTTGACGGCCTTCAGCACCGCGTCGAGCGTGATGGTGTCGGCCGGCTTCAGCAGCCAGGCCCCGCCATTGGCGCCGGCGCGCGCGCCGATCAGCCCCGCCTTGCCCAGCATGGCGGTGACGCGGCGGACCACGACCGGGTTGGTCGGCACAGAGGCCGCCAGTTCGGCGCTAGCCACCGCACGGTCGGCCGAAAAGGCCTCCTTGTGCGCCAGATAGGCCAGGGCATGCGCCGCAACGGGAAATTTCTGACTGTCCGACATCTCAACCGGGGAACGTAAGGACAACGTCCGTGCGTTCAACTGAAAACTGTTTCATGCTCGAAACGAGCGTTGTCCCCTTGTCCATACGCACGCGGACGTCGGGGGATGATTGAACACGTCGCGGATTGGGTGTATCGCGCCGCGCTTGATCGATATGGGTCGCCCGACAGCGTTTTGCGAGGGGCCCCCGGAGGGATTGAATGGCTTCCGAGGCCTCCGGCGCTTCCAGCACCGATTGCGCGCCCGCTTCTACCGACATTCCGCAGCAGGACGGAGCCCCCTCGAACGGGCATGGCAATGGCCATGACTCCAAGGGACACGGCTTCTTCGCCCTGGCGCTGGGATCGATCGGCGTCGTGTTCGGCGACATCGGCACCAGCCCGCTCTACGCCCTGCGCGAAGCGCTGAGTCACGCCCGCTCGTCGGCCTCGACCGAGCATGCGGTGCTGGGCGTGGTGTCGCTGGTCCTGTGGACCATGACCCTGTTCGTGACGATCAAGTACGTGATCTTCTTCATGCGGGCCGACAACAAGGGCGAGGGCGGGACCCTGGCCCTGATGGCCCTGGCCCAAAAGGCGCTGGGCGGCATCGGCCGCAAGCGCTCGGTGGCCGTGTTCTTCCTCGGCGTGGTCGGGGCGGCCCTGTTCTACGGCGACGGCATCATCACGCCGGCCATCTCGGTTCTGTCGGCGGTGGAAGGCCTGAAGGACGCCCCCGGCCTGGGCCACACCCTGTCGCCCTATATCGTGCCGATCTCGGCCGGCATCCTGATCGCCCTGTTCGCGGTCCAGTCTCGCGGCACCCACAAGATGGCCTCGCTGTTCGGACCCTTCACGGCGGTGTGGTTCCTGATCCTGGGGGCGCTGGGCGCCTTCCACCTGACCGACGACCTGTCGATCTTCCGCGCCTTCATGCCCTGGTACGGCATCCGCTTCCTGCTGGAGAACGGCTTCGTCGGCTTCGTCATCCTGGGCAGCGTGTTCCTGGTCGTGACCGGGGCCGAGGCGCTCTATGCCGACATGGGCCACTTCGGTAAGCGCCCGATCCAGGCCTCGTGGCTGTGCCTCGTCTTCCCCTGCCTGGCGCTCAACTATCTGGGCCAGGGCGCCATGGTGCTGGCCAACCCAGCCGCCGGCCGCAACCCGTTCTGGGAGATGGTCCCGAGCTTCGCGTATTGGCCCGTGCTGCTGATGGCCACCGTCGCCACCGTCATCGCCAGCCAGGCCGTGATCACCGGCGCCTTCTCCATGACCCAGCAGGCCGTGCAGTTGGGCCTGCTGCCGCGCATCGAGATCAAGCGCACGTCCGAGACCCAGGCCGGCCAGATCTTCGTGCCCGCCGTGAACCAGTTCCTGCTGATCGGCGTGCTGGTGCTGCTGTTCGCGTTCCAGAGCTCGCACAAGCTGGCCAGCGCCTACGGCATCGCCGTCACCGGCGCGATGTTCGTCGACACCCTGCTGGCCTATGTCGTCATCCGCCGCGTGTGGAAGTGGCCGCTGTGGCAGACGGGCCTGCTGCTGATCCCGCTGGTGGCGCTGGACGTGGTGTTCATCGCCTCGAACATGCTGAAGATCCCCGACGGCGCCTGGCTGCCGCTGGTGTTCGGCGGCGTGCTGGTGCTGATCATGTGGACCTGGACCCGCGGCGCCAACATCCTGACGGCCAAGACCCGCCGCGACAGCGTGCCCCTGGTCGACCTGATGGAGATCCTGCGCGCCCGCGCTCCGCACCGCGCGCCCGGCACGGCGATCTTCCTGACCTCGGACCCGGACATGACGCCGGTGGCCCTGATGCACAACCTCAAGCACAACAAGGTTCTGCACGAGCGCAACGTCATCCTGACGGTCCGCACGACCGAGACGCCGCGCGTCGCCGAGGACGACCGGGTCAAGATCGAGAAGGTCAACGACGACTTCAAGAAGGTCATCGTCAACTACGGCTTCATGGAAAGCCCGAACATCCCCAAGGCCCTGGCGGTCTGCCGCAAGCAGGGGCTGAAGTTCGACATCATGGCCACAAGCTTCTTCCTCGGCCGCCGCTCGATCGTGCCGTCGGCCAACAGCGGCATGCCGCTGTGGCAGGACCGCCTGTTCATCTACCTGATGAAGAACGCCGCCAATCCGACGGACTTCTTCAAGATCCCGCCCGGCCGCGTGGTCGAGCTGGGCGCGCAGGTGACGGTCTAAGCCATGGAAACAACCCTGCGCGTGCTGGGCGACGGCCTCTCGATCGCCGTCCTCGCCATCATCGCCGCCACCGCCCAGGGCGCGTGGAAGCGGATCGGCAAGGACGTGAAAATCCCGATGCAATGGGGTCGCGACGGCAAGCCGACCTGGCGCGCGGGCAAGCCGCTGGGCCTGCTGTTCATCCCCGTCGCCTCGACCGTCATGCTGCTGGCGTTCACCGGCACGCAGTTGACGTTCCGGGTCACCGGCGTGGACGCGATCATCGTCTTCCTGGTCCGCGCCACGCTCGGCGCCAGCCTGGCCCTGAGCCAGCTCTTCCACCTGCGGTTCGTCATGAAGACGTTGCAGGACGAAGGTCAGCTGTAAGCGCGCCTATTAACGCTTGACCCGCGCGTTCTTTCGCCGTTGAAGGCGCGCGACTTTGTGTTTCTTCCGAAAGGATCCCTCATGGCCGACAAGTCCGTGAAGAAGGTCGTGCTCGCCTATTCGGGCGGCCTCGACACCTCGATCATCCTGAAGTGGCTGCAGACCGAATACGGCGCTGAAGTCATCACCTTCACGGCCGACCTGGGCCAGGGCGAAGAGATCGAACCGGCGCGCGCCAAGGCGCTGGCCGCCGGCGTGAAGCCCGAGAACATCTTCATCGAAGACGTTCGCGAAGAGTTCGTGCGCGACTTCGTGTTCCCGATGTTCCGCGCCAACACGGTGTACGAAGGCCAGTACCTGCTCGGCACCTCGATCGCGCGTCCGCTGATCGCCAAGAAGCAGATCGAGATCGCCCGCAAGATGGGCGCCGACGCCGTCAGCCACGGCGCGACCGGCAAGGGCAACGACCAGGTCCGCTTCGAGCTGGGCTACTATGGCCTCGAGCCCGACATCACCGTGATCGCCCCCTGGCGCGAGTGGGACTTCAAGTCCCGCGAGGCCCTGCTGGACTTCGCCGAGAAGCACCAGATCCAGATCACCAAGGACAAGCGCGGCGAAGCCCCGTTCAGCGTCGACGCCAACCTGCTGCACAGCAGCTCGGAAGGTAAGGTCCTGGAAGACCCGGCGGTCGAGGCCCCCGAGTTCGTCCACATGCGCACCATCGCGCCGGAAGACGCGCCGGACGCCCCGACCATCATCACCATCGACTTCGAGAAGGGCGACCCCGTCGCCATCGACGGCGTGGCGATGAGCCCGGCCACCCTGCTGACCAAGCTGAACGAGCTGGGCCGCGACAACGGCATCGGTCGCCTGGACCTGGTCGAGAACCGCTTCGTCGGCATGAAGTCGCGCGGCGTCTACGAGACCCCGGGCGGCACCATCCTGCTGGCCGCTCACCGTGGCATCGAGAGCATCACGCTGGATCGCGGCGCGATGCACCTGAAGGACGAGCTGATGCCGAAGTACGCCACGCTGGTGTACAATGGCTTCTGGTTCACGCCGGAGCGCGAGATGCTGCAGGCGGCCATCGACTACAGCCAGCAGAAGGTCACCGGCCAGGTCCGCGTGAAGCTCTACAAGGGCAATGTCACGGTCATCGGCCGCAGCAGCCCCTACTCGCTGTATGACCAGGACCTGGTCACCTTCGAGGAAGGCAAGGTCGCCTACGACCACCGCGACGCCGGCGGCTTCATCAAGCTGAACGCCCTGCGCCTGCGGGTGCTGGCCAAGCGCGACAAGCGCGGCTAGCGACCATGACGGCGACCCGCTTCGCCGTCTCGATACCGGCGGCCGCGATAGGGACTATCGCGGTCTGCCTGTCGATCGCCGGACACGAGGCGATCGGCCATGGCGGCGCCTGCCTGGCGGCGGGCGGCCATGTCGCCCTGCTGAACATCGTCGACTTCCATTGCAGTCTCGCCCGGCCGGGGATCGACCTGGCCGGCTCGGTCGGCAACCTGGTGCTTCTGCTCGCGGGCCTGATCCTGGCGCGGCCTGCGTCGCCCTCCGGTGCGCGCCTGCTCGGCCTGGCGCTGTTCGCCTTCAACGCCTTCTGGATCGCCGGTTACCTGATCTATTCCGGCGTGCTGAACGTCGGCGACTGGGTCTATCCCGCCGAGGTCTTCGCGCCCGGTCTGCCCTGGCGGCCTATCGCGATCATCGCTGGCGCCGGCCTATACGCCCTGACCATGAACCGCATCGCCGTCCTGACCCCGCCGGTGGCCTCGCGGCCACTCAGGACCGCCTACCTCGCCGCGACCCTGGCCATCGTGCTGGCCGGCGCTCTGTACGCCCCGGCGCGCGGCCATGTCGTCCAGGCAGCGGCGATCGAGATCGGTCTGGCGTCCCTGGGCCTGTGGTTCGCCGTCCGCCGAGCGCGAGGATTGGGCGACTGGACGCCGCCGACCTCGCCGGTCTGGACGATCCTTGCAGCTGTTCTGTGGGTCGCCATCGCGGCTGTCCTCGGCCCGGGCCTGCCGCGCTAGGCTTACCCCTGCCTTGAATGGACTCCGCCCCGAGGATTCGCCGAGACCTATTCGTCGCGCGCAGCGCGCTGGGACAGCTCGGAGCAGTACCGCCCGAAGTGCTCCGCCAGCGCCTTGCCGGGACCGGGGAATGCCCGCGCCTGGCCGGCATACTCCACCGTCACGGTCGGCGTGGTCGCCAGCGACGCCAGATAGCCGCCCGGCAGGTCGCCATGTCCCTCGACGAAGCGATGCTCGCCAAACGCCTCGATCCCACGATAGACGCGAAACACCGTATCGGCCGTGCGCACGCGCAGTTGAGCCGCATTAGGCTTGGGCTCGTAGAAGCGCGCCTGCACCCCGCCGGAGCGGAGGCCCGAGCAGCTCAACACCAAGCTCAGGTCATAGCCATCCGCCGCCTTGAGGCCATCTACCGACAAGCTGCCCGTCACGCCGTGGGCCACGCGCCAGTGATACGACACGCCGTCCTGGACGAAGTCCTTGGGCGGCGGCGCGCGATCCAGTTCAAAGGCTGTCGCACCCAGCAGCGCACCGGCGCCGCAAAGCCCCACGGCGCCCGTAAATACGCTCAGCATAAGGACTTTCAGGCGCATGGCGGCGACTCCCCGGTTCGCGGGACGCTATCGCACATCAACCTCAGGACGCAATCCTACACCCGATTGTACGGATACCGATCCCGGATCATTCGCTGGAAGAAGCGACCCTTGGACCGCGAGCGGTGGAAGGCCGCGCTGATCCGCTCGGGGACGCCGACATAGACGTACTCGTCGCCGTCGCGGAACGTGACGAACAGCTTGCCGTGTTCGGGCTTGTAGTCGATCTCGGCGATCGCCGTGGATTCCACATGCATGGCTTATCGAGCCTTTCGCGAATGGGATCGTTCAGCACTAGGAGCGAATGACGCGCGCGGCCGGTTCCAAAAGCTAAGCTCGCGCAGGGCGTTAACGCGGACTAACGATTGTTTAACGCGCAACAGCCGCGGATGCAAATTGGCGGGATGCCAAGGCCGCGCGAACCTGTTTAGCTCCGCTTCGGGCGGCCCGGAGAGGTCGTCGGGAGGAACCAACCAAAATGCATCAGTCCCACGCGCTCGTGGCCATCGTCACGCTCGTCTCGCTGCTGGTCTATGTCTGGATGATCACGCGGATCGGCGGGTCGCGCCGGAAGACCGGCATCGACGCCCCGGCCATGACCGGCCACCCCGAGCTGGAGCGCCACCTGCGCGTCCAGGCCAACACCGTCGAGTGGCTGGTCATCTATCTGCCGTCGCTGTGGCTGTTCGCCATCTACTGGTTCGACATGGCCGCCGCCGCTCTGGGTGTGGTGTGGATCTTCGGCCGGATCATCTACGCCCTGGGCTATGCCGCCGATCCGAAGAAGCGCGAGGTCGGCTTCATCATCCAGGCCCTGGCCACGGCCATCCTGCTGTTCGGCGCCCTGGGCCGGGCGATCTACGTCTACATGGTCGTCGGCGCCTAAGCTGGACTTTGAGCCCATGGCGCGGAGGCCTATATCCGCGCCATGGACCACCTGCCCGTCGATCCCGCCCGCTACGGCGCCTTCCTGGTCGCCATGTTCGTCATGGCCATCACGCCGGGGCCGGCCAACCTGTTCGCCATCGCCACCGGCATGGAGCGCGGCAAGGGCGCGGCCCTGGTCAGCGTCGTGGGCATGAACACCGCCACGCTGGTCTGGTTCAGCGGCTCGGCCCTGGGCCTGGGCGCCCTGGTCTTCGCCTTCCCCAAGGCCTTTCACCTGCTGGCCCTGGCCGGCGCGGCCTATCTGGTCTGGCTGGGCCTGAAGTCGCTGTGGGCCGGGATCAGGAACGTCGAGAGCCACGCCTCGGCCACGGTCCGCAAAAGCCGCTCGGCCTTCTTCGACGGCTTCATGGTCCAGATCGCCAATCCGAAGATCCTGCTGTTCTTCTCGGCCGTGCTGCCGCCGTTCCTCGACGTGAAGCGGCCGCTGGTCCCGCAGCTGATCATGTTCGCCTGCGCCACCATCGGCATGGACCTGATCAGCATGTCGTCCTACGGCCTGGGCGGCGCGGCGCTGTCGACGCGCATGAACGAGCCGGGCTTCCGGCGAGGATTCGCGATCTTGGTGGGCGTCCTGCTGATCACGGCGGCCGTACTGATCGTGTCGAGAGGCTGACACAGCGCGACAGCGAAAGTGGAAGCCGGTTTCGGCGTCCGTTGCGCGTCAAAAAAGAAAGGCCATTTCAGCGCCGTATCAAACGACGCCTTGGCGAAACCACAAAGCCCAGCCAGAGTTGTCTCAAGTACCCACGACTCCGCTTGAAGGAGCAAGTCATGTCCATCAAGAAGGCCGCCCTCGCCGCCGCGCTCGTCGTGGCCGCCGGCCTCGCCGCCTGCGCCACGCCCACCCCCTACCAGCCCAAGGTCACCTCGGGCGCGGTCACCGGCGGCTTCTCCGAACAGAAGCTGGAAGGCGACCGCTATCGGATCAACTTCGCCGGCAACAGCCTGACCTCGCGCGAAACGGTGGAGCGCTACCTGCTGTACCGCTCGGCCGAGGTGACCGTGCAGAACGGCTACGACTGGTTCGAGACCGCCGACCACCGCACCGACCGCACGTCGCGCAGCTATGTCGAGCCCGATCCGTTCGCCCGCCCGGGCTTCGGCTGGGGTCCGTACGGCTACTGGCGTCCGGCGTGGCGCTATTACGGCCCGGCCTATGGCTGGCGCACCTGGGACCCCTTCTGGGGCGACCCCTTCTTCGCCGACCGCGCCCAGATCCGCACCGTCGAGAAGTTCGAGGCCGGCGCCGAAATCCTGCTCCACAAGGGCAAGAAGCCGGAAGGTGACCCCCGCGCCTACGACGCCCGCGAGATCATGGCCAACCTGGCCAGCTCGATCCAGCGGCCGGTGGCTGGGAAGTAAGATGAATCTCCTCCCCCGCCTGGGGGAGGTGTCGGCAAAGCCGACGGAGGGGGCGCGGCGCACGGACCCATTGCCGGCTGAGCCCCCTCCACCGCCGTTCGGCGGTCCCCCTCCCCCATGAAGGGGGAGGAGAAGTCGTCGCCTACCGCGGCGCCATCCGGATGCCGCCGTCTAGACGCACGTCCTCGCCATTGAAGTAGCCACAGGTGATCATGGTCACCGCCAGCTGGGCGTACTCTTCCGGATTGCCCAGGCGCTTGGGGAACGGCACCGACGCGGCCAGACCCGCCTTCACCGCTTCCGGCGCGCCGTTCATCAGCGGAGTGTTGAAGATGCCCGGCAGGATGGTGTTGACGCGGATGCCCTCGCCCATCAGGTCGCGAGCGATCGGCAGGGTCATGCCCACGACGCCGCCCTTCGAAGCCGAATAGGCCGCCTGGCCCATCTGGCCGTCCTCGGCGGCGACCGAAGCGGTGTTGACGATCGCGCCGCGCTCGCCGTCTTCCAGCGGCGCCAGGTCCAGCATGCCCTTTGCCGACTTGGCGATGCAGCGGAACGTGCCGACCAGGTTGATCTGGATGATGCGGTCGAAGGCGTCGAGCGGGAAGTGCTTGGTCTCGCCGGTGGTCTTGTCGCGGCTGGCGGTCTTGGCCGCGTTGCCAGTGCCGGCGCAGTTGACCAGCACCCGCTCCTGGCCATGGGCGGCGCGGGCCTTCTCGAAGCCGGCGTCGACGTCGGCGTCGCTGGTCACATTGACCTTGCAGAACACGCCGCCGATTTCCTTGGCGACTTCCTCGCCCCGGGCCTCGTTCATGTCGAAGATGGCGACCTTGACGCCTTGGGCGGCCAGGGCGCGGGCGGTGGCTTCCCCGAGGCCCGAGGCGCCCCCGGTGACGACGGCGGCGACGGTGTTGTCGAGTTTCATGGACGTTTCCCCTTGGGTTCGCGTTTGCAGCGTTTAGGATCGGCTTTGAGCAAGGGTTTAAACCGATGAGCGGCGACGCCAAACCGTCCCCCGACGTAAACGTCAACGAGGTGCTGGATCCAGCCAAGGCGCTGGTCCCCGCCACGGTGCGCGTCAACGAGGAGCGGGTCAAAAAAGGCTTCCTGCCGAAGATCCGCAGAGTCGCCGCCAAGGTGCCCTTCGCCGCCGACGCCCTGTCGGTCTGGTGGGCCGCGCGCGATCCAGAAACCCCGATGGCGGCCAAGGGCATGATGCTGGCGGGCCTCGCCTATTTCGTCCTGCCGACCGACGCCTTGCCCGACATCCTGCCGGTGATCGGCTTCACCGACGACGCGGCGGTGATCGCGGCCCTGATGGCCATCCTCGGCAAGACCCTGAAACCCCGCCACAAGGAGGCCGCCCAGGCCTTCCTGCAGCGCCTGTCCGACGACGTCTGAGCCCGGAGCCCGCGATGCCCCTGCCCGCCCTGCTGCTCGCCGCCGTCGTCGCCACGACGCCGCCGCCGGCCGATCCGGAGGACAAGGCGGTGCTCGCCGTCGCCCAGGCCTTCTTCGACGGCATGGAGCAGGCCAGCCCCGAGGCCATGCGCGCCACCGTCCTGCCGAACGCCCAGTTCATGGGCGTGCGCGTCCAGCCCGACGGCACGACCAAGGTCAGCCGCGTCGCCTTCGAGGACAGCTTCGGCAAGCACATGGACCCGGGCGTCAAGGAATGGATGTGGTCACCGGTGATCCTCCGCCGCGGCCCCCTGGCCACGGTCACAGCGCCCTACGAGGTCTCCAAGGACGGCAAGACCCTGCACTGCGGCATCGACATCTTCACGCTGGCAAAGGCCGACGGCGCCTGGAAGATCGCCAGCATCAGCTGGACGGCGGAGCCGGGGGCGTGTCCGGAGCTGCGGAAGCTGTAGGGGCGAAAACTCGCTCGGAGTTCATCCTCGGGCGGACCTTTGGTCGGACCCGGGGGACAAGCTCAGGGTGAGGTTTCTGTGGTGAGCCAGCAATAGTCCTCACCCTGAGCCTATCGAAGGGCGAGGGCGCTTCACCCCACCCGAAACCGCAGCACCGCACCGTTCCAGAGGTCGTCGTCGTGGTCCTCCTCGACCACGTCCCGCACGCCCGGATAGCTAGCCGCCGCCTGACGCCAGAAGGCCAGCGCTCCCGCGTTCCGCCGCACCACCGCCGCCTCCCAGACACCCCAGGCCGAGCCGAACAGGGCATGCGCCGCCGCCAGGCCAACCCCGCGTCGGCGGTGCTTGCGGACGACGAAGAACTCGGCGACCGCCTGGTCGATCGGTGCGCGCGAGTGGGCGATGTCGTTGACCAGGGCGAAGCCCACCGGCAGGCCGTTCACGCGAAATAGCCAGGGCTCGCGCGTCGGGTCGGTCCAGTAGGTCTCCAGCCCCGGATAGTCGCCGTAGCGTCCGTCCGGCCGCAGTTCGCCCTCGACCTCGCGGTCGAACCACAGCTCCGAGAAGTCGTGGATGTAGAGCTGCATCAGGTTCGCGATGATCGGCGCCTCGTCGGCGCTGGCGCGGCCTACTTCCAGCTTGGGGGCGACGAGGTCGGCGCTCACCAGTACTTCTCCATGATCTCTTTCGCCCAGTCGGGCTCGCGGACGTCGCCGCGTGGGGAAAAGCCGCTCATCACCGGCTTGATGTCCAGCACCGGCGTGCCGTCGATGGCGTCCAGCCCACGCACCTCCAGCACCCTTCCGGCGACCGAGACAATCTCGCAAACCGTCACCCCGATGCGGTTGGGCCGGTTCTTGCCGCGCTGGGCGAAGATGCCGATCTTGGGCCAGTCCTTGTTGCCGCGCGGATGTCGGGCGCCGGTGACGATCTGGGCGTCGGTGACCTTGTCGAAGACATAGATCACCTCGGCGTGGCTGAAGGTCTCCAGCCCCATCAGCGCCTCGTCGTCGAAGCCTTCCGGGTCCAGCACGATCCGCGCCCGGCTGCCGCCCCAGTCGTCGTCCTCGGGGACGTCGCGACCGCCTTCCACCCGCCCGACCGGCGTCATCACGATCGACATTTCATTTCCTCCGTGTGCGACAGGTTGTCGCGGGCGAAGTTCGTCCTAAGTTGATTGTCATGATCGAAGCTCTGCTCAGCAAGATGATCAAGACCGGAGACCTCACGGCGCGTCTGCCCGGGGGGCGGGTCGTCAAGGCCGGAGACGGCACGGGGCCGCCCGTGGTCATCCGCGTCAACAGCCGGGGCCTGCGCCGCCTGGCCAATCCAAGCCTGGGCCTCGGCGAAGGCTACATGGAAGAGGACATCGTCTTCGAACGGGGGACGATCGACCAGCTCCTGGCCATCGTCGGCGAGAGCGGCGGCCGCAAGCCCAAGCAAGGCTCGGCCCTGACCCGCTTTCGCAAGGCGCTGAAGCGGCGGATCCAGCAGGTCAACGGCCGGGTCGCCGCGCGCCGCAACGTCGCCCACCACTACGACCTGTCGAACGACCTCTACCGCCGGTTCCTCGACAGCGACATGCAGTACAGCTGCGCCTATTTCGAGCGTCCGGACATGACGCTGGAAGAGGCCCAGGCCGCCAAGAAGGCCCTGATCGGCCGCAAGCTGTTGATCCAGCCAGGCATGAAGACCCTGGACATCGGCTCGGGCTGGGGCGGTCTCTCCATGACCCTGGCCCAGGACTTCGGGGCCCAGATGACAGGCGTGACCCTGTCCACCGAGCAGCTGGCCCTGGCCAAGGAGCGCGCGGCGAAGGCGGGCCTGGCCGACCGGACCGACTTCCGCCTGACCGACTATCGCGACCTCGACGAGAAATTCGACCGCATCGTCTCGGTCGGCATGCTCGAGCACGTCGGCGCACCGAACTTCCGGACCTATTTCGAGACGGTCAATCGCCTGCTGACCGACGACGGCGTCGCGGTGATCCACGCCATCGGCAAGATGCACGGGCCCGGCGCGACCAACGCCTTCACCCAGAAATACATCTTCCCGGGCGGCTATATCCCGGGCCTGTCGGAGGTGGTGACCGCCATCGAGAAGGCGGACCTGTGGATCACCGACATCGAGATCCTGCGCCTGCACTACGCCGAGACCTGCCGCATCTGGCGCGAGCGTTTCATGGCCGATCCGGACATCCCGACGATGTTCGACGGCCGGTTCCGGCGGATGTGGGAGTTCTACCTTGCGGGCGCTGAGCTGGGCTTCCGCCACGGCGGCCACATGGTCTTCCAGATCCAGCTGGCCAAGAAGCGTGATGCGGCGCCGCTGACGCGGGACTACCTGCTGCGCGCGGCTGGTTAGGTAAGGAACCCAGCACCCCACACCGCTCATCCCCGCGAAAGCGGGGACCCAAGCTGAGTTCACGGAACATTCTGTCCATGAATGCACCAATTAAGAACATATTGGGAACAATGTTGCTCGTCGCGAACACCCTTCGCAAGCTGAAAGTCAGCTTGGGTCCCCGCTTTCGCGGGGATGAGCGGTTGTTTGGTGAGCGTTGGTTGTGAGGCGCGTAGCGCATGGCTATTAGCCTCTCTCGACAGGCCGTGTTGGCGGCCGCCTAGCCGAGAGCCGACATGGCCCTGTTCCGCGCCGCCGACCTCCTGCGCCGCAAGCCCGTTGCGCAAGTCGAGGGCGAGCACCCTCCCGAGCACCTGCCGCGCACCATCGGCCTCTTCCAGCTGACCATGCTGGGCGTCGGCGCGACGATCGGCACCGGCATCTTCGTGGCCCTGACCACGGCCGTGCCCGCCGCCGGGCCGGCGGTGATCCTGTCGTTCGTGCTGGCCGGGATCACGGCCGCCCTGACGGCCCTGTGCTACGCGGAGCTCGCCTCGACCATACCAGTGTCGGGTTCGTCCTATTCCTACGCCTACGCCACCCTGGGCGAGTTCGTCGCCTTCATCGTCGGGGCCTGCCTGCTGCTGGAGTACGCGGTCTCGGCCTCGGCCATCGCCGTGGGCTGGGGGCAATATCTGAACGAGATGCTGGTCGACCTGATCGGCGTGAAGATGCCCGACGCGATCGCGAAAGCCCCTGGCGCGGGCGGCGTCTTCAACCTGCCGGCCGTGGTGCTGGTCGGGGCCTGCATGATCCTGCTGCTGCGCGGGGTGAAGGAGTCGACCACGATCAACGCCGTGCTCGTGGTCCTGAAGCTGCTCGTCCTGCTGTTCTTCGTCGTCGTGGCCTTCAGCGGCTTCCACGCCGGCAACCTGACGCCGTTCATGCCGATGGGCGTGGCGGGGGTCGGCGCGGCGGCCTCGTCGATCTTCTTCTCCTATATCGGCATCGACGCGGTCTCGACGGCCGGCGAGGAGGTCAAGGACCCGCGCCGCACCCTGCCGCTGGGCATCGTGCTGTCGCTGCTGATCGTCACCGCCGTCTATATCCTGGTCGCCCTGGCCGCCGTCGGGGCCCAGCCCTGGACCGCCTTCAAGGGCCAGGAGGCCGGCCTGGCGGTGATCCTGCGCAACCTGACCGGCGCGAGCTGGACCTCGCTGATCCTGTGCATCGGGGCGATCGTGTCGATCTTCTCGATCACCCTGGTCGTCATGTACGGCCAGACGCGGATCCTCTACGCCATGAGCCGCGACGGCCTGCTGCCCAAGGTGTTCCAGCGCCTGGACCCGAAGACCCGCAGCCCGGATCTGAATACCTACATCGTGGCCGCGTTCATCGCCGTGCTGGCCGCCTTCGTGCCGCTGGACGTGCTGGTGAACCTCACCAGCATGGGCACGCTGATCGCCTTCGCCATCGTCTCGCTGGGCGTGATCATCCTGCGCCGCACCCAGCCGGACCTGCCGCGCGGCTACAAGGTTCCGCTATATCCAGTCGTGCCGGTGCTCAGCGTGGCCTTCTGCGCCTATCTGATCGTCGGCCTGCCGCTGGACACCTGGCTGCTGTTCGCGGTCTGGGTGGCGGCGGCCTGCGCGATCTATTTCGGCTATTCGGTCAGGCACTCTCGACTGCGGGCCTGACCGACCGGCGCGCCGGCGGGATGAACCGCCCGGCGATCTCGCGCACCTCGGCTTCCGGCCGCTCGGTCTTGAACGCCACGATCCACATGTCGAAGGTCTCGGGCCGGCGGATGCCCGCGCAGGCCCCGAAGCCGGCCTCGTGGAACAGGCCGTCCAGCACGCGATAGGTGAAGCCGCACTTGTGGGCCATGAAGGTGTTGCCCGCGGCGATGAAGCCCCGGTGGCCGTACAGCACGTCCAGGGCGCTGATCGGCCCAGCCGGCGACTGATAGAGCGGCTCCAGCAGGCGATCCTCGGCCACCGCCACGCACACGCTCTGCAGGTCCGGGCAGGTCAGCACGACGAAGCCGTCGTCCTTCAGCACCCGCCGGAACTCGGCCAGCGCGCCCACCACCTCGTGCGGATAGAGGTGCTCGATATTGTGGCTGGAATAGACGGCGTCGACCGAGCCCGACTCGACGGCGGTCATGTCGGTCAGGGTGCCGACGATGTCGGGCTTGACCCGCTCGTCGATGTCGAAGCGGACCTCGGCCCAGTCGTCATCGCCGGCGAACCCGTAGATGCCCTGCTTGGTCTGGCTGCCGCAGCCGACGTGAAGAAGCTTCTTGGTCATACGCAACTATTCCACTGTCACTGATTTCGCGAGATTGCGCGGCTGGTCGACGTCCGCGCCCTTCACCACCGCCACGTGGTAGGCCAGCAGCTGGATCGGGGCAGACATCACCAGGGTCGCGACCAGAGGATCCGACGCCGGCGCCGTCACCACCACTTTCGCACCGGCCGGCGCGTGCTTCACGCCTTCGGTGTCGGTGATGAAAATCACCTGGCCGCCCCGCGCCATGACCTCGCTCATGTTCGAGGCCGACTTCTCGAAATAGCTGTCGTACGGCGCCAGGATGACGATCGGCGTCTGGTCGTCGACCAAGGCGATCGGCCCGTGCTTCAGCTCGCCGGCGGCATAGCCCTCGGCGTGGATGTAGCTGATCTCCTTGAGCTTCAGCGCGCCTTCCAGGGCCAGGGCCGACATCGGGCCACGGCCGAGATAGAGCACGTCCCGCGCCTTGGCGACGTCGGCGGCGATCTCCTTGATGGCGTCTTCCAGGCCGATGGCCTCGGCGATCAGGCGCGGGGCTTCCAGCAGCACCTTCACCAGGCGCTGCTCCTCGGCGTCGTCGATCGTTCCGCGCGCCTTGGCGGCGGCGACGGCCAGGGCGATCATCACGCTGACCTGGGCGGTGAAGGCCTTGGTCGAGGCCACCCCGATCTCGGCGCCGCAGTGGATCGGCCAGACGACGTCGACCTCGCGAGCCATGGTCGATTCCTGGGCGTTGACCACCACCGCGCTCTTCATCCCCTTGGCCTTGCAGTAGCGCAGGGCGGCCAGGGTGTCGGCGGTCTCGCCCGACTGCGACATGGCGATGACCAGCGAGCCCGGCCGCAGGGCCGGCTGGCGGTAGCGGAACTCCGAGGCGATCTCGACATCCACCGGCAGGTCGGCCAGCTGCTCGATCAGGTACTTGCCGATCACGCCGGCGATGTAGGAGGTGCCGCAGGCCACGATCTGGATCCGGTCCAGCTTGGCGAAATCGACGTCGCCCGGCACCGAGGCCTTCGAGGCCAGGGTGTCGACATAGGCCGCGATGGTGCGCTGGCAGCCCTCCGGCTGGTCATGGATCTCCTTCTCCATGAAGTGCCGGTAGTTGCCCTTCTCCAGCATCACCGCCGAGGTCGGCACCACCCGCACCGGCCGGGTCACGGCCGCGCCCGAGGCGTCGAAGATCCGGTGGCTGTCGTGGTCCAGGGCCACGTAGTCGCCCTCGTCCAGATAGATCACCCGGTTGGTGAAGGGGCCCACGGCCAGGGCGTCCGAGCCCAGGAACATCTCGCCCTGGCCTTCGCCGACGACCAGCGGGCTGCCACGACGGGCGCCGAGCACGAGATTGTCCTCGCCCTCGATCAGCACGGCCAGGGCGTAGGCGCCGGTCAGGCGGTCCAAGGTCGCCTTGAAGGCGTCCAGCGGGGCCAGGCCCGTGGCCAGCGCGGCGTCGATCAGGTGGGCGATGACCTCGGTGTCGGTGTCGCTGGAGAACACACGGCCGGCGGCGGCCAGCTCGGCCTTCAGCTCGGCGAAGTTCTCGATAATGCCGTTGTGGACCAGGGTCACGCGGCCCGCCGTGTGCGGGTGGGCGTTCTGGACGTTGGGCGCGCCGTGGGTGGCCCAGCGGGTGTGGCCGATGCCGGTGGTGGCGGTCAGCGGCTCCTCGGCGACCACGGCCTCGAGGGCCTTGATCTTGCCCTTGGCGCGACGGCGCTCGACCTTGCTCCCCACGACGCCCGCGATCCCGGCGGAGTCATAGCCCCGGTACTCCAGGCGCTTCAGGCTCTCGATCAGACGCTCGGCGACAGGTTCCTTGCCGACGATTCCGATAATGCCGCACATGAGCCATGATCCCTTGTAGAACGCGCGGGCAGGATTATGCCTACCGACGCGGGACTTTGCGTGAGGCGCCTTTAGCACTGGCTAAAGACCGCATCGCATAAATCTGCATTTCGGATCGTTTCGTGTCCGAAGCTTGGCCTTGAAGAGACGACAAGAACACATGAGCAAGCGCGCCTATTTCGGCACCGACGGCATCCGGGGCCAGGCCAACAAGCATCCGATGACGGCCGAGGTCGCCCTGCGGGTCGGCCTGGCCGCCGGCAAGCTGTTCCGCTCGCAGGACGAGCGCCGCCACTTGGTGGTGATCGCCAAGGACACGCGCCTCTCGGGCTACATGATCGAACCGGCCCTGGTCGCCGGCTTCACCAGCGTCGGCATGGACGTGCGTCTGTTCGGTCCTCTTCCCACGCCGGCCGTGGCGATGATGACCCGCTCGATGCGGGCCGACCTGGGCGTGATGATCTCGGCCAGCCACAACAATTTCGCCGACAACGGTATCAAGCTGTTCGGCCCGGACGGCTACAAGCTCTCCGACGAGCAGGAACTGAAGATCGAGGCCCTGATGGACGAGGGCCTGCAGGAAGGCCTCGCCTCGCCGCGCGAGCTGGGGCGCGTCAAGCGCATCGACGACGCCCAGGCCCGCTATGTCGAGATCGTCAAGGCGACCTTCCCGCGCCACCTGAACCTGTCGGGCCTGCGCATCGTCATCGATTGCGCCAACGGCGCGGCCTACAAGGTCGCCCCCACCGCCCTCTACGAGCTGGGCGCCGAGGTGATCTCGCTGGGCGTCAGCCCCGAGGGCACCAACATCAACGAGGAGTGCGGCTCGACCCATCCCGAGGCCATGGCCAAGATGGTCCGCGAGTACCGCGCCGACATCGGCATCGCCCTGGACGGCGACGCCGACCGCCTGGTGATCTGCGACGAGAAGGGCGTGGTCGTCGACGGCGACCAGATCATGGCCATCATCGCCGGCGCCTTCGCCAAGGCGGGCGCGCTGAAGGGCGGCGGCGTGGTCGCCACGGTGATGTCGAACCTCGGCCTCGAGCGCCAGATGAACGCCCTGGGCCTGACCCTGGAGCGCACCGCCGTGGGCGACCGTTACGTCATGCAGCGCATGCGCGAGGGCGGCTTCAACGTCGGCGGCGAGCAGTCGGGCCACCTGATCCTGTCGGACTTCTCGACCACGGGCGACGGCCTGATCGCCGCCCTGCAGGTGCTGGCGGTGATGATCGAGAGCGGCCAGCCGATGAGCGCCCTGGGCCGCCAGTTCGAGCCCGTGCCGCAGCTGCTGGAAAACGTCCGCTTCGCCGGCGGCAAGCCGCTGGAAGACAAGACCGTCAAGGAGGCCATCGCCGACGGCGAGGCCCAGCTGAACGGCGCCGGCCGCATCGTCGTCCGCGCCTCGGGCACCGAGCCGCTGATCCGCATCATGGCCGAGGGCGACGACCCCGCCCTGGTCAAGAGGGTGGTGAAGTCGATCGTCGGCGCGGTGAAGGCCGTCTAGGTCAGGACGTAGGCCGACTTGCCGTAGACCGCGATCAGGTCGATGGCGAAGTTGGCCCCGTCCGCCAGGTCGACCAGGAAGTCGTGGTTGGACTTGGCGTACATGCCGACATCGGCCTTCTCCGCCTCGGCCAGCAGCCAGCCCACCATGGCCGCCTTGGTCCCCTGACCGTTCGCCCCGTCGCCGCCGTAGTAGGCGAAGTACTGCGCTCGGCTCATGGTGACGCCGTTGATCACGAAGGTCGGGTCCAGCAGCGCGTGCACCTTGGCGTCGGTCGGGGTGGCGCCGAAGATCGTCGCATAGGCCTTCTTGGTCGCCGCGAAGAGGTCCAACGCGCCATAGGCCTGGGCGAAAGCGTCCTTGCCCTCGCCGACCTTGCCCAGGTTGACCGCGAAATTGATGTAGCGGTTCTCCAGCCCGAAGCTCTGATAGTAGGCCGAGTTGATGTTGTTGGGATTGGGCCCCAGCGGGTTCACCAGATAGTCGAAGCCGGCCTTGGACGGGACCTTCCCGGTGAAGAACTGGTAGCCCAGGCTGGCTACCGAGGTCGTGGCGTCGGCCGTTTTCACGATCTTCTCGATCGCCTCGCTCTTGGTGAGCTGCCCAACGCCAATCGCCGCCATCATCTCCTGCACGGCCGCCGCGCCATGATAGAACAGGATGCTGTCACCCGCCGCGTTGACGATCTTCAGCTGATCCCCGACGTCGGTGTTGTTGTAGATCAGCGGGTAGTCCTGGACGTAGTTGGTCCCGTAGGCCAGCTTCCGGGGATCGTCCGCCGGGGTCCAGTTCTCGGTGCTGAGCACCAAGAAGCGGCCGTTGAGCGGCCACTGGAAATTGCTGCCCAGCACGCTGACGCTGACGAAGTACCTGGATCCGGCCTCGAAGATCCCAGGCTTCGAAAGGTCGAGATAGGCGATCTCCCCCATGGAGCCGCCGCCGCCCACATACAGCGGGTTGAGGCCGGGATAGTCCTTGAGGGCGGGGTCCGGTATCTCGTCCGAAACCTCCTTGATGACGTATTCCAGGCTGCCGTCGGGCTTCTTCACCTGCTTGTACAGGATGACGTTGCCGATCTGCGCCTCGGGGATGATCGAGACGTTGCCCAGGCCCATGTCGATCCGCGCGAGGTCGGGTAGCACCCAGATGGCCTTGGGGTACCCCTTCAGCACGCTGGGGGTCACCTCATACCAGAAGTACTGCCACTGGAACGGATCGGCGCTCGATATCCCCTTGTTGTAGAGGACATCGGAGGCGCCATTGACCACGCCGGTGGCCAACGGCTCCACGCGCAGCGTATCCGGTGCGTACTCCCCCACATCCCTCTCCGATCAAACGGTTTCCCGACCATTTGGCGCGGCGGAGGCGAGCGGCGTCAACTCACCCGGATGGCCTACAGGACGGCGAGCGCCCTTAGCCTACGTCCTCCGCATGCGCCTCGGCGGGTCGCCCGCCGCTGAAGGCCTCGCCCGAACGCTCCCACCAGTAGGGCTGGCGTTCGCGCTTGCCGGTCACCGTCTCGTTCAGGGTCGCCGGGTCGTAGAGCCGTCCGCCCAGCATCACGCGGAAGAGCTTGTCGCTGTTGCGGATGTCGACGGTGGGATCGGCGTCCAGCACCAGCAGGTCGGCCAGCTTGCCGGCCTCCAGCGAGCCGACGTCCTTGGCGTAGCCAAGGCTGCGCGCCGCGTTGATGGTGCCGGCCGCCAGGGCCTCGACGGGGCTCCAGCCGCCGCGCACGAACGACCACATCTCCCAGTGCGGACCCAGGCCCGCCTGCTGGCCGTGGGCGCCGATGGCGACCTGCACGCCGCGATCGGCCAGCTTCTTGGCCTCGCGCGCCGTGGCGGCGTCGACATAGTCCTCCTCGGGCGCCGAGGCCCGACGGACATTGCGCGCGGCCAGCAGGGCCGGCGGCGCGTGCTTGGACAGCAGCGGATGCTTCCAGACGTCCATGTGCTGGCGCCAGTACGGATCGGCGGCCAGGCCGCCATAGGCCACCACCAGGGTCGGCGTGTAGTTGGTCTTGGACTGCGACCAGAAGCTGACGATGTCGTCGTAGAAGCGGTCGACCGGCAGGTTGTGCTCGACGGTCGAATTGCCGTCCTGCACCAGGGTGACGTCCATGCTGTAGAGCGACCCGCCTTCCGGCACGACCTCCATGCCCTCGCGCTGGGCGGCGATCACCACCATCTGCCGCTGCTCGCGGCGCGGCTGGTTGTAGTTCTTGACGCTGTGGGCGCCCTGCGACTTCAGCCGGCGGACATGGGCCAGTGCGTCATCGAGTGTGTTGATCTCGGCATAGGCGTCCGGCGACTTGGCCCCATAGATGATCTCGCCGGTCGAGAAGGTGCGCGGGGCCAGGATCTTGCCGGCCCGCTGCAGCTCGGCGGCGACGAAGATCTCCGACGAGCGGGCCGACGGGTCGTGGATCGTCGTCGCGCCCATGGCCAGGTTGACCATCGACGACCAGTTCTGCTGCGGCACGAGGTCGTCCTCGCCCTGCGGCCCGTGGGCGTGGGCGTCGACCAGGCCCGGGACGATGGTCTTGCCCGCCAGGTCGACCAGCTTGGCGTTGGCGGGGATGACCGCGCTGGCCTTGGGGCCGACCGAGACGATGCGGTCGCCCTTGATGACGATCACGCCGTCGTCGATGACGCCGCCGTCCTTGCCGGCCATGGTGACGATCCGCGCGCCGGTCAGGGCCAGCACGCCGGTCGGCTTGTCGGCGGCGACCTCCATCGACAGCGACAGGCCCGTGGCGACCGGCTTGAACTTCGCCGGGTCCTTAGGGGCGTCCTTGCCCGCCTCGGCGGCCGGGGCGTTGGCGTACAGCGCCTCGGTCTGGGCCGTGAACAGGGTCGGGCCCATGCTCCAGTGGATCTGCGCCCCGTCGTTCGACCAGTTGATGAAGTCCGCGCCCTCGGCGCTGACCCGCGTCACCGGCAGGGGTCCGCCCTTCTGGTCGACCGACACCTCCTGCGCGCCGGGCAGCAGCGGCATGACGAAGGCTTCGTAGTTCTGGCGGAAGGCGACGTTCCGGCCGTCCGGCGCGACCTGGTAGTCGTTGACCATGTCGCCGCTGGCGTGGACGCGCTTGGCCTGGCCGGAGAGGTCGGTGCTGACCAGCTGGCGCTTGTCCTTCTCGGACATCAGCATGAACAGACGGTCGTTGGCGGCGCCGAACTGCGGCTCCGAACCGTTGCGCGAAATTCTCACCGGCGCCCCGCCGCTGGCGGCGACGCGGTAGACGCCCGGGTCCTGCGACCAGCGCGGCGAGGTCAGCCCGCCGCCGCGGCGCAGCTCGAACACGATCGTCTTGCCGTCGGGCGAGAACTGCGGGAACGCGAAGTGGCCCGGCTGGGCCATCACGTCCTTGGCCGCGCCGCCGGTCGCCGCCACGGTGCGGATGTGGCCCAGCCCGGCATCTGTCCAGCCGACGAAGACGATGGTCTTGCCGTCGCGCGACCAGGCCGGGAACAGCTGGAACTCGGCCTCGTCGCCGGACGTCAGGCGGCGCGCCTCGCCACCCGCCGTCGGCTTGACCCACAGCTTGCCCAGGGTCTCGAACACCACCGCCTTGCCGTCCGGCGAGACGCTGGCCCAACGCGGCATCTTGGTCGTGAAGCGGTCGGGCGCGACCTCGACCTGCGGGTGGGTGGCGTCGATCACCACGCGAGTGTCGGCGACCTTGAACGGGATCACGCTGGCCGCGCCGTCGGCGACGTTCACCCGCCGGATCTTGCCGCCCGCCCAGAACACCACGCCGGCGCCGTCCGGCGTCCAGGCCATGTTCGGATAGACGCCGGTGACCGCCCAGGTCTCCTGCACGTCCTGGTCCAGGGCGTCATAGAGCTTGCGCTCCTCGCCCGAGGCCAGATCGCGCACATAGAGCTTGGACTTGGCCCGCTCGCGGCGGACGAAGGCGATCTTCTTGCCATCCGGCGACGGCGTCGGACGGACCGAACCGCCCACGCCCGAGGCGGCCGTGGTCACCTCGCCGGTCTCAAGGTCGTAGCGCTCGATCTGGAAGAGGTCGGTATTGGAATCCTGGGCGTATTCGAAGATCGGGCCCGGCGTGACGTTGCGGGTGTAGAACACGCTCTTGCCGTCGGCGGCGTAGATCGGCTCGCCCAGCTCCTTCTGCAGCTGCTCGCTGGCGCGCTTGACCAGCGGCACGCCGCCGCCGCCCGAGACGTGGTAGATCCACACCTCGCCGGTGCCCAGCGAACGGGCCGTCGTGAAGTGCTTCTTGGCGACGATGAAGCGGCCGTCCGGGCTCCAGCTGGGCTGGTTTAGCAGGCGGAAGTCCTCCTTGGTCAGCTGCCGCTTGTCGGAACCGTCCAGGTTCATGATCCAGATATTGTCGCCGCCGCCGCGGTCCGACGTGAAGGCGATGCGCTTGCCGTCCGGCGAGAAGCGTGGCTGCTGGTCATAGGCCAGGCCCTCGGCGATCCGGGTCGGCGTCCCGCCGGCGATCGGCATGGTGTAGATGTCGCCCAGCAGGTCGAAGGCGACCAGCTTGCCGTCGCGCGAGACGTCGACGTTCATCCAGGTGCCGTTGTCGACCGCGATCGGGATCTGGCGGGTCGTGACGCCGGGCGGCGCGTTGACGTTCCACTTCTCGGGCTTGTCGGCCTTGGCGGCGTCGGCGCTCGGGGAGGGACTGGCGGGCGGCGCGGTCTGCGCCAAGGCCGATCCCGACATCAACAACAAGGCGGCCAGCGCCGTCAGCCGACGATCCATTCGTTCCCCTCCCAATGCCTACTCGCCCATGAGCGCGCGGGGGAGCCTATGGGCGAAGACGCGCAGTGTCACGGCCACGCTTGGAAAGTTTTGGCGGGATCGCTTTCACCGTCGCAACTTCTCTCCCGTTTCTCTCCCGTCATTCCCGCCCTTGTGGCGGGAACCCCTGGTTCAGCTGGCGCGTGAGACGCAAGCGACGTGCTCAGCAAGTCGCCCGTACCGCACCTGCGGCGGACAAAGGGGTTCCCGCCACAAGGGCGGGAATGACGATGGTTTGTTGGGACGCAGGATCGATCGGCTCTAGCCTGATCGCTGGAAAGGTGCCCATTATATAGATATATCTCTCATATAATGAGATAAACGAGTTGGAGGGGACGATGCGGGCATGGGCGCTGCTGGCGGCGACGCTGTGGATCGGCGCGTCCGCATCCGCTCAAGTCCCGCAAGGCGCGGCGACCGCCCCCTGGGTCCCTGATCAGGGTGATGGGACCTACAAGAACCCCGTCCTGGCCGCCGACTATTCCGATCCGGACGTCACGCGGGTCGGCGACACCTTCTACCTGACCTCGTCCTCGTTCACGAACATTCCCGGCCTGCCGGTCCTGGCGTCCAAGGACCTGGTCAACTGGACCATCGTCGGCCACGCCCTGACCGCCAATGTCCCCGAGGCCCACCACCGCACGCCCCGGCGCGGCGGCGGGGTCTGGGCGCCGGCGATCCGGCATCACGCGGGCCTGTTCCAGATCTATTACCCCGACCCCGACTTCGGGATCTTCCGCGTCACGGCCAAGGACCCGAAAGGCCCCTGGAGCGCGCCGCAGCTGGTCGACGCCAGCAAGGGCGCCATCGATCCCGCGCCCTTCTGGGACGACGACGGCAAGGGCTGGCTGGTGATGGGTTGGGCCAAGAGCCGGGCCGGGATCAACAACCGCATCACCCTGAAACCCCTCAACGCCGACGGCTCCAAAACGGTTGGCGAAGGCGTGGTGATCATCGACGCCGACAAGCTGCCGCCCGCCGCCACCAGCCGAGGCCCCATGGCCTGGGAAACCCTGGAAGGTCCCAAGCTCTACAAGCGTGACGGCTGGTACTACGTCTTCGCCCCCGCCGGCGGCGTGAAGCCCGGCTGGCAGGGCGTGTTCCGGTCGCGGAAGATCGATGGCCCCTACGAGGCCCGGAACGTCCTCGACCAGGGCGCCAGCGCCACCAACGGCCCCCACCAGGGCGCCTGGGTGACCACGGCCAGCGGCGAGGACTGGTTCCTGCACTTCCAGGACGCCGACGCCTATGGCCGCCGCGTCCACCTGCAGCCGATGACCTGGAAGAACGGCTGGCCGGTGATCGGCGTCGATCCCGACGGGAACGGCATCGGCGAGCCGGTGGCCAGCTTCAAGAAGCCCAAGACCACCAAGCCCGCGCCCGTCGCCTGGCCCCAGACCGACGACGGCTTCGACGGCAAGCTGTCCCTGGCCTGGCAGTGGAACGCCAATCCGGCCGCCGACTGGCTGGACCTCAAGGCCCGCCCGGGCTTCCTGCGGCTGAAGTCCGTCTCCGGCTCGGCCAATCTCTATGAGACGGGCGCCCTGCTGTCGCAGAAGCTTCCGGCCGACCGCTTCACCGTCACCACCAAGCTGGAGCTGAAAGCCCTGCGGGTCGGCGAGCAGGCCGGTCTCGCGATCTTCGGCTACGATTACGGCTGGATCGGCCTGCGCAAGACGGCCGACGGTGTGAAGCTGGTTCGCGTCGACCGCCCCAAGGCCTCCGACGGCGCGGCCGAGAAGGTCGCCGCCACGACGGACGCCCCCGCCGGCCCGGTCTGGCTGCGGATGAGCGTCGAGCCGGTCGAGATCCCGATCGACAATCCGCCCGAGCAGCGCCAGTGGCCGTCGATGCGCCGCGCCCAGCTGGCCCGCGCCACCTTCGCCTACAGCCTGGACGGCCGGAGCTTCACGCCGCTCGGCGACGCCATGACCGCGCGCCAGGGCCGCTGGGTCGGCGCCCAGTTCGGCCTGTTCGCCCAGGCCCCGGACGGCACGCCGTCCAGCATCGCCACCACCGTCGGCCACGCCGACTTCGATTTCGTCAGCGTCACCCGCTAGGCCCAAGGACCTTAAGATGAACCCGTTGCTAGGCGTCTTCTTCCACTGGCTGGGCGGCCTCTCGTCCGCCAGCTTCTATGTCCCCTATCGCGGCGTGAAGCGCTGGTCGTGGGAGATCTACTGGCTGACCGGCGGGGTCTTCTCATGGCTGCTGGCTCCGTGGTTCTTCGCCTCGCTGCAGACGCCGAACCTGATGGGCGTGATGAGCCAGGTGCCAACCAACGTCGTGGGCCTGTGCGTGTTCTTCGGGGTCCTGTGGGGTTTCGGCGGCCTGACCTACGGCCTGACCATGCGTTATCTCGGCCTCTCGCTCGGCATGGCCGTGGTGCTGGGCCTGTGCACCGTGTTCGGCACCCTGATCCCGCCGATCGTGCGCGGGACTTTCGCCGACACCCTGCTGGGCTCGACCTCGGGCAAGATCATCCTGGGCGGCCTCTTGATGACCCTGGCCGGCATCGTCGTGGTCGCCTGGGCCGGGGCCAAGAAGGACGCCGACCTGTCGCCCGACCAGAAGGCCGCCGCCGTCGCCGAGTTCGACTTCAAGAAGGGCATCGCGGTCGCGATCTTCTCGGGCGTCATGTCGGCCTGCTTCGCCTTTGGTCTCGCGGCCGGCGAGCCGATCAAGGCCCTGGCCGCCGCGGCCGGCGCGGGTCCGCTGTGGACCGGCCTGCCGACCCTGTGCCTCGTCATGTTCGGCGGGCTGATCACCAATGGCGTCTGGTGCGCCATCCTGATCGCCAGGAACAAGTCGGCCGGCCAGTGGCTGGGGAAGGTGGCCGAGGGTGAGGAAAAGCCGCCCCTGCTGGCCAACTGGCTGCTCAGCGCCCTGGCCGGGACGGCCTGGTACTTCCAGTTCTTCTTCTACACCATGGGCGAGAGCCAGATGGGCAAGTTCGGCTTCTCCAGCTGGACCCTGCACATGGCGTCGATCATCATCTTCGGCACCCTGTGGGGCTTCGCCTTTAAGGAGTGGAAGGACGCCCGCCCCGCCGTGCGCAACATGGTCTGGCTGGGCGTGGCCCTTCTGGTCGGCGCGACCGTGGTGATCGGTTACGGCAACAAGATCGGGGGGTAAAGCTGCGGCCCGTCCTCGTCCTTCGACAAGCTCAGGATGAGGACTAGCGCCGTCGCCACAGTAGAAACCTCACCCTGAGCCTGTCGAAGGGCGAGGTTTCGGCGCTTAAGCCTCCTCCGCCGCCTCCACCACCGCGCGCAGATACTCGACATGGCTCCGGAACGCCTTGCGGCCTTCCGGGGTCAGCCGGGCCTGGGTGCGGGGGCGCTTGCCGACGAAGTCCTTTTCGATCGCGACATAGCCGGCCTTCTCCAGGGTCGCCAGGTGGCTGCCCAGGTTGCCGTCGGTGGCCTCCGTGATCGTCTTCAGGCGTGGAAAGTCCAGCGGCTGGCCCTTCTCGGCGGCCAGGGCTGCCATGATCTTCAGGCGCAGCGGCTGATGAATAAGATCGTCGAGCTGCGCCATCACGCGCTCCCCAGCCACAGGCCGCTGATCACCAGGCCGCAGCCGCCGACCACGGCCATCCACTCGGCCAGGTGGGCCGGCCAGCCGAAGAAGCCCACCAGGGTGGCGACGAACATCCCCGCGCCGATCCAGATGTAGCGGGGGGCCATCAGCGCCCCCAGGATCATGTAGATGAACCCGACAAACAGCCCCGGCAGCGCCAGATAGGGCAGCACGTCGTTCTTGGGGAAGATCGCCACGACGGCCAGGACGAAGGCCACGCCCGCCGCCATCGCCATGCCCATCCGCCAGCGCTCCATCGGCGCGCGCCCGCCCGCGCCGTCGGCCCTGGGCGTGAGGAGCAGGGTGCCCGTGAAGCCGATCATGTCGAGGCCCAGCCACATCCAGCCCCAGTAGTTCGGCGCCAGCTTGGCCATGCCCACATAGCCGAACGCCCAGATTACGCCCCACAGCATCAGGATCGGCCCGGCGTGGCGATAGCCCTTCAGGGTCATGCCTCGCCGCGTCACCGCGTCGATTTCCGACAAGGCGGCCTGCGCCTCGGTCTTGGATACGCTCGTCATCGCGGGCTCCATTGCCAGAGAACTCTGTAATGCAGAGCTATGGGATGCGAGATACTCTGTCAAGCAGAGTACTCTGGAATATCCAAATTCGTGTCATCCCGGAAGCCTCGCAGAGGCTGTCCGGGACCCAGGGGCGGCGCGCTCAGCGTTTCGTCCCCCCCTGGGTCCCGGCTCCGCCCCCGGCTTTCGCCGGGGTTCGGCCGGGATGACAGTTTAGCGGACTACAGCCCCACCTTCGGCGCCTTCATCCGACGCTTGTTGACGTGGTGGCTGGGCGCCTCGGCCTGGATCTCCTCGGGGTATTCGCCCTTGAAGTAGAAGCGCTGCCACGCCTCCTTCGTCGCCTCGGGGTCGCGCTTGAAGATCAGGGCGTTGAACTCGCTGCGCTTCTCGGCCCAGACGTCGTACTGGCGGCGCAGGTCGGCGTTGGAGTTCATCGAGCGGATCACCGGCTGGAAGGCCTCCATCGGCTTGTCCTGGATCGGCATGATGAAGCAGAAGGTCTCGCCCTTCTCGAACCGCACCGTGCCGGGCCGCGTGAAGATCCAGTTCATCGTGAAGGGGAACGGCAGCCAGTCCGTCTCGATCACGCCCGCCAGCGGCTGGATGCCGTCCTTGACGTGGTTCGGCGGCCCCATGGCCATCAGCGACCAACCCGGCGGCGTGCGGAAAAGATAGCCGGTATGGAAGGTCACCACCCCCCGGGTAAAGTGCGACTTCACGAAGTCGGTGAAACCCGGATACGGATGGTCGGGCTGGAACTTGATGCATTCCTGGTGCGCCCCGCCGTCCCAGGTCATCGAGAAGCCAACCGGGCAGATGATGTCCCAGCCGGTGGTGTTGGCCATGGTCAGCGGCAGGCAGCGATAGGGATGGCGCTCGGCGAAATGATCCATCCAGGCCCGCTGCGGGCGACCCGGCACGATATCCGGCGGACGGTTCTCGGTGGGATAGCACTCCAGTTCCATGCCGGCCTTTATCCTTGTTGTTATCCGTTCCCTTGGAACCAAGCTCTAGCGCCCGTGAGGCGAGGCCGTCTAGAGAAAGCCCATGAAGACCAGAGCCGACCTGTTCGCCTTTTTCGAGGCCCACGGAATCTCGCAGACCACCCTGGACCACCCGCCGGTGTTCCGCGTCGAGGAAGGGCTGGAGATCAAGAAGGCCCTGCCCGGCGGCCACACCAAGAACCTTTTCCTCAAGGACGCCAAGGGCCAGCTGTGGCTGATCTCGGCCCTGGGCGAGACGACCATCGACCTGAAGAAGCTGCACCACGTGATCGGCTCGGGCCGGCTGTCGTTCGGCCCGCAGGAGATGATGGTCGAGACCCTGGGCGTGACACCGGGCTCGGTCACCGCCTTCGGCCTGATCAACGATACGGAGCGACGCCTGCGCTTCGTGCTCGACAAGGCCCTGGCCGAGAGCGACCCGGTCAACTTTCACCCGATGGCCAACGACGCCACCACGGCCGTGTCCCAGGCCGATTTCCGCAAGTTCCTGGCCGTGCTCGGCATCGAGCCGATGATCGTGGATTTCGCCGCGATGGAAGTGGTGGGCTAGCGTCAACCTCGCCCTTCGACAGGCTCAGGGTGAGGTTTCCTACCGATGCGCCGAAAGTCGTCCTCACCCTGAGCTTGTCGAAGGGCGAGGACGGAGCTCCGACCTCGCCCCACGCGCGAACGGAACATTGCGCGCGGCCGCACGAAGGACCATCTTGCCGGTTCGAGCGTTCCCCCACCTTGAGTACACGAGAGACCCGATGTCCCTGATCGGCGAAAAGCCTGCGCCCCTTACGCCCGGCAACGCGGCCAAAAGCGACCACATCAAGGACGGCACGGACGCCAGCTTCATGGCCGACGTCATCGAGGCCTCGAAGACCCAGCCCGTCATCGTCGACTTCTGGGCCACCTGGTGCGGCCCGTGTCGCCAGCTCACGCCCACGATCGAGAAGGTCGTCAACGCCGCCAACGGCGCGGTAAAGCTCGTGAAGATCGATGTCGACGCCAATCCGGGCTTCGCCGGCCAGCTGCGCGTGCAGTCGATCCCGACGGTCTACGCCTTCGTCGACGGTCGCCCGGTCGACGCCTTCCAGGGCGCCCTGCCCGAGAGCCAGGTGAAGGCCTTCGTCGAGAAGCTGACCGGTCCGGCCGGCCCCAGCGCCATCGACGACCTGATCGCCATGGGCAAGGAGTCGCTGGACATCGGCGACATCGGCGGCGCGGCCCAGGCCTTCGCCCAGGCGCTGAACACCGATCCGACCAATGTGAAGGCGCTCGGCGGCATGGCCCGCGCCTATCTCGCCGGCGGCGACTTCGAGGGCGCCGCCGAGGTGGTCGCCATGGCTCCGGCCGACGCCAAGGACCCCGATCTCGACGCCGCCCGCGCCGCCCTGGCGCTCGCCGAGGACGCCCCGTCCGAGACCGCCGCCTTCGAAAAGCGCCTGGCCGCCGATCCCGACGATCACGAGGCCCGGCTGGAGCTGGCCAAGGCCCTGGCGGGCGCCGGGCGCCTGCAGGATGCGGCCGACCATCTTCTGACCATCATCGAACGCGATCGTGCCTGGAACGACGACGCCGCGCGCAAGCAACTGATGACGGTGTTCGAGGCCGCCGGACCGACGTCCGAGGTGGCCAAGCGCGGTCGGCGGAAACTGTCGTCGATCCTGTTCAGCTAGGGACCCAGAGAGGGAGAGCCGAATGGCGGCGGCCTACCGAAAGCTTGGCGACCTTCCCCTGGTGATCCCGGTGTTCCCGCTGGACGGCGTCCTGCTGCTGCCCGGCGGACAGCTGCCGCTCAACATCTTCGAGCCGCGCTATCTCAACATGCTGGACGACGCCATGTCGGGCGAGCGGATCATCGGCATGATCCAGACCCGTCCGCACCACGGCGCCGACGCGGATCGCCCGTCGCTGGCCCCCGTCGGCTGCGCCGGTCGGGTGACCAGCTTCGCCGAGACCAGCGACGGTCGCTACCTGATCACCCTGACCGGCGTCTGCCGCTTCCGGACCGGCGACGAGCTGCCGGTCCGCACGCCCTACCGCCAGGTCCGCGCCGACTTCAGCCCCTATGAGCCCGACCTGCGCGAGGACGCCGCCGTCGGCGAGCGGACCGCGCCCGATATCGACCGCCTGCTCTCGGCCCTGCGCCGCTATCTCGACCACCGAGGCCTGGCCATCGACTGGGGCGACGCCGAGAGCGCCCCCTCCGACGCCCTGATCAACAGCCTGGCCATGGCCCTGCCCTTCGACCCGATGGAAAAGCAGGCCCTGCTCGAGGCCGAGACCATCTTCGAACGCAAGGCGACCCTGACGGCCCTGCTGGAGATCGACGCGGCCGCGAGCGACGATGACGAACCACAATCGATCCAGTAGAGACGGCGTATGAACGAAGCCCCCGCTCCCACCATCGACGTCGATCCGCGCCTGCTGGAAGTGCTGGTGTGCCCCGTGACCCGCGGCGCGCTGGAATACGACCGCGCCAAGGGCGAGCTGATCAGCCGCTCGGCCAAGCTGGCCTATCCGATCCGGGACGGCGTCCCGATCATGCTGCCGGAAGAGGCGCGGGAGCTGTCTGAATAATCTGCTCCCCCCTCTGGGGGAGCTGTCGCGGAGCGACTGAGTGGGCATCACCGGCCTATGCCGAGCTGCCCATTCCGGCCCTCTGGGCCACCTCCCCCTGAGGGGGAGGAGAGTTACAGCGCCACACCCCGCAACAGCTTCGGCAGATCCCCCACCCCGCCACCGGCTTCGTGCATGAAGAACCGCCGCGCCGGCGCGATCTGGTTGACCACCGCCAGCCCCGCCGACCGCACCGCTCGCAGCAGCGGATTGTCGTTCGAGAACACCCGCACGAAGGCGTCGAAGGCCAGGGCGTTGCTGACCGTGTCGAACCGCCGCCAGCGCGCGAAACGCTCCAGCACCGCTTCGCTACCGATGTCCTCGCCGCAGCGGATCGCCTCGACCAGAACCTCGGCGAGCGCCGCCGCGTCCTTGAGCCCCAGGTTCAACCCTTGCCCCGCGATCGGGTGCACCCCGTGGGCCGCGTCGCCGATCAAGGCCAGGCGCGGGGCGACCATGCGCTCGGCCAGCGACAGCGACAGCGGATAGACGAAGGTCGGCCCCTCGATGCTCACCGCGCCCAGGAACTCGCCGAACCGGCGCATCAGGTGGGCGTGGAACGCCTCGGGCGAGGCCTTGCGCAGCGCCTCGCCGCGCGCGGTGCTCTCGGTCCAGACCAGGCTTGCGCGATTGTCGGTCAGCGGCAGGATGGCGAACGGGCCGCTGGGCAGGAAATATTCGTAGGCCACGCCCTCGTGCGGCTTCTCCATCCGCACCGTGGCGACGACGCCGGACTGGCCATAGCCCCAGCCGATCTCGCCGATGCCGGCCGCCCGGCGCAGCACCGAGCCCCGCCCCTCGGCGCTGACCGCCAGGGGCGCCGACAGCACCCGGCCGTCGGCCAGGGTCAGCCTCGCGCCGGCAGGGTCGACCGCCAGGGCCTTGGCCGCCATCGGGGCGATGACCGGGATTTGCTTCTCGGTCACCGCCTGGGCCAGGGCCTGGCGGATGCGGCGGTTCTCGATCAGGTAGCCCAGCGGCTCCCCCTCGATCCGGCCCGAGATCTCGCTCGAATCGAAGCGCAGGAAGGCCGGCGAGGCCTTGCGGGCCGCCGCGCCGGGCGTGCGGCCATCGGTGACCAGGATCTGCTCGATCCGCTGGGCATGAGGGGCCAGGGCCTCGCCCGCGCCGATCGTGCGCCACTGGCGGAACGAGGAATAGGCGATGGCCGAGGACCGCCCATCGAAGGTCGGGGCCAGCTGGGCCTCGAACGGCTGGGGGTCGACCAGCAGCGGCCGGAGGCCACCTGAGGCCAAGGCCAGCGCCAGGGTCGAGCCGGCCATGCCGGCGCCGGCGATGATCACATCAGCGTCGTGAGCGGAAGCGCGCATGGCCGGGATATGGGCTCCTGCGGCCAAGGCTGTCCAGACCGCGCGGCTACTTATCGGCGGCGTAGGGCGCCTTGGCGTCCTGGCGGACTAGGCCGCGCGTGGCGTCGCCGACGCCGATGATCACGAACTGCACCGCCAGGGCGCAGAGGATCAAACCCAGGACCCGCACCACGATGCTCATGCCGATCCGGCCCAGCACCTTGCTGATCAGGGGCGCGGCCCAGAACACCGCCACCATCACCAGCGACACTGCCGAGATCACCGCCACGCCCAGGCCCAGGCCCGCCCAGCCGAACGGCTTGGCCTCGGCGGCGTAGATGATCACGGTCGAGATCGCGCCCGGGCCAATCAGCAGCGGCATGGCGAACGGCACGATCAGGCGCTCGAAACGCTTCTGGGCGTAGACCCGCGCCGACTGGCCCTCGATGCCCTCGGCCGCGTCGGCGAACATGGTGGTGAAGTCGTCGCGCAGCATGTCCAGACCGAGGATGAACAGGATGACGCCGCCGGCGATGCGGAAGGCCGGCATCGAAATGCCGAAGAAGGCCAAGAGGCCGACGCCCGTGAAATAGAAGAAGATCAGGAAGGCCGCGACGAACAGGCCGATATAGACGGCCACCATTCGCCGCCCCGCCGCGGCCGCGCCCAGGGTGGCGGCGGCGAACAGCGGCACGTTCCCGATCGGGTCGATCAAGGCGAACAGCGCGACGAAGAAGTTGACGGCCAGCTTCGCCTCGGTCATTCGACGTCCTTACCTTTTAAATCGCCCGAACCTTCGCCCTCTCTCCTAGGGCGGACGGTCTCGCGCGCCAACCCCTGGGGTAAGACCATGACCGCCGATCCGCGCCTGATCGTTCCGCTGGACCTGCCCACCACCGACGACGCGCGAGCGATGGTCGAGCAACTCGGCGACGCCGTCTCGTTCTACAAGATCGGCCTGGAACTGCTGGCCAGCGACGGCATGGCTCTGGCCCACGAACTCAAGGCCAGCGGCAAGCAGATCTTCCTCGACTGGAAACTGCACGACATCGGCGCGACCGTCGAACGCTCGGCCCGCGTCCTGGCGACCAGCGGCTGCGACCTGCTGACCGTTCACGCCGAACCGCAGGTGATGAAGGCGGCCGTGAAGGCGCGGGGCGAGTCCTCGCTGAAGATCCTGGCGGTGACGGTGCTGACCAGCCTGACCGATGCCGACCTCGTCGAGATGGGCTACAACTTCAACGCCCGCGACCTGGTCGAGCGGCGCGTGCGCCAGGCCATCGACTGCGGCGTCGACGGCATCGTCTCCAGCCCGCACGAAGCCGCCCTGGCCCGCGAGATCGCCAACGGCGCCGCGCGCCCGGACTTCCTGATCGTCACCCCCGGCGTGCGCCCCGACTGGTCGGCCAAGAACGACCAGGCCCGCGCCGCCACCCCCGCCGACGCCATCCGCGCCGGCGCCAGCCACCTGGTCTGCGGCCGCCCGATCACGGCGGCGAACGATCCCCGCGAGGCGGCGCTGAAGGTCGCAGCGGAGATCGCGGGGCTCTGATCGCTTGAACGTCCTCTTCGTCTGCAGCCAGAACAAGCTGCGCAGCCCCACGGCCGAGCAAGTGTTCGCCAGCTGGCCGGGGATCGAGGTCAGCTCCGCCGGCCTCGACGACGGCTGCGGCAACCCGGTGACGCCCGAGGAACTGGAGTGGGCCGACCTGGTGCTGGTCATGGAGCAGGCGCACCGCAATAAGCTCTCGCGCCGCTTCAAGCCGCACCTGAAGAACGCCCGCGTGATCGTGCTGGGCATTCCGGACGACTACGAATTCATGGACCCGCAGCTGGTGAAGATCCTCCAGGCCAAGGTCCCACCATTCCTGAGACGGTAGATCCCTCTCCCCTTGCGGGAGAGGGTGGCCCGAAGGGTCGGGTGAGGGGTCGTGCTCCGCTATC
Organism: Caulobacter sp. GW821-FHT09H08; assembly: GCF_059415885.1. Lineage (NCBI taxonomy): Bacteria > Pseudomonadati > Pseudomonadota > Alphaproteobacteria > Caulobacterales > Caulobacteraceae > Caulobacter > Caulobacter sp. GW821-FHT09H08. The sequence continues at coordinate 635,411 of NZ_JBWKOC010000004.1, forward strand.
CGGACAGGCCTATCAACCCCTCATCCGTCTGGCTTCGCCAGCCACCTTCTCCCGCAAGGGGAGAAGGACTACTTCACCACCATCGCCACCCCGCGCGCCCGGGGGTCAGCCTCCGGCACGGGCCTCCGCCCCACCACCTGGATGGCCTCCATGTCGCCGCTGAAGTCCTCGGCCCACCGGTAGCCCCGCGCCTCCAGCGCCGCCTTCAACGCCGCCGACGGCGGGGCCGAGGGCTCGTAGAAGATCACGTTCTCGGGCAGCAGCTGGTGGTGGAAGCGCGGCGCCTTCTGGGCCGCCTTCAGCGTCAGGCCGTGGTCGTAGACATTGGCCAGCACCTGGAACACCCACGTGAAGATCCGCGAGCCACCCGGCGTGCCGATCACCATGGCCGGCCGACCGCCCTTGACCAGGATCGTCGGCGTCATCGACGACAGCGGCCGCTTGCCCGGCGCGATGGCGTTGGCCGCGCCGCCGACCACGCCGTAGACGTTGGGCGCGCCTGGCTTGGCCGAGAAGTCGTCCATCTCGTCGTTGAGGATGAAGCCCGCCCCCTCGACCACCACGCCCGAGCCGAACCAGCCGTTCAGGGTGTAGGTGTTGGAGACCGCGTTGCCCCACTTGTCGACGACCGAAAAGTGCGTGGTCTGCGGCTTCTCCAGGCCCGGCGCGACGGCCTTGGTCGGCGAAGGCTTGTCGGGATTCACCTCCCGCGCCCTTCGCGCCAGATAGGCCGGGTCGATCAGGTTCGAGACCGGGACCTTCACGAAGTCCGGATCGCCCAGATATTCGGCGCGGTCGGCATAGACGCGCTTTTCGATCTCCGCCAGCAGGTGGATGTACTGCGGATCGTTCAAGGGCACGCCTTTGAACCTCGGCGCCAGGTCCTGCTTCATCAGCAGCATCTGCATCAGCGCGATCCCGCCCGAGCTGGGCGGCGGGGCGGTGATCACGTCATAGCCGCGCCACTTGGCCTTGAGCGGTTCGCGCCACGCGGCCTTGTAGTTGGCCAGGTCCGCCTTGGTGATCAGGCCCTTCACCGGCCCGCGCTGCATCTGGGCGACGATCAGGTCGGCGGTCTTGCCCTCGTAGAACGCCTTGTCGCCGCCCTTGGCGATCCGCTCCAGGGTGGCGGCCAGTTCCGGCTGCTTGAACATCGTCCCGGCCTTTCGGGGCGCGAAGTAGGCGCGGAAGTTGGTCTTCTCGACCGGCGGCGGGACCTCCTTGATCAGCATGCCCTCGAACTGGGCGTTCACCAGGAAGCCCTCGCGGGCGTAGCGGATCGCCGGAGCCAGCACCCGCGCCCAGGAAAGCTTGCCGAAGCGCTGGTGGGCCATGGCCAGGCCGCGCACCGTGCCGGGCGTGCCGGCCGCCAGATTGCCAAACAGCGAGAGGTCCGAGATCGGCTCGCCGTCCTTGCCCAGATACATGTCCGCCGAGGCCGCCGCCGGCGCCGTCTCGCGGTAGTCGAGGAAATAGGGCTTGCCGTTGACGTAGAGGGTCATGAACCCGCCGCCGCCCAGATTGCCGGCCTCGGGATAGGTGACGGCGAGGGCGAAGCCCGTAGCCACCGCCGCGTCGACCGCGTTGCCGCCGGCCTTCAGGATCTCCTGCGCCGCCAGGGCGCCGTAGCGGTCAGGTGAAGCCACCGCCCCGGCGTCCAGGGCGCGAGCGGCGGCGGCCGAGGGCTTGGGCGCCGCGACGACCGGCGAAGCGGTCAGCAGCAGGACGGCGGAAACGGCCGCGACGATCCGGGACAGAAGGCGCAAGACGAGGCTCCAGGCAGTGAAGCCTCAGGTTAGGCAGGCCTGCCCGCCTTCGGGAAGTCCGGACATGCGAACGCCCCGGACCTAAGTCCAGGGCGCCGCATCGGTGCTCGTCCGATCAGGAGTCCTGGCGCGCCGCGCGCTCGGCCAGCTTGTCGGCGCTGCGGTCCAGCTTGTCGGCGCTCTTGGGCAGGCTCTCCGAAAGGGCCTTCAGCGCCTCGTCGGTCACCACATTGCCCCGCGCGCGGTTCTCGGCGATCTGCTTGGCGCGGTAGGCGGGGTCGCGCAGGCGCACGGCCTCCTCGCGCATCTGCTTGGCGCCCTGGCGCATCTGCACCGCGCCCTCCGCCATCTGGGCGCGGGCCTCGACCATGTGGTGGGCTGCCTCGACGCGGGCGCGTTCACCGGCCTCCCGCGCGCGCTCGCCGGCTTCCCTGGCGCGCGCGCCCGCCTCGCGAGCCCGTTCGCCGGCCTCGCGGGCCCGCTCCCCGGCTTCCCGCGACCAGTCCCGCTGGGCGAAAGCCTGGCGCCGGGCGTCCTCGGCCATCTCGCGGGCCGCTTCGATCTCGCCGCGATGGGCCTCGACGACCCGGCGGGCCTCCTCGCCGGCGCGACGCGCTTCCTCCCCGGCGCGGCGCGCTTCCTCGGCGATCCCACGGGCGGCTTCGGCGTGAGCGCGGGCCTCGTCGGCCGCCGCCATCTCCTCGGGGGTGGCCTCGCGGTACGAGGTGTAGACGTGGCCGTCCTTGCGGATCTCGGTCACATGGACCGAGGCCTTCCGCGCGGTGGGCTGAGCCGGTTGCGCCGGTTGGGCGGGCTGGCTGGCGGCAGCGGGCGTCGGCGGCACGGCGGGCGCGGCCGGGGCGGCCTGCCGCGTCAGGGCCAGGGCGGCCAGCGGCGTGGCCACGGCGGCCAGGGCGGCCACGGTCAGGCCCAGGGTCAGCGGACGGCGGCGGTCGGACGTGTCGGTCATGATGCAGGCGATCCTTGTCTTGAGCGTACGGGCGTCGGCGGCCATGGCGGTCGCCAGATGCGGAACGGCAGGGCGTGGAAGGGGATGGGAGGCCAGGCGCACCAGGGTGCGGGCGTAGACGGCGCGGTCGACGAACCGCAGCGCCGCGGCGTCGGCGGCCTCTTCGGACCGCTCGGCCAGGACGGTGTGCAGGCGCCAGACCAGCGGATTGAACCAGAACATCGCCAGGGCCACGCGCGACAGCACCAGGAACAACCAGTCGTGGCGGCGCAGGTGGGCCAGCTCGTGGGCCATGATGGCGGAGGCGGCGTTGCGGTCGGCCAGGGTCGCCGGATCGACCAGGATCGAGCCCGGCGCGACGCCCCAGCTCAGCGGCCCCTCGACCCGATCGCTGGCCACCAGCTTGGGCCGGTCGACTGGCGGCAGGTCCGCTATCGGGGCCAGCCAGGCCGGGCAGGTCACCGGCTCGCCCTGGCGGGTCCAGCGGGTCAGGGTGCGCAGGCCCAGCATCAGCCGGCCAGCGACCAGGATCATGCCGAACAGCCAGACCGCCCCGATGGTCTCGCCCGAGGGCGGCCAGGACCAGGCGGTGTGGACGGCGGGATCGATGGGAACCGGCCCGTCCATGACCGGCAGCGGCATGGCGGCCATTGTCGGCAGCGGCGGCAGCAGCGCCAGGTCGATGCTGGGCACGAGCGCCGTGATCACCGGCAGGGCCAGCAAGAGGCACACCGTGGCCCGCAGGACGTCGACGCGCTCGACGGAGCGCCAGGCCAGGAATCGCGAGCAGGCCAAGCCGGCCCCTGCCACGACGCCGGACTTGATCAGCAGCGAGATCAGCAGGGCCCAGCTCATGGCTTGCGCTCAGTGGCCGCGTCGATCATCCGCTCCAGGGCGGTCGCCTCGTCCTGCGTCAGGCGCTGGCCCATGCCCAGCAGGGCCGAGGCCGCGCTGGCCGCCGAGCCGGCGAAGAAGGTGTCGATCACCCGCCGCAGCGCTCCGGCCGCGACGGCGTCGGTCTCCTGGACGGGGCGATAGAGGAAGCCCTCCGGACCCGAGGTCCGTTCGACCAGGCCCTTGGCCTCCAGCCGCGAAAGCATGGTGCGGATGGCGCTGTCGGACACCGGGTCCGACAGGGCGTCGCGGACGCCCGCGGCCGTGCTGGCCTCCAGCCGGCACAGGGTCTCGAAGACCTCGCGTTCGCGTCGGGGCAAGGCGTCGATCATGGCGGACTCCGCAGCAGATGGCGCGCTACGTATGTAGCGCTACACCTGTAGCGTCAAGCCGAGGCCGTGGGCAGTGAATTCGGTGTAATGGTCGGCGCGGCTTTCGCCGAACGCGAACGGGCAGCCTCCGTTTCCGAAGGCTGCCCGGCCGCGATGGGATGCGACGTCTAGAGGATGAAGTCCGACGCGCTCAGCGTGGTCAGGCCGGTCAGGGTGACGCTGAAGTCGGCCACGCCATCGCCGGTCTGGTCGGCCTGGAAGACCACGCCCCCCGAGGTGACGGTGTAGCGCAGCTGGCCCTGGACGCCCGTGAAGCCGCCCGTGCCGATGAAGGTGAAGGCCTCGTTGCCGCCGCCGCCGCCGATCGGCACGGCGTCGATCGTGGAGAGGTCGATCTTGTCCACGCCGCTGACGAAGTCGGTGATCACGTCCCCGTTGCCTTCGCTCACCGTGTTGTAGTCGAAGACGTCGGCCCCAGCGCCGCCGGTCATCGTATCCGCGCCGGTGTTGCCGATGATGCGGTCCGCCCCGGTCGTGCCGACGAAGACGTCGTTGCCGCCCTTCAGGTCGATATAGGCGATGCCCGTGACGGCGTAGCTCGTGAGGTCGAAACTGTCGGCGCCGTCCGTGAAGGCCAGGCCGACATTGGAATACCCCTCGCCGGAGATGGCCTCGACATTGCTCCAGGCGCTGAAGCTGATGATCACGCCGCTGTTCCAGGCGATCAGGGTGTCATAGCCGTCGCCGCCGTCGATCACGTCGGTGTCGCCATAGGCGGTGAACCAGATCTTGTCGTTGCCAGCGCCGCCGTAGATCGTGTCGAAGCCACGGTCGCCCATGATGAAGTCGTCGCCGGCCGAGCCGTAGATCACGTCATCGCCGTAGTCGCCCCAGATGTACTGGATGTTCTTCAGGACGAGGCCGCGCATGTCGATGACGTCGTTGCCGGTCGTCCCCGCGATCTTGGTGCCGCCGGCGGTGCTGCCCTCGATCTCCTCGATCCCCTGGAACATGTTGTGGATGATGTTGACGTTCACGCCGGTGATCACGGTCAGCTTGTCGTAGCCCCCGCCGCCGTTGACGGTGTCCACGCCCGGCGTGGCGTCCAGCTGGATGATGTCGTTGCCGTCGCCGGTGTCGATGAAGTCGTTGCCAGAGCCGCCGGCGATGATGTCCGCCCCCGCCGTTCCGTAGAAGGTGTCGTTGCCGCCGCCCAGGTCGATGCCGGTGAACGTCCCGGTCATGACGACGTTGCGAAGGTCGAGGGTGTCGGCCGCGGCGTAGCCGGCGATCCGGATCCCGGAGAACCCGCCCGTCGAGATCTCCTCGACGCTGGTCATCGTGGACACCTGGATGGTGGAGTTCGCGGCCAGGGCGATCAGCTTGTCCCAACCTGTCCCGCCGTCGATGACGTCGGAATACTCGTTGGTGGACACGTTGCCGCTGTAGGCGAAGACGTCGTCGCCCGCCCCGCCCTTCAGCGTGTCGTAGCCCGCGCCGCCGTAGATCGTGTCGTTGTTGCCGCTGCCGATGATGACGTCCGACTGGACGCCGCCGACGATCATCGCGATCCCGGACATCTGGATGTTGGTGAAGTCCCAGTTGAGGAACGTGCCTAGGGACTGGACCTGGATCTGGACGTTGGTGAAGCCGCCGCCGCTGATCTTCTCGATGCTGGTCAGGTTCGAGAACCAGAGGGTCGCGCTGTTCATGTTGGCCCGGACTTCGTCGAAGCCCGCGCCGCCGTCATAATTGTCGGTGCCGGTGGCCTGGCCGAACAGCAGGACGTCGTCGCCATTGCCGCCATAGAGGCTGTCGTTGTCGGCGCCCCCGTCCAGGGTGTCGTTGCCGTCGCCGCCATAGATGGCGTCCAGGCCGGCGTCGCCCTTGATGTAGTCGGCGAAGCTGGTGCCGGTGATGCTGTCGCCGCCCGCGCCGCCCGCGATGGTGATCGCGCCGGTATTGGTCATGCCGGCGAAGTTCAGGGTGTCGGCGTTGGCGGTGCCGACGACGCTCACATTGGCGAAGCCGCCCGAGGAGAAGCCTTCGATGCCGCTCATGCCGGCGACCATGATGGCGACATTGGCCGCGTTCGCCTGGACGATGTCGGTCCCCGCGCCGCCGTCGAAGTGGTCGCCGTAGGTGTTGCCGTCCACGCCCACCAGGAAGGTGTCGTTGCCGGCGCCGCCGTACATGGTGTCCACGCCTTGGCCGCCGTCCAGCGTGTCGTTGCCGTCCATGCCGTAGAGCAGGTCGTCCTGGGTGTCGCCCTTCAGGATGTCGGCGCCGCTCGAGCCGGTCAGTGTGTCGTTGCCCGAACCGCCGCCGAAGGTGATCGTGCCCGTGATCGTCATGCCGTTGAGGTTGATGTTGTCGGCGCCGGTCGTCCCGGCGACGGTCACATTGGCGAAGCCGCCGCTGGAGAAGGCCTCGATCCCCGCGATAGCCCCGAGGTTGACGGTGGCGCCATCGGCGTTCGCCTTGATGGTGTCGTAGCCGGAGCCGCCGTCGAAGGAATCCACGCCATCGGCGACGCCGAACAGGAAGGTGTCGTTGCCCGCCCCGCCGGACAGGACATCAGCGCTGGTGCCGCCGATGATGATGTCGTCGCCGACGCCGCCCGTCAGGGTGTCCTGACCGCCAAGCCCGTCGAGCTGCCAGTCCTGGACGTCCGGGACGGTGAACGTGTTGTTGCCGATCGTGCCGGTCCAGTAGCTGTCGATCTTGTCGATCAGGTTGATGACGAAGTTGCCGCTGCTGGTCAGCACGCCGTCGGACGCCTGCACGGTGATCGTGTGGCTGGACAGGATGTCGTGGTCCAGCAGAGCGCCGTTCGCCACCGTGACCACGCCCGTCGTGGCGTTGATCGCGAAGCGGCCGCCGGCGTTGTTGGTCAGGCTGTAGGTCACCGTCCCGCCATGCGGGTCCGGAGCGGTGATCGTCAGGCCGCCGACCACGGTCCCGTTCGCGGCGGCTTCGGCCACCTGGTTGGCCGCGCCGTTGCTGTCGGTCGGCGTCGCCGGCGCGGCATTGGTCACCGCGATCGTGACGTTGGTCGAAGCCGTCGAGGCCCCGTCGCTGACCTGCACCGTGATCTGGTGCGAGGTCGCGGCTTCGAAGTTCAGCAGGTTGGCGTTGGCCACCGTGACGACGCCCGTGCTGGCGTCGATGGTGAAGCGGCCGCCCGCATCGTTCGTGAGGCTGTAGGTCAGCGGGCCGCCGTTGACGTCGCTGGCGCTCAGGGACAGGCCGGCCACGGCGTCGCCGTTCACCGCCCCTTCGGAGATGGTGTTGGCCGTGGCGTCGCCATCGACCGGCGCCGTGGCGGCGACGTTGGTCACCGCGATGGTGAAGGTCTGGCTGCTGAACGCGCCTTGGCCGTCGGTCGCCTGCACCGTGATCTGGTGCGAGGTCGCGGTCTCGAAGTTCAGCTTGGTCGCGTCGGCCACCGTGACCACGCCCGTGGTCGCGTCGATGGCGAAGCGGCCGCCCGCGTCGTCGGACAGGCTGTAGCTCACCGTCCCCGTCTTGGCCTCGGTCGCCGAGGCCGTGACCCCGGCCAGAGCGCCATTGGCGGCGCCTTCCGAGACGGCGTTGGCCGCCGCGTCGGCGTCCGTCGGAACGGTCGGCGGGGCGTTGGTCACGTCGATGCTGAAGGTCGTGTCGGTCGGCGCGGTCGCCGTCCCGTCGCTGGCCCGCACCGTGATCTGGTGCGAGGTGGCGACGTCGAAGTCCAGCAGGCTGGCGTCGGCCACCGTGACCACGCCGGTCGTCGCATTGATCGCGAAACGGCCGCCCGCGTCGTCGACGAGGCTGTAGGTCACGCCGCCGTTCGGATCGGCAGCGGTGATCGCCAGCCCGGCCACGACCGCGCCGTTGGCGACGTTCTCGGCGATCGTGTTGGCCGCGCCGTTGGCGTCCGCCGGCGCGCCGGGCGTCACGTTGGTCACCGCGATGGTGAAGTTGGCCGACGAGGTCGTCGTTCCGTCGCTGACCTGGACCGTGATCTGGTGCGAGGTCGCGGCTTCGAAGTTCAGCTTGGACGCATCGGCGACCGTGACGACGCCGGTCGAGGCGTCGATGGCGAAGCAGCCGCCGGCGCTGTCCAGCAGGCTGTAGGTCAGCGGACCGCCGTTGACGTCGGTGGCGCCGACGGTCAGGCCGACCACGTCACCGTTCGCCGCGCCTTCCGAAACGGTGTCGGCGGCGGTGTCGCTGTCGACGGGCGTCGTCGGCGCGACATTGCTCACCGCGATGGTGAAGACCTGGCTGCTGAACGCGCCCTGGGCGTCCGTGGCGCGCACGGTGATCTGGTGCGAGGCCGCGGTCTCGGTGTTCAGCTTGGTGGCGTCGGCCACGGTCACCACGCCGGTGCTGGCGTCGATGACGAACCGGCCGCCCGCGTCGTCGGACAGGCTGTAGCTCACGGTCCCGGTCTTGACCTCGGTCGCCGAGGCCGTGACGCCCACGAGGTCGCCGTTGGCCGCGCCTTCCGAGACCGCGTCGGCGGCCGCATCGGCATCGGTGGGAACGGTCGGCGCGGCGTTCGTCACCGCGATGGTGAAGGTCGTGTCCGTCGCCGCGTTCGCGGTCCCGTCGCTGGCCCGCACCGTGATCTGGTGCGAGGTGGCGACGTCGTGGTCGAGCAGGCTGGCGTCGGCCACCGTCACCACGCCGGTCGTCGCATTGATCGCGAAGCGGCCGCCCGCGTCGTCGACCAGGCTGTAGGTCACGCCGCCGTTCGAATCGGTCGCGCCGATCGTCAGGCCGGCCACGACCGCGCCATTGGCGGCGGCTTCGGACACCGTGTTGGCGGTCGCGTCGGAGTCCGCCGGCGCGCTCGGCGCGGCGTTCTCCACCTGGATCGTGAAGCTGGCCGAAGAGGTGGCGGTCCCGTCGCTGACCTGGACGGTGATCTGGTGCGAGGTCGCCGTCTCGAAGTTCAGCTTGGAGGCGTCGGCCACCGTCACCACGCCGGTCGCGGCGTTGATGGCGAACCGGCCGCCCGCGTCGTCCAGCAGCGACCAGGTCAGGGTCTGGCCGGCGTCGGGATCGACGGCGCCCAGCATCAGGCCCGTCACGGCGACGCCGTTGGCCGCGCCCTCGACGATGGTGTTGTCCGCGCTGTCGGCGTCCGTCGGCGCGCCCGGCGCCACATTGCGCGCGGGCAGGTCGATGATGGTCGAGCCGAACTGCAGGTGCTCGACATGGCTCAAGGTGTCGGTTCCGTCGGGACCGGTGATGGTCGCCGAGACATTGTCGCCGCTCCAGGAATAGTCGCCGGCCGCGCCGGAGAAGACGGCCGTGTCGTCGCCCGCGCCACCGTCCAGGATATCGTCGCCGGCCCCGCCATTGAGCAGGTCGTCGCCGTCCTCGCCGTTCAGCGTGTCGTTGTCCAGGCCGCCGGAAATGTCGTCGGCGCCCGCGCCGCCATTGACCAGATCGACGTTGTCGGGAGCGCCTTCGTCCCCGGCATAGACGTCGTTACCGGCGGTGAGGTTCTTCACGTACATGAGCAGCTTCCCTTATGAGGCGTGACGCCACGGCTTCCTGGATTTGAGCAAGATCTTCGGCCGGCGCCGGTCACGTCCTGGACCCTGCATCGGCTGGAAAGGTGTTCGCCGACGGCCTCCATCGGCCGCCTCGGCGCGCGTCTAGGCGCGACGGGTCATCCGGCGACGCATGCCCCGTCGCGGGGAAGGGCCGGATTGGGCGATGAGGTAAACAGAGACCATTTCGACACCATCTCCAGGCGCAAGCCGTACTCAGATGAGTGTCATATTCAGTATAGATCGATATTGAGGAAAATTGTTATTTCTATAGTTTATCCACAATTATGCACTTTAGTTCGATGAGCAACGTTCCGTGATCGTCGTAATCTTGTTTGGTGGGAAGTATACAATAAAGACCGCATAAGAATCTCGACGTAGATTCCAGATCTGCTTCAGTATGTCGGAAACACGGCAGAGCAAACCCAACCCTGAGTCGTGACTTTCCCCGCAAAGCAACCCACGGAACGCAAGCGATCGACGCCCGGTCCGCCAGGATGACGGCCGCGAAATACGTCCACACTCAACTTGAAGTCGCCGCCGCGCGCTCTAGAACGCCCCGTCCACATAGGTGCCTTGGCCGTAGGTCCCGATCAGGTCGACGTTGTGCTGGGCCGACCCATCGGCGAGATCGAGGTAGAAGTTCTCGATCGCTCGGGCATAGACGCCGACATTGGCCTTGATGGCCTCCTGCAGAAGGTAGCCGATCGCGGCGGTCTTGGTCGCCAGATCCTGGTTGACGTCGGACATGCGCTCGCGGGCGATCTGCTGGAAATAGACCAGGGAGCTCTCGATACTGGCGATGGCGTCGGCCCGCACGACCCCGATGATCTCCTGGTAGGCCAGGACCAGGGCGTCGTGGAAACTGAGCGCCCCATACTTCTCGGCGAAGGCCTGCTTGCCCTCGCCGTGCAGGCCCAGGTTCGAGGCGAAGTTGATGAAGCGGTTCTCGCTGTTGAAGTTCGTGTAGTAGGCCGAGTTCAGGCTGTTGGCGTTGTTGGCCGGGTTGATCAGGTAGTCTAGCCCGCCCGCCGAGGGCGTCTTGCCCGTGAAGAACTGATAGGCGCTCACGGCCACCGAGGTGGTGTTGCTAACGAAGGTCGCGAGCGCCTGGGCGTCGGCGCGGGCCGAGTGCGCGCCCAGGAACTTCTGGTCGAACTCCAGGCCGAGCGGCGCGGCGACGCGGGCGATGTTGCGATAGGCGCCGCCGATATCTCCCGTGTCGATCGTGAAGGCGGCGACGTCGTCGTTGACGATGACGGCGGTGTAGACGCTGCTGGACGGGTCGAGCGCGCCGCCGTCGAGCCGCGAGAGCACGATCTTCAGGGCCCCGTCGCCCAGCGCCGCGTCCTGCGGCAGGTCCAGGTCGATGGCGTAGGTCTTGCCCGACGTCGAGAACGTCACCGTCCGCTGCTGCTGCAGGACGACGCCGCTAGGCAGGGTGGCGCTGATGTCCAGGCGGATGGAGTAGCCCCCCGCCGCCGGCACGGACAGGGTCACACTGATGACATCGCCCTCGTTCACGCGCACCGGATTGTCGGCGGCGAAACCCAGGGCCGGCGCGGGAACGGTGAACGAGGTCGGCAAGCCCAGCGCGCCCACCTCGGCCGCGCCATAGGTCGAGACGTTGCCCACCTTGTCGTAAACGACCACGGTCTTGATGTTGTAGACGCCGCTCGACGTTCCGCTCTTGAACAGCGTCGCCACGCTCGACGCGCCGTCGGCGAAGGTGTCGCTCACCCCGTCCAGATAGATCCAGCTGGTCGCGCCCGACGCGCCTTGATAGGTCCGATCAAGTTCGATGGCGACCCGATCGACGCCCGCGCCGATGTCCGTCGCCGAGACCGAGAAGGTCGCGCTGACATCGCCATTCGCGGCGCTGATCGTGCTCGGGAAGCTCAGCCCCTTGAGCACCGGCTTGCTGTTGTCCGAATTGACGACGTTGAAGCTGGTCGGGAAGCCGAAGAGCGACAGCACGCTGGGACTGTAGGTCGAGAGATTGCCGGCCTTGTCGTAGACCAGCACCGACTTGACGTTATAGATCCCCGACGCCGTGCCGGGCTTGAACCGCACCGTCGCCGACGAGACGCCGTCGTCGAAACTGTCGATCCCGTCGAAGAAATAGATCCAGTCGGTGGGTCCTGCGCCGCCCTGATATGCCCGGTCCAACTGGATCGCGATCCGGTCTGGGCCCGTGCCGCTGTCGGTCGCTCTGGCCGAGAAGGTTGTGATGACGTCGGACGCGCCGATGCTGATCGTGGAGGGAAAGGTGAGGCCCGTCAGCATCGGGCCCGCCGTGTCCGCGGGCGCGGTATTGGTGACCTTGAAGCTGGTCGTCATGCCCAGGGCGGCAAGCTGGCCCGGAGTGTAGCTCGCGACGTTGCCGGCCTTGTCGTAGACCAGCACCTGCCTGATCCCGTAGGTCCCCGCCTGCGTGCTGGGCTTGAAGACGGACGCCTGGCTCGACGCGCCATCCGCGAAGGTGTCGGTCGTTCCGTCGAGATAGATCCAGTCGGTGTATCCCGTGGCGCTCTGATAGGCCGTGTCCAGCTGGATCAGGACCCGGTCGACGCCCGAGCCCGTATCCGTCGCCGTGGCCGAGAACGTCGCGCTGACGTCGGCGCCGGAGATGTTGATCGTGCTGGGAAGGGTCACCCCCGTCAGCTGCGGCTTGGTGGCGTCGGTAGCGCCGGTCGAGACGGTGAAGCTGGTGGCGATGCCCAGACCCCACAACTGATTGGTGTTGTAGGTCATGACGTTGCCGGCCTTGTCATAGACCTCGACCGACTTGACCCCGTAGCTCCCGGCCGCCGTGGTGCTCTTGAACACGAACGACTGGCTCGACGCGCCATCAGCGAACGTGTCGGTCGCGCCGTTGAGATAGATCCAGTCCGTCGCGCCGGAAGCGCTCTGATAGGTCTTGTCCAGCTGGATCGCGATCCGGTCCACGCCCGTGCCGATGTCCGTCGCCGTGGCCCCGAACGTCGCGCTGGCGTCGGCGCCGGCGAGGGTGATCGAACCGGGCAGGGTCAAGCCGGTCAGCTGCGGCTTGGTGGTGTCGGTGGCGACCGGGGCGGAGGCGACGGTGAAGCTGGTGGCGACGCCCAGGGCCGACAGTTGGCTTGTGCTGTAGGTCGTGAGGTTGCCGGCCTTGTCGTAGACCTCCACCGACTTGATCCCGTAGGTCCCCGCCGCCGTGGAGCTCTTGAACACGAACGACTGGCTCGACGTCCCGTCGGCGAAGGTGTCGGTGGTCCCGTTGAGATAGATCCAGTCCGTCGCGCCGGAAGCGCTCTGATAGGTCTTGTCCAGCTGGATCGCGATCCGGTCCACGCCCGAGCCGGTGTCCGTCGCCGAAGCCGTGAACGTCGCGCTGACATCGGCGCTGGAGAGGGTGATCGCACCCGGCAGGGCCAGCCCGGTGAGCTGAGGTTTGCTCGTGTCGGCAGGCGCGGTGGTGGTGATCGTGAAGCTGGTGGCGGCGCTCCCCAGCGCCGTGAGTTGCTGGGTGTCATAGGTCCTGACATTGCCGGCCTTGTCATAGACCGACACCGACTTGACGGTGTACGTCCCCGCTGCGGTGCCAGGCTTGAACACGTGGTTCAGGATCGAAATGCCATCGGCGAAACTGTCCGTCGCGCCGTTGACGTAGATCCAGTCTGTGGCGCCCGAGGCGCCCTGGAAGGTCTTGTCCAGCTGGATGGCCACGCGATCCACGCCCGAACCCCAGTCCGTCGCCGAAGCCAGGAACGTCGCGGTGACGTCGAGGGCGCCGATGTTGAGGGTGCTCGGGAAGACCAGCCCGGTGAGCTGCGGCGCCGTCGTGTCGGCCGAGCTCGCGCCCACGACCGTGAAGCTCGTCGCGATGCCCAGGGCCGCGAGTTGCTGCGTAGTGTAGTAGGCGTAATTGCCGGCCTTGTCGTAGACCGCGACGCCCTCGATCGTGTAGGCGCCGGTCTCGGTCGTGGCCTTGAACAGGGTGGCCTGGCCGGCGGAGCCGTCGGCGAAGGTGTCGATCACGCCATTGATGTTGACGACCGTGGTCGGCGCGTCCGCGCCCTTGTACGCGCGGTTCAGGACGATGGACACTTTGTCCACGCCCGACCCGGCGTCCGTCGCCGAGGCGGTGAAGGTCACGCTCCGGTCGCCCGCCGCGATATCGATCGTGCTCGGGAAGGACAGCGAGGTCAGCACCGGCTTGGTCGTGTCGCCCGCGGTGTTGCTCACCACCGAGAAGCTGGTCGAGACGCCAAGGGCCTTGAGCTGCTGGGCGTCGTAATAGTTCGAGTTGCCCGCCTTGTCGTAGACTAGCAGCCCCTGGACGTTGTAGTCGCCGGCGGGCGTATTGGCCTTGAACAGGATCGACTGGGTGGACGAGCCGTCCGCGAAGCTGTCGACCGTCCCGCTGAGCAGGATCCCTGAAGCCGAGCCGGACTGGCCTTGGAAGGCGCGATCCAGAACGAGCGAAATCCGGTCGACGCCCGAGCCGCCGATGTCGGTCGCCGAAGCGCTGAACGAGACGTTGGTGTCGCCCGCCCCGACATTGATCGTGCCAGGGAACGAAAGCCCCGTCAGCACCGGTTTGGTTATGTCGGTCGCGGTGTTGCTCACCACCGAAAAGCTGACCGGCAGCCCCATCCCCTGGAGTTGCTGCGGCGTATAGAGGGTGTAGTTGCCCGCCTTGTCGTAAACGATGACGTTTTCGATGTTGTAGACGCCCGCCGACGTCGTCGACTGGAAGAGGAACTGCTGGCTCGAGGCGCCGTCGGCGAAGGTGTCGATATCCCCGCTGATATGGATGGTCGAGCTCAGGCCCAGCGGGCCCTGATAGTAACGATCCAGGCTGATCGACACCCTGGCCACGCCGCTCCCCACGTCGGTGGCTCCCGCCGAGAACGTCGCCGCGCCCGCGCCGCCGGAGAGATCGATTACGCCTGGCAGGCCGAGGCTGGTGAGGAGAGGCTTTACAAGATCGCCGTCGGCCATTGTCGCGACTCAAAGTTGATGCACTGAGGCATCGCTACCATGTGTTCCGGAGGCGCCAAAGCGCTCCGCGACCCATCCGGGGGCGCCTCCGCCTATCCCAGCTCCAGCGCCCGCAGCACCGCGGACTGGTCGTAATAGGGCCGCTCGCAGACGATCCGGTCGCCGCCGGGCGGGAACTCGAAGGTGGCGGCCATGCGGACGCGGAACGGCTTGCCGGTCGGCTCGACCGTGCGGCCGGGCAGCTTCAGGGGGCCCAGGTGCGTGCCGGTCAGCCAGAACTCGACCAGCACGGTGTCGCCGCCGTGGGCGATGGCGATGATCTCGTTGCCCTGGTCCGGAAACGGCGTGCGCGAGGCGGCGAAATAGCCACGCACGGCCGTCTCGCCGTCGAACACGGCGCCCGAGCCGTACATCTCGTAGCGGGGGTGCTCGAAGGTGGCGATCACCGCGTCCCAGTCGTGGACGCACTCCAGGGCCATGTGGTCGCGCACCACCTGGATGCGCCTTTCCGCGAGATTGGCGGCCAGATCGTCCCCGGAACTCGGCATGCCGCCCTCCTCCCTCTTGCTCTTGGGAGGCAGCCTGGCCCGACCGGCGTCAGAAGTCGACGGCCACGCCCTTCTTCTCCCAGTCGCCGAAGCGGGTCGGCTCGGGACCTTCGCGCCCCCCCTTCTCGAGCGGCAGGGCCAGCGCCTCGTCAGCAGCGCGGCGAGCGGCGGCCTCTTCCAGGGCGCGGCGGGCGGCGGGGCTCAGGTCCTTGCCGGGGGCGGCGCCGGGCGGGAGGGAGTCGGAAGCGTCGGACATGACCAAAGTTTAACATCAACCAGCCCGACATGACCAAGGTTTAACCCCAGACCCCTTGAACGCGAGCGCTCGACAGTGTTCAACCGCCGCCCTAAAGATATCGACGTTACGGGACGGGGGAATTTTCAGATGAAGACCAGTCGTTGGCCTTACGCCTTCTTCGCCATGGCCGCGCTCTACGGGATGATCGGCGTCTCGTGGGGCCTGGCCATGAGCATCACCAAGGATCACTCGACCTATTCTGCTCACGCCCACCTCAATTTGCTGGGCTGGATCACCATGGCCCTGATGGGGACCTTCTACGCGGTGCTTGGCCAGCGCGCGCCCAACTGGGTGAAGCTGACCAATTTCGTGCTCTCGAACGTGGGCGTGACCTGCATGATCAGCGGCCTCTTCATGTACCTGGGACAGAAGGGCAGCCCGGCGGTCTTCGGCCCGCTGCTTGCCGTCGGCGGGCTGAGCGTGGTGAGCGGTTTCCTGCTGTTCGGCGTCACCGTGATCGTCACCGGGATCAAGGGTCCGCCGGCCGCCGCCTGACCCTTCGCCGAAAGACCTTTCGCCCGAATTCGCTTGCGCTCGCCGTCGCCTCTTGGCACGGCGAGGCGGTGACTCAAGAACTGAACGACGGCCTCCCCGCCCGGGAAGCCGCCCTGACCCTGATCGAAGCGGCCCTCTCGCGCCGCGGCGGCATCGACGAAGCCGCTTCCGCCAACGGCTTCCGCTTCCTGGAACCGCGTGAGCGCGCCTTCGCGCGCGCCCTGGCCATGGCCGTGCTGCGCCATCTCGGCCCCATCGACCGCGCCCTGGCCGCCAAGCTGCAGAAGGCGCCGCCCGATCGGGTGATGCACCTGCTGCGCCTCGGCGCGGCCCAGGCCTTCTATCTCGAGGTCCCGGCCTTCGCCGCCGTGGCGACCTCGGTCGAGCTGGCCGGCGCCAACAAGGCCAGCCGCCCGTTCAAGGGCCTGGTCAACGCCGTGCTGCGCGGCCTGCTGCGCGAGCCGCCGACCACAGACGATCCGACCCTGCTGGCCCCGCCGTGGCTCTACGCCCGTTGGGTCGCCGCGTTCGGCGAGGCCACGGCCCGCGAGGTCGCCGCCCAGATCGCTCTGGAGCCGGCCACCGACCTGTCGCTGAAGCCCGCCGCCGACGTGGCCGCCCTGGTCGAGGCCCTGGAGGCCGAGCCCCTCGACGGCGGCACCCTGCGCGTGCGCCGCAAGGGCGATGTCGCCGCCTGGCCCGCCTTCGAGGACGGGACCTGGTGGGTGCAGGACGCCGCCGCCGCCGTCCCCGCGCGCCTGCTTTCCATCAAGCCCGGCGACAAGGTGCTGGACCTCTGCGCCGCGCCCGGCGGCAAGACCCTGCAGCTGGCCGCCGCCGGCGCGGACGTCGTGGCCCTGGACCGCTCGACCGCCCGCCTCAAGCGCGTCGCCGAGAACCTCGAGCGGATGAACCTTTCCGCCGAGATCGTCGCCGCCGACGCGGCCGTCTGGGAGGACGCCCGCACCTTCGACGCCATCCTGCTGGACGCCCCGTGCAGCGCCACCGGCACCTTCCGCCGCCATCCAGACGTGCTGTGGGCCGCGCGGCCGAGCGACGTCGCCAGCCTGGCGGCCGTCCAGTCGCGCATCCTCGACAGCGCCGCCGACCGCCTCAAACCCGGCGGCCAGCTGGTCTACTGCGTCTGCTCGCTGGAGCCCGAAGAGGGCGAGGCCCAGGTCGAGGCCTTCCTGGCCCGCCGCAAGGACATCGCCCTGGAGCCCATCCAGCCCGGCGAAGGCGGGTCTCCGGAGGCCAGCCTGACCGCTCGCGGGACCCTCCGCCTGCTGCCCCACCAGCGCGACGGCGGCCAGGACGGCTTCTTCGCGGCAAGGTTCAGGAAGGTGACGGCGTAAGCTGTCATCCCAGCGAAGGCCGGGACCCAGCCAAGTAGAGATGACAGATTCAGCTGGGGCGGCTATCCCAGGACCATGACCGCGCCGATCATCGCTCCGTCCATCCTCGCCTCCGACTTCGCCAAGCTGGGCGAGGAAGTCGCCGCCATCGAGGCGGCCGGCGCCGACTGGGTCCATGTCGACGTGATGGATGGCCATTTCGTGCCCAACATCACGCTCGGCCCCGACATCGTCAAAGCCATCCGGCCGCACGCCAAGATCCCGTTCGACGTGCACCTGATGATCAGTCCGGCCGATCCGTACCTGGAGGCCTTCCGCGCCGCCGGGGCCGATATCATCAGCATCCACCCCGAAGCCGGCCCGCACCTGCACCGCTCCCTCAAGCGCATCCGCGAGCTGGGCGCCAAAGCCGGCGTGGTCTTCAACCCCTCCACGGGGATCGACCACGTCGAGTGGATCCTGGAGGACGTCGACCTTCTCCTCGTCATGTCGGTCAATCCCGGCTTCGGCGGCCAGAGCTTCATTCCCGGCCAGCTGCGCAAGGTCGAGGCCCTGCGCAAGATGGTCGACAAGGCCGGCCTCCCCATCATCATCGAGGTCGACGGCGGCGTGACGCCAGCGACCGCCCCGCAGTGCGTCGCGGCCGGCGCCACGGCCCTGGTCGCCGGCTCGGCGGTGTTCAAGGGCGGCCCGGCCGCCTATGCCGACAACATCCGCGCCCTGAAGGGCGGCTGATTCCGCGCGATGGCCGTCAAGCGTTCCGCCAACGGCTTCAAGCTTCCCGCCCCCCGCTCGGGCGGCAATCTTCTATGGCGGGCCGTCGGGGCCGAGATCGCCTCCCACGGCGAACGTGAGTGGTTCGGCTCCGGCCCGCATCGCCTGCAGCTGGCCCTGCCCCGCCCCGAGGGCCTGGCCGCCCGCCCGCGCGATCCGCGCCCGCACGACGCCGCCCACGGGCTGAAGATGATGACGGGCAACCTCGCCCTCGACGGCGGCGCCCTGCGCCTGGGTCCCGACGGCGATCCGTTCGACACCGCCAGCCCCTCGCGCCGCTTCGCCGTCAGCCTGCACCGCTTCGACTGGCTGCCCGACCTGGTCGCCGCCGGCTCGGACGGCGCCCGCCGCTCCTTGCGCCTGCTCGACGACTGGCGCCGGGTGTTCGGCAAGTGGAACGCCTTCTCCTGGGGTCCCGACTGCATCGAGCGCCGGGTCTTCCACCTGGCCTGCGCCGCCAAGTCCCTGGCCATCGAGGGCAGCGACGCCGAGATCGCCGACCTCTGCCAGGACCTGGCCCGCCAGGGCCGCCACCTGGTCGAGATCAAACGCGCGCCCGAACGCACCCTGGAGCGCGCCGTCGTCGCCGCCATCGCCGGCTGCGTCCTGTCGGGCAAGCCGGGCGAGCAGCTGATCGACAAGGCCATGAAGGCCGTCACCCGCCATCTCGACCGGATGGTGCTGGCCGACGGCGGCCACGCCACCCGCTCGCCCGAAGCCGGCGTCGAGCTGCTGTTCGATCTCCTGACCCTGGACGACGCCCTGGGCCAGCGCGGCCGCCCCTCGCCCGAAGCCCTCTCGCGCGCCATCGACCGCCTCTCCACCGCCGCGCGGTTCTTCACCCTGGGCGACGGGCACCTGGCGGCCTTCCACGGCGGCGAGGCCATCGCCCCGCAGCGCATCGCCGCCGCCCTGGCCCACGACGACGCCGGCCCGCGCCCGCTGAACGCCGCCCCGCACAGCGGCTATCACCGCATGGCCGGCGGCAGCATCGAGGTCATCGCCGACTGCGGCCCGCCGCCCGCCGGCCCGCTCTCGGTCGCCGCCTGCGCCCAACCGGCCGCGCTGGAGATCGTCTGCGCCAAGGACCGGCTGATCACCAGCTGCGGCTGGAGCCCCGAGGCCGGCGGCGCCCACGCCTTCCGCCTCTCGGACGCGGCCTCCACCGTCTCGGTCGGCGACGGCTCGGCCGGCCGCCCGCTCTCCGGCTTCCCGGCCAAGGCCCTGGGCGCCTGGCTGGTTGATGGCGCCAAGTCCGTCGACGCCAAGCGCCACGACGACGTTGGCGGCGTCTGGCTGGACATCGTCCACGACGGCTGGGCGCATCTGGGCCTCACCCACGCCCGCCGCCTGTTCCTCGACGCCGTCGCCGACGAGCTGCGCGGCGAGGACAGCCTCTCCCCCATCGCCGCCGCCCCCGGCGCGGCGGATGGCCCGAGGCGCTACCTGCCCTTCGCCGTGCGCTTCCACCTGCACCCCGAGGCCCGCGCCTCGATCGCCCGCGACGGCAAGAGTGTCCTGATCCGCGGCCCCAACAACATCGGCTGGTGGCTGCGCAACGACGCCGTCGATGTCGAGATCGCCCCCTCAGCGCACTTCGACCACGGCCTGGCCCGCAAGGCCGGCCAGATCGTGCTCAAGAGCCAGGTCCGCCCCGAAGTCGGCGCCAAGATCCGCTGGAAACTCACCCGAGCCGAGGGCTAGCCCCATGGGCTTCGACCGCCGCCCGCCCCTGGACCCCGGCCGGTCACGGCATGTGCCGGAGTTCACCGAGGACGAGATCACCGAAGTCATCGCCGCCCTGCGCGCCGAAGCGCCGAACCTGCTGGCCGTGCTGGAACGCGAGGCGCGAGCACCGGGCAGCGTGCCGATGGCGGATTATGACGACACCTATGACCAGATGCTGACCTGGCTGTTCGAGCGGCAGTACGTCTACACGCACGTGGAGATGGCGCTGTTGTTCAAGGCGGTGCGGGAGCGGGTCGGGGGGTAGTCGATTACCCCTCTCCCCTTGCGGGAGAGGGTGGCCCGCGAAGCGGGTCGGGTGAGGGGTTGAAGGACGGCGCCGCCGCGACGGCGGTCGATGCCGGGCGCCAAGCCGACGGGGCCATCGACCCCTCATCCGTCGGCTGCGCCGACACCTTCTCCCGCAAGAGGAGAAGGGGATTGAGCGCGGTGTATCCTCGGAATTCACGAGATAGAACCTAGCGAAATCAACCACTTCTCACTTTTACGCTCTCGCCAATCCTCCGCGTCCAAACCCACTGCACAATCATAGCCATCCCCGTCGCGGGGGAGGGCGTTTGGATCCGGCCCAAAACGGCGGCGGGGGTAGGTTGAGCGGGGGCGCTGGCGGCTCCCGGAGGCTCGAAGGTCGTCGCACCTGTACTCTTTAGGCAGGTCGGCAGGCGAACGGGCAGCTTCCGGGATCAAGCCGACAGCGGAGCGACAGGGCGGTGATCGTATAAGCCGCCTATCGTGGATCGTCGGGCTGGAGACGGATGTAGCCGATCGACTTGGTCCGCGCCCGTCCGGGGGCTAGTGGGGTCCCGAACTGAAATACGCTAACGCTCCCCATCCTCACGGGCAAGAACAGCCTGGCGGAGCGGTCTGCGAGCCGAAACACAACAAACCATCACGGTCTCCGGGTTCGCCCGGCCGCTCCGTCGCCTCCCCACCCACTCGCGGCCCTTCGGGCGCGAGAGCGATGTCACTTGCCCCCACCTGACCGCTTCGCGGTCGTCCGCCCCCATAGGGGGCAGAAGGTCCGCGCATACTCTTCTTCCCCCTCCGGGGGAGGAGCGCGACAGCGCGGAGGGGGCAAGTATCCGCCGCACATTGACTCCCCCGCCCGCCCCCGTATTTTCCGCCGCGTTCGAGTGACTGGCGTTGAAGGTGGGAAACCACCGGGGAGCCCGAACCTCATAAGCCGCGCGCCTGGGCTCCATTTTCTGAACCACACCAGAGGAGTCCGCCGTGCCCGCAGCGCCCGATTATCCGTCCGCCCCCGATCTCGTCGCCCCCAAGCGCGCCCTGCTGTCGGTCTCCGACAAGACCGGCCTGGTCGAAGCCGCCCAGGTGCTGCACGCCGCCGGCGTCGAGCTGGTCTCGACCGGCGGCACCAAGGCCGCGATCGCCGCCGCCGGGATCCCCGTCAAGGACGTCTCGGACCTGACCGGCTTCCCCGAGATGATGGACGGCCGCGTGAAGACCCTGCACCCGGTGGTGCACGGCGGCCTGCTGGGCGTCCGCGACGCCCCCGAGCACGCGCAGGCCATGGCCGACCACGGCATCGGCGGCATCGATATCCTGTATGTGAACCTCTATCCGTTCGAGGCGACCGTCGCGAAGGGCGGCAGCTACGCCGAATGCGTCGAGAACATCGACATCGGCGGCCCGGCCATGATCCGCTCGGCGGCCAAGAACCACGGCTATGTCGCCGTCTGCACCGATCCTTCGGACCTCACTGAGGTGCTGGAAGCCCTGAAGGTCGGCGGGACGACCCTGGCCCTGCGCCAGGCCCTGGCGGCCCGCGCCTATGCCCGCACGGCGGCCTATGACGCGGCGATCTCGGCCTGGTTCGCCCAGGCGCTGGAGCAGGACTTCCCGGCCCGCAAGAGCATCGCCGGCGAGCTGCGCCAGACCATGCGCTACGGCGAGAACCCGCACCAGAAGGCGGCCTTCTACACCTTCCCGAACCCGCGCACCGGGGTGGCCACGGCGACCCAGCTGCAGGGCAAGGAATTGAGCTACAACAACATCAACGACACCGACGCGGCCTTCGAGCTGATCGCCGAATTCGACCCGGCGACCGGCCCGGCCGTGGCGATCATCAAGCACGCCAATCCGTGCGGCGTGGCGGTCGGCGGCAGCCAGCGCGAGGCCTATGAGCGGGCCCTGGCCTGCGACCCGACCTCGGCCTTCGGCGGCATCGTGGCGGTGAACTCGCGCCTGACCCGCGAGGCGGCCGAGGCCATGGTCGAGATCTTCACCGAGGTGGTCATCGCCCCCGAGGCCGACGACGACGCCATCGCGGTGTTCGCGGCCAAGAAGAACCTGCGCCTGCTGGTGACCGGCGGCCTGCCCGACCCGCTGTCGACCGGCGACACCTTCAAGAGCGTGGCCGGCGGCTTCCTGGTCCAGTCGCGGGATGACGCGCGGATCAAGGCCAGCGACCTGAAGATCGTCACCCAGCGCCAGCCGACCGAGGAAGAGATCCGCGACATGCTGTTCGCCTTCACGGTGGGCAAGCACGTCAAGAGCAACGCCATCGTCTATGCCCGCGCCGGCCAGACCCTGGGCGTCGGCGCCGGCCAGATGAACCGCAAGGACTCGGCCCGCATCGCGGCGCTGCGCGCCGCCGACTTCGGCCTCGACCTGAAGGGCTGCGCCTGCGCCTCGGAAGCCTTCTTCCCGTTCGCGGACGGCCTGATCCAGGCCGCCGAGGCCGGCGCCACGGCAATCATCCAGCCGGGCGGCTCGATGCGCGATCCGGAGGTCATCGAGGCCGCCGACAAGCTTGGCCTTACTATGGCCTTCACCGGGGTGCGAGTGTTCCGCCACTAAAGCCTACGCGAGAAGCACATGGACAGCGCCGCCTGGGGCGAACAGGTCGCCCGACACTCCCGGGTCTTCAAACCCGCGGGCCTGGGCCCCTTCCCGGTGGCGCTGATCCTGCATGGCTGCGGCGGCAAGACGCCGTTCCTCGAGGAATACGCCCGGACGGCCGTCGCGGCCGGCTGGGCGGCCGTGGTGGTCGATTCGCTGAAGCCCCGCGGCATGTCGACCCTGGACGCCAAGCTCTTCGTCTGCACCGGCGTGGCGCTGCAGGGCCTGAAGCGCTCCGCCGACATCTTCGCGATGCTCACCTGGCTGGAGGGTCAGCCCTGGGCCGACCAGAACCGCGTCTTCCTGGCCGGCTGGAGCCACGGGGCCTGGTCGATCATGGACGGCTATGCGGTCGGCGTGAACGCGGCCCGGGCCACCGGGGTCAAGGACGCCGACCCGGTGAAGCTGCGCCAGCGGGTCAAGGGCGCGCTGCTGGTCTATCCCTATTCGGGCTATCCCTCCCTGACGTCCGCGCGCGGCTGGCAGACCTCGGGCTGGCCGTCGAGCGGTCCGCGCGTCTGGTCGGTGCTGGGCGGCAAGGACCAGGTGGTCGGCCACAAGCTGCCGGAGAAGGCGCTGGACCGCCTGAGCCGCGACGGCCTGTCGGTGGACCGGGTCTTCTACGCCGACGCCACCCACGCCTTCGACGACAACAAGGCCAACGACCCACGCGCCCGCTATCGGCCGGACCTGTTCCAGGAAGTGCGCGGCTATTTCGGGAGGGCGCTCACAAGCTGCTAGACGACCAGCACCGAACCCGGTTGCGGCCGGCGCAGTGGGGTCGGACCGCGATAGAGGCGGCGCCAGACCCACTCCAGCGGCCCCATCTCGAACCGGTCCATCCACCAGCGCGACCACAGGATCTGCACGATCCAGACGCCGACGGTGATGGCGGCCAGGCCCGGACGGTCGATCTCGCCGTGCAGGTTGAGCCCCCGCCCGCCGTAGAAGATCACGGTCATGATCAGCGACTGGGCCAGATAGTTCGTGAAGGCCATCTGCCCGACCGGGGCTAGCACCTTCGGAATGGCGCTCCAGAAGCCCTTCGACCTTGCCGCGAAGACCATCAGGGCCACATAGGCCAGGGTCGTCAGCGGGGCCAGCATCCACTGCAGGCCCATGCTGATCATGCCCAGGCCGCGCGGCAGGCCCAACAGGGCCTGGGCGACGAACAGGCCCCCGATCAGGGCCGAGGCCAGCAGACCGACGACCAGCAGACGGCGATAGGTCCTGTCCGAGCCTTCGCCGGTGAAGATGCCTAGCTTGAAGCAGCCCAGGCCGATCATCATCAGGCTGGAGGTCATGACGAAAATGATCGGCTCGCCCGGCAGGAACATCAGCCGGTCCTTGGCGTTGCGGACCAGCGAATCGACGAAGCCGCCGCTGTACTGCGCCTCGGCGATCTTGCCCTTGGCGACCTCCTTGGCCAGCTCCAGGGCGATCTGGGCGTTATCACGGGACATGAAGGCGGCGATGGTCATGCCGACCAGCATCAGCAGGGTGAAGAGCGTCCAGATGATCGTCCCGGTGCGGATCAGCTTCTTGGGCTCCCAGGACCGGCACAGCAGCACCGCGAACCCGGCCAGGGCGTAGCTCAGGAGAACGTCGCCGAACCAGACCGCGAAGCCGTGCAGCAGGCCGAACACGACCATCCAGGCCAGGCGCTTGCGCAGGATCGCGCCGCGCTCCTTGTCCGACCGCTCGCCGCCGACCAGGAAGATCGAGACGCCGAACAGCATGGCGAACAGGGTCACGAACTTGCGCTGGAACAGCCACTGGGTGACGACCCAGACGCCCAGGGTCGCCGGACCGGTCCCATGCGGCCAGTTCGTCGCCGACTCCGACAGCGGCGGGGCCACGGCGAAGTCCGGCGCGTTGCACAGCAAGATCCCCAGGACCCCGAGGCCCCGCAGCGAATCCAGCAGAACGATGCGATCCTTGGTCATGAGCTCCCCCTCGCGGAGAACCTGCACCGTTCCGGCTCAGGCGACAACCGGGGCCTTGCGAGGGGCCGAGGCCAGGACGATGGCCCCCAGCGCCATGAACAGGGCCGAGACCACCACGGCGATCCGCTGGTCGCCGATCAGCCGCGTACCGACGGCGATGACCAGCGGCGCCATGAAGGCCGTGGCCTTGCCGGACAGGGCATAGAGCCCGAACCACCGCCCAGTCTCGCCCGCCGGCGCCAGCTCGGCCATCCAGGCCCGCAGGGACGACTGGGCCGGGCCGAAGGTCAGGCCGACGAACAGGCTGAAGAACAGGAACATCCGCTCGGGCGTGCTGGAGAACAGCGCCCCGCCGATCTTCGCCGGCTCGACCGGGATCAGGAAGAAGATCGTATCCCTGCCGACCAGCCCCACCCCGACCGCGCCGAACAGGATCACGCCGGTGGCGACCAGCACGGTCAGCTTCGAGCCGATCTTCTGGTCGACCCGCCCGCCGATGAAGGTCCCGATGCCGGCGGCCACGGACAGCAGGATCGCGTAGAGTCCCAGCTGCGTCGTCGTCCAGCCGAACAGGCCGGCGGCCAGCACCCCGCCGAACGCGATGAAGCTGGAAATGCCGTCGCCCAGCAGCATCCGGCCGATCAGGAAGCGCAGCATGTGCGGCTTGGACGGCAGGCTGCGGATCGTCTCCCACAGCTCGGCCAGCGGCTTGGTCGCGCCCGTCGCCGGCGGTTGCGGCGCGATCAGCATCAGCGGCCAGGCGAACAACATGAACCACAGGGCCACCATCGGCCCGACCATCCGATCGGGCTCGTGCAACGCCTTGGACAGGCCCAGCAGCGGAACCTCGCGCATCGAGAAGCCCAGCAGCACGATGAAGAGGGAGATCAGCGCCCCGACATAGGCCAGCGCCCAGGCGGTGCCAGAAAGCCGTCCCAGCTGCCCCGGCTTGGCGACCACCGGCAGCAGGGCGTTCATGACCGTGACGCCCAGCTCGGCCGAGACCCCGGCGACGACCAGGCAGCCCAGGATCAGCGGGATGCGTGACAGCTCGCCTGGAACGGCCCACCACAGGGCCGCGCTGGCGATGACGAACGGAAAGGCCAGGCCGATCAGCCAGGCGCGCGGATTGCGCCGCGCATCGACATTGGCCCCGACCATGGGACTGAGGACGGCGATGGCCAGGCCCGAGACCGCCCCGGCATAGCCGAGCAGGCTCTGGCCCCTGGCCGCGTCGCCGACGAAGCCGGCCGCGAAATAGGGGGTGAAGATGAAGGTCGCGATCAGCGCCCAGTACGGCTGCTGCGCCCACTCGTAGAGGGCCCAGGCCACTCGACGGCGATCACCCTGGTCCATCTCTACGCTCCCCGAAACTGCCTCCCCTGCGTAAGGCAGAGGAGGCGTCGGGGCTAGGGGGCTAAGCGGCCGTCGAAAGCTCGCGCAGCGCCGCGTTGGCGATGGTCAGCTTGGCGAAGGTCCAGCCGCCGCCAGCCTGTTCGATATCCTCGATCGTCCGCTTGACCGTCCGGGGACGATCGCCGCGCAGGGCTGCCCAGGACGAGATGGCGGACTTGGCCGCGCCCTCGTCCTCGCCGGCCTGGGCGTTGGCGGCGAACTTCAGGACCTGCTGGGTGATCGAGGTCTGCTCGGTCAACATGTCCTCGATCAGGCGACGCACCGCCAGGCGCTCGAAGGCGTCGCCGCCCACGAACGAGCCGGCCGCGCCGCGCAGACGGTCGAAGCCGAAGGCCGCGCCGACCTGATGATACAGGCGGGCGACGTTCTCGACGCTCCAGCTGGAGGCGTTGCCGAGATCAACGAGATCGGCCGCCGTGGTCAGCGGCTGCAGGGCGGCCACGGCCTGGGCCAGGGCTTCCGGCGCGCCATCCGCGACATAGGCCTTCACCCGCTTGGCGACGGCCTTCTGCTCGAACGGCGACAGGATGCCCGGGGTCAGGGCCTTCAGGGCCTGGACCGACGGACCATAGGCCTCGACCAGAGCCTGGACGCTTGACTTGTCGCGCTGGGCGCGGCGGGCCAGCCAGAAGGCGAGGCTGCGCAGGGCGTAGGCCAGGGCCTTGTAGAGCGCCGTCTGCCCTTCGGCCGAAGCCTTGTTGTCAAGACCGTTGACCTGGTCCCACAGCCCGTCGATGCCGAGGATCTCGCGGGCGGCGGTGAAGCCGGTCACCACCGCATTGACGTCGGCGCCGGCGGCGGCCTTCAGGCGGCTGACGAAGGTCGGGCCGCACATGTTGACCATCTGGTTGCCGACCACCGTGGCGATGATCTCGCGCTTCAGGCGGTGCTTCTGCATGGCGTCGGCGTACTTGCCGAGCGCCTTGGGGAAGTAGCCGCGCAGGGTGGTCTCGAACCACGGATCGTCCGGCGCCTGGCTGGCGACGATCTCGTCGAACAGATCCAGCTTGCCATAGGCCAGCAGCACGGCCAGTTCCGGCCGGGTCAGGCCCTTGCTGGCGGCCTTGCGCTCCAGCAGCGTCGTATTGGTCGGCAGACCCTCGACGCGACGGTCCAGGCGGCCGCGTTGCTCCAGGTCGACCATGTAGCGGATCTGGGCGTCGACCTCCGAGACCGCGTCGCTCTCCAGGAGCGTCAGGGCCAGGGTCTGGTCGTAGTTGTGCTCGAGGACGTGGTGGCCGACGTCCTCGGTCATCGAGGCCAGCAGCGTGTTGCGACTGGGTCGATCCAGCTCGCCGCCGCGCTCCAGGATCCCGGTCAGGATCTTGATATTGACCTCGTGGTCGGAGCTGTCGACGCCGGCCGAGTTGTCGATGGCGTCGGTGTTGATGTGGCCGCCGCTTTGGGCGAACTCGATCCGGCCGGCTTGCGTCAGGCCCAGGTTGGCCCCCTCGCCCACGACCTTGACCCGCAGGTCCGAGCCGTTGATGCGGATCGCGTCATTGGCCTTGTCGCCGGCGTCGGCGTTGCTCTCGCCCTTGGCCTTCACATAGGTGCCGATGCCGCCGAGATAGAGCAGCTCGGCCTTGGACTTCAGGATCGCGGTCATCAGCTCGGCCGGCGAGACGGCCTCGGCCTTGATCTCGAACAGGGCGCGGACTTCCGCCGACAGCGGGATGCTCTTCAGGCTGCGGGCGAAGACGCCGCCGCCGGCCGAGATCTTCGACTTGTCATAGTCTTCCCACGACGAGCGCGGCAGCTTGAACATCCGATCGCGCTCTTCCCACGACACGGCCACATCCGGGTTCGGGTCGAGGAAGATGTGGCGGTGATCGAAGGCGGCCAGCAGCTTGGCCTGCTTGGACAGCAGCATGCCATTACCGAACACGTCGCCGGACATGTCACCCACGCCGACGGCCGTGAAGGTCTCGGTCTGGATGTCCTTGCCCAGCTCGCGGAAGTGGCGCTTGACCGCTTCCCAGGCCCCGCGCGCGGTGATGCCCATGACCTTGTGGTCGTAGCCGACGCTGCCACCCGAGGCGAAGGCGTCGCCCAGCCAGAAGCCGTAGCTTTCGGCCACGCCGTTGGCGATGTCGGAGAAGGTCGCCGTGCCCTTGTCGGCGGCGACGACCAGATACGGATCCTGGGCGTCATGCGCCACGACCGACGGCGGCGGCACGACCTGGTTGTCCGCGTCGATGTTGTCGGTCAAGTCCAGCAGGCCCGACAGGAAGGTCTTGTACGCGCGGATCGCCTCGGCCTGGATCACGTCGCGATCACCGCCGCGCGGCAGTTGCTTGGGATAGAAGCCGCCCTTCGAGCCGACGGGCACGATCACCGCGTTCTTGACCTGCTGGGCCTTCACCAGGCCGAGCACTTCGGTGCGGAAGTCGTCGCGGCGGTCAGACCAGCGCAGGCCGCCCCGGGCGACCGGGCCGAAGCGCAGGTGCACGCCCTCGACGTGCGGGGCCGAGACGTAGATCTCGCGATAGGGCTTGGGCGCCGGCAGGTCTTCCAGTTCGCGCGAGGCGATCTTGAAGCTGATGTACGGCTTGGGGCCACCATCGGCCGCCGGCTGGTAGAAGTTGGTGCGCTGGATCGCCCCGACCAGGGCGGCCAGGCGGCGCAGGACGCGGTCGGCGTCCAGGCTTTCCACGGCCTGCAGGGCCTCGACGATGCTGGCCTGAACGGCCTTGGCCTGCTCCTGCCGGATCTTGATGTCCGCCTGGATGGCCGGATCGAACTTGGTCTGGAAGAGATCCAGGATCAGGCGCGCGACGCCGGGGTGATCCGACAGCGCCTGCTCCTGCACGCCCTGGCTGGGGTCGAGACCCGACTGCTGGCGATAGCGGGCGAGGGCCCGGATCAGGGCGGCCTCGCGCCAGCCGATGCCCAGCTCCAGAACCAGACGGTTGAAGCCGTCGCTCTCGGCGCGGCCCGTCCAGATGGCGACGAAGGCGGCCTCGAAGGCCTGCTTCACGTCGGCGAAGACCAGGTGCTCGCCGGCCTCGTCGCGGAGCACGAATTCGTGCACCCAGACCGGCTTGCCGCCGGGCGCGACCTTGAAGCCGTCCTCGATCAGGGCCTTCAGGCCCATGTGTTCCAGGATCGGCAGCACATCGGCCAGCGGCGCGGCGGCGCCGGGACGATAGAGCTTGAAGCGCAGCGTCACCGCATCGTCGCCCGAACGACGGAAGGCGCGGACGCGGACAGCCTCGCCCTCGGCCAGGTCGTCGATGACCTTAATGTCGGCCAGGGCCTCGGCGGCGTCGTACTGGTCGCGATAGCCGGGCGGGAAGGCGCCAGCGTAGCGGCCCAGCAGGTGGGCGACGCGGCCGGTGGAGCCCTCGCGGACCACCGCCTCGAAGCGGTCGTCCCAGGTGCGGGCGGTCTCGGCGATGGCGGCCTCGACGGCGGCCATGTCCGGCTCGGCGTGATCGCCGGGCGTGACGCCCAGGATGTAGTGCACCCGGGCCAGCGGCGCGTCGGAGAAGCTGGGATAGTAGGCCGACACCCGGCCCCGGAACGCCTCGGCCAGGATCTGGCCGGCGCGGGCGCGAACGCCCGAGTCATAGCGGTCACGCGGCACGAACATCAGCACCGAGATGAAGCGGTCGAACGGGTCGCGGCGGGCGAACAGCTTCACGCGCGGCCGGTCATAGAGGTGCAGCACGCCCATGGCCGTGGCCAGCAGCTGGGCCTCGTCGGTCTGGAACAGCTCGTCGCGCGGCCAGGTCTCGAGGATGTTGCGCAGGCGCTTGCCGTTGTGGCTGTCCGGATCCTTGCCGGCGCGCTCGATGACGTGCGCGACCTTGCTGCGGATCAGCGGCACTTCGTGCGCGGGGGTCTCATAAGCCTCGGCGGTGAACAGGCCCACGAAGCGGACCTCGCCCGAAGCCTTGCCGTCGGCGCCGTAGCGGCGAACGCCGATGTAATCCATGTAACCCCGGCGATGGACGCGCGAGCGCAGGTTCGACTTGGCCACCACGATCGGATCGCCGATGTCGATATGGCTGCGGACCTGGGCCGACAGGATGGCCGGCTCGCTGCCGCGACGCAGGACCGTGCGGGCCTGGTCGCGCAGGACGCCCAGGCTGCCTTCGGGCTGGTACAGCGGCTCCTCGGCCGCGTAGCCGCCCTCGGCCGTGCGAGGATATTCGTAGACGCGGGCGCCCAGGAACACGAAGTGGTCGCCTTCCAGCCAGTCGAGGAAGTCGAGGTCCTCGTTCTTCTCGGCGGCGGAAACGGGCGTGGTCGCGCCCTGCAGTTCGGCGATCGTGCGGCGCATCAGGGCGCGCATCGCCTCGAAATCCTGCACGGCCAGTTGCACGTCAGAGAGCGCTTCGCGGACGCCCTGGGTGAGGGCGGCTTCACGGTCCTCGCCGACCGGGGCCAGCCAGATCTGGATCATCGAGCGACGGACGCCGCCACAGTCGGACACGGGGTGGAACATGGCCCTGACCGAGAAGCCGGCCTCGGTCACTTCGCCCATGATGCTGTCGACCAGGAAGGGACGGTCGGGCTGGACGATCTCGAGCAGGTCGGACGGCGTCTCGCCGCCCTCGGCGCGGCGCAGGCGGATGGCCGGCTCGGTCAGGTCCTTGTTGCTCTCGCCGAAGCGCCAGAAATCGGCCAGGGCGCGGGCCACGTCGGCGATGTCCAGGCCGGGCAGTTCCTCGGCCGACCAGTCGTCCTGCGCCTGGGCGGCGAAGCCGCGCGCGGCGGGCGTCAGGGCCTCGACCGAAACGCCCAGGGCCTGGGCGAAGGCGCTTACCAGCGGGCCGATCGGAGCCTCAGCGGACTTGAGGTCATTTTTTTCACCGATCATAGGATTTCCTCGCGAATTTTTGGTCGGAACCTAGCCCTTTTGGGCGATACTTCAACCGCTACATGGGAAATCTGAAAGAATTCGTGCCGTTCGCGGCCAAATTCCGGCCCGGAAACGGAAGCGCCGCCGGCGGGGGGGAAAGCCGGCGGCGCGGGCCCGCGGGGGGTGTGCGGGCGTTTTCCGCTTCGATGGCGGCGGCCTTGCCGGCCGCGATCGGCGGGGTGTCCGGGTGGGGGGAGCCGGACCAGACATAGATAGGGGTCAAGGTTGGCAGTTGAAGGGGCGCCGTCATTTCTTTCGCGCCTCCGTTCCCTTACGTACCGGCGACGCGTCCGGCGCGGGGCCGTGACCGCCGCCGGAAAGCGCGCGCGCGCCCTGGGGGTCGCCGTCCTCGGACAGCAGGATGGCGATCCAGCGCGAGCCATCGAACTGGGCCAGGATCAGCATGACGGCCACCGTCAGCGGCGTGGACAGGAACATGCCCGGCACGCCCCACAGCGCACCCCAGACCGCCAGCGACAACAGCACCACCGTCGGGTCCATGTTCAGGCTGTCGCCCTGCATGCGCGGCAGGATCACGTTGCCGACCACGAAGAAGATCCCCTGCAGGGCCGCGAACAGGATGATCGCCGGCCAGAATGTGTCGGGGAACTGCACCAGGGCGAACAGCGGCGGCAGGAAGCAGCCGATGGCTCCCCCCAGAATGGGGATGTAGGCGGCCAGGAAGATCAGGAAGGCCCAGAAGAAGGCGTTGTCCAGCCGCACCAGCATCATCACCACCCAGGCGGCGATGGCGATCATCAGGCCGGTGACCGTCTGGATCCACAGGTACTGCTCCACCCCGTCACGGATGCGCTGGAACAGGTCCATGTTCCGCTCGCGCTCGGGATGATGCGGGAACAGCGAGACGATCTTGCGCGCGAAGCCCTTCCGCGAGGCGATGATGAAGCCGAAATAGATCAGCACCAGCACGGCGCTGGAGGCGAAGTTGCCGAACGACTGCGCGGCCTGCCCGATGAAGGCCTGCGGATTGAGCTGGCGGACCAGGCCGTCGATCGTCGGGGCGATCTGGATGCCGACCGCGTGGGCGATCTTGGCGATGATGTCGTTCAGGCGTGGCGCGTAGTCCTTCAACTGGTCGAAGAACCCCCGGCCGTTGTCGATCACCACCCAGAACGACATCCCGAACAGCAGGATCGAGATCAGCACCGCGGCCGGTACGGCCATCGCCTTGGGAAAGCCCGGCACCCGCTGGAGCAGGACCCGCGCGAAACTGTCGACCATCACCGCCAGAAAGACCGCCAGGGCCAGCGGCGTCAGGATGTCCTGCATCCAGTACAGCGCCGCTCCGCCCGCGATGACGGCCAGGAACACCACGGCGTTGCGCGTCGTGACGGGAGGCGGAGCAGGGGCCGGCATTTGTAAAACTTCTCCAGAAACACCACCGACTTTGAGCGCCCCGATTGGCGCGGCGCAAGGCCCCGGTTAGGGTCAACGCCTATCCAAGGAGTATTGCCCCCATGTCGCTGTCGATTGGCGAGAACGAGATCCTGGTCGGACTCGGCGAAGGTCCCGTGACACAGAGGCTCGACCGCTCCAACCGCCACGGCGTGGTGGCCGGCGCGACTGGCACCGGCAAGACGGTGACCCTGCAGGTGATGGCCCAGGCGTTCTCGGACGCGGGCGTGCCGGTCTTCGCCGCCGACGTGAAGGGCGACCTCTCGGGCGTCGCCATGCCCGGGACGCCGAACGAGAAGATGCTGACCCGCGCCGCGTCAATGGAGCTGGCCCTGTCGCCGGCCGCCCCGCCGGTGATGTTCTGGGACCTGTTCGGCCAGAAGGGTCACCCGATCCGCACCACCATCTCCGAGATGGGCCCGCTGCTGCTGTCGCGCCTGCTGGAGCTGAACGACGTGCAGGAGGGCGTGCTGACCATCGCCTTCCACGTCGCCGACAAGGACGGCCTGCTGCTGCTGGATCTGAAGGACCTGCAGGCGGCGCTGAAATACGTGGCCGACCACGCCGACGACATCGGCACCCAGTACGGCAATGTCGCGCCCGCCACGGTCGGCGCCATCCAGCGCAAGCTGCTGACCCTGCAGACCCAAGGCGCTGAGAACTTCTTCGGCGAGCCGGCGCTGGACCTCTCGGACCTGATGCGCACCGACGCGGCGGGGCGCGGCTACGTCAACCTGCTGGCCGCCGACCGCCTGATCCAGTCGCCCAAGCTCTATTCGACCTTCCTGCTGTGGCTGCTCTCGGAGCTGTTCGAGGTGCTGCCGGAAGTGGGCGATCCGGAAAAGCCGAAGCTGGTGTTCTTCTTCGACGAGGCCCACCTCCTCTTCAACGACGCGCCCAAGCCGCTGCTGGAGAAGATCGAGCAGGTCGTGCGCCTGATCCGCTCCAAGGGCGTGGGCATCTATTTCGTCACCCAGAACCCGGCCGATATCCCCGACGCGGTGCTGGGCCAGCTTGGCGCCCGCGTGCAGCACGCCTTGCGCGCCTACACCCCGGCCGACCAGAAGGGCCTGAAGGCCGCCGCCCAGTCGTTCCGGGTCAATCCCAGCTTCGACACCGCCGAGACCATCCAGGCCCTGGGCGTCGGCGAGGCCCTGGTCTCGACCCTCGACGAGAAGGGCGCGCCGCGTGTGGTTCAGAAGACCTTGATCCGACCGCCCGCCTCGCGCCTGGGCCCCTGCACGCCCGAGGAGCGCACGGCCATCCAGGGCAAGAGCCCAGTGAAGGGCCAGTACGACACCGCCGTCGACCGCGACTCCGCCTACGAGATCCTGCAAGGTCGCGCCCAGAAAGCCCAGCATGAGGCCGAGGAGGCGCGCGAGCAGGCCGAGGAAGACAAGCGCGAGGCCGCCGAGGCCAAGGTTCGCGAACGCGAGGAAGCCGCGGCCGCCCGCGCCAGCCGGCCCCGCGCCTCGGGCCGCCAGACCATGACCGAGGCCTTCGCCACCACCCTGGTCCGCACCGTCGCCTCGACGGCCGGGCGCGAGCTGATGCGCGGCTTGCTGGGCGGCCTGCTCGGCGGGTCTACGGGCCGGCGGCGGCGCTGACGCCGCGCCTGGGCGCTCGCTTCCGTTTCGGGGCGGGCGGCTCACGCGCGGCCAGCAGGGCCGAGGCGATGTCGGCCAGCTGATCCACCTGGAACGGCTTGCGCAGCACCGGCCAGGGCAAGTCGGCCGGCGCGACGTCCATGCGGTCGCCGGCATAGCCGGTGGTCAGCAGCACGGCCATGTCCGGACGATTGGCCGAGACCGACCGCGCCAGGTCCACGCCGCTGATGCCGCCGGGCATGACCACGTCGGACATCAGGAGGTCGAAGGCCACGCCTTCCTCCAGCGCCTCCAGGGCCGAGGCCCCGTTCTCGGCGGTGGTTACCTCGCAGCCCAGGTCGCGCAGCAGGCCGTCAGCGATCTCGCGCACGGCCGCGTCGTCCTCGACCAGCAGAACCCGCACGCCCTTCAGCCGATTTCGCGACGAGGTGCCGACCCCTTTCACCGCTGGGGTGGCGGGCTCGTCGGTGGCCGGCAGGTAGAGGGCGACCGTCGTGCCTCGGTCCTCGACGCTGTCGATGCTGACCCCGCCGCCGCACTGGCGCAGGAAACCATAGACCTGGGCCAGACCCAGGCCTGTCCCCTTGCCCACTTCCTTGGTCGTGAAGAACGGCTCGAACACGCGGGCCAGCACCTCGGGCGGCATGCCCGTGCCGGTGTCGCTGACCGCGACGCGGACATAGTCGCCGGCGACGGTGTCGGTCACCTCGCCCTCGGCCAGGACCACGGGCTGGACCGCGATGGCGATCTCGCCGCCGGTCGAGGTGGCGTCGGCGGCGTTGACGACCAGATTCAGCAGGGCCGCTTCCAGCTGGGCCGCATCGACCCGTGAGCGCCCGCCGTCTCCGTCGCGCCGGACCGTCAGGACCATGGCCTCGCCGACCGCGCGCCGCAGCAGCGGCTCGGCCTGGTCCAGCAGGGCCGCCACGTCGACCACCTCCAGCTTCAGTTCCTGGTTCCGCGAGAAGGCCAGCAACTGCCGGGTCAGGCGCTCGCCGCGCTGGCCGGCGGCCAGGGCCGCCTCCGCCAGGCGCTTGACCCGAGGCCCGTCCTCCGGTCGGCGCAGGATCATGTCCAGGCCGCCGACGATCACGGTCAGCAGGTTGTTGAAATCATGCGCCACCCCGCCGGTCAGCCGGCCGACGGTCTCCAGCCGCTGGGCCTGGGCCAGGGCGGCCTGGGCGATGGCCGTCTCGGCCATGCTGGTCTCGAGGGCGGCGGTGCGCTCGGCGACCCGGGCTTCCAGATCCTTGCGGGCCTCGACCGTCTCGGTGAAATCGAAGCAGCTGCCGATATAGCCGCGATACTCGCCGGACTCGTCGAAGCGCGGCGCGCCGACGCTGTTGATCCAGCGCCAGGCGCCGTCGGCCCGCTGCATCCGGAACGCGACATTGAAGGGCTCGCGCTTGACCGAGGCCTTGTCGGCCGCCTCCAGGCCCGCCTGGCGGTCATGCGGATGCACGCCGCTGATCCAGCCCGCCCCCAGTTCCTCCTCCAGGGTCTTGCCCCGGAAGTTCAGCCAGGCCTGGTTGAACCAGTCGGCCTGGCCCCGCGCCGAGGTCGCCCAGATCAGCACCGGCGCCGAATTGGCCATGCTGCGGAACAGCTCCTCGCTGCTGCGCAAGGCGGCGGCCGCGCGGCGCTCCTGGGTCACGTCCCGGAAGGTCAGGGCCAGGTCGCCGCCCAGCCGCACGCCGCTGGAGCGGATCATCCGCTCCTCGCCATGGATCGTCCTCGGCACGTCGATGTCATCAGGGCCGCCGGTCTGGAGCAGGCGCAGCAGACGATCGACCATCGAACGACCCATCGCGTCGGGATAGACGTCCAGGATTCTTCGCCCGACCATGGTGGACACTCCAGCCGGTCGCATCGAGTCGGCCTGGGGGTTCACGTAGGTCCAGCGGAAGTCGACGATCTTCCCGCCCTCACGGACGGGCTCCATGATCACGAAGGCGTCTAGGGACACCTCCTGGGCGGACCGGAACCGCTCCTCGGCGGAAAGGCCACGGCGAACCGCCGTGCGCATCGCCTCGACCAGCACGACGATCAGGCCGCCACACAGCAGGAACATGGTCAGCTGCACGCTCTCGCGCGCCGGCAAGGTCCAATTCCCGTCGACCGACATCCAGAATCGCCAAGCGATCCCGCCGCTTAGCGCCACGGCCAACAGGCCCGGCCCCAGGCCGCCGACCATGGCCGCGACCAGCACGGCCACGAAGAAGGTGGGGAAGTTCAGCGGGACATCGGTCAGGAGAAAGGCCGCCATGCGGGCGGCCAGCGCCAGCAGCACGACGAGGACCGCGAAGCCGTAGCGCAGTTCGCGCCGGTCGGCCGCCGTCACGAACTTGATCGCGGTCCGTCCCAGCACGCTCTGCCTGTTCCCGCCCTGCTGACGCCCGGCGGAGCCCATAGCTCCGCTCGGTTACCGCCTAACGCCCCATGGAATACGCAGTTCCGGGCGGTGCGCAACCAGCGGCTGAACGGATCAGGCCGAGCGTTTGGCCTTGGTCGACGACCCGACGATCGCCTCGACGGCGCCCGCGCTGGCCATGGTCCAGGCGTCGAGGGAGTCCACCGGCGTCGGACGGCCGATGGCGTAGCCCTGCAGCTCCGCGCAGTCCTCGCCGCGCAGGAACACGATCTGCTCCTGCGTCTCCACGCCCTCGGCCACGACCGGAATCTCCAGGCTGCGGCCCAGGCCCAGGACGGCGCGCACGATGACGGTGGCGCGGTCGTGGCGATGGATGTTCTCGACGAAGCTCTTGTCGATCTTGATCTTGTCGAACGGGAACGACTGCAGGGTCGACAGCGACGAGAAGCCGGTGCCGAAGTCGTCCATGGCGATCCGCACGCCCAGGGCCTTCAGGCGGCGCAGGTTGTCCAGCGCGCGCTGATAGTCCTTGAACAGGGCGCTCTCGGTGATCTCCAGCTCCAGGCGCGAGGGCGACAGGCCGGTGGTGATCAGCACCTCGTGCACCAGGCTCGGCAGGGCCGGGTTGTGCAGCTGGATCGGCGAGAGGTTCACCGCGATGCGCAGCGGCTTCTCCCACGAGGCGGCGTCCGCGCAGGCGCGGCGCAGGACCCAGTCGCCCAGGGCGCCGATCAGGCCGTTCTCTTCGGCGACGGGAATGAATTCCAGCGGCGGGATCATGCCGCGCGTCGGGTGTTTCCAGCGGACCAGGGCCTCGAAGCCGCAGACCTCGCCGTCGGCCGCGCGGGCCAGCGGCTGGTAGTGGACCACCAGCTCTTCGTCGGTAATGCCCTGGCGCAGATCGCGGGCTAGGTTGCGGCGCTCGCGGATGCTGTCATCCATCTCGCGCTTGAAGAAGCGATAGACGCCGCGACCGCTTTCCTTGGCGCGGTACAGCGCCATGTCGGCATTGGCCATCAGGGCCTCGGCCGTGCGGCCGTCGTCCGGATAGAGGCTAACGCCGAGGCTGGAGCCCAGGGCCAGTTCCTGGCCGTCGAACGGCACCGGCACCGACAGCATCTCGATCAGCCGGCCCGACAGCTCGGCGGCCGCGGTGGGCTGATCGCCGCCGGCCACCTGGACCACGATGAACTCGTCGCCGCCCAGACGCGCGGCGAAGGACGGGGCCTGGACCACCGACTGCAGGCGGCGGGCGGTCTCGACCAAGATCGAGTCGCCGGCGTGGTGGCCGTGCTGGTCGTTGGCTTCCTTGAAGTGGTCGAGGTCGATGCAGATGACCGACAGGCTCTCGCCCGAGGCCTCGACGCGCTCGAGGGCGGCGGCCAAGCGGGCTTGCAGCGAGTTGCGGTTCGGCAGGCCGGTCAGGCCGTCGTGTTCGGCGAGGTAGCGGATCTTCTCCTCGGCGGCGCGACGCTCGCGCAGGTCGCGAACGGCCAGGACGGTCAGGCCCGAGGTCTCGATGCGCGCGCCGTCGTCCATCAGGCGCGAGAACACCTCGACCGGGATTTCGCGACCGCCGGCGACCGGCTGCACCTTGCCTTCGCGGCGGACGCCCTC
Organism: Caulobacter sp. GW821-FHT09H08; assembly: GCF_059415885.1. Classification (NCBI taxonomy): domain Bacteria; kingdom Pseudomonadati; phylum Pseudomonadota; class Alphaproteobacteria; order Caulobacterales; family Caulobacteraceae; genus Caulobacter; species Caulobacter sp. GW821-FHT09H08. Next base: position 673,229 of record NZ_JBWKOC010000004.1, read on the forward strand.
GCGGGTGGGGCCGGCTTCGTCGAAGGTCAGGATCGAGCCGACCAGGGGACGGCCGACCAGTTCCGACAGCTCCGCGCCGACCAACTCGCAGAAGGCGGCGTTGGCGTCGTTGATCTTGCCCGACTGGACCACGACCAGACCTTCGTAGGCGGCGTTGGCCAGGCGGCGGATACGTTCGAGCGCCGAGCGCGAGGTTTGGGATTCGATAGCGACGGCGCCGAGGCCGCCCAGGATGATCATGCCGGTGATCGACACCACCGCCAGGGTCAGCATGGCGCCCGACAGCAGCTGCTCCGGCACGGCGATGCCGGCGTCGGGAACAATGGTGATCGCCGACATGCCGGTGAAGTGCAGGGCGACGATGCCCAGGCACAGCAGGCCGCCGCCGATCGCCTGGCGCTTCATGGTGCGGGCCGTGCCCGCGCTCACCAGGGCGGCGGTCGCGCCGGCGACGCCGAGGATGGCCGAAAGGCCGACCGTGGCGTGTTCCCAGACCAGGTGGCCCTGGGTCACGAAGGCCGACATGCCGGTGTAGTGCATGGCCGCGACGCCGAGGCCCAGCAGGACGCCGCCCGCGAAGTCGTTGGTCGTCGTGCGCTGGGCCGAGGCGACGGCGAAGCCGCTGGCCATGAACAGGGCCGCGATCATCAGCGACAGCAGGGTGCCGGTCGGACTGTAGCCGGTCTTCAGACCGGGCGTATAGGCGACCATGGCGATGAAGTGGGTGGCCCAGACGCTGGAGCCGGCGACGAGGCCGGTGAGCAGCAGCCAGGCGGCGCGCACGACGCCCCGGGCGCCACGCATCCGCGAGTAGAGGCGGAAGGTCGTGAAGCAGCCGGCGATACAGACAAGGCCGGCGACAAGCACCAGGCGCAGGTCATGCTCCGTCGTCAGGCAGGTCAAAAACTTGAGCACGCACGCCCCCCAAGGGTCACATCCCCTCAGAGCTACAGCGAGAGTTGCAAATAAAGCGTTTCACATAACGCGTTCGCGACATAACGCCCGATGCGGCAGGGCATCGCGGGTATTTTTCCTCCTGGAAAACCGCCCGCTCAGCGAACAACGGTCGCCTGGGCGCTGTGCCAGCGCCAGGCGCTGGACAGGATGGCGTCCAGATCGCGGGACGGATTCCAGCCCAGTTCGGCCCGCGCCCTGGCGTTGTCGGCGACCAGCATCGGAGCGTCGCCGGCGCGGCGCGGGGCCATCCGGACAGGCAACGGCGCGCCCGCCGCGCGGCCGACGCCATCGACCAGCTCGCGCACCGTCACGCCCGTGCCGCTGCCCAGGTTGAAGGATTCCGAGGCGCCCCCGGCCAGGAGCCGCTTCAAGGCCGAGACGTGGGCGTCGGCCAGGTCCAGCACGTGGACGTAGTCGCGCACCGCCGTGCCGTCGCGGGTCTCGTAGTCGTCGCCGAAGATCGTGAATTCCGGCCGCTGGCCCAGGGCGACCTGGATCGCCAGCGGAATGGCGTGGGTCTCGGGCTCGTGCCATTCGCCGATCCGCCCCTCGGGATCAGCGCCGGCGGCGTTGAAATAGCGCAGCACCGTACTCCGGAAGCCGACATAGCGGTCGTAGTCGGCCAAGGCCTGCTCGACCATCAGCTTGCTGCGGCCGTACGGGTTCAGCGGCGCCTGCGGGTGATCCTCGGCCATCGGCATCCGCACGGGATCGCCGAACGTGGCGCAGGTCGAGGAGAAGACCAGGGCGTTGACCCCGGCCCGCCGCGCGGCCTCGATCAAGGTGATCGCCCCCCCGACATTGACGTCGAAGAAGGACCCCGGATCCTTCACCGACTCCCCGACTTCGATGCGGGCGGCGAAGTGCAGGACGGCGACCGGTTGATGCGCGGCGAAGACGGCGTCCAGCCGCGCCGCGTCACGGATGTCGCCGACTTCCAGCGGACCCCATTGGACATGCTCGCGGTGACCGTTGGAGAGATCGTCGAACACGACGGGCCGGAAACCCGCCCGGGCCAGAGTCAGGCAGGCGTGCGAGCCGACATATCCGGCCCCACCGGTCACCAGTACGGTTTGCATTCACGTTCCTTCGCCAGGGCCCTTGGCTATCGGGTTTGCGGCCAGCTTGAAAGCCGATCCTGAGGGTCATCAAGATGTCACGGCCCTGAGCATTTTAGGCGCGCGGCTTGCCTCGGCGCCGTGATTGCTGGATTAGGCGGGAAGCGTCGTACGAGGCGGCGCCCCTTTCAGGAAGCTTCGATGCGCGTAGCGATGATTGGCACGGGTTATGTGGGTCTGGTGTCGGGGGCGTGCTTCGCCGACTTCGGCCACGTGGTGACGTGCATCGACAAGGATCCGTCCAAGATCGAGCGCCTGGAGAAGGGCGAGATCCCGATCTTCGAACCGGGCCTGGAAGACCTGGTGGCGCGCAACGTGCGCGAAGGCCGCCTGTTCTTCACCCTGGAAGGCGCCGAAGCGATCAAGAACGCCGACGCCATCTTCATCGCCGTGGGCACCCCGACCCGTCGCGGTGACGGTCATGCGGACCTCTCCTACGTCTACGCCGCCGCCGAGGAGATCGCCGGCCTGATCGACGGCTTCACCGTCATCGTCACCAAATCGACCGTGCCGGTCGGCACCGGCGACGAGGTCGAGGCCATCATCAAGAAGGTTCGCCCCGACGCCCAGTTCGCAGTGGTCTCCAACCCCGAATTCCTGCGCGAAGGCGCGGCGATCGAGGACTTCAAGCGTCCCGACCGCGTGGTCGTCGGCACCGACGACGAGCGCGCACAAGCGGTGATGCGCGAGCTCTATCGTCCGCTGTTCCTGAACGAGACCCCGATCGTCTTCACCGGCCGCCGCACCAGCGAGTTGATCAAGTACGCGGCCAACGCCTTCCTGGCGATGAAGATCACCTTCATCAACGAGATGGCCGATCTCTGCGAAGTGGTCGGCGCCGACGTCCAGCAGGTCGCCAAGGGCATCGGCCTGGACAAGCGCATCGGCGGCAAGTTCCTGAACGCCGGCCCGGGCTATGGCGGCTCGTGCTTCCCGAAAGACACCATCGCCTTGGTCAAGACCGCCCAGGACTACGGCGCGCCGACCCGGCTGATCGAGACCACGGTCGAGGTCAACGACGCCCGCAAGAAGGCCATGGCCACCAAGATCGCCAAGGCCATGCAGCTGGACGACCTGACCGGTCGGACGATCGGCGTGCTGGGCCTGACCTTCAAGCCCAATACCGACGACATGCGCGACGCCCCCAGCCTGGACATCGTCCCGGCTCTGCAGGAACTGGGCGCCAAGGTTCAGGCCTTCGACCCCGAAGGCCGCCACGAAGCCGAGAAGCTGCTGCCGGGCATCGCGTTCAAGAACGGCGCCTATGACGCCGCCGAGGGCGCCGACGCCCTGGTGATCCTGACCGAGTGGGACCAGTTCCGGGCTCTGGATCTGGACCGCCTGAAGCTGCTGATGAACGCCCCGATCGTGGTCGACCTGCGCAATGTCTACAAGCCCAGCGAAATGGTCCGCCACGGCTTCACCTACGCTTCGATCGGTCGGAACTAGGGTTATGACGACTCCGGTCATCGTCACGGGTGCGGCGGGCTTCATCGGCATGCACGTGGCCGAACGCCTGCTGGATCGCGGCGAGACGGTGATCGGGATCGACGTCTTCAACGCCTACTACGATCCTGCGCTGAAAGCGGCGCGGGCGGCGCGGCTGGAAGGCCGCGACGGCTTCCGCATGGTGCGGATGGACATCGCCGAGCACGAGGCGCTGGCCGAGCTGGTCAAGAGCTCCGGCGCCAAGCGGGTGGTGCACCTGGCCGCCCAGGCCGGGGTCCGCTACTCGATCGAGAACCCCTTCGCCTACGAGCGCAGCAACCTGGCCGGCCACCTCGCCGTGCTGGAGGCCTGCCGCCACGCCGGGGTCGAGCATCTGGTCTATGCTTCATCGTCCAGCGTCTATGGCGACCGGCCGCTGAACGGCGACGGCTTCCGCGAGACCGATCCGGCCAACGAGCCGGTGTCTCTCTACGCCGCCACCAAGCGGTCGTGCGAGATGCTCAGCCAGAGCTATGCGGCGTTGTATGGCTTCCCGATGTCGGGCCTGCGGTTCTTCACCGTCTATGGCCCGTGGGGCCGGCCGGACATGGCCTATTACGGCTTCACCGAGAAGATGCTGAAGGGCGAGCCGATCGAGGTCTATGGCGAGGGCGAAATGGCCCGCGACTTCACCTTCATCGACGACATCGTCGACGGCATCCTGGGTGTGCTGGACCATCCGTCGGCGGCCGGCGGTCACGAGATCTACAACATCGGCGACAACGATCCCGTCGGGCTGATGGAGATGATCGAGACGCTGGAAACCGCGCTCGGGATCGAGGCCGACAAGGTCATGCGGCCGATGCAGCCGGGCGACGTCACCGCCACCTTCGCCAATATCGACAAGCTGAACGCCCTGTGCGGCTACAAGCCCAAGGTCAAGCTGGCCGAGGGCCTGGCGCGCTTCGTGGAATGGCGCCGAGCCTATTCGGGCTGAAGCAGCGTCGCGCGCTGGGCCAGCTGGTGCTCGCGCCACGAGATGAACAGGGTCGAGAGCACCACGATCGCCGCCCCGACCAGGGTCGCCGTGTGCGGGACCTCGTGGAACAGCAGGAACCCCGCCCCGACCGCGAAGACCAGCCGCGTATAGTCGATCGGGGCCATGACCGCCGCCTCGCCCTGCTCCATGCCCTTGATGTAGGCCCCTTGGGTGAGGGTGCCGATCACGCCCATCGCCGCCAGCAGGCCAAGGTCCGGCCAGGTCGGCCAGCGCCAGACGAACAGCGCCGGCGGGAGGGCGAAGACCAGGCCCAGCACGGCCGCATAGACCAGCAGCACGAACGGACTGTGGTCGCGGGTCATGACCTTCATGCCGGTGATGGTCAGGGCGAACAGGAAGGCCGAGATCAGGGCGCAGGCCTGCGGCCAGCCGATCCAGGCGCCCATTCCGCCTGACCCGGGTCGCAGCATGATCAGGACGCCGACGAAGCCGACCAGGGCCGCGCCGATCCGCAAGGGCCCGATCGGCTCGCGCAGGACGAAGGCGGCCAGCGGGACCAGCCACAGCGTCCGGGTGAACGACAGGGCGTTGGCATCGGCCAGGGGCAGTTTCTGGTAGGCGTAGAAGCCCATGATCAGCGCGATGACCCCAGCGCTGGACCGGAAGATCAGGATACCCGGCCGCGTGGTCCGGAACGCGCCGCGCCAGTCACGGGCGATCAGCGGCAGGAGCACGATCACCCCCGCCAGCTGCCGGTAGAAGGTCTGGAGCGCGGCCGGATAGCCGGGCCCCAGGAACTTGATCAGGGTGGTCATCACCGTGAAGCCGACCGCCGAGGCCAGCATCCACAGCGCGCCGCGCAGGTTGGGCGTCAGGGTCACCCGGCCGCGCCGGAGGCGATCAAGGCGGCCCGCATCTGCTCGGCCTGCTCAGGCGTGATGCCCATGGCCGCCAGCAGCGGCGAAGGTGCGGTGCGGTCCCAGGCGTGGCGCGGGCCGACCGTGATGCCGCCGTCGACGACGATGTGCGTGCCGGTGACGAACTGGGAGTCGTCGCTGGCCAGGTAGAGGGCGGCGGCGGCGATGTCCTCAGGCAAGCCAGACTTGGGGATCGGCTGGATCTTGGGACCGACCGAGGCGATCTGGGCGGCCATCTGGTCGGCGACCTCGCGCGGCAGACCCATCGAGGCCCCGAAGATCGAGGTGGCGATCAGGCCGGGGCAGATGGCGTTGACCCGGATCTTCAGCGGCGACAGCTCGGCCGCCGCGCAACGGCTCATATGGATCACCGCCGATTTGGCGGCCGAATAGGCCAGCGGCCCGAAGCCCGCCTGCAGACCGGCGATGGAGGCGGTGTTGATGATCGAGCCGCCGCCGCGCTTCAGCATCAGCGGCAGGGCGTGCTTCATGCCGATGGCCGGACCACGCACCAGCAGGGCGAAGGTCTTGTCCCAGCCGTCGACGGTCAGTTCCTCGACCCCGGCGGGCGTGCCGCCGTGGCCGGCGTTGTTGAACAGGATGTCCAGGCCGCCGAAGCTGCTCTCGGCCAGAGCCATGGTCTTGGCCAGGTCATCCTCGGAGGTGACGTCGCAGCGCGAGAAGCGGACCTTGTCGGGGAAACGCTTCTCCAGCATCTCGCCCTTTTCGTCCTGCAGGTCGGCGGCGATCACGCACGCCCCCTCGGCCACGAACAGCTCGACCGCGCCGAGCCCGATACCCGAGCAGCCCCCGGTGACGACGGCGACCTTGCCGTCCAGACGTCCGACCATTGGAATTCCCTCCGCGTCCCCGACCTCTTCTTGGGTCAGTGATCAATGATCATATTCACGGAGCAAACAGGTGTTGGCTAGTGGCCCTTTAGAGCCCCTTGGCGATTTCCTGGCGGATGCGCTCCCAGCGCTCGGCCTCGGCCTTGCGAGGGTCGGGCTGGGTCAGGCGGCGGACGACGTCGCCCATCGCCGGACCGATCAGGAACCACGGCTCGACGCAGTAGCGGGTGAACAGGCGCTTGGGGTCGGCGGTCAGGCGGAACAGCCACTCGACGCCCATCCGGCCCATCCAGCGCGGCGCGGCCTTCTGGACGCCGGCCTCGTAGTCGAAGGCCCCGCCGACGGTGAAGGTCACGGCCGGACCGAAGTCCTTGTGGTTCTCCAGCGTCCAGATCTCCTGGCGCGGCATGCCCATGCCGACCAGCACGATGTCCGGCTGGTAGGCCTGGATCTGGGCGATCACCGCCGAGTTCTGCGCCGAGCGGTGCGTGGCGTCGAAATAGCCGTTGTGGCTGGCGACCCGGACGGCCGGGAAGTCCTGCTTGATGCGCTCGATGGCCTTCTCGGCCACACCAGGCGCGCCGCCGACGAAGAAGACCTTCCAGGCCTTCTCGGTGGCCAGGGCCCAGAAGGCGTCGCGCCAGTCCAGATAGGTGCAGCGGTGGAACGACCGGCTGGAACGCCCCGTCAGCCGCGCCCACAGGATCACCGGCGTCGAGTCGACCTCGATCAGGTCCGAGGCCTCGTAGAAGGCGCGGATCTTCTCGTCCTTGCGGACCAAGTAGAGGCTGTGGAGGTTGTGGTTGGCGACGATCGCGCCCTGCCCGGCCTCCAGCTTGCCCTGCACGAAGTGGAAGACTTCCTCGGGACGCACCAGGTCCATGACCGCGCCCAACACCTGGACGCGTTCTTCCGGCCGCCGCTTAAGGCGATAGGGGCGGCGGACCGGGGCGGGGGCGGCCGCCTCGATAGGATCGCTCTCTTCCAGTCGGACGTACATCGCCGCGGAGTCTCCCGTTCTCGGGCGCACTCTCGCGGAAATGTCGTCAGAGCTTCGCTAAGAAGGATGCTTAGCGAAACCTCACCAACGGTCAGTCGGTGGTGATCACGACCTTGCCCATGGCCTTGCGGCTGGCGAGGTGAGCGATGGCTTCGCCAGCGCGGGCCAGGGGGAAGCGCTCCGACACGAACGGCTTGATCTTGCCGGCCGCGTAGAGGTCCATCAGCTCCTTGAGGTTCTGGGCGTGGCCCTTGGGATCGCGCGCCACCGCCGCGCCCCAGAACACCCCGACGATGTCGCAGGACTTCAGCAGGGTCAGGTTCAGCGGGATCTTCGGGATGCCCGACGGGAAGCCGATGACCAGGAAACGGCCGTTCCAGCCGGCGGCGCGGATGGTGGCTTCCGAATAGTCGCCGCCGACCGCGTCATAGGCCACGTCCCAGCCGTTCGAGCCGCAGGCGCCCTTGATCAGGCCGGCCAGTTCCTTCTGGCCGTCCTTGTCGAACGGGCCGCGCGGATAGACGACCCCGCTGTCGGCGCCGTGCTTGATGGCCAGATCGATCTTCTCCTGGCTGGAGGCGGCGGCGATCACCTTGGCGCCCATGGCCTTGCCCAGCTCGACGGCGGCCAGGCCCACGCCCCCGGCGGCGCCCAGCACCAGCAGGGTCTCGCCGGCCTTCAACACGCCGCGATCCTTCAGAGCGTAGTACGAGGTGCCGTAGGTCAGGACGAAGGCGGCGGCCTCGTCGAAGGGCATGTTGTCGGGGATGTGCGTGCAGCGCTGCTCTTCCAGCGCCAGCTTCTCGGCGTAGCCGCCCCAGCCGGTCGAGGCCAGGACGCGGTCGCCGACCTTGAAGCGGCTGACGCCCTCGCCGACCGCCGAGATCACGCCCGACACTTCGCCACCGGGGGCGAACGGACGCGTCGGCTTGAACTGGTACTTGTCCTCGATGATCAGGACGTCGGGGTAGTTCACCCCGCATGCCTTGACGTCGATCAGCACCTGGCCGGGACCGGCGACGGGATCGGGCAGCTCCTCCAGCACCAGGGTCTCGGGACCGCCGACTTCCTTGCTGAGCACTGCCTTCATGATCGCCTCTCCCAGGAACTTTCGTTATGACGCGCGGGACGCTAGCGCAGGGCGTCCGAGCGGGAAAGCAGAATGTCAAACAAACGTTTTAGTCTCGCCTTGCACGGCGGCGCCGGCGCCAAGGTCGGCCACGACTACAGCGTCGAGATCGCCCACATGCGCGGGCTGGTCGAGGCGGCCCGCGAGCGATTGGCGGCGGGCGCTGCCGCCTTGGACGTCGCGGTCGAAACCGTGGTCGCCCTGGAGGCCAGCGGCCTCTACATCGCCGGCAAGGGCGCCTCGCCCAATGCCGAGGGCGAGTACGAACTGGACGCCAGCCTGATGTGCGGCCCCACCCTACGCGCCGGCTCAGTCGCCGCGCTGCAAGGCTTCAAGAGCCCGATCCTAGCCGCCCGTGCGGTGATGGAGCAGACCCCGCACGTGATGCTGGCCGGCCAGGGCGCCATCGACTTCGCCCGCGACCAGGGGCTGGAGACGGTCGAGGACCCGCAAGCCTGGTTCACCCACGCCGGCGCCTTCGAGGACAACCATCCGCCGGACGCCCTGCCGACCGGCACTGTCGGCTGCGTGGTTCGCGACAGTGAAGGGCGCTTGGCCGCCGCCACTTCTACGGCCGGGGTGTTCGGCAAGCGGCCGGGCCGGGTCGGCGACAGTCCGATCATCGGCGCCGGCGCCTGGGCCGACGGCTTCGCGGCCGTCTCCTGCACCGGCCAGGGCGAATACTTCATCCGCACCGCCGTCGCCGCCCAGATCGCCCACCGCGTCCGCTTCGGCGGCGAGAGCCTGGCCAGCGCGGCGCAAGCGGCGATCCAGGGCGTGGCGGACCTCGGCGGGCATGGTGGGCTGATCTCCGTGGACCGGGACGGCAATGTCGCGATGCCATTCGCCTCGAGCGGGCTGAAGCGCGCCGCGCTGATGCTGGACGGGACGATCGTTAGCGAGGCGTTCTAGTCCGCACTTGCCCCCTCCGCGCTTCGCGCTCCTCCCCCGGAGGGGGAAGAAGGTTCTTCTGCCCCTCTCGGGGGCGGACGACCTGCGCAGCAGGTCAGGTGGGGGCCTGCGGCGTTGGCTGTCGCTTCATAAGCCTATGCGACACCCCTGCCCTAGCCCTCTGACGCTCCAGCGTTTATACGCCCCGCATGTTTGAAGGCCTCTCCCCCCTCGCCCGCGAAGCTCGCTCCTGGCCGTTCGAGCAGGCGCGCGCCACCATCGCCCGCGTCCTGCGCGTGCGCCTCCCCGACCGCGCCGACCAGGAAGCCGCGAAGACCCTGATCGACGCCGGCAAGGCTGACGAGGCGGTGAAAGCCTATCCGGCGCTGGCCAAGGCCGTGATCTTCGAGACCGGCTATGGTCCGTCGGGCCTGCCGCACCTGGGCACGTTCGGGGAAGTGGCGCGCACGACCATGGTGCGCCAGGCGTTCCGCGCGCTGGTCGACGACCATATCCCGACCCGCCTGATCGCCTTCAGCGACGACATGGACGGCCTGCGCAAGGTTCCCGACAACATCGAGAACAAGCAGCCGCTGATCGAAGACCTGGGCAAGCCGCTGACGGTCGTCCGCGACCCGTTCGGCACCCACGACAGCTTCGGCGCCCACAACAACGCCCGCCTGCGCGCGTTCCTGGACGGCTTCGGCTTCGAGTACGAATTCGTCAGCTCGACCGACTGCTACAAGGGCGGCCTGTTCGACGCGACCCTGCTGACCGCCCTGGAGCGCTTCGACGCCATCCAGAAGGTCATGCTGCCAACCCTGGGCGAAGAGCGCCGCGCGACCTATTCGCCGTTCCTCCCGGTCAGCCCGACCACCGGCAAGGTGCTGCAGGTGCCGACCCTGGAGCGCAACGTCGAGAAGGGCACGATCGTCTTCGAGGACGAGGACGGCTCGCGCGTCGAGGTCCCGGTCACCGGCGGCCACGTGAAGATGCAATGGAAGCCCGACTGGGCCATGCGTTGGACCGCGCTGGGCGTCGACTACGAGATGTCGGGCAAGGACCTGATCGACTCGGTCAAGGCCTCGGGCGCGATCTGCAAGGCCCTGGGTGGCGTGCCGCCGGAAGGCTTCAACTACGAGCTCTTCTTGGACGAGAACAACCAGAAGATCTCCAAGTCCAAGGGTAACGGTTTGTCGATGGAGGACTGGCTGCGCTACGGCGCGCCGGAGAGCCTGTCGTACTACATGTTCCAGAGCCCCAAGTCGGCCAAGAAGCTCTATTTCGACGTCATTCCCAAGGCGACAGACGAATATCTGCAGCAGCTGGACGCCTATCAGCGCCAGGAGCCGGCCAAGCAGCTGGACAATCCGGTGTGGCACATCCACTCGGGCCGTCCGCCGCAATACGGCTCGCCGGTGTCGTTCAGCCTGATGCTGAACCTGGTGTCGGCCGCCGACGCCTCGACCAAGGAAATCCTCTGGGGCTTCCTGTCGCGCTACATCCCGGGCGCTTCGCCCGAGAGCCAGCCGCTGCTGGACCGCCTGGCCGGCTACGCGATCAACTACTACGAAGACTTCGTCAAACCGACCAAGACCTTCCGCGCCCCGACCGACCAGGAGCGCGCCGCCATGCTGGACCTGCTGGCCAAGCTGAAGGCCATGCCGGCCGACGCCCCGGACGCCGAGCTGATCCAGAACGAGGTGTTCGAGGTCGGCAAGACCCACGGTTTCGACCCGCTGCGCGCCTGGTTCCAGGCCCTGTACGAAGTGCTGCTGGGCCAGAGCCAGGGCCCGCGCTTCGGCTCCTTCGCGGCGATCTTCGGGATCGACCGGACGATCGCGCTGATTGAGGAAAAGTTGGGTTGAGGGCGGTTTACAGCTTTCGGCTGATCTAGAAACTCCCCCGAGGCGCGTCGCCGCTTCGGGGGATTTTCTTTGCTCGCTCTCTTCGCGGCTGCCGCCGTCATGGCGCAGGCCGAGCTTCCGCCGTCCGAGATCAAGGCCTGTCTCGGCGTCGATAAGGCCTATGCCGATTGGGCCGCCATCGTTCGCGAAAAGGCCGTGCTCTCGGCCGACGCCTGGAAGGACGCTTGCCGCCAGGCGCGGGGCGCCAATGAGCGCCGCCGCTCGTTGCAGAACGCGGTCCTGGCGACCGGCGCCTCTCCGATGGAAGGCTACAGTCCGACCCTGCGCTTCGCCCAAGCCTACAAGATCTCGACCCATGCGGATGTGGCCGAACTGCTGCGCCGCGCGACAGAGGACAGCGTGCTACGCGGCAGCCTGAGCACCACCAATCCCAAGGGACCCGCGCGCGGCCTCTCGCCCTTGGCCAGGCAACTCTATGATGGAGCGCTGGCGGTCGAGATCGTCGTGAGCGACGCCGGCAACACGCTTTGGCTCAAGAACACGGTCAAGCGGCGAGGCTGGTTCAAGATCCGACAAGACGGCGCCGACGCCAACTACGCGGCCAGCCTGATCCTGCAGCACGCCGACGAAGACCTGGCGTTCAAACGGGACATGCTGACCTTGCTCGAGCCGCTGGCGCTGGACGGCGACACGACGAAGGCGTTCTTCACCCAGGCCTATGATCGGTGGGCGGCCGCCGCGCATCAGCCCCAACGTTTCGGCCTGCAGGGCGCCTGCAAGTCAAAGGGCGTCTGGGCGCCGCTTCCTCTGGAAGATCCCGAACATGTCGAAGACCTGCGCCAGCGATTTGGCATGAAGACGACGTTCGCCGACCACGTCGTTCAAATGAGCGCCCGCTGCCCATGAGCAGGGGCTGGCGCGCCCTGCGACACCATGTCCGCATGCATGAACGAAGTCTGAATTGGCGGTTAAGGGTCCGCCCACCTTTCGGAGTCTAATCTGGAACCATCAGAACCAAGATTAGTCATCAAGGTTACTCCAATGGCTTCGTTCACCCTCCGCCCCACCGACCGTCAGGAGTTCGACTCTCTGCTCGGCGGTATCGTCCAGCAGTTCCCCGACGCCCACGTCGAGGCCGCGCACAACGACACCTGGGCTTCCTACCGCCTCGACGTGTCGTGCGATGACCCGGCGGCCGGTCCGCTGATCGCCTGGCTGCTCGACACCCACGCCGGCTGCCCGCGCACCTGATCCCTCGGGTCGGCCTACTGGCTGACCCAGACGATCCGCGCGATCCAGGCGACATCGTCCCGCGATAGCAGACGGTCGTCGCCGGTTCTGCCTTCCAGCTGGACCAGCTCGATGGTCCGGGCCGTGACCCGGCCAAGCTCGCTGACCAGCACCTCGCCCGCATTCGTCCGCGCCACCACCCGGTCACCCTTGCGGGGCGAGGCAGTGGGCGAGACCAGCAGGCGATCGCCGTCGCGATAGACCGGGGCCAGGCTGTCCCCCGACACCTCGAGAGCGAACAGGCCCTCGCCCATGTCCGGCGCGGCGACCTCGTCCCAGCCGGCGCCGACCGGCATCCCCGCCTCGTCGAAGAAACCGTCCTGACCCGCCTGGGAAAGGCCGATCAGCGGCGCGCCCCGCCGTTGCCCCGGCAGAGCCGGCGCGCGGACCGGCGCGTGCTCGGTCAGGGCCGCGAATTCCGAGAAATTGACACCGGTCGCTTCCAGCAGCTTGGCCAGGCTCTCCGTCGAGGGCCAGCGCGCATGGCCGCCGCCTTCGGACGAGCCACGCTTGGAGCGGTTGAAGCTGGTGGGGTCCAGGCCCGCCATCCGGGCCATGGCCGACGGCGTCATGTCGAAACGCTCGGCCAGGGCGTCGATCGCCCGCCAGATTTCGCCGTGAGAGAGGGTCGCCAAGGGCGCCTCCTAAGCGTCTAGCCTTCCCTAGGAAAATACGCCCTCAACCTTAGGAAAGTAAACCTATGGCCGGCGATCTAGTTGACGTTTACGTAAGCGTTGACGGCCGCCCGATATCGGGTTTAGGGTGATCAACGATAACTAAGCGGCCCGGCCGCAGTAGCCAGGCCCTCTTCATTGGGAGGTTTCCATCATGGCCGACCTGCGACGCCCCGAGCGGACCTTTACGATCCGCCAGCTGTGCAACGAGTTCAAAGCCACGCCGCGCGCCCTGCGCTTCTACGAGGACAAGGGCCTGCTGAATCCAGCCCGCGAAGGGCTGAACCGCGTCTATTCCCACAAGGACCGCGTCCGCCTGCAGCTGATCCTGCGCGGCAAGCGCGTGGGCCTGTCGCTGACCGAGATCCGCGAACTGCTCGACCTCTATGACGAGAACGACGAGGGCGCGGCGCAGATGGCCCGCTCGCTGAAGAAGTTCCGCGAACGCGCCACGGCGCTGGAACAGCAGCGCGACGACATCGACAACGCCCTGATCGAGCTGCGCGAGGCGTGCGATCGCCTGGAGCGCCGCCTCGGCGAGATCCGTCCCGACCTGCTGCCCCGCGCGGCCGACTACGAGCAGGTGCTGCGCGCCCGCCTCGACGGTCACGCCGAAGCGATGCTCGGCAAGTAAGAGCTTCCAGAGCCGCCGGCTTCGCAAACGCCCGCCGGCGGTCGCCTACCCGTTCCCCTTCCCGATCCCTCTTCTAGTTCCCTGGCAGGACCGCCCCATGACCTATCAGCCGCCCGTTCGCGATCACGCCTTCATCCTGCGCGACGTGCTGAACATTGATCAGCACGGCGACCTGCCCGGTTTCTCGGACGCGCCGTTCGAGACGGTCGAGCAGATCCTGGAGGCCGCCGCCCAGTTCACCGGCGAGGTCCTGGCCCCGCTGAACACGGTCGGCGACAAGACCGGCTGCAAGCTGGACCCTGTCACCAACACGGTCACGACGCCGCCGGGCTTCAAGGACGCCTACAAGCAGCTGTGCGAAGGCGGCTGGACCGGCCTGGGTTCGGACCCGGCCTATGGCGGCCAGGGCCTGCCGCACGTCGTGAACCTGGCCTTCAGTGAGATGTCGAGCTCGGCCAACATGGCCTTCTCGATGTATCCGGGCCTGGCCCACGGCGCCTATTCGGCCATCCACACGGGCGGCTCGGACGCGCAGAAGCAGACCTTCCTGCCCAAGATGGTCACCGGCGAATGGACCGGCACCATGAACCTGACCGAGCCGCACTGCGGCACGGACCTGGGCTTGCTGCGCACCAAGGCGGTTCCGCAGGCCGACGGCAGCTACAAGATCACCGGCCAGAAGATCTGGATCTCGGCCGGCGAGCACGACATGGCCGACAACATCATCCACCTGGTTCTGGCCCGCATCGAGGGCGCCCCGGCCGGCGTGAAGGGCATCAGCCTGTTCATCGTGCCGAAGTTCTTCCCCAAGGAAGACGGCTCGGTCGGCGAGCGTAACCAGGGCGCCAAGTGCGTGGGCCTGGAAGAGAAGATGGGCATCCACGGCAACGCCACCTGCGTCATGCAGTACGACGAGGCCGAGGGCTATCTGATCGGCGAAGAGAACTCGGGCCTCAAGATCATGTTCGTCATGATGAACGAGGCCCGCCTGGGCGTCGGCATGCAGGGCGTGGCCCAGGGCGAAGCCGCCTACCAGGCCGCCGTCGCCTTCGCCAAGGACCGCATCCAGGGCCGTTCGCTGACGGGCCCGAAGAACGCCGACGGCCCGGCCGACCCGATCATCGTCCACCCGGACGTCCGCCGCATGCTGCTGGAGAGCAAGGCCCTGATCGAAGGCGGCCGCGCCTTCCTGTTCTGGACCGCCCTGCATGGCGACCTGGCCCACGTCCACCCGGACGAGAAGGTCCGCGAGAAGGCCAGCGACTACATGGGCCTGCTGACGCCGGTCCTGAAGGGCTATCTGACCGACAAGGGCTTCGAAGTCTGCTCGAACGCGGTGCAGGTGCACGGCGGCAGCGGCTTCACCGAGCACTTCCCGGTCAGCCAGTTCATGCGCGATTGCCGTATCGCCCTGATCTACGAAGGCACCAACGGCGTGCAGGCCCTTGACCTGGTCGGCCGCAAGCTGGCCGCCAAGGGCGGTCGCGCGGTCATGACCTTCTTCCAGGAGATCGACCAGTTCATCGGCGAGAACGACAGCGACGAGGCCCTGAAGCCCTACATCGAGGCGCTGTCGGGCGTGAAGGCCCAGCTGCAGGACGGCACCATGTGGCTGATGCAGAACGGCCTGCAGAACCCCGACAACGCCGGCGCGGCCTCGACCGACTACATGCACCTCTTCGGCCTGACGGGCCTGGCGTACATGTGGGCGCTGATGGCCAAGGCGGCCAACGCCAAGATCGCGGCCGGCTCGTCCGACCCGTTCTTCACCACCAAGCTGGTCACCGGCCGCTACTTCATCGAGCGCATCCTGCCTGACGCGGGCGCGCACCTGGCCAAGCTGAAGACCGGCTCGGCGACCCTGATGGCCCTGCCCGCGGAGGCTTTCTGATCATGAGCGTGCTCGCCGTCGAAAAGCCCGCCTTCATGGCCGAAGAGGACATCGCGATCTTCGAGGACGCGGTGGGCAAGTTCTTCGACGAGCACGCCCCCGAGGCGACCGTCGCCAAGTGGCGCAAGAACCACTGCGTCGATCGCGAGATGTGGAACAAGGCGGGTGAGGCGGGCTTGCTCGGCCTCTCCACGCCCGAGCAGTACGGCGGGGCCGGCGGCGACTATCGCCACGAAGTCGTGCTGATGGAGCAGCTGGGCAAGAAGGGCGTCGATGGCTTCGGCGCCAGCCTGCACAACGCCATCGTCATGCCGTACATCTTCCACTACGGCACCGAGGAGCAGAAGCAGCGCTGGCTGCCACGCTTGGCCACCGGCGAACTGGTCTCGGCCATCGCCATGACCGAGCCGGGCGCCGGCTCCGACCTTCAGGGCATCAAGACCACCGCCAAGAAGTCGGGCAACGGCTACGTCATCAACGGCTCCAAGACCTTCATCACCAATGGCCAGACGGCCAACCTGATCATCGTCGTCGCCAAGACCGACGCGACCGCCGGCGCGCGCGGCACCAGCCTGATGATCGTCGAAACCGACGGCGCTGAAGGTTTCGAGCGCGGCCGCAACCTCGACAAGCTGGGCCAGGAAGCCCAGGACACCTCGGAGCTGTTCTTCAACGACGTGAAGGTGCCGGCCGAGAACCTGCTGGGCACGGACGAGGGCCAGGGCTTCTTCCAGCTGATGGGCCAACTGCCGCAGGAGCGACTGAACATCGCCGTGCAAGGCATGGCGACCATCGAGCGCGCGCTGGAGCTGACCATCGACTACGTCAAGGACCGCAAGGCCTTCGGCAAGGCGATCATCGACTTCCAGAACACCCAGTTCGTCCTGGCCGAGTGCAAGACCGAGGCGACCATCGCCAAGGTCTTCGTAAACCACTGCATCGGCCAGCACCTGGAAGGGAAGCTGGACGCCGCCACGGCTTCGATGGCCAAGTACTGGGTGTCCGATCTGGAGGGCAAGATCGTCGACCGCTGCCTGCAGCTGTTCGGCGGCTATGGCTTCATGAACGAGTACCCGATCGCGCGCATGTACAAGGACAGCCGCATCCAGCGCATCTACGGCGGCACGAACGAGATCATGAAACTGCTGATCGCGAGGACGCTGTGATCGCTGCCGCTGCTCTCTCCCTCATCGCCTTCGCCGCGCAAGGCCCGGCCCAGGCCGCCAAGCCCGCTGATGACGCCCGCTCGGCTGTCGTCTGCGTGCGCGCGGCCCCGGGCCCGCGCGTCCTGACCTATTCCGGCGAACTGGTCGGCAAGCGCCCCCAGCCGGGCGCCTTCAAGCTACCGCTGCAGCCGGCCGGCAAGGACATCTGCAACACGCTGCTGCGCTCGAAGATCGCCGAGTGGAAGCTGGAGGTCACGACCTCGGGCTTCACGGCTTGCTCGCTGCCGCCACCCGAGTTCGGCAAGCGCCTCTACTACCGCGCCAAGGCCTCGGCCAGCGGCCTGAAGTGTGAGCCGATCGGCACATATCCGATCGGCAACTGGAAACCATAACGCGCCGGCTTCCCAGGCGCGCCTCAACGACACGAACATCGCTTCGCAGGAAGGAGCCAGTCCATGGCTGACGCTTACATCTACGACACCGTGCGCACGCCGCGCGGCAAGGGCAAGAAGGACGGCTCGCTCCACGAGATCACCGCCCTGTCGCTGGCCAGCCAAGTGCTGGAAGCCCTGCGCGACCGCAACAACCTGGACACCAGCAAGGTCGACGACGTCGTCCTGGGCTGCGTCGCCCCGGTCGGCGAGCAAGGCAGCGACATCGCCCGCACCGCTGTCCTGACCGCCGACTACGCCGAAAGCGTCGCCGGCGTGCAGATCAACCGCTTCTGCGCCTCGGGCCTGGAAGCGGTGAACATGGCCGCGGCCAAGGTCGCCTCGGGCGAGGCCCAGATGGCCATCGGCGGCGGCGTCGAGAGCATGAGCCGCGTGCCCATGGGCAGCGACGGCGGCGCCTGGCCGACCGACCCGTCCTCGGCTTTCAAGACCTATTTCGCCCCGCAGGGCGTCTCGGCCGACCTGATCGCCACCCTGTACGGCTTCAGCCGCGACGACGTCGACGCCTACGCCGTCGAGAGCCAGAAGCGCGCCGCCGCCGCCTGGGCCGATAACCGCTTCAAGCGCTCGGTCGTGCCGGTGAAGGACCAGCTGGGCCTGACCATCCTGGACCATGACGAGACCGTGCGCGGCTCGACCACCATGCAGACCCTGGCCTCGCTGAACGCCTCGTTCACGGGCATGGGCGAGATGGCGTTCGACGCCGTCGTCACCCAGCGCTATCCGCAGGTGGAGAAGGTCAACCACGTCCACCACGCCGGCAACAGCTCGGGCATCGTCGACGGCGCCGCCGGCGTCCTGATCGGCACCAAGGAAATGGGCGAGGCCCTGGGCCTGAAGCCCCGCGCCCGCATCAAGGGCGCGGCCTCGATCGGCAGCGAGCCCTCGATCATGCTGACCGGCCCTTCGCTGGTCACCGAGAAGCTGCTGAAGAAGCTGGGCATGGCCGTCAGCGACATCGACCTCTACGAGCTGAACGAAGCCTTCGCCTCGGTCGTGCTGCGCATGATGCAGGCGCTGGATATCCCGCACGACAAGATGAACGTGAACGGCGGCGCCATCGCCATGGGCCACCCGCTAGGCGCCACCGGCGCGATGATCCTGGGCACCGTCCTGGACGAGCTGGAACGCTCAAACAAGGAAACCGCCCTGATCACCCTGTGCGTCGGCGCCGGCATGGGCACCGCTACCGTCATCGAACGCGTCTAAGACTTAAGGACCTGACTCCTATGGAAAACTTCAAGATCGAGGTCGATTCCGACGGCGTGGCCCTGGTCACCTTCGACGTGCCCGGCCGTTCGATGAACACTCTGACCGCTTCGGTCATCAAGGAAATCGGCGAGATCGTCGAGACCATCAAGTCCGACGCCGCCATCAAGGGCGCCGTCATCACCTCGGGCAAGGCCAGCGGCTTCTGCGCCGGCGCCGACCTCGGTGAGCTCGGTGGTTCGGGCGGTCTCGGCGGCGGCGGCGCGGGCGAAGAGGGCCTGAAGGCCGCCTTCGAAGCCGGCTTCGCGCTGAACAAGGCGTTCCGCGCCCTGGAGACCTGCGGCAAGCCGGTGGCCGCGGCCATCAACGGCCTGGCCATGGGCGGCGGTCTCGAGATCGCCCTGGCCTGCCACTATCGCGTGGTCGCCGACAATCCGAAGATCCAGCTGGCCCTGCCGGAAGCCAAGGTCGGCCTCTTGCCAGGCGCCGGCGGCACCCAACGTCTGCCGCGCCTGATGGGCGTGATGGCCGCCGCGCCGTACCTGCTGGAAGGCAAGTCGATGAAGCCGGCCGAGGCCCTGGCCAACAAGGTCGTGCACGAGGTCGTCGCCGCCGATCAGGTGGTCGAGGCCGCCAAGACCTGGGTCAAGACCAAGGGCGACCCGGTCGCGCCTTGGGACAAGAAGGACTTCAAGCTCCCGGGCGGCGGTCCCTACACCCCGACCGGCAGCCAGGTCTTCGTCATGGGCAACGCCATGCTGCGCAAGCAGACCTATGGCAACTATCCGGCCCAGCTGAACATCCTGAAGGCGGTCTATGAGGGCACGCAGGTTCCGTTCGACGCGGCCATCCGCATCGAGACCCGCTACTTCCTGAAGACGATGATGTCGCCGCAGGCCAAGGGCATGATCCGCACCCTGTTCCTGTCGCTGCAGGAGCTGGGCAAGGGTTCGGGCCGTCCGGCCAATGTCCCGCCGTCGGAAGCCAAGAAGGTCGCCGTGCTGGGCGCCGGCATGATGGGCGCGGGCATCGCCTACGTCCAAGCCATGGCCGGCATCGAGAGCATCCTGATCGACCAGACCCAGGAAGCCGCCGACAAGGGCAAGGCCTATGCCGAGGGCCTGGTGAAAAAGGCCGTCTCGCGCGGCAAGATGACCGCCGAGAAGGGCGAGGCCGTCCTGGCCCTCATCACCCCGACCACCGACTATGAGCTGGTCAAGGGCAGCGACCTCGTCATCGAGGCCGTGTTCGAGAACCGTGAAGTGAAGGCCGAGGTCACCAAGAAGGCCGAGGCCCAGCTGGCCGACACCGCCATCTTCGGCTCCAACACCTCGACCCTGCCGATCACCGGCCTGGCCAAGGCCTCGGTCCGTCCGGCCTCGTTCATCGGCATCCACTTCTTCTCACCGGTCGACAAGATGGGCCTGGTCGAGATCATCATGGGCGCGGAGACCAGCCAGGAAGCCCTGGCCAAGTCGATCGACTACGTCCTGAAGATCAAGAAGACCCCGATCGTCGTCAACGACAGCCGCGGCTTCTACACGTCGCGCTGCTTCGGCACCTTCGTGCAGGAAGGCCTGGAGATGATGGCCGAGGGCATCGCGCCCGCCATCATCGACAATGTCGGCCGCGCCACGGGCATGCCGCGTGGTCCGCTGGAGATGAACGACGACGTCGCCCTCGACCTCTCCTACAAGATCGGCGAGCAGACCAAGAAGGACCTCGGCGACAAGTACGAGGAGCGTCCGTTCGCCCCGGTTCTGGAGAAGATGGTCGTCGAGCTGGGCCGCCTGGGCCGCAAGAACGGCAAGGGCTTCTACGACTATCCGGAGAGCGGCCAGAAGACGATCTGGAAGGGTCTCGCCGACCTGATGCCGGTGACGACCGCCGACGCCGACCAAGCGCTGATCCAGGAGATCCGCACGCGGCTCCTGTACCGCCAGGCCGTCGAAGCCGCCCGCTGCTTCGAGGAAGGCGTCATCGTCGACCCGCGCGAAGCCGATGTCGGCGCCATCCTGGGCTGGGGCTTCGCGCCCTGGACCGGCGGCCCGATCAGCCTGATCGACGGCGTGGGCGCCAAGGCCTTCGTCGAGACCTGCGATCGCCTGGCCCAGCAGTACGGCAAGCGCTTCGCCCCGCCGGCCCTGCTGCGCGAGATGGCCGAAAAGGGTGAAACCTTCTACGGCCGCTTCGGCGTCAAGGCGAAGGCGGCGGCGTAAGCTTCCGACTTCACCGCTGAAACACGGAAAGGCCCGGCGGAAGCGCTGGGCCTTTTTCGTTGGGGCCTTTTTGTTGTCCCGTACGGCCACGGTCGCGCCGTATCGCGGGCCTACCCACCTCCGGCGCCGCAGCGCCCGGAGAAACCATGAGTACGGCGATCGCCATCGGAACCTGGCGTCGTCCCTCAAGGCGGGCGCTGCGGCGCAACCTCGTGGCCCTGGGCGGGGTCCTGGTCGCTCACATCCTAGTGCTGCTGGCGCTGGTCTCCGGCGCGCATTGGATGCCGCAGTTGGTCGAGCCGCCGATCATCGACGCCCAGTTGCTGGACGCGCCTCGGGCGACGCCGACGCCATCACCCCAAGCGCCCGCGCATCTATCGACACCTCATGCGGCGCCCAGCGCCGTGACCGCGCCGCCGCCGGCCGTCGCCACGCCGTCAGCGCCGCGCCTCGCGGGACCGCCAGCCATCGTCGCTCCGCCCGGCTTCACCGCCCGCAAGCTGGTCGAGGAGAGCGACGCCACCCGCGAAACCCTGCGCGGCAGCCTCGGTTGCAGCCACGAGAAATTCACCGCCCTCACCCGGGCCGAGAAGAACGCCTGCGCCGAGGCTTCCGGCGAGCGCTCGCGCACCGCGCCGCTCTATGCGGCCATCGACCCGGACAAGAAGGCCGCCTTCGACGGCGACTGCGCCAAGGACGATGACTGGTGCCTCTACCGGGTCGGCAAGGGGCCGTATCCGGGCATCTTCGCGCTGGGCAAGAAGAAGAAGCGCAAGGGCTGGGACGACTAGATCTTGCCGACGTTCATCCCGAGCGTGGGACCGATGCCATCGGGATGGTCGCCGAAATAGGAACCACCACGCTGTCCGACCACGGCCTCCAGCCGTTTTCGGAACGCATCGTCCAACTGCAGCGTCGGCCCGTCCTCTGGATCCTCACCGTCATCCAGCGAGATCGAAGCGGCGATTACCTGCCGCAGCCGCTCGCCGAACCGATCATCGTCGGCCGAACCCGGCTCGGGCGGATCGTCGAGGAAGGTCATGACCTCCTCGAGGGCGGTCTCGTCGTCGACGCGATCAGGCATGGCTCGGTTCCTCTAGAAGCTGAGGAACGAAGGCATAGGGGGCCGGTTCCGCGATTCCCGGATTGAAGGCAGCTTGATAGCCACTTAAGTCAGGGTTGTGGAAACTGGAGGGGGAAATGAATCAGATCAGATTTTTAGTGGCGACGCTTGCCGTGGGCTTGCTTGCTGCATGTAGCCCGCCAACGTCGACCCCTGTCGACAGCGCTGCACCGGACTACGAGATCGCGAAAAACGGCATCGTGAAAGAAGACAACAAGCACAGCTACGAGTCGCTTGGCGACACAACATTCACCCGAACCCAGCTCTATAAAGTACGACGTATAACTAAGGGCAAGGAAAAGGAATCTCGGCTTCTTTTCCTGAGATATGTCCTCAAGGTAGGCACCAAAGATGTCGGCGACGGCATTGTCACGGTCGTCGTGGACAAGGGTGAAGGGGAGTTGACCTGTTTCAACTCTTACGACGTCAAGACCGCCAATTATGACACCACGCCAGATCCAGCTTGCACCTACACAACGCTAGGCGACACGCCGCTCACGGCCGCGAAGGTCGTTTTCAAATAGGCCCTTGCGCGTGATCGGTGCAGATCGAGCCCGCAAATCATCTTTGAAAGAGAGAAGAAAGTGGTGCCGCCTAGGTGACTCGAACACCTGACCTACGCATTACGAAATATAGATACGGTTTTCGGAAATACCTTTAAAACACATATAAATTACCACACTCCGCTAAAACAGAATAACATCAACCCATATACACCCCAGATTCACCTGTATCCCTGAATAACCTTTTCCTGCTTTACGTGCTTTCGCGTGGGAAACACGGAAAATGTGACCTTCTCCATACCCACTAGAGTTGCGGTATCAAGCCGGTACGTCGGACCATCACCGGAACCGCGAGAGCGAGGGAAAAAGCTGCTCAGGCCCAAACATCGATTTCCACTCACAACCCCTCCCAGCCCTCTGGCTGGCCCTATCGGGGAGAACGCCATGGGCGAGGCAGATCTCCCCGGCACGGCCCCCTCCATAATGAATTAAGTTGACACCCGTTTTGGGATAAGAGATATATGTAAATACGGGTCGTGAAAGGGCTGATAATGCGAAGCTACGAGCACATAGCTTACTTGCTGATGCTGATGCTGAAGGCGTCCGGCAAAGCCAGATTCCGCCTAAGCCGGCGATCGCTGCAGATCATTTCGGGGCGAGATGTCATCAAGGCAGCGCTCGTCCGCAACATCGGCGAATGGATGGACGGAGCAGCCCTCCTGCTTCCCCTGACACGAGGCGGCTACGTGGTGGTCTCGCAAGAAAGCCTTGAGGGCGTCGCGCCACTGAAGATCCGGGACGTCGTTCCCGATTGGCGGAATCTCACGATCGATGAGCTGCGCGCCCAGCTCGATCCGCCTGTGGAAGAGGAAGAGGATTGAGGCTGATCCCTGCCGGGTTTGGCGCAGCTTCACTGCCCCCTTCTCGAACATTCCGAAGGGCTGCTGACGAGAAGGCCATGCGCATACGATGATCGTGCTGATAGTCGCCTGACGGGAGGCGGCTTCGAAAAAATAAAAGATGCCCCCGCCCCACGAACCAGCCGAAGCCAGCGCGCGGAGCGGGGAGCGGGGAGAGGTTTTAAAGAGACTGCTTGGCCGCACCGGCCTCTACGGCCTTAAGCAGCGTGTCGTTGGCGAGGTGAGAGTACCGCTGCGTGGACTGGTAGCAGGCGTGACCCAGCACCTTGCCGACGGTGAAGAGGTCAACACCGTTGTTGATCATGAACGATGCAGCCGAGTGACGAAGATCGTGGATCCTCAGCCCTGGAAGCCTCGCCACACGGATAGCCCGCTGCCAAGCATGCTGGATCGTCACGAAGGGCTTCAGCGTTTCCGGGTTCGGGATCAGCCACGGACAGCCTTTGAACCTGGGCAGGTCTTCGATAATCGCGACGGCCGCCGTCGAGAGCGGGACGTACCGCGACTTTCCGGTCTTGCTCATCGGGATCAGCCAGGCCCTTCGGCCAAGATCGACGTGTTCCCACCGTGCAGTCAGCAGCTCGCGAACTCGCGCCCCGGTCAGGAGCAGAAGGCCCACGATATGCTTCAGCTGGGGGTTATAGGACTCCTCTGCAGCTGACCGAAGCCGAACCCCCTCCTCGGCCGTCAGGAACCGCTCACGGGCGTTGTTGAGCGGCTTGCGGGGGATGCCTCGGGTCGGATTCTTCTCCGTGCCAGGAACGTCCCAGCCAGCGCCGAGAACGAACGACCGACCGAAGATGACCCGGATCTTTTCAACGGTCGCAGGAGCCAAACCTTCGGCGGTCTTGTCGGCAAGCCAGTTGGAGACGCCACGGCTATTGATGTCGGTCAGGCGAACCTTAGCCCACTTCGGAAGAATGTGGTTTCGCATGTACCCTTCGGTATCGCGGTAGGAGCGCTGGTTCGGCTTGGCGAAGTCCAGGTGCATTTGCGCCAGCTCGCCGTAGAGCGGGATGGATTTGGCCTTCGCCTTGGCCGCGCCAGGATCACCACCGAGCGTGACTTCAGACAGCAGCCGTTGGGCCTCCTTCTTCGCCACGGCGAACGAGATGCGTTCATACCCGCCGATCTTGTACTGCTTCTGCTGGCCTGCTTGGGTTTGGTAGCGGACGTAGTAGGTCCGCCCCCCGCTGGCGCGACATTCCAGGACGAAGCCCTTGATGGTCGTGTCCCACCAGTCGGTCTTCTTCTTGCCGGACTCGCATTCAGCCGTCGCGGCGAACATGTGGTCGAGTTTTGCTTTGGGCATGTTGTTTTCCTTCAGGTTGTTGGGTGATAGGCGCGCGTGAGCGCACTGAGCCGCGAGGGGGTCGCAGCCCAGGTCAGGGGGTGACAGGGAGCCCCAGAGGCGGCCCAGGATGGCGCACTTCGAGAGCGGTGATGGGTGGGGTCGGCCAGGTCCGAAAACCGGGCGAGAGGACGCCCAGGGGCGGACGCCGGGTGGCGACTGGCCGGCCAGAAAGAGGGGAAAGAGGTGGCGCCCCCTTTCCCCCTTTTGGTTGGGCCGCTTAGGTCAGGCGTTGGCGATGCGGGTGCAGCGCCTTAACCGGCGACCACTTTCCATGAGCGACGGTCTGTCAGGTCGCCGCGCTCAATCCGAAGGCCGTCAGCCCTTCGGCCCCGGTTCTTGCTAATAAACCAGCCGAGCTTTCCGCGATTGACGTACCGGCCTTCCATAACGGGCAGCTCTTCCAACGCTTCCAGGAGTTCGGAACGCTGGTCGGACTTGGCCACGAGCTGCCGGACCGTGACCGGACTTGACCCGAAACACTGACGCCAGACCAACAGGAACTCGCCCAGGGATTGACGTTCAGGATCGTTGGACACCTGCTCGATAAGGCTCTCCGCAGGGTCGGGAAGGCCCAGCCACATCAATGGGTGGCGGCATAGCCTCGACCATTCGTCGTAGGTCCCGATCGGCCTCGCTTCCAGGACAGGCTCATCGGCTGCAAGGAAGGCGCTGATGATGCTCAGGACACGCGCCACCGCCGTCGCCCGATGCCGTCGCATGGTGCCCATAGGGTCATGCTCGAACCTGCGCAGGGTGGGCGTCTCGGCATCTGGCGCGAGGCGGATCGTTAACACCCGTCGCCTGAGATCACGCTCGGGCTCGATGTTGTTGCCCGTGCCAAGAAACAGCGCCTTGGTCGGCACCGTAGCGCTTCGATTCGTACCCAGCAGGCGTTCGGTCGTCATCGTGCTGGTCAGCATCCGGTTGATGGGGCCGAACGGCTTCCAGTTGCCCTGCATATCGTCGAAGAGAACGACGGCCGGCTTCTCCATCAGCACCGTAACAATGAGCTTGCCGGCTTCGTCCGCACCTGAGGGATAGCTGACCCTGTAGGGGTCGTCAGGGCCGGCGAACAGGGAGATGACCTCCGCCAGATAGCTCTTGCCGCTGCCCGGGTTGGTCGCAGTGACGTTGAACGCTGGAGCCACCGACAAGGACGCGCGGGTCACAGCCGTGAACAGTGCGCAGAGTGCGGCTGATCGATCGGCGTCCGACTCGAACTCGAACTCCTCGATCAAAGCGTTCAGATAGTCCAAGCAGGCCTGGGCATGCTCACGCGTCGGGTCCGTTAGCCGATAGGCCGCCGGGTCGAAGCTGGCATAGATACCTGAACCGGGATCGTAACCCGTCTCGACGACCAGCTTTCCGTCGGCACCGAAGTAAGGCTGACGGGCCAGACCATTCAGCTCTTTCAGATGTTGTCGGTCTTGGCCGAACAGCAGCGCCTGGACGACGGCAGCGGGAGGGTCGCATCGCGTCCACAGCCCATCGCGGCCCTTACGCTCCCAGTCGATCATTTCCGAGAGGACGACCCTGACGGTCTGTTCGTTGATGCGATCGACGGAGACGCCGCGCCCAGGGCGAGCAACGACGCGCACGAGAGCACCTCCACTGGTGAAGTACGTTCGAGTGTTCGCCAGCACCTTTTCAGCCTCCGCAGAGGCGAGGTGAACGTCACCAGGCGACACACGAATGCGCGGCTTATCTGACGTTGCGTCCTCGTGGCCGCTGGACTCGACCCTGTTTTCCTGGGGCGGCGATTCTGAGCTTGGCGCGCTTGGAGGCGCCGGCTTGGGGGAGGGAATTGAGATCCGGCTCGGGTCAACTTTGGTTTGGATAGGTTCGGACATGCGTTCTCGCGTGCGTTCTCGAACTCCGCCGGCAAGCGGAGCCATTTTGATGATGTTAGAAAGGTCCGAAGCCTCTATACTTAGCGACTTCACTTAGGACTCTAGCTGCCCGCCGCTGGCGTGCTGCATCCGAACTAGAATCTCGCCACAACGCAGTCAATATGCCTTTCGGCGTTTTCGCGTTTGCTTATGGTGACTTAGAGGGATTTTCCCAGCCAAGGCAATTTGGCCTTACAAACTTTTTTCTCGGCCATTTAATTGCTTTGAGAAGCGCTTGTTTATTGAGCCTGCCGAAAGGCACTTTGGCTAGGAAACCGGGAAGCCCTCAGCGAAAGGCACTTAACTAAGCTCCCCGGCCGTTTCCTAGTTTGAGTGGTGTTCACAAGGACCGGGCAGAAGCGGCTGCCCTGCGGAGTCCGGTTTCCGGCTGGTCGCCAAAGTCACCATCCAGACCACCACGAAAGCGCCGATGGCGAGGCCGGGCCTTGCACTAACGACGCTGCCCAGGACCGAGAGCGCCACGAACCCCAGGGTTTCCCGTGGCTGGGTGATCAGCGAGTAGGCCAAGGCGAGCAGCAGCGCGACCACTAGGACCGGCAACAACGCCTTGAACGCGGCAAGCGCGAGCATGAGCGTCAGGATACCTGCGGCCCGGTTCATGCGCTCTGCGCCCAGACGTGGGAGAGACACAGCGCATGGACCCCCAGCTCGGTGCCAGGACCGTTCTCCACGAAGACCAGGGTGAAGTCATCGCCGCCGGCACGGAAGGCCACCTCGAACCAAAGTCCGTGGTCCTTGATCCAGTCCGGTGTGAACGGCTCTGGCTGATCGCCGGTGATGCGAAAACCCACGGCCGTGTTGATGATGTCGGGCGTGTCGCCGCCTTGAACGACAACCACCCTGGCCCTGTCGCCAGCGGCCTCCAGCTGACCCGTTCGAAGACGGATCAAGGCGCGCAGGTCGAGGTCGAATTCGGCGTCAGCGATCGGACGTGACAGCCATACGGGTTGAGTCATGGGTTTGGCCCCTTCAGGCATAAAAAAAAGCCCCCGCGACGGTGTCGTGGAGGCGCGTTCGTCGGGTAAGGTCGGAGAGGCTCTACGGGCGGTCAGCCACGGCGAGACAGTTGAAGCGCAGGACGTGGTTCGTGTCGGGATGGTCAGCGACGAACACCAGCATCCCGAACTCGTCGGTCAGGACGTAGGCCAGCTCGAACCATGAGCCGTGATCGTTCATCCACTCGAACCCCGGCTGTTCGGCCTGGTCCCAGGTGATCGG
The DNA here is from genome assembly GCF_059415885.1 of Caulobacter sp. GW821-FHT09H08. Classification (NCBI taxonomy): domain Bacteria; kingdom Pseudomonadati; phylum Pseudomonadota; class Alphaproteobacteria; order Caulobacterales; family Caulobacteraceae; genus Caulobacter; species Caulobacter sp. GW821-FHT09H08. The sequence continues at coordinate 700,951 of NZ_JBWKOC010000004.1, forward strand.
GTAGCCGACCGCCTCATGGATGACCTCTGACGTGTCGCCGGGCTGGACGACGACGATCTGAAGGACATCGCTGAGGGGCTCTCGACGGTCTGTGTCCACCTGCCAGACCCGGAGGCCGATAAGGGCACGCAAGGTTGGGTCGAGGGTGGGGTCTGTAAGCGCGGCCGTAACCGCATCGCGGTCCTTGAGCGACAGCATGGGGAAGCTCCTTTCGAGCAAAGAAAAGCCCCCGCGACGTTGGTCACGAGGGCTCCGGTTGGATGGTCGGCGCGAACGCCTAGGTCGTTGTTTTTGTGGGGTTTCCGTATTGAGACTAGCCCAGATCACGCCCGTATAGCGGACGAGCTGGCTGGTTCGTGGAAAGGCCAGCGGCGACAGGCAGTCGGTATGAGCTCAATGCTCAAAAGTCGCCTAGACGCCTACTACCTCGACCACAGAGCAGTCTCCCGGGGATACGGTGGCAACGACCCATTCAGTCATCGTGGCCCCGTAACCGTTCTCACCTCTATACTGCATAGCAATTTTGACCGTCTCACCTGTCTTGATCGCTTTAGTTTCCACGTGTTCAAATGCGCGAGGATTGTTAAGGCGCGACTTGACGTAATCGGTCAGTGCAGGAACTTGTCCACGCCAGTTAATACATGCTGCAATCTTCTCATTTGATGCAGCCAAGTTGGCCCGATCTGCCTCGGCGCTCTCTAAAGCAGACCTCATTTCTTCTTCTTTGCGCTCAGCCTCGAGACGTGAAGCTTCTGCAGCTGCTAGCTGCTTTGCTTCTTGTTTAGCTCTAGGCGTACGCTCGTAAGCCTCGTTGACCTTCATTGACGTCCAGGTGTTCGCGACAACAGCCGGAATAATGAGGACGTAGATTGCCAAGCGCGCCTTGGCGGGAAACCGGAACAGCACTGGCGGCGATAGGGTGATCGCGACAACTGCGGCGAAAGCTGAGGCGATGAATAAGTGGGATGCATCAGCCCCCTTGCTTTGGAACATGAGCGCCACCATCGCGAACATCACAGAGAACGCAACGACAGCCAGCGACACCAACCATTGCAAAAGATGTAAGGCCGTCCTCCTGGCGCGACGCAAGAACTCTCTCATTACTTTCCTCTTTGAATTTTTGCTTCAATGAGATGCACAATGTTTCAGCACATCATATAAGATGCTGAGTTCTGCGCGCCGTCCGGAACAGCTGCCCGAGCTTTCGAAGCCGCCCCAGCGCACCCTCCGCTTGCCCCGCCGCCAGCACGCCCACCTCACGATGTGTATTATAATACGTCGCATCAAAATGCACGGAGGGTGTCCATCCTTGGGATGGATATTCGCCAGCTGTTCGGCCGGAATCTTCGGAGGCTTCGCGCCGAGGCGGGGCTAACCCAGGCGACGCTCGCAGAACGAATGGGCGTCGATCGGGCGCACGTCAGCAACATGGAGCGCGGGCTCCAGAACGTCACCCTGCTGACTATGTGGGACGCCGCTCAGGCCATCGGCGTTTCGCCGGCCAGCCTGCTTCAGGACTAGCTCTAGCCCGCCGAGCGCCGAGGCCAGCCACGGAGCTTCATTTCGAGGGTTGAGCGGGGTGGACGGCGGCTGGACGTGATCGAGTTCTGTCAGGTCGCCGAAGCGCTTGGGCGGGACGCAGCCGCTCTGCTCCGCGAAATTATCGGTAGCTAAGTACTGACCTTGCCCTCTTTAGGCAATGAATGACATATAGCAACCTATTGCCCATCAATTCCTCGTGCTCATCCCTTTCTCTTCTCTTTTCTTTAGAGAAGGACCAAGGAGTTTTGGGCCGAAGTTGGTCAACCGCTATATACATAGTGCAACTAGCATCTATATCGCCCATTAGTTCTGGCGATATTGAAATTTCAAATTCCTCAGGCATCCGCCCGTTTAGGTCAACAATTTCGTCAAACAGTTCATTCAGATATTCTAATAGTTCAGTCATTCCATTTTTCTTTGATTGCAGACGAGAAAATCCAACAATCAAATCTGGGTTATTCTTGGCTATATATTTTATAGCGTCATCAATAAATTCCTTATGTTTCAATATTTCCGCGTTTCGCATGCCCCACTTCCCAAGTTGCACAATATAGGACGGGTAGATGTGAGCTTCCAACCGGCGCTGGGAGCAATCGTCGTTGAGGCTATACTATTTTACAATTGTAATTTTGCTGCGCGCGGGAGCTTCGACATGGATCGAGGGATACAGCTCCATGAGTTCACCTTCGTAAAGGTTCACGAGCTTCGCGATATCGGACAGCTCATACCCCAGGCCGGACTTGTGAACTTCCAATATGGTATCAACCACAGTGGGACGTTCGCGCGCGAAGTCGAGCTCAGGTGGCTCGCGTAGCCGATAGCCGCGCGCACTGAGTTGTTTCCATAGGTACTGAGCCTGATTTTGCGAAAGCGGTCCAACCGTAGTGATCGCCATCAGCAGCGACTGCATCGACACTCGCCATTCAGGCTTGAGGGATGCGAGGAGGGCAAGGTCGACCCGCCGGCCAGCGATGTAAGGCTTCAGGTCGGAAGCGGGAATAAGCAGCGCCGAGGCAAAGCGGTCAGCCTCGTTTTCCATCGTAGGAGACGGGAAACGGTGCATGACAAGATGGCCCAACTCGTGCGCCAAGGTGAAGCGCATCCGATCGGCCGGCTGATCGCAGTTCAGCACGATCATAGGCGGCATACCGGGAACAGAGAACGTCACGCCGCTGATGGACGCGCCGCCCATATTGGAGTGCACAACGAGAACGCCGGCCTTTTCGACCAGGGTGGTTAGATCCTTGAGCGGCCCGCGTGGAACCTGCCAATGCGCCCGCAACACACCAGCAACCTTCTCGGGCGTCCCGTAGTCTTCGACATCCAAGCGAGGGAGGTTTCCGGTATTTCGGATATCAACCCCTTCAAGCAAGCGCCGAATGTGCATGATCCGGAAATTCAGCTCCGCAACCACTGCGTCAAGATCCCGAGCAGATACATCGCTCTTCTTGCGCCACATCGGATGGACACTAACCGGCGCCCCATAGACAGGGTCTGTGGAGTAGAAGAAAGACCGAGGCAATTCGTAGACTTTCTGGGCCTGAGCGAGGAAATCTTCCCGGATTTCGCTCAGACCATTCTCCATTCGCGAGAGAACAGGCTGCTCAACCCCAAGGCGTTTAGCCGCCTCGGTCTGCTGGAGTCCTCTCCGCTGCCGCGCAAGGCGCAGCATGTCGGGGTTCGGCTGCATGGGGTCCACTCTTATTCTTCACCAGCCACCTCGTCCGACGACTTCTTCGGAGTGACGACGACGGGCGTCGTATCCGGCGGAAGCAGCTGAGGCAACGGGATGATTTCACCAGCGGCAGCAGGGCGCAGGGGGTAGGCCCAGACGCGGCGGCTGCGGTTGCGAGCGACCACCGCGACCTCCTCCAGCCGCCTCCCCAGAAAGTCCGTCTGGTAGCAAACCTCAACCTTCATGAGTTCAGGGAGAAGGCCAGGAATGTCAGCGTTCGGATTAATGAAATCGAGCACCGCTTGGGTCTCGATGTTCGAGCCGACCCCCTTCGCATTCCCCTTCTTGAAGCGAATGAGCACCTGGTCACGCACAAGGAGCATGATCGTGCCGGGCTTGTTGATCACGTGCACGAGAGGGTCTTCGTCAAACTCGGCGACCGCGTGACGCGCGATCATATCGTAGGCGTTATTCGAGCCCGTGCGCTTGAAGATGAGGCGGCCCATAAGTCCGCTGTCTGCCCACTCTTTCCAACCGCGATCAACGACGTCCCGCAGCCGGTCTTCGAAATCGGAAAGGACCGCCTGAACTTCCTGGATGTGCGGGGTGGCCATGCTCGCTCCTGAGTCGACCGCCAGACCGTGCCATGACGATTTTCCAAATTCAAGAAATTTTATGCTGGAATTATGCTGATAGGTATGCGGCCCAGATGGCGCGTCCATCGGACTTCGGCCGGCTCACCACTTAGCGCCAGCTCTGGATCTGAAGGCGCGACTGGACCACCACGCGTGCGGATGTAGAGCCCCACCTGGAAGCTTACCTTCACAGGCCCTGCAATGAGTGGCGTTGGGCTGCTCACAGCGCCCTGCCCAAGCCAAAGCCACACCCAGTGGGAACCCACTCGGCGACTAAGGTTTGAGGCCTTTCGGCAGCTTCAAACGCCATGTCCTACTGGAAGGGGTGGTGCCGCCTAGGTGACTCGAACACCTGACCTACGCATTACGAATGCGTCGCTCTACCGGCTGAGCTAAGGCGGCCCACGGACGCTTTGGGGAAGACCCCGAAGCGAAGGAGGGCCTATTTAGCGGGGCGCGAGCCACTTGCCAAGCGCCGTCTTGCATTTGAATTGCGACGGGGCGCGGGACCGCCTTCCGGAGGGTCCGAAATCGGCGGCGCGTCATAGATTCCGGGGTCATCCGGGATCGGCATCAGGGCCCCGCCGGTCTCGGCGGCGCGGATGAACGGCGTCGAATCCGCATAGTCGGCATAGGCCGACGGGATTTCCGGCAGGTCGCTCATCGTCCGCTCGCGGCGTTCGTGGCGCGGATGGATCAGTTCGCCGGTCTCGCCATAGCTGCCCACCAGGCGGGCCCAGTCCTCGCGCTGATAGGCGAAGGCGCGGCCTTCGGGGTCGAGGTCGGACCAGTCGGGCTCCTGCGGGGCTTCGACCCCACGGGCGATCCAGGCGCGGGCCTCGTCGAGTTCGCCATTGGCGGCGGCGACGCGGGCCATCAGGCCGGCGAAGCGGGCGGTGGGGGCTTCCTCGTCCAGCAGACGGGCGGCGGCGCGGGCCGCGACAGGGTCGCCGCCGACCAGGGCGCTCTCGACCCGCAGCAGGCGGCTCTCGCGGTGCTCGGGCTTCATGGCGGCCAAGGCGGCCAGGCGCTGGGCGCGGGCCTTGGGGAGTTCGTTGGTCTTCAGGTCGCGATAGGCCAGCCAAAGGGCCGGATGCGGCTGGGCCTTCCAGGCGGCCTCGATCAGGGTCCCGGCCTTGGCGGCCTTGCCGTCGTCGGCCAGCAGGCGGGCGGCCATGACCACGCCGGGCGCGAAGTCGGGCTTCAGCTTCACCGACTGGGTGGCGAAGTCGAGCGCCTGGGCGCGGGCCTTCGACTCGGGCGAGGCCTCCAGACTGGCGGCCGAGGCGGCCAGCAGGGCGGCGCGGCTGCGCTCGGCCACGACCGGCGAGACGATCTTGCGCTCCAGGGCGCCTTGGACGAGTTCCAGCGCCGCGGCCCAGTCGCCGACCTCCAGCCGGGCCTCCAGCAGCGCGCGCCAGGCCCAGCGGGCGGTGCGGGCCAGGCCGTAGGCGGTCTCGGCGTGACGGACGGCCGCCAGCTTGTCGCCGTCGGCCTGGGCCGCCAGCATCAGGCCGCGCAGGCCGGCCAGGCGCATCTCGGGAAAGCCGAGCATGGCGTTGTAGGCGCTCTTGGCCGCGCCCCGGTCGCCGGCGGCTTCGGCCGCCTGGGCGGCCAGCACGCGGACCAGGGCCGGGGCGTCCTCGGCCAGTTCAGCGGACTTCTGGGCCAGGCGGCGGGCTTCGGAGCCGTCGCCGGCGGCGACCGCCAGGAAGCCGCGCGACAGGGCCTCGATGGCCTGTTTGCGCTTGGACTCGGCGCGGACACGAGCGGCGCGGCGCGGCGCCTCGACGATCCAGATGACTCCCCGCCACAGCAGGGTGAACAGCAGGGCCGAGAACAGGGTCAGCAGGGCGGCGGCGGCGGCCGTCATCTCGATGCGCCAGCCCATCCATTCCAGCGCCGCGCGGCCGGGCTCGCCGGTCAGGGCCAGGACGCTGACGGCGACGGCCGCGACCAGGAACAGGGCAATGGCGACGCGCGTCATTGGGCGCCCTGGGAAGCGGAGGCCCGCGTGACCCGCGACAGGCCGGCCAGGGCGTCGGCGCGGATGGCGGCGACGTGGCGGTCGATCTCGACGCGACGGCCGGCGGCGTTGATCCACGGCGCCAGGACTTCGCGGGCCGAGTCGTTGATCGGATCCAGGGCCGCCACGGCGCCTTCGATGTCGCCGTCGTCCAGCAGGGCCTGGGCGCGGGCCAGCACGGCGTCGGGCGTCGTGCCCTTGGTCGAGCCAACATGACGGATCGAGACGATGCTGGAGAGGGCGTAGCGGATGCGCAAGAAGAGGTCGGCGTCCGGGCCGGGATTGCGCGAGGCGCTGGCGGCGCGGCCGGCCAGGTTGCCGAACTGGACGGCCAGGGCCGCGCGGGTCGGCGCGCCCTGGGTCGCGACGCGCTCCAGCGCCCGCAGGTCCGGAGACGGCGACAGGACGCGCTGGACGGCGGCCAGTTCCTCGGCGAACGGGCGCGAGGTCTCGGTGGCTTCCGACAGGGACGAAACGGCCAGGGCGGCGGCGGCGGCGTCCGTGACGCCCTTCTGGCCAGCCTCCAGGGCGGCGATTCGATCGTTCAGCTGGCCAACATCGGCGGCGGGCGGGGCGACGGCGGTCTCTCCGCTTTCGACCGGCAGGGCCGAGCCGCCGGCGAGGCGGTCGGCGACCGAGTGTCGGCTCGGCGTGGCCGAGACCGCGCTATCGGCGGCCGGCGCCTTGGCGCCGAACAGAGTCGGGCCGTAGTGGGCGACGCCAGCCCCCAGGGCGACACACAGCACGCAGAGGATCAACCAGATCCAGACTCCAGGACCCATCACGCGTCGGCGGGCATAGAGCGCCGGATCGCTGGGCGCGACGATTTCAGCGGGATCGGGAGCGGCGTTCATGGCCCATTCGTGCCCCACACGGCTGCGCCGCGCAACGTCGCGCTTAAGCTGTGAGCAACTCGAGAAGCGCGGTTTCGTCCGGACGCGGCGCGAAGGCCACAGAGCCGGGCTCGACCAAACCCAGCAGGGGCGCGGCGACAGCCTCCGACAGACAGATGACGCGCAGGTTCGGCGCGGACTTTTCGCGGAGGGTTTGCGCCAGAACGCGCGCCGCGCGGGGCGAGTGCAGAAGCGCCGTGAGCGGAGCGTCAAGCCGCGCCAAGGTGGACTCTAAGGGCGTCCGCTCGTTCGTCTCATAGACGGCCACGCCCTTGGCCATCACCCCGCAGTCGCGCAGCATGCCGACGAGGTCTCCGGCCGGCTCCTTGGCGCCGGCCCACAGCACGGAACCCGAAGCCCCGGCGGCGATCAGGTCGCACAGGTCCTCGACATCGCCATCGGCGCTGGACACGGACGCGAAGCCTTCGAGCTGCGCCGCCTTGGCCGTCGCCCGCCCCACGGCGAAAACCGGCAGGCCGCGCTCGTTCGACAGGCGCGCGAAGGCTTCGACGCCGTTGGCGCTGGTGAAGGCCAGGGCGGTGGCGTGGGAGAGGTCGAGTTCGACGTCCAGGATCTCGACCGCCAGCAGCGGATCGACCACCGCCGTAAAGCCCAGGGCCGTGACGCGTTCGGCCGTGGCCAGGGCGCCGGGGCGAGCGCGGGTGATCCAGACCGGCGCGCCCTGGCTCATCGCCCTATTCCGGAAGCAGGATGGCGTCGCCGCCCTCGGCGCGGACCTCGGCGCCGAGCTTCAGGCCCAGGGCGCGGGCCTCGGCGATGTCGTCAGCGCCCGAGAGCGCGGCTTCGCCATGCCGACGGAAGCGCTGGGCGCCGTCCGGGGTAAGGGCCTCGACGATCATCGACAGGCGCGAACCGTCCAGCACCGCGCGGGCGCCGATGGCCGTGCGGCACGAGCCTTCCAGGGCGAACAGCGCCCCGCGCTCGGCGGCGACGGCGATGGTGGTCTCGCGACAGCGGACAGCGTCCAGCCACGGCGCATTGACGTCCTCGGCGCGAGTTTCGATGACCAGAGCTCCCTGGCCGGGAGCCGGCGGGCAGGCGTCGGGGTCGAGCCAGCTCTTGGTGATGTGACCCAGGCCCAGGCGGTTTAGGCCGGACTGGGCCAGCAGGATGGCGTCGGCCTCGCCGCGCTCCAGCTTGGCCAGGCGGGTGTCGACATTGCCGCGCAGCATGACGATCTCGAGATCGGGCCGCACGTGCAGGGCCTGGGCCTGACGGCGCAGCGAGGCGGTGCCCAGACGCGCGCCCTTGGGCAGGTCTTCGAGCCGCTCGGCGACATGGCTGATGAAGGCGTCGCGCGGATCTTCGCGCTCGGGCGTCGCGGCCAGGATCAGGCCCGGCGGCAGCTCAGCCGGCATGTCCTTCAGCGAGTGGACGGCGCAGTCGATACGGCCGTCCAGCAGGGCTTCCTCGATCTCCTTGGTGAAGAGGCCCTTGCCGCCGATCTCCATAAGGCGGCGATCCTGGATGCGGTCGCCGGTGGTGACGATCGGGATCAGGGGCGCGGCGGCCTCGATCTCTTCCTTGGAAGCGCCGACCGGAACGCCGAGCGCATGGGCGATCCGCGCCTGCATCAGGCCCGATTGCGCCAGGGAGAGCTTGGAGCCGCGCGCGCCGATGCGGATGGGAGGTTGCCGGGACACGGTCGGAACGTTACCTGCGGAGACGAAATTTCATCTTCGCTGCTACAGGAGCGGCGGGAAGCCCGCAACCGAATGACCCTCCTTACGGATTCTGGCCTGACGATCCTCGGCCTCGAGACCAGCTGCGACGAGACCGCGGCCTCGGTCGTGCGCCGCGAGGCGGACGGGACGGTCACGGTGCTGTCCTCGGTCATCGGCACCCAGTTCGAGCAGCACGCCCCGTTCGGCGGCGTGGTGCCCGAGATCGCCGCCCGCGCCCACGTGGAATCCATCGACGCCATCGCCGCCGAGGCCATGCGCGCCTCAGGCCTGTCGTTCGACCAGCTGGACGGCGTCGCCGCCACGGCGGGTCCGGGCCTGGTCGGTGGGGTGATGGTCGGCCTGGCGTTCGGCAAGGCCGTGTCCCTGGCGCGCGGCGTGCCGCTGGTCGCCGTCAATCACCTGGAAGGCCACGCGGTCTCGGCCCGCCTTGGCGCCGACATCGCCTATCCGTTCCTGCTGCTGCTGGTCTCCGGCGGTCACTGCCAACTGCTGGAAGTGGCCGGCGTCGGCGCGTGCAAGCGCCTGGGCACCACGATCGACGACGCGGCCGGTGAGGCTTTCGACAAGATCGCGAAGTCCCTGGGCCTGCCCTATCCGGGCGGTCCGGCCCTGGAGAAACTGGCGGTCGGCGGCGACGCGACCCGCTACGCCCTGCCCCGCGCCCTGCTGGGCCGCAAGGACTGCGACTTCTCGTTCTCGGGCCTGAAGACCGCCGCCGCGCGGATCGCCGAGACCCTGACGACCGACGACGAGCGCCGCGACCTGGCCGCCGCCGTCCAGGGCGCCATCGCCCGCCAGCTGTCCGAGCGGGTCGATCGGGCGATGAAACTCTACAAGGACAGCCACGGCGCCGATGAGCTGCGTTTCGTCGTCGCCGGCGGCGTGGCCGCCAATGGCGCGGTGCGCGCGGCCCTGCTGGCCGACTGCGAGAAGAACGGTTTCTCGTTCGCCGCCCCACCGCTGGTCTACTGCACCGACAACGCCGCCATGATCGCCCTGGCCGGAGCCGAGCGGCTGGCCCTGGGCATTTCCGACGACCTCGACGCCGTCGCCCGTCCGCGCTGGCCGCTGGATGAAGCGGCAGCGCTGGCCAACCCCGCCAACAGCTACGGCCGCAAGGGAGCCAAGGCATGACCTTCCAACATGTGGGCGTCATCGGCGCCGGCGCCTGGGGCACGGCCCTGGCCCAGGTCGCCGCCCGAGCGGGTCTCCAGGTTACCCTGCAGGCTCGCGAGCCCGAGGTGGTCGCAGCCGTCAACGACGTCCACGAGAACGCGGTGTTCCTGCCGGGCATCAGGCTGGAGCCGGGGATCAAGGCCGTCGCCGACCTCGCTGGCCTCGCCACGTGCGACCTCATCCTCGCCGTCGCGCCCGCCCAGCACCTGCGCGCGGCCCTGACCGCCTTCGCGCCGCACCACAAGACCGGCGCGCCGATCGTGCTGTGCTCCAAGGGCGTCGAGCAGGGCTCGCTGAAGCTGATGACCGAGGTCGCGGCAGAGGCCCTGCCGGGCGCGCCGATCGCGGTGCTGTCGGGGCCCAGCTTCGCCGGCGAGGTGGCCCGCAACCTGCCCGCCGCTGTCACCCTGGCCTGCGAGGACGAGGCCCTGGGCCGCGCCATCGCCGAGGCCATCGCCATCCCGACCTTCCGGCCCTACACGGCCAACGACCTGATCGGGGCCGAGGCCGGCGGGGCGGTGAAGAACGTCCTGGCCATCGCCTGCGGCATCGTCGAGGGCAAGGGCCTGGGCCGCAACGCCCACGCCACTGTCATCACGCGCGGCTTCGCCGAGCTGACCCGCCTGGCCGTCACCCTGGGCGCCCGCCCCGAGACCGTCGCGGGTCTCTGCGGCCTGGGCGACCTGGTGCTGACCTGCTCCAGCCCGCAGTCGCGCAACATGAGCGTCGGCCTGGCGCTCGGCCAAGGCCTGACTCTGGAACAGGCCCTGGCCGGCAAGGTTTCGATCGCCGAGGGCGTCGCCTCGGCCCCGGCCGTCCGCGCCCTGGCCCGCAAGGTCGGGGTCGAGGTTCCGATCTGCGAGGCCGTCGCCGCCATCCTGGCCGGCGAGGTCGAGGTCGACGCCGCCATCGCCGGGCTGCTGTCACGCCCCCTGAAATCCGAAGCTTAAGTAAGGACCGCCGCATGGCCCTCTTCGTCGTCTACTGCAAGGACAAGCCCGGCGCGCTGGACACGCGCATGGCCACCCGCCCGACCCACCTGGACTATCTGAATGGCGCGGGTGTGGTGAAAGCCGCCGGGCCGCTGCTGGACGACGCCGGTTCGCCCATCGGCTCGATGCTGATCGTGGAGGCCGAAGACCGCGCCGCCGTGCAGGCCTTTGCCGACAACGACCCCTACACCCTGGCTGGCATCTTCGAGAGCGTCTCGATCGACGGCTGGCGCGTCGGCGTCGGCTCGATCGGCTAAGTTTGCGCACGGACCCGGACAACCCCGCCCGCCCCGCCTCGGGAACGGTGCTCTGCGCGCTGGACGAGATCGCCTCGCCCGGCTCGAAGGGTTTCCGTTACCGCGAGGGCGACGCGATGTTCGCCGGGTTCGTGGTGCGCAAGGACGACCTGGTGGTCGGCTATGTCGACAGCTGCCCGCACGCCGGCTGGCCCCTGGCAGGCTTCGCCGGCCGTTACCTGACCCGCGAGAACGACCTGATCCTGTGCGCCGGCCACGCGGCCCTGTTCAAGATCGAGGACGGCGCGTGCGTGGCCGGGCCGTGTCCGAACGACAAGCTGTTCCCCTGGCCCGTCGAGGTCCGCGACGGCCAGATCGTCGTTCTCTGAACGCCTGACCCTTCCTTAAGACCTTTGCCCTAGCCTCCTCGCAACCACTGGAGGAGCGGGACGCCATGGCCGCCGACATGAATTTCGACGCCGAGACCGTCACCCATCGCGGCGGCCTCGCCAAGCTGCGCTCCCTGACCAAGGTCAATCCGCGCCTGGCGCCGAACCTGGCCAAGACCATGCTGGGCGGCCAGCGCGATCACGCGGTCGTCGACGCCTTCAACGCCCACGCCGAACAGGGCGGCTTCGAGTTCACCTCGACCTGGGCCAGCAACAACATTCCGTTCGTGGCCCCGCTGCTGCGCGACTTCGCCGCCAAGCGCCCCGAGGGCGAGGCGATCCGCTACATGGAGATCGGCGCCTATGAGGGCCGCAACCTGGCCTTCATGGACTGGCTGCTGCCCAACCGCCTGGCGGTCACGGTCATCGACCCCTGGTTCGACGAGAGCCTGAACCCGGAAGAGAAGTACCACGCCGTCGAGCCGCGCTTCCGCCGCAACATGGCCAAGTGCGGCTTCAAGAGCCTGTCGACGCACAAGGGCTTCTCGACCTACGTCCTGCCCCAGATGCTGGAGCGCGGCGAGCAGTTCGACCTGATCTATGTCGACGGCAGCCACACGGCCCTGGCCGTGTTGATCGACCTCTGCTTCTGCGCCAGCCTGCTCAGCGTGGGCGGCATGATGGTGCTGGACGACTACTGGCACGACATCAGCGAGATCGGCGGGCCGGGCGTGAAGCAGGCCGTCGACCAGTTCCACGCCGCCTTCGGCCGCTACTTCGAGATCGCCGCCGTCTATCGCCAGGTCGCCCTGGTCAAGACCGCCGAGATTCCACGCTAGTACCAGCGCTCGGCGAACGCGACACTATGTCGCCGTCCCGACACGGTTACGGTTAAGATCTGTTAGAGGCCTTGGCCTGCATCATCCTCCCGATTTGCGGCGAACCGCTTGGGGGAAGACGACATGGCGTCCTTGGGTCAGAAGGTCATGGGAGCGGCCGCGGGGGCGGCGCTGCTGTGCGCCGCCACGGCCGGCACGGGCCTGTGGGTGGCGATGAGCCTCGACAACGCGCTCAGCCGCGCCGAGAGCTCCGCCAAGATCCTTCGCCTGCACATGCACGCCGACATGATGCACGACGCCCTGCGCGCCGACGTCATGGGCGCGATCATGTCGTCCGATCCCGGCCTGGGCGTCGACCTGAAGACGGTCCGCGCCGACCTGGCCGAACACGTCCAGGCCTTCAAGGAAGACCTCGCGGAGAGCGGCAAGCTGGCGGAAGATCCCGCCGTGAAAGGCGCGCTCGACGAGGTCCAGGCCCCACTGGCGACCTATATCGCCGCCGCCAGCGAGATCGGCGCGATCGCCGACACCGATACGGCTGGCGCCCGCTCCAAGCTGCCCGACTTCGCCAAGCAGTTCTCGGCTCTCGAGGACAAGATGGAAGGCGCCTCGGTCAAGATCGAGGGTGCCGCCACCCGCGACGCCAACGCCGCCAAGTCCCTGGGCTTCATGGGCCAGGTCATCATGGGCGCCCTGCTACTGGTGGCCGCCGCCTTCGCCGGCCTGCTGATGTTCGCCGCCCAGAAGGGCCTGGTCGCGCCGCTGGTCGAGATCACCGGCGCCCTGCGCCGCCTGTCGGCCGGCGACCTCTCGGTCAAGCTGCCGAAGAAGCGCAGCCAGGACGAGATCGGCCAGATGACCGACGCCCTGCAGACCTTCCACGACACCGTCGAGGCCCGCCGCAAGGAGTTGGAGGCTGCTGACGTCCGCGACACCCTGGAGATCGAACGCGCCGAGGCCGAAAAGCGCCGCGACGAGGCCGAGGCCACCCAGAAGGCCGTCGTCGAGAGCCTGGCCCTGGCCCTGAAGCATATGTCGGAAGGCGACCTGTCGCACCGCCTGGAGCGCCCGTTCCCCGCCGGCTACGAGAAGCTGCGCGTCGACTTCAACGTCGCCGTCGAGAAGCTGTCGGGCGTCATCGCCGCCTCGCTGGAGGCCGTGAAAGCCATCCACGGCGGCACCGCCGAGATCACCCACGCCGCCGACGACCTGTCGAGCCGGACCGAGAACCAGGCCGCCAGCCTCGAGGAGGCCGTCGCCGCCCTGGACGAGATCACCAGCACCGTGCGCCAGACCGCCGAGGGCGCCAGCCGCGCGCGCAAGGTGGTGCAGCGCGCTCGCGGGGCCGCCGACGCCTCCGGCTCGATCGTCAGCCAGGCCGTCGAGGCCATGGGCGCCATCGAGAAGTCGTCCGCCCAGATCGGCCAGATCATCGGCGTCATCGACGAGATCGCCTTCCAGACCAACCTGCTGGCCCTGAACGCCGGTGTCGAAGCCGCCCGCGCCGGTGAAGCGGGCCGTGGCTTCGCCGTCGTCGCCCAGGAAGTGCGGGCCCTGGCCCAGCGCTCGGCCGACGCCGCCAAGGAAATCAAGACCCTGATCAGCGCCAGCACGGCCGAGGTCGGCCAGGGCGTGGAGTTTGTCGGCAAGGCCGGCGAAGCCCTGCGCGCCATCGCCGAGGAGGTCGATCAGATCGACGGCCTGGTCGGAGAGATGGCCGCCTCGACCCAGGAACAGGCTCGCGGCCTGGCCGAGGTCAACACGACCATGAACCAGATGGACCAGGTCACCCAGCGCAACGCCGCGATGGTCGAAGAGACCACCGCCGCCAGCCACGCCCTGGCTCAAGAGGCCACGCGTCTGGCCCAGCGCATGGGCGAACTGCGGATCGCTCGCGAGGGTGGTCAGCGCCGGGCGGCGTAAGCCCCAGGGCCGCCCTCGTCCTTCGACAAGCTCAGGATGAGGGCTATTGCAGGCGTCCGAGCAGAAACCTCACCCTGAGCTTGTCGAAGGGCGAGGTTTCGGCTGCACGCCTAGCCGGCCGCCCAATCCCCAGACTTCCCGCCCGTCTTCTCCAGAAGGCGCACGGTCTCGATGACCATGCCCTTCTCGGCGGCCTTGAGCATGTCGTAGATCGTCAGGCACGCCACCGAGGCCGCCGTCAGGGCCTCCATCTCCACGCCCGTCGGGCCGGTGGTCCTGACCCGCGCCGTCACCGACAGCCCGCCCTCGGCCGGCTCCACCTCGACGACCACCTTCGACAGCGCCAGCGGATGGCACAGGGGAATAAGGTCCGAGGTCTTCTTGGCGGCCATCACGCCGGCCAGCTCGGCCACCGCGCGGACGTCGCCCTTGCGCCCCGAGCCCGACACGGCCAGCGCCAGGGTCTCGGCGCTCATCCGAACGAAGCCGCTGGCCACCGCCTCGCGGGTCGTCGCCGGCTTGTCGGAAACGTCGACCATGCGGGCGCGGCCCTGGTCGTCGATGTGGGTGAGCTTGCTCACTGTTCCAGCAGCCTCGGCATCAGCTCGACCATGTTGCAGGGCTTGTGGCGGCTGTCGAGCTGGGCGGCGATGATCTTGTCCCAGCCGTCCTTCACCGCGCCGTTGCTGCCCGGCAGGCAGAACACGAAGACGCCGTCGATGATGCCTGCCGTCGCCCGCGACTGCAGGGTCGAGAGACCCACCGTGGCGTAGGACACCAGGTGGAATATCACCGAGAAGCCGTCGATCTTCTTGTCGAACAGGGGCTCCAGCGCCTGGACCGTCACGTCGCGGCCGGTCAGGCCGGTGCCGCCGGTGGTGACGACGGCGTCGACGGCCTTGCTGTCGATCCAGTCGCGGACCTGGGCGCGGATCAGCTCGATGTCGTCGCGGATGACGGCCCGGCCGGCGAAGTCGTGGCCGGCGTCGCGGACGCGGTCGATCAACAGCTGGCCGGAGGTGTCGGTGCTCTCGTCACGGGTGTCCGAGACGGTCAGGACGGCGATCCGCACCGGCTTGAACGGCAGTTCCGGCTTGATCCCGCCGCCCGGCTTCAGGCCTTCCGACATCCGTTCCTCCTCAATCCCAGCGCTGCGCGTCGGTCCTATCGCGGTCCGTCGGCTCGATCCAGCGGGCGCCGTCGGGACCGTGCTCCTTCTTCCAGAAGGGCGCGCGGCTCTTCAGATAGTCCATCAGGAAGTCGCAGGCTTCGAAGGCCTCGCGGCGATGGCCGGCCGCGGTGGCGACGAAGACGATGGCCTCGCCCGGCGCGATGCGGCCCGTACGGTGGACGATATGGACGTCGTGCAGCGCGAAACGCTCGATGGCGGTTCGAGCGATCTCGCCGATGGCCGCGTCGGTGAAGCCCGGATAGGCCTCCAGCTCCAGCGCCGCCGCCTGGCCTTTCTCGGCGCGGGCCAGGCCCACGAAGGTCGCGACCGCGCCGGTCTCCTCGCGCCCCGCGCAGAAGGCCGTGACGAGCGCGCCCGGCTCGAACGGCTGGTCCGTGAGCGTGACGATCATCCGCCGCTCATCGGCGGCAGGAAGGCGACCTCGGTCGCGGCGGTCAGCGCCGCTTCGCCGCGCATGATAACCTTATCGACCGCGACCTGGACGCCAGGGGCGGTCAGCGCCTCGCCGAGTTCGGCGTCATGGGCCGTCAGGGCTGCACGGAGGATAGTGAGGTCCGCCGCCTCGACCATGCGGTCGCGCCAGCCGGCCTGATCGGCCAAGCGTCCGAAGAGAAGCACGCGCGCCACCTCAGCCGCCGGTCGTCGACATGTGCCGGGAAACGGCCGGACGGGCGGCGGCGATCTGGAAGTCGTGGCCCTTGGGCTTGGCGCCGATGGCCGCGAAGATCGCCTCGGTCAGCTCCCCGTCGCTCGCCCCGCTCCGGATCACCGCCCGCAGGTCGCTGGCGTCGTCGCGGCCCAGGCAGGTGTGGAGGGTGCCGGTGCAGGTCAGGCGCACTCGGTTGCAGGTGTCGCAAAAGTGGTTGCTGAGCGGCGTGATGAAGCCCAGCCGCCCGCCGGTCTCGGCCACCCGCGTGTAGCGCGCCGGGCCGCCGGTGGCGTGGTGGATGTCTTCCAGCGTCCAGAACGAGGACAGGTCGCGGCGGACGTCCTTCAAGGACAGATACTGGTCGGTGCGGTCCTGGTCGACCTCGCCCAGGGGCATGGTCTCGATCAGGGTGATGTCGCAGCCGCGCGCGTGGGCCCACTGGATCAGTTCGGGCAGTTCGGCGGCGTTGTCGTTCTTCAGCGCCACGGCGTTGATCTTGACCGCGATCCCGGCCGCCAGGGCCGCGTCGATCCCGGCGACCACCCGCGCCAGGTCGCCGCCGCGCGTCAGGCTGCGGAAGAGGTCGGGCTTGAGGGTATCCAGCGAGACGTTGATCCGCCGCACGCCATGCCGGGCCAGGTCGGCCGCGTAGCGTTCCAGCTGCGTGCCATTGGTGGTCAGGGTCAGCTCGTCCAACGCGCCCGAGCGCAGGTGGCGCGAGAGGCCGGCGACCAACTCCATGAAGCCCTTGCGCACCAGTGGTTCGCCGCCGGTCAGGCGCAGCTTGCGCACGCCCAGTCCCACAAAGGCCGAGGCCAGGCGATCCAGCTCCTCCAGCGTCAGAACCTCGGCCTTCGGCAAGAAGGTCATGTGCTCGGACATGCAGTAGAGGCAGCGCAGGTCGCAGCGATCGGTGACGGAAACGCGCAGATAGGTGACGGCGCGCCCGAAGCCGTCGATCAAGACAGGCTTCGGCTGGCGCGGAGCAACATGAACCGCTTGCGCGGGGCTATCGTCATAGGGCGTCATATCCGTCTCTTAGAATAGGCGCGGGAACCCATGACGGAAAGGGATACGACGCCGCTGGAAGCCATTGTGCTGGCCGCGGGCGCCGGCGCTCGCTTCGGCGGCGCCAAGCTGCTCGCGCCCTTCAACGGCGCGCCGCTGATCGCGGGGGCGCTTCTGACCGCCTTTCTGTCGCCGGTCAGGCGCGTTTTTGTCGCCATCGGCCCCGATCCGGCGCTGCGCAAGGCCATCCAGGCCACCGCCGACCGGCTGGCCGCCGACAAGCGGCTTGTCCTGGTTCCCGTCGAGAATCCCGGGGAGGGCATCGGCGCGTCGCTGCGCACGGCGGTCGCGGCCCTGCCGGACGACGCCGATGGCGCCTTCGTGCTGCTCGGCGACATGCCGGTCATCGATCCCGCGACCCCGACCAAGTTGGCCAACGCCTTTCGAGGCGCCGGCGACCTGATCGCCCCAACCTATCTGAGCCGGCGCGGTCATCCGGTTCTGTTCGGCGCGACCTGGTTCCCGGCCCTGAAGGCGCTCAGCGGAGACGAAGGCGCCCGCGCCCTCCTGGAGAACGCGGGCGCCCGGTTGGCGCGGATTCCCGTCGAGGACCCGGGGATCCACCTCGATGTGGATCGACCCGAGGACCTCGCCCGCGCCGTCGAAGGCCGCCTTTAGACAGGACCATTCCCCCCGGAGGTCCCTCAGCGCCCTTCGCCCGTTCGATCAGTGCGGCGCCGTCTCACCCCCGACCACGATGCGCTTGACCTCGGCGATCAGCTTCAAGGCGGTCTCCGAGTCCCCTCGGTCCTGCAGCGCCACCAGTCTGGGGATCAGGGCGGCCAGGATGCGCTTGTGGTCCTTGCCGATCATCGCGAAGCTGCGGCGGAACGCGGCGATATCCTCTTCGTCCGCGACGGCGTCGAAATCAGGGTTGAACAGTTCCCTCATCGGCCCGTCTCCGGGCGCGGACGACCAGCCAAAGCGCCGCGAGCAGGATCACGATGTGGCTCACGGCGAGGATGTTGTTGGCGGCGATCCAGCTGTTGCGATGGACCCGCGCATCGACCAGGTCGACGAACGGACAAAGCACCACCAGCACCGCCACGGCGCACAGCAGCACCGTCCAGAGCTGCCGATAGCGTAGCGAAAGCCAGATGTAGGCCACGGTCGTGACCACATCGACGATCGTCTGGGGCACGTTGAGGACGCCCTGGTCCCAGTGGCTGAGCAGCGGCGTGATGCTCCACGAGACGATCGTGGTCGCCGACATGGCCCGAAGCGCCTGGTCGCCCTTCCACAGGCCCAGCCCGCAGGCGATCACCGCGCCCACGTAGTAGATGAAGGTGTACAGGGCTATGTACAAACGCTGGGTCCGACACGCGTGGCGACTTTCCAAGCCAATAGGACGGACGCGGCGCGAAGGCCAGCAGTCCAGCGTTGCCGACGGCTGGGGCGGCGCTCCGACTTCTTTGACGCGACACGGGCATGCAGGGGGTCCTTCACGCGGCCACGGCCGCGCGTTCGGTTGACGCTGAACTGTGAGGTAGGCTGGAAGGCGGCGGGCCTAGTAGTGGCCGATCCGCTGGAGCGCCAGGATGAAGGCGTCCATGCCGATCGCAATCCCGGCGAGACATACGGCCGTGAAGGCCGTGGCTCCCAGCACCAGACCCAACCATTGAAGGGCGGTCAGGTCATGGCGCCAATCCCGCCCAGCGGCCGGTCGTCCGTGAGAAACGCCGTGGCGGCCAGAACCCGCAACAGCGTCTTGGACGGCGCCTCCCCGCTGGCCTGGGCCTTGCGCAAGGCCGACACCGCGTCCGGGACCAGGGCCCCGCGCTCCGGGGTCCCCGCCAGCAAGGTCAGGCATTCCTCCAACGAACCCCAACTGGCCATGAAGAAGGTGGGGCTGGTCGAGGCGTTGTTCGTCAGATGGGTGAAAGGTTGCTGGTTCATGGTCGCTTCCGATCTCGCGATCAGGAAGCGACGGCTCGGCAAGCGCTGCCAGATCGTCTGGTCGCTTACGGTAGTCGTTACCGGGGTCCTCGCCCTCCCAGGCCACGAAGGCCAGCGCCGCGTCGCGACGGCTCAGGCCCGACAGACGTCGACGGGCGCTGAGCACGTGCATCTCGACGGTCTTGGGCGATAGGCCAAGCGCTCGCGCAATCTCCTTGGATTGGAGATGCGCGGCGATGAGCCGGAGGATTTCCCGCTCCCGGGGGGTAAGCTTTTCGAAAGCCGTACTGACGCGATCGACCATAATTGTAGGATGATCGCCGAAAACCTTCCCGTCTAGCTTGCGAAGGTTGAACGGTCTCGCGTCAGGTGGTCGAACGCACGAACGGCAGGCGGTTGGTGGGCGTCTTGTTCAGGGCGAACAGCGCGTTGGCCACCGCTGGACCGATCACCGGCGTACCGGGCTCGCCGACCCCGCTGGGCGGATTGCCGGACGGGACGATGCTGGTCTCCACGCTCGGCGCCTCGTTGATCCGCAGCACCCGATAGGTGTCGAAGTTGCTCTGGTCGACCTTGCCGTCGGTCAGGGTTACTTCACCGAACAGCGCCGCCGAGAGGCCGTAGCAGGTTCCGCCTTCCATCTGGGCTGCGATCTGGTCGGGCGAGACGGCGACGCCGCAATCGACGGCCGTGACCACGCGGCCCACGCGCGGCGCGCCGTTCTCCAGCTTGACCTCGGCGACCTGGGCCACGACCGAGCCGAAGCTCTCATGCACCGCCACGCCGCGCGTCCAGCCGGCCGTCGCCGTCGGCCCGGCTTTCTCCACCGCCAGGTTCAGCGCGCCCAGATGGCGATCCGCGCCGGCCTTCTTGTAGAGCGCGCGGCGATATTCGATCGGGTCCTTGCCGGCCTTGGCGGCCAGCTGGTCGATGGTGTGCTCCATGACGAAAGCGGTGTGGGTCGCGCCCACCGAGCGCCACCAGAGGACCGGCACCCCGACATCCGGGAACGCCACCTGGGCGTCGACCACGGGCGTGGCCTTCAGATAGGGCGAGCCGGCCGTGCCTTCGATCGCGGTCTGGTCGGGGCCTTTGCCGCCCATGGGCGAACCCTTCATGATCGACTGGCTGACGATCCGGTGACGCCAAGCGGCCGGATAGCCGTCCTTGTCCAGCTGGACCTTCACGGCGTGGATCACGAGCGGCCGGAAGTAACCGGCCTGCATGTCGTCCTCGCGGGTCCAGACCAGCTTCACCGGCCGGCCCTTGCCGACCTTCTTGGCGATATGGACGCACTCGGCCGTGTAGTCCGACTGGAAGGTCGCGCGACGACCGAACGAGCCGCCCGCGAACACGGTCTCGATCTCGACCGAGCCCGGCAGGCAGCCGACGATCTTGGCGGCGTTCATCTGGTCCAGGGTCTGGCCCTGGGAACCGAAGGTCAGCTTGACCTTGTTGCCGTCGACCGCGGCGACGCAGTTCATCGGCTCCATGGTCGCGTGGGCCAGGTAGGGGAACTCGTAGGTCGTCTCGAACACCCGCTCGCCCTTGGCCGAAGCCAGCGCCGTCGCATCGCCGTGCGAGTCGAAGGCCTCCCACTTGGTCTCGGTGTTCTTGCCGGCCACGACATCCTTGAAGAGTTGGGCGATGGCCGCCGACCCACGCTTCTCGGCCTTCTCGTCGTTCCACTCGATCTTCAGCGCCTCGCGGCCCATGCGGGCGGCATAGGTGCTCTGGGCGACCACGGCGACGCCGGTCGGGATCTCGAAGACGTCGACTACGCCGGCGACCTTCTTGGCCTCGGTCGCGTCGAAGCTCTTCACCTTGGATCCGAACAGCGGCGCGTGGGCGACCACGGCCGTCAGCATGTCGGGCAGGCGGACGTCCTGGGTGTAGCGGGCCGTGCCGTCGCTCTTGGCCTGGGCGTCCTTGCGGCGCACCCGATCGGTGCCGATCAGGGTGAAGGTCTTGGGGTCCTTGGGCTTGGCGTCGGCCGGCGGCGGCACCTTGGCCGCATCGCCCAGCAGCTCGCCGAAGGTCGCGGTCTTGCCCGAGGTATGGGTCAGGACGCTGTCCTTCACCGTGATCTCGCCGACCGCCACGTTCCACTTGTTGGCGGCGGCCTGCACGAACATGGCCCGCGCCCCGGCGCCGGCCTTGCGCAGCTGCTCCCACGAGTTGGAGATCGCCGACGAACCGCCGGTCAGCTGCACGCCCATGGCGCCATTGGCGTAGAGCTTAGCGTTGGCCGGCGCCTGTTCGACCTTCACCTTGGTCCAGTCGGCGTCCAGCTCCTCGGCGACGATAGCCGAGAGGCCGGCATGGTTGCCCTGCCCCATTTCCAGGTGCTTGGAGATCACCGTGACCACGCCGTCGGGCGCGATCTTGATGAAGGGCCCGAAGGCGCCGACCTCGACCTTGGAGCCGGCGCTCATCAGGTCGGCCGGCGAGCAGCCGACCAGCAGCGAACCGCCGACCAGGGCCGAGGCCACGATCACGTCGCGGCGGCTGGGTTGGGCCGTTTTCAGGCCCTTGGGATCGACGGGAGCGTTCATCGGCCGGCTCCGCGATGGGTCGCGCCCGAACCGGCGACGATGGCTTCATCGATATCGGCGTGCGGCTCGCCCATCGGCGGGCCGGTGTCGGCGGCGTCCTTGATCGCCGCGCGAATGCGCTGATAGGCGCCGCAGCGGCAGATGTTCCCCGACATGGCGTTGTCGATATCCTCGTCCGAGGGCTTCGGCTTTTGGGCGAGCAGGGCGCAGGCCGACATGATCTGACCCGACTGGCAGTAGCCGCACTGGGGCACGTCATGGCGCACCCAGGCCTGCTGCACCGGATGCTGCCCGCCCAGGCCCTCGATCGTGGTGATCTTGGCGGTTCCGACGGCGACGATCGGCGTCACGCACGAGCGGATCGGCTGGCCGTCCAGGTGCACGGTGCAGGCGCCGCACTGGGCCATGCCGCAGCCGAACTTGGTGCCGGTCATGCCCAGCTCGTCGCGCAGGACCCACAGCAAGGGGGTGTCAGGCGCGGCCTGGACCGAAGTCGCCTTGCCATTGATATCGAGGGTCACGGCCATGCGTCTTCGCCTCCCAACGAAAGGGGACGCGACGCGTCCCGCCGGTTGACCAAACCTAACACTGTTCACTCAGGGCTTGGCCAGGGGATTTTGAGCGTCGTCCTCGGATGGAAACGCGCCGTGTCCCCAAAACGCTTCCTGTTAGGCGAAGGCAGGCGCGCACCGGCGCCGAAAACCGCTATGGTCTGAACCCGACATTTCAGGGAGACCTTCGTCTTGCGCCGCGTCCTCGTTTCCTTCGCCATACTGGCCGTGACGCTGGCCGGCTGTACGACCGTCGCCCCGATGGATTCGACCGACGCGCCGATCCGCTACAGCTGCAAGATCGGCAAGCGATTCACCGCCGCCTATGCCCTGCAGGGCAAGAAGGTCGTGGTCACCGCCAGCGGCGTCACCAAAACCCTGAAGCTGGCCCGCTCGGCCTCGGGGGCGCGCTACACGGCCGGCGACGCCGAGATCTGGAGCAAGGGCCCGGACGCCATGCTCAAGGGCTTCCCGGGCGGCCCGTATGACGCCTGTCGGTCGCAATAAGTTCGAGGACGACGCGTTGGACTCCTTCCCCGCCTACTTCCCCCTGACCGGTCGCAAGGTCGTCGTCGCCGGCACCGGCGAGGCCGCCGAGGCCAAGGCGCGACTGTTCGACGGCTCGCCTGCCACCCTGGTCCGCCTGGAAGGGCCCGAGGCCTATCTGGCCGGCTCCTACAGCGGCGCGGTCCTGGCCTTCGTCGCCAGTCCCGATGAGGTCTTCGTCCAGGCCGCCGCCAGCGCGGCGCGGGCGGCGCATGTGCTGGTCAATGTCGTCGACCGTCCCGCCCAGTGCGACTTCAACACCCCCGCCGTGATCGACCGCGGCGAGGTGGTGGCGGCGATCGGCACCGGCGGCTCGTCTCCGGTGCTGGCGACCATGCTGCGCAACGATATCGAGGTTCACGTGCCCGAGGGCACCGGCCGGGTGGCCGCCCTGCTGTCGAAGTTCCAGGCCGAGGTGCGCGAGGCGCTGCCGGTCCTGCACGAGCGCCGGGCCTTCCTGCGCGAGGCCGTCCACGGCGAGGCCGCCGACGCGGCCCGGGCGGGCGATATGGACCGCGCCGGCGAGCTGCTGCGCGAAGCGCTGGCGAAGGGCGTCTCCCGCAAGGGCCTGGTCCGCTTCATCGCCGGCAAGGGTCCCGTCGACCTGCTGACTCTTCGCGCTGTGCGCGCGCTAGGAGCCGCCGACGTCCTGGTGCTGGAGGCCGACGCCGATCCGGAGGTCGTGAAGCTGGCCCGTCGCGACGTCGACCGACTGGACGCGGCCGAGGCCACCGCCGAACGGCTGGTCCATCTGGCCGGCGAGGGCCGCCAGATCGTCCGCCTGGTCACCCACGCGATCGACCCGGCCCTGGTTCACGCCCTGGCCCAGGCCGCCGTCGCGGTCGAGGTCGTGCCGATCCCGACCGCTTGAGGGGACTGGAGGGCCGCTAGTTCAGCGGCCGCTCCTTGGTCTCGGGCAGCAGAAACAGCGTGGTCAGCACGCTGATCAGGGTGAAGGCGATCGGGTACCACAGGCCCGCATAGATGTTGCCCACCGCCGTCACGATGGCGAAGGCAAAGAACGGCACGAAGCCGCCCACCCAGCCCGTGCCGATGTGATAGGGCAGCGACAGGGCCGTGTAGCGCACCCGCGTCGGGAACAGCTCGACCAGGCAGGCGGCCAGCGGTCCGAACAGGGCCGTGGCGGCGATCACGAACACGAACAGCACGCCCAGCATCATCGGCTTGTTCATGCGGGCCGGGTCGGCCTTGGCCGGATAGCCGGCGTTCACGAGCGCCGCCTTGATCTGGGTCTCGACGCCGGTCTTCACCGTCTTGACCTCAGCCTTGGGCAGGCCCTTGGCGCTCTTGGAGATCACCTCGACGCCGCCGACCTTGACCTTGGCCACCGAGCCGGCCGGAGCCGCCTCGTTGGCGTAGGAAACGCCGGCATTGGCCAGGGTGCTCTTGACGATGTCGCACGAGGTGACGAAAGCGGTCTTGCCGACGGGGTCGAACTGCAGCGAGCAGTCCTTGGGATCGGCCACGACGACGACCGGCGACTTGGCCGAAGCTTCGGCGAGCGCCGGGTTGGCGGCCTTTTCCAGCAGGTGGAAGCCAGGGAAGTAGAACAGCAGGGCCAGGGTCATGCCGGCCAGCATCACCGGCTTGCGGCCGACCTTGTCCGATAGCCAGCCGAAGACGACGTAGAACACGGCGCTGATCGCCGTGGCGGTCATCATGATGCCGTTGATGGTCGCCGGATCGACCTTCAGGAACTTCTCCATGAAGGTCTGGACGTAGAAGAAGCTGGTGTACCAGACGGCCCCTTGCGCGCACATCATCGACAGGAAGGCCAGGATGACGAGCTTCATGTTGCTCCACTGGCCGAACGCCTCGGCATAGGGCGCCTTGGAGGCCTGGCCCTCTTCCTTCATGGCGGCGAAGGCCGGGCTTTCGGTCAGCTTCATGCGCATCCAGACCGAGACGCCCAGCAGGCCGATCGAGACGGCGAACGGGATCCGCCAGCCCCAGGCGTCGAAGGCTTCCGTGCCGACGGCGGCGCGCGTGCCCATGATCACCAGCAGGGCGCCAAACAGGCCGAAGGCGGCCGAGGTCTGAACCCACGAGGTCGACCAGCCGCGCTTGTTGGCCGGCGAGTGCTCGGCGACGTAGATCGCCGCCCCGCCGTACTCGCCGCCCAGGGCGAAGCCCTGCACGCAGCGCATCAGGATCAGCAGGATCGGCGAGATGATCCCCGCCTGCTGGTAGGTCGGCAGGAAGGCGATGGCGAAGGTCGCGCCGCCCATCAGCAGCACCGTGGCCAGGAACGCGCCCTTGCGGCCGGCCTGGTCGCCGATCTTGCCGAACACCAGGGCGCCGATCGGCCGGAACGCGAAGCCAACCCCGAACAGGGCCAGGGCGGCGATATAGCCGGCGGTGTCGTTCAGGCCCGCGAAGAAGGTCTTGGAGATGACCTGGGTCAGGCTGCCGAAGATGAAGAAGTCATACCATTCGAAGGCCGTGCCGGCCGACGAGGCCGCCACTACCGTGCGCATCGAAGCGCGTTCCTGACTTCCGTCGGCCATCTGGTTCCCCCGTCTTTGGCCCTGCTTAGCGTGGTTCAGGCCCCGGGGGGAAGGGCTTGAGGGAACGGGGTTAGGCGACGGCGCCGCGCGTGTCCGGTCCGGCCTGCGACAGGCGCACGATCTCGGCGACCAAGGCGGTGGGCGAGATCGGCTTGGCGGCCACTCCGTCCATGCCGGCGGCGCGGTACGAGGCGCGCTGATGGGCCATGACATTGGCGGTCAGGGCGATGATCGGCGCCCGCGAAGCCGCGCCCGGCAGCGCCCGGATGCGGCGGGCGGCTTCCAGCCCGTCCATGCCGGGCATCTGCACGTCCATCAGGATCAGGTCGAAGCCGCCGCCGCGGGCCGCCTCGACGCCGGCCGCGCCGTCGTCGGCGACGCTGACCTTGGCGCCCAGCTGTTCCAGGATCCGGCGGGCCACCAGCTGGTTGGTCGGATTGTCCTCGACGACCAGCACCTTGAGCCCGGCCAGCAGGTCCTCGGCCTCGGCCTGGACGGCGAGCGGCGCGATGGCCGGCGGCGCGGCGATGGTCAGGGTGAAGGTCGAGCCCTCGCCCGGCGTCGAGGCGAACGAGACCTCGCCGCCCAGCATCTGGGCCAGCTTGCGGGTGATCGCGAGGCCCAGGCCCGAACCGCCGAAGCGGCGGGTAGTGCTGGCGTCGGCCTGCTGGAAGCGTTCAAACAGACGCGCCTGGGCGTCGAGCGGAACCCCGACCCCGGTGTCGATCACGTCGAAGACCAGGCGAGGTTCGCCGGCCTCGACCTGCCGACGGGCGCGGACCGTGACCGAGCCCTTCAGCGTGAACTTCACGGCGTTGCCGATCAGGTTGAACAGGGCCTGGCGCACGCGGGTCGGGTCGGTGTCGACCCAGCCCAGGTCGTCGGCGATGTCCAGCTCCAGCCGCAGTCCCTTGTGCGAGGCCTGGCCGGCCAGCAGCCGGGCGACGCCCCGGACCAGCTCGCGCGGATCGACGGCCTCTCGGTTCAGGTCCAGGCGCCCGGCCTCG
This sequence comes from Caulobacter sp. GW821-FHT09H08, assembly GCF_059415885.1. Classification (NCBI taxonomy): domain Bacteria; kingdom Pseudomonadati; phylum Pseudomonadota; class Alphaproteobacteria; order Caulobacterales; family Caulobacteraceae; genus Caulobacter; species Caulobacter sp. GW821-FHT09H08. The sequence goes on from NZ_JBWKOC010000004.1 coordinate 726,975, forward strand.
ATCCGCGAGATGTCGATCACGTCGTCCAGCAGGGTCGACAGCATCTGGCCGGCCGCCAGGGCCTCGCCCAGTAGCTCGGCGCTGTCGCCGGCGGGCAGCTCGCGCTTGAGGACGTGCATGACGCCCAGCACCCCATTCATCGGCGTGCGGATCTCGTGGCTCATATTGGCCAGGAACTGCGCCTTGGCCTCGTTGGCCGCCTGGGCCGCGCGCTCGGCGGCGACCAGGGCCAGCTCGGCCCGCTTCCTCTCGTCGATGTCCAGGACCAGGCCGAACGCCTTGCGCGGCGAGCCGTCGGCGTTGCGACGGGTCTCGTGGAAGATCCGGATCCAGCGGGCCTCACCCTCGGGATCGACCAGCCGCACGTCGAATTCGTTGGCGCCCTCGTGGCCGTTGTCGCGCCAGTGGGAGGCGGCCTCGAGCAGCGCGACACGGTCGTCGGGATGCAGCCCCGGCAGGATCTGGCGCCGGATGTCCTCGTAGGCGACGCGGCAGCCCATGATCCGGTTGAACTCCGGCGAACCCCAGAAGCTCCCGCCCTCGTAGTCGATCTCGTAGACGCCGGCCCGGGCCGCGCCCAGGGCGACGCGCAGCCGGCGGGCGTTGATCCGCGCCTCGCGCCGCGCCGTCGTCAGGGCGGTGACGTCGTCCATATAGGTGATGACGCCGACGATCTCGCCGGCGACGTCGAACCAGGGTCGGGCTTCCCAGCGGAACGAGCGCTCGTTGCCCTCGGCGTCCGACAGGCGATCCTCGCGGCGGGTGACGACCTCGCCGGTCAGCGCCCGGGTGACGCCGGCGACGAAGCGGCTGCGGCCGCCATGGGTCAGCTCCTCCAGGCTCTTGCCCATCACCTGGTCCTCGGTCGACCGGAAGATCTCCAGGAAGCGCGGGCTGACCAGGCGCAGCCGCATGTCCAGGTCGTAGACCGCCACGGCGAACGGCGCGTCCTCGACCAGCCGGCGGGCGCGGCGCTCGCTCCAGATCGCCTTGTCGCGGCTGCGGGCCACGTCGGTGATGTTCTGCGAGATGCCCTTCAGGGCGAACAGCGGCCCCGGCCGAGGCTCGGCGCGATAGGTGCTGCGGAAGGTCTGCCACCGGCCGTCGTCGCCGCGCAGGCGGAATTCCACGGTGCCGCCCTCGCCAGTTCGAGTGGCGCGGATGAAGGCCTGGTGCACCACCTGGCGCTGATCGTCCGGTAGTCGCGCCAGGAAGAGGTCGGCGGTCGAGACGTCAGCTGGCTTCAGGCCCAGCAGCGCCAGGGCGTCGGGCGACCACTCGATCCGCTCACCGTCGGGCTCGTAGCCCCAGATCCCGACACCGGCGGCCTCGGCCAGCAGCTCGCGAGTACGGCGGGCGGCTTCCAGTTCGGCGCGGCCGGCCACCTCGCTGGAGATGTCGTGCATCACGCCGACGCGTTCGCCGTTCGGCCCCAGGCGGGCGCGACCTTGCAACCAGACGCAGCGGCCGCTCTTGCAGCGGACCTTGACCTCGGTGATCGCCGAGCCGGCCTCGCGGATCTGGCGGCCGAACTCGGCGAGCTCGGCGTGGCTGTCGGGATGGACGAACTTGAGGGTCGGCTGGCCCACCAGCTCGTCGATCGACCAGCCGGTCAGGGCTGTCCAGGCGGCGTTGACCGTGACGAAGCGCCCCTCGGGCGAAACCACGGTGAAGAGGTCGCTGGCGTTGTCGAAGAACCAGCGCGCGGCCTCCGCCTCGCCGAAGGGCGAAGCGCGCGAGATCGCATCGTGGGTCGACGCCTGGGACATCCGGTCTCCGCCAAATTCGGGGCGGATCGTGGAGCTCAAGCGTAAACTTATGGTTCGCAAACCGTATCGATGTTCCGTGAACGCGATATTCGGCTTGTTTCTAGACCTCGGCCCATTGCCTGAGCAGGTTGTGATAGACGCCGGTCAGCGACAGGATCCCCTCGTCGTCGACCTCGACCTTGCGGGCCAGGCGCTGGATGGCGACGTCCATCTCCAGCAGCATCGTCCGCCGGGCGTCGTCGCGGATCAGGCTCTGGATCCAGAAGAAGCTGGCCGTGCGGCGGCCCCGGGTCACCGGGGTGACGTGGTGCAGGCTGGAGCTGGGATAGAGGATCATGTCCCCCGCCTCGAGCTTGACGACGTGGTCGCCATAGAGGTCGTTCACGACCAGCTCACCGCCGTCGTAGTTCTCCGGATCTTCCAGGAACAGCGTCGCCGACAGGTCGGTGCGCAGGCGCTTGCCGCTGACCGGGTCACGACGGATGGCGTTGTCGACATGGTCCTTGAAGCCCATGCCCTCGCCGTAGCGGTTGAACATCGGCGGCAGGATGACCTGCGGCAGGGCGGCCGAGACGAACAGCGGGTTGGCCTCCAGCGCCTGGAGGATCGCCTCGCCGACCGAGCGGGCGGCCTCGCTGTCCTGGGGCAGTTGCTCGTTGGTCTTGGCTCGCGCCGCCTGGAAGCCCGAGGTCAGGTTGCCATCGACCCAGGGGCCGGCGTCCAGGATCGCCCGGCACTCGGCCACCTGGGCCTTGGTCAGCACCTGCGGGATTTGCAGCATCATGGGGCGGATCCTTATTGCGACTCGTTCCTAGCACGTCGCATCGGGTTTTCCTTGATCCGGATCAGACCCAGCACTCAAGGCCGAAACGTAAAAACGCCCCGTCCGGAAAACCGGACGGGGCGCAAGCATGAAGCCTATGAGGGGAGGACTAGTACTTCACGTTGAAGGTCAGGATCGCCTGGCGACCCGGGGCCGGGTCGGCGTGGTGGACGCCGTTGGTGCGCACGATGTAGCGTTCGTCCGTCAGGTTCTGGACGTTCAGCTGCAGGTCGACCTTCGGGTTGATAGTCCACGAGGCGAAGGCGTCGTAACGCCAGTAAGCCGGGGCGTAGATCGCATTGGCGCCGCCGCCGGCGCCGCCCTGGTTGCCGCCGAAGCTCTTCGACACGTGGTACGCGCCGCCGCCCAGCGCGATCTTCCGCGTCACGCGATAGGTCGTGAAGGTCGAGAAGGTGTGCTTGGGCGTGTTGGCCAGCGGGTCGCCCTGGTTGACGTTGGTATAGGCGCCACGGACCAGCTCACTGTCCATGTAGGTGTAGCCGCCGAACACCTGCCACTTGGAGGTCACATAGCCCGAGAAGCCGAGTTCGAGACCCTTGACCTCGACCTCGCCGACCTGGGCGTAGGTGTTGGCGTCAATCTGGATCTGGGCGTTCTTGCGGGTCGTCTTGAAAAGGGCGCCCGACAGGGCCAGCTTGTCGTTGAGGACGTTGGCCTTGGCGCCCAGCTCGATGCTCTCGCTGTCTTCCGGCTCCAGCTGCACGGTCAGCAGGTTGCCCGTGCCGGTCGTGGTGTTGCTGTTCTGGTCGCCGCCCGAAATGCCCGGAGGCGTCGAGGCCGTGGCGTACGAGGCGTAGATGCTGGAGCTGGTGGTCGGCTTGTAGACCAGGCCGACCTGATAGTTGGTGAAGTCCCACGAACCGCCGCGCGCCACATAGGTCACCGCGGTGACGACGCCGTTGGCGCTGGTCGCCGAGGCGTCAACGCCGCGGCTCGAATAGCTGTCGTGACGCAGGCCCAGGTTCAGCAGGATCTTCTCGCCGAACTTGATCGTGTCGAAGCCGTAGATCGCGGCCGTCTTGGTCAGGTTCCGGGTGACCGGGCCCTTGTTCAGCGTGCCGACCCAGACGTCGTTCGGGTTGGGCTTGTAGACGAGCGTACAGTCGCCGCCGCCGACGCTGGTGACCGTAGCCGCCGTGATGGTGAAGCCGGTCGGGCAGGCCGAGGTGGTCGTGCCGTAGGGCAGGTAGCTGGCGTTCTGGTTCTCTTCGCGGCTCAGCTCGATGCCGATGTCGAAGCTGTGCTCCAGGCCGCCGAAGACCTTCTTGCCGTGCAGGTCGGTGACCGCCGCGACCGTCTCGGTCGGGTTCCAGCGGCTCTTGGTGCCGCGCTTCATCCACCATTGGCCTTGAACGAACTGGGCCGCGCCGCCGTCGCCGGGGTTGGTGACCAGGTAGTCGTTGACGCTCTTGGAGTAGCGGACCACCTGACGGACGTTCAGCTCGTCATTGATCTTGTGGTCGATGGCGAAGGTCGCGATGTCCGACTTGGTCTTCTGGAAGTCGCGGCTCTTGATGCCGTAGAAGCTGCGGCGATCGACGTTCAGGATGCCCGAGACCGTGCGCGGTTCGGTCGTCTTGGTGATCAGCGGGATGCCGTAGTCGGGCATCTGGTCGGTATCGAGGTGATAGTAGGCGACCGTCAGCTGGGTGTCGCCGTTCAGGCCGACGGCCAGCGACGGCGCGAAACCCCAGCGGCTGAAGTCGACGGCCTTGCGGCCCGGCGTGTTGCCTTCCGTGCCCAGCACGTTCAGGCGCACCGCGACGCTGTCGTTGATGGCGTAGTTGAAGTCGGCCGTGGCGCGGACATACTCGTCGGTGCCGACGCCGACCGAACCGCGCGCGAAGCTCTCGGCCTTCGGGGTCTTGGACGACAGGTTGATGCTGCCGCCGCCCGAACCGCGACCGCCGTAGGCGCTGTCGGGGCCCTTCACGACTTCGACCTGCTCGAGGTTGAAGATTTCGCGGGTCTGGCCGCCGCTGTCGCGGACGCCGTCGACGAAGATGTTGTTGGCCGAGCTCGAACCCCGGATGAACGGCCGGTCAGCCAAAGGCTGACCACCCTCCCCGGCGCCGAAGGTGATGCCCGGCGAGGTGCGCAGGATGTCGGTCAGCGAGGTGGCGGCGGTCTGCTCGATGATCTTCGAGGTGATGACCGTCACCGACTTGGGCGTGTCGACCAGCGGAGCGGTGAACTTGCTCGACGAGGGGTCGGCGACGCGCTTGGCGTCGATCTTGACGGTCGAAACCTCGTTGCTGTCAGCGGCGGCCGGGGTTGCGACGGCGGCGGCCGTGGCCACCGGGGCGTCCGCGTCCGGCGCGGCGACGGCGGCTTGGGCGAGGCCCAGGCCGGCCAGGCCGGCGACGGCGGCGGCGCCCAGGGCGCGACGAGGACGGCTCACAACGCCGACAGAGTTCGGATTACGCATCTTGGTCCTATCCCCAGTGAGCGCCGTCGAGGACGCCCTTCCTGAAATTGCGAGGCGTTCTTATCGATGTTGCAAAGCAGTCGCAATGATAATCGCTCGCAATAGCGATCTTCGGGGCGATAAAGTCGCGCTTCGTCGCACAATTGCGGCCTTGGGCCTCCCGCCGCCCCGCCCTGCTCCCTATTTGGCGGGTCTGGTGCTAGAGCTTTCAGGGCTCGCGCGACTGGCGTTCGGAGGGAACAGACCCTCGGGAAGCGCGGGCCGCATGCAAGCCGTTCGCCTGGGCGCCCACATCGCAACCCGATCGCGGAGCCACGCCCATGCCCGAAGCCAACACCTGGATCGCCTTCACGCTCATCGCCCTGGGGATGGCGCTGACGCCCGGCCCCAACATGCTCTATGTCGTCAGTCGCTCGATCTCGCAGGGCCGCTGGGCCGGGATCGTGTCGCTGATCGGCACGGCGGCGGGCTTCGTCGTCTATCTGGTGTGCGCGTCGCTGGGCATCACCGCCCTCTTGATGGCCGCGCCGATCGCCTACGACATCCTGCGGTTCGGCGGCGCGCTCTATCTGGGCTGGCTGGCCTGGCAGGCGATCCGGCCCGGCGGCGCTTCGCCGTTCCAGGTCCGCGAGCTGCCCAAGGACAGCCCCGCCAAGCTGATCACCATGGGTTTCGTCACCAACATCCTGAACCCCAAGGCGGCGATGCTGTACCTGTCGCTGCTGCCCCAGTTCATCAAGCCCGAGCACGGCGGGGTGTTCACCCAGTCGCTGGTGCTGGGCCTGTCGCAGATCAGCGTCAGCCTGCTGGTCAACGGGGCCATCTGCTTCGCCGCCGGCACGATCGCGACCTTCCTCGCCACCCGTCCCAGCTTCGCCCTGATCCAGCGCTGGCTGATGGCCACGGTGCTCGGCGGATTGGCGGTGCGCATGGCCACCGAGGCCCGCCGCTGAGGCTTGCTTGACGTCGGAAGCGGCGCGGGCTCCCTATCCGGCTCCAGTCTGGAGCTTGTGATGAAGACCGCCCTCGCCGCCGCCTGCGCCCTGCTCGCCACATCTTCAGTCTTTCTGGCGGGCGTCGCCCAAGCCTCCAGCCTGAAGGCCTGCGCCGTCCCCTCGGCGGTGACGCCGGCCCCGACCGAGGTCCCGCCGGCCGGCGAGATCCACACCGACGTCCCGATCGCCGCCTATCTGCTGGCCCTTTACTGGTCGCCCGAGGCCTGCCGGGCCGGCATCCCGGAGTCCGACAAGAAGATCCAGTGCGAGGCCAACCGCTTCGGCTTCACCGTCCACGGCCTGTGGCCCAACGGCCCGGACCGGGTGCATCCGCGCTACTGCCGCTCCAGCCCGCCGATGCGCGAGAAGACGGTGCGGGCCAATCTCTGCATGACCCCCTCGCCCTGGCTGCTGCAGCACGAGTGGCAGGCGCACGGCACGTGCCAATGGGACACGCCCGAAGCCTATTTCCAGAAGGCGCGCGAAATCCGCGACCGTCTGAGGGTCCCCGACCTCAAGCCCGGCCGCGACGGCGTCATGACCGCCGGCGAAATCCGCCAGGCCTTCCTCAAGCGCAATCGCGGCGTCACCGCCGAGGGCCTGAACGTCCGCATCAAGGACGGCCGGCTGACCGAGGTCTGGGTCTGCATGGACCTGAAGTACGCCTGGGCCGCGTGCCGGGGCGGCAACGGGCCGGCGGACACGGTGGTGGCGGAGGTGACGTCGAAGAGGTGAGTAGAAACCCTCTCTCTGAGAGAGAGGGCTCCTTACCGCCCCTCAGCACCCCTTCGGTTCGTCCGACTTCAGCACGCACAGCATCTTCTTCGCCCGCGCGTCACCGTAGCGCGAGGTCAGCTGCCGCTCGTACCAGCGCCACTTGTCGGTGGTGTCCTGAGCGGCCACCGACATGGCGCGAGCGTAGGACCCCGAGGCCCGCTTGGTCCCGGCCGTGTCCTTGTTCAGCACCGCGTGCCGGATCCGGCCTTCGCAATGCATCCCTTCCGGGAATCCCTCGTAGCAGCCCGAGACCAGCCCCGCCGGGAAGGTCGAGCCGTTCGGCGACAGCCACGGCGCGGGGTAGGACTTGTTGAGCCCCGGCGGACTGTCGATGGTCGCCGGCGCGACCTCGGAGTCGATCCAGTTGCTGTGCGAGTAGAAGTCCTGGGCCGCGTGGAAGGCCAGGCCCATCTGCTCCAGCACGTTGCACTTGGCGCGCAGCCGGTGACCCGTGAAGTTGCAGCCGCCCGAGGTGCTGATCGAGCCGAAGGTCAGGTCGGTCTTCACCAGGTCGCCGGCGTCGATCACGGCCTGGTTCAGGCGCGCCACGATGTAGCGCCGGCAGGCGGTCAGCTGCTCCTGAGCGACGGCCTGGGTGCGCGGATAGCCCGGGATGTCCAGATAGTCGCCACCGTCGCAGTGGGCGTCCTTGCTGCTCATCAGGCCGCGATCGGGCCGATCGGGCGCGCCCACGGCGCCGAACTCGCCGGTCTTGCCGGCCAGCATGGAGAGGGTCGTGGCGCCGAAGCCGAAACTGGCCAGTCCTCGACGGGTGATCGTCTCGTGCTCGGCGTTCTGGCCGAGGCCCCGGATCGTGCCAAACGCAAGCGCCTGGGGCGCGGAAACCACGACGGCCGCGACGGCCAGGACACCCAAGGTACGCTTGACCATCAGGAGCCCTCCCTTGTTCGCACAAGGGAGGATTGCATGGACGGCCTCGGAAATCTTGGCCCAAACGCAAAGCGGGCGGCCCCCTTCGGAGCCGCCCGCCTGATAGCGTCCGGAATGGAAGCTGAGGAAGCTTACGCTTCTTCGGCCGCCGCTTCCTTCTTCGACAGGTCTTCGCCGGTCTCTTGATCGACGACCTTCATCGACAGCTTGGTCTTGCCGCGATCGTCGAAGCCCAGGAGCTTCACCTTGACGATCTGGCCTTCCTTCAGCACGTCCGACGGCTTGGCGACGCGTTCGTTGCTGATCTGGCTGACGTGGACGAGGCCGTCCTTGGCGCCGAAGAAGTTCACGAAGGCGCCGAAATCGACGACCTTCACGACCTTGCCGTCGTAGATCTTGCCCACTTCAGCTTCGTCGGTGATCGACTTGATCCAGTCGATGGCGGCCTTGATCTTGGCGCCGTCCGAGGCCGAGACCTTCACGGTGCCTTCGTCGTTGATGTCGACCTTGGCGCCGGTGGTGGCGACGATCTCGCGGATCACCTTGCCGCCCGAACCGATCACTTCACGGATCTTGTCGGTCGGGATGGTGATGGTCTCGATCTTCGGAGCGAAGTCGCCGACCTCTTCACGCGGGGCGTCCATGGCCTTGTTCATTTCGCCGAGGATGTGCTCGCGGCCACCCTTAGCTTGAGCCAGGGCCTGCTCCATGATCGCGGGCGTGATACCGGCGATCTTGATGTCCATCTGCAGCGAGGTCAGGCCTTCGCTGGTGCCGGCGACCTTGAAGTCCATGTCGCCCAGATGATCTTCGTCACCCAGGATGTCCGACAGAACCGCGAAGCCGTCCTTTTCCAGGATCAGGCCCATGGCGATGCCCGAGACCGGACGGACCAGCGGCACGCCGGCGTCCATCATGGCCAGCGACGAACCGCAGACCGTGGCCATCGAGGACGAACCGTTCGACTCGGTGATCTCCGAGACCAGGCGGATCGTGTAGGGGAAGTCTTCCTTGCTCGGCAGCATCGGGCGCAGGGCGCGCCAGGCCAGCTTGCCGTGGCCGATTTCGCGGCGGCCCGGGCTGCCCATACGGCCGGTTTCACCGACGCTGTAGGGGGGGAAGTTGTAGTGCAGCAGGAAGGATTCCTTGTAGGTGCCTTCCAGGGCGTCGATGAACTGCTCGTCGTCGCCGGTGCCCAGGGTGGCGACCACGATCGCCTGGGTCTCGCCGCGGGTGAACAGGGCCGAACCGTGGGTGCGCGGCAGGATGCCGACTTCACCCAGGATCGGACGGACCTTGTCGACGGTGCGGCCGTCGATGCGGATGCCGGTGTCGAGGATCGAGCGACGGACGATGTCGGCTTCCAGTTCCTTGAAGACCGAAACCAGCTTCAGCGGGTCGATGCCGGCCGGGTTGGTGTCGCTCTTGGCGAAGGTCTCGATGGCCTTGGTCTTGGCGGCGCCCAGCGCGGCGACGCGGTCGCCCTTGGCTTGGATCTTGTAGGCGTCGGCCAGGTCCTGGCCGACGGCCTTCTTCACTTCGGCCTTCAGGGCGTCGGTGTCTTCCGGTTGGAAGTCGAAGGGCTCCTTGGCGGCGTGCTCGGCCAGGTCGATGATCGCGTCGATCACCGTCTGCATTTCCTTGTGGGCGAAGTTGACGCCGCCCAGCACGATCTCTTCCGAGAGCTCCTGGATTTCCGATTCAACCATCATCACGGCTTCGGCGGTGCCGGCCACGACGAGGTCCATCTTGCTTTCCTTCAGCTCTTCGAGCGTCGGGTTCAGCACGTAGCCGCCGTCAACGTAGCCGACGCGCGCGGCGCCGATCGGGCCCATGAACGGGGCGCCCGACAGGACCAGGGCGGCCGAGGCGGCCACCATGCCCAGGATGTCGGGATCGTTCTCGAGGTCGTGCTGCAGCACGGTCACGACGACCTGGACTTCGTTCTTGAAGCCCTTGACGAACAGCGGACGGATCGGACGGTCGATCAGGCGGGAAACCAGGGTTTCCTTTTCCGACGGACGGCCTTCACGCTTGAAGAAGCCACCGGGGATCTTGCCGGCCGCGAAGGTCTTTTCCTGATAGTTGACCGTCAGCGGGAAAAAGTCTTGGCCGGGCTTCGCCTTCTTGGCGAACACGGCGGTGGCCAGGACGACGGTTTCGCCCATGGTGGCCAGAACGGCGCCGTCGGCTTGACGGGCGATGCGACCGGTTTCGAGGACCAGCGTCTTGCCGCCCCACTCGATCGTCTTGCGCTTGATATCGAACATTTTGCTTCTTTCGGTTCCCGCGAGCGGATTCTCGTCGGGGCGGACAGGGAAGGACGGCGAAGCTTGAAGAGCTTTTGGAGCCGGCCCGGTGATCCTCATCCAGTTCGACAGGCGGGTTTGAGGACGTGAACCCTCGGACGGACGAACGGCGCCTTCCGGAGGAAGGGAAGCCGCTTTGAACCTTTATGACGCCCGGCCTGTCTCGGGACGCCTGGTTCCAAATACGCGATCCGCCGCCCTGCTTGCGCGGGGCGGCGGACCTTGGCGCTTAGCGACGCAGACCCAGCTTTTCGATCAGGGACTGGTAGCGAGCGACGTCGGACTTCTTCAGGTGGTCGAGAAGCCGGCGACGCTGGGAAACCAGCTTCAGCAGGCCACGACGGCTGTGGTTGTCCTTCTTGTGCGTCTTGAAGTGCTCGGTCAGGTTCGAGATGCGCTCCGAGAGGATCGCGACCTGGACTTCAGCGCTGCCGGTGTCGCCCGTGGTGCGGGCGTGTTCGGCGATAAGAGCGCTCTTGCGCTCGATGGTGATCGACATCGGTAAGTCTCCGCTCAGGTGAGTTGGAAGACCCGCACGGGATTGAGCTTCCCAGCGCGCATCTCGCACAGGGCCACCAGCCGATCCCCCGACATTGCGGAAACGGTGCGATCGCCGGGCGTGAGCTCGGCTTTCAGCGTTTCCACCTGCCTTGGAAGCAGGACGATGGCGCGTCCCTGTGCAAGCCGGAAGGCGTCTTCATCGGTCACGGCCAACGCCGGGATGTCGTCCAGCGCGGTCTCGACCGGAAGCAATGCCTCCGACAGCCGGGCCTCATAGCTCAAATTCTCCAGGGTTTCCAGCGATATCGCACCCTGTTCGGTAAACCCGCCCACCCGCGTCCGGCGCAGCTCGGCGACGTGACCGCAGGTTCCCAGCATCTTGGCCAGATCGCGGACGACGGCGCGGACATAGGTGCCCTTGCCGCATTCCATCTCGAGCGTGACGTGGTCGACATCGGGCTGATCGGTGACCTTGAGGTCGAAAATCGTCACCTTGCGGGTCGCCAGCTCGAATTCGACGCCGTCGCGGGCCAGGTCGTAGGCCCGTTCGCCGTCGACCTTGATGGCCGAGAAGTTCGGCGGGACCTGGTCGACCTCGCCGATGAAGCCGCTCAGCACGGCCTCGACCTGCTCGCGGGTCGGGCGCACGTCGGAGGTCCCGGTGGTCTCGCCCTCGCGGTCCAGCGTCGTCGTGTCGCGGCCCCAGGCGATGGTGAAGCGGTAGGCCTTGTCGGCGTCCATCAGGAACGGGACGGTCTTGGTCGCCTCGCCGAGCGCGATGGGCAGGATGCCGGTGGCCAGCGGATCCAGCGTGCCGGCGTGCCCGCCCTTCTGGGCGTTGAACGCGCGACGGACGCGGGAGACGGCCGTGGTCGAGGTCAGGTCGTAGGGCTTGTCCAGGCACAGCCAGCCCGAGACAGCGTCGCCCTTCTTGCGGCGGGCCATCGACTAATCCTCGTCGTCTTCGCCGAGAGCATCCGCGAGGGTGCGGGTGTCCTGCTGCACGCGCGGGTCGTCGAACAGGCGGTCCATGTGGGCCGCGGCGCCGAAGCTCTCGTCGTGGATGAACTTCAGGTCGGGCGTGAACTTCATGTCGATCACCTTGCCCAGGCGGCCGCGCAGGAAGCTCGCCCCTCGGTTCAGGGCCTTGATGACTTCCTTGATGTCCTCTTCCTTGCGGCCCGCCTCGCCCCTCAGGCCAGCGCCCAGCGGTTCGACGAAGCAGACGGCGTGGCGCAGGTCCGGGCTCATCCGCACTTCGGACACCGTGATCGAGACGTTGACCAGCACCGGATCGGCCAGGCCTTCCTCGCGGAAGACGTCGACCAGGGCGTGGCGGATCAGTTCGCCGGCGCGGAGCTGGCGTTGCGAAGGCCCGGCGGGGCCCTTCTTGGTGTCAGAGTGGCGCTTCATGGCGCGGAATCCTTGCGGCCCGGCCGGCGGATCGAACGCCGGTGCGCGGGGAAAATCGGAAGGCGGGGTGTCTAGGCTCCTGAGGGCGGAAAGTCCAGCCTAGCCGCTCGTCCGCGCCTGGAAGAACGCGATCACCTTGTCGCGCGCCTTCATGCTGCCGCTGTCCGGGACCGAGCGGTGCAGATGCAGGGTCAGCACCGAGTGCGGGGCCATCGGCATGCCCGGCGCGGCGTCCTCGTCGGTCAGTTCGACGACCTCGACCTTGTCGCCGAACTCGGCCTTCAGGCGGTCGATGCGGGCGTGGGGCACCAGCGTGTCCGAGGTGAAGCGCAGGGCCAGCAGCGACAGGTCCTCGTCCTTGAACCGGCGCTTGGCGCAGGCCAGTTCCGAGGCCGAGCAGTCCAGGCCGCCCTTGTCCTTCAGCGGCAGCGAGGGTTGGGACAGCACCGGGGCCACCACGGCCGGCTCGGTCATCATCGCGAGCGCGAAGCCGCCGGTGAAGCACATGCCCACCGCCCCGACGCCCTTGCCGCCACACTCCTCGTGCGCCTTGCGGGCCAGGGCGCGCAGCCAGTCGACGATCGGACTGGAGCGGCCGTCCTTCCAGACGCTGAACTCGCGCCGCACGCAGATGTTCTTGAGGATGGTCCCGATCGCATAGCCGCGCGTCACAGGCTTGGCTGGCTTGCCGAACAGGCTGGGGCAGTAGGCGGTCAGGCCCGACGCGGCCAGGTCACGGGCGAAGGCCAGCACGCCCGGATGCAGGCCCGGCACCTCGTGGATGACGATCACGCCCGGCCCCGAACCGATCTTGAAGACTTCGCGGGTCCAGCGCCCGTCATCGAACTCGAAGCGCGTGAAATCCGCCAGCGCATCCCCGTCAGCCATGCCCGTCCCCTCCATAGCGTCGCGCCAAGCTTGCACGAAACTCGGCGCGTGGCATATCCAACATGCTCAACCTAGAGGGAGCCGCCGATGGTGGTCTGGTGGACGGGACGCGGCTTTCTGGGCCTGTTGACGCTGATCGGGGTGTTCGGCTTGTTCGGCGCGGCGCTGACGGCGGCCTTCGGTGAACAGATCTTCGAACGCGCCCCCTGGCTGTGGGGCATCGGCGCGGCCCTGGCCGCCGTGGTCAACTGGATCGTCGGCAGCCGGATCAATCGACGGCCGATCAAGCTGCCGCCGCCACGCCTGTGGAAGTTCCGTCTCACCTATCGCCCGCCGCACCGACTGTTCTCGCTGCCGCTGGAAATCTGGTCGGGGCCGATGATGCTGCTGGCGATCTATCTGGTCGTGCGGGGCCTCATCCCCTGAGCTGAAACCCGCCTGTCAGAAGGCCACGGCGCGTTCCCAGACAGGACGCGGCTTGACGCGAGAGGGACGTTCGGGGAGGTCGCCCGAGTCCAGCAGCAGGCGGATCTCGATCTCGGCCGAGCCGTCAGCCGGAGCGGGACAACGGCGCACCCAGGCCGCCGCGTCCTCGCGGGAGTCGAGGTCGTAGACCCAAAAGCCCGCGAGGGTCCGGCCATCGGCCAGATCGCCCGAAGCCATCCGGGCGCCCTTCGCCGAGAGCCGGGCCCGATCGGCCACGCCGGCTCGCGCCAGTTCGGCGTCGTAGGTGCGGGCGGCCTCGCCCGGTTCCACCCCGGCGTCCGCCTCGACCTTCAGAAGCACCATGAACCGCATCGACTGTCTCCGTCGCCCATAGCCATAGGACGCGCGAGGTCGGTCGGTTGCGACACGAACGGTGAAAAAATCTCAGTTCGAGGTGTCGGGATGCTGCGGGCTGTCGGTCCAGTCGACCATCGGATCGGGCGAGCGCTTCTTCGGCAGCCGCCATTCGCCACGGTACGAAAAGTCCAGCGTGCCGCAGAGACGAGCCTTCCCCTCGGCCTTCGGGTCGTCGCCGAACGCCTGGATCCGCAGGTCGTGGCGGATGACGATAGTGCTGAACGACAGCCACAGGCGCTTGGAGCCCGGGCAGAAGGCGCGGATGTAGATCCTGCCCTGGGCCGTCTTGTCGTCGACCTCGTAGAGCGACGCGTCGGCGTCGACGCCCTCCATCGCGCCGAGACCGCCAGGACCAAGGTCCTTCTGGCGGCCGGTCTTCAGCACGGCCTGGGCCGGCACGCCGGTGGCCAGCACCTTGATCGGCTGGCCGGGCCCCAGCAGGCCCTGGCTGAACAGGATCGTCACGCCCGCGCCCGTCAGCCGCTTGGCGTCCGGCGAGATCGGGTCGTACGAGAACATCCGTGTTTCGGCCGATGCGGCGGTCGCCGTGATCAGAGCCAGGGCAGCGCCCCCCCAGGCTGCTTGCTTCATCGCTTGAAGTGCAGGTTCGCGGCCTCGGCGTCGAAGCCCGACAGGCGCCAGCGGTCGCCGTAGCGGGTGAAGGTCAGCAGGCAGGGACCGTCGCGCTTGGCCGCGCAGACCCGGCCGTCGCCGACGGGGCGCAGCGTGCTGGCGATGGCCACCCGGCCCGGGATCGGGCGGTCGGGCGTGTAGCCATAGTAGTTGGCGGCGGCGTGGAAGGTCTCGGGCCGGATCAGGGCGTCGCCGGCCAGGTCGGCGATCGAACCCGCCGCGAGGGCCGCGATGGCCATGACGCCGTCGCTCGCCCGGCGCTGACGGGCCTCGTCCATCAGCCGCGCCTCGATCCCGGCCTTCAGGGCCCGGCGGTCGACGTGGGACTCGAAGGTCCCGCGATCGTTGTCGCGGATGGCGACCAGCAGGTCGTGCACGTCGCCGGCGGCGTCGTAGCGGTCCACGGTCGCGCAGGCGCTCAAGCTGGCGGCGACGGCGGTCAAGGCAAAGAGGGCTTTGATACGCATCAGGAACCGGTAGCGCCGGAATGGGGCGATTTCCAGTCTGGCGCCTGTGCTTCAGCGCTAGCGCCGAAAATTGCGGATTTCACCCAACAGTTCTTCGACCTCGATCTTGGACATCACCACCGTGCTCCAGTTCGCTGGCGTGGTGAAGTCGACATCGCCGGTCCAAGGCTGATGATTGTTGCCATCTATGGCTTGGAGCGGACGTCCAGTCTCCGCATCCTCTAACCTGTAGTTCGGCAATTTTCCCGTACCGACGATCCCCAGGCGGAGAACAACCTCCCCGTGCTCCTTGGAGGCCTTGTGAAGGACGCCATACGCCTGGCGTACGAAGTCCTCGGCGTTTGCCAAGCGACTGCGCACGGTGCGGAGAGTTTCGTTCTCAGACAGAGTTCTCGGCATCACGACCTCGTCCAAAAGAAATGGGCGCGGACCTTGCGATCCGCGCCCATCAGAAAACTCTAGTTCAAGTCGCGAACTCTAGTCGAGCTGACGCTTGATCTCCTCGACGGTGAAGCACTCGATCGTGTCGCCGACCTTGATGTCCTGGAAGCCCTGGAACATCATGCCGCATTCCTGACCGACGGGGACTTCGTTGACCTCGTCCTTGAAGCGCTTGAGCGTCTGCAGGGTGCCCAGTTCCAGGACGACGATGTCCTGACGGATGATCCGGACCTTGGCGCCCTTGCGGACCACGCCTTCGGTGACCTTACAGCCGGCGACCTTGCCGATCTTCGAGATGTCGAAGGCCTGCAGGACCTCGGCGTTGCCGAGGAAGGTTTCGCGCTGGATCGGGGCGAGCATGCCCGAGAGCACGCCTTTGATGTCGTCCAGCAGGTCGTAGATGATCGCGTAGTAGCGGATCTCGACCCCTTCGCGTTCGGCCAGGGCTCGCGCCTGCGCCGAGGCGCGGACGTTGAAGCCGATGACCGGCGCGCCGGCGCCCTTGGCCAGCATGACGTCGCTTTCGCTGATCGCGCCGGCGCCCGACAGGATGATCCGCGCGCGGACCTCGTCGGTCGACATCTTGTCCAGCGAACCGATGATCGCCTCGGCCGAACCTTGCACGTCGGCCTTGATGATCAGCGGAAGCTCTTTCAGCTTCTTGTCCTGCAGCTTGGCCATCATGTCGGCCATCGAAGCGCCGGCGCCCACCGGGTGCAGCGACTTCTCACGCTTCAGGCGGATACGGTACTCGGTCAGCTCGCGAGCGCGGGCTTCGTTCTCGACCACGGCAATGGCGTCGCCCGGCGAGGGCACGCCGTCCAGGCCGAGAATCTCGACCGGGGTGGCCGGACCGGCTTCGGTCAGCTGCTCGTTGCGCTCGTTGAGAAGCGCGCGGACACGGCCCCACTGGCTGCCGGCGACGACGATGTCGCCGCGCTTCAGCGTGCCGCGGTTGACCAGGACGGTCGAGACCGCGCCACGACCCTTGTCCAGCTTGGCCTCGATCACGACGCCGTCGGCGCTGCGGTCGGGGTTGGCCTTCAGGTCCAGCACTTCGGCCTGCAGCAGGATGGCGTCCAGCAGGTCGTCCAGACCCGTGCGGGCCTTGGCCGAGACCTCGATGATCTGGGTGTCGCCACCCAGGCTTTCGACGACGATCTCGTGCTGCAGCAGCTCATTGACCACGCGGGTCGGATCCGAGCCCGGCTTGTCCATCTTGTTGACAGCGACGATGATCGGCACGTCGGCGGCCTTGGCGTGTTTGATCGCCTCGATCGTCTGGGGCATCACGCCGTCGTCACCCGCCACCACCAGCACGACGATGTCGGTGATGTTGGCGCCGCGGGCGCGCATCGACGAGAACGCGGCGTGGCCGGGCGTGTCGAGGAACGTCACGCGCTGGCCGTCCTTCAGGCGAACCTGATAGGCGCCGATGTGCTGGGTGATGCCGCCGTGTTCGCCGGCCGCCACGTCCGTGGAGCGCAGGGCGTCGAGCAGGCTGGTCTTGCCGTGGTCGACGTGACCCATGATCGTCACGACCGGGGGTCGCGACTCCATGTGATCGTCGATGTCCTCGGCGCCGATGAAGCCTTCTTCGACGTCGGCTTCCGACACGCGCTTGACGGTGTGACCGAACTCGGTCGCCACCAGCTCGGCGGTGTCGTTGTCGATGACGTCGTTGATCTTCAGCATCACGCCCTGACGCATCAGGAACTTGATGATGTCGACGCCGCGCACGGCCATCCGGTTGGACAGCTCCTGAACGGTGATGACGTCGGGAATGACGACTTCACGCGCGACACGGGCCTGTTCGGCCACGCCGCCGCGGCGCTTTTCCTTTTCGCGTTCGCGGGCCCGGCGGACCGAGGCGAGCGAGCGCATCCGGTCGGCGGAATCCCCGTCGCCGGCCACGGCCTGGATGGTCAGACGCCCTTCACGGCGCTGCGGCGCGCCCTTGACGCGCGACACGGCCTTGTTGGGGGCGTTGGCCGTCTTGCGGCGATCGTCGTCCTCGTCCGGACGGCGGACTTCGCCACCGGGACGCGGGGCCGAGCGCATGGCGCGCTGGATTTCCGGCGTGGCCGGAGCCGAGGCCGGGACGCCAGGACGCGGACCGCGCGGACCACCGGGGCCGCCAGGGCCACGCGGGCCGCCGGGGGCCGGACGCGGCGCCAGGGCCGAGTAACGGACGGTCTGCTGCGGACGGTCACGGTCGTTGCCTTGCGGACGATCACCCTGCGGGCGGTCGCCACGATAGCCGCCGCGATCGCCTTGCGGGCGGTCGCCGTCGGGACGCGGGCCGCGCGGACGATCACCCTCGGGACGCGGAGCGCGTTGACCGAAGTTGGCGCCGGCGTCGGGACGCGGCGCGCGCTGATTGAACGGGCGGTCGCCTTGCGGGGCCGGGCGATAGGTCGTCGTGGTCGGACGATCGTCGCGGCGCTCGCGGCTGGGCTCGTAGGTGCGGGTCTGGCCGGAGGGCGCCTGACGCGAGGCGTCGTGGCGCGGAGCCTCGTGGCGAGCTTCCTGGCGCGGAGCCTCGGCGCGCGGCGCGGCCGGAGCCGGGGCCTGAGCCACCGGTTGAGCCGGAGCGGTCGGGGCGGCCGGAGGCGGCGTCACCGGAGCGGCCGCGACCGGCGCGACCGGAGGCGGCGCGGGCGCGGGAGCCG